>NZ_JBNTJV010000001.1:0-1079979 GCF_051195035.1 Natronomonas sp. EA1
CGCTGTCGCGTCACCCTTGCCCGCTACGCTTTCACAGCGCCAGCTCTACCCGACCAACAATCTGCTTCCGAAGAGCGTCGATATTAAATGAGGAAACGCATTGAACTCGTACTTTGAGATTATAGAAGTCGAGACCGTTTATTACAAGGCTCAGATTTATTAAATAGATCGGTTAGTGCGTCTCTGACTGATGCCGGCGCTCTTCAAGGAACTGTTGCATTTGCTCAAGTGCTTTCTGTGCTTCAATTCGATTTTCGTTCAAATTCGACACCGTTGGATCTGGGAGATTAAGTTCATCGGCAAGCATAATAAGTCGGTCGAGGAGCGTGATCTCGAGTCGTTCGTTGATCATTCCAATGCTGATTACATCCAGATCCCGGAGGTCGTCGTCCTCTACCTCGGCCACGAACTGGTCTTTCTCGGCAAGCAGACCCTCCATAATCGGGCTCCCTTGCTCACGGGGCTCCATATCGAGCACCGCGAAAATTTCCTCGATGCGGTCGATCTGGTCAACCGTGTCGCCTTCGTGGCCACCGAAGATCGCTCGTACCTCTTCGCTCGCAGCAGCATCGGAAAGATCGCTGTGCAGATCGAGGATTTCGATCTCGGCGTGGTAGAGTTTACGGAGTTCCCGGTCGAATAGCTCGCGTTTCGATGTAATTGACATAACTCACACCCCCTCCAGCTCCTCATCAGAGAGCTGCTCGCGCAGGCACTCCTGAACAACGTCTGTGTCGACAGCACCGCTCTCCATCAGCAGATAGAGACTGCCGGCGGACAAGGGTTCGTCCGACTGAAGCCCCTCGAGGAGTTCTGGAATCCCCACATCCGTCGCATCGATGTCCAGCGAGACCGCGTCGACGAGCAGCCCATCTCGATGCCCGGCGCGACGAAGGGCGGTCGTGAACATCCGCTCCGGAACCGTCCCCTCCGATGTCTGCCCGTCACGCATCAGCGTAGCGATACCAATCGTCCGGAGGAGAAACGCCAGTCCATCACGAACCCCGGCTTGGAGATCCTCGTCCGCGTTTTGCCAGTGTTGTCCCCCATCGGAGATCTCACCAAATATCTCGTGCCACTCTTCATCGTCGAGTTCGTCGAGCAGGATCGAGAAATCGAGCATCGAATTATAGACGCGTTCACGGATGTCGCGTCGGCGCTGATACCGTTGCTGTTTCGCGTGTTGCCCCTCGTAGACCTTTTCCCCGGTCAACCACCGCCGATCTTCGGTGGTGAGCATCGCGTTCTTCCTGCCGGTCATAAAGGCGATGAAGGTGGGAAGCAGAATAAAACCCCGTCAAAGTAAATCGATTCTAATAGACTACTGTAGGAAAACGATTTATCTCCCAGGAACAATGGTGAAGTATGGTGCCAGAAAGCGACCGACCTCCGGTAGAGGGAAATAAGGAAGAAACAGAGGTTCCGATCGGTGACACTCCAGACGCTCTCGGGCAGAGCTACACTATGTGGCGCTGTAGCGAATGTGGAGAGACAGGTGATCTTACAGACAAAGAAGTCCTCCCAGAGCAGTGTCCGGACTGTAACGCATCGAAGGAAGCGTTATTCTACAGAGAAGAGGACTGACTCCACCGTCTTTCCTGTAGAATGGACGTCAAACTCCGGATGGGTACCGTCGCCGACGCCGGCCTCTCGCCAAACAGCACACCGACCCTGTTTGACCCTCCGAAGCTCGGCCAGAACCCCGAAATACCAACGCTGATCTGGTCGCTCTTATCGTTTACTACGGTCTATCAACGACAGTCAATCGGTGTATCGGACGGAAAGGTTCACAAATAGCACTATCTCACTGGGAACGATGGAAGAGGAGCACCGGGTAGAAAAAGACCAATCAGATGGGTTGTCGGTATCGATGCCGACGCTTCGGGAGGCGACGTGGACCTGGGCGCGGGTTGCAGCATCCAGCTTCGGGGGACCGGCCGGCCAGATTGCGGTCATGTTCCGGTACGTCGTCGAGGAACGCGGCTGGGTGAGCGAGCGACGCTTCCTTCACGCCCTCAACTACACGATGTTGTTGCCCGGTCCGGAAGCCCAGCAGTTGTCCGTCTATCTCGGCTGGCTTCTCAATGGGACCAGAGGGGGGCTCATCGCCGGGTGGTTGTTCGTCCTCCCCGGCTTTCTCTCGATCCTCGCACTGAGTATCCTCTACGTTACCTACCGGGAACTCACGGTCGTGACGGGCCTGCTCTTCGGTCTCAAGGCCGCCGTGCTCGTGATCGTGTTCGCGGCCGTCCTCAGTCTGAGTCGGCAAGTGTTCGAGAACCGGGCGATGGTCCTGCTCGCCGTCGCTGCGTTCATCGGCATGTACGTCTTCAATGTCTCGTTCCCCATCATCGTCATCGGCGCAGGGCTGATCGGGTTTCTCGGCTACCGACTCGCACCGGACACGTTCACCGTGATGACCGGGCACGACGCGGACGCCACCACAGCAGTCATCTCCGATGCGCCAGCCGACGGCCGCCCGTCCAGACGGCAGGCGTTGGGGACGCTAACCACCTGGCTGGTCGTCTGGTTCGGCCCGCTTCTCGTACTCGGTGCCCTCCTCGGCCGCAGCAACGTCCTCGTTCAGGAAGGACTGTTCTTCAGTCTCGTCGCGGCGGTGTCGTTCGGCGGAGCGTACGCGGCGCTCGCGTACGTTGCCCAAGAGGCGGTCCTCACCTACGAGTGGCTGCTACCCGGCGAGATGCTGGATGGTCTCGGATTCGCAGGGACGACACCGGGGCCGCTCATCCAAGTCGTCCAGTTCGTCGGGTTCATGGGGGCCTACCGGAATCCAGGTACCCTGGATCCGTTGGTCGCCGGTATCGCAGGCTCGGTCGTCGTTACGTGGGTGACCTTCGTTCCGAGCTTTCTGTGGATCTTTGTTGGCGCCCCGTACATCGAATACCTTCGTGGTCGAACATCTATCACGGCGGCATTATCGGCGGTCACCGCCGCCGTCGTCGGCGTCATCGTGAACCTCGGCCTCTGGTTCGCCGTCCAGACACTCTTCAATTCGACTATTCTCGTCGACAGCTACGGAATGCAGCTGCTCCTTCCGATCGTACCATCGGTCAATCTTCCGGCGTTCGGGATCGCGGGACTCGCTGGAGTCCTCCACCTTCGATTCAACCAGAGTGTCCTTCGGACGATCGGGGTCGGGATCGTTGCAGGTATCGTCTACGAACTACTGGTCGCTCTCTGACCCCCTACCGAGCGATCCGTCGAAACTGGCACAGGGACAGAGAGGTTAATTATCCAATAAACGATTCCGGGGCGTTCTCGTAGAGTTCCCACATCGTGACTGCTGCGTCTCGGACGTCGTCAGCCCGCGGATGGGACTCGTCGACGAGGTCGTTCCAAGTGAGCAATCCCGGGAACACGAGGGGCAGCGTGTACGTTTCGATACGGTCCCAGTCAGGTGTGGCGCCGGTGAACTCCGTCGCAACGAGTTCGGTCGGTCCGGCCGTATACTGGTCGCCGGCGTAGTCGGGTTCGGCCCCGAGTCCGAGCTTGTAGGGGTACCCGACCCAGTGCCAGCGCTGTCCGGCGCCGTGGTGGACGGCCGGCGTCCAGGTGTAGACCCCGCCCGGTTCCAGCTGTGTCGTATCCAGCGGATGGTCTGTCTGCAGGTCGCGCCACATCTCGACGACCCACTCGCCATCATCCCAGACCCCACTCGCCTTCCAGTCCGCCGCGCTCCCCACGGGGTCGCGGAGCGGCCGGCGTGGAATCATCGCTCCTTCCCACTCCGCGACGGTCCGGTCGAACGGCACGGCGTCCTCCATCTCCAGTGCGTACGTGCCCTCCTGCTGATCGGGGAACGCTCCGTCACGAATCTCGTGGTAATCGAGTGCTCCACCCTCCACGACCGCAGGGTCCCACATGAGCTCGGGGCCGTCCTCGGGATCCCACTCCTGAGTTGTGTACGTGTTGTGGCCCTGGTCGCTGTGACGATAGTCGAGGACGTGGTGGTCCGTGCCGAATCCCTTGGGATTGCTCCGGTGGGCCCGCCACATCGGGAGGTCGAGGAACACACCCTCTCGCTTGAGACGTTCGAGCTCCGGTTGCGATTTCATTTCCCGCCAGTCGTTTTCCCACCACTCGCCATCGCAGGCTTGCGGAATGTACTTCCGGATATCTGTCTTGTCGAGGCCATCCGGGCCGAAATGCTCGTGCGCCTGTACCTCGGGTTCCGGAACCTCGCTGGGCAACGACCGCATTCCGTCGTGGACAGTCAACCAACCGCCGAACTCCTCGAAGCCCTTGACTGAACCGTCGTCAAGCAGAAAACTCACGCGGTCCTCGTAGAATCCAGTGTGCTCTGGGTTCTCGGTAGCGGTCACCCACGGTGACGGATCCGCAAACTGCCGCCACTCTCCGTCCTGATACACCAGCATGTCGTGGATCCACCCGCCGGGGTGGGGCTGATCCCAGCGGAATCGGAAGTAGATGCGGTCCGAACTGAAGGCGATCTGTGTCTCCAAGTGTTTCAACGTCTCCGCTGGCAGCCAATCCTCAGTCATCGTGGACGGCCCCCGGAATCGCAGACCATCGAGGTATAGTCACGGGTTGGTGGCTAGGTTTCTGGTTCATGGATGTGGACACACTCGGTAAATCTGTTTAGGTTAGCCGTCCATAAGAATCTATATACCCGGGCGTTCACGTTGTGAGTATGATGAGCGGGTTCCCCATTCGAACAACAGGCAGTATTCCAGGAAACGTACGTTTGCGGTGGACCGAATCACGTAACCAAGCAAAGCACTCCCGCAACGACCGATGAGTCAGGAACAAGTATCCGTCGACGTAGAGGAAACGGGCCCACTGGACACCTTCCGGCAGTTCTTCGCGCTCGAGCGGGACGTGCTGGTGCTGTCGCTGGCGATGTTCGCGTTCAGCCTCGGCTTCCAGATGACCAGTCGATTCATCCCCGAGTACATCGTCGCACTCGGGGCGTCCGGATTCGTTGTCGGTCTTTTCGGGACTGTCAGCAACATCGTCTCGGCAGTGTTCCCGTATCCCGGTGGCGCTATCTCGGACCGCATCGGCTCGCGATACGCGCTCACGCTGTTCGGGTTGATTTCGACTCTGGGCTTCGGCGTCTGGTTGGTCGCACCGAACCTCGGCGTGATCACGATTGCCAGTGTGACGATCCCACCCTGGATCTGGATCTTCGTCGGGCTGCTGCTCGCGCAAGGCTGGAAGTCATTCGGGTTGGGTGCAACGTTCGCCGTCGTCAAGCAGGCGACCGATCCCTCCAGGCTGGCCGCTGGCTTCGCCAGCACTGAGACGTTCCGCCGGACGGCATTCCTCATCGGGCCGGTACTCGCGGCCGTCCTCATCGGCTTCCACCCGGACTTCACGGTGAGTTTCCAGTACGTCCTCGCCGTCGCTGTCGTCTTCGGTATCATCGGAACAGTCGCTCAACACGTCCTCTACGACGCCAGTGAGGACTCCATCGGTGACTCCTTCGAGGGGGTGGCACAGATTCGGGCAGACCTCCGCGAGATGCCGTCGGCGCTCCGGCCGCTGCTCGTCGGTGACACGCTCGTCCGGTTCGCCAACGGGATGGTGTACGTCTTCTTCGTGCTGGTGATCACCCAGTTCTACCAGGTTGGCTTCGAGACGACCGTCTCACTGGCTGGCTTCTCATATGCGATCGATCTTTCGCCGGAGGCGTTCTTCGGGTACCTGCTCGGCGTCGAGATGTTGATTGCCCTCCTCTCGATGGCGCCAGCCGCGAAAGTCGCCGAGCGAGTCGGCCTCAAGCCCGTCGTCGCGCTTGGGTTCGCAGTCTACGCCCTTTTCCCAATCGTACTCATCAGTGGGCCAGAGGTTCTCACGTCGGTGATGCCGCTCTCGTGGGCGATGATCCTCATCTTCGCGTTCTCCGGGCTTCGCTTCGCTGGTTTACCCTCACACAAGGCATTGATCGTCGGACCCGCCGAGGCCGACGCCGGCGGCCGCGTGACGGGTACCTACTACCTGCTCCGGAACACGGTCGTTATTCCGAGTGCGGCTCTTGGTGGCTATCTGTGGGAATTCGTGAATCCGGAGATCGCGTTCACTATCGCGGCCGTGATCGGTGTCATCGGGACGGGTTACTTCCTCGCATTCGGGGAAGAGTTTGAGGCGTACGTATGAGCGAATCACAAAACACATACAACAACCACCGGAGGTGTCGGTAGTGCGTCGCCCTCCGTTGTCTCTGGCATGGCTCCTTCGTGGGAGCTTGGCCCTTCTCATCATCGCGTCGTTCGGAGCAAGCACAGCCCTCACAGCGACCTACGAACCCCCTGAGATTCAGGCTGGAACCGTCGAAGATGCAGCAAACGGAACCACGTACGTTGCCGTCCAAGGTTTCCATTTCCAAGGCGAAGGGGCGAAAAAGAAGCCAGCCCGGCTCGTGGCAGCTGGCCCACGGGCGCAGCCAGAGTGGATATACAACGGCTCGAAACGTGGCGTTAGCTGGTTCTATAACACCGATCCACTTCCGAACGGAAACCTACTCGTGGTGAATACTGCACCTGGAAAGACGCTAGTCTACGAACTGAATCCCGAAACCAAAGAGCGCGTCTGGCAACAGAATTTCAGTATCGAAGATACGCATGACGTGGACCTGATCAACGGCGATCAACTGCTCGTCGCCAACATGCGCGAGTACGAGAACGGGACGAGCAACGACCGGGTGTTCATCTACGACCTCTCCAAAGACCGCATCGTCTGGGAGTGGTACTTCAAAAATCACTATCCGAACGGGACCGACGGCGGAATGAGCGAGGACTGGACACACGTGAACGACGTCGACAAAATCGGAGACGGGGAATACCTGGTCTCCCCACGGAACTTCGATCAGGTCATCGTCGTCAATCGGTCGACCAAGAACATCACGATGCGACTCGGCGCCGACCAGAAGTACTCGGTCCTGAACGAACAGCACGACCCCCAATACCTCGAGTCGAAAAACGGCACGCCGACGATCCTCGTTGCGGACAGCGAAAACGACCGGGTCGTCGAGTATAGCTGTGTCAACCGGACTGATTCGGGAGCGTGTAACTGGCAGCAGATCTGGACAGTGGGTGATGACCAACTGAACTGGCCGCGTGATGCGGACCGACTCCCGAACGGGAATACACTCATCGTCGATTCGCTGGGCCACCGCGTAATCGAAGTGACACCAACGGGTGAGATCGTCTGGGAAGTGTACACGCCGTGGGCACCCTTCGATGCCGAGCGCGCCGCATACGGGAACGAACCTGACGGCCCGACGATGCTCGACCAGAACGTCTCCGGCTCGTACCAACTCTCCGGAAGCGCCGGTGAGACGCCGGGAACAGGCACGGGAACGGCGACGTTCCCCGAGTGGCTCAAAACGACGTTCGGCGGAACGCCGCTCGAATCGCTCACTTCGGAGATCGCCGAGACGTGGGAGGGTGTCTCCCAGTGGATCAAACCGGTCTGGATGGCTCCGTGGAGTCTCGTCTACCTCGTCTTTGGGGCCGTACTTCTGCTACCATGGATCATCATAGAGGCGGTTGTCAATCGGCAGGGGATTTCGGCCAAGGCCCGACAGACTGTCGCACGCGTTCGCCGCCTGAATTCATCATAATATGGAACATGACATCGTACCCCGTCAATGGCTCGGGTCGGGATCTCGGCGGAGTCGGCTCCTCATCGTGCTGATCCTCCTGTCTGCCGCCCTCGGAGGGCAAGCAGTGTTAGCAGATACATCCGAAACCGTCGCACAGTCCGGAGACACCTATCCCGGAGCGACACTCATCAGCGTCCAGGATTACAAGTACGACGGCCGACTCATCGAGGTCAGTCAGAACGGGACCGTCAACTGGGAGTTCGACCCCCCGAACTCGCGGGTCTTCGACGCAGAATACCTCGAGAACGGAAACGTACTCGTCGCGGTTGCTACGAAGACAGCTCCTGAAAACTGTCCGCCAGACCAGCTCAACCAGGTCGAGGACGAATGCGTTCACAACCGTGTCCTCGAGCTTGACGGGGATGCGCTCCAACACAACGAAACCCAGATCGTCTGGCGATACACCTGGTACGACGAATTCGTCCAACACCACGAGGTCCACGATGTGGACCGCCTCGACAGCGGGGAAACAGCGATCATCGACATGGGGAACAACCGAGCGTTCACCGTCGCACAGAATGGGTCGATTACCTGGAACTGGAACGGGACAAAGCGACTGGGTGAAGGATCAGAGTTCGACCAGCAATACGGGAGTCCCGAGCGACAGGGGCCCGAAAGCGACTGGACCCATATGAACGATATCGACCAGTTACCAAACGGGAACTTCCAGCTCTCGATCCGGAATTTCGACGTGATCGTCGAGGTGAATCCCGAGACTAATCGAATCGTCGATGTCATCGGCCAGCCGGGGAATCACAGCTTCCTCTACGAACAGCACAATCCGCATCGCCTGACGGAGTGGGGGACGGTCCTCGTTGCCGACAGCGAAAACGACCGAGTCGTTGAGTATGATCTCGAGAGCGGAACCGCAGTCTGGACGTATGGCGGTGACGACATCCTCCAGTGGCCGCGTGATGCGGATCGGCTGCCGAACGGCAACACGCTGATTGCCGATTCCCTTCACAATCGCGTCATCGAGGTGAATGCAGCAGGAGAGATCGTCTGGGAGTACTCGGGTGTCCAACTCCCGTATGCTGTAGACCGAAAAGGCGTCCCCGAGGAACGTGGTGAAACCGTGCCTGGCTGGCAGCTAGAGGGGCGGACGGAGAACGCGAACGCAGCTGTTGGCTTCGTCCGTCAGGTCGAGGGGTGGGCGTCGTACGTATTCCCAGTCTGGATGAAGCTTCCAGAACTCCTCTCGCTCGTCGGGATCGGGGTGACTACTGTGGCGCTCGTGGTTGATTTCACCTGGCCGTTGGTTTCCCGAAGGCTTCAGTCAGACGAGGATTGAAGGGCCACTGACCAGCCTCCCACAATACGGTGTGGCCCGGGTCAGGTCATCCATCCGTTCTGTTCGGTCGCCATCCACGCAGATAGGCAACGCAAATTCCACCAGCGATCGCGCCAAACGGGAGTGAGAGGGTTCGTACGAGGAGGACAGCTGCTGTCGCGCTAACGCTCGGGGCGCCAGTAACGAGGACCAGTGCTCCACCCAACAGCAGGTCGTATGCCCCGAGGCTCCCCGGAATCGGGACGACGCTAGCAACCTGTGGGAGCGGGATGATGACCAGAATTGGGAGAAACACACTGTTGCCACCCAATCCTGAGAGGGCGATCCAGAGCGCAGTGGCCGTCAAGAGCTGTTCAACGAGTCCTCCCACTGTAATAAGGACTAGTAGTCCGGGCGTCTCTCGGAAGTCGACGATGCGTTGCCAATACCGATCGACAGCATCCGCGACGATCGCACGGTCATATGGTTGGTCGCGGTAGAGGCCAGAAACTCGTGTGACAACCGGTGTAAGCCCTGCGACGAGACCAGTCGAGAGATATGTTCGCGACCGAAGAATGACGCCACCAAGAACTACGAGGCCAGTAATCGAGACTCCCAGTGTGAGTAGAACTGGTGTTACTTCGGGGGAACCAGCGAGAATGAACAGTCCGGCGAGACCGGAGAAGATAACCTGTGATCCTGATTTTACGTATTTCGCGGTCGAACGGACCCCGAGTGCATCCGAATACCCAGTCCCCGTCGCGACGCTGAAAAATCGTGCCATGATCGGCTCCGAACTGACGGGTCCGGCTGGACTGAGTATATCGAAGAAGTCTCCTGCGAGTGCAAATTGAACGCTCTCCGGCCCGGAGAGTCCGTCGCCCAGCGGTTCAATTGAGGCCCACACACCAATTGCGTCCGCCAACCCCTCCAGAATTACGAGGAGGAGGACGACTCCGACCACCCACGGGCTGACAGCAATCACTCGATTGAGTACCGTCTCTGCACCGACTGTGTAGAGATATCCCCCCAAAATGAGACCGCCCATACCGACACCAACAATAAATCGAACCGCTCGTCGCACAGGTTATATGCTCCTCTGAGCAGTAATTGAGTGATTCAGAGTCGATTCCATATAGTGTACTGATTGCACGTGCTGGTTGACGAGAAGCTAGTTCTGATTAAAGCACATTCGCATTTGTCGACACCTTCGCGATACCGAACCCGACAGTGACAACCGACTGCGCAAGGAGAACAGCGAACGGTATCCGGAGATCACGTTTGAAGAGCAGTCCCATTACGTCTCCGTACTGGGGTCTCCGTCTGTCTCCGTTGCCTCCAGCTCATCGAAGAAGGCAGTGACGCGACGTTCGATCTCGTCACGCTGTCCGCGCATCTCGTCGACATCGTCACCGCCGGGATGTTCAAGATCCCACTGCTGGCTCTGACCGGTCCAATCAGGCGGTCGGAACTCATCCACTGAACACCCCATCGTGACGACGGAATCAACGTCCTCGATATCGTCGGGCGTGATCTTCCTGGGCGTTCGGTCGCTGATATCGATATCACGCCCTTGCATCGCGTCGATGACCGCTTGATGGATGTGATCGGCCGGGTCCGTTCCACCGGTCACGATGTCGATATCGAGTCCTCGTTCACTACGTTCCCGCTCTGCAAACGCCGTCGCCATCTGGCTCCGGCCCGCGTTCCCCTTACAGATAAATGCGATCCGATCAACAGACATATTCCTAGTTAGACTGCTCGCAGTAAATAGATTCTCATAGGGCGTATACTCCAACAAATATACGACTAATGATCGTCGGCTGAATGCAATCGAGACTCTTCCCCCCTCCTGTGTGGATCCTGATTTCCTATTCCGTTCTTCTATTTTATTAATATTTTATATTGAAAGTAAGGCACGCATCAAATCCATCCTCCGAAGATGGTGGGGCCATGAGTCACGAGTTCGCATTTCTCCAATCCAAAATTCAATTCAGTTGATAATGGCCCCTGGAAACCGTTGTACTACAGTAGAAGTCGGACAACAAGCATCAGTCCGGCTCCGAGTATTACAGTAACAGTCTGTGATTTATGCGTCGATAGCTCGGCGAAGTTTCGAGCGTGAAATCATTCCCCTGTCGGCCTTTCGGTGACAGTTCGGGCAGAGCACAATTAGATTTCTTGGCTCGTTCGGCCCGCCTTCCCCGCGGGGTGTAATGTGGTGCGTGTCGGGTGAGTCAACTTCTTCGCCACACCACTCGCACTGCCGATTTGCGCGCTCAAAGTACAGGTCATTTTTCAATTTCTCCGGCGCGGGCGGTGTCCGCTCTGTCCCGCTGTCGGCCGAACTTGATGATTCACTATCTCCGTTTTCTGTGGTAAGCAGAAAGCTGATTGCCGCACCAACTCCCTTGGTAGCGTACACGCGGTAGGTCAATACCGTCACACCGAGCGGGAGTAGCAGGAACGCCCCACCGATGAGAAACATCGTCGAGGTGATGGCCAACCCGCTTTCTACGATGAGGAATCCACCTACTATGAGCCCGCCAACGAACAGTCCTGCCGGTGGTACATCCGAGAGGTCTGCCTCCGCGTCGCTAAGGTCAATATCTGTGTCTGAACTACTGTTATGGTCGATTGGCGAGGCCATTCCTCCAACTGGAGAGGTGCTGCCCTGCGCCACCTCCTCAAAGAGCGCTTCCGCCTCTGAGAACGAATTGACCTCTCGCACTGGAACGGTGAAATCGGTCCGCTCGTCGATGAAGCCGCGCTGTTGGTAGTCTTCTGTGATAATCTTCATCTCTGAACGTTGCTGATAGGTGACTTCGTAGATACCATCATCCTGCTTATCAAGACGCCAGTCACCCTCTCTACGTACGACCCCCATATACTGTGTACTGTAGATGATTTGATATTATTCTTGCGTCGTTCGTGAGTATTCTATGAGGGTCGAATAGCACGTTTTTATAGTCGAAAATGAATCTGAATACTGTACTACTGCCTATCGATGTGGAAGAATACTGTACCGATATCTTCCGTCTAAGAGATTTCAGTTCACGGATTCACAGCGTCATTGGCGCGATGGGCCCCTACTGAAATCCTGTTATCTGGAGGTAAAACTCCCAATAAACGCGTTCTCTCTCCGGTCGGCGCGCGAGCCTACCTGACGACCAGCACGGGCGCGTCGACGGTCCGGAGGGTGCGGTCCGTCGTCCCGCCGAGGTACTGGCCGGTGAGGTTCGACCTCCCGCGAGTGGCCATCACGACGAGGTCGATGTCGTTCTCGTCGACGTACGCCGCGATCTCCTCGTGGGGTGTTCCCTTCCGGACACGCTCGACGGTGTCGACGTCGCCGACCTGCGCTGCGGCCGAGTCGACCGCGGCGTCTGCCTCGTCGGTCAGTCGCTTCACGTACTCCTTCGAGATGCCGCCGGCGTCGAACGCGCCCGCGGCGGCCTGCACGTCCACGACGGAGAGCAGGTGGAGGGTGGCCCCGGCACGGGTCGCGATATCGCCCGCGACGGGGGCGGCGCGTTCGGCGTTCTCGCTCCCGTCGGTCGGAAGGAGGAGGGACTCGTAGGCGACCGGTCCCTCCCCTTCGGGGGCGGTCAACACGGGCACGTCGGCCCGCCGGAGGACGCGGTCGGTCGTCGTCCCGAGGAGGCGTTCGCCGATGCCGGCGCGGCCGTGGCGACCCATGACGATGCAGTCGTGGCCCGCCGTCGCCGCGTACTCGGTGATGACCGTCGCGGGCGTGCCGCGTTCGACGTGGGTCTCGCTGTCGACGCCGACGCTGGCCGCGAGGCCGCGGAACTGGTCGAGGAGGTGGTCCGCGAGGTCGGCGGGACTCCGGCTGGTCTCCTCGGCCATGGCGTCCGTCTCGTCGGTGAGGACGTGGACGAACGTCACGTCCGCGTCGTAGCACGCGGCGAGTTCGAGGCCGTACTGGGCAGCTCGCCCCGAACAGTCACTGCCGTCGGTTGTGATGAGGAGGCTGTCGAACACGGTCAGTCACTTCCACTCTCGGCTGCGTTCGCCCGCTCCGAAAAGGCATCGCCGATGGTGCCCGCCGTGCGCCGGACGAGCCGGACGAACGACTTGCGCCGGGCGACGAACAGCGCCGTCCCGAGCACCATGTAGAGTACGGCGAACGCGAGCAGGAGCTGATAATCAGAGAGGGGGATATCGAGCACCCCGCGGATGAGCAGGAACTCCGAGACCACCTGCGCGAGGAACAACACGAGCAGCAGCAGGGCCTCGCGGACGGAGATGTTGAAGTTCACGAGGATGGCGATGGCGAAGAACGACTGGGCCGCCGTGAGCCAGATCTCCCCCTGCTGTTTCTGGTCGAACGGAAGCGCGCCGTACTGCCCGAGCCCGATGGAGTAGACGACGACGAGCGTCCCGATGAGCAGCGTCCACTGGTTCAGCTTCGAGGAGATGAGCGCGTTGAACCCCGCGGTGGAGCGCGCCTTGTTCACGAGGTAGGCGACGACGATGAGCTCCGGGGACTCGGAGGCCAGCGGGGCGACCCACTGGATCATGAAGAACGCAGGGATACCGATGTTCTGCCCGAGCGACTCGAGGCCGTGCGCGAACGGCTCGACCGCGGTGAAGATCATCGTGCCGGAGAAGGCGAACAGCGCCAGCACCGTGGCGACCCGTTTCGGTTTCGGGTACTGCTGGAGATAGGCGGGGACGCCCACGTGAGCCTCGGGCTCTTCCACGTCGCCTTTCAGGATGATGACGATGTAGGCGACGTAGAGACCGACGAGGAACAGCATGTCGATGATGTCGATTCCTCCGTTGAATGGGACGAGGAAGGCCCACAGCGTGGCGATGAGCAGGAAGACGATCTCGAGGCCGATGTCGCGGTCGAGGGTCACCACGTCGTTGAGGATGCCGGATCGTTTCTCGACGGCGGGGTCGTCGTCGGCACCGGACCGGAATATCGTAAACAGGGCGATCCCGGCCCAGCCGATGCCGATGAGGATGCGGTTCGCACCGGTCATGTTGGCGACGGCGAGGTTCCCGGCCTCGGCGCCGCGGGGCGTGCCGGCGAACTGTCCGGCGTTGAACGCGTACAGCGCGTCGACGGCGTACTCGGGGGCGACGGCGAGGACGGCCAGCACGGCGATGGCGAACGCGCGCGGCACGTCCTTCTCTGCAGTTTCTGCCCCCCACGCCAGCAGGAAGGAGGCGCCGAGCACCGAGAGGCCGCTCACGGCGACGGTCGAGAGCGTGCCGAGGTGACCGACCAGCCCGAGCGTGGAGGCGATGGAGTAGCCGACCCAGGGGACCGTCAGAGCCACCGCGAGCGCGATGGCGGTGAGTGATCGTCGTCTCATCGTTTCGTCCGGGGCCGAAGGGCCGAAGTGGTAGTCTCGTTCATGTTCGGATCCGTCACCACCCGTAGCCACGAATCGCTCCCTTATAATCCACAAGATATCCGCGATACCTCCGATTTCGTGTGAGAGCGCGTCTCTGACGCCGATATTCGCACGGAGGCGCTCTCCGGCGAATACGCCGGATTCGACGCTCGAATCGCCCGATTTCGGACGAATCGCGGGTAGCGTGAGATCGGACGCGACCGAAACCGCCACGGTCCTCCCTCTCGCACTCCCCGCATGCACCTCCGCGAGGTCACTCCCGGTGACGCCGCCGCGATCCGTGCGGTCTACGCGCCGTACGTCGAGGAGACGGCGATCACGTTCGAGGAGGCCGTCCCCGCAGTCGAGGCGTTTCGGAATCGAATCGCGACGAAGACCGAGCGGTTCCCGTGGTACGTCTGTGAGGCCGACGGGGAGCTCCTGGGCTACGCCTACGGCGGGGCGTGGCGCTCCCGGGCCGCCTACCGCTGGAGCACCGAGACCTCCATCTACCTCCGGGAGTCGGCCCAGGGGCAGGGCGTCGGGACGGCGCTCTACACCGCACTCCTCGACTCGCTGGCCGCGCAGGGGTATCAGTCCGCCTACGCGGTCATCACGCTCCCGAACCCGGGCAGCGTGGCGTTCCACGAGCGGTTCGGCTTCGAGGAGGTCGGTGTGATGCCCGACGCGGGCTACAAACACGGCGGGTGGCACGACGTGGCCTGGTGGCACCGCGCGCTGGGGGAGCATCCCGCGGACCCCCCGGAGCCGCTGTCGCCCGCGGACGCCCGCGACGCGTGGGAGCGCGCGCTCGCTGAACTGAACACTGAAATCGATCCGTAGCGACCTGACGCGCAGGCGATGGTTCCCGTCCGTTCTCTCGGCGTCGGACAGGGCGTCTGTGGCCCCCATCCCCGTGGGGGCCGCCCTGTCGTCCGGCTGGCCAGCCGTGACGGCTCCCCCCGTCCTCTCCCTGGTCATCCGGTGAGATGACCGCCTCTTGTTGGTAGGCTGAGAAGATAACCGCTCCGGAACCCGTGTGAACGGGCGGCATTAAGGTCCGGCGCACCCAACGGGGGTGTATGAAAATCTACACCGGCCGCGGTGACGAGGGGATGACGGACCTCCGGGATATGTCGCGTGTCGCCAAGACGAGCGCCCGCATCGAGGCGTACGGCACCGTCGACGAGGTGAACTCCGTCATCGGTGTGGTCCGCCCGTCGGGCTACGACGACATCGACGAGCAGCTGGAGACCATCCAGAACCACCTCCACATCATCCAGGCCGACTTCGCGAGCCCGGACAAGGACGACGAGGACACCCCCCATATCGAGGAAGAGCACGTCGACGTCCTCGAGGACTGGATGGACGCCCACGACGAGGAGCTCGACCCGCTCAAGTCGTTCGTCCTCCCGGGCGGGTCCACGCCGGGGGCGAAGCTCCACCACGCGCGGGCGGTCTGTCGCCGCGCCGAGCGGCGTGCCGTCGCGCTCGCGACGGACGAGCCCGTCAACGAAACGGCGGTGAAGTATCTGAACCGGCTCTCCGACGCGCTGTTCGTGCTCGCGCGCGTCGTCAACAAACGGGAGGGCGTCCCCGAGGACGCCCCGACCTACTGATACTGACTCTCGCCCGCGTCAGCGAGTCGGGGTGGGTGCGGGCCGCCACGTATCGTTCTTCGCGAGATACTCCGTGAACGTCGTGGGGTCGATTCCCAGCGCGTCGAGTGCTTCGATGTCCACGTCGTAGCCGACCTCGTTGAACCATACGAACATATCGGCCATCTCGTCGCCGGCCTCCGCCCGGAACGCCTCCACGTCGACGTAGACCGGTTCGATATCACGGTCGAGCGCCTCGCTGAACGCGGCACAGAGCTCCTCTAAAGTGTGCTCCGCCCCGGCGAGCTCGACGACTTCTCCTTTGAACGTCTCGGGGTCGGTGATCGCCATCGCTGCGGCGACGCCGATGTCGGTCGCGTCCACCAGCTGGAGCGTCGTGTCCGGGGCCAGCGGCATCGCCAGCTGTCCCTGCTCGATGTCCGGCCGCCACATCCCCTCGAAGTTCTGCATGAAGAACGTCGGGCGGATGATCGTCGCGTCGATCCCCACCTCGTCGATGTGTTCCTCAACGGCGCGCTTCGACTCGAAGTGCGCGAGCCCGGTGTCCCCGTCGGCGGCCATCACCGAGGAGTAGACGACGTGGTCCACGCCCGCGGCCTGCGCCGCGTCGACGCAGGTGACTCCCTGTTCGGTCTCGATTTCGGGGCCGTCCTCGAAGAACGTCGTCACGCAGAACACCGCGTCCATCCCGTCACAGAGGGCTCGCATGCGCTTTTCGTCGGTCATGTCACCCTCGACGACGGTGATACCCCGGTCCGCGAGCGCCTGCGCGCGCGGGCTGGACCCGTCGCGTGTCAGCCCGAACACCTCGTGCGAGCCGAACTGCCCCGACAGCAGCGCATCGATCACCGCACCACCCTGTCTCCCCGTCGCACCGGTCACCAGTACCTTCGACATAGCACTCATCCGAACGCGGCCAGGGGTGATAACGCCTCCCAGACGACTGCCTGAACGTCCGCTATTCTTCGCTATTGCTCTCGGTATTTCTCCTCGAACCGTCGATAAGGTTTTCTTCGTGTCGGCCTTACCTTGGGTTATCGTATGAACAAGCACTTCGAAGACACTCGATACTACCTGAAGCGCGCGGGCCAGACCGCCAAGGCCGGGATGGCCGAGGAGGTCCACGGGCTCGAAGCGAAGTTCGGCGAACTCACCCGACGCGACGACGAGCCGGAGGAGGGCCGCATGGACCAGTTCCGTGCGGAGCTCGAAGAGCTGTACGGGAAAGCCGAGGGCGAGGCCAAGGAGGCGCTCGGGAAGGCCCGCGCGAAACTCGACGAGTACCGCGCCCGAGACCGCAAGCCCGCGGCGTAGTTGACAACTCTTAAGTCACAACGCGGGTTACTCGTTTTTGCTGGGTCGGTGATCTAGTCCGGTTATGATACCTCCTTCACACGGAGGAAGTCGGCAGTTCAAATCTGCCCCGACCCACTAATTTTGCGCCGAGCAATCCGCGAGGCGCAAATTCGTTACGAGCGGGCGGATTTGAATCAGGGAGGGCGCGCGTAACGGAGTGAGCACGTCCGACCGTGGTTCACAATCCGCCCCGACCCACTTCTCGCCCCTCACAGCGTTGCTCGCCGCGAGCACGCCCGTCAGTCGGTCCTTCTGCAACGCCCGATAGCTCGGCGCCTCCTCACACGGGCTGGAACTGGTGGTAGTCCACGACGGTTTCGAAACCCATGCGTTCGTACAGCGAGTGGCCGAGGGGTGAGGACTGGAGCGTCCCGACGGCACAGCCGGCGTCGCGCCCGGCCTCCAGAACGGCGGTGGTCATCGCGTGGCCGACGCCTCGCCGTCGGTTCGCGTCGGTCACGCCGATGGAGTAGACGCCGGCGATGTCGTCGTTGCGGACGAGCAGTCCGCAGGCGACGGCATCCCCGTCGCACCGACCGAGAAGCGGGGTCAGGTGGTCGTCGTCGAGCATCGACGGGGGGGTCGCGACCCGTGTGAACTCGAGCGGTAGCTCGAATGACTCGGCCATGACCTGCGCGAACGCCGCGATCCCGTCCTCGTCAGTCACGTGCTCGATGGTGACGGGCGTCCCGTCCGTCGGCGGGTCGGTGGCAGCCTCTCCGGGGGTGAGCGCGTCGAGGGAGGCGAGTGCCATCCCCGGGTGGATGTCCGGCGTTCGGGTGAGTCCGACGTCCGGAGCGATCCGCTCGAGGTCGGTCCGGACCGTATCAGGTGCGGTCACCAGATAGGGGACGGCCTGCTCGGCCATCCACGCCATCGCGGTCGAGAGGGTCTCCGCGTCAGGGGTCTCGAAGACGAACACGCGGTTGAACATCGGGCTCGGCAGGCCACTCGAGACGGCGGTCAGCCCGCCGAAGGTGGTGGATTCACCGGTCGGTGCGTGGTCGGCGAACCGGCAGATCGCACTCCGCATGTTCGCGCTGACGTCCCGGACGAGATCTCTGTTCATCCCTCTGCATATATATTCAATATATTAACTGTTTCTCTGCCCCCGCACCCGGGGACAAAAATGACATCCAGCCATCAGGCGAGCTGCTATCCGCCTGCCAGTGTTATCAGGAATTGAAAATGCCGAAGGGTATTAAGACGGATGAGGTTTATTGTCTTGGTAGGATACACGGATGGTCTCGACGAAGCACGATGAGGCGGTCGACACCGCCTCGACGCCAACGCCCCCTGCCGGCGCCTCCAGCGTGCTCCTTCTCGCGCCCTCGCTCGACTCTGCCGGCGAGGAGACGTGTGGCCATCTCTGCTCGGCGGCCGTTCCCGCGGATCTGAATCTCCTCTCCGTCACCCTCACCGGTGGGGCCGACGACGTGCTCGACCGCTGGCGACGCACGGTGGATCGAGACCTCCCGGCCGAGGTCGGCATCATCACCGTCGGCGAGGCCACCCGGTCGGCGGCCGCCGTCGCCGCGGACGAGTCGATGGCCGCGAGCGACGTGAAGATCACGTCGGTGTCGAACCCGAGCGACCTCACTGGGCTCGGCATCAAGACGAGTCAGTGTCTCTCGGCGTGGGAGGACAGCGACAACGAGACGGTCGTCTGTTTCGACTCGCTGACGACGCTTCTGCAGTTCGCGGAGGTCCGACGCGTCTTCCAGTTCCTCCACGTGCTCACGAAACGCATCGACTCCACGGGGGCCACCGCACATTTCCACATGGACCCCGAGGCACACGACCAGCAGACGAAGGCCACCCTCAAGTCGCTGTTCGACGTGACCTACGAGCTCGCCCCCGACGGTGAGTGGCGACAGATCTAACGCGACGAGAGCCGCATCTCGACCGGGTCAGCCGGATGCATGGTGAGCGACGGCCGCAGGTCGAGCTCCCCGCTGCCCACCCGCTCGAAGTCGTATTCCTGCCCGAGCACACCGAGGATGAGCTTCGCTTCCAACAGCGAGAACTGCTTGCCGATGCAGATGCGCGGGCCGCCACCGAACGGGAAGTAGGAGTAGGTGGGTCGCTCGCGGGCACGGTCGAGGAGCCAGCGGTCGGGGTCGAACGCCTGGGGGGAGTCGTACCACCGGTCCGAGCGGTGGACGACCCACTGTGGAAGCATCAACAGCGACCCCTCCGCCACGTCGTAGCCCGCGAGCGTCACGTCGCGCTTCGGCTGGCGGAACATCGTATACACCGGAGGATACAGCCGCATCGCCTCGTTCAGCACGCGGTCGGTGAACGCGAACTCGCGCACGGCGCTCGCGGTGGGGGCCTCGCCACCGAGCACCTCGTCCAGCTCCGCCTGGAACCGCGTCTTCTCCTCGGGGTTCGCGTCGAGGAGATACGTCGTGTAGGTGAGCGTGAGCGCCGTCGTGTCGTGGCCCGCGAGCAGCATCGTCATCAGCTCGTCGCGCAGGACCTCGTCGCCGATCTCGCCGGCCGCCTGCGCCCGGAGCATGATGGAGAGCAGGTCCTCACCCTCGCGTTCGGTGCCGCGGCGCTCCGCGACGAGGTCGTCGAGCACCCCTTCGAGGGTGGCGATAGCGTCCCGGAACTGCCGGTTCTCCCCTGTCGGAACCCACTGCGGGGTGAGAAAGCGCACGGCGTCCGGTTCGAACCGGGCGCCGAGCGGTTCGAGCGCCGCCTGCACCTCGCTCGTCGTCTCGTCGTCGATGCTCGTCCCGAACATCGCGTCGACGATGATCTTCACCGTCACCTCCGCCATCTCCTGGCGGATGTCGATGACCTCGCCGTCCGCCCAGGAGTCGACCATCTCGGTGGCGTGGGCGACCATGTCGTCCGCGAGGTCGACGATACGGCCCGGGTGGAACGCCGGTTGGGCGCGCTGGCGCTGCTCGCGCCAGAACTCCCCCTCGGAGAGGAGCAGGCCGTTGCCGAGCAGCTCCTGGACCGCGTCGTCGCCGAAGACGGGCTTGCCGTAGTCGGCCTCGCCCGCGACGAGCACCTGCTCGATCTCACGCGGGTGCGTGAGCATGTACGTGGGGCGGCCGGCGAGTTCGAAGCCGACGATGTCGCCGTACGCCTGCCCACAGGCGTCCATGAACCGGAACGGGTCCCGTGCGTACTGGTGGGTGTTCCCGACGAACGGGAGGCCCTTCGGACCGGGCGGGTGACTGCTCATTGCCGGATACTCGGTCCACAGCGGGTAAACGGTTCACGAGCCGGCAAGCGCCTCCCCGTCCGTGCCCGGGTCCTCGCGCTTCCGGCCCCTTTATCGCCCCGCCGTGAGTGACCCCGGTAATGGCGCTGCGTCGCTGGCTACTGCTCACCGGGAACCGTCGAGCCGTGGTGCTCGCGCTGCTGGTCGGCGTCTATCTCACGCTCCTCCCGCTGGGCACGCTCGCGCCGGGTGAGATCAACGCCCTGCTCGGCGACCGGGGCTCCGTCGCCGCGCTCCTGAACACGCTGCTGTCGGGGGTCATCCTCCTCGTCTCCGTCGTCGCCTCCATCGCGTCGCTCGTCGTCTCACAGGAGCTCTCCCCGGTGGGTCGCCAGCGCGAGCGGGTCGAGTCGACCCGGGAGTTCCGCGAGAGCGCGGAGGCACTCATCGACCGGGAGGTGAGCCCCGCGGAGCCCGCGGCGTTCCTGCGCGCGATGACGCGGGCCGTCCTCGAACGCGCCCAGCGGCTGGACGACGCCGTCGCCGGGCGCACGCCGGCCCACCCCGGTGCCGACGAGGCCGTCGCCGGTGACCTCGATGCCGAGGTCGAGGCGTATCTCGACCACGCCGCCGCGAACACGGAGCGGGTGAACCGCACCCTTCAGGAGGCCGACGCGGGCACCTTCGAGGTGCTGCTCGCCGCCCTCGAGTACGACTACGCGGGCCAGCTCTACGCCCTCCGGCGACTCCGCTCGCGCCACGGCGACCAGCTCCCCGAGGAGGCGTCGGAGGCCATCGCCGAACTCGTCGACGCGCTGCAGTTCTTCCTCGCCGCGCGCGAGTACTTCAAATCGCTCTACTTCGAGCGGGAGTTCGCGGAGCTCGCGGCCGACCTGCTGTACGTCTCCTTGCCCGCCATCCTCCTCGTCTCGTACGCCATCCTCGCCGTGGACCTCCAGTTCATCGACGGCGAAATCGCGGGGGTCCCGTTCATCCTCGTGTTCGCGGCGGCAGCTTACACCGTCGCGCTCGGCCCGTTCGCCGTCCTCACGGCCTACGTCCTCCGGGTGGCGACGGTCGCGAAACGCACCCTCTCGGCGGGGCCGTTCATCATCGAGGAGGACGGGTTCGAGTTCGGGGAGTGAGAAACGGCGTCGCCACTCGGAACGCGAGAAAAACGGGAGAAATCGAGCTTAGAGGAAGTCCTCGATGTACTCGGCGACCTCGTTCGGGGTGTCGCCGACGGGGACGCCCGCGTCGTTGAGGGCGGTGATCTTCGACTCCGCCGTCCCGGCGCCGCCGCCACCGGAGACGATGGCACCGGCGTGGCCCATGCGCTTGCCCGGCGGGGCCGTGCGCCCGGCGATGAAGCCGGCGACGGGGGTGTCCATGTGCTCCGCGATGAACGCGGCGGCCTCCTCCTCGTCCTCGCCACCGATCTCACCGCACATCGCGACGGCTTTCGTCTCCGGGTCGTTCTCGAAGTACTCGAGCGCGTCGACGAAGTCCGTGCCGATGATGGGGTCGCCACCGATACCGATCGCGGTGGTCTGGCCGATACCCCGCTGGGTGAGGTTGTCGACGACCTGGTAGGTGAGCGTGCCGGAGCGGGAGACGAGCCCCACGTCACCCTCGGAGAAGATGTTCCCCGGGAGGATGCCGAGTTTGGCCTCGCCCGGCGTGATGATGCCGGGGCAGTTCGGGCCGATGAGCACCGTGTCCGTCTCCTTCAGGCGCTTGTTCACCTTCGCCATGTCCTGCTGGGGGATCCCCTCGGTGATGGCGACGACGAGGTCGACGGGGGAGTCGAGCGCCTCGAAGACCGCGTCAGCCGCGAAGGCGGGGGGGACGAAGACGACCGCGGCGTTGGCGTTCTCCTCGCGGGCGGCCTGTCGGACGGTGTCGTAGACGGGGATGCCGTCCACTTCCTGCCCGCCCTTGCCGGGGACCGCCCCGGCGACGACGTTCGTGCCGTACTCCACCATCTGGCCGGTGTGGAACTTCCCCTCACCGCCAGTGATGCCCTGTACCACGACGCGCGTGTCGTTGTCGACTAGAATGGACATGTTAGTTCGCCTCCTCGCCCGCGTACTCGACCGCACGCTGGACGGCGTCCTCGAGGGTCGCCTCCACCGTGACGAGGTCGGTGTTCAGAATCTCCATCCCCTCCTCGGCGTTCGTCCCGGCGAGTCGGACGACCACCTTCTTGGGGATCTCGTCGAAGCTCTCTAAGGCCTCGTTGATACCCTTGGCGACCTCGTCGCCGCGGGTGATACCGCCGAAGATGTTGAAGACGACGGCGTCGACGTTCTCGTCGGAGAAGACCATATCCAGCGCGTTCGCGACGCGCTCGGCTTTCGCGCCGCCACCGATGTCGAGGAAGTTGGCGGGCTTGCCGCCGAAGTAGTCGACGAGGTCGAGCGTCGTCATCACGAGCCCCGCACCGTTGCCGATGATGCCGACGTTCCCCTCCAGGCGGACGTAGTCGAAGCCGTAGTCGTTCGCGAGGGCCTCGAGTTCGTCCTCCGCGGCCTCCTCCTCCATCTCGGCGAGGTCCGGGTGGCGGAACAGCGCGTCCTCGTCGATGTTCATCACGGCGTCGGCACAGACCACGTCGCGGTCCGACGTGATCATCACGGGATTGACCTCGATCTCCGTGGCGTCCTTGTCGTCCCAGAGCTGATACAGCGTCGTCAGCACGGAGGCGACGGAGTTGGCCACGTCACGCGGGACGCCGGCCTCGAAGACGGCGCGGCGGGCCTGATACGGGTGCAGGCCGAACGCGGGGTCGATGTGCTCGCGGACGATGGCATCGGGGTCCTCCGCCGCCACCTCCTCGATGTTGACGCCACCCTGCGTCGAGACCATGGCGACCGGCTTGCCGACCGTCCGATCCATCGTCACGCCGACGTAGAGCTCGTTGACGAAGTCGACGGCCTCCTCGACGAGAACCTGGTCGACGGTGAGCCCCTTGAGGTCCATCCCGATGATCTCCTCGGCGGCTTCGCGGGCCTCGTCTGCGTTTTGCGCGACCTTGATGCCGCCCGCCTTCCCGCGGCCGCCCACCTGTACCTGGGCCTTGACGACGACGGGATAGCCGATCTCCTCGGCCGCGGCCACGACCTCCTCGGGCGTGGCGGCGAGCGTGGAGTCCGGAACCGGCAGTCCGGCGTCGGCGAAGACACCCTTCGCCTGATACTCGTGAAGCTTCATACCAACTGAACGGGGTCACGCAACCCGCTTAAATCCCGCTATCTACGGGTGGCATCCGCTCGCAGACTGACACGTGCTGGCACAGCTGTGCGCGAGCCGTTACTGCCGCTGGCGGGCTTCGGGGAGCACGCACCATCGGTCGGCGATGACGCCGTCGACGCCCAGCGCCTCCAGCCGCTCGGCCTCCGCGCGCTCGTCGACGGTCCACGCGTTCACGCAGAGCCCCTCCGCGTGGGCGCGGTCGACGAGCCACTCGTCGCAGACCTCTGCTGCGGGATGGAGATACGAACAGTCGATGTCGTGTGCGAAGGTGAACGCCTGCTCGGGGTCCGAGGCGAACAGGTACGCGCGCGGCACCTCGCAGCTCGCACCGCGACAGCCCTCCAGCTCGTTGGCGTGGAAGGAGGAGACGGTGACCTGTGGGTGGTGTTCGCGGGCGAGGGTGAGCGCGTCGTGGGCGAGTCCGACCTCCTTCAGCTCGACGTTGACGCCCACGCCGGGGGGGACGACGTCGAACACCTCCTCGAGGGTGGGGACCCCCTCACCCGTCCCGAGGACGTTCAGCTCGCGGAGCTCCCGGAGCGTGTGGTGGGCGACCGCGCCGGACCCGTCCGTCACTCTATCGACGGTGGGGTCGTGGATGACGACGAGTTCGCCCGTCTCACAGCGGCGCACGTCGATCTCGACCTCATCGGCCAGCGCGACCGCCTCCCGGACGGCCCCGAGGGTGTTCTCCGGGTGCAGGCCGGCGAAGCCGCGGTGGGCGATGAGCCGCATATATCTCTCAAGGATGCTTTCGCGGTAAAATGTCTGTCGGAGGCAGTGGTTACGAATATTCCCGAGGCCTTCCCCGAGTCCTCTCGCGAGCCGCAACGTTATCGCACAGCGACACGTGTGGTGTGTGATGGCACTCGAATACGACTTCACGGACCGGGTCGTGATGGTCACGGGCGCGGCTGGCGCGCTGGGACGCGCGGTCGCCGGGGCGTTCGCGGACGCGGGCGCGACCGTCTGCGGCGTGGACGTGGTCGCCCCCGACGACCCCCTCGACGGCGTCGACTACGAGACGGTGGACCTCACCGACGAACCCGCGGTCGCGGCGCTGTTCGATACCGTCGTGGAACGCTACGGCTGGCTCGACGCGCTCTGTAACATCGCGGGGACGTGGCAGGGGGGGACGCCGATCCACGAGACCTCGCTGTCGGAGTACGAGCGCATGTTCGACGTGAACCTCACGACGATGTTCCTCGCGTCCAAACACGCGCTTCCGCATCTGCAGGAGACCGGTGGCACCATCGTCTCCGTCTCCGCGCGGGCCTCCCTCGAGGGCGGGACGGGCGACGGCCCCTACCGCGCGGCGAAGGCCGGGGTTCGCCTGCTCACCGAGACCATCGCCGCGGAGAACGAGGATACCGTCCGCGCGAACGCCGTCATGCCCTCCGTCATCGACACGCCCGCGAACCGCGAGGCGATGCCCGACGCGGATCACTCGAAATGGGTCGACCCCGCCGACATCGCCCGGGTCGTCATGTTCCTCTCGTCGCCCGAATCGCGGGCCACGAGCGGGGCTGCGGTTCCGGTCTACGGCGAGGCCTGACCGGCCGCGCTGCCGGCGCGGCGACGAGGGCGTCCCCGTGAACCGACGAGAAGTTGCTGTTCGACCAGTTTCCTCGCATCGGATCCGGGTGAACTGTAATTCGTTGTCTCTCTGTCCAATTTTTACGGAGATTGTCACGGTATACGCTAACGTCCGACCGCTGGATTCGTGCCGTTTATCCCCGCGGAACCGGTCAGCCACTCACACACATGGCAGACAGAGACGCATGGGCGTCCCGACTCGGCTTCATCCTGGCCGCCATCGGGAGCGCCGTCGGCCTCGGGAACATCTGGCGGTTCCCGTACCAGACCGCGGAGTTCGGCGGGGCGGCGTTCCTCGTCGTCTACGTCCTCGCGGTGCTCGTGATCGGCATTCCAGCGATCCTCGCGGAGTTCGTCATCGGCCGTCGCGCCGAGATGAGCGCCATCGGCGCGTTCGAGAAACTCGGTCGGAAGGAGTGGACCGTCATCGGCGCCATCGGCGTCTTCGGCGGGTTCTGGACGCTCTCGTACTACAGCGTCGTCGGGGGGTGGGTCATCCGCTACCTGACGGGAAGCTTCACGGGCGCGTACTTCGGGGCGCCCGGTGAGTACTTCGGCGCGGTCTCCGCGGGGATGGACGCCATCGCGTTCCACGCCCTGTTCATGCTGCTCACCGTCGGCATCGTCGCCTTCGGCATCGAGGGCGGCATCGAGAAGGCGACGAAGGTGATGGTCCCGGCCATCGTCCTGTTGATGGTCGGCCTCGCCTTCTTCGCGTACACCCTCCCCGGCTCCGGGCCGGGCTACGAGTTCTTCCTCTCGCCGGACTTCGGCGTCCTCGCCGACAACCTCGCGACCGTCATCCCCGCGGCGGTGGGCCAGGCGCTGTTCTCCCTCTCGCTGGGGTTCTCGGTGATGATCACCTACGCCTCCTACATCTCGGACGACAAGAGCCTCCCCGTCGACGGGCTCTCCATCGCGGTCGTGAACTCCCTCATCGGCATCCTCGCCGGGCTGGTCGTGTTCCCGCTGCTCGCCTCCCAGACCGGTGAGTACGGCGGCGCCGGCCCCGGGGCCATCTTCGTCTCCGTCCCGACGGCGCTCGCCCGGCTCCCGCTCGGTGAGCTGTTCGGTGTCGTCTTCTTCGGCATCGTCCTCATCGCCGCGCTCTCCTCGTCGATCTCGCTTTTAGAGGTCGTCGTCTCGTATCTCGTCGACAACCACGGCGTCTCCCGCAAGCCCACCACCGTCGGGCTCGGGAGCGTCATCTTCGTCCTCGGGCTCCCCTCCGCGTGGAAGACCGCGTGGCTCGGCTGGTTCGACGGGCTCGCCGTCAACCTCATCCTCCCGCTTGCCGTCCTGCTCGTCGTCTTCTTCGTCGGCTGGGTCATGGCCGACGACGCCGTCGACGAACTCCGGCGTGGCACCTCGGACCTCGGGACTCTGGGCACCGTCTGGCTGTGGGCGCTCCGGACCGTGGTTCTGCTCGCCGTCTTCGGGACGCTCGCGCTCTCGGTGTTCCAGTTCACCGGCGCGCCGGTCTGACCCGGCGTCCGGACGGATTTTTCACCGCGTTTCGCTGCAAGGTTTATTGCCCCGGGAATCCACGGTAATCTCATGTCTGAGAACGCCCCGATTCACGTCGTCCACCTCGACGACGACCGGGACCTGCTCGATCTCACCCAGGAGCTCATCGAGCGGGAACACGACGCCATCAGTATCCACCCGGTGACGACGCCGGAGGAGGCGCTCGACGCCATCGAGACGGAGCCCGTCGACTGCGTCGTCACGGATTACAAGATGGCCTCGATGGACGGCCTGGAGTTCCTCCGCACCATCCGCCGGGACCACCCGACCCTCCCCGTCATCTTCTTCACCGGGAAGGGGTCGGAGGAGCTGGCGAGCGAGGCCATCTCGCTCGGCGTCACCGACTACCTCCAGAAGGGTGGCGGCATGGAGCAGTTCAAGCTGCTCGGCAACCGCATCGACACCCTCGTCTCGAAACAGCGGGCGGAGGTGGCCGCCGCGGAGGCCAACGAGCGCATCCGTGAGATCTACGAGCGCATCACCGTCGCGTTCTTCGCCGTCGACGACCACTGGCGGTTCACCTACCTGAACAACGATGCGAAGGAGCTGTTCGACGTTCGCGATGTCATCGGCCAGTCGTTCTGGGAGCAGTTCCCCGGGCTGCGCGAGACGGAGCTCGAATCCCACCTCCGGCGCGCGATGACCGAACAACAGCCGGAGTCGTTCCAGGGGGAGATCCCCTCGCTCGGCCGGTACGTCGAGATGCACGCCTACCCCGCGGAGGACGGCATCTCCGTCTTCGTCGAGGACATCACCGAACAGCACGAGCAGGAGGCGGAGCTGGAGCACCTCCGCAACGAGCTCGAGATCACGGAACAGCAGTTCCGCACGCTGCGACAGAAGCTCTCGCGGCCCCCCTCCCCGTTCCGCTGACCGGGCGGAAACGTTCACGGTCGTTCTATCGGATCTCGGCGTTTCAGGTGCTGTGCGGTGTGTTATTGGCGAGTTGACGGCTCGGGACTCGAAAGCCACTTACGTCTCTCCTTGCGAGAGCGTTCCAATGACACGTGAGACCTGGGCGACCCGTCTCGGGTTCATCCTCGCCGCCGTCGGCAGCGCCGTCGGCCTCGGGAACATCTGGCGGTTCCCGTGGATGACCGCGGAGAACGGCGGCAGCGCCTTTCTCATCGTCTATCTCGGTATCGTCCTGCTCGTCGGCGTTCCCGGGTTGCTCGGGGAGTTCGTCATCGGCCGCCGCGCGAAACGCAACCCCGCGGGCGCGCTGAAGGCGCTCTCCGGCTCGCGGGCGTGGGAGCTGGTCGGTGGCGCGAGCGTCCTCACCGCCGTCGTCCTCCTCTCGTTCTACAGCGTCGTGGGCGGGTGGATCCTCAGGTACTTCCTCGCCAGTCCGACCGGCGCGTACTTCGGCGCGCCCGGCCCGTACTACGACGCCATCGCGTTCGGCACCCCCGAGTCCGTGGCGTTCGGCCTCCTCTTCCTCCTCGCCACGGGCGGGATCGTCCTCGCGGGCGTCCGGCGGGGGATCGAACTCGGGACGAAGGTGATGATGCCCGCCATCCTCCTCCTGCTCGTCGTGCTCGCCGGCTGGGCCGCGTTCCAGCCGAACGCCGGCGAAGGGTACGCCTTCTACCTCGGCGCCGACTGGGGCTCCCTGCAGGCGAACTTCCTCGACATCCTCCCGGCCGCCGCGGGGCAGGCGCTGTTCACGCTCTCTATCGGTGCCGGGACGATGATCACCTACGCCTCCTATCTCGGGGAGGATCGGTCGCTCCCGTTCGACGGCGCGGCCATCGCCGGCCTCAACACCGTCGTGGGCGTGCTCGCGGGACTCGTCGTCTTCCCGCTGCTGTTCAGTTTCGCTCCCGAGGCCGCGGGGACGAGCGGGCCGGGCGCGCTGTTCGTCGGCATCGCGGGCGCGTTCGCCAACCTCCCGTCGCTCGCCGGCCTCCCGATGGGGCGGCTCGTCGCGACCGTCTTCTTCGGCGTGGTGACGCTGGCCGCGCTGTCGAGCTCCATCAGCATGCTCGAGATCCCCGTCGCCTTCCTCGTCGACGAGTTCGGCGTCTCGCGGCGCCGGGCCACCGTCGGCCTGCTCGCACTCGTCTCCGGCACGATGGCGGCGAACGCCCTGTCCCCCGCCGTCTTCGGCTTCATCGCCGGGACGCTCGTCGACCTGCTGCTCACCGCCGGCCTCCTCGCGTTCCTCCTGTTCGTCGGCTGGGTGCTCGGCCGGGACGCCGCCGCGGAGTTCGCGAAGGGCGCCTCCGAGTTCACGCAGTCGCTCGCCACCCCGTGGCTTCTCGCCGTGGGGGTCGCCCTCCCGCTGTTCCTGTGGTTCACCCTGCTCACCGGGATCTTCGGCGCGCTCGGGGTCGGCGGGGCCGTGGAGACGTGGATGACAGTCGTCATCGCCGCGGGGCTCTCCGGTGGCGCCTTCCTCGCGCTCCGGCGGCCGGTGTCGGTGCTCTGAGCCGGCTGCGCGTCGGGCGGGGAATATCGCCTGCTTGCGGAATCCTTTTTGTAGCGCTTCTGTATCTGGCTACCATGCATACCGCCTGGGGTGATGCCCCGTGACGATGGACGAGAAAGTAGACGAGCTTCGCGAGAAGAAGGCCGAAGCGCGGAAGGGCGGCGGCGAGGAACGCATCGAGCGACAGCACGAGAAGGGGAAGATGACGGCGCGCGAGCGCATCGAGTACTTCCTCGACGACGACACCTTCCAGGAGTTCGACATGCTCCGGGAACACCGGAGTACGAACTTCGATATGGACGACCAGAAGATCCCCGGCGACGGGGTCGTCACCGGCTACGGCGAGGTCGACGGCCGACAGGTGTTCGTCTTCGCCCACGACTTCACCGTCTTCGGCGGCTCCTTAGGTGAGGTGTTCGCCCAGAAAGTGTGTAAGGTGATGGACCGCGCGGTGGAGACGGGCGCGCCCATCATCGGGCTGAACGATTCGGCGGGCGCGCGCATCCAGGAGGGTGTCGACTCGCTGGCGGGCTACGCTGACATCTTCCACCGCAATCAGCAGGCCTCCGGCGTCGTCCCGCAGATCTCGGCCATCATGGGGCCGTGTGCCGGTGGGGCGGTCTACTCCCCCGCCATCACGGACTTCATCTTCATGGTGGAGGAGACGAGCCACATGATGATCACTGGCCCGGAGGTCATCAAGACCGTCACGGGCGAAGAGGTCACCTTCGAGGAGCTCGGTGGCGCGAAGACCCACACCGCCAAATCCGGCGTCGCCCACTTCTCCTCGGCCGCGGAGCAGGAGGCGCTCGACGACATCCGCACCCTGCTCTCGTATCTCCCGCAGAACAACGTGGAGGACCCGCCGCGCGTCGAGCCGTGGGACGACCCCGACCGGCTCTCCGAGGAGGCCGGCGACGTGGTCCCCGACCAGCCGCAGAAGCCATACGACATCGTCGACGTCATCGACGACGTGATGGACGAGCAGTCCTTTTTCGAGGTGGCCGAGGGGTTCGCGCGCAACATCGTCACCGGGTTCGCCCGGCTCGACGGCCGCTCCGTCGGTGTGGTGGCGAACCAGCCCCGCGTCAACGCCGGCACGCTCGACATCGACGCCTCGCTGAAGGGCTCGCGGTTCGTCCGCTTCTGTGACGCCTTCAACGTCCCTATCGTGACGTTCGTCGACGTGCCCGGGTTCATGCCCGGCACGGACCAGGAGCACGGCGGCATCATCAAACACGGCGCGAAGCTGCTGTACGCGTACTCCGAGGCGACGGTCCCCCTCCTCACCGTCATCACGCGGAAGGCCTACGGCGGCGCGTACGACGTGATGGCCTCGAAGCATCTCGAAGCCGACGTGAACTACGCGTGGCCCACCGCCGAGATCGCCGTGATGGGGCCGCAGGGCGCCGTCAACATCCTCTACCGCGAGGAGCTGGAGGGTGCCGACGACCCCGAACAGCGCAGACAGGAGCTCATCGACGAGTACCGCGAGGAGTTCGCCAACCCCTACACCGTGGCGGAGCGCGGCTTCGTCGACGACGTGCTCGAACCCCAGGAGACGCGCCCGCGGCTCATCCGCGATCTCCGGATGCTCGACTCGAAACGCAAGGACGCCCCGTCCCGGAAACACGGGAACATCCCGCTGTGACCTGGATTCCCGAGGACGCGGACACCGAGGAGGCCGCGGCCATCACCGCCGCGCTCTCCGCGTACCTGCAGGAACAGCGCGGGGACGAGGAGGAGCCGGAGACGTGGACCGGCTCCCGCTGGACGTTCGCGGGCCGCGCGAAGGGGCTCACCGGCCGCGACGTGCGCGTCCCCGACGCCGCCCCCACGGACGGCTGGACGGCCCTCGGCCGCGCGGAACGGCTGTAAACTCACCGCTCGTTCTTCGTTGACGGATTCCGGCGGTAGCGGGCCCGTCCGACCCTGAAAAAACCGATAGAATAAGGTTCGACCCGGGGGCATCGTTTCCCAAGAATGTTCGAGAAAGTACTCGTCGCCAACCGTGGGGAGATCGCGGTTCGCGTCATGCGCGCCTGCGAGGACCTCGGCATCGGGACCGTCGCCGTCTACAGCGACGCGGACAAACACGGCGGCCACGTCCGCTATGCCGACGAGGCGTACAACGTCGGGCCCGCCCGCGCCGCCGACTCGTATCTCGACCACGAGGCCATCATCGACGCCGCGAAGAAGGCCGGCGCGGACGCCATCCACCCCGGCTACGGCTTCCTCGCGGAGAACGCGGAGTTCGCGGCGAAGGTCGAAGCGACCGAGGGCGTCACCTGGGTCGGCCCCAGCTCGGCGTCGATGGAGCAGCTCGGCGAGAAGACGAAGGCCCGCCGCGTGATGGAGAGCGCGGGCGTCCCCATCGTCCCCGGCACCGACCCCGTCACGGAGGTCGAGGAGGTCCACGAGTTCGGCGAGGAGCACGGCTACCCGATCGCCATCAAGGCCGAGGGGGGCGGTGGCGGCCGCGGGATGAAGGTCGTCCGCGAGCCCGAGGAGGCCGAGGAGCTGCTCGCCACGGCGAAACGCGAGGGGGAGGCGTACTTCGACAACGACTCGGTGTATCTGGAGCGCTATCTCGAACAGCCCCGCCACATCGAGGTGCAGATCGTCGCCGACCAGCACGGCAACGTCCGGCATCTCGGCGAGCGTGACTGCTCGCTCCAGCGGCGACACCAGAAGGTCATCGAGGAGGGGCCCTCCCCGGCGCTCTCCGACGAGCTGCGCGAGGAGATCGGCGAGGCCGCCCGCCAGGGCGTCAAAGCCTCCGACTACGTCAACGCCGGCACCGTGGAGTTCCTCGTCGAGGACGGGAACTTCTACTTCCTCGAGGTCAACACCCGGATCCAGGTCGAACACACCGTCACGGAGGAGATCACGGGTATCGACATCGTGAAGTGGCAGCTGAAGATCGCCGCGGGCGAGGAGCTCGACTTCGCGCAGGAGGACGTCGAGGTCGAGGGCCACGCGATGGAGTTCCGCATCAACGCGGAGAACGCCGCGAAGGAGTTCGCGCCGTCGCAGGGCGGCGAGCTGGAGACGTACGACCCGCCGGGCGGCATCGGCGTCCGGATGGACGACGCGCTCCGGCAGGGTGACGATCTGGTCACCGACTACGACTCGATGATCGCGAAGCTCGTCGTCTACGGGGCGGACCGCGAGGAGTGTATCGCCCGCTCGAAGCGCGCGCTCGCCGAGTACGAGATCGAGGGGATCGTGACGGTCATCCCGTTCCACCGGCTGATGCTGGAGGACGAGCGGTTCGTCGCGGGTACCCACACCACGAAGTACCTCGACGAGGAGCTGGACAAGGCGCGGATTCAGGAGGCCCAGGAGAAGTGGGGACCGGCCTCCTCGGGTGATGGCAAGGACGACGAGGAGACCGTCACCCGCGAGTTCACCATCGAGGTGAACGGCAAGCGCTTCGAGGTCGACTTGGAGGAGAAGGGGATGCCCGTCCAGACCGGGAGCCAGCCCAAGCGCCCCTCGGGGCCGCGCGGCGGCTCCTCCGGCGGCTCCTCGGGTGGCTCTTCCCCGTCCGTCTCGGCGGACGGCGAGGTCATCGCCGCCGAGATGCAGGGGACCATCCTCTCGGTGAACGTCGAGGAGGGTGACACCGTCGAGTCCGGCGACGTCATCTGCGTGCTGGAGGCGATGAAGATGGAGAACGACGTGGTCGCCGAGGTCGGCGGCACCGTCACGGAGGTCGCCATCGAAGAGGGGCAGTCGGTGAACCAGGGCGACCCGCTCGTCGTCCTCGACTGAGTTCTCGACTGAACCGGACACGCTTTTCTTCCGGGCCGTTCTTTGCTCCCCATGAGTTCCATCCTCGCCTCGCCGCTCAACCGCGCCGGCGTCTTCTTCGCCCTCGGCTTCCTCATCGCGACGGGCGTGGGGTCGATTCTCGGGACCGCCCGCGTCGGCATCGAGACGGGCCTGCTCGTCGGCGCCGCGGCCGCCATCTTCGCCGTGCTGTTCGTCCGGCCGACCGAGACCACGGAGAAAGAGGGGTAGCAACCCAACGGCTTTACCCTCCTGTCGCCTCCCTTCGAGTATGAGCACGCAGACGGACGCGGAGAACGACCTCCGCGAGCGGATCTCGATGTTCCTCAAGCGGAACTTCCCCCAGATCCAGATGCACGGCGGGAGCGCGGCGATCCGCGACCTCGACATGGAGAACGGCACCGTGAGCATCCAGCTCGGCGGGGCCTGCTCGGGCTGTGGTATCTCCCCGATGACGATCCAGGCGCTGAAGACGCGACTCGTCCAGGAGATCCCCGAGATCACGGAGGTCATCGCGGAGACGGGGTTCGACGGCGACGAGACGCCGATGGGGTTCGACCGCGACGACGTTCCCTTCTGACCTGACAAGGCTCAAGTCACGGAGTCCGTATCCACAGGTATGCAGGAGACACGCCGCCGGGTGCTCGACGCGCTCGCCGAGGGTCCGATCACTGGCCCCGAGCTGGCCGAGCGACTGGACGTTTCACGCGCCGCGGTCTGGAAGCACGTCGAGGCGCTTCGCGACCAGGGGTTTTCCATCGTCTCCGAGGAGGCCGGCTACCGACTGGTCGAGTCGCCGGAGTACGGCGAGGCCGCCATCGCCCACGGGCTGGAGGCCCCCTTCGCGGTGGAGTATCACGACGCCGTCCCCTCCACAAACGAGCGGGCGCGGGAGCTGGCGCAGGCCGGTGCCGACGAGACGCTCGTCGTCGCGGCCACCCAGACGGCCTCGCGAGGCCGGCTCGACCGCGAGTGGTCCTCGCCGGCGGGTGGTGTCTACGCGAGCCTGCTCTGTCGCCCGGAGATTCCGGCCGCGCAGGCGCCCACGTACACGCTGGCGGCCGCGGTCGCGGTCGCGCGTGCGGCCCGCGAACGCGGGGTGGAGGCGGGTATCAAGTGGCCGAACGACGTTCTACTCCCAGATACTGACGGCGAAGGCGCTGGGAAGTTGTGTGGCATCCTCACCGAGATGGAAGGCGAGGCCGACCGGGTCTCGTGGCTCGTCGTCGGCATCGGCGTGAACGTCAACACCGCGAGCGAGGACCTCCCCGATACGGCGACGAGCATCCGCGAGCACGTGGGCGAGGTGGACCGCGCGGCGTTCGTCCAGGATATCGTCGAGGCGTTCGAGGCCATCCGTGACGACCCGGACGCCATCCTCGACGCGTGGCGCGAGCTGTCGATAACGCTCGGCCAGCGGGTCAGAGTCGAGACGCCCACCGGCGAACTCGTCGGCGAGGCGGTGGATATCGCGTTCCCGGGGACGCTCGTCGTGGAGACGGAGTCGGGGACGGAACGCGTCGCTGCCGGTGACTGCGAGCACCTGCGCCCGGTATCGAAGTAACTCTCAAACGCTCTCGGTCGCCTCGGCGGCCTCCGACTCCTCCTTCGTCGGGCGCTCGCCGACCCGGACGGTGAGGACGGGAATCTCCGAACAGCGGACGACGCGCTCGGCGACGCTGCCGAGCAGGAGGCGGTTGAGCCCCCCGCGGCCGTGGGTGCCCATACACACCAGATCACAGCCCGTCTTCTCCGCGTAGGCGACGATCTCGTGGCTCGGCGTCCCCTCGAGGAGATGCGTCTCGACGTCGACGTCGCCGGCGTGGGCGGTCGCCGCCTCCAGGGCGTTCTCCCCCTCCTCGCGGAGCATCTCGCTGACGCCCTCCCACGAGGTCTCCATCGGGAGGTTGGCGAAGGAGGCCGTGTTGATGACGTAGACGATGTCGAGCGTCGCCCCGTGTGCGGCCGCGAGCTCGGCCGCGTGTTCGACCACCCGCTCCATCCCCGGGGAGCCATCCGTCGGCACCAGAATGCGACTGTACATTGCTACCTTACCACACTCTCGCGCTGGGGGGGTTAGACCCTTTCGCCCGGAACCATCCGTTTCACGTCCGCGTGCCCCGCGCGACGCACCACGGCCCGGACGGGGTCGCGCGCGCCGACGAGGTTGTCCGTCTCGCCGTCGAGGACGAGCAGCTTCGCGTCTTTTCCCGGCTCCACGACCCCGCAGTTCAGCCCCGCGATCTCCGCGCCGTTGACCGTCGCCATCTGCAGGACCTCCCTGGCCGAGACGTCACACAGTTTCGCCGTGAACTCCATCTCGCGGAACATCGACGGGGAGTTGAGCATCACGTTGTCCGTGCCGAGCGCGACGGTCGTCCGGTCGAGCCACTCCCTGAGCGGTGGCAGGCCGACCTTGGTGACGAGGTTCGACCGCGGGCAGACGGCGATGGGTATCTCGGAGTCGGCCACCCGTTCGAAGTGGTGGGGTTCGGGGTGGACCATGTGGACGAGGAAGGCGGGGTCCAGGTCCAGCGCGGCGTCGATGTCGTGGGGGTCACGCTCGCCCGCGTGGATGGCGAACGGCTTGTCGGCTTTTCGACAGGCGAGCCGCTCCCGTTCGAAGTTCGCGTCACGCGCCCCCGACGCGCCGAAGCCGTCGGCCACGTCGATGGCGTCGACGGTCTCCCGGCCGAAAATCACGGGGTCGATGGCAAGTCCCTCGACGGCCTCCCGGAGGTGTTCGACCCCCTCGACGCCACCCTCGCGGAACTCCAGGAACGCCGCCGTCCCCGACGCCTGCATGAACTGCAGCGAGTGGCGCATCGCGGTCACGAGCTCCTCGCGGCTCGCGCTCCGGAGCAGCCGGTGTTTGAGGCCGTCCGGCGGCGCGACGAGCTCGTCCAGCGAGAGCCCCGCGCCCGCCTCCTTCGCGATGGAGTCGCCGATGTGGGTGTGGGCGTTGACGAACGCGGGGAGGACGATGTCGGTCGAGTCGACCGATGTCTCCTCGACCGCCGCGATCTCGCCGTCCTCGACGACGACGCGTCCCTCGACCGGTTCCAGTTCCGTGCCTCGAAGGATCGTGCCTTCGACCGTCGTTGTCGCAGTCTCGTCAGTCATCGTTGAACTCATCGAGCGTCTGGTGAACACCTTTTCGGACATCGACGACGAGCGCGTCGAGCTCCAGCCCGAGCGTCCGTTTCACGGCGTTGCCGACCGCGTCCGTGTGCTCAGACGGGGCGTACACCCCGAGCCGCCACTGCTCCTCGGAGGCCTGCCGGAGCGCCCCCACGAGCGTCGACTGGGTGGCGAGCGACCGCACCTCGCCGTTGACGACGACCCGCGAGGAGGATTCCTTGATGGTGGGACGCGAGGGGACGTCGAGGATGACCTCTGCCACGTCGACCCCCGCCGCGTCGGCGATGTCGCGCTCGAACGCCTCGATATCGTCGTGGTCCGCATCGATGATATCGTCCGGCACGTCGGCCATCTCGGCCCAGACCGCGCGTTTGTAGAGGTCACGCTCCGCGAGCCGTCGCGCGTACTCGGCCGTCGGCCCGTAGTTCCGGATGGCGACGGTGAGGTCGGCGTCGTCCATCCGACGGAGTCGCTGCGGGGCGACCTCGCCGTCGTCGACGAGCCGTTCGGTCGCGCGCCGGAGCATCGCCTTCGAGATGCGCGCGACGTGGTGGTTGTAGACGACGGGGTTCATGAGCGCTCGCGCGAGCAACAGCGACTCGGCGGTCTGGACGTTCCCCTCGCCCAGCACGAGCTCCCCACCCACGACGCGGAGTTCGCGGGTGAGCCGCCCGGTGTCGATGGTGCCGTAGGGGACCCCGGTGTGGTGTGCGTCGCGGACGAGGTAGTCCATGCGGTCCACGTCGAGTTCGCCGGAGACGATTTGACCCAGCTCCCCCTCACCGGCGATGAGGTCCGCCACCTTCCCCGGGTCGAGGTCGTTCCGGATGAGGACGTGTTCCACCTCCCCGCCCTCCAGGAGGTCGTGTACGTCGTCGTGGGCCTTCCCCGTATGGCGTTCGATGATCTCCTCGACGTTGTGCGAGAAGGGGGTGTGGCCCACGTCGTGAAGCAGCGCCGCGGCCCGGACCCGTTCGGCCTGCCGCCCCTCGACACCGAGATGGCCGAGCGCCTCGTTCGCGAGATGGTACACGCCCAGACTGTGCTCGAAGCGCGTGTGGTTCGCGCTCGGGTAGACGAAACTCGCCGTTCCGAGTTGTTTGATCCGTCGCAAGCGCTGGAGGGGCGGCGTATCGAGGAGCTCGTCCGCCACACCCGTCACCGCGATGTGGTCGTGGACGGAGTCCTTGATGGTGTTCATTGCCCCGGATTTCGGCGGGGTCGGATAAAAACCGTCGTCTCTCGTTTTGCTTTGGTGATAGCTCTACGTTGAATTCTTGTTTGTCTGTCGTGGGACTCGCCGACGTGAACACCTCGAAAGCCCCCAGTCGCTCGGCTCGGTACGGCGAACGCGCTCCTCGTCGCTCGCTCACGCTCGCTCCTGCGGTGCTCCTTCGTCCGTTCCTTCGCCGACCGACCGGCCCCTTTCAGTCCCTCCCTTGGTGGATGGTTGGGCGTCGTCGCCGGGTGAAAATCAGTCCTCGTCGTCCGGTTCGAGGGGGACGCGATCGACTTCGATATCCTCGTAGTCCTGTTCGGACGAGAGCACGTCCAAGCCGCGTGTCTCGGCGGTGGCCGCGTGGAACGCATCGAACGATGTCATCCCCTGGTCGTAGTAGTTCACGGCCTTCAGGACGACCTGTTTCTCTTCTTCGTCCCGAACGGGGACCAGTTCGAGAAGGTTCGCGACGAGGGGAACGTAGTCGAACTCGTACCGCTCGCGGGCGAGTAGGAGCTCGAGATAGGCGAACGCCGAGGTTTCGACCTCGTGCTCGTCTAAGGCCTCCTCCGCTGAGGTCTGTAGCCAGTCCGAGCCCTTCGCCAGCGCGAGCAGGAAGTCCGTCTCGACGTAGACGGTCATATATCGCGAGCCTCGCATTTCGCCTCCGCCTCGATATCCTCCCGGATCTCTTCGACGGACGCCTCTCGGAGCTCGCCGGCGGCCTCCCGGACTGCTGCGAGCGGGTCGTCCGCCACGGGGATGAGTTCGATACGGTCCTCGTACGTCACGATGTGGTAGCGCTCTCCATACTTTTCGCGCACTGCCTTCGGGATGTAGAGCCGCCCCTGCCGGTCGGTCTCTGCTGACATGGATGTGTATACGATGGTGCGAAAAATGAACCTTACCACGGAATTCGTGATGATGGTACTGTCCGTCTCGGCGCGGCCTCAGTACGTGGCGACCATCCGGCGCCAGACGGCCTGCCACGCCTGCAGCCCCGCGTCCCACGTCTCCCACGCCTGCCGCCAGAGGGGCGTCGATTGGCGGTCGTCGACCGTCGTCGGGCGGGTGAGTATCGTCTCCCCACAGTCGGGACACGACAGGCGCGTCTCGTGGACACTCTCGATACGGGTCCAGTCACCGTCACAGCGGCTCTGGTGCCCACAGGATGGACAGAACAGCGTCGTCTTCGACGGCACATCGTGTGCCGCGGGAGGGCTCGATTCGCTCATCACGCCGAGAAACGCAGCTCCCGGTGTTAAAGCTTGAGGGGCTATATGCGTGATATTCTATGTAAAAAATCGGTATAGAGTTGGCAATACGGTATTGTGTGGACAATTCACACTCTCATATTCAACTTTGATATCCGGAGTCAGGGAAGCCCCAGCACGTCGGTCGCGGCCGCTCGCACCGCGTCGCGCGAGCGTTCGGGGGCGTACACGCCCATGCGCCAGCCCGCGCGCTGCGTCGCGCGCAGCGCGGGCACCAGCTCGGAGGCGTTCTCGAGACGCTGGACGACGCCGTTCACGACGACACGGGCCTGTGACTCCTTGATGGTGGGTCGGGAGGGGATATCGAGGACGACCGCGCGCTCCGGCACGTCCGCGATATCGGCGATCTCCCGTTCCGTCGCCCGGATATCCTCGTAGGCGAGTTCCGTCACTGCTTCCGGAACCCGGTCGAGGCCGGCCCAGACCGAGCGCTTGTAGAGGTCGCGCTGTTCGATGCGACGGCCGAGTTCGGGGACGTGCTCGCGGAGGGAGACGAGCAGGTCGTGGTCGGCCATCCGGCGGAAGGTGTCGATGTCGACGTGCTCCAGCAGGTCTTCGGCCGCACGCTCCAGCATCGCCCCGGCGATCCGCGAGACGTGGTGGCGGTAGACGATGCCGTCCATGAGCGTCCGGGCGAGCAGCAGGGATTCGGCGGTGGGGACGTTCCCCTCCGCGAGGACGAGTTTGCCATCGCACAGGCGAAGCTCGCGGACCAGCCGGCCGTGGTCGATGGTGCCGTAGGGGACACCCGTGTGGTGGGCGTCGCGCACGAGGTAATCCATGCGGTCCACGTCCAGCTCCCCGGAGACGAGTGCGCCGAGTTCCCCCTGCCCGTCGATGAGCGCGGCGACCCGGTCGGGGTCCAGCCCCTCCGATTCGAGGACTTCGGCGAGCCCCACCTCGTAGAGGAGCTCGCCGACCTCGTCGTGGTCCTTCCCGGTGTGGCGGCGGATCACCTCCTCCGTCTGGTGGCCGTAGGGGCCGTGGCCCACGTCGTGGAGCAGCGCGGCGGCGCGGACGTGGTCGGCGTCCATCTCCCCGACGGCGAGATGGTCGAGCGCGCGGTCGGCGAGGTGGTACACCCCGAGCGAGTGCTCGAAGCGGGTGTGGGAGGCGGAGGGGTAGACCAGCCGAACGGTAGAGAGCTGTTTGATGTGGCGGAGTCGCTGGAAGGCGGGGGTGTCGATGAGGGCGGCCGCCACCGAACCCAACGCGATGTAGTCGTGGACGGAGTCCTTGATGGCGTTCATCGGCGGGGGTTCGTGGAGGGCGATGAAATAGCGCCCGGTCCCTCGCGGCGAAACCGACAAACCGCCACGCGCCGGAGGAGGGGTATGGTCACGTTTCTCGCCGGGGGCACGGGCACCCCCAAACTCCTCCACGGCGCGGCCGAGGTGTTCCCACCGGCCGACTCGCCCGTCGTCGGTAACACCGGCGACGACGTGGAGCTCTCGGGGCATCTCGTCTGTCCGGACCTCGACACGCAGCTGTTCGCGGACGCCGGCATTCTCGACACCGGGACGTGGTGGGGGATCGACGCCGACGGCGGTACGACGAACGACCAGCTCCACGCGCTCGCGGAGCGCGCCGGGCTCGATTCGGGGCCGCGGTATCTCTCCGAGGAGGCGCAGACGTCCGGGAGAACGATCGCCCGCTGGCGGCGCTTCTCGGGGGTCGCGGAGTTCATGTTCATCGGCGACGTGGACAGAGCGATTCATCTCACCCGGACGGGCCTCATCGACGAGGGGTACACGCTCACCGAAGCCACTCGCGTTCTCTGCGAGGCCTACGACATCGACCGCCCCCTGCTCCCGATGAGCGACGACCCCGTCGCCACCATCGTCCACACCGAGGAGGGCCCGATGCATTTTCAAGAATTTTGGGTCCACAGACGTGCAGAGCCGGCCATCGAGGACGTGGAATTTCGCGGGGCCGAAAACGCCGAGCCCACCCCGGAGGTGCTCGACGCGCTCGCCGATCCGGTCGTTATCGGCCCCTCCAACCCCGTGACGAGCATCGGGCCGATGCTGGCGATGGATGCCTTCAGGGAGGCGCTCCACGAGACGCCAGTGGTCGCCGTTTCACCATTTGTGGAGGACACGGTGTTCTCCGGGCCCGCCGCGGAACTCATGGCGGCCACGGGCTACGAGCCCTCCACGAGCGGGGTCGCGGAGGTGTACGAGTTCGCCGACGCCTTCGTCCTCGACAGCGAGGACGGCACCGACCTCGACCGCCCGGTCGTCCGCACCGATACGAAACTCGACACGCCCGAAGACAGCGACCGCGTGGCGCGCACGGTCGACGAGGCGCTCGCGGAGGTGACCTGATGTTCGCTCCCCGACTGGCGCTCGCCTCCCTCTCGGGGGAGTCGGATGCGGACTGGGCGCTCACGGCAGAGGAGTACGTCGGCGCGGCGTTCCTCGGGGGGGTCGCACTCGACGCGACGACGAGAACGGCGGCCCGCGAACTCGTCGCCCGCGACCGGACCGAGTTCCTCCCCGAGAACCCCGTGGCGTTCATCGACCGGGAGCTGTCGGCACTCGACGGTGCCTCCCTCCGCGCGGGCGTGAACGTCCGGACGACCACGATCGCGCCTCTGCGCGAGGCCGCGCGGGTGTGTGCGAGCCACGGCGCCATCCTGGAGGTGAACGCGCACTGCCGGCAGGACGAACTGTGTGCGGTGGGGGCGGGTGAGACCCTCTTGCGGGACACCGACCGGCTGGCGGAGTACGTCGCCGCGGCCGCCGAGAAGAGACCGACGGTGAGCGTGAAGGTCCGTGCGGAGGTCGAGGGCGTCTCGCTGCCGGCCCTCGCGCAGCGACTGGAGACGGCGGGTGCCGATATCCTCCACGTCGACGCGATGGACTCCGAGCCCGTCATCCGCGAGGTGCGGGAAGCCTGCGACTGCTTTCTCGTCGCCAACAACGGCGTCCGGGACCGGGAGACGGTCGAGGAGTACCTCGAGTACGGCGCGGATGCGGTGTCGGTGGGTCGACCCTCCGACAACCCCGCCGTCCTGAGCCGTGTTCGCGTGGCACTCGACGCGCCGGAGGCACGGCGATGAGAACGCACGCCGAGAACGCGGAGCTCGCCCTGCTGCTCGAGGTCGCGGGGACGCCGAAACCGGGGAACGTCGACAGACACCGGGACCACGACGATCTGCGATTCGAGCATTTCCTCGCGGGGGCGGTCGGGTCGGCCCGCGGGCTCCGGCTGGCCGAGGAGGGGCCGGTCGGTGAGGCGTTCGAGACGGCTATCGAGGGGATGAGCGAGCAGGAGGGTGGCAACACCCAGTTCGGCTGTCTGCTCCTGCTCGTCCCGCTCGTCCGGGCTGCGGCGCGTGGGGGGCTCTCACCGGCGGGGGTCACCGAGGTCGTGGAGGCGACGACCGTCGCGGACGCCGCGGGGTTCTACCGCGCGTTCGAGCACGTCGATGTAGCCGTGTCGGACCCACCCGAGGAGCTGGACGCGCTGGACGTTCGACGGGGGTCGGATGCCGTCCCGACGCTCGAAGCACGGGGGCTCTCGCTTCACGACATCATGGAACTGAGCGCCGACCGGGACGACAACGGCCGGGAGTGGGTGCGCGGCTTCCCCCGCACCTTCACCGCCGCGGCGTGGATACTCGACGATGAGGGGCCGGCCCCCGACCGCGCGGCCCGGGCGTTCCTGCGGTTGCTCGCGGAGCGCCCCGACACGTTCGTCGCGATCCAGCGAGACCGGGCGACGGCCGAGCGGGCGAGCGAACGGGCGCAGGCCGCGCTGGACGGCGACATCGCGGTCGAGGAGCTGGCCGACGAGTTCGTCGCGGCGGGAATCAATCCCGGCACGACGGCGGACATCACCGCGGCGGCGCTGTTCGTCGCGCTCGAACGGGGGCTGGCGGTATGAGCTGGCCCGTGGAGCTCTCGGGGGCGACGGAGTCCGTGGTGACGACGCTCGGCCCCAACGGGAAGTGGAACGTCGCGGCGCTCGGGCTGTTCGAGGGTGACCCCGTGCGCGCCCGGACCTGGGGCCGGACGCGCACGTGGCGGAACTTCTCGGAGCGAGGAACGGGCTACGTCCAGTTCACCCGCGACCCCGTGGATTTCGTGGAGGCGGCCTGCTCGATCCGGGAGGAACCGGACCCGATTCTCGAATCGGCCGACGCGTGGGTCCGGGTGTCGGTCGAGGAGGCGGGGTCGGGGAGCGACGGGGACACCGAGTGGACGGACTGGCATCTCCACCCCGAGGAACACGAGGTTCGCCGCGAGGTGGTGCCGACGACGAACCGGGCGTACTTCGCCATCGTCGAGGCGACCGTCGCGGCCTCGCGGCTGGGGGTCGCGGGGTTCGACGACGCGGAGCTCCGGGAGCGGATCCGGTACTTCGAATCGGTCGTCGACTCGTGTGCGGGCGCACGCGAGCGGGATGCGTGGGAGCGGTTCGAGGCACTCGTCGATTGGCACGGGGACGGATAGAACCGTGTGGCACCCTGACGCCCGCCCGATGTATCGAACGCTTTTTGCCTCGCGACCCTGAGTTTCACCCATGGCCATCAAACCCGCCTACGTCAAGAAGACGGCGACGCTGCTCATGGAACGATATCCCGACGCGTTCGGGACGGACTTCGAGCACAACAAGGAGGCCGTCTCCGAGCTCACGAACATCGAGTCGAAGGGCGTCCGCAACCGCATCGCGGGCTACGTCACGCGCAAGAAGCAGGCCCCCCCGGCGTAATCTGGACTTTCTCACGTTCTCTTCCCGGCCAGCGGCGCGTTCCGAAGATACTTGACTGACCGGTTAGTAAGTTCGGTCGAATGAGCGACGCGACGGACGACATCATGCGTGCGACCTTCTGTGCGCTCTGTAAACACGGCTATGCGGACCTGACGATGCAGCGGATCGCCGACGAGTCGTCGGTGAGCAAGGCCGCACTGCACTACCACTACGACACGAAAGACGAGCTGCTGGAGGCGTTCCTCTCACAGCTCCTCGACCGCTTCCGGAACCGGCTCGAAACCGCGGATGCCGAGGGGCCGACCGAACGGCTCGACGCCTTTCTGGACGAGGTGTTCACCCCGACCGTCGAGGCGGAAGAGGAGTTCGCGACCGCCATCCTGGAGCTCAAGGCCGGCGCGCCCTACCAGTCCGCCTTCCGCGAGCGCCTGCTCGACCACGACGCGTTCATGCGCGAGTGGGTGGGGGCCATCGTCGCCGACGGGCTCGACTCGGGTGCCTTCGACACCGACCGCCCCCCGAAGGAGCTCGCGCGCTCCGTCGTCACGATGATAAACGGGGCCCACGCCCGGCGGGTGGCGCTCGACGAGTCGCGTGCGTCCCTCCACGCGCAGGTCCGGTGTGACGCCCTCGCCATCCTCGGCGCGCGGGAGGTGCCCGCGTGAACGTCCCGAGTCAGGAGGACCTGGATCTCACGGCCGGCGGCATCGGCAAGCCCCTGCTCTTCCTCTCGCTTCCCATCGTCATCACGAACCTCCTCCAGACGGCGTACAATCTCGCGGACACCTTCTGGCTGGGCCAGTACTCCACCACCGCGCTGGCGGCCATCTCCTTCGCGTTCCCGATGGTCTTCCTCCTCATCTCGCTCGGCTTGGGGCTCTCCGTCGCGGGCTCCGTCCTCGTCGCCCAGAACGTCGGCGCGGGCGACGAACGACGGGCGGAGTTCGCCGCCTCCCAGACCGTGGCGTTCGCGTTCGTCGCCGCCGTTCTGTTAGGGGTCGGCGGCTACTTCGTCGTCGACGACCTTCTGCGCTTTTTCGGCGCGCAGCCCGCGACCCTCGCCGCCGCGTCGAGCTACATGCAGGTCGTCTCGCTCGGCCTCCCATTCATGTTCGGTTTCTTCATCTTCGTCTCGCTCATGCGGGGGTACGGCGACACCATCACCCCGATGCTCGTCATGCTCGGGACCGTCGTCCTCAACATCGCGCTCGACCCGTTCCTCATCTTCGGCTGGTCGCTCGGCCCCCTCTCGTTCCCGGAACTCGGCATCACCGGCGCGGCCTACGCCACCGTCTTCTCCAGGGGACTGGCGATGGTCGTCGGCATGGGCATCATGTTCTCCGGCACCCGCGGCGTGAAGATTCGCCCCGGCGATATGGTCCCGGACCTCGCGTACGCGAAGAAGATGCTCGCCATCGGCGTCCCCGCGTCCATCGAGGGAACCGGTCGGGCGGCCTCCGTCAACCTCCTCATGGTCATCGTCGGCGCCTTCTCCACGACCGTCGTCGCCGGCTTCGGTATCGGCATCCGGGTCTTTTCAGTTATCTTCCTCCCCGCCATCGCCGTCGCGCGGGGGGTGGAGACGATGGCCGGCCAGAACATCGGCGCGGGCCAACCCGATAGAGCAGAAGCCGCCGCGGACTTCGCCGCGAAGGTGATGTTCCTCGTCCTCGGTGGGCTCGGCGTGGTCATTTTCCTCCTCCCGACGCCCATCGTCGCGGTGTTCACGGCCGACCCCGAGGTCATCCGCGTGGGCGCGGAGTTCCTCCGCTACGTCGCCCCCACCTTCGGCTTCATCGGCGTGATGCGCGCGTACACCGGTGCGTTCAGAGGCGCGGGCAAGACGCTCGTCGCGGCGGTCATCGCCATCACTTTCCTCGGGCTGATTCGACTGCCCGTGGCCGCAGGGCTCTCACAGGGTATCGGCCCCTCGACGCTCTCGCTTCTCGGTCTCGAGGTCGTCGTCCCGCAGCTCCTCGCCCCGCTCGGCCCGGTCGGCATCTGGTGGGGGTTCGTCGTCTCGAACCTCGCCGGCGCGGCCATCGCCGTCGCGTGGTACAAACGCGGGACCTGGCGCGACGCTGACGTGCGCGGCTCGCGCGTCCCCGACCACGCGGGCGACGTGGACGCGAGTGCAGGGGACGACTGAAAGCCCTCGTTTCGTCTTCCCGCGGTCTCGCAACATCTGCCGTTTGACGGCTCCCTGACCGTTGCTCGGTTCGATACCGTTTTCAGAGGCGACCCCTGACGACTACGACAATGGTACGCGTAGGCATCCTCGGCGCCACCGGCGCCGTCGGACAGCGCCTGATTCAACTGCTGGAACCGCACCCGGACTTCGAGATCGCAGCCCTCACCGCGTCGCCCGCCTCGGCGGGCAAGCCGTATCGCGAGGCCGCGAAGTGGCGGGCCGACTCGCCCATCCCCTCGTCAGTCACGGACATCGAGGTCACCGAAACGACGCCCGAGGCCATCCCGGACGACGTCTCGCTTCTGTTCTCCTCGCTCCCCTCCTCGGTGGGCGCGGAAGTCGAGCCCCCGCTCGCGGAGGCGGGATACGTCGTCTCCTCGAACTCCTCGAACGCGCGGATGGCCGACGACGTGCCGCTCGTCATCCCCGAGGTGAACGCCGACCACGTCGGCCTGCTCGAGGTCCAGCGCGACGAACGCGGCTGGGACGGCGCCCTGCTCAAGAACCCGAACTGCTCGACTATCACGATGGTGCCGACGCTGGCCGCGCTCGACGGGTTCGGCCTCGAACGCGTCCATGTCGCCACGCTACAGGCCGTCTCCGGCGCGGGCTACTCCGGCGTCACCTCGATGGAGATCATCGATAACGTGCTCCCGCACATCGGTGGCGAGGCGGAGAAGATGGAGACGGAGTCTCTGAAGCTGCTCGGCGAGTTCGACGGCGCGGAGGTGTCTCCCCACGACGCCGAGGTGTCGGCCACCACCAATCGGGTTCCGACGCTCGACGGCCACCTGGAGAACGTCTGGGCCGACCTCGCGGAGTCCCCGAGCGTCGAGGAGGTGCAGGCCGCACTCGAGGCGTTCCCGAACCTGGCTCTCCCCTCCTCGCCCGACCCGCTCATCCACGTCTTCGAGGAGCCGGGCCGTCCGCAGCCGCGGCTCGACCGGATGCTCGGCGACGGGATGGCCGTCTCCGTCGGCGGGGTCCGCGAGACTCCCGATGGAGTCCAGTACGACTGTCTCGCGCACAACACCCTCCGCGGGGCCGCCGGCGCGTCCGTGCTGAACGGCGAGCTCCTCCTGGATGAGGGCTACCTGTAATCGTCGGCTGACCGAACACGTCTCTTTTTCCGTGCGAGTGCCTATCTCACATGATTATGCATGGCTGGTGAGCGTTCACCTCCGGAACTCCTCCGGGAGTTCGCGGAGACGGCGAGGGACGGGGACTCGTTCGCGACGGCACTCCAGCGGACGGTCTCGCTCGTCTGTGACGCGACGCCGTGGGTGTACGTGGAGGTGTGGGAGCCGAACGCGGCGGGCACCGCGCTCGTTCTCTCACCCATCTGGGCCGGTGACCACGAGGGTATCGAGAGCTTCCGGGCCGACTCGGAGGGGGTGAGCTTCGCCCGCGGTGAGGGGCTCCCCGGCCGCGTCTGGGAGTCGGGAGAGGTGGAGTGGCTCCGTGACACGGCCTCGGCCGACCCCGAGGTGTTCGCCCGCGCACGCGCCGCGAGCGACGTGGGGCTCGGCGCGGCCGTCGCCATCCCGGTCACCGACGGCGGGCTCGTCGCCGTCCTCGTGTTCTACCTCGACGAGGCGCACGCGGAGTCCACGGAGCTGGTGGCGCTCGCCAGCGCCATCTCCGTCGACCTCTCGGCCGCGTACCTCCGCGCGGAGAACGAGCGGCTCGAGGAGTTCGTCTCCATCGTGAGCCACGACCTCCGCAACCCGCTGGGGGTGGCTCGTGGCTACCTCACGCTCGCGGAGGAGCAGGAGGAGTCGGCGCACCTGCAGGGGGTCGCCGAGGCGCTCGACCGGATGGACCACCTCGTCGACGACCTGCTCTCGCTCGCGAAACACGGGACCCCCGGCCAGCTGTCGGCGATCTCCGTCCGGGAGGCCGCCGAGCGGGCGTGGGGGAACATCGACCACGCGACGGCCACGCTGTCGGTCGTGGACGACCAGCCCATCCTCGCCGACGAGAACTATCTGGTCGAGCTGTTCGAGAACCTCCTGTCGAACGCGGTGCGCCACGGCGGGCCGAACGTCTGCGTCGAACTCGGTCTCCTCCCGGACGGGTTCTACCTCGAGGACGACGGCCCCGGCATCGAGTCCATCCACCGCGACTCCATCTTCGAGCCGGGGTACACCACCCACGAGGAGGGGACGGGGTTCGGCCTCGCCATCGTGAAGCGCATCGCCGGGGTCCACGGCTGGCGCGTCGGGCTCGGCGACTGCGAGAACGGCTGCCGCATCGAGGTTCGCGGTGTCGACGGGTCCGTCACCGAGGGTGCCCGGGGTCGATGAACCCCCCGTGTCGCTGGGGGGCTCGCGTCCCCGCGTAGAGCCCGCAGACGGCGATACCGGCCCACCCGACGCCCGCGAGCAGCGCGACGACGAGCGGGCCGTGGGTGGCGACGACCGGGAACTGTCCCGCGGAGACCGCGAGCAGGTAGTTCAGGCCGTAGTAGACGCCCGGCGGCCGCGCGGGGAGCGCGAGCAGGTACCAGAAGGAGCCGGCGAACAGCCCCCCGGCGAGGCTCCCCGAGCAGAGACCGTGCCACCCGCCGACCCGGGCTGAGGGGGCGAGTCGCCCCGCGGTGGCGCCCGCGATGAGGCCCGTGGCGAGGACGAGTGGCACCCCGCCGAGCCGCACCGTCTCGGTCCCTGGAAAGCCCGCGAGCAGGAGGAGATAGGCGACGCTCGCGCCCACACCTGCCAGGACGGCCCGCCAGTCCATACCTCCCGTTGGACTGGAGGAACATGGATGTTGCCCGAACCCCCCCGTTTTTCCCGGTTCCGTGCCCGCACCCGATATGGCAATCCTACACACCTGCCTGAACGTGGCGGACGCCGACGCGTCGATCGCATTCTACGAACAGTTCGGCTTCGAGGAGTCGTGGGGCTTCACGACCCCCGACGGCGAGACGGAGAACCGCTACGTCGCCGACGAGAACGGGGTGGAGATCCAGCTCTCGGAGACCGAGGGTGAGACCGAGTTCGAACAGGGGACCGCGTGGGACCACATCGCCCTCTCCGTCGACGACGTGGACGCCACCTTCGCGGAGCTCGACCACTTCGGCGTCGTCTCCGAGCCCGCGGACCAGGAGGCCGCGGGCGCCCGGACGGCGTTCGTGAAGGACCCCGACGGGCACGTCGTCGAGCTCATCGAACCGCTTTAAGGGGAGAGCGGAACCACGAAGACGGGGACCTCTACGCGGTTGAGGACGGCACGCATCGAGGAGCCGATCTTCGGTCCGGCCGCCCGGCGCGGCCCGATGATGATCTCGTCGACCGACTTCTCGCGGGCGAACTGGACGATCTCGCGGGTGGGGTCTCCCGTCCGGCGGATCGTCCGCACTTCGACGGTGTCGGCGAGCCGTTCCTGGGCGAGCCTGAGCAGTGCCGTCCGCTCGGTGATGGGGTTCGCCGCCTCGTCGACGGTGAGGACGTACACCTCGTCGTCGCCGGTGAGCCGCGGCTCCAGATAGTCACAGGCCGCCGCGGTCACCTCCGTGGAGGCGGTGGCGACGAGATACCGCGTCATGGGTGGTTCAGGGGAGACGCCACTATCAGCATTGCCCCTGCTCAGACGACGCGGTTACGGAGTGGCTCGCCCCGTTCGAGACGAGCCACGTTCTCCGCGACGATGTCCGCGAGCCGGTCGAAGTAGTGGGGCGTGTCACCCGCGATGTGCGGGGTGAGAAGCACGTTCTCCATCGCCCACAGCGGGTGGTCCTCGGGGAGCGGTTCGGGGTCGGTCACGTCGAGGACGGCCCCCGCGATCTGCTCCCAGCGGAGCGCGTCGACGAGCGCGTCGGTGTCGACGACCGGCCCCCGCGCGACGTTGACGAGCGTGGCGTGGGCGGGCATGGTGACGAACTCCGAACTCCCCAGCAAGCCCTCCGTCTCGTCGGTGAGCGGGCAGGCGAGCACGACCGAATCGGAGCGGGCGAGCGCGTCGTGCAGGTGGTCGGGCCCCAGCACCTCGTCGGTGGGGCCACCCTTCTCCGGGGAGGCGCGGATGCCGACCGTCTCGACGCCGAACGGTTCCAGCCGCTCCGCGATGCCCCGACCGATGGCGCCCAGCCCGACGATGGTCACCGTCGACCCGTACAGCTCGCTCGTGCCGAAGTGGCGCCATTCCCGGCGCTCCTGCTGGCGGAACGCCTCCGTGAACTCCTGCGTGAGGGTGATGAGCCCCCCGATGGCGTACTCCGCCACGTTGGAGGTGTGGACACCCGCGGCGCTCGTGACGGGCACCTCGTGTGCGGCGAACGCCTCGAGGTCGATGTGGTCGCTCCCGGCGTAGACGCCCGCGAAGAGCTTGAGGGAGTCGGTGACGCGCTCGGGTGGGAGGGTCGGGCCGGTGACGACGTCCGCCTCGGCGACCAGCGCGCGTTCCTCGTCTGGGGTGCGAGCGTGGCTGATCTCGTGGTCGGGCAGGCGGTCGCGCAGCGCGTCGACGTAGGCGTCGATGGGCCGACCGCTGACGGCCGACCGGAGGACGACGATGTGCATATCTCCCCCTCTCACCCGGGGGTCTAAGAGCCGTCGCCTCCCGCGAGCGTCCCCCGGGGTCGTATCGCGCCCCTCAAGTCGGGTGACCGCTTCAGCCGAGCCGTGTCACGACGCATCTGGGGACTGATCGGCCTCTCCGCCTTCACGCGGTTCGCTGGCGGCATCCTGATGGGGACCGCCTTCGCCGTCTACGTCGAGAGCGCGGGCTCACCCCTCCTCGCGGGCGTGCTCGCCGCGTGCTACTATGCGGGACTGATGGTGTTCTCCCCTGTCTGGGGTGCCCTCGCGGACGTGACGGGCCGTCGCCGCGCGGTGATGGTCCTCACGGCGCTCCTCTCTGCCGTCGTCGTCCTCCCGCTGCTCGTCGTCCAGAGCGTGTGGGCCGCCATCGGGGTCCGCGCGCTGTTCGCGGTGTTCTTCGCGGGCTACGCCCCCGTCGTCCTCGCCATCGTCTCGCACCACGGCGGCGCGACGGGTCGCGGGCGCTCCGTCGGGCTCTACAACAGCGCCCGCTCCGGGGGGTTCGCCTCCGGGCAGGTCGGCGCGGGGGTGCTCGTGGGGCTCGTCGCCCCCGCCGGCACCGCGGTGGTCCTCGCCGTCGCCGGGCTCTCCGCGCTGTGTGCGCTCGCCGCGGCGTTCATCGAGGACCCGACGCCGACTTCTCCTTCCACGTCGTGGAGCGAGGTGCTCACCGAGATTCGCTCTCGGCTGTTCCCCGCGCCCGACGAGCGCGGGCATCTCGACACCAACGGCCTCCGCTGGCTCTACGTCGCGCTCGCGGCCCGCAATCTCTGCGTGCTCGGCGTGATGGCGCTCATGGGACCGTATCTCCTCCGGAACGTGGAAGTGAGCGGCGCGATGATGGGGAGTCTCCTCGCCGTCAACCACGGCTCGCAGGTCGCGTTCATGTTCCTTCTGGGGGTCGTCGCGGACCGGCTCGGTCGAAAACCGCTCATCGTCGGTGGGATGGCCGGTTCAGCCGCGTTCGCCGTCGTCGCCGCGGTGATGACCTATCCGGACGGGGTCGGACGAATCCTCGTCGCCGGGGGTGCGTTCCTCCTGCTGGGGTTCTCCTTCTCCGCGATGACGACCGGTGCGGTCGCGTTCATCGGCGATGTGGCCCCGACGGGACGGGAATCGGAACTGCTCGGGCTTCGGGGGACCGCGAAGGGGTTGGGCGGTGTGTTCGGCCCGCCACTGGTGGGCCTCGCCGCGACGGCGTACGGCTACGAGACGGCGTTCGCCGCGGCCTCCGTCGTCGCCTGCTTCGCCGTCCTCGTCGTCACCGTCGGGCTGGTCGAGTCCCGGCCCGCGGCCGCGAGTGGCGTCCCCGCGGACGACTGATTACTCCCCTTCGAAGTCGGCCTGCTCCTTCGAGAGGAACGCCTCGATCCCCTTCCGATAGTCGTCGGTGTGGGTGAGCCGGGCGATGCGCTCCGCTTCGGCGGCGAGCTGGCCGTCGAGCGACCGGTCGAACGACCCCCGCAGGAGCGCGCGGGTCTCCCCGTAGGCGCGGGTGGGCCCCGCGGCGAGCCGTTCCGCTTCTTCGCGCACGGCGTCGTCGAATCCATCGTCGGAGACGGTCTCGGTGACGAGCCCGAGGTCGGCGGCCTCCTGTGATGAAACGGGTTCGTCGCGGAACGCGATCTCCTGGGCCGTCCGGAGGCCGACCAGCCGGGGGAGGAAGTAGGAGGAGCCGCCATCGGCGGAGAGGCCGATGCGGGGGTAGGCGAACTCGAAGCGCGCGGACTCGCTGGCGATGACGATGTCGCCGCAGAGCGACGGGCCGATGCCACCGCCCGCGGTGACGCCGTTGACGCCACAGACCACGGGCTTGGGGGCGCGGGCGAGCGTCGAGACGGTCTCGTGGAGGTAGTTCGCCAGCCGCTTGATCGTGGGGTGGTCCCCGCTGTCGCCGGAGAGGGCCGTGAGATCCGCGCCGGTGCAGAACGTTCCCCCAGTGCCCGTGAGGACGAGACACCGCGAGTCGTCGTCGCTCAACTCGAGCGCGGCCTGATGCAGCTCGCGTGCCATCGTCAGGTCGAGCGCGTTGTTCGTCTCGGGGCGGTCCATCACGAGATAGCCCACGTCACCCTCGTGGCGGATGGTGACGTGCTGGAGTTCCAACTCGGTCATGCTCCCCCTCCGAGGTGGGGAACAATCAAGCTACCCCGAACCCGGGGACCCCACCGGGAACGTCAAGCGTTTTATGCCCACTACGCACACGGGTGAAGTATGCAACAAGTGGACGTCGCCATCGTCGGCGGGGGCCCTGCCGGCTCCTCCGCCGGGCGGGCGGCCGCACGCGCCGGTGCGGATGCGGTCGTCATCGAGAAGGGGGTCCCCCGGGAGGACCGGGAGGACCTCGGTCCCGACTCGACGGACGCCGCCGGCATCCTCGACTACTGGGTCGACATCATGGACCTCGACGAGCCCATTCCCGAGTGGGTGAAGCTCCGGGAGCTCTCCGGTGCGGACTTCCTCGGCCCGAACGAGTCCGTCGCGCTGAACGACACCGGCATCGAGTCGTCGTACCCGAACTTCGGGTTCACCGTCCAGCGGGCTCGGCTCGACGACTGGCTCCGCGAGCGCGCCGAGAACGCGGGCGCGGAGTACCGCGTGGGGACGGGGGTGCGCTCGGTGGAGACGGACCTCACCGGCTCGCCGACCCACACCCTCACGCTGAAGGACGGCACGGAGATTCGGGCCACCCACCTCGTCCTCGCGGACGGCCCCCAGCGCACGATCACCGGGCAGGTGCTCTCGGAGTACCTCGCCGAGGGCGTCTTCGAGGAGCGGATGGCCTCCCCGAAGGTGAACCACATCGCGTATCAGGAGTATCGGGAGTTCCCCGAGGAGCTGTTCGAGCCCGACCGCATCAAGTTCTGGTGGGGTGCGATGCCCGGGCATACGGCGTATCCGTGGGTGTTCCCGAACGACGGAACGGTGGCCCGCGTCGGCCTCACCATGCCCATCGGGCTGGACCTCGACACCGTGGAGAACCGCGAGGACTACGTCCTGCTCCGGCCCGAAGACGAGCGCGTCCCCTCCGGGAAGGTGTACATCGAGCGGCTCATCGACTGGCTCTACCCCGAGTACGACGCCGACGACTTCCCACTCGTCGGCGACAGAGGGAAACGCGGCGGCACGGAGACGTACCCCATCTCTTCCACCCGCCCCATCGAGTCCCCCACCGCGGCGAACATCGCCGTCGTCGGCGGGGCGATGGGCGCGACGAGCGCGTTCCACGAGGGGGGCGACCACGTCGCCATCCGCACCGGGAAGATCGCCGGCCGACTCGCCGGGCTGGACGCGATGCGGGCGTACAACACCGAGTGGCGCGAGGCCATCGGCGACGAGGTCCGGAGGAACGTCGCCTTCGCGGACATGGTCGTCGGCTACGGACCGAGCGACTGGGACCGCGTCTTCGGCATCATCTCCAGCGTGATGGACGACGGCGGCTTCACCCCCCGCGACGCCGTGAAGACCGGTATCTCGGGCGCGAAGCTCTTCGGCAGCTACAAGAAGACGAAGTACCGGTATCGGGGCCCGCGGGTCTGTCAGATTCGCGAAGAGGAGTACACCGTTTAGCGGAACCGTTCGCGCAGCCGGTGGTCGGGCATCCGGCACGAATCTTTTTTCCCGAACAGCCGGTAGCGAACCCGCGCGAGGAGCCGATAGCCCGCGTCACGGAGGGGTCGGGGGACGACGTGCAGGTGCCGGAGCCACCGCCAGGGAGTCTCCAGATGCTCCGCGATTTTCAGCGCCCCATCCGAGGCCGTATGGGCCTCCCCGTCGAGATACACCAGCGAGTCGAAGTAGTCCCCTCCCAGTCCGTGTTCCTCCAAGAGCGCCGTCCCCACCTCGGACTGCAGCGACGCGAAGTGGAGTTCGCTCCCCGCGCGTTCGTGGTCGAGGATGAACCGGACGGACCAGTCACAGAGGGAGCAGACGCCGTCGAACAGGACGACGGGGTGTTCGCGGTCGCGGGAAGGGACGGGGTCGCTGTCGGCGGCGCTCGTGCGCTCGCTCCCGGCTGCGCCCTCGCTCGCGGTGGGCTCGGCCATGTTCAGTATGCGGCTCGCACGTCGAAAAGGGTATTCCCCTCGGTCATCTTGGGTAGAATGCGTACCTTTAGTCCCCACCCCGAGGCCGCCCTTGGCGCAGCGATGACGGACGTGGAGAACCCGGGTACGCTCATATCCAATTGCGTTGACTCCGTCAGCGCCTCTGGCTGTAACTGAGCCAGCGAAGGCCCGTCGCAGCCCGACGCGACCGCCCCACACGAGGGTTTGCCGGCTGACCGAGGCATGCCGCCGGGAGTGATGCCGGTCGTTAGTGTTTGGGGCGATATCTTCTGATATATATAGAGCAAAATAAACCAGTCTTATCTGAGTTCTTGAGATCTGGGAGCTTGAATGCAGGAAGTCCCATTTTCAGTTTCACCAGACTTTCCAAAATATCTTTATGCGTTAGAAGAAAGTACTCAAGAAGCCTATGTCGCTTACACAGGAAGACTCGGGGAACTATCTAATTCTCTACCGGGAAGTCCAATCAGATGACCGATTGGAAAGCGACATCATTGATCAGAATAATGATATAACTAATATACGAGATTTAATAAATGATGTTCGAGATGGGGTAGAAGATTTCCATACTTTGGAGTCTCTTGACGTGCGATCGTACTTCAAGGACTGGGTCACTACTATACTTGCTAATTCTGATTCGTTAACTGCGAATATTGACAAAGACCTTAGAAAGACCATTGAGTACCTAGCTGAGGACTTCTCGGATAGTATGTTAAGCCGGGCTCGTGAGAAAGGAAAATATGTAGTTTTCATTATTTCTGAGGGGTCTCTGATTGCGGCGCATTCATTCACTGGAAAAAAAGCGATTACCACCGATATGACTGTGATTGAAGAACTGCTGAGCGAATCTAATATTGATAAATTTGCAGAATTTCGATATGATGAGGATAAAGATGTTATTGTTGAACACTACGATCGCAATGACACGGTTTCGTTCACAAATTGGCTAGGCATCCCCGAGGATGAAGTTGCATTTAATATCAAAGGAGATGTACGTATTTATACCGAAATAGATGATATTGACGTAGTGTTTGAATTTGACGAAAAAGACATCACCAAAAAATTACTAGGGTCCGACCGGTATGACCTGTCGGATGGAATGCTTAAAACTCCGAATGAAAAGCCCCGTCGGATTGAACGCATTCGCTGGGGTCATACCGCATATTCTGATGTTGATGATTTTAAACAAGACCTGTTCAAAATAAGCCACAATTTGGCTAGAGCGTTTGACTTATACAATGATGAAATATCAAATAGCTTGGATTCATTTTTTGATGTTGAGGATCATCGTGAGGCTATTATAAAATTCAAAAACGAATCGACAGAAAGTATATCAAAACCTCAGGTTGATAATTTTGAGTTGGTGTATGTCAATCAATATGTTGATATGCACGTTTCATGGCGCAAGCACTTGTGTCAAAACTTGTTGACAGACCGTGACCCTCTCCCGATTTGCCACGCAGGTGCCGAATTCGCTGAGCATCCATTCAAAATCGGAAACTTTCGGATATACAATAAAATGGGTCTTTCCGAGGTGCAATCTGAGTATATTACTGATTTACTGAAAACTGCTGAAGACATGGGATCTGCCAACCTCAGGCCACTATTTACCCATGTGGTTTTCAAGCTCCTATCTGAAGCAACTCCAAAACCTCTGCGGTATATGTTTATTGAGTTCGCTAATGAATTTGAGAGCCAGTTCCTCACTGATTCTGAGGGGAATAGCCGAGTAATTCAGACTGAGGGTGAACAAATCGATCTTGAGTGGAAATCTCCCCCCTGGTTTGAGCGCGAGACGAGCGTGGATGATATCGCATATGGAATGAATAAAGAATTCCAGAGCTCTAGGTTCCTGATTATCGGAATCAGTGAGGATACGAAAGAAATTGATCCAATCGAAAGCGGAGTATCGTCAGAAAAACTAAATAAAATTGAGGAGAAACTGCATAATGATTTCGGATTGTCTGATTCGCGGGTGTGGTCTATTCCCATCGGCAAAGGGCATATTATCATTGCACTTAATGTTGATAGCAAACACATTAACGCAGATATCGATCTTTCGGTAATGGATAGGACTTCAATATAAATGCCCTCTCAAGACAATCCACAAAGCTCGCTCCAAGTCCAGCTTCCTGCATATCTGTTACAATCGATTGTGGAACCTCCGGTCGATATTGCTCCGGAGGGAATCGCAAACTTTCGATGGACAGAGGATGCATTAATTGTCAAGACGGTGGATGTTGCTAATGCTATCGTAATAAATCAAACAATTAGTCAATCTTGCTTTTCAGAGTTTCATGTTACACCACCTGAAAACCAGATTGTTGTTGGCACAAGATGTAAAACACTCTTGAATTTATTAAATGCTGCAGAATCTGATGAGTCAGTCAATCTTGAATTAAGAAAGAATAATCGAATTAGCGTCAGCTTTTCTGACGTGAACTACCAACTCTCCAGCGTGGATCCTTCGACCGTTCAAGAACCCAATATTCCTGATTTGGACTATGATGCGGAAGTGATTATGCATAGTGGTGTTTTACAACGAGCTCATCAGGTGATTGGTATGATGAGTGACTCGATAAAGCTTGAATTGGGTCCTCACTCTTTCAAGTTTAGTGGTCACGGGGATAGTGACATTGCCGAGATTGACGTAGAGGTTGTGCCGACCGAGGGGCAGATCTTGGAAGACGAAAATACACGAGCTTGTTCTCTAAAAAATGTTTCCAGTGACTATGAGTCAAAGTATGGGTCTGGGCTCATCAGACATGCGAATAAATTTGCTTCGTCAGATTGTATCAGTCTGTTTTTAGGTGAGGATTATCCGTTGAAAATAGCAACTGAACGAGAAGACGGAAAGATACCTACAGAAATAATCATTGCTCCAAGAATGGATAGCCAATAATCTCAGAAGGTATTATCACAAATACCTCTATTCTATCGGCTTTGGGCTGTCTTCCTGACTCCATCACGTTCTCGCGAGCAGCAGCCACGCCTGCCACGTTCCCCACAGGAGCCACGCGACCCCGAGGAGCACGAGCGCGTGGTCGCCGTACCGTGGGTGATACCGGGCGACGGTGCGCCACAGCGTCAACGTGACGAGCGCGCGGACGGCAGTGAGGACGGCAAGCCCCATCGTGGCGATACCGAACGGGAGGAGGCTGGCCGGGACCTCACCGGCCTGGATCGCGAGGCTCGTCGTCACCGTCGCGACGGTGAACCCCGCGAGGAGACACGCGACGGCGAGGCCCGTGACGGCCTGGTTCCACCGGAGCGAGACGCCCGACTCGTGGTGCATGGCCGAGAGATACGTCGCGGATGGGCATAACGCCTCGTCGGACCGTGTACGCTTTTGTCCCCCAGCGTCGAGGCTCTGGCGTGAACGGCGACACCTTCGTCACGCTCTCGCTCGCCGCGTTCGGCTCCATCCTCGCGGGGTTCGCCACGATGGGCTTTTCGCGCATCGTCCTCCCGTACACGACGGCGCGGCTGCTGGCGACCCCGTTCGTCCTCGTCGGAAGCGTCCTCGTCGCCGTGCTGTTCGTCCGGTCGGTGCTCGCGGTGACGGGCATCCGGCCGCTGGAGTAGCTCCCTCGAGCTGGTAGTGTTCAGATAAGCTGATTCCATGCGAAGCTGAATGATTTGATCCAGTCGTCGGCGGTTTCTGCGTCGGCGTTGCTGAAACAGTTTGAGAAGCAGATAGTTCGGCGTTTTATCTCACGAAAGACACGTTCGACGCTATTCCGAGTTCCATGTTTCTCGTATCTGAAATCGAAGCCGTGGCGCTGACACGCAGCTTGCAACGAGTGTGATCCATCGACGAGAAACACGGCGTCGGAGACGTCGTGTTTCTCGGAGAGTTCCGTCAGAAACGACTGAGCGAGAACCTTCGTAGTCGTCGGTTCAAGCTTTGTATGGAGCAATTCGCTTGTCTCGGGATCGACAGCGGCATACAGCCAATATTGCTCATCATTGAGTCGGATCACGGTCTCGTCAACCGCAACGTGATCCGGAGACCGACCAGCTTCGGGCTGTAGATCGGCCTTGTGAACCCAATTATGGACGGTTGATCGAGCACGTTCGACACCGAATATCTCAAGAATAGAAACGGTATTCGAAAGTGATAGGCCAGCAAGGTGGAGCTGAATACCAAGCTTCATCACCAATCTCGGTGTCGCTTCTCGTTCCACAAAATCCAAGTCAATTTGATCTAAACAACCGTTGAGGCGGGCGTTTTTCGGCATAGAGCACTGAAAAACCGCACCGCCTCACACTTCATCCTTATCTGAACACCGCCCTCGAGCTCGGGCGAGAGTTTAACCGATAGAACGCCCGAGTACCGGTATGGCAGTGACGAAGTCGCGAATCGTGTCCGGCTCGGAGTCGGACGTTCACGACGAGCCACACATCGGGGGGACCCGGGTGACGGTCCAGCATCTCCACGCCCGCGTCGAGGAGCGTGGGCTCCGTCCCGAGACCGTTGCGGACCGACTGGGCCTCGACGTGGCGGACGTGTACGAGGCACTCGCGTACTATCATCGGCATCCCGAGGAGATGACTGCCATCGAGGCTCGCCGACAGCGCGCCGCGACGGAGTCGGAGACGCTCGAAAAGCCCGAATGAGGTTTCTCCTCGAGGAGATCATCGAACACGAGGTGTACCACCGGCTCGTCGATGCCGGGCACGATGTCGTCCACGTCGAAGTCGGCGGTGCCCCCGAGAAAGGGTCGACCGATGCCGAGTTGGCCGTGTTCTCCCGGGCAGAGCGACGTGTCATCGCGACCTACGACGACGACTTTCGGTCGCTTCCAGTGGACAGCTCCTCGACAGCGGAACTCGGCGGTTTCATGACCCTCGGGAGGAGTTGGCTCGAATAGCTCAAAGGCCGCTTTGACCCACCGAAACCGTCATCGTATCAGGTGAGTTCTCTGCAGGTAATGGGACTGTTGCCGTCGCGACTGGTCGTGAACTCCGCCCCTGCCGAACCGAAGGTCCTCGATATCGACGGGGAGGAGGCCGACCGCGCGTTCGAGGCGCTCGGCTCGGAGACGGCACGACGCATCCTGCAGGTCATCTACGACGAGCCGCGGACCCCGCCGGAGGTGCAGTCGGTCGTCGGGACCTCGCTCCAGAACGTCCACTACCACCTCGACCGGCTGGAGGGCGCGAACCTCATCGAGCCCGCCGGCGTGGGCTACTCCGAGAAGGGCAACGAGATGACGGTCTACGGCCCGGCGAGCGAGGCCGTCGTCCTCTTTGCCGGGCAGGAGCACACCGGCTCTCGCCTCCGCAGTATCGTCTCGCGCGTGTTCGTCCTCGTCGCAGTGCTCGTGGGCGCGACGGGTATCGTGGAACTGCTGACGCCCGAGCCGGCGACCCCGACCATGGGCCTCGCCCAGCAGGAGAGCGTGTCGGCCGGCGACATGGCCGCCTCGACGGCCAGCACGGCGTCGTCGCTCGACCCCACGCTCGTCTTCTTCCTCGGGGGCGCGTTCGTCATCGCACTTCTCACTGCCTGGTGGCTCTGGAACGCGCGCTGAAAAACTCGACCGCTACGCCTGTGCTTCCGCGGCGGGCACCGTCTCGATGAGCCGCGCGATCTCCTCGGGGAGCGACTGCTCGCCCTCCGGGGTCGAGACGGTGACCATGCCGAACGGGGCCACGTCGACGACTTCGAGCTCGACGCCGGGTTCGACGCCGGCCTCGGCGAGATACCGGAGTTCCTCGTCGCCCTGGTGACGGATGCGGCGGACGACGAGCCGGTCGCTCTCCGTGGCGGCCGACAGCCGGATGGTCTCCTCGGCCTCGGGGAGCTTGAGGTCGCTGTCGGGGATGGGGTCGCCGTGGGGGTCCGCGGCCGGATAGCCGAGCACCTCGGCGATGCGGTCCGTGAGCTGGTCGGAGACGTGGTGTTCTAATCGGTCCGCTTCCTCGTGGACGTCCGCCCAGTCGTAATCGAGGGCCTCGGTGAGGAACGCCTCCAGCAGGCGGTGGTGACGGAGGATCTCGAGCGCGACGATCTCCCCCTCCTCGGTGAGGGTAACGCCCTTGTACTCTTCGCGGTCGATGAGCCCGCGCTCCTCGAGTTTCTTCAGCATCGAGGAGACGGTCGGGGGGGTCACGTCGAGGTACTCCGCGAGCGCGGAGGTGGCCACCCGGTCGTCCGTGTCGTTCTGTATCGTGTAGATGGCCTTGATGTAGTCCTCCATCACCGCGCTGAGCATGCGTGTCCTGTCTTTCATGGCGTCGTGGTTAACCCTTTAGGTCCCGAGCACACCGTAGCCGAACTCGGGGAGGCCGAACACCGGGCCCCACAGGAAGTGGAGCGCGATACCGACGACGAGTGCCGGAATCGTGGTGTAGATGCTGGCGACGATGGCGGCCTTCTTGTCGATGGCGATGAGCGGGAACAGCGCGTCGCCGTCCTGACTGATGGCGTTCGCGGTGAGCGCCGAGAACGGGATACCGCCGTTCGCGTACACGGAGGCGAGCACGATCTGGGGCCCACAGCCCGGAATCAGGCCCACGAGCGCGCCGCCGATGGGGGCGAGCACCCCGGCGGCGGCCGCCAGTGCGCCGATGTCAGCGCCCGTAAGGAGGAGCGCGTACTCGTAGACGAGATACGCGCCGATGACCCAGACGGTGACGAACGAGGTTTCGACGGCGGCGTGCTGGAACGTCGAGTAGGCCGAGGTGAACGACTCGCGCACCCGGCCGACACCCCCCTCGCCGATGTAGTGGCGGCCGACGAAGTAGAGGTAGAACGACAGCGTCGTCCCGGTGAGCCCGGCGACCGTGAACGCCCCGGCGAAGGTCGGCGCGAACTGCAGGGGCACGTCCGGCGCGCCGCGCAGGAGATAGAGCACGCCGGCGACGAGGCCGACGCTCGCGGCGCCCCACCACGCGACGTGTGCGGCGTGCGACAGCGGCGTCAGCAGCGCACTCTCGCGGTCCGGCCCCTCGTGATGGTGGTGGACCGGCGTCTCCTGGCTGTACTCGTGGCCGGGGTTCGCGGCGTGGACGGCCGCGGCCCCACCGCCGTCGGTGGCGACGGCGGGTGAGAGCCGGGCGACGGCGGCGTCCACCCGCGCGACCCCGAGCCCGACGCGGTCGACGAGATAGCCGAAGGTGACGGCCGTCACGAAGCCGATGCCGTAGGAGACGGCGGCGGCCTTCGGTGCGAGCGCGAGGACGACGAACGCGGCGTCGCCCGCCGTCGCGATGAGCGTCGCCACGACGGTGCCGAACGACACCGTCCGGCGGATGTACAGCGGCATCATGATGATGGCCCCACCACAGCCGGGGGTGAGCCCCATCAGTGCGCCGATGAGCGGCTGGTACCGCTCGTTCTTCTGGATCGCCGTCAGCAGGGCGCCGTTGGTCCGGTACTGGACGAGCCCGAACAGCAGGACGGTGACGGCGACGAACGCGGAGACCTGCACGTAGCCGTCACGTAGCGAGAAGACGAGGACATCGAGGAGGTCGCCGGCGTCAACCACGGCGACCACACCCCTCTTCCGATGGATTAGACATATCTAACTCTCAGTTTAACGCGGAGTAACTTATCTCTGTCGCGGGAGGGAGCCACACGGCATGGAAACCGTTTTTCACGCGAGTCCCGAAAGCGGGGATATGAATCTGCGAGTCCTCGCGGACTGCTCGCCCGACGAGCGCCGCGCCCTGTTCGAGCGCGACGCCGGCGTCGAGGAGGCCCGCGAGCCCGTCCGGGAGATCATCGGTCGTGTCCGTGAGGAGGGTGACGCCGCCCTCCGCGCGTTCGCGGAGGAGTTCGACGACGTGACCGTGGGGAACCTGGATATCACCGACGAGGCCGAGCGCGCCGCCGAGCGGCTCGATCCCGCGCTCCGCGAGCACATCGAGACCGCCGCGGCGAACGTCCGCGCGTTCCACGAGCGCCAGCTCCCCGAGGACTGGACCGACGACTTCGACGGCCGCGAACTCGGTCGACGCTTCCGCCCGCTCGAACGCGTCGGGGCGTACGTCCCCGGCGGCACCGCGGCGTACCCCTCCTCCGCGCTGATGGGGGTCATCCCCGCGAAGGTCGCCGGCGTGGACCACGTCGCCGTCGCCACGCCCCCGGCTGAGGACCTGAACGACGCCACGCTCGCGGCCATCCACCTCGCGGGCGCGGACCGGGTGTACCAGGCCGGAGGGGCGCAGGCCGTCGCCGCGCTCGCGTACGGCACCGAGACCGTCGACCGGGTGCAGAAGATCGTCGGCCCCGGGAACAAGTGGGTCACCGCGGCGAAAGCCGAGGTGCGCGGTGACTGCGAGATCGACTTCCTCGCCGGCCCCTCCGAGATCCTCGTGGTGGCCGACGAGACCGCGGACCCCCGGTTCGTCGCCGCCGACCTCGTCGCGCAGGCCGAACACGACCCGAACGCCTCCGTCGTCGCCGTCACCGACGACGAGGCCCTCGGCGAGGAAATCGTCGAGGAGGTGGAGCGTCAGACGGGCGCGCGCGAGCGCGAGGAGGTCATCCGACAGGCGCTCGAGAACGACGCGTCCGGCGTGCTGCTCGCCCGCTCGATGCCCGAGGCGGTCCTCTTCGCCGAGGAGTACGCGGCGGAACACCTCTCCCTGCAGGTCGAGGACGACGAGGCCCTCCTGGAGCGAATCGACAGCGCGGGGTCGGTCTTTCTGGGACCGTACTCCCCCGTCGCGGCCGGCGACTACGCGGCCGGCCCGAACCACGTTCTTCCAACTGGGGGCCTGGCGAAACTGCAGGGCGGGCTCTCCGTCGACACGTTCATGCGTTCGGTGACCGTCCAGCGGCTCTCCGAGGAGGCGCTCTCCGAGCTGTCGGAGACCATCACCTCCCTCGCGGAGGCCGAGGGGCTCGAGGCCCACGCGGCGAGCGTGCGCGAGCGGTTCGAGTGACCGGTCCGGGTCGCTTCCGGCGGCGACAACGTTAACAGGTGACAGACGCATCGTTCCTACATGAGCAGCAGTGCCGAGGTGGCCGAGGTCACCATCACGGAAGCGGCCGCCGCGGAGGCGCTCGACCTCCTGCGCGGCGAGGGGTACGACACGGACGAGGCCGGGCTCCGGCTGTTCGTCCAGCAGGGCGGCTGTGCGGGCCTCTCCTACGGGATGCGCTTCGATCTGGAACCCGAGGAGGAGGACACCGTCACGGAACACCACGGGCTTCGGCTGTTCGTCGACTCGGCGAGCATGAAGTACGTCCACGACTCCGTCATCGACTTCGAGGGCGGACTCCAGGGGAAGGGGTTCCACGTCCAGAACCCGAACGTGGAAAGCGAGTGCGGCTGTGGCGAGTCGTTCCGGACGTAGCGTCGGCTCTCCGTTCTGTCTCCAAGAAGAGTCTGTTCCGGTGCGTCGGTCTCGCTCCTTCCCCTCCGCACCGACGGCTGCACAGGCCGTTACAGACCTGCGATGGTCGCTACTCGTCGAGTTCGAACGCCACTTCGACCTCTGCCTGATACTGGCGGCCGTCCACGCTGGCGACCTCGACACCCATCTCCTGGACTTCCGCCCAGTAGACGTTGTCGAGCGTCTCCTCCGCGCGGTCGAGCGCGTCGTCCACGGCGTGGTCGAAGCTCTCGGCACTCGTCCCGATGAGCGTGATCTTCTTGAACACCATCGCAGTCGCCACTTCTCGGGCGACGTATAAGAAGGTATGCTCCGTGTTATCTCGGGTCCTGCCGCTGGTCCAGCCGTTCGGTGAGCGCGCCGACCACGTCGCTGAGATGGGCGGTCCCCCACGTCGCGACGATGACCGCGCCGATGGTGTCGAAGACGAGATCCAGCATGGTGTCGTCGAGGCCGTACTGGGTGAGGACAGGAGCGCCACCGAGCATCGCCGAGGCCTCCCCGATGACGAACTCGATGACCTCCCAGAAGACGCCGAACGCGAGCGTGACGAGGAGGATGAACACGAACATGAAGTTCGGCGGGAGCCGGACGGCGTCGGAGTGGACGTCCACGGCCCGCGCGACGGAGTAGCCGGCGGCGGCGACGACGCTGGCGGACAGCGCGTGGGTGAGGTGGTCCCACCACCACAGCGACCGGTACGGCGTGAGTTCGTTGCCGGGGAGGCCGATGGTGCCGAACGCGTGGAGGAAGACGGCGGTGGTGATCCACAGCGTGAGTCCGCTGTCCATCGGGATGTTGTAGTCGCGTTCGAGGATGGAGGGGAGGCGGGTGACGAGCAGCGCGACGCCGGTGTTGACGACGACGCCGGTGTTCCCCTCGTAGAGGCCGACGAAGAAGATGCCGATGAGGAACACTTCCATCAGGTTGGTCAGCTGCCGCTGGCGCTTCTCGGAGAGTCCGAGGTGGTCGCGGATGTTCATGCTCCCCCCTCGATGCCGAGCGCCGCGGCGTCCGCACGCTTGCGCCGCCGGAAGTAGAACTCGAAGACGACGCCGGCGACGACCCCCGCGATGAAGGACGCGGCGAACTCTATCATGAGCTCGCGTTCGGCCCGTTCGAGTGCCGCTTCCGTCCGCACCGGCGGGAGCAGGAGTGAGGTGCCGAGATAGAGGTCGCTCCCGTATCTGACGACCGCCCAGACCCCGGCCGCAGCCATCGTCGTGATGACGACGAACGCCACGGCAAAGCGGTAGCTCATCTCGACGGGGGTGAGCAGATGCAACTCGACGGCGACCATCAACGCGAGCGCGGCCACGGAGAGGTACGCCGCGATGTCACCCGTGACGGGCACCTGCGCGAACACCTGTCCGAGCAGGGGTAATGCGGCGAGCAGCAGCACCTCCCACGGGAGCATCGCCTCGAGGTTCCGGGCCACCGCGGGCGGGAGACACGCGAGAACGGCCACGACGACCGCGAAGCCGGCCCACAGCAGGCTCCCGGTCGCGAGATGTCCGGCCGCGACGACCAGCACGAACCCCACGAGGAGCCACGCGAGGACGGCGTTGCGTCGCTCGTTCTCCAGCAACCCGCCGACGCCGGTCCGATTCATATCGGAGGAATCGGCCGGATGGATTAAAAAGGGGTGGTCCCGGAGGAGACTCAGAACCAGAGGTACGCACCGGTGTACGCGAGCGCGGCGAGGGTCACGGCGGCGAGCCCGGTCGTGACCGCCCGGAGGGGGCGGCGGAGCGCGCGCATCCGGGGGGCGCTCGTCACGACCCCCAGCCCGAGGATGGAGAAGACGAAGTGGTACGACACCTCCAGCGTCGGCGGGGGCATGAGGAGGACGGCGCTCGCGTAGCCCGTCCCCGCCAGTGCGCGGCCGGACACCTCGGGGAGCAGCCGGCGGTCGTGGAGCCGGAGGTAGGCCGCGAGCGCGAGCCACGCCGTGGCCAGCTCCACGAACAGCGGGGCGAGCAGGTTCAGCGTCGGGTCGGCGAACAGCTCCGGCCGCGAGGCGATGAGGGTCACGTCGAGGGGGTAGAACAGCGCCGGCGGTTCCCCGGTGAGCAGGTCACCGAACGGGTGGGAGGCGATCCCCAGAAGCGCCGCGGCGAGGACGTGGCGCTCCCGGAGCCCGGCGGACTGCCCCGCGCGCAGTGCCCCACCCGCGATGGTGAAGACGGTGACGAGGAAGACGAGCATGACCGCGGCAGCGAGCCCACCGCTTGCGAGGAAGGCCCACGCGACGAGCCAGCCGCCGACGAGGAGGCCGGCGAGCCGCGCGCGGCCGAAGCTCCAGAGGGCGGCCGTCGCGCCGACGGCGACGACGAGCGAGTGGGTGACCGCACGGTGGACGACGTTCCCGGTGGCCCAGAAGCCGTTCGCGGCGTCGAACACGCCCGACGCGCCGACGACGCCGGCGGGGGCGTACAGCATATCGACGTCGGGCGCGAGGCCGAACGCGCCCGCGGCCAGCGCCACCGCGAGCGCGCGGTCACGCGGCCAGCCGAGCGCGTGGGCGACGAACGCGGCGAGCGCGAACGCGAGCAGCCCGTGGCCGATGAACATGCGCCCGAATTGGCGATACGAGGATAAAAGCAGCGCGTGTTACTCGTTGGCAGGGTCAGTCCGCGTCGTCGCGCTTCGTCCACTTCTTCTCGATCTCGGCGTTCCCGCGGACGACGGTGTCGCCGTCGACGGTGAGCCGCGTCTTCCGGAGCTCGATCGCCTTCACGACCCCCTCGACGCCCCCGATGTCGACGGTGTCGCCGGGCATGAAGTCGGGGTCGCGAAGCAGGTAGACGCCGGCGACGGCGTCGGCGATCATCCCCGAGATGGCGTAGGAGACGCCGAGCGCGATGAAGCCCGTCGCCGTCCCGAGGGAGGTGGCGATGCCGTCTAAGCCGACGATGGAGAGAAACGAGAGCCCGACCGCGAACCAGAGGACGATGACGACGATGGTGGCGATGAACTGCCGGTAGACCGGCGACTCACCGGGGACGGTGCGCTTGAGCGCCGTCTTCACCCCGAACATGATGAGCTTCACGCCGATGGCCGCGAGCACGAGGAAGATGGCCCCGGCGATGAGCTTCGGGAGGGCGGTCTGGAAGTCGGTGATGAACTGTCGGATCGCGTCTTCGACGAGCGCCATGGCTCACCGTTGTGGCGAGCCGTAAAAAAGGGCCCTGCGTCAGGGGGCCGGCAACACGTCGGGGTCGGGGTGGAGGACCTCGTAGTCCCCGTCCTCGTCGACGCTGATGACTGCCCAGTCGTACGCGGGGGTCGCCTGCAGGAGTGTCTCGCGAAGGCCATAGGCGCGATCGGCACGTGCCACGAAACAGCGAAGGTCGCCGTGGGTGGGTGCGTCCTCCGGTGTCGCGGTCGTCACGTACACCGTGCGCCATTTGCGCGTCGCTCGGAGTTCCGTTCCCGACTCCTCGACTTCGTATCCCAACTGCTGGAAGATCGACTTGGCCTCTTCAACGAGAGATGTGGTAACAGGCCTCATCCATGCGAGGGTTGCACATGCCGGGCAATAAACCTTCGTACCTGACTGCCCGACTCGGGAAGAACGTCCGAGGATGGCGATTTCTGGCGGCTCGGGCGATTCCACTCGGCGACCGAAATCGGATTCGGTTACGTCTACTCACTCGTGAGCGGCGTCCCACTCGTCCGCCTTCTTCATGTTCGCACACTCGTTACACTGGATGCGACCCATCGCGTCCATCGCGTTGTTGAACGTCTCGCAGTTGGCACAGAAGAAGCCCCAGCGGTCCTCGCGGTCGTCGTCGGAGTAGACGACGAAGAAGGGGCCTTTCTGCCCCTTCTCGCCCTCGTCGCGGGCGACGTAGAGCGTCTTGCCGGCCGGGCCGTCACGTGATTCCAGGCTCATGCGAGACCGTACCCACGCCGAGAGTAAAAGGGTGCGCCCTCGCGGTCCGATGCCGTTTTCCCCTCCCACCCCTCACGACGGGTATGTCCCTCCGGCTTCTCCATTACTCCGATGTCGAGAACGCCTACGACGACCCCGAGCGGCTCGGGCGACTCGCGGGCCTCATCGACGCGCGCCGGGACGACGACACGCTCGTCTTCGGCACCGGCGACAACACCTCTCCCGGCGTCCTCCCGCTCGTCACGCGCGGCGGGCAGGCGATCGAGTTCTTCGATGCCATCTCCCCGGACGCGGATACGTTCGGCAACCACGACTTCGACTACGGCCCCGACCGGGCGATCGAGATCATCGAGGCGAGCCCCCAGCCGTGGCTCTCCGCGAACGTCGAACGCGGTGGCGAGACGTTCGGCGCACCCGCGGTCAAACGGTGGGAGACCTTCGACGTGAACGGTACCACGATAGGGGCCTTCGGGCTCACAACCCCGCGAACGGGCTCTATCAACCCCAACACGGGGAACGTGGAGTTCACCGATCCCATCGCTGCGGCCGAGGAGGCCGTCGACGCCCTGCGCGCGGCGGGTGCGGATTACGTCGTCGCGCTCTCGCATCTCGGGCGCGGTGACGAGGAGCTGGCCCGCGAGACCGACGTGGACGTCATCCTCGGCGGGCACATCCACGCGGAGGTCGTCGAACATATCGACGGCACGCTGCTCACCCGCCCCGGCGTCAACGGGGAGATCCTGCTCGAGATCGAGCTCCCGGCGAAGGCGGCGACCCGGCACGTCGTCCGGGAGGGGCCGCTCGACGAGGGGGTCGCGGCCCGCGTTCGTGCCCAGAAACGCGAGGCGGGCGTCCACGAGGTCGTCGCACACGTTGAGCAGCCCATCGAGCGCACCGTCGAGACCTGCTTCCGGGGGGAGTCCAGAGTGGGGAACTTCGTCGCGGACGCGTACCTGTGGGCCACCGGGGCCGACGTGGCGCTCCAGAACTCCGGTGGCATCCGGGAGGGTCACGCCCTCGAGGATGACGTGACCATCGGCGATCTCATCAGTCTGATCCCGTTCGACGAACCACTGGCCATCGCCCGCGTCGAGGGCGCACGGCTTCGCGAGGCGTTCGCCCAGGGTGGTGACGAACTCGGCTTCGGCGAGCCGGGCTGGTGGCACGCACACATCGCCGGGGCGAGCCTCGAGTACGACCGGCGAACCGGGACGCTCTCGAACGTCACCGTGCAGGGAGACCCCATCGACGACGAGCGGCGCTACACCCTCGCGGTCTCCGATTACGTCCTCCACTCGTCGGACGAGTTCCCGGCGCTCACCGAGGCCGACCGACTCGAACTCGGTGACACGCAGTACGAGGTGCTCGCGGCGTACGCCCGTGAACACGGTATCGACCCGCGTATCGAGGGCCGGGTCGTCCTCCGATAGTAAGCTTTTGGCCGCTCGACATTCTTCTCACTCGTAATGACGCTGGTCGTGGTCCCCGTGCGCTATCCGTTGTCGGAACACTCGAAGGCAACCCTCTCGCGGGCGATCGACCTCGCCCGCGAGGAGGACGCGGACCTCACCGTCCTTCACGTGAACCTCTATCAGAACGACCACCGCATCACCCGGGCGGAGCTGAAACGCGCGGTCGAAGCCGAGTTCGGCCGCGTCCCCCGCGCCCGGTTCGTCGTCCGCTCGGGGTTCCTCGTGGAGGAGACCATCCTCGACGAGGTCATCTCCGAGGGCGCGGATTTCGTCGTCATCGGGCGCAAACAGGCGAGTCGCTGGCGGCGGATGGTCCGCCAGCTCATCGACGACCCCGACGTGGAGTCGTTCCTCCGCGAGAAACTCGACGCGAAGGTCGTCACTGCGTCTCTGTAGTCTCGTCGCTCACGACCAGCTCCTCGTCGGAGACCGGCCCTTCCTCGACCGACTCCGGCCCGCGTTCGCGAACCGACACCTGCATCTCCCCGCTCGTCTCGTCGAAGAAGAGATGCGAGTGGGGGTAGGCGATCTCCACGTCCTCCTCGCGCATGAGCTCCCAGAAGTTCGTCTGAACGTTCGAGCGCGCGGTGAGCAGTTTGTACGGCTCCGTCACCCAGTAGCGCAGTCGGAGGTTCACCCCGTGGTCGGCAAAGGCCTCGATGTAGCAGGTCGGGGCCGCGGGGTAGCGCGCCCCGCCGACGCGGATGTCCGGGCCCCCCTCAATGACGTTGTCCACCTTCCGGGCGGCTTCCTCCGCGATGGCCCGCGCGCGGTCGATGTCGCTCTCGTAGGTGACGAGCAGGTCGAGCGCGAGACGGGTGCGGGCGTCCTCCGCCGAGTAGTTGATGACGTCGCGGTCGCGCATCGCGCCGTTCGGGACGACGAGGAACGTGTTGTCGAGGGTGAATATCTTCGTGTACCGCAGGGTGATATCCTCGACGAAGCCGTAGGTGTCCGTATCGACGATCTGGACCATATCGCCGATCTCGTACGGGCGCTCCGAGAGGACGAAAAAGCCGTTGATGACGCTCCCGATGATGGGCGCGAGAACGAAACCCAGCACGGCCGAGAACACCGACAGCGAGATGGCCAGGTCACCGATGGGGATGCCGAGCACCGTCAGCGTCACCAGCCCACCGGCGACGAGGACGGCGGCCTGCACCGACCGGAGCACCGTTCGCACGACGGAGGGCCGCCGGAACCGTCGGGCGATGCGCCGGCCGAGGACGGCCTTCACCAGCCGGGAGATGTAGAACGTCACCGCGAGCACGACGATAGCGACGGTCACGTCCACCGTCCAGTCCGGAATCCACGGCGGGAGCCAGCCCGGGTGCGGAACGAAGCTCTCCGGGGTTGTCGTCGGTGTCGGCGTCCCGGCCTGCATGCGCTACCCCTCGCCGGCCGCCGGAAAAAGGGTTCCGACCCACAGTTATCTCCCCCGAGGTTCAACGGGTCGTATGTTCGGCATTCGCGGCTCCCCCGGATTCAACATCCGGACGGACGAGTCCCCCTCGAAGACGCTGCTGTGTGGGTTCTCCGAGTTCGGCCTCGCGGGGCTCACCACCGTCGACTATCTCGTCAAACAGCTCGAGTTGGAACAGACGGGCCACATCGAGGTCGACCAGCTCCCCACCATCACGCCCTTCGAGAACGGCCGTCCACGCCACCACACCCGGCTGTTCTCCCGTGACGACCTCGATATCACGGTGCTCGTCGGCGAGCTGTTCGTCCCCGGCTGGGCCGCCGAGCCCTTCGGTGACGCCATCCTCGACTGGACCGAGCAGAACGCCGTCGAGGAGATCGTCGTCGCCTCCGGCGTCCCCGTCGCCCACGGCCCCGACGAGCACCGCACCTTCTACATCGCCTCCCCCGACTACCGCGAGGCGCACCTCACCGACACCGACATCCCCCCGATGGCCGGCGGCTTCCTCGACGGCGTCAACGGCGCCATCATGGCACGCGGCATCGACTCGACGCTCCGCACCTGCGTTCTGACCACCCCCGCCCACGAACAGACCCCCGACGCAGCGGCCGCCCTCCGCCTGCTCGAGACCGTCTGCACCCTCTACGACCTCGATGTCGAACGCGCCCCCCTCGAGGCGTTCGCGAACCGGGTCTCCGCCTACTACGAGGAGCTCGCTGGCCGCGTCGCAGCTGCGAAGGAGGAGACCGGGGGGCGGGAAGATCGGATGTACATGTAGCCCCACCTTTTTCTGCGTCGGGTTCGCGCAGAGCGCGAACCACTCCTTGAAAAATCTGGACCAAAAAAGGCCGAATCAGCCCGTCGGGCTGATTCGGTGAACCTCGCTCGCTGTCGCTCGCTCGGACATCACCGCACACCGACCGTCCCGCACGGCACCGCCACCGCAGCAGCCCAGCCCTCCCCCGAAGTCGCGCGCCCTCACTACCGTTCGGGACGCGCTCCCGGCCGTCCGCCTCCGTACGGGCGAGGGTTTATGAACGAAGCCGGGACCAGCCCCCCCGTGACGTGAGTATCGTCGCGAGGGGCCACGGCGGGTGTGCGGCTCACCCCTCGCGAGTCGCCGAGAGCCGCCTGTTCGCCATGGTACGTGCCGGTAGTTCACACGGGCTCACGCCAGCGCTTTATCCGATGAGCGCGAACGGTAGACTGCAAATGAGTACCTCCGCAGGTGGGAAAACCCACCTCCACTGTCTCGACTGTGGTCACGCCAGTCCTATCGACGGTGACTGGGTCACGACCCACGAGGGCGACGGCGACGACCGGACCGTCGTCTTCGAGTGCCCGGACTGCGGGCGCACGATACTCGCCCAGCCGCTGTTCTAGAACTCCTTCACGCCGTCGTCCGTCACGACCTCCGTGAGCAACCGCGTCGGCGTCGCGTCGTACGCGGGGTTCTCGACGCTGAATCCCTCGGCGGGCTCGCGCATCACCTCGCTCGGCGAGCGGAACTCGTTCTCGAAGGCGAAGCCGTCCTCGATGAGCTTCGCCGAGGAGCCGATGACGGTCATCGGCACCCCGATCTCCGCCGCCGTCGCCGCGATGGGGAACGTCCCCACGCGGTTGTAGAAGGTGTCGCCGACGATGCAGTCCATTCCGACGACGACACGGTCCACCTCGGGCAGGAAGTGGCCCGCCGCGGCGTCGGTGATGAGGTGCGTCTCGATGCGGTCGATCCCCGCGAGCGTGCGAGCCGTCTTCCGCCCGAGATACCGCGGCCGGGCCTCCGTGACGTACACTGTCAGGTGATTTCCGTCACGGGCGGCCAGTTCCAGCGCCTCCAGCACCGTCGAGGAGTAGTCGTGCGTGAGGACGGTCGTTCCGTCCTCGAAGACGGCGGCGCCGCGCTCGGCCGCACGCGACTTCGCGGTCTCCACCTCCTCGATGACCCGGTCGATGACCTCGGCGGTGCGCGCCTGCGCCTCCTCGAGTGAGGTGTTCTCGAGACTCGACACGGCCCCCAGGATCTCCTTCTGGGTCGTGTGCAGCGTCGCGTGTGAGGGGTTCGCCCGCTGGAGGGCGTTCGAGTTCCGTTCGAGGTCACGGACGTACTCCTCGGCCGTCGGGTAGTCGCGGTCCAGCAGCTCGCGGAGCGCGGCGGCGGCCTTGACCGCGACCACGGAGGAGGAGTGCGTCTGCATCTCGCGGATCTCCTCGACGGTCTCGTCTATCATATCCGCGGGGTGGATGGGAGTCGGCAAAGGGGTTCCGGCTCCGAACACGCCATACGGCTGGCCCGCCTTCTCCAGTCATGGTCACGGTCACCTACTACTGCCCGCGCTGTGAGGCCATCGCGGAGCTCGAACGCGACGCCTACCTCGCGGACAAATGCGTCACCCCCGACCCGCTGGACGGGTGGGAGTACGCGAACGCCTACGACGAGTTGGAAGAATCAGAGGGCGTCGAGATCGTCTGTGGCGCGAGCGAGACGCGCGGCGAGGGATGCGGCCAGCCGTACTACCTCTCGTTCGTGAAGTTCCACGAGGGCGAGGAGGTCGACCCCCGTCTCCCCCTCTCGGACGTGTCGTTCGATTTCACCCGCTAACCGGCATGAACAATCGGGAAAAACGCCGGACGACGGCGCTCTGAGACAGAAGGCCTATTAACGACCATCCGAACGGGGGAGTATGCCCCACTGTCTGAACTGCGAGTCGTACGTCTCCGAAACGTACGTCCGAGTGTTCGCGCCCGACGACTACGACAGCGTGCGCGTCTGCCCCCACTGCGAGGACAAGCTCCGCGACGGTGCCGGCGTTCGCGAGGCCCGCGCCCCGCGTCAGCAGTAACGCCCACCCCGTTCTCGCGTCTCACTCCGCCGTTCTACCACGCTTCGGCAGCAGCCGGTCGGCCAGCGCCGACAGCCGCTCGTACGCGAGGTTCACGTAGAGCCCCGAGAGGAAGACCACCCCGGCAACGAGCGTGTCGTTCGGCGTCCCGTCCGGGCCGACACCCAGAATCAACGTGGAGAGGAGATAGACGCCCGCACCGAGCGGTATCGCGGCAGGAATCCGGAAGTGGTACTGGACGATCTCGGCGGGCGTCCGGTCGAAATCCCGGATGAGCGCGGTGAAGACGAATCCGAGCGCGCCGAGGACGCTGAAGGCGTATACCTCCCACGGCACCTGGACCGAGAAGTCCCCCGTCTTCCCGAGATCAGGGAGGAAGCCCTTGAAAAGTACCGTCGTCCCGGCGACGACGAGCGTGAGAAGCACGTCGATTCCGAAGACGGCCACGACGCGGGGCGAGCGGTACCAGACCGCTGGCTCCTCCCCGCCATCCCGTGGGGTCTCGGCCGCGCCTTCTCCGGACATGTATGGAACACATCAACGCACGAACATCGTTCTTTCCCCGAACCGGGGTAGTGGGATTCACCCCTTGATGTTGCAGACGGGGTAGACCCGTGCGACCTTATCACCGATGCCGAGCGCGTCGCTCACGCGGACGACCTCGTCGACGTCCTTGTACACCCCGGGGGCCTCCTCCGCGATGGTCGCGCCCGAGGAGGCCTTGACGTAGACCTTGTTCGTCTCGCGCAGCTCGTCCTGGACGTCCTCGCCCCAGAACTCCTGTTTCGCCTGGGTGCGGGACATCAGCCGACCTGCCCCGTGGGCCGTGGAGCCGAAGGTGAGGTTCATTGAGTCCTTCCCGCCTCGGAGGACGTACGAGCCCGCCCCCATCGAGCCGGGGATGATGATGGGCTGGCCCACGTCGCGGTAGGCCTTCGGGACCTCCGGGTGACCGGCGGGGAACGCCCGCGTCGCGCCCTTCCGGTGGACGAACAGCTCGCGCTCCTCGCCGTTCACGTCGTGGAGCTCCTTCTTCGCGATGTTGTGCGACACGTCGTACAGCAGGTCCATCTCCATCTCCTGCCACGGCCGGTCGAACACCTCCTCGAACACCTGCCGCGTGCGGTGCATGATGAGCTGCCGGTTCACCCACGCGAAGTTGATGGCCGCGCACATCGCGCCGTAGTACTGCTCCGCGAGCTGAGACCCCGCGGGCGCCGCGGCGAGCTCCCTGTCGGGAAGCTGGTCGAGCAGTCCCTTGTGCGTCTGCTCGATCTTTCGCAGGTAGTCGTTGCAGGTCTGGTGGCCGAGCCCCCGCGAGCCGCAGTGGATGAGGACGACGATCTGGTCCTCCGCTAATCCATAGGTCTCGCCCACGTCCTCTAAGAAGACATCGGTGACGCGCTGGACCTCGAGGAAGTGGTTCCCCGAACCGAGCGAGCCGAGCTGGTTTCGTCCCCGGTCTTTGGCCTTCTTCGAGATGGCGCTGGGGTCGGCGTCCTCCCGCATCCCCTCGTCCTCGCAGTGCAGGAGGTCGTCCTCGACGGCCCAGCCGTGTTCGAGCGCCCAGTCCATCCCGCGGGCGAGCACTTGCTCGATGGTGTGCTGGTCGCCCTCGACGACGCCACCGCCACCGAGCCCCGTCGGAATCGCGTCGAACAGCGCGTCGACGAGTTCCTCCTCGCGGCCCTCGATATCCTCATACTGGAGGTTTGTTTTTATCATTCTAACTCCGCAATTAACATCATACCCGACCGCTCCGGGCGAGATACAGCCGTTCTCGGCGTCGATGCCCGCGACGCCGCCGACGGGGAAGCCGTACCCCTGGTGGCCGTCAGGCATGCAGATTGCATATTTTTGAATGCCGGGGAGGTGGGTCGTGTTCTTCAGCTGTTCGAGCGTCTTGTCGTCGGCGATCTCCTCCAGCAGGGGCTCGCTGGCGAGGACGCGCGCGGGAACGTTCATCCCCTCCTCCTGGGGAATCTCCCAGACGTACTCGCCGACCCGGTGGAGCGTGATATCGCCGGCTTGGAAGGTATCGGTCATACAGGAGACTCTACGTGCCGCGCCCGAATAGCTACCGCTCCGCGGTCGCAGTTCCGAGGAGGGGGACCCGGGCCCGGAGCCCGTCCAGCCGGTGGTCGACGGCGAGCGGCCCGGGGCCGAGCGTGAACACGGCGCTGGCGAGGCCGAACAGGGTGACGTGTGCGAGCACCGGGTCGTCGGGGAGCCCGAACAGCGTGAGCGTGAAGACGAGGAACGCGGTGGCGGCGGCCCCGCGGGTGAACACGCCGAGCACGAGCAGGACGCCGAGGCCGACTTCGGCGAGCGCGGCACCGACGACCCACGCGTCGGCCGGGACGGGGACGACGGCGGTGAGGTCGTACTTCGCGACGACGGCGAGCGCGTGGGCGGGGTCGGCGAGCTTCTCGACGATGCCGAGATAGAGGAACCCGACGCCGAGGCCGACCCGGAGGATCGTCGGGGCGTAGCGTTCGTAGCGTTCGATGGCAGGGACCACGCGGGCGGCGACGGCCCGGACGGGCTCGATGCGCCCGTAGAGGGTGCCGGGGGCGTTCGCGACCTGCGCGAACATGTGGTCGGCGCTCGGCTTCCCGCCCCCGACGAGGACGACCGCGAGGAGGCCGGGGACGTACTCGATGGCGAGGGCGAGCCGGGGGTAGAAGGGGAGGCTCCCCAGATACAGCAGGAGGCCGAGGGCGGCGACGACCCTCGTTCCCAGTCCGAACAGCAACAGAAAGCCGACGAACACCTGTGGGATGCGCATCCCCGGCACCTCGACCGCGGGCGAGAAGAAGTAGCCCGCGAACCCGGCGCCGACGAGGGGGAGCCCCATCGAGAGCCGGAGCATCCAGGGGACGAGCGGGCGGTAGCCGCGGAGCGTCTCGCGCAGGACGGGGATGTCGGGGAGCGGGGCGACGAACCGGAGGTAGACGGCGACGGCGAGGAGCGCGGCGACGGCCCCGCCGGCGAGCAGCCCGGCGACGACGGGGTTCGTGAGCGCCTCGACGAGGTAGGCGACCGCGCTCTCGACGGGGGCGGGGTCCTCCGTCACGTAGTCGACGTGTGCCGATGCCGTGCCCGCGAGCGTGAGCGTACCAGCCAGCGCGAGGACGCGCAGGCGTGTCCGGTGCATACGCGGGTGTTCGCCCGGCGACGGCAAAAGTGTGGGCCTCTGTCTCACTCGATCTACACGTCGAAGACGACGTACGCCTCCCAGCCGGCTTCGACCGGTTCGAGGCGCATCTCGGAGTAGGTGACGGCCTTCACCTCGCGGGCGGTCACCGCCTCGAAGGGGACCCCCCGGAAGCTGGCGTCGAGCGTCCACGTCTCGGGGTCGACCGTCACCGCGTGGTCCGTGGGGAGGACCCCCCGCACGTCCCGTTCGTAGATGAGTTCGTCTAGGTACTCGAAGAGGAGCGCCTCCTTGCGCTCGGCGGTGACGGAGAGTTCGACGACCTCACCACCCGTCTCGGGGACGGTCTCGCACATGGCGGCGGTGAGGCCGTCGGCGACGGCGGCGAAGACGGCATCGAGCGTCCCGCCCGTGGCGTGGACGGCCACGTCGGCGGTGTGGTCCCGGAGCTCGTAGCTCATTCGTCCTCCCGGCTGCGCTCGTCTGGCGTCTCTCCCGTCGGTTCGCGGTCTTCGTCGTCGCGACCCGCCAGCTCCGCGGGCGGCACGACCGTCTCCTCGCCCTCCTGGGCGGAGCGTTCCGCGATCTTCTGGGCCGTCTCGGAGTACTCGGGGGCGATGGCGTCGTCGTACTCGTCGATGCGCTCGTCGGGGTCCGACTCGATCTCCCGTTCCACCTCGTCGGTCTCCGTTCCGGGGTCGGCGGCCTGCTCGACGCGCTCGATCTGGCCGAGCTTCCGCATCTCGCTTTCGGTGAGTCCTCGGTGTTGTGCGCCGTCCTCGCCGATGGCGACGCCGGAGGTGACGATCGAGCGGATCCCCTGTTCGACGGTCAGGTCCACGTCGACGACGCGCTCTTTCGAGATGTGGATGACGAACCCACCCATGACGGGATTGGGGGCCATCGGCATGAACAGGGTGACCATCTCGCCGCCGGTCGCCTCCTCGATGACGGAGGGGGTCTCCGCGGTCTTGAACGCCACCGTGTAGGCCCCCTCGCTCGGGTACTCGACAAGCTTCACCTCCTGGAAGGAGTCGGTGTCGGAGTCGAGCAGCAGCTCTGACATCTCGTCGAAGCTCGTGTAGACGGAGCCGATTCCGGGAATCGCGGCCATCACGTTGTCGAACGCCTGGCCGAACCGGGATGTCCCGTCGCGGAACTCCGCGAGGAAGCCGACGGCGAAAACGAACAGGACGAAGACGACGACGGTGAGGACCTTCAGCTGGAGGGGGCTGACGTCGTCGGGGCCGATGGGGCCGGCCTGTAGCGCACCGATGACGGGATCGAGGGTGTTCGAGATGAAGTTCAGGACGACGCCGACGACGATGAGCGTCACCGCGAAGGGGATCATGATGGCCCCACCGGTGACGAGCGATCGCTTCACGACCGTTTTCACCCCGTCGGGCTTCCGTTTTTCGACACCGAAGCGGCTGAACATATCGGGTGGTCGCTCCCCCGAACCGAATAGGTTGTGGCCTGCACTGGGTCGGTCACGGGTGACTCGTGGCGGCCGCCGGGCGCACGACCTCCGGCTGGCGGTGGAGTTATATCTCCGACGGCACAATACGTGGCAGTGAGTGTCAACATCGACCTGCGCGTCGTGGCGCCCGGTGACGACACCTACGTCGACGCCGCGTGGGAGCTCAAAGAGCGCATCCGGATGGGGGAAGGGTTCCTTCGTCAGCGCGAGGGCTTCTTCAAGGATGCGTACCGTCGCTCGACGGGCTACGTCCTTCTCGAGCGCGGCCCCGACGGTGAGGAGGTCGTCGGGTTCGCCTCCTGTCGCCGGGACGGCTACATCCTCTTTCTCGCCGTCGACCCCGGCCAGCGCGGGGAGGGGTACGCGCGACGGCTCGTCGCCGCCGTCGCCGACGACCACACCACCGTCACCTGCCACGCCCGCACCACCAACGAGGCCGCACTCGGCTTCTACGAACACCTCGGGTTCCGCATCGTCCGCCGCGTCGACAACTACTACGAGGACCGCGGTGACGCCTACTACCTCCGGCTGGGGGAGGAAGGGATCAAGGAGAAGCTCTCGCGGTTCATGCGCCGCTGAGGAAAACACGTCACGCTTTTGAGTCGGTGCGTCCTCGTCTTCGAAAGTAATGGACGAGCGAACGCGCGAGTACCTCAAAGGTCGGTTCGGTGATTACTATCGCCGGACCGACCTCTCCCCGCCGCCCGTCCCGAACGAGCGGGAGTGGGGGCACATCCCGTGGACGGCCGGCGGGACGCGGATGGTCCGCCACCAGTCCTGGCTCGACGTGGCCGGTGGCGGCGCCTTGGAGGAGTTCCTCGCGCGTGAGAAACCCCGACACGTCTACTTCTCGGCGGGCCGGTACCAGAAACCGGGTGCCGGCTCCATGTCGAAGAAGGGGTGGCGCGCGGCGGACCTCGTCTTCGATCTGGACGCGGACCACCTCCCCGGCGTGGACCCCGAGGCGGATTCGTACGCCGAGATGCTCGCGGTCTGCAAGGACGCCCTCCTGCGCCTCCTCGATTTCCTCGAACACGATTTCGGCTTCGAGGAGCTCACGGTCGTCTTCTCCGGCGGGCGGGGCTACCACGTCCACGTCCGGGACGAGGGGGTGCTGGAACTCGGCCGCGAACAGCGTCGCGAGATCGTGGAGTACGTCAACGGCCCGGACATCGAGTTCGCGGATCTCGTCCGCACGGAGACGGTCGACGGGATGGGCCTCTCGAACCCCGTCGACAAACGGATGCTTCCCACCGACGGTGGCTGGGGCGCCCGCGTCCACCGGAACCTCATGTCGCTGTTCGACGAGCTGCGGGAGCTGGACGACGAGGCCGCAGTCGAGCGCCTACGCGAGTTCCCCCGCATCGGCGAGGGGAAGGCGACCGCGACGCTGAAGCAGGTTCGGACGAACTACGAGCAGCTCGCCGCGGGCAACATCGACGTCCACCCCGCCGTCGTCTCCATCGCGAAACTCGTGTTCGAGGAGACGGTCGCCTCGGAGGGTGCGCCCATCGACGAGCCGGTCACCACGGACATCAACCGCCTCATCCGGCTCCCGGGGAGCTTGCATGGGGGCTCCGGACTCGCCGTCACGCGCATCGACCGCGAGGCGCTGGAGGATTTCGACCCGCTCTCGGATGCGATCCCGGAGACGTTCCGGGGTCACGATATCCGGGTGAACGTCACCGAGGGCGGCCCGGTCACGTTCGACGGCGATAGCTTTACGGTCTCGCCGGGTGAGCAATCGCTCCCAGAGGCGCTCGGCGTGTTCCTCATGTGTCGTGGTCGCGCCGAGAAGGTGAGAGAATGAATCTCGACGAGCTCCAATCCGTCCAGAGCCGGGAACGCCAGGCGACGAGCCTGCAGAGTCTCCGCTCTTCCTTCTATCAGGACGCCGGGGAGTTCATCGAGGACCTGCGCCAGGAGCGCGACGCCGCGGCAGAGCGCGCGGACGACCCCTTCTCCGCCCCGGAGGTCAAACAGCTCACCGACGACATCGAGACCGCGAAGAAGACGGTTCAGGCCATCTACGAACGCCGGGTCGGGAAGGTCGTGAAGATGGCGTCCATCGCCGCCGCGGACATGCCCACGGACCGCGACGGACTCACCCGCGAGGAGGAGCGGCTGTTCGACACGCTCGTCGCCGAGATCAAGGAGAACCGCACCCACATCCTCGACGGCGTCATCGAGGGGGAGGGGAGCGCCCTCTCGTGTTCCGTCGACGGGGAGGCAGCGTCGGCTGGCACGCCGACGGGCGAGTCCACGTCCGACGCCGGCCCGTCGACCCCCTCTCTCGACCCGGACCCCGAGGCCGCCGCGCCGGACGTTGTCAACGAGGACGCCGACGACGGGGCCGTCAACGCCGCGGACCTGATGGGTGGGGGTCCGAGCGAGCAGGAGTCCGAGCCCACGGCCCCCAGCGCGGACGTCCACACCCGCGACGAGAGCGCCCGCGAGCCCGAACCTGAGGCCACGACCCCCGTCGACGAGGAGGTGGACATCTTCGCGAAGGCGGAGGCCGCACGGGCGGGCGAGTCCTCGACCGGGACGACCGAACCGGACGACACGCCCACGACCGAACAGGAGGACTCCCCCTCGGTCGAGCGCACGATGGTCCGCATCACCCGCGACGTGGGCGAGATCTTCGGGGCTGACGAGCGCTCCTACGAGCTCTCCTCGGAGGACGTGGTGACTCTCCCCGACTCGAACGCACAGGCGCTCGTGCAGCGCGAAGCCGCGGAGAAACTGGACTGACACACGATTCTACTGATTGCTGAGTGCGGTAGCTGTGCGGTAGCGGTAGCTGTGCGGTGGCGGTAGCTGTGCGGTAGCGGTAGCTGTGCGGACAAGGGGTCGTACCGAATCAGCCCGCTGGGCTGATTCGGCTTTTTTGGTAGAGGTTTTTTGGCGGGGGTTGAGCCAGCCGAAGGCTGGCGAACCCCCCGTGAAAAAACGTCTACTGGAAGGTACGGGAGACTTCCTGCTCCTTCGTCGGCTCCTCTTTCCCGAACCGCTCTTCGAGCTGTTCGTACTGCTCGCGGGTCTCGGGGTCGACGCTGGCTTTCACCTCGCCGAGCGCGTGCTCGAAGTGGTCCATGTTGATGCGGACGTTGCCCACGCTCGTGTCGACCTCTTCGGGGTCGACGCTGCCGATGAACTCGCGGGTCGCGGCGAGTGCTGCCTCGCGGCAGACGGCCTCGATGTCGGCGCCGACGTAGCCCTCCGTGCGGGCGGCCAGCGCGTCGAGGTCGACGTCGTCAGCGAGGGGTTTCTTCCGGGTGTGGACCTCGAAGATGCGCTTGCGGCCGTCCTCTTCGGGGACGGGCACGTGGACGTGCCGGTCGAGGCGGCCGGGGCGCAGCAGCGCGCTGTCGATGAGGTCCGGGCGGTTGGTGGTGGCGATGACGACCACGTCTTCGAGCTCTTCGAGGCCGTCGAGCTCCGTGAGGAGCTGGGAGACGACGCGTTCGCCGACGCCGGAGTCGCTGGCGTTGCGGCCGCGCTGGCCCGCGATGGAGTCGATCTCGTCGAAGAAGATGATGGTGGGTGCGTTCGAGCGGGCCTTCTCGAACACCTCACGCACGCCCTTCTCCGACTCGCCGACGTATTTGTTCAGCAGCTCCGGTCCCTTGATGGAGATGAAGTTGGACTGCGACTCGTTGGCGACGGCTTTGGCGAGCAGGGTCTTCCCCGTGCCGGGCGGGCCGTACATCAGCACGCCCTTCGCGGCCTCGAGGTCGAGCGTCTCGAACACCTGCGGGTAGTCGAGGGGCCACTGGATGGTCTCGCGGAGCCGCTCTTTGGTGTCGTTGAGGCCGCCGACGTCCTCCCAGGTGATGTCGGGGACCTCGACGAACACCTCGCGGAGGGCGCTCGGGGAGATGCCCTTCAGCGCCTCCTTGAAGTCGCCTTCCGTGACGCGCATCGACTCCAGCACGTCGGCGTCGATCTCGTCGCTCTCTAAGTCGAGTTCGGGGCGGATGCGCCGGAGGGCGTTCATCGCGGCCTCCTTCGCGAGCGACTCGAGGTCCGCGCCGACGAAGCCGTGGGTGGACTCGGCGTACTGCTCGATGTCCACGCCGTCGGCCAGCGGCATCCCGCGGGTGTGGACCTGCATGATCTCGACGCGGCCGTCCTTGTCCGGGACGCCGATCTCGATCTCGCGGTCGAAGCGGCCGCCGCGGCGGAGCGCGGGGTCGATGGAGTCGACGCGGTTGGTCGCGCCGATGACGACCACGTCGCCGCGTTCGTCGAGCCCGTCCATGAGCGAGAGGAGCTGGGCGACGACGCGGCGTTCCACGTCACCGCTCGTCTCGCCGCGCTTGGGGGCGATGGAGTCGATCTCGTCGATGAAGATGATCGCCGGGGAGTTCTCCTGTGCCTCCTCGAAGATCTCTCTCAGTTGTTCCTCGGACTCCCCGTAGTACTTCGACATGATCTCGGGGCCCGAGATGTCGGTGAAGTACGCGTCGATCTCGTTGGCCACGGCCTTGGCCATGAGCGTCTTCCCGGTGCCTGGCGGGCCGTGGAGGAGCACGCCTTTCGGCGGCTCGATGCCGAGCGTCTCGAACAGCTCGGGGTGGCGCATCGGCAACTCGATCATCTCGCGGACCTTGTCGAGTTCGTCGTCGAGCCCACCGATGTCCTCGTAGGTGACGTTCGGCGTGTCGGCTGCCCTGCCCTCGGTCTCGGCGATCTGTTCGGCGGGCTTCTCGCTGATGGTGATCTCCGTGGAGTCGGTGACGACGACGGTGCCCTTCGGCTCCGTCTTCGCGACCTTCAGGGGGATCTGCTGGCCGCTCATCGAGGAGAGTGGGCCGAGGCCGAGCGAGAACGGGACCCGCTGGCCCTGCGTGACGGCCTGTCCGGAGAGCTTATCGCGGATGTGCGGGCCGATGTTCCCGCGGATACGGAGGTTCTGCGGGAGGGCGACGGTGATGGACTTCGCGGGCTTGACATCCGCGGGCTCGACGTCGATGTTGTCGTCGATACCCACGTCGGCCTCCTGGCGAAGCCGGCCGTCGATGCGGATGACGCCGCGGCCCTCGTCCTCGGGGTAGCCGGGCCAGACCCGGGCGACGGCGCGGCCGCCGTCGGTCCCCTTGATGAGGATGTAATCGCCGTTCTCGAGTTCCATCTCCGCCATCGCGCGGCGGTCGATGGCGGCGAGTCCACGACCGGCGTCCTTCTGTTTCAGGGGTTTGACGGTGAGTTTCATGCGCTCACCTCGACAGTGACGACGCCGTTGTTGATAGAAGCACGGGCCTCCCCGCCGGGGAGCTCCAGCTCGTACTGTTCGTCACCGATGACGATGATGGCGGTACCGTCGACGACATCGACGCTCGCGTCGTCCGTGGCACCGAGGTCCGCGACGAAGACCGTGGTGTCCTCGTAATCGTAGCGACGTGCCAGCACGTCAGCCTGCGCGAACCACTGTGAATGCTCGTTCATGCTAACTCCAAGTTAGTTGTCTTACTATTTAATTCTTTTTCCTAAAACCGGCAGACGGCATAATTTGGGTAAGAACCGATTGTTTGCGGTTCGGTCCCGTTCCGGTCACTCCCTTCGAGGCTGTGCGTTTATTTCGGGGCCGCCTGAACGGGGGGTATGGACACGGTCACCCACGACGGACGGACGACGGCCTATCGGGCTCCCGGAACGGACGAGCCGACGGTACTCTACATCCACGGCAGCGGCGGTACCCACCGGGTCTGGGTGAACCAGTACGCCCCCGACGGTCCCGCCCCGGGCGTCGCGCTGGACCTCGCGGGCCACGGCGAGAGCGACGATATCGACACCCCCGCCGGGCCGGAGACGCTCGACGCCTACGCGGACGATGTCTGTGCTGTGGCCCGCGAGACGGGCGCGACGGTGCTCTGCGGGAACTCACTGGGCGGCGCCGTCGCCATGCATGTCGCCCTCGAACGCGACCTCGCCATCGACGGGCTCGTCCTCTGTGGCACCGGTGCGAAACTCGGCGTCGGCCAGCCACTCCTCGACGCCCTCGCCGACGACTTCGAGGGTGCCGTCTCGATGATTCACCAGCCCGGGATGCTCTTTGCGGACGCGCCCGAGGACGTGGTCGAGAAGTCGGCAGAGATGCTCCGCACGACCGGGCGCGCGGTGACAGAGCGGGACTTCCGCACCTGCGACGCGTTCGACGTACGGGACCGACTGGAGGAGATCGCGGTCCCGACGCTCGCCATCACCGGCGCAGACGACGGGCTCACCCCACCCTCGTTCCACGAGTATCTGGTCGAGGGGATTCCGGACGCGACCCTCGAACTCGTCGACGACGCGGCACACCTCTCGATGCTCGAACGGCCCGACGCGTGGAACCGCGCGGTAGAGGCGTTCCTCGACGGGCGCTGACGGCCTGGGGCGGGGGCGATTACCCGACCGCCCAGCGGAGCATCCGCTCGTAGAACGGGTCGGTCTGGAGCGCCTCCCCGTCCGCGACGAGAAGCAACGCCCGCTTCGCCCGCGTCAGCGCGACGTTCACCCGGCGGTGGTCCTCGAAGATGGGCCCTTCCAGGTCGCCGCTCGCGACGAACGAGATGACGACGACCTCCTTCGAGGACCCCTGGAACCGATCCACTGTATCGACGGTCACGTCGGGGAGCCGTCGGGATATCTCCGCGACCTGCGCCCGGAACGGTGCGATGACGCCGATGTCCTCCTTCGGGACGCCCGCGGCGACGTACGCGCGGACGGCCTCCTCGACCGTCGCCGCCTCCCCGGGATTCGTGTTCCCCACGCGGGTCCCGTCCGGGTCGACGACCGTCACGGGGTCGCGCAGCCACGTCGGGAGCGCCTCGCGGTCGACACCGAGGTCCGCGAGCGTCCGTCCCGCCACCTCTGGGGTCGCGGGTCTGAGCGCACCGTCGTAGAACTCCTGTGAGGAGAAGTACTGGATGCGCTGGCTCATCCGGTACTGGCTGTCGAGCATCACGCCCGCCTCGGAGTAGGTCTCGATGAGCCGCTCGAACAGCGAGGTGGCGAGGTCCGCGGCGTCCTCGCCCGCCTCACCCTCGGACTGGACCACGGGTGGGAGCTGCTGGTGGTCACCGACGAGGACCCACCGGTCGGCGCGGTTGATGGCCGCGAGCGCCCCCGGCTCGGTGAGCTGGCCGGCCTCGTCGATGACGGTCACGTCGAACGCCTGCTCGAGCATATGCCGCGAGCCACAGGAGGAGGTGGTCGCCGCGACGACGGGGGCCTCCCGGAGCTCTCTGGCTCGCTCGTCGGGGTCGCCACGCGTCTCCAGCCGGGCGTCCTGCATGTCCTCGCGGACCCCCGTCTTCGTCCCGACGCGGACGAAGTCGTCGAACCCCTGCTCTCTGAGTGCTTCGAGCGCGTTGTCCACGGCGCTGTTCGTGAACGCCGAGAGCAGGACCCGCTCGCCACGGTCGACGAGCGCCCGCACGGTCCGCGCGAGGGTGTAGGTCTTCCCCGTCCCCGGCGGCCCGTGGATGAGCGCGCCGTCCTCCGCGCGCACGGCGAGGTTCACCGCCTCGTTCTGCGCCGCGTTGTTGTCGATGTACGTCTCCTCTTCGCCCGAAAATTCGGGCTCCCGGCGACCGAAGAGGACGTCCTTCTTCTCGGGGCTCGATTTGAGGACGAAGTCGTGAAGCGCGCTCAGCATGCGGTCGACCCCGAACTCGGAGGGGTAGACGTCGAGCCTGCGCACCTCCAGGGGCTCCTCCACCCGGACGACGATGTGGTCGTCCAGCACGTCGACCCGCCCCACCTCGGCGTTCCCGCGGGTGGGGTGGCCGTCGGAGGCGAGCACCACGTCTCCTTCCCGGATCTTCGAGACGGCGTCGCTGCTCCGGCGCACCCGGAGCGCCCACTCGCCGGTCGGGAGCTGGCCCCCGCCGGCCGGTTCGAGGCCGATGAGCGCCCGGTCGTCCTCCGCCCGCTCTTCAGGGGTTTGCTCCCAGAGCTTTCGGTACTCGCGGTGGACGGCCCGGCGCTCGGCCTCGATGGCACGGTAGAACCGATCGAAATAGGCCTGCTCCTCGTCGGGGACGGGGGTGCCGATGGCTCCCGCCTTCGACTCCTGGTCCAGCCGGCCGGCGACGACCATGCAGGTGTCCTGCTCGAAGCAGTACTCGCACTTCGCGTTCCCCTCGTACCCCGTCGGAATCGAGGTGTCGAACTCCGCCGCGGCGATGCCGTTGCGCTGGCGGACGACGTACTTGAGAAAGCCCGGCCCGATGGAGAACTCCTTCTCCGGCGAGAGGTGGCCGGACTCCTCTGTGCGTTCGAGCGTCCGGTTCTTCGTATATAAGAGGCTCCCGGTGTTCGGGGCCTCGCTCACGGCGTCCGTGTCGTTGAGAAAACCCTCGCGCTCGCCCAGCAGGAGGGCGTAACACGCGGCCTGTACCTTGTCCTGGAACCGGGGGTCGCGCTTGAGGTTCTTCCCCGTCTTCAGCTCGACGGGTCCCCCACGCCGAACGGCGTCGGCCCGCCCCTTCACGCCGAACGTCTCCGAGATGAGCATCTGCTCGGAGCGCCACTCGTCCGCCTCGGTGAGCCGGCCCTGCGCGAGCCAGTCCTCGATGGCCGCGGCGTTCGTCTCCACCTCGTCGGTCACCTCTTCCACCTCCTTCCCGAGCAGGCCGAGCTCCAGCCCTGCCTCCTCCACGCGGTCCTCGATGGCCGCCTCGAGGTCCCTTCCTCGGAGGAGGTCCCCGAACACCTCGTGGACGATGGTCCCGCGGATGACGGGGTATTTGAGCGGGGTCGCGGAGATCTTCGAGAGCCAGTACATCCGGGGACACTGCACCCACTCCCTGATGTCGGTCACGTCCACGAGGAAGTCGGGTTCGAGGACGACGAACGACTCGCGGGTGGTCTTGTACTGGATCTCCCCCTTGAACTCGTCTTCCGCCACGTCCGTCACGAGCAGGTCCATCCCCTCCTCCAAGAGGTCGGCCGTCTCCGTCCACTTCCCCCAGAGGGTGATTCTGGCCTTCTCGCCCGCGCCCCGCTCCGTCTTGACGGTGACCTCCGCGAGCTCCGTCTCGCCGTTACTGGTGCTCACCGTGCGCGTCTCACCGGGGTCGACGACGGGGCCGCGGATGTTCACATCTTCCCGTCCGGGTCGGCGAGAAAAACCCTGTCGGTGACGATACCGTTTTTTCACTCCCCCCCGAAGCGATCCCATGCGCGTTCGTGACTGGCAGGATATCCTGAGCGAGGTGACGGAGTCGAAGGCCGACCCCGACGGCTGGCGGGCCGTCGCGGGCGACCGGTCGTCGGGGCTCGGCGAGGACATGTTCTTCGGCCACCCGGACCGGGGGGTGTTCCACCTCAAGACGTACGCGAAGAACCCCTTCGAGGTGAAGGGCGTCGGCTCTCGGGTGGCCCGCAGCCTCGACGACGAACTCGAACCGCTGTTCCCGACCAAGGCGGGGGGCCGGTTCGGCGTGCAGCCGCGAATCGAGGACGAGGACGAGGCGAAGGAGGCCGCGACGAAACTGGAGGGGGTCCTCGGCGCGCACGCCGACGCCCCCACGACCGGCGACGACCTCTTCGACGACGTGATGGAGGCGCTCGGCTCCCCCGCCTTCGGCCCGATGGACTACGAGTTCGATTCCCGGACGGAGGCGCTGGATGACCTCTCCTCGGAGTTCGAGGAGGCCCAGGAGCTCCTTGATTCGGAGCTGGACGACCTCATCGACGACGACGGGGTCGACCGCGGCTTCATGTGACGGGGTTCTGGTGAGGGCGTTGTGGTGAGGGAGTTGTGGTGAGGGGGTTCATGTGAGGGTCGGGTAACGGTACGAGTAAGAACCCCGCGCCCGCAGAGGAACCATGAACGCGGCAGCGACGGTGCGGGCGTACTACGACGCGCTCCGGGCGGGTGACCCCCTCCACCCCTTCTTCGCCGACGGCGAGGAGACGGTGAAGGTCGGTATCGGGAATCAGGCGCTCGGTGCGGACGCCATCGAGACGCTGCTCACCGAACAGACCGAGACGACGGCGGCGTGGGAGGTCGACTCCCGGGATCTCCGGGTCACGGAACACGACTCCTTCGCCCACTTCTTCGACGAGGTGTACATGGGCTGGGCCTCCCTCCCGAAGAACATTCGATATGGGTTCGAGACGCGGTGGACGGGGACGCTCGTGCCCGGGGAGGACGGGGACGAGAACTGGCAGTTCGTCTCGATGCACGTCTCCACACCGGCGCGCAGCGCCAACGCGGGGGGTGGCCGCTGATGGTCGGCCCCCTCACGGACGAGGAGCGGAACGAGGGGACGTTCAAGCTCAAAGCCGGGTTCGTCCTCCTCGTGGGCGTCTCGGCGGGGCTCATCACGCTCCAGGGTGACCCCGCCATCGAGATCGTCGCGGGGGCCATCGTCGGCGGGCTCCTGCTCGGCGTCCTCCTCGTCTGGTACATCTTTCCCGGGACGGGGGAGACGAAGCGGACGCGACGATAGGTGGGGTCTTACAGCGCTAAGGGGATACGCGCTGAACCCTCCCGTTGGTAGCGGGTCTTTTTAACTGCCGGGTGCTGCCGTACGGTTCGGTGTCTCTCGGTAATAACGATGACAAACGTCGGGTTCATATGTGAGTAACCACCACACCCGGTATGGTACGAGCGAGCGTCGTCGGCGCCGGCATGACCAAGTTCGGCGTCCACGACTCCCCGCTGCAAGAACTGTTCGGGCAGGCCGCCTTCGAGGCCTTCGACGACGCGGGTGTCGACCCCGCCGACATCGAGGCGTTCTACTTCGGGAACGCGATGGGTGGCCAGACCGAGAACGACACCCACCTCGCCCCCAAACTCGCCTCGCACGTCGGCATCGCGGGCGTCCCGGCCCAGCGTTTCGAGGACGCCTGCGCGACCTCCGCGAACGCCTTCAAACACGCCGTGGAGGCCGTCGAGTCGGGCCGCCACGACGTCGTCCTCGCGGGCGGCGTCGAGCGGTGTACGCCCGTCACGGGGAAGGACACCCCGGAGATGACGACCATCTTCGCCTCCGCGTCCCACCGGCAGTACGAACAGCCGACGGGGCTCACGTTCCCCGGTGTCTTCGCCCTGCTCACGAAGCGCCACATGCACGAGTACGGCACGACGGAGGAACAGCTCGCGGAGGTCGCCGTGAAGAACCACGCCCACGGCCAGCTGAACGACCGCGCGCACTTCGGGAAGCAAACCAGTGTGGAGGAGGTGCTGGAGGGGCCGGTCGTCGCCGACCCCTTCCGGCTGATGGACTGCTGTCCGTTCTCCGACGGAGCGAGCGCCGTCGTCGTCGTGAGCGAGGAGAAGGCCGCGGCGTTCGACCGCCCCGTCGACGTGGTCGGCCTCGGCCACGCGACGGACGTGGCCCCCATCTGTGACAAACACACCCCGCACGCGACGCAGGCGGCCCGCGACGCGGCCGCGCAGGCGTACGCGCAGGCCGGCTGGGACGGTTCGGAGGTGGACTTCGCCGAGGTCCACGACTGCTTCACCGGCGCGGAGGTGATGGCCTCCGAGGCAATCGGCCTCATCGAGGACGGTCAGGGCGGTGTCGCCGCCGCGGAGGGCCGCACCTCCCTCGGCGGGGAGATCCCCATCAACCCCTCCGGCGGCCTGAAAGCGAAAGGCCACCCCATCGGCGCGACGGGAACGGCCCAGATCGTCGAACTCACCGAACAGCTCCGCGGCATCGCCGGTGAACGGCAGGTGCCCGACGCGACCCGCGCCGTCGCCCACAACCTCGGCGGCGACGCTGCAACGACCCTCGTGACCGCCATGGAGGCCCGACTATGAGTAACCGACCCGAGCAACTGACGTACAGCGAGTGGGCCGAGGCCGTCCGTGACGGACGACTCCTCGGTCAGGAGTGCCCCGACTGCGGCCACGTCGCCGGCGCCCCGAAGGGGGCCTGCGCGCACTGTGGCTCGCGCGACATCGAGACGGTCGAACTCCCCAGCGAGGGGGAGATCTACTCCGTCACGACCATCGCCGTCCCGCCGGGGCAGTTCGAGGAGCGCGGCTATCAGGTCGCGCTCGTCCAGCTCGGCGACGCTCGCGTGATGGGCCGGCTCGACGACCAGGACGTGGAGATCGGCGACTCGGTGACCCTCTCCGGCGTCATCGACGTGGACGACGGGCACCCCGCGCCCGTCTTCTCCGCGTAGGGTCCGGCTTCACCTCTCGCGTTCTCAACCGTCTTCTCCGCTGGCTACCTACAGGACTCATGCACGACCGCATCCGGGCGAAACCGCCGGTGACAGACGTCGACTCCTGGAACGAGGGCACGGTAGACGAGATACGGCCGCAGGGCGAGGAGGTGGTCGTCGTCTGTGACGGCACCGACATCCGCGTCCGGAAGGCCGTCTACGACCTGTTCGTCAGTCGCCTCCCCGCGGTGGTCGATGGCGAGAGCGTCGTCGGACAGACGGTGTGGTACAAGTAGCTCCAGAACGCGGGGTCAGGCCACCCGACGAATCCACAGCTCGGGGTTGTCGAGCTCCGCCGCCGAGGGGAGGTTCCCCGGGCGCTTCCAGACGAGCGAGGCGGTCTCGACCCCGCGGGCGTCGGCGACGGCGTCGAAGAAGGCCTTGCCTCGTTCGTACTGCCGGCGTTTCATCCCCATCCCGAGGAGTCGCCGGATGAGCTGACCGATGGGGCCGGCGTTCTGCCGTCTGGCGTCGAGTTTCGCGCGGAGGTCGACGTACTCCTGGTCGAACGCGCGGTCCATGACGAGTTCTGCGTACCCCTCGACGGCGGTCATGGCGGTGTCGAGTTCCTTCAGCGACTGTCGGTCGAACTCCCCGTCGAGGAGGGCATCGACCCCGGTTCGCATCCGGGATTCGAGGTGCTCGGGGAGCCACGGGGCCGCGCCGAACTCCGCGGCGTGGGCGACCTCGTGGAAGGCGATCCATCGCCTGAATCGGGGGAACGGCACGTCGAGGGCGTCGGCGACTTTGCGGATGTTCGGGTCCACGTAGTAGAGGGCGTGGTCGTCCTCGGCGAGCAGCAGGGGGTCGTACTGGCCGAGGACGTTGTTGCCGAGGAAGGCGAGCATGACGGTCATCGTGCCCGTGTTGACGGTGCGGGCGACGCCCGGTACCGACTCCTCGGCGAGGGGGGCCATCAGGCGCTCGAAGGTGCCGACGTTGGCGTCGATCCAGTGGTGGCGGTCGTGGAGTTCGACGGTCGACGGGAGATCGAACTCGAGGCCGGAGACGGCACGCAGGCGGTCGCGGGCGTCGCGGGTGTCGCGGGCGTAGCCCCCGCGGTCAGCCTGGGCGAGGTCGAGCGACCCGGGGTCGATGGCGGCTTTCGCGCCCTCGGCGGCGGCGGCCCAGTCGATGGGGCCCTCGCCGGAGGCGTCCGCCACGGCCCGGATGACGCGATAGATGCTCACACGGACCCTATCCCATCGCCGGGTAAAGCGTTTCTGGGGAACCGCTTTCTACTCCCCCTCCGTCGGAGGGATATGGACCAGGTCCATGGCACCCCGGACGCGTTCGGGTCACCGTATCGATTGTTATCGGGTGCGGTCGTCCCGCGGCCCATCGCGTGGGTCGGGACACAGAACAGCGAGGGGAAGGCGAACCTCGCGCCGTACTCCTTCTTCAACGTCGTGAGCGCCGACCCGCCCATCGTGATGTTCGCGCCCTTCGGGCAGGGTGATGACAGAAAGGACACGGCGGTGAACGTCATGGAGACGGGCGAGTGCGTCATCCACGTCGTCACCGAGTCGACGGTGGAGGCGATGAACGAGACGGCGGCGACGCTCGCCCCCGACGAGGACGAGTTCGAACACGCGGGGCTGGAACGCGCCCCAACCGAGGTCGTCGACGCCCCCCGCGTCGCCGACGCCCGGGTGGCGTTCGAGTGTACCCTCCACGACGCACAGGAGGTCGGCGGCTCGATGCTCATCATGGCCGAGGTCGTCCACGTCCACCTGGACGAGGAACTCCTCACCGAGGGGAAGTTCGATACCGAGAAACTGGACGCCATCGGTCGGCTGGCGGGTGGCTGGTACGCGCGCCTCTCCGATCGCTTCGAGCTGGAACGGCCGCCCTGACTCGTCGACCCGTGTCGACGCCTATTCCGCGATACGCTCGCGCTCCGCGTTCGTCTCCGTCTCGGCCGACTTGTTCGGCGGTGCGTGGAGCCACTCGTCGGCCCAGGCCTCGATCTCGTCGAACACCGGGCACAAAGAGCGGCCCTTGTCGGTGAGCGAGTAGTAGGTCGCCACGGGGGCGTCCTCCTCCAATCTGCGGTTGACGAACCCCATCTCTCCAAGGTCGTCGAGGACGCGCGAAAGCGTCCGCGAGGAGGCGTCCGTCGAGCGCTTGAGTTCGTTGAAGCGCTTCTCGCCGTCCTGCAGGTCGTGGAGTACGATGAGCCGCCACTGCGACCCGATCTGCTGGAGGCTGTCGATGACGCTGCAGGCTTCCTCGTCGTACCGCTCATCTGATGACATGGCTGTTACCTGGTGTCGATATCGTCCGGCTGGATATAAGAAGGTTCGTGTCGTAATCAGGTAACATGGTGACACCAATTGCGACGACCGGACTGCGGGTGAGCGTATGACACACCAGGACCAGCCCCTCCAGCGGACGGGGACCCCCCTCGAAGAGGCCGACGCGGCCGTAATTATGGTGCACGGTCGGGGAGCGACGGCCCAGGGAATGCTCGGAATGAGCCAGGAGCTCCCCGACGGCCCGGCGTATCTCGCGCCGCAGGCCGAACGCGGCACCTGGTACCCCTACTCCTTTATGGCGCCGATGGAGCAGAACCAGCCACACCTCGCGAACGCGCTGCAGGCGGTCGGCGACGCCATCGAGACGGCGACGGAGGCCGGCATCCCCCGCGAGCGGGTCATGCTCATCGGGTTCTCACAGGGGGCCTGTCTGTCGAGTGAGTATCTCGCCCGGAACGCCGAGCGCTACGGCGGGTTCGCCGCGCTCTCCGGTGGCCTCATCGGCCCTGAGGGGACCCCCCGCGAGTACGAGGGGTCGTTCGACGGCACCCCGGTGTTCCTCGGCTGCTCCGACGTGGACCCGCACATTCCGGTCGAACGCGTCCACGAGACGGCCGAGGTGTTCGAAGCGATGGACGCGGCGGTCACGGAGAACATCTACGAGGGGATGGGTCACACCGTCATCCCCGACGAGTTGGAACACGTCCGCGCGCTGGTCGCGGACCTCTAACCCCCTCAGGCGTCGATATCGTCGAGGTCACCGAGGTCGTCGTCGACCTCGTCCGCGCCATCCAGTTTCTTCTTGACGACGACGGCGATGAGTGCCAGGAACAGCAGGCCGACGAGCGCGGGCTTCCACGCCGCCGTGCTGCCGTCGGAGTCCTCGGACTCCGCGAACTCGATGCTCCCGTCCTCGTCTTCGGTTCCCCGCGAGAAGGGGGCGTTGAACGTCGCGCCGTCGAGGTGGAGCTCCAGAAGCGTGAATTTCGCCATACCTACATATCGGCGAGACCGCACTTATCGGTTGTGACGGTCGTGTCCTCACACCACACGCGACCGAGCACTACTTTTTTCTCCCGGCCCGCGTTCGGCTATGAACGAGCGACAACGCGAGTTCCTCGACGACCTGCTCGCGACGGCCACGCCCTCCGGGTTCGAGACCGCCGGCCAGCGGGTGTGGGTCGAGTACGTCGAGACGTTCGCGGACGCGGTCCACACCGACGCGTACGGCAACGCCGTCGCCGTCGTCGAGGGTGATGGACCCGAGGTGTTACTCGGGGGCCACGGCGACGAGATCGGCCTCATGGTCCGGGATATCACCGACGATGGCTTCCTCAAACTCACCCGGGTCGGTGGTGCGGACCGGACGGTCACCCGTGGCCAGCACGTCACCGTCCACGGCGCCGACGGCCCGGTCGACGGTGTGATCGGACAGGTGGCGATCCACCTCCGGGACACCGGCGAGGAGGGCCAGACGGACATCGCCGAGCAGTACGTCGACATCGGGGCCGACGACGAGACGGCGGCCCGCGAACTCGTCGAGGTCGGCGACCCCATCACCTTCGATACCCGGGTCCACGACCTGCAGGGGAGTCTCGTCTCCGCCCGGGGGATGGACAACCGCGTGGGGACGTGGGCTGCGGCCGAGGCGCTCCGGCGCGCGGCCGAAGTGGACCCTGACGCAACCGTCTACGCCGTCTCCACGGTGCAAGAGGAGGTCGGGTTCCAGGGGGCGAAGATGGTCGGGTTCGACCTCGACCCGGACGTGGCGGTCGCCGCGGACGTGACCCACGCGACGGACACCCCCGAATCGCCGGGCTCGAAGGGCTCGGGCATCGAACTCGGCGCGGGCCCCGTCGTCGCCCGCGGGAGCACGAACCACCCGGTCGTCGTGGATGCGGTCCGCGAGGTGGCCGCCGCGGAGGGGATCGACGTCCAGCTCCAGTCGGCCGGGAGCGCCACGGGGACGGACGCTGATGCCTTCTTCACGACGAAAGGCGGGATCCCCTCGCTCAACGTGGGCGTCCCCAACCGGTACATGCACACCCCCGTCGAGGTGGTCGATCTCACGGACCTCGACGCCGTCGCCGACCTGCTGGCCGCGTTCGCCGCGCGCGCCGACGCGTTCGCACCGTACCGGGTCGATATCTGAGGCATCCACGCGCAGTCGTTCGGTGTGTTTAAGGCGGCCGCGCTACCGACTCAGAGTATGACCGGCCGACCACTCGACGTCCTCGAGGAGACCCTCGGTGAGGACGTGACGGTGCAACTGAAGGGCGGCGAGATGTACTCTGGCGTCCTCGCAGGCTACGACCAGCACATGAACCTCGTCATCGAGGAGGGCGAGAACACAACGATTATCCGCGGCGATAACGTCGTCACGATACAACCATGACCGGAGCAGGAACTCCGTCCCAGGGGAAGAAGAACAAGACGACGCACGTCAAATGCCGCCGCTGCGGCGAGAAGTCCTACCACAGCCGCAAGAAGGTCTGCGCCTCCTGCGGCTTCGGGAAGACGGCGAAACGTCGGAGCTACAGCTGGCAGTCGAAGCAGGGCGACAACTAACGCGCTTTCCGAACTGCTTTCTCCCCGCGCCGAGCGACGGCTGTCTCCCCCGGTCCCCCGTCTCATCCTCTCACCCTCTCACGACCAGCCCCGCCACCGTCACCCGATCTCGGCCCTCTCGCTTCCGAATGGACACGTTTGTGCACACTTTTTCACGAATCGAAGCGAGATACGACACAACCACGGGTGTTTTTACCCCTCGGCCCCCCACCCTCTCTCACATGTCTGGGCTTCCCCAAGGCCTCCGGGAGAAGTGCGGTGTCGTCGGCGTGTCGCTCGCCGACAGGCAGGCCGCACGACCGCTCTACTACGCGCTGTACGCCCTCCAGCACCGCGGGCAGGAGTCGGCGGGTATCGTCACCCACGACGGCTTCCAGCAGCACGACCACGTCGAGCTGGGGCTCGTGGGTGATGCCTTCACCGAAGCGGACCTCGACGGGCTCGCGGGTCGCGTCGGCATCGGCCACGTCCGCTACCCCACCGAGGGTGGGCTCGACTCCTCGTGTGCCCAGCCCTTCTCCGTCTCCTTCAAATCCGGCTCGCTCGGCCTCTCGCACAACGGCAACCTCGTGAACGCCGACGAGATCCGCGAGGAACTCGCTGGACTGGGCCACGCGTTCACCAGCGACGGGGACACGGAGGTCATCGCCCACGACCTCGCCCGGAACCTCCTCGAGGCCGACCTCGTGCGCGCCGTCAAGCGCACGATGAACCGCATCCACGGCTCGTACTCGCTCACCATCACCCACGACGACACCGTTCTGGGGGTCAGAGACCCAGAGGGGAACCGCCCGCTGTGTATCGGGAAGCTCGACGACGGCTACATTCTCGCGTCCGAATCGGCCGCGATCGACGTGCTCGACGGCGAGCTCATTCGCGACGTGAACCCCGGCGAACTGGTCGTTCTGCAGGAGGACGGCGAGGGGTTCGACTCCTATCAGCTCTTTACGCCCGAGAACACGGCCCACTGCTTCTTCGAACACGTCTACTTCGCCCGCCCGGACTCCGCCATCGACGGCAAGCTCGTCTACGACGTGCGCCGTGACCTCGGGCGGAAGCTCTGGGAGGAGTCCGGCATCGAGACGGACGTCGTCATGCCCGTCCCCGACTCGGGGCGGGCGTTCGCCTCCGGCTACGCCGAAGCCGCACAGGAGGAGGGCGCGGACGTGGAGTTCGCGGAGGGGCTGATGAAAAATCGATACGTCGGCCGGACGTTCATCATGCCGACACAGGACGCCCGCGAGCGGGCCGTCCGCCTGAAGCTCAACCCCATCCGGGACGTCGTCGAGGGGAAGACGGTCACCGTCATCGACGACTCCATCGTCCGCGGGACGACCTCGACGCAGCTCGTCCAGCTCCTGCGCGACGTGGGCGCCGAGGCCGTCCACATGCGCATCGGGGCACCGCCCATCATCGCGCCGTGTTACATGGGTATCGACATGGCCACCAGGGAGGAGCTCATCGCCGCGGACCAGACGACCGAGGAGATCTGTGAGGAGATCGCCGCCGACTCGCTCGCGTACCTCTCCATCGACGCCATCGCGGAGACGCTCGACGAGTCGGAGTCGGACCTCTGTCTCGGCTGCGTGACCGGCGAGTACCCGTACGACATCGAGGGGGAGGAGACGGACCGCGACGTGGAACGGCCGGTCATCGGTGACCCCGCACCCGCCGACGACTAGGTCAGTAGACGACGTACAGGAGCAGATACACCACGTTTCCGAGGACGAACGACACGAGCCAGAGCGACGCAGCCGCCCGTCCCACGCGCTTGTGCACGGTGTCGAAGACGGCCCCGAGCGGCCGGGTCAGCCCCAGCAGCGCGACGTAGTACAGCAGCGGGATACAGACGATGGCGAGCAGGATGTGGATGGCGAGCAGTGGGAGATAGACGAACTGGTAGACCGCGTCGGGGCCGGGGAACGGCGCCGGCCCCTCCAGCGCGACCTTGTAGAGGTAGAGGAGGAGGAAGCCGGCGAACAGCACCAGCGAGGTGAGCATCAACACGCGGTGGCGCTCGTAGTGGCCCTGCCGGGCCGCCGCGACGCCGAGGACGATGGTACCGATGGCGGCGGTGCTGACGACGGCGTTCACGTGAGGGATGAGCGCGAGGACGGCATCGGACGCCCGCGGCAGGGCGGTCGCCGGCACGACCCCCAGCGCGGCCCCGAACACGGCCGCGAGCGACACGACGGTGAGGACGGCGGTGAGCTCCGGCACGCGCTCCTTCGCGTTGAGTTCCATGCCCGGGCGTACGGACGGGAGGTAGATAGGCGTTAGAAGAGGCGTGTTAGCATGTCCCCCGATTACGTCCGATAGTGTGTTAAGCTTTAACACGCTCGGGGACGTATACGCGGATATGCATCCGAACCCGGAGGTACCGAACGCACCACTCTACGAGTGCGAGGACTGCGGCGCTCGCGTCACCGAAGAGCGACACACGCGGGTCTGTCCGGAGTGCGACGGCTTCCTGCGGAACATCGCCATCCCTCGCGGGGAGTGACGACCGGAGGAAGCGCGGCCACTCCCGGACGGAGCGGCCGCTGTCGAGTGTCGTGTTCAGAGAGGTTAATGCGTGGGACCGGATTTGAACTTCGGTCGGAGCAAAGCTCCTCCCTGATTCAAACCGGCCGCGCACTGTCGTCCCCTCACGTTCGTTCGGGGACAGCCAGTGCGTGGGACCGGATTTGAACTTCAGTCACTCACTTCGTTCGTGACAGCGTTCGCGAACAGCGAGCTGTTCGCTCACCGGCGGACCGCTACAGGACAGCGCCCTGCATGGCTATCGCTCGTGAGTGTCGTGTTCAGAGAGGTTAATGCGTGGGTGCTGTCCTAGGGACGAGCACCCGCACTGAGTTAGCGGCCGAGACGGCCACCCTAACAGTGCGTGGGACCGGATTTGAACCGGCGGACCTCTACAGGACAGCGCCCTCAACGCTGCGCCGTTGGCCTGGCTTGGCTACCCACGCACGGTGCGTCTTGTGTGCACTCCATCGTATCCGCGTCGTTGACTTAAGGGTGTCTTTTCGACTTCGCCCTGTGACCCCCTCGCGCGGATTCGGGGCCGGCGGGCGGTGGGGTCTGGGGGGTGCGTACGGCGTCCGCGGTGGTGAGAAACGCCGCGAGGCGCGGGGTTGAAGTACGTAACCGAAGTAGACGGGCGTATGGCAAAATACTCCACCGGCGGCGTCGGGGGAGACGACGCCGACGCCTGCGAACTCTGCGGGAAGGAGACCACGAAGCTCCGGACCGAGGATGTCGCCGGTGCCCGGTTGCAGGTCTGTAGCGACTGTGCCAAACACGGCGAAGGGGGCGGAAAGCGCTCCTCCAACACGTCGGACGCCTCGCAGGACCCCGAGCGCGAACGCCGGAAGAAGACGGCTCAGCGGCTCGCCCGGATGGACGACGCCCGGAAGGGCGACCCCAAACACTGGGAGGAGGAGGGGACGGACTACCAGGACGACCCCCTGCCGTATCTCGTTCGGGGCTACGGCGACAAGCTGGAGGAGGCTCGTCAGGAGGCGGGGCTCCAGACCGCCGAACTCGCCGGCGAACTGGGCGTCGACGAGGCGGACATCATCGCCGTCGAGCAGGGGCGGGCGACCCGTGCGGGCATCGGTGGCTCGCTCATCTCGGCGCTCGAAGAGCGGCTGAACGTCAAGCTGGCCGAGGAGTCGTAGGCCGGGCAATTTTTGCTCCCACCCTCCAAGGGGTGGATATGGAACTCACCCCGGAACAGGAGGCCGTCCGCGAGACGGTCCGCGAGGTCGCGCTGGAGGAGATCCGGCCCCTCGCGAGGGAGTGCGACGAGACGGAGACGTTCCCCGAGGGGGTGTGGGACCGCCTCGGCGAACTGGACCTGCTCTCGCTCACCGTCCCCGAGGAGTACGGCGGCTACGACGCCGACGGCCTCACCTACGCGCTCGTCAACGAGGAGCTCGCGTACGGCTCGCTCGCCGTCGCGACCGCCGCATCGGTCCACTCGCTCGCCACCTCCTGTATCGCGAACTTCGGCACCGAGGCGCACAAGGAGACGTGGCTCCCGGAGATGGCCTCCGGGCGACCCGTGGGTGCGTTCGCGCTCTCCGAACCCCACGCCGGGTCGAACCCCGCGGAGCTCTCCACCGAGGCGAAACTGGAGGGCAACGAGTACGTCATCAACGGGACGAAACAGTGGATCACGAACGGGGAGCGCTCCGGGGTCGTCATCCTCTTCGCGAAGACGGACAAGACGGACGACGGTACGGTGACGCAGTTCCTCGTCCCGAAGGACACCGACGGGCTGGAGGTGGGGAAGAAGGAGCACAAACTCGGGCTTCGGGCGTCGGACACGACGACGCTCACCTTCGACGACGTGCGCATTCCCGAGGAGAACCGCCTCACGGAGGTCGGGAAGGGGCTCTCCGCCGCGTTCTCGACGCTCACGGGTGGCCGGGTCGCCATCGCCGCCCAGGCCGTCGGGGTCGCGCAGTCGGCGCTCGACGCGGCCCTCGAGTATGCACAGGACCGCGAGCAGTTCGACAAGCCCATCAGCGAGATCCAGACGATTCGCCACAAGCTCGCGGATATGCACACCCGGACACAGGCCGCGCGTCTCCTGACGTACGACGCGGCGCGCCAGCTGGATTCGGGTCGCCCGCCGATGCAGGCCGCGAGCACGGCGAAGTACTTCGCCAGCGAGGCCGCGATGGACGTGACGAACGAGGCGGTCCAGATCCACGGCGGGGCCGGCTACACGACGGACTTCCCCGTCGAGCGGATGTACCGCGACGCGAAGATCACGACCATCTACGAGGGGACCTCCGAGATCCAGAAGAAAGTCATCGCGCGGTCGCTGCTCGAGTGATGCACGTCTTCGATCTGGACAACACGCTCGTCCGGCTCACCGTCGACTGGGAGCAGGTCGCACAGGAGGCTGCCGCCGCGCTCCGCGAGGAGGGCGTCGACCCGCCACACGACCTCTGGGGGATGCTCGACGTGGGCGACGAGACGGGGACGCGACACGTCGTCGAGGCGGTCATCTCGGCACACGAGCGCGAGGGGGCCCACGCCAGCGAGCGCCTGCCCGCGGCCGACCGCCTCCCCGAGGGACCGGTCGGTGTCTGCTCGCTCAACTGCACGGACGCCTGTCACATCGCGCTCGACCGCCACGACATCGAGGTCGACGCCGTCGTCGGCCGGGACTCCGGGCCGTGGGAGAAACCCGACCCCGAACCCCTGCTCGCGACCATCGACGCGCTCGGCGGCGACCCGAGCGAGGCGCTGTTCATCGGCGATAGCGAGACGGACGAACGGTGTGCCGAGCGGGCGGGGGTCGCGTTCCTCTACGTCGACGACTGGCTCGCGGCCTGAGCCCGCTTGCGGGCGTAGCCGTACACGGAGAGGGCGACGAGGATCCAGATGACGGCGCCAACCCGGATGGCGAAGCCGGCCTTCGCGTTCCAGGTGGGGAGGTCGAACGGCACGGAGAGGAGGGCGACGATCGGCGCGCCGACGACGATGGTGACGACGAAGGTGGTCTGCATCACCCAGCCGAAATCGACCTCGTCGTCGGGGACGTCGACACGTTCCATACCCGGAGTGGGGCGGACGGCCGAATAAACGGTTCGAGATGGCTCCCGAGAACCGGGGTTTTGATAGTCGCCGGCATGGAGGCTCAGGCATGCCCACCGTTCGGACGATTCGGGAGCAGACGGGCGGCGAGCGCCTCACGATGCTCACCGCCTACGATACGCCCTCCGCGCGCATCGTCGACGAAGCCGGCGTCGACATGATCCTGGTCGGCGACAGCGTCGGCAACGCGGTGCTCGGCTTCGACTCCACGCTTCCGGTCACCGTCGACCAGCTGGCGAGCCACACCGAGGCCGTCGTTCGCGGCACGGAGGACGCGCTCGTCGTCGCGGACATGCCGTTCCTCTCGTTCGGCGTCGACACCGCCCAGACCATCGAGAACTGCGGCCGGATGCTGAAGGAGGCCGGCGCCGACGCCGTGAAGCTCGAGTCCGGCCCGCACACGGTCGAGCTGACCGAGAAACTCGTTCAGCTCGGCATCCCGGTGCAGGCGCATCTCGGACTCACCCCGCAGCACGTCAATCAGCTCGGTGGCTATACTCGCCAGGGCACCGACGAGGCCGCCGCCCGCGAGATCATGGACCTCGCCCAGCGCCACGAGGAGGCCGGCGCGTTCTCGCTCGTCCTGGAGCACGTCCCCGCGAACCTCGCCGCGCAGGTGACCGAACAGCTCTCGATTCCGACTATCGGGATCGGTGCCGGCCCGGACTGCGACGGCCAGGTGCTCGTCTTCCACGACGTGGTCGGGCTCTCCGAGCGGACCCCGCCGTTCGCGAAGCCGTTCGGTGACGCGAAATCCGAGATGGAGCACGCGGTCGATTCGTTCGTCGAGGCGATCGCGAACGGGGAGTTCCCGGCGGACGAGCACAGCCACGTCGAGGAAGAACTCGACTCGCTCTACTGAGCGGGATGACCGGCACACTGATTGTGGCTGCCGGATTACACCTCCCCGAGAGATGACTACCGGCTCGCTGAGTGCGACGATCCGCGCAGTGCTCTTCTTCGTCTCCGTCGCCGCGATCGCCGGGACGACGTTCCTCTGGATCTATCTCTACGGGTCGCTCGCACTCCCGGTGCCCGAGGCGCTCATCGGTATCACTCCGACGGCCGTCATCGGCTCGCTCGCGGGATACTACGCCGTGTTCGGGTAGATCAGGGCTCGACGTTCGCCCGGATGCGCTCGTCGATCTCCGACCGGAGCGCGTCGCGGTCGGGCTTCGTCGCAACCCGTCCGTGGACGATTTCGAGGATGTCGAGCGTGTCGAGCAGCGCCGTCGTCTCCTCGCGATCGAGGGCGAGCGCCCGCTCCACGTCGTACACCGTCGAGGCGGTCGACACGCTGTCGACGAGCTGTTCGACCGTGATCCCTTCCCGAATCTCGGTTTTCGGGTCGATGACCTCGGTGGCTTCGGCGGCGTCGGTCTCCTCGTCCGTCGGTTCGACGGCCGGCTCGGCGTCAGTGGCGCTCGTGTCGGCCGCCGTCGTGGCGGCGTTCGGCGTCGGCTCGTGGATCCCGTGTTCGATGAGGTGGTGGCGGACGGTCGCCGGGGTCACCGTCGCGCCGAGCTCGTCGCGCATCTCCTCGAAGGTATCACAGGTCTCGTACACCGCCCGGAGTTTCTCTGGGTCCCGGTGGGGTGCTGTCTCCCCGCCGCTGACGTGGACCTTCGTGTAGTGAATCTTCATGCCGTGGGCCGTCTCGAAGGCCGCGTCACACGCGCCGTGCTGGCAGCTGACTCGACCGGCCTCCGCTTCCGGTTCGCCGTCGGGTCTCCCGACTTCTCCCTCGGTCGCCACGATGGTCGGGATGGGCTCGTTCGCCACGACGACGGCGGGCTCGACGAGGGTCGGCCCGGTGTCCTCCCCCGCGTCTGTCGCGTCTCCCGGCATCGCCGCGTCATCGCCCGTCTCGCACTCCGTCCCCTCGTCGGCAGGCGTGGTGTCGGCCGACTCCGCTCCCCGGAGGTCCGTCTCCGGCGTGAGCGTCACCTCGAGTTCGACGGTCAGCGCCTCCCCGTTTCGCCCCCGAGGCACCGCGTCTTCGACCGGGATCCCTCGCGCTTCCAGTTGGTCAACGAACGCCGCCAGTCGTCGTAAATCATCGCTGAGCGTCATTCCCCCATCTCCGACCGAGGAGCCCCGGTAGATACCGTTGTCCCCTGATATAGCAGGGCAAAGTGTACTGGGGGTCAGTCCGCGGTCGCCCCGTCGCCGATCGCCTCCAGCACGCGCTCGTGGAACTCCTGGAGGGCGGCGGATTCGTCTTCCGCGAGCACCACATCGCTCGCCATCAGCGTGGCGAGGCCGAACGCTCGCGGGGAGGGGGAGTCCACCTGCGCCACGCACACCTCGAGGTCACCCGACTGGAGCGCCGCGAGCACCGACTCGATGGCCCCGACGTTGAGTTTGTCCTCGAGGATCTCCCGGTAGGTCTCCTCGATGACGGCGAACGCGGGGAGCTCCTGGGCGAACGAGAGCAGCATCTCCGAGGAGACCTGCTGTTGGGCCGCGGTCTTCTCGTACCCCTTGTAGCGTTTCAGGATCATCAGCGAGCGCGTGGCGTTGATGCGGAAGTAGCGCTTCAGGAGGTCCGTCCCGTCGAGGGCAGCCCGCAGGTCCGCACGGACGCTCGCGGGGTCGATCTCTCGCAACAGACGCTCGAGGTCCACCTTCCGGTTGAGCGGCATCGAGAGCGTGAAGCCGTGGTCCGCGACGGCGACGTTGACGTTCGTGTTGGTGGTCTGTGCGACGTGGTACGCGAGCAGTCGTGAGAGCCCGTCGTTGAACCGGCGGCCGTAGTTCGAGTGGACGTAGTAGTTTCTTCGGTACTCGGTTTTGTCCAGCTCGACCTCGATGGGCAATCTGGATGGGGTGGCGACGCTCTCCTCGCCCGCGTAGCGCACCTGCTCGTCGAACATCCGGGTGAGCGCCCGGACGGTGTGCTCGTCGAGCGGGTACTCACGCAGCCACGCGCGGACGGCCGCGGGGCCCTCCTCTAGGCGAGCGAGCAACTCACGCTGGAAGGCGAGGATCTCCCGTCCCAGATCATAGGAGAGCGGCAGGCGCTCGGAGAACCACGAGGGGACCGTGGGGCGGGCGCTCGTCGGGTCGACGTAGGCCTTCGACCCCCGTCGGTAGCGGTACTCGTAGTGTCCGCCACCGAGGACGAACACGTCTCCCTTCTCGAGGGTGTCGAGGTACTCCTCGTCCAGTTGGCCCACCCACTCGTCCGAGCGCGTGTAGACGTCGATGTCGAAGGAGTCGGGGATGGTCCCGAGGTTCGTCATGTAGATGACCCGGGCGAGCCGGCCGCGCTTCCCGATGAGGGGTTCACCCACCTCGTAGTCGGGGTAGTGGTGCTCGCCGTCGGGCGCGTCGTTGGTGTCGCGCCAGATCTTCGCGTAGACGTTCTTCTCCTCTAACCCGTCGTATGCGGCCGTGAGATACGACATGAGCCGTTCCCAGTCGGTGTCGGTGTACTCCCGGTAGGGGTAGGCGGAACCGAGGATCTCCCGAACCTCGGCCTCGGGTCGCGGCCCGTTGATGGCCATCCCGTAGACGTGCTGGGCGGCCACGTCCTGGGCTCGCTCGGGGACGAACACCCGGTCGACGAACCCCTCCTCGGCCTTCTTGAGCATCACCGCACACTCCACGAGCTCGTCGCGGTCCAGCGCGATGACCCGGCCCGTCACCGTCTCGCCGACCTGGTGGCCCGCGCGGCCCACGCGCTGGAGGAGCGCGGCGACGGATTTGGGAGACCCCACCTGTACGACCAGGTCGACGTGGGGCATGTCGATACCCAACTCGAGGGAGGTGGAGGTCGTCACCACGTCCAGGTCCCCCGACTTGAGGCGCTCTTCGATGTCGTGCCGTCGCTCCTTCGAGAGCGAGCCGTGGTGACACCCCGAGTTCGCTTCGGTGTAGCCGAACCGCTCCCGGAGGTTGTGGAGCACGCGCTCGGCCCCCGACCGGGTGTTCGTGAAGACGATGGTGTTCGTGTGGTCGGCGACGAGGTCGTGGAGCTGGTCGTAAAAACGGTCCTGGACCACGCTGCCGGGCGTGTTGATGAGGTCCGCCGTCGGGCAGGTGAGCTCGATGTCGAACTCCCGGACGAATCTGGCATCCACGAGCTCGTAGTCCCGTGGTTCGCCCCCTTCTTGTCCCACCAGGAACTCCGCCATCGTGGAGAGGGGCTCCACCGTCGCCGAACAGCCGATGCGCGTGGGGGAGCTGTCGCACATCGCCTCCAGCCGTTCGAGCGAGACGGCCAGATGCGTCCCGCGTTTGTTCTCCGCGAGGCTGTGGACCTCGTCGACGATGACGTACTCCACGGTCTCCAGTTTCGCCGCGAACTTCGGGCTGTTCAGCAGGATGGCGAGCGTTTCGGGGGTCGTGTTGAGGATGTGTGGCGGCGTCTCCAGCATCTGCTGGCGCTCGTAGTCGGAGGTGTCGCCGTGGCGAATCGCGTGTCTGATCTCGAGGTCCCCCTCGGCCCGCTCGGTGATGCCGTCGAGGGGGACCTCCAGATTGCGGTGGATGTCGTTGGCGAGCGACTTGAGAGGAGAGACGTACAGACAGTAGACCGAGTCCTCCAACGTCCCCGATTTCGCCCGTCCGAACAGGTCGTCGATGATGGCCGCGTAGCTGGCCAGCGTCTTGCCCGACCCCGTCGGCGCACAGACGAGCGCGTTCTCCCCGTCGTCGATGAGCGGGATGGCCTCCTTCTGCGGTGGCGTAAAGAAGCCGCCGTTGGCGGGGACGAAGGAGCCGAACTGCTCGACCCACCACGACCGGACCTCGGGTTCGAGCCGGGAGAGAACGGCCTCGTCGTCGATGGCCACGGACTCGGGGTCGAACTCGACGCCCGACTCGGCGAGCAGGTCACGGCCTCCCATTTGTCCGGTGTTCGACTCGCAGGCTCAAGGGGGTTCTGGAAGGGGAGGGTGTGGCTGTACAGAGGCGGACGGCCGGTCGCGCGTGGTACGAGTATTCGCGAGTACCCGCGCGGGCCGGGGGTGAGCCGAACGACAGTGAGGCGGACGGCCGGTCGCGCGTGGTACGAGTATTCGCGAGTACCCGCGCGGGCCGGGGGTGAGCCGAACGACAGTGAGGCGAACGTCGTGGGACGAGTGGAACGAGTCCCACGGAAAAGGGCTGGTGCGGTCGCGGTGCTGTCCCTGGTGGACTTGCAAAGGGCGAGTCCGGTCGCGCCGGAGGGGAGTCGTCTGCGCGGGCACTATCCGCGTCAGCGGATATCCCGCGCAGCGACCGCGAGCGGGCGAGGGCTTTGCAGGTGTTCTCGCCCCAAACTCCGACGCGAGAGAAGGATTTACAGGCATCTGAAACCGCGTTCGCGACGAACCCAAAACACAATCCCAACCACTCTAGACCCGACAGCCCTTTTCCCCCGCCGTGAAAACCACACACCAATATGGACGAAAAGCGGGCGATGACGAGCGTGGATCTCTGCGCCGTCACCACGGAGCTGGCCCAGTACGAGGGCGCGAAGGTCGACAAGGCCTATCTCTACGACGAGGGGCTCGTTCGGCTGAAGATGCGGGATTTCGACCGAGGACGGGTCGAACTCTTGTTAGAAATCGGCGACCCCAAACGGGCGCACGTCGCGGCACAGGAGCACGTCCCGGACGCGCCGGGGCGACCGCCCAACTTCGCGATGATGCTCCGCAATCGCCTCTCCGGTGCCGATTTCGCGGGGGTCGAGCAGTACGAGTTCGACCGCATCCTTGTCTTCGAATTCGAACGAGAGGATGCGGACACGTTCATCGTCGTGGAGCTGTTCGGGGACGGGAACGTCGCCGTCCTGAACCGGGATAGAGAGGTCATCTCCTGTCTCGACACGGTGCGGCTCAAGTCCCGGACGGTGGCGCCGGGGAGCATCTACGACTACCCCGCCTCGCGGTTCAACCCCCTCACGTGCACGTACGAGCAGTTCGAGGCGAAGATGGCGCAGTCGGACACGGACGTGGTCCGCACCATCGCGACCCAGCTGAACTTCGGGGGGCTGTGGGGTGAGGAGCTGTGTACGCGCGCCGGCGTGGAGAAGACGAAGGCCATCGAGGAGACCACGGAGCGCGACTTCGAGGAGCTGTACGGGGCGCTCGAACGCTTACGCGACACGCTCGAATCGGGGCAGTTCGACCCGCGGGTGTACGTCGAAAGCGAGGGCGAGGGAGAGGGCGACGAAGCCGCCGAGACCCGGACGGTCGTGGACGTGACGCCCGTGCCGCTCGAGGAGCACGCAGACCTCGAGAGCGAGGTGTACGACTCGTTCAACGAGGCGCTGGACGACTACTTCTACCGGCTCGAAGCCGAGAGCGAGGAGCCGACCGACCGGGGTGGCGCGTCGAACCGCCCGGAGTTCGAGGAGGAGATCGCCAAATACCAGCGCATCATCGACCAGCAGCAGGGCGCCATCGAGAACTTCGAGGAGCAGGCCGAAGCCGAACGGGAGAAGGCCGAAGCGCTCTACGCGAACTACGACCTGGTGGACGAGATCCTCACGACGGTCCGGGAGGCCCGCGACGCGGACCACTCGTGGGCGGCCATCGAGGAACGGTTCGAGGCGGCCGCCGAGGCCGGCAACGAGCGAGCGAGCCACGTCGTGGACATCAAACCCGACGTCGGCGCGGTCACGCTCGAACTCGACGGGTCCCGTATCGACTGCTACCCCGAGGATGGCGTCGAGAAGAACGCCGACCGGCTCTACACGGAGGCGAAGGAGATCACCTCGAAGAAGGAGGGGGCGCTCGCGGCCATCGAGGACACCCGCGAGGACCTCGCGGACGCCAAACGCCGGCGCGACGAGTGGGAGGCCGGCGACGAGGACGAGACCGAGGACGAGGAGGGCGAGGAGATCGACTGGCTCTCGCGGAAGAACATCCCCGTGCGGAAGAACGAGCAGTGGTACGAGCGGTTCCGGTGGTTCCACACCTCGGACGGCTTCCTCGTCATCGGGGGGCGCAACGCCGACCAGAACGAGGAGCTGGTGAAGAAGTACATGGACAGGGGTGACCTGTTCTTCCACACGCAGGCGCACGGCGCGCCCGTGACGATTCTGAAGGCGACGGGTCCCTCCGAGTCGGCCCGTGACGTGACCATCCCCGACAGCTCGAAGGAGGAGGCCGCGCGCTTCGCCGTCTCGTACTCCTCCGTCTGGAAGGACGGGAAGTACGCGGGAGACGTGTACATGGCGACGCCGGACCAGGTGTCGAAGACGCCGGAGTCGGGTGAGTTCGTCTCGAAGGGGAGTTTCGTCGTCCGCGGCGACCGCACCTACTTCGACGACACGCCGGTGGACGTGGCCATCGGCATCACCTGCGAGCCGCAGACCCGGGTGGTCGGCGGCCCCGAACGCGCCATCGAGGGGCAGGCGGAGACCTATCTGACACTCGAACCCGGCCAGTACGCACAGAACGACATCGCGAAGATGGTGTACCGGGAGCTCCGGAGCCGGTTCGCCGACGAGACGTTCGTCCGGAAGGTGGCCTCCCCGGACAAGATCCAGGAGTTCTGCCCGACGGGCGGGAGCCGGATCGTGGAGTAGCGACCCGCAAACGCCTGTTTTTGCGTGTGCTGTGCTGTCAGTACACAAGAAATGCTTATCAAGTCGTTCGGCGTCCTACTGAGAGTACTCACGCGAGGAGTCGCATCGCGCGTGAGCGGTGTACCATCATGTTCGAAACCGCTATCAACTACCCCAGACAGGGCGAGAAACCGTGGATGACCATCCTCATCGGTGGGCTCCTCTCGCTGTTCAGCTTCCTCATCATCCCGGCGTTCATCGTCCTCGGCTACACGATTCGCGTCCTCCGGCACACGATGGAGGGCGAGGAGGCCCCCCCGCGGTTCGCCGAGTGGGGTGCCCTGCTCGTCGACGGGCTGAAGGCGTTCGTCGTCCTCCTCGCGTACTTCATCGTCCCGGCGATCATCGTCGGGCTCAGCGTCGGTGGCGTCGCGCTCGCGGCCATCACGGGCGGTGAGCCGTCGCTCGCGGCGCTCGGCGGGGCGTTCATCGGCCTCTCCGTCGCGGGGCTGCTCGCGCTCGCGCTCTGGTACGTCGCGCCCGCGGGGCTCGCGAACTTCGCGAAGACCGGCTCGCTGTCGGCAGCCTTCGCGGTCGGCGAGCTGAAGCAGGCGGCGTTCTCCGCGAGCTACGCCAAACACTGGGCGCTCGCGCTCGTCGTCCTCCTCATCGCCGGTGCGCTCGCCGGCGCGCTCGCCGCGACCGGTATCGGCGCGATCCTCGGCGTGTTCGTGGAGTTCTACGCGCTCGTCGTCGCGTACTACCTCTACGCCCGTGGCTTCGACGCCGCGATGGCGTTCGAGGAGACGGAGGCCGTCACCGGCCAGCCCGCGGCCTGACCCCGTCGATCCACGGGACGGCCCCCGTATCGAGACCGACTTTTAAGTCACCCCCCGGCGAACGGAGTAGCTATGTTAGGAGCGGCTTTCGACTTCCCCACGTCCGGGTCTCGTGGCCCACGGTCCGTTCTGGTCGGTGGGCTCCTCGTCCTCGTGAGCGCGCTCCTGCTCAACGTCCCGCTCTCGTTCGTCGACCCCGAGGCCCCGCTGCGGCCACAGGCGATCTATCTCGGTGTCGCCACCCTCTCCGTCGTCCCCGTCGTCCTCCTGCGTGGCTACCACCTCCGCGTGTTCCGGCAGGTGACGACCCACGCCGAGCCGGAGGCGCCGGGGTTCGGCGGCCTCGTCGGCCTCGTCGGTGACGGGCTCCGCGCGGTGGTCGTCGCGGTCGCCTACGCCCTCCCGGTCGCCGTCTTCGGCGGACTCGCCGCGGCCGGCCAGTTCACGGGCGAGCTGGGGCTGACCCCGGCCGTGGAGTCCGTCCTCCGGAACGTCGCCGGCGTCTCGCTCGTCCTCGCGCTGTTCTCGGTGCTCGCCGCGGCGTACCTCCTCCCCGCCGCCCTCGCGAACCTCGCGTACCACGGCCGCCTCGGTGCGGCGTTCCACCTCCGTCGGCTCGTTTCGGGGACGCTCACGGAGGACTACGTGGTCGGCTGGGTCGGCGCGCTCCTCCTGCAGACCGTCGCGTTCCCGGTCGCGTTCGCCCTCCGGGTGCTCGTCGTCGGCTTCTTCCTCCAGTTCATCGTCGCCGTCGCCGTCCGGTACGTCTGGGCACACGCCGCGGCGGACGGCCTGGGGCTCGAACCGACCGTCGCCCCCGCTCCGGAACCGACCGAGGACTCGACCGCCGACCGGCCCGACGAGCCCGTTCCCGCGATCCGCCCCGTCGACCCCGTTCCCGCGATCCGCCCCGTCGACCCCGTTCCCGCGGTTCGGCCCGTCGCGCCGGAGCCAGCGATTCACCGGGTTGCTCCCGAACCGGCCATCCGTCCGGTCCAGCCAGCGACGGACGGGACGGGGGCAGCCGAAGCGGACGCCGACAGGGCGGATTCGGGCGATTCCGAGCGGAGCGCGGACGAGGATGCAGATGTGGATGCGGACGAGGAGACGGACGAGGAGGAATCACCCCCTGAGACGACGATCGACGAGTGGTCGTTCGGCGAGGACCGGGCGTAGGTATATACATCAGACCGCAGAACTCACCCCCATGTTAGGCGAAGCCGTCGGGTTCCCGAAGCGTGGCGACAGCTGGCTGAAGACGATCCTCATCGGCGGAATCCTCTCGTTGCTCTCGTTTCTCATCATCCCCGCGTTCTTCCTGCAGGGCTACTTCCTGCGGGTGCTCGCGGCGGGTGCCCGCGAGGACCCCGAGCCGCCGACGTTCTCCGACTGGGGGGACCTGTTCGTCACGGGGCTGTTGTTCATCGTCATCGCCATCGGCTACTTCATCGTCCCGACGGTGCTGTTGGTGCTCGTCACCGTCATCGTCGGCGTCGGCACCGTCGCCAGCGGCGGGCCCCCGGACCCCAGTGTCGTGGCCGGCGCGGGGATCGCCTCGCTGCTCGTCCTCGCGCTCGCCGTCCTCATCTACCTGCTGGCGGCGTATCTCCTACCGGCGGCCGCGACGAACTACGCGGTGACGGGTGAGCTCGGCGCGGCGTTCCGCTTCGGGACGGTGTTCGAGATGGCGCTCACGGCCGACTACGCCGTCGGCTGGCTGCTCGCCATCATCGTCGGTATCGTCTTCGGGGTCGTCGGCGCCGCACTCAGCGTCATCATCGTCGGGATCTTCATCACGTTCTACGGGCAGATGGCGACCTACTACCTGCTCGGTAACGGTGCGGGTCGGTCGGGTGCGGTCGGCGGATCGAGGGCAGCCGTGGCCGAATAGCAGGGTACTTTCCGTCGGGTCACGGAGTTCGGGTATGCGCATCGCCGACCGCACGCGGGTCGAGGGCCGACGGGAACGCATCACGGTGGTCCCCGAGAGCCTCGACGACCTGTGGCATCTCACCTACGTGCTGGAGCCCGGTGACAACGTCTCGGGTGACACCACCCGTCGCATCCAGCGCGACGACGACATGACGCGCGATACGGGCGGTGAACGCGAACACCTCTGGGTCAAACTCGAGGTGGACGAGGTGGAGTTCGCGAAGTTCGCCAACCGGCTGCGGGTCTCAGGCACCATCGTCGACTGTTCCCGCGAGGACCAGCTCGGCTACCACCACACCCTCAACATCGAGGAGCGGACGGAGTTCGACATCGAGAAGGAGTGGAAGACGGACCAACTGGAGCGACTCCAGGAGGCCGTCGAGGCCGCGGAGAACCCCGACGTGGTCATCGCGACCATCGAGGAGGGGGAGGCGTACGTCCACACCGTCGCGCAGTACGGCGTCGAGGAGCGGGCGACCATCACGGCGCCCACGGGGAAAGGGGAGTTCGCTCGCCCCCGCGAGGAGCTGTTCTCGCAGCTGTACGAGGTGCTCAAACGTATCGACTGCGAGGCAATCATCCTCGCGGGTCCCGGGTTCACCAAACAGGACGCGCTCGACTACATCGAAGAGCAGGACCAGGAGCTCCCGTCGAAGATCACGACCGTGGACACCTCTTCCGCGGGTGGTCGGGGGGTCCACGAGGTGCTGAAACGCGGGGCCGTCGACCGGGTGCAGGCGGAGACCCGCATCGCGAAGGAGGCCGAGCTCATCGACGAGCTGATGACCCGCATCGGAGAGGGAGCGAAGGCCACCTACGGCGTCGACGAGACGTACAAGGCCGCGGAGTTCGGCGCCATCGAGACGCTGCTCATCCTCGACACCCGCCTCAGACAGGAGCGGGCGGGGGAGGGAGACTGGGAGATCGACGCGAACGACCTCATCGATACGGTCGAACAGAAGGGTGGCGAAGTGACGGTGTTCTCGGGGGAGTTCGCCCCCGGTGAACAGCTGAAGAACCTCGGCGGGGTGGCGGCGCTGCTCCGATACCGGCTCCAGTAGCCCGAATCAGAACTCCTCGCCCCGGACGCGGGTCCGGAGCTCGATCCGTGCCCCGCCGTCGGGACTCTCGCCTGCGACGGCGTCCCAGCCGTGTGCGTCGGCGATGCGATCGACGATGGCGAGCCCCAGTCCCGTGCTGTCGCCCCCGGAGTGGCCGCGCTCGAAGACGGCTTCACGACTCGATTCGGGGATGCCTGGGCCGTCGTCGTCGACGGCGAACCCCTCCGTCGTCGCGCGGAGGGTGACGGTCACGTCGGGTCCCCCGTGGGTCAGCGCGTTCTTCAGGAGGTTCTCGACGAGGGTGCGGACGCGCTGGGCGTCCCCCCGGACGGTGCGGTCCGACTCGACGGTTAGTGCGTCCGGCCTGCCACCGAGGTCGCTCCACGCAGCGCGCGCGATGCGGCCGACCGCGACGTCACCCGCGTCGGCGACCGGCTGTTCGGACTTCGAGAGGGTGAGAAGCGAGTCGATGCGGGTGTCGATGGTCGTGAGCGCTCGTTCGACGGTGTCGAAATCGGGATCCGACAGCTCCAGCTGGCCGAGCGCGATGGCGAGCGGGTTGCGGAGTTCGTGGGCGACGAACCCGGGGAACTCCGAGAGCCGGTCGCGGCGGCGTTCGAGTTCCCGTTCGCGGTTCCGGCGTTCGAGCGCCGTGCCGAGCCACTCCGCGAGGGTCTCGAGGAACCGCTCGTCCTCGTCGTCGAACCCGCGTTCGCGGGGCTCCTCACCCATGAAACAGAGCGTCCCGAACTGTTCTCCGTCGACCTTGACCGCGGTCCCGATGTAGCAGCGAACGCCGTGTTCGGTGTAGGTCGGGTCGTCCGCGTATCCATCCCTCTCCGCGTCGTTGATGGCGACGAGGCTGCCGTCGGCGACGATGAACCGGCAGTAGGTCTCACCCATCGGGATGCGGGTGCCGGTTTCGAACCCGTCGGCGTCGCCGTGGGTGGTGACGATCGTCAGGTCTTCGTCTGTCGCGCCGAGGAAGCCGAAGGGGGTCCCGAACCACTCACAGCCGATCTCGAGCATCGCCTCGACGGTTTCGGTGAACGTGCGGTCGCGGTCTCCGGAGAGCGCGAACAGCCGCCGGTAGGCGTGGGCACCGCGTTCGGGAGCCGGGAGATCAGCGAGAGATTTGGAGACGTTCCCGGCATCGTAGGACATACTGGCGGTAAGAGGCGCTCGAACCTATAAGTACGGGCCTGTTCAATCAAGCCCGCCCGCCTCGCGCAGGGTGATCGTCAGATCGTCGCGGGCCACGCGCACGTCTCCATCGAACCGCTCGCGGACCGCGTTGATCATCGCCTCGTGGTTCCCGTCCGTGTGGGGGTAGAGGTGGGTGAGATACACCCGGCCGATGTCGTGGCCGGCCAGTGCCTCTCCGAGCTGCGACGGCGTCGGGTGGTTGGAGACGTCGACCTCGTCCGGGAACGAACAGTCGTGCGCGAGGACGACGGAGCCGTCCGCGAGGTCGGCGATGGCCGCCGTGGCCTCGGTGTCGCCGGAGAACGTGAACGCGATCTCCCCCGACTCGAACCGGTAGGCGAACGAGCGCATCGAGTGGACGCCCTCGACGGCCTCGACGTCGTAGCCCGCGAGCTCGAAGCTCCCGGCCTCGACCTCCCGGACGGTGAGCTCGAGTCGTCCCCGCAGGTAGTCGTGCACGTCGAGCAGCCCCTCGACGAGTTCGCGGGTCCCCGCGGGCCCGACCACGGTCAGGTCGTCCGCGCCCGCGAGCCACCGGGCCTTGTAGAACGCCATGAGGTCCGAGACGTGGTCGAGGTGGTGGTGCGTGAGGAGGACGGTGTCCACCCCCTCGTAGCCGACCTCCGTCCGGGCGAGCGCGGAGAGGACGCCGCTCCCGCAGTCCACGAGCAGGGGGTCGGCGGACTCGCTTTCGAGGAGCAGCCCCGTCTGTGCGCGGTCGCCGGTCGGCATCGCGCTCCCGGTGCCGAGGAAGGTGACCTTCATATCTCCCCTGCCGCGGCGAGCGACCAAGAACCCACCCACAGAGCTACGGTCCTCCCGACCGACTTCTCTAGCATGGCTGACGTGACCGAACTCATCGACGGCGGCTTCGACATCACGTGCGTGCCCGGCCCGGAGCCGGAGCGCATCCGTGCGTTCCTCTTCGACGACGGGACGCTCGTGGACACCGGCCTCTCCGACTCCACGGACGCCCTCCTCGACGGTATCGAGCAGACGGGTGTCACTCCCGAGCGGGTCGTCATCACCCACGCCGACGGCGACCACATCGGTGGCCTCGATGCGGTGCGCGAGGCCTACGACCTGGAGGTCTACCTCCCCGTCGGCACGCCCCCCGAACACGACGCGGGCCACTACTACGGCGAGGGGGACGCTATCGGCGACTTCGTGGCGATCCACCTCCCCGGCCACCGCGGTCACCAGCACGCGCTCGTCTCCGAATCGAGAGGGGTGGCCGTCCTCGCCGACGCGCTCTCCGGGGCCGACCAGCGCGGCTTCCCGGCCGGGTATTTCCACCTCCCACCGGAGACCTACTCCGAGGACCTGAGCCGCGCGGAGCGCTCGCTGGAGAAGCTCTTAGCGTACGAGTTCGACGTCGGGCTCGTGTTCCACGGCTCGTCGGTGCTGGAAGGGGCGCGAGCGCGGCTGGACGACTACGTGTTCCAATAGGGATTTGCGGAAGTCTTCATACCCCTCGTCGTTGCAGAACGCCGGTCTATCGAAGCATGGTCAATCGCTATTGAGGTAGACATACGTCGATATACGGCACATATTAATGCTTATCCTCGCGTCGGCTATCGCCGGTCGTGTGTCCCCCTCGATTCCGTTCCTTCACCCTAGCAGTGCGTTTGAGGCCAACGATTACTCGATCGAACGTGCCCTCGCCGTCGTCGGGGTGGTCGGACTCATTTCGGCACTCGCGTTGGCCGGATTCGGGGTCGTACTACAATCGACGATTCCGTCGACGGTGACTGTCGAGAATCCGGATCATCCCCCTGCATCCGCCTGTGATGATGACCGACTCGGGGGAAACATGACGGTCGACGGAGAAAATATCACGTTCGGAACGCCCGAAGCGTGTGCGGAGGCACGCCAGATTCCTGCACAGCGTCTCGTCTGGCGTGTACTGGGCCCGCGGCTACCGTTTGAGTTCTTGTCAGCATTCGTCAGTTGGCTCGTCGTTGGCGGGACCTTTCACGTGTTCACACGGACTGACGACGAGTCCGCGAGGGGACCACTGGTCGTCACCGCGTGGGGGACCGTTCCTCAGGCCATCGGCACGGTACTCACGGTGACCGTGCTCTCGGTGTCGGTACTTCTCGGGTCCGCCCCGGTAGCCGCATCGTTCGAGGCGTCACTACAGCGACTCGAAACTGCCGTCCGCGCGAGTATCCCTCTTGCGTTCACCATCACTGTGGGCACGACTCTCTGGAGCGGGTGGATTCACTATCACGGTCTCAGGGCCGTCCGTGAGCTAGATCGAAGACAGGCACTCGAAGCGGTTTCCCTTGTAGCAGCTACAGGACTGCTCTTGTCACTCTGGTCGTTGTTATCGCTGTAAACCTACTTCTCTGCGACCGGTGCACCGCTCCCGTGACCGGTGATACTGCTGGGAACTCCGCTAATCCCATCGCCCGATGTGGACGGTTCGAGGTCAACCGACACGCACACTCTGTCCAGTAGAGGCTCAGCGAGCTACCGAATAGCTGTCAGCACGGACGTACGAAGTATAGAGGGTGTACACAGCACGTTACACTTCGGGGATCAGAGTCGTTTGAGTTGGCCGTTACAGCACAGGCGCGACTCATCTGCCGTCTTGCTGATTGTTTGTGTGACATCCTCCCACGACTGAAGTCGTGGGCTTCCCACGCCCGTTTGCGCTGGGTTGGGAACTTACGTTTACGACCCGACGCGCCGATGGGAGTGCCACGCCCCCGTTACTCCTATCCTGTGAAGGACTCGGAGGTATCTGATTGTTTAACGTCGGTTGGGTCGTCCGAAGGCTTACTTTTTGATGAGGCAAACACCAAGTCAACTGCCAGTTTTCGGACGGTCAATCACGATGGGGTACCATCGCAACGACGATCACAGAAACGACGTGTGGGCACTCAACTGTTGTGGTTACAGTGGTTGCAAACCGTTCGGCGATTCATCCCACGACTGAAATCGTGGGTTTTCTCGCCTCATCTCTATAAAAACTGAGCACTCCGGCAAGTACCACCAATCCCACACCAATGGTCAAACCGGCATAGAGAACTGTCATCTCCTCAGCTATCGCGATAATAACGGTGAATACTGCTGTCGTAAGTATACTCACTGGCAAAATTATTTCATTTACACTATACTCAGACAGTATTCCTTCGCTCATCAAGCTCCGTTATAAGCTACAGAAACATAGAATTGAGCGTGATTGAGCGGAGTTCTACTGATTCACTAGCTTATCTGTATCGGTGTGAAACCATCAGTAGCCGGTTTCTGAACGTACACTCTGTACGTCGCACTAAGACCGAGAAGTTCGAGTGACCGACTCGTGCCGTGTATCTTGCACGCTGATTCTGTCAATGAATCGGGAGACTCGCGCAAAACTATGAGTTGCTCCGATGATCCGCACGAATCCGCTCGCCCACATCGAGCCCGTTCCGTAACGCGAGATGAACCCTCCCCTCCCCGGCGACCCAGTCGCCGGCGAAGAACAGCCCCGCGTCCTCGGCCGACTCGATGGTCGCCTTGTCGACGCCCTCGTCGGGGAGGGCGTAGCGCCAGCCCATGTAATCCGTCCAGTCCGGGTCCCGGAGCCGATCCTCTCCCAGGAGCTCCGCGACGGCCTCGGTCAGTTCCTCCATCGTCTCCTCCTCGTCGTCCTCGTAGCGCGCCGTCGACCAGTCGGGGGCCATCTGCGCGACCAGCAGGCTCTCGCCGTCGGGGACGTGGCCGTCTTTCAGCTCCTCGCGGGCGACCCACCCCACGTCGTGGTTCCGGTCCGTGTTCACGAGCGCGTACCACGGCTCGTCGCGCTCGAACTCGTAGTGGAGGACGCCCGTGATGATGCTCCGGTAGGGGACGGCCGCGACGGCCTCTGCCAGCGTCTCGCGGCGGTCGTCGGCCCACTCGGTGTCCCGGAGGAGCTGGGTGGTCTGGGGGGCCGGCGGGGTCAGGAGGAGGGTGTCGAACGCGCCCAGGTCGGTGTCGTCGGTGTCGTAGAGCCGCCAGCGCCCGGCGTCCTCGTCGGCCCCCTCGTCGCGGACGATACGCTCGATGCGGGTCTCGCGCTGGACCTCCGTCTCCGCGAGCGAGAACAGGCGCTTCGCGATCTGGGTGATCCCCTCGGTGTAGGTCCACTTGTGGTCCTCGCCGTCGCGCCCCTCGTCGATGGCCCCCGACGAATCGAACGTCCACACCGGCTCCTCGATGTCGACCAGCCCGTCCGTGTCGACCGTCTCCGTGAGGAGGTCGTTCACCTTCGGGTCCTTCGATTTCACGTAGTTCGCCCCGTAGTCGTAGGTGCAGTCGCCGCGCCGGCGGGTGGCCGCGCGCCCGCAGACGCCGCGTGACTTCTCGAAGACGGTGACGGACTCCTCGCGGAGGGTGTAGGCGGCGGCCGCGCCCGCCGCGCCCGCGCCGACGATGGCGATGTCCATACCCGACCCAGGGACGGCGGGGAGAAAAACGCGGGTGTCCCGGCACTACACGCGGGCGGCGACCCGGTCGATGGCGGCCGTGGCACCCTCGAGCACGGGGTCGCCGTGGGCCATCCCGACGATGTCGACGCCCGTCGCGCGGTCGGCGAACGTCCGGATGGACGACCGGAGCTCGTGCATGTCGTAGGAGTCGAGCCAGAAGGGCGGGGTGAGCTCGCCGCCGTCCTCCCACAGCAGGTCACCGGTGAGTGCGAGCCCCAACTCCTCGTGGACGTAGACGGTGTGGCCGGGGTTGTGTCCCGGCGTGTGGACGGCCTCGAACCCCCCGATGCGGTCCCCGTCGTCGACGCCGGTTATCTCCCGGTCGGTGAGGGGGAACAGCCGGCGGGCGGCGCGGTGGAACGCCCCCTTGTGGTGGAACAGCGGGGGTGTCCAGTCGCCCCGGAGGAGGTCGAGGTCGGTCGCCCCGAGATACACCGCGGCGTCGGGGAGCGCGCCCAGGCCTCCGACGTGGTCGATGTCGTAGTGGGTGAGCAGCACGCGGTCGACCTCCTCGGGGCTGTAGCCCGCCGCGGCGAGCTCGTCGCGCATGGAGGGGTAGTTGACGGGCAGCCCGGTGTCGACGAGGGTCACGTCCCGGTCGTCGACGAGATACACGTTCGTCGCCAGCGGTGGGACGAGCCCAAGCTCCAGGAGCCAGACCCCGTCGGCGAGGCGCTTTGCCATGGGTACGGATGGATCTCGAGCGTTAAATCGTCGCCGCCCGGGCCGTTTATGCGGCTCGCGCCTGGACGAACTGGTATGGTAGCTGTCGAGCCAGACGTGACGACACACGGCCCCGGCGACCCCGAGATCGCCCTCGTCGGCGGCGTCCACGGCGACGAGCCGTCGGGCGTGCGTGCGGTCGAGCGCCTGCGCGAGGCCGCGGAGGCGGGCGATCTCGAGCTGCAACGGGGTATCAAACTGATCATCGCCAATCCGCCAGCGGTCGAGGCGAACGCCCGCTATCTCGATACGGACCTCAACCGTACCTTCCCCGGCGACCCGAACGGGAACCGGGAGGAGCGACTCGCGGCGAAGCTCTGTGCGGAGACCGAGGGGCTGCTCACGTTCTCCATCCACGCGACCCACTCGCAGGACGACCCGATCGCGCTGTTCGACGCCGCCCAGCCCGGGGTGCTCGCGCTCGCCGCCCGGCTCCCCGTCCCCTACATCGTCGACCACCATGGGGTCGCGAGCGGGTCGCACTCCGAGGTGAACGACGTGCTCACCGTCGAGGCCGGCTGTCAGGGGACCGAGGCCGCCGCGGTGACGGCCGAGAAGCTCGCCATCGACTTCCTGCGGGTCACGGACTGCCTGCCGGGGACGCCCGACACGGCCGACTCCCGGTACTTCTCGATGACCGAGGCGGTCCCCAAACCCCCCTCCGAGTCCTACGAGTTCCTCGCGGAGAACTTCGAACTCGTCCGCGAAGGGGAGGTGTTCGCCCGGGCCGACGGCGAGGCGTTCACGGCCGACGAGGCGTTCTACCCCATCCTCATGAGCGCGGTCGGCTACGCCGACATCTTCGGCTACAAGGGGGCGAAACTCGGCGACTCGCTGGGGGAAGCCCGCGCCGCCATCGAGAACCGTCGCATCCCCGCGGACGATTAGTCAGTTCAGGGTCTTCGAGACGTACGGCCCGTCCTGATAGTAGCCCAGTTTGTCGCGGTAGTACTGCCGGACGCCGATTCCCGAAATCACGGAGAGCTTCGAGTAGCCCGCGTCGCGTGCGAGCTCCTCGGCCTTCTTCAACAGGCGCTTCCCGTACCCCTTGTGCTGGTGGGTGCTCTCGTCGCCGGCCTCACCCATCGCCACCTCACTCCCGTAGACGTGGAGTTCGCGGACGAGCGCGGCGTCCTGGAGCTCTCTCCGGACGGGGTCGTTCGGGAACCGGAGCCGACAGAAGCCCACGAGGAGGTCCTTCTCGAAATCGTCGGACTGCGTCCGACGGTCCGCCGAGCGTCGCTCGGCGAAATCCTCGAAGGAGATGAAGTGTTCCGTCCCGCCGCCGACCTCGTAGGTCATCACGTCCAACTCGACGTTTTCGGGCGTCTCGTCGTTCATGCCCGCTTCCCGACAGCGGATACACTCACAGGTCCACCCGTGTGTCTCCATCTCCTGCCACGCCAACTGTCGGAGGTTGGACTTCCAGACGCCCGCGTCGATGAAGTCGGCCGGGATGTCGCGCTGGACGCGCTGGAGGCGCGTATACCGAGGGATCATGTCCATCACCTCGGCGACGAGCTCGGCCGCCTCCTCGTTGGTGAGGGGGTCGTACTCGTCGCGGCGCCACATATCGTAGGTGATGGTGTCGCGGACGACGAGCGTCGGGTAGATCTTCAGGTAGTCCGGCCGCCAGTCGGGGTTCTCGAACAGCTCGCGGAAGTCCTCTAAACACATCTCCTTCGTCATCCCCGGCTGGCCGGGCATCATGTGGAAGCCGACTTTGAACCCGGAGTCCCGGAGTCTGCGGTTGGCGTCGATGCTGGCCTGTGTGCCGTGGCCGCGGTGCATCTCGCGGTTGATGCGCTCGTAGGTGGTCTGGACGCCGACCTCCACTTTGGTCCCTCCCAGATCGAGCATCCGGTCGATCTGCTCGGGGTCACACCAGTCCGGCTTCGTCTCGAAGGTGGTGCCGATGTTCCGGATCGAGTTGGTCTCGTTCTCGGCGATGACGTCCTCCAGGTAGGCGAACTCCGGGTCCTCCTCGGCGAACGACTTCTCCTCCGCGGGCTGTGGCTCGCAGTCGGGGTCGAAGTCGTTCATCGCCTGCAGCGCGCGCTTGACGAACCACTCCTGGTAATCGTGCGAACGGGCGGTCATCGTCCCGCCCATCAGGATGAGCTCCACCTTGTCGACGGGGTGGCCGATCTGTCGGAGCTGGTGCAGCCGGAGGGTGACCTGCCCGTACGGGTCGTAGTCGTTCTGCACCCCGCGGGCGGCGGCGGGCTCGTGGCCGGTGTACGACTGCGAGGAGCTGAACTCGCTCGCAGGACCGCCGGGACAGTAGAGACACTTCCCGTGCGGGCACATATGCGGCGAGGTCATGATGGCGACCGGGGAGACCCCCGACGCCGTGCGGACGGGCTTGCGCTGGAGCACCGGCTCCAGTTCCTCGCGTCTCCCCTCCGGCGCGGCGTCGAGGATGTCCGCGTTCTTCGGCACCTTCGGCGCGGAGAACTCCGAACACGCCGCCAGCTTCGCGGATTCCACGTCGTCCTCGTCGATCTCGCCGGCGAGGATACGCTCCGCGAGGGTCTCACAGACCCGCTGGAACGCATCGTCACTACTCATTACCGGGGAGAAGAGACGGACGAAGAAATGTGGTGCGGTTACAGGCGGTCGGCGACCGTCTCGACGACGGCGTCGAGGACGGCCTCGCGCTCGCCCGAGAGGAAGACGAGCTTGCCCGTGCGGGCGCCGCGGGCGGAGAGCCCGGCGTTCGCGAGCTCCTCACCGGCCGCGGCGGCGATGTCGCGGAGGTCGAGGTCCGCGTCGGCGCGGACGAGGAGTTCGTCGGCGGCCACCCCGACCGTGACGTCCCAGTCCTCGCGCTCGCGGTGGAGCGCGTCGAGCAGCAGCGCCGTCGGCGGGAAGTCGAAGCGGTGGGTGAACTTGTCCGTGTCGAGCACGGCGAACGTCTGCCCACCCGCCTCCCGCGTCTCGAGGTTCGCGCGAGCGGTCCGGAGTTCGGTGCCGAGCTTCTCGCGGAACTGCTCTGACACCTGCGCCGCGAGCCCGTGCTGCTGTTCAAAGAGGAGATCGATGATGAGTTCGCGTTTGTCCTCGTAGCTCTGGTAGTACGCTTCGAGAGCGATGGCTTCGCGGAGCTCCTCGGCGGCCTCGGCGTCGATGCCGGCCTCCTCGGCGAGGGCGGCGTACGCCTCCGGCGTGTCTTCCCAGTAGGAGATGGCGGGGAGGTGCCCGAGATCACCGCGCACGTCCTCGTTGATGGCCGCGGCGACGGTGGCGGCGAGGGTGCTCGCCGTGCGCTCGCCGTCGGCGGAGACGACGGTGTCGACGGCCTCGCCGACCTCGTCGTCGACCGGGAGCCCGTCGACCACGACGTGGTCCGCGCCGTAGACGGAGAGCAGGCCGATGCCGTCGAGCGAGTCGGCCGTGGAGCCGGCGGCGGCGAAGACGAACAGCGGGAGCTTCTCGTCGTGGCGCTCCTGATTGTCGAGCATCCGGGTCACGTCGCCCGTCGCGTCGTCGAGGTCGTAGACGCCGTCCTCGAGCGGGCGGCGGTCGAAGTAGTGGTAGGAGGCGTCGGCGTTGGCGTGCTCCTCCTTCACGAGCGGGAGGACGGCACGCTCGATGGCGGCACCGGCGACGTAGCCGTCAGTCGTGGCGTTGTGCCGGATGACGACCGGGCGCGACTCGAAGACGGCGCGGCGGATCGTCGCGGCGGCGGACTGGATATCCTCGGTGACGCCGGCGACCACGTCGTCCTCGGCGAGCGGCTCGACGGTCTCGGGTGTTGCCTGTTCGTCGAGGGCGTCCTCCATGCGGCCGAGGACGGCCTCGCGCTCCTCGCCCTCGAGGACGAGCAGCGTCTCGGTTTCGAGCTGAATCTCGTCGCGGCGGACGCGCACCTCGCCGTCGAGCCGGACGATGTCGCCCGTCTCGACCTCGGGGTACGCGCGGACGCCGGGCTCGATGAACGCGGCGGCGTCGACGACACCGGTCTCGTCGCGGAGCTCGAAGACGGTCGGGCCGGAGGTCTGTCGAACGCTCACGACCTCACCCTCGACGCGTACGTCGGCACCGACGTTGTCACGCAGGTCCTCGACGGCGACGAGGTCGAGCTCGCGGGACTCGGGCTCCGGTTCGGGCTCCGGCTCGGCCTCTGCTTCGGAGGCTTCCTCAGCGGCCGGTTCGGGCTCCGGTTCCGCTTCCTCGCTCTCGGGTTCCGGCTCCGGTTCGGGTTCCGCTTCCGGCTCCGGGGCCGTCTCGGGTTCGCTCTCGCGTTCGACGGGCTCCGGCTCGGCGTGTGATGACCGTCCTGACGGTTCTTCGTCGACCTCGCCCTCGGGGAGCGTGTCGCCGCTCGGCGTCTGGACGAGGACGCCACGGAAGTCGCGGTCGGACTGGCGGATGGACCAGCCGAGGTCCACGTCGCCGTTGTCACGGATGTTCGTCACCTGCACGTACACCTCGTCGCCGACCTCCCAGTCGAGCGACTCGAGGCGGCGCTTGAGCTTGCTCCGGTGGAGGAGGCCCGTCACGCGGTCCGAGAGGTTCACGAAGACGCCGAAGTCGGCGTAGCCATCGACTTTACCACGGTAATAGCGACCCTGCGTAAGCTGGCCGGGGCGGTCACCCCGGAACTCGAAGACGACGTCCTCCTGGTGGGTCTCACAGATGGGACCCTCGGCAGACGTCCCGCAGATGATACAGTTAGCCATTACGTGCAAACAGCGACCCATCCCCTAAACCCCTGTCGGATTCCCGGCGCGGGCTGGCCCGTGGCGATTCCGGGAGGCGCGGACGCTCCTCACAGTTGACGCAAGGCCGGAAGCCCACGGCTTCAGCCGTGGGAGGAAGGCCGACACGGCAGCGATGGGTAATGGTTTTATTGGCGGCCCCTGGATAGATTGGGAGTCCCTGACAGCCAGATGTGTTGGCAGGGATGGGCTGTCCGTCAGTCAGCCCTGACATCGGGGGCCATCGCCCACCGATAATTAAATTGGCTCCGGGGACTCGGTGCGACCCTATCCAAGCCCACGACTGAAGTCGTGGGTAGCTGACGGCTCCTTCCAGTCGCCGTTCGTCGTTCCGTTGCCTCGCTCCGCTCCGCAACGCTACTCGAAAACGGGGCTGTCCTCCTCCAGCGCCTCGATGCCTCTCGCGACCTCGCGTGCCTGTTCCGGGAACAGCGCGATCTCCACCTCGTTCCCCTCCCCGTCGGAGAACCCCAGTTTCACTCGCTTGTCGCCGAACTCCCGCACGTCGATCCCCTCCACGTCGAACAGCTTCGCCGTCGCGGATTTGTTCGTCGGGCCGACGTTCTGCAGGCTCCCGTCTTTGAGTTCGACCATGAACTCCTCGATGTTCAGATTGAGCATACTCCTCCTTTCGGAGGGACGTACAAAAGCCGCGGGGGCTCGGCTATCTGCCGGGCGGCGTCGTGTCGACGAGTTCGATTCCGAACACCGTTTCGGCGGCGAACAGCCCACCGAAGAGGTAGCCGAAGACGATGACGCCGGGGACGACCGTCACGACCGCCGCGTGCGGAATCGAGACATCGTGGACGGTCGCCATGCCGACGACGAGGAGGCCGACACCCCACAGCGCGAGCAGGAGCCGCCAGCCGGCGACGAGGGTCACGAGCGTCGCACCCGCGCCGGGGGGTGCGGCCACGCCCGCGAGCGCACACGGCGCGGTGGCGTACGCGACGACCTGTACCGTCTCGCTCACCCCCGCCCGCTCGCGGACACCGGCCATCAGGATGAGCGTCTGGATGGCCGCGGTGAGATGGAGCGCGGCGGGCGCGATGATGAGCCCCACGATGCCGAGGCCGACGAGCGCCGACGCGAGCGGCTGGCCGGGGAAGAAGTCGGGACGGGCGCTCGGGAGGAACGCGAACCGGGTCGCGATGTAGACGAGCGCGACGGCGACCCCGAAGACGAGCCCCGGGGCCTGATCACCCGGGGCGACCCCGTTGCGGAAGAAGCGGCGGGGCCGGACGAGGAGTTCGACCCACGCGCGGGCCAGCCCGCGGGGGCCACGCTCGCGCCCGCCGCGGGGGTTCTCGGTCCACGTAGTCACGCGAGAACGTAGCCCCGGGGCCGGTATGACGGTTCCGCTCCCGGTCGCCTCCGCAGTCAGTCGGTGCGGATGACGTGACAGCTGCGACACCGCGCCTCGTACGCCTCCTCCGCGCCGACGAGGATGGTCGGGTCGTCGTAGTGGGCCGGCTCGCCGTCGATGAGCCGCTGGTTCTTCGTCGCGGGTTCGCCACACTGCATGCAGATGGCCTGGAACTTCTCGACGTACTCCGCGACGGCGATGAGCTCGGGGAGGGGGTGGAACGGCTCCCCGCGGAAGGTCTGGTCGGTGCCCGAGACGATGACGCGCCGGCCCTCGGCCGCGAGCTCCTCGCAGGCCTCGACGAGCGTCTCGGAGAAGAAGTTCGCCTCGTCGATGGCGACGACCTGCTCGCCGTTGAGATGCTCGCGGATCTCTGACAGCGGGTCGTCCTGCGAGACGACGGTGGCCTCGATGCGGTTGCCCGCGTGCGAGCCGATGGCCGTCGTGCCGAACCGCTCGTCGAGCGCCGGCGTGAACGCGGCCACCTCCTGTCCCGCGATCTCCGCCCGCCGGACGCGACGCAGGAGCTCCTCCGTCTTCCCCGAGAACATACAGCCAGTGACGACTTCCACCCACCCGGAGTTGGTGATGGCGTGCATAGCGTGTGGGGCCGCGGGCTGTGAGAAAACCGTTGTGTTCTCCCCGCAGCGGGTGTGTCAAGCAGTAGTTATTTGTCACCCAGACCGGTCGTTCCGGTGATGCACCGACGCCACCTCCTGAGCCTCCTCGCCGCGGGCGGCCTCGCCGGCTGTACCTCCCTTTCGGGTGACGCGGGCGGCGGGAGCGACGCCCCCGACTCGTCGGCCTCGTCGACGGCGACGCCCACGCCGGAACCGCTCCCGATGCCCGACGACATCGAGCGCACGGAGTTCGCGCTGCGCGTTCGGTTCCCGGCCGTCACGGACGCCGAGGCGTCGGTTCGCGACGGGACGATCCGGTACCCGGAGCTCGGGGTGGAGTTCCACGCCGCGGCCGCGTACGAGGGGACCACCATCACGGACCGGCAGACGAGCCAGACCCTGCGCGTCGCCCGGGAGCTCCCGAAGGGGGTACCCACCGTGTTCATCGCGCCCGTCTTCCTCGACGGCACCTTCGAGTACCGCATCTACGCCACGGACGCGTTCGTCGGGATGGCCGACTGGACGCTCTCGGTCGGTACCACCGAGTTCGAGACCTCGAAGAGCCGCCCCCTCGCCTTCGAGCGCCACTTCGAGTATCTCAATCGAGCGGTCGTCGAGCAGTCCGCGCTTCCCGGCGCGGACCCGAGGGAGCCGCTCGCGGTGTTCGTGGCGAACTACCCCTACGACCGGGTGAGCGACTCCCCGGACGACGTGACGGGTGTCCTCTCACGCCCCGACAACATCCCGACGACCAGCGAGGTGCCGCAGGCGAACTTCTCCTTCGCATACGACGGCGCGGTGACGGTCCGCCACGAGGGGGGTGACACGCTCGACGCGGCGAACCTCACCGTCGTGGTCGGGAACCGTCCCGCCGAAACCCAGTTCTCCGGCGAGGTACGCGCCGGCGACGCGATAACGGTCTCCGACGTGGATCTCGGGACGACGGTGTACGTCGTCTGGTCGAAAGACGGGCGTTCGGAGCCTCTCGCTCAGTTCGTCGTCTCGCGTGACTCCCCCGCGTAATCAGTCGTCCGCGCCCACGTTCTCCCGGGACTCGAAGGTCCGCGGGTCGGGTTCGATGTTCGCATACTCCACGGCCCGGCGGCCGAGCGTCGCCACCCGCGAGTCGAGCCCCTCGTCGGTGATGCGCCCGTCCTCGATCTTGGTTCGGGCCTGCGGAATCGCGGCCTGGTGGGGGAGCACCCACGCGTTCAGTGCGCGGCAGACGGACCGCAGGTGGTCGAGCGAGGTGACGGGGAACCCGCCGCCGGCGACGGCGAGCAGTCCGACCGTGGTCCCGTCGAACTCGTCGAAGCCGGTGTAGTCGAGGGCGTTCTTCAGCACGCCGGAGTAGGAGCCGTGGTAGACGGGCGTCCCGAGCAGGACGGCGTCAGCGCGGTCGATACGGGCTTTCAGCTCGGCGGCGTCGCCGGCGTCACCGCGGTCGGCGTCGAACACCGGCAGCTCGAACTCGCGGAGGTCGATGAGGTCCGTGCTCGCGCCGAGGAGCTCGGCCTCCTCCAGGGCGCGGTCGAGGCCGACGCGGGTGTAGCTCTCGTCACGGAGGCTGCCACAGACGGCGGCGACGTGGGTGTCGGTCATGCCCTCGCTATCGGGGTCGCCGGGAAAAACACCGGCGATACCTCGTCCCCCGGTGTCACTTCCGCGCTCGCCGGCGGGCGAAATAGAGGTTCGCCGCGCCGAACGTCACCCCGAGGAACAGGGCGAACTCGAGGAGGGGAACGAGCGCCACGCCCTGCGCGTAGCCGACGAGCAGCGCGCCGAAGAACGCCGCACCGGCCGCGACGAGCGCCTCCTTCGTGGGGTCCATGGCCTCGCTTCTCACTCCCGGCGGTTTAGTTTCCCGCTTTCAGAGCGTCACGACGAGCTTCCCGAGGAAACTCTCCTCGGTCACCGCCCGGTGAGCGTCCGCGCCGTCCGCCAGTGGGTAGCTCCGGTCGATGTGCACCTCGATGTCGCCGTCGGCGACCAGCCCGACCACGCGCTCGAGGATCGGGCCGATATCCGGCAACTCGGCGTGGGTCGCCAGATTGGACATGCTCATCCAGTGCATGTCGAGCTCCTTCCCGCGGGCGGGGAGCGTGTCCGCAATCGTCACCTCGCCGTCGGCGATGAACACGAGGTCGGCGCCGAACGCGGCCACCTCGATGTCGCGGTCGATGTACTCCTGCGGCCGGTGGTCGAGCACCACGTCGACGGGGCCGACGGCATCGCGGACGGCCTCGACGAGGTCTTCGCGGGTGTAGTCGACGACGGCGTCGGCACCCAGCTCCGAGAGCGCCTCGTGGTAGGCGGGACGCGCGGTGCAGGCTACGGTCGCGCCCATGGCCCGCGCCAGCTGGACGGCGACGTGGCCGACCCCGCCGTTGCCGCCGTGGACGAGGACGGTGTCGCCCGGTTCGACGCCGGCGTGGTGGACGAACGCCCGCCACGCGGTGACGCCGACGAGCGCGACGGCCGCCCCCGTCTCGAAGGGTACCACCTCGGGAAGCGGGGCGAGCAGGTCGGTCGGGACCGTCGCGTATTCGGCGAACGAGCCGCCGGTGAACCGCCCGGTGTGGAGGCCGGTGGCGACGACGCGGTCACCCTCGCTGTAGCCCTCGACAGTCGGCCCCACTGCGACGACGACGCCCGCGAGGTCCGAGCCGGTGGTCTTCACCGGCGCGGGTGGACGGGCCTCCCGGAGCAGGGCGTCGATGGGGTTGACCGAGGCGGCTCGCATCTCGACCAGCACCTCACCGTGGTCGGGTGTCGGTCGTTCCACCTCCTCGTACTGGAGGACGTCGGTTCCGCCTGGCTCGTGGTAGCGTAGCGCGTACATGGCTGGTGGTCTGCGGGCACGGTGAAAACGGTGTCGCGGGCGCGGACTCAGCGCCGGAGGCTGGCGACCGTCTCGCCCTCCCGGTCCTCGACGGCGACGAGGCCATCCGACTCCAAATCCGAGAGCAGCCCCTCGAGCCACTCCCGGCCGTGGTCGCCCCCATAATCCACCCGGATTCGGGGACCGAGCTCGTCCAGCGGGAGTTCGTCGTACTCCCCGAGCGTCCGGACGATCCGGCCGCGGAACTGGCGACGGCTTCCCTCGAAGCTCGGCTGTGTGGGTACGTCCGGGGCCGTGAAATCCCCCGTCTCGTAGGCGTGACACCACGCTCGCCACGGGCAGCCGGCCTCGTCGCACCGCGGTTTCTTCCCGCAGGCGACCCCGCCGAGTTCCATGATCGCGTTGTTCCAGACTCTCGACTCCCCCTCGGGCATCGCCTCCTGGGCCGCGGCCTCGAACGCCGAATCGTCGTCCGGCACGTCGAACGCGCGGTGGAGCACGCGCTTCACGTTCGTGTCGACGACGGCGTTCCCGGTGTTGAACGCGAACGACGCGACGGCGTTCGCGGTGTAGGGGCCGACGCCCATCAGCTCCTGGAGCTCGTCCGGCTCGGTGGGGAACGCGCCGTCGTACGCCTCGACCACCTGCCGGGCGGCCTCGTGGAGGTACTTCGCGCGGTTGTTGTAGCCGAGCGAGTGGCTCGTCCAGAACCCGACGACGTCCCCCCGGTCTGCCTCCGCGAGGGCCTCGACGGTGGGCCACTCCTCCAGAAAGGCCTCCCACGCCTCGACGACCCTGCCGAGCTGGGTCTGCTGGCTCATCACCTCGCTCACGAGGATCTCGTAGGGGTCCTCGGTGCGACGCCACGGGAACTCGCGGTGGTCGGCCTCGTACCACGCGATGAGCGCCTCCTGGATCTCGGGAAGCGATTCGTGGAGCGCCTCGGTCATTGGGGCTCCTACCCGACGGCGGCGCTTAGGGGTGGCGCTTCCGGCCCCACGCGGATAATTCATAAGTTGTACCACCAACTACTATGCCGCGTGAGCGCGACCCTCGGCCATGGAGTTCATCGAGACGCTCCGGCCCACTCACGAGCGGATCGTCGACAAGATCGTGGCGCACCCGATGGTCGACGGGCTCGGCGACGGGAGCCTCGACCCGGCGCCGTTCCGCTACTGGGTGAAACAGGACTACTGCTATCTGACCGAGTACAATCGGGTGTTCGCGCTCGGCGCGAGCAAGGCGCCGGATCTCGACCGGATGGGGACGTTCGCCACGCTGCTCGACGCGACGCTCACTGAGGAGATGGACCTCCACCGGGCGTACGCCGCGGAGTTCGACATCAGCGAGGCCGAGCTGGAGGCCACCGCCCCCTCGCCGACGACCCGGGCGTACACCGACTTCCTCGTGCGGACGGCCGCGCTCGGGACGTTCGACGACCTGCTCGCCGCGCTGCTCCCGTGTATGTGGGGGTTCCACGACACGGCCGTCAGACTGCGAGAATCGGGGATGCCCGACGAGCCCCGCTATGCGGAGTGGGTCCGCACCTACACGGACGAGGAGTTCGCGGAGCTGGTGACGTGGTGTAAGGAGCTTTTGGACGAGCGGGCCGTGGGGCTCCCCGATGCGCGCCAGAGGCGGGTCCGGGAGCTGTTCGAGACGAGCGCGCGCTACGAGTACCTGTTCTGGGACGCCGCGTGGCGCGAGGAGGCGTGGCCCGTCTGAGCGCGGAGAGGGGAAACGGTATCCGGCCGCGTCTCCTCGCTCCGACAATGACGCTCGACGACCTCCAGACCGAGGTGCGACTCACCGCCGAGGACCTGGGCGACGATCTCGACGTGGCGCTCGACGCCGAAACCCGAAACGAGCTGGCGATGCTCGTCGCTGCCTTCGACCCCGAGGAGCCCGACGAACTGCTCCGCCGGGCGGTGCATCTCCTCTTTCAACAGACCGTCGAGACCGGGAAACTCGACTTCCAGCTGCGCTCGACGTACGACTGCACCTACGACGAGTTCCTCTCGGGGATGACGTACGAACAGATGACCGGTGGCGGGCAGTTCGCGCCGCCGGACGACGACCGCCGGTATCAGTTCTAACCTTACGACGCGTCCGCGACGCTCCCGATCGCTTCGACGAGAATCTCACAGGCGAGGTCGATCTCGCGCTCCGTCACGTCGAGCGGGGGGAGGAGTCGAAGCGTCTTGTAGCCGCAGCCGAGCGTCAGGAGGCCCCGCTGGAGACACGCGTCCATCACGGCGTTCCGGCGCTCCTTCGAGTCGAACTCGACGGCGAGCATCAGGCCCAGCCCACGCACGTCCTCGACCGTGGGGAGGTCGACCTCGCGGAGCCGGCGCTTCGCCTGCTCACCGCGGTCGGTGGCGTTCTGCAGGAGGTCGTACTCGTGGATGGCGTCGAACGTGAGCGCGCCCTGCATCGTGTCGAGGATGGCGCCCGCCCCCCACGTCGAGGAGAGCCGGGACTTCTCGTCGGGGAACACCTCCTTCTTCGCGACGGTCGCACCCACCCGAAGCCCCTTCGCGGCCGTGATGACATCCGGCTCGATGGGGTAGTGGTCGGCACCCCACAGCTTCCCCGTTCGGCCCATCCCGGACTGGATCTCGTCGGCGACGAGCAGGATGTCGTGTTCCGCACAGAGGTCCGCCACCTCCTGCATGAACGCGTCGCTGGGGAAGCGGTAGCCCCCTTCGCCCTGGATGGGCTCCATGATGAGGAAGGCCACCTCGTCGGCGTTCACGTACCCCTTCTCCGGGTGGAGCATCCGGCGGAGCTGTGAGGTGTCGCCCGCGAAGAAGCCACACGAGCACGTCGCGGGGGTACAGCCGGTGTCGTCACAGAAGGGGGCGTCGTGGATGCCCACGATCTCGGGGTACTTCCGGCGATAGACCTCCTTCGAGCGGTTGAGCGAGAGCGCGCCGAGGGTGCGGCCGTGGAACGCTCCCTCGAAGGTGATGCCGTACTTTCCTCCCGTGTCGTCGTAGCAGATCTTGATGCCGTTCTCGACGGCTTCCGCGCCGGAGTTCGAGAGGAACGCCGTGTCCATGTCGTAGTGGCTCGTGGCGTCGACGAGCCGGTCCATCAGCTCCGCAGGCCCCGGGAACTCGGGGGAGTCGGGGTCGCCGGCGGTCGTGTAGAAGTCCTGCCCGGCGATTTTCAGCGGATCGACCAACTCGAACTCGGCCATCGGGTCGAGTATCTTGGGGTTGTTGTAGCCGAGCGGGGCCGCGCCCACGTGGCTCGTGAAATCCAGCAGGACGTTGCCGTCGGCGTCGGTACAGAACGGTCCCGCGGCGTCCTCGAGGATGTCCCAGACGAACTCGTAGACGTAGGTGCTCCGCGCGGCGAACTCGTGGTGGTAGTCCACCCGCTTGCGTGCGCGCGGTCCGGGGAGCGAATCGACCTGCGGCGTCGCCGTGTGCCGGTCCATGCCGCCGGGACGAAACGGGCCGGAATAAGAATGCCGGTGTTCCTGTCAGATATTACCGGCCGTGACGAGCGTCACGATGCCGGCGAACAGCAACAGTCCGATGGAGGCGAGGGTGACGCGGCGCGTGAACCGCTTGTCGGGTGCGGCGTAGGTGAGTCCGGCCTTCACGGCGATGGAGGAGGCCGTCGTGAGCAGGATGGAGACGGCGGCGACCTCCGGCGTGAGCGAGCCACCCCGATAGAGGAGGACGGCGGAGGTTGTCGCGCCCGCGCTGGAGACGAGCCCCGCGAGGACGGCCGTGAGGTAGAAGCCGACCGTCCCGAACTGTGCCTCCGCGACCCCACCGACGACGACGATGACGAGGAAGACGGCGCCGAACGCCAGCGCGTAGCGGAGCCTGAAGGGGGTCTCAAGTTCGAGCTCGACCGGCTCGTTCACCCGGGCCATGAAGGCGGCGACGACGACGCTCCCGAGGATGACCGCGGCGAGCGGGAACACCGCCTGATACAGCACGCCCACGGAGAGCGTGAACGCGACGGCGATGACCAGATTCCGGAGCGCCATCGCGGCGTTCGCCAGCAGGACGGCCGCGGCGGCGTAATCCGCCGCTTCGGGGCGCTGGCGCACGTGGTCGAGCATCGTCCCGACGACCGCCGTCGAGGAGGCGAGCCCGCCGAAGAAGCCCGTGACGACGATGCCCTTCCCGCCGTAGCTGCGGACGACGCCGTAGTTCACGATGCCGATGCCGGCGACGGTGACGACCATCAGCCAGACGATGCGCGGCTCGACCGACAGCGAGATCTCCGCGAACGAGACGGTCACCTCCCCCTCGGGGAGGATGGGGAAGACGACGAACGCGAGGATGGCGAACTCCGTCGCGGAACGCACCTCCTCGCGGGAGAGCGAGGCGGCGACGGCGTGGAGCTCGCGTTTGAGCACGAGCAGCGTCGAGGAGAGCACCGCGACGGTGACGCCCTCGAGGATGAACTCGGCGGCGACGAGCGCCCCGACCCCGTAGGCGAGCCCCATCGACACCATCGTCGTGAGCGAGAGCCCCTCTTCCAGCCCGATGAGCCCCCGAACCGAGAGCAACACGCCCATGACGACGACGAGCAGGCCCCCGACGACGAGCAGCGCCTCGCTCCCGACGATGGTGAACACCGCGGCGAGCAGGCTGATGAGCGCGAACGTCCGTACGCCCGCGGCCTTGTCCGACCACTCCCGTTCGAGCCCCAGGAAGAGCCCGAGCGCGCCCGCGAGGACGATGCGGGCCACCTGCGCGTCGAGGACCGTGTGGTTCACTCTCGCCCGTGCGACGCCCGCGAGTAAAAACCCCGCCCTCGCCCAGTCCGTCTCCTCCTCACCCGGTCCTCTCACCCGGTCCTCTCACCCGGTCCTCTTACCCTGCCCCTCACCCGGCCCCCACAATCGAGGATTTCGGCGCGGCGCACGGCCCCGGCTCGCGGCTCGAAACGGCCACAACGGTTTTATTTACAGGCGAGAATTATTCGATACTATGAGCGGGGCGCGCGAGGCCGAGTCGACTGACGGGGAGCGGGCAACGACGCGACTGACGGAGCGCCAACTCTGGGAGCTCGCCGCCGGCAACGACGTGGACCTCGATCTCGACGACGGATCGCTGACGGTCCGGGTCGGTGCCCCGCCGGCACCGTGTCCCGACCGCAACCGCGACTAGCGAGTTCTCCCGGCCCGTGCCCGTGGCGCCGGCGCGTGGATTTATACGCGCGCTCCTGCTTCCCAGCGTATGGTCCCTGACATCGACCGCGCACGGGCCGCCTGGTGGGGGGTCGGGCTCGCCCTCGCGCTGGCCGTCCTCTTCGTCGCCTACTCGTTCGTCGGGACGTTCGTCTTCGCGCTGTTCGTCTACTACGCGACCCGGCCGCTGTACGTCCGCGTCAGACGCTACATCCGGCGGCCGGGCGTCGCCGCGGCCGTCGCCCTCCTCGGCCTCGCACTGCCCGTCCTGCTACTCGTCAGCTACACGCTCGCCATCGCGCTTCAGGAGCTGAACAAGGCGAGTTCGACGGTGAACTTCGGGCCCGCCGCGGGAGCGGTCCAGCCGTATCTCAACGTCTCCTCGGCGGTGGAGGACCCCGCCTCGCTGCTCGACGATCCGAACTTCGTGAGCACCCTCCGGGAGACACTGACCCAGACGCTCGACTACGCCGGGTTCATCGGCAACGGGCTGCTCCACGTGTTCGTCGTCCTCGCGCTCGCCTACTACCTCCTGCGTGACGGCCCCAAACTCGCCCGGTGGTTCACGAACCGCTTCGGCGACGACCGGGGGGTACTCGACGCGTATCTCCACGCCGTCGACCAGAACTTCACGAGCGTCTTCTTCGGCAACATCCTCAACGCCCTCGTCACGGGAGTCATCGGGGTGTTCGCCTACTCGGTCATCGACGTCTTCGCCCCCGTCGGCCACGGTATCCCCTACCCCGCCCTGCTCGGCCTGCTCGCGGGGGCGGCGAGTCTCATCCCCGTCGTCGGCATGAAACTCGTGTACGTCCCGGTGACGCTGTATCTCCTCGCGACGGAGCTGCTCTCCGGTGAACCGGTCCTCTGGGTCGCCGTCGTCTTCGCCGCCGTCTCGTTCGTCCTCGTCGACACGATTCCGGATCTCGTCCTCCGACCGTACGTCTCCGGCCGGAACCTCCACACCGGGACCGTGATGTTCGCGTACATCTTCGGCCCGCTGCTGTTCGGCTGGTACGGCATCTTCCTGGGGCCGATCATCCTCGTGCTCGTCGTCCACTTCGCGCGGCTCGTCCTCCCCGAGTTGACGAGCGGGGAGACCATCCGGCCGTTCGCCGTCGACCCCGCGAACGTGATGGAGGTGCCCGTCAGCGAGCCGGACCGTCCGGGCGACTCGACTCCCGAGACGACGGATTGAGTTCGGTGCCGTCCCGCGGGCAGTAGTCGTACCCCTTTGCGGTTTCGAACCCACAGGTCGGACAGACACGGGTCTCACGCTCGCGCCCCCGAGAAAGCAGGAGGGGGACGAAGGGGACGACGAGGAACGCGAAGAGCTGGCCGGTCGCCAGGTAGATGGCGACGCTCACCGCGAGGCTGGCGACGATGCCGACGACGGCGACGACGGTGCGGGAGACCATTTCAGTACGCCGAACCGGACCGGTCGCTCACTCGAAGTCGACGTACTGGTCTTCCCACTCGCGGCGGGCCTCGATCTCGCGCCGGCCGCGGCGGGTGAGCGTGTAGAAGTTCGTCCGGCGGTCGCGCTCCCCCTTCTCGACGAGCCCCTTCGAGACGAGCGTGTCGAGGTTCGGGTAGAGCCGACCGTGGTGGATCTCCTTCTCGTAGTACTCTTCGAGCTCCTCCTTGATGGCGAGCCCGTGAGGCTCGTCCTTGCCAGCGATGACGTACATGAGGTCACGCTGGAACCCTGTGAGGTCGTACATCTGAATCCTATCAGTGCTTGTTGTCCAGTATGGATAAATATATCGGGTTGATTACATCCACCGTCGTCCCGAACGATGAGAGAGTGGCAAACCGTTGGCTGGCTGTGCTCCATCGGCAGAATCTGTCATCGCCGGAGTTCAGTCAACTCCCGTGCAGACGGGATGACGTATCAAACATATGTCGCTACCCTCCGGCTTATTAGCCGGGGCGCCGTACGGGTGGCATGGAAGAGACACTGTTCAAGACCGAGTCACGCCAGTCGCGCGCGGACGTCGCCGCGCTCCTCCGCAGCGTCGCGGACAAGCTCGAGGTGGGTGAGTCCATCACCCTCTCGGCCGGGGACCAGACGGTCACCCTCGACGTCCCCGCGAACCCCACCTTCGAGGTGAAAGCCGAACGCGAGGTCGAGGGGTCCGAAACCGAACTCTCCGTGGAGTTCGAGCTGGAGTGGGACGAGAACGGCGACGGCGACGACGGCGACCTGGACATCTCCTGAGGCGATCTCCCGAGGCGCCTCGCCCCGCCTTCCGACGACTCCCCACGCCGGGCGCTGACGGCGTCCGAACGGGGTCACGGACGAGTTCTCTGGGTATACTCCGAGTATATAAACGACTGCACGGAGCGATGGCTCCCGTGTGGGTGAGTCAAACGAGAGGAAAGCGACCCGGCCGGGATGAAAACGCCCGGCCGGGCGCTTGCCGCCCTGAATTGGTCCCCGCTGACGCTTCGGCCCTCCAAAGCGAAGCGTCACCTGCAACATGCCACTACCGGGACTTAAAGGTACCGACCCTGTTCAGATGTACTCCTCTTCCAGGACCCACCCGAGCGCACGCTTGTAGTAAGTGAACATCTGGCGGACTCCCTCGTGGTTCATCTCCTCGTCGTCGAGCTCCGACTTGAGGAACTCGTACTGCTCGCGGATCTCCTCTTCTGAGCGCATATCCCACCTTGGGAGGGTGGCCCCAAAAGACTACACGCGGTCGAGCCGCGAGAGCCCGTGCCAGATGGCGTCGACCATCCGGGACTCCCCCTGCCCCTCGGCCTCGGTCCAGCCGCGGGCGAGCGCGTCCTCCAGCGCCGCGACGGAGTGGTTCTCGAAGTTGTGTAGCCCGCGGAACGCCTCCAGCGCCTCGCGGGCCTCGTCGTCGAACCCCTCGGCGGAGCCGCTGTAGAAGCCCAAATCGGTGAGCGCCGTGAGCACCGCGCTCGCCGTCTCCCCGGAGAGCTCCGTCAGCTCCTCGGGCTCCTCGCGCGCGAGCAGGGTCACGTCGTAGAGCTTGAACACGCGCTCGAGCTCGTCGATGGGGTGCTCGTGGTCGTCGACGCGCACGTCGACCCAGCGGTCGTTCCCGCCGTCGTACCCCCCCTCGGGCTTGGCGATGTAGAGCGCGGCGGACTGTTCGCCCCGCGAATCGCCACCCGCGTCGTTGCCCGCGTGGAGTGCAGCGATGAGCTTCTCGGGGAGCCCGCCCGCCGTCGTCTCGAACGTGTCGGCCATCGCCGTCAGCGTCGCCTCGTTCTCGAGGATGTTCCCCTGGACGGTGTAGTTGGTCCCGTGGAGGTCCCCGGCCACGTCGAAACACTCCTCGCCGGTGAACGCCGCGACGGAGCCGTCACGCCCCACGACGCCGACCTGCCGGGATTCGGCCTCGCTGTCCCGCGCCGTGAGCGTCTCGACGACCGCCTCGGCGTCGTAGCCTCGCCGGAGGAGCTCCAGCCCCTCCGGCCCGTACTCCACGTTGGCGAACGACTGGGTGGCGATGGCGCCCGCGTCCGCGGAGACGAACGGCACCACGCTCCCCACGCTGATGAACTTCGACTGGACGGCGACACCGACGGCTCGCGTGTCGGGGTCGCGCGCGACGATTGAGAACGTCATGGGCAGGGAGTCGCCGCCCCGCGGCAAAAGTCTAGAGCTTCCGCACCCTCAATGGTTGCCGTGACACCAGCTCACAGTCGAACACCGGGTGCTCTGCGAAATGCCGGAGGAGCATGTGGCGCCGCCCGCCCGTCAGCCCCGTTCGGCCGATTTCCTCGGCCGTGAACTCCTCAGGCAGCCGGTCGTAGAGCCGCTCTACATGGCTGAACGACTCGAACACCTTCCGGTGGCCCGCGGAGTCGGCGCCACGGCGCGCGACGACATAACTGCCGTCCTCGCGGTGTTCGCCCGTCGTGTAGACGTACTCCTCCGTGCGGGTGAGCGCGTTCGCGAGCGCGTCGCGCAGGTCCACGGCTTCGCCGCGGTCCAGAACGTACGCGTCGCTGCCGGCGTGCAAAACCAGTTCGCCCGAGTCGGCGGTTACAGTGAGGTCACTGCGGGAGAATTTCTCGACCAGCCGCCGTGTGGCGACTTCCTCTATCCTCGAGTAGCGTCGGTGAGTCCGACATACCTCGCGGTAGCGGCCGGTCCTATATAAATCTCGCCGGTCGTGCAGATCGCGCTGCCGGCCGACCCGGCACCTTTTCGCCCGTCGCGTGCCGAATACGGGTATGAAGGTTCGTGGCGAGCGCGAGTGTCAGGAGTGCGAGACGCGCTGGTCGTACTACGAGACGGGGAGCGTGGAGTGTCCGGCCTGCGGGAGCCTTCGCAGCGTCGGGGTCGACGAGGAGCGGAAGCTCCACACGGCGAGCGCGGTGACACTCGACCTCTCGGCCGTGCGGAACGCGACGGACGAGGAGCCCCTGCGTCGCGTCGCCGAACGCGCCGTCGAGGAGGTCCGCCCGTTCGTGCGGGGCTCGGGGTTCATCGAGGCCGGGACGCTCCTGCCGCTCTCGGAGACGTATCTCGCCGCCTCGGAGCTCCGCGCCGTCGCCGACGAGGTGCGCCGCCGCTCACGGCTCACCGACGACGAGGAGTACTACTTCCTCTCGCTTCTCAGAGGTACCGACCAGGAGGAACGCCCGCCGACCGAGGAGGTCCCCGACTCCCTCGCGGACGCCCGTGGACTGGCCTACGCGAACGCCGTCAAGGCCTATCGCTCCGACCTGCGGGAGTACCTCGACGAGCATCCCGACCCGCTCGTCGACCCCGTGCTCGAGACCCTCGGCGAGCACGTGAAACGCATCCGGGCGCTCGACGGCGCCGTCCCCGTCGAGGACGCCGAACGCCTCGTCCGTGCGGCCCGCGCGCTCGGCGAGTATCTCATCGACGGCGACGAGATGCTTTTGACGGAGGCCCAGGAGTACCTCTCGCGACTGGAGTGAACAGGCGACCCGGCGGCTCCGCCGGGGGTGGGTCGCGCTCCCGCCTCGGCCACCCGGCGACTCTCGAAGTGGAGACGGGGGGTCTGCTGCGGACTCTGATAAAAAGTTACTCCCCGTGCAGCGCCGCGATGAGGCCGTACTCGAAGGTGTTCTCGGGGACCTCTTCGAGCCACGCGACCTCCTCGATGGTCTCACCGTCGATGCCCGGGTCCTCGCTCACCTCGGTGTGTTCCGGTACTCCACTAAACGTCGCGAAGTGGAACTGGAACGACTCGGTTCCGGTGGTGAACGTCTGGGTGACGACGGCTTCGAGGGCTGTGATTTCGATGGGGATTCCGGTCTCTTCGGCGACTTCTCTCACTGCTCCTTCGGCGTGGGTCTCCCCGTCCTCGAGCATCCCACCGGGGAGGAGCCACTGGTCGCGCTGGCGGACGAGCAGGAGGTGGCCGTCGTGCTCGACGTACGCGCCGACGCCCCACTGGTCGGCGTAGGAGGGGTCGAACTCCGCCTCTGTGACCTCGTGGACGTTCTCGACGCGACGGGCACCGCCCCACCGCGCGGCCAGCTCCTCGGGGGTCATCTACGCGAGGTCGATTTCGATACCAGTTTGCTGGCTCGCGGCCTGCACGGTGTTGTACAGCAGCATCGCGCGGGTCATCGGCCCGACGCCGCCGGGAACGGGGGTGATGGCCCCTGCGACCTCCTTCGCGCTCTCGTAGGCCACGTCGCCGACGAGTTCGTAGCCCTTCTCGTTCTCCGCGTCCACGCGGTTGATACCCACGTCGACGACCGTCGCGCCTTCCTTCAGCATGTCACCGGTGATGAACGCCGGGCGGCCCGCGGCGGCGATGACGATGTCGGCCCGCGAGAGATGGCCCTCCAGGTCCTGCGTCCGGGAGTGACAGACGGTGGTGGTCGCGTTCCCGATGGGGGCCTTCTGGATGAGGAGGTTCGCCATCGGCTTCCCGACGATGTCGGAGCGCCCGACGACCACCGCCTCGGCACCCTCGGTTTCGATGTCGTAGGCTTCCAGCAGCTTCTGCACCCCGTGGGGAGTACACGGCTTGAACCGGGCGTTGCCGGCGACGAGTCGGCCGACGTTCTCCGGGTGGAAGCCGTCGACGTCCTTCGCGGGGTCGATGGCGCGGAGCACTCGCCGGGTGTCCACGTGGTCCGGGACGGGCATCTGGACGAGGATGCCGTGGACCTCCTCGTCCGCGTTCAGCTCGTCGACGGTGTCGTAGAGCTCCTGAGCCGGCGCGTCGGCATCGAGCTCGACGTGGATGCCGTCGACGCCGACCTCCTCGCAGTCGCGCTGTTTCATCGAGACGTACGTCTCGCTCGCGGGGTCGTCGCTCATCAGCACGGTCGCGAGTCCGGGCGTCACGCCCGCGTCTTTCAGGGTGGTGATGGAGTCGGACAGCGACTCGCGCACGTCGGCGGCGACGGCCTTGCCGTCGATGATGTCAGCCATTACCGGGAGTGGGGCAGCGAGGGGTATCAATCCCTCGGAACCGTGCGCAATCCTCGTCGAAAGATCGGCTGAATATACAGGGACGTGCGTATTCGGCTACTCGTACAGCGGGTGGGCGGCCGTCAGCTCGTCGATGGTCTGCGCAGCCTCGGCGAGCACGTCCTCGTCCTCGGGGGCGTCGACCACGTCGGCGATGAGGTTCCCGACCGTCTCCATCTCCTCGGTACCGAAGCCGCGGGTCGTGAGCGCGGGGGTGCCCGCGCGGATGCCGGAGGGGTTGAACGCCGAGCGCGTCTCGCCGGGGACGGTGTTCGCGTTCAGGACGAGCCCCACGCTCTCGAGCGCCTCCTCGGCCTCGCCACCCGTGAGGTCCGGATGCGAGGGTCGGAGGTCGACGAGCACGAGGTGGGTGTCCGTCCCGCCCGAGACGATCTCCATCCCGCGGTCTTCGAGCGTCGCGGCCAGCGTCTTCGCGTTCTCGACGACCTGGGCGGCGTACTCCGTGAACGCGGGCTGGAGCGCCTCCTTGAAGCCGACGGCCTTGCCGGCGACGTTGTGCATCAGGGGACCACCCTGGCCACCGGGGAAGACGGCCTTGTCGATGTCGCTGGCGTACTCCTTGCTGGTCATGATGATGCCACCGCGGCCCGCACGGATCGTCTTGTGCGTGGAGCCGGTGACGAAGTCGGCGATACCGACCGGGGAGGGGTGTTCGCCGGCGGCGACGAGCCCCGTGATGTGCGCGATGTCGGCGAGGTGGAGCGCGTCGACGGACTCCGCGGTCTCCTGAATCGTCTCGAACTCCACGGCGCGCGGGTACGCGGAGAAGCCGGAGACGATGATGTCCGGGTCGAACTCCTTCGCGAGCTCGTCGAGCTCCTCGTAGTCGATGTAGCCCGTCTCGGGGTCGACGTGGTACTGTTCGACCTCGTAGAGCTGGCCCGTGAAGTTCGCGGGATGGCCGTGCGAGAGGTGGCCGCCGTGGGTGAGATCGAGCGAGAGGATCTTGTCGCCCGCGTCGAGCATGGCGAGGTAGACGCCCATGTTCGCCTGCGTGCCGGAGTGGGGCTGGACGTTGACGTGCTCGGCCCCCCACAGCTCCTTCGCGCGCTCGATGGCGAGCTCCTCGACCTCGTCGGCGTACTCACAGCCGGCGTAGTAGCGCTTGCCGGGGTAGCCCTCGGCGTACTTGTTCGTGAGGTGGGAGCCCTGCGCCTCCAGAACGGCCTCGGAGACGTGGTTCTCGCTGGCGATCATCGCCAGGGTGTCCTGTTGTCTCTCGACTTCGCCTTCGAGCGCGTCGGCGACGTCGGGGTCGACGGCGCGGACCTCGTCGTAGTTCATACGCGAGGCTCGGAGGGCCCGATTGAAGAAGCTATCCGTCCGCGGCAAGCGGGGCGGGAGTCGCCCCCTCCGTCACCTCTATAGGGACGCACCCGTACTCTCAGGTCCATGGTCGAGTGGGCCGTGGCCGACGACGCGATCCGCGTGTACGGCCGCGAGGGGAGCACAACCATCGACGCACCGGCGTTCGAGCCGGGAGCGCCCCAGTGTCCGCTCCCGGTCCGGGTCGACACTGCCGTCGCCGGCACGACGCGCCGGCTCACCCTGCCCACGGATGCCGTCACGATCGGGGAGGACGCGCCCGACCGCCGCCGACCCCGTCTCCCTCCCGGCGACCACTGGGTGCGTGCCTCGCTTCCGATCGACACCGCGGTTGGGTTCGGTGGCCCGGCGACCGTTCGCCGACGAGCGGGGGAGACGACCCTCGAGTTCGATACGCCGTCCCCCGTCACCGTCGGCTTCCGTGAGCAGCCGAGCGCACCGGCCACCGTCACGGTACCCGAGACGGTCGAGGGGGTCGCCACGGCCATCTCACAGCTCACGGCGGGGCTGGCGACGACGGGGCCGGAGCGCTCCCATCCCGCCTATCGCGACCACCCACCGCTCGTGGCGTTCGGCGAGCGCGATATCCCCGCAGCGGTTCGCGAACGCGTCCCCGACACGGGCATCCAGTTCCGGGTCCCGAACGACATCGACCACCTGCTCGTCGCCGCGCCGCTCGCGTACTACCTCGGGGCACAGGTCGTCCCGGTCGACGGCCCGCCGACCCTGCTCGCGCCCGGCGTGGACGAGCCGTTCTCCACCCTGCCGGCGTTCGCCGGGGAGGTGGCCGCGACGCTCCGGCGGGTCTTCCATCTCGACTGTCTCGTCCGCGAGGGGCCGACGACGGTCGAGTCGGCCCTGCTCGACGAGCTGGGGTACGACGCCGAGACGTTGCGGACCGCGCCGCTTTCAGAGCGCCTGCGCGCGACGCTCGTGGCGCCCGCGCTGGCCATCGACGACGACCTCCCCGAGTGGCCGCTCTCCGCGTACGTCGAGCCGCGCTTCGACGAGGTCCGCTCGCTGCCGTACCTCCTCGACCGCATGGCGACGGTCTACCCCGCGGAGGCGAGCGAGCTCGGCGCGCGCGACCTGCTCGAACAGACGCTCGACGACTTCTACCGCGGCGAGGTGGCGACCGCGACGAAGGTGGATCCGGAGCTCGGGGTGGGTCGGTTCCACGCGTGGCTCGCCGACGGCTCCCCCATCGACGCGTTCAAGACCTCCAGACGGGCCGACGAGAACCGGCTCGCGGCGGAGCCGGGCGACACGCTCACCGTCGACGTGGTGTGTAACGACGATGCGATGGCCCGTGAGCGGGTCGTCGCGGACACCTACCGCGAGCGTGCGGCGGCGTTCCCGGTGGAGGTCCGGGTCCACGAGCGGCTCCCTACCCACGCGCTGGCGCGGGTGTTCGAGCGGCCCGCGGACTTCGTCCACTTCATCGGCCACTGCGAGGTCGAGGGGTTGCAGTGTCCGGACGGCCACCTCTCGCTGTCCTCGCTCTCGCGGTCGAGGGCCCGGACGTTCTTTCTCAACGCCTGTGGCTCCTACAGCGAGGGGGAGACGCTCATCGAACGGGGGAGCGTCGCCGGCGCGGTGACGTTCGCGAAGGTGCTCGACTCGCAGGCCGCGACGGTCGGGACGACGTTCGCCCGCCTGCTCGCGCACGGCTTCGGCTTCGAACAGGCGCTCCAGCTCGCGCGCCGGCGGATCATGATGGGGAAGGACTACGCCGTCGTCGGGGACGGGGCGTACGCGCCCGCCGCCGCGTTCGGCGACCCGGCCGTCCTCGAGACCGAGCCCGTCGAGGAGGGGTACGCGTGTACCTACGACGTGACGGCCGCGGCGGGCGCGGGCCGGACCTACCGGGACCCGTACACCGGCCGGGAGCGGCTCTTCGGGGACGCCGCGACGGCGACGTGTCATCCCCACGAACTGGCCGCGTTCCTCGACGGCCGGGTGCTGCCGGTGCGCCACGACGGGGAGTTCGTCTGGGCGGACGAGCTCTCACGACAGCTCCGTTCCCGGCGATAACCCTCGGGTAACCTCTCGGACGACTTTTCTTTCGAAGGAGTCGCTAATATTAAATATCTGCTTATCATAGTTGTACCCATGACTGTGCAGTCAAATTTACTCGAACAGACGGTGGCGGACGTCCTCCGCGAGGCGCTCTCGGCCACGGACGCGGCGCTGTACGTCGTGAACCCCTCCGAGGCGACCGTCGAGGAGCTCGTCCACGTGATGGCCGGGCTGGAGTCGCCCCCCACGGTGAACGTGCTCGCGGCCGAGCGCACACTCAAGGACGTGATGGGCGATTTCAAGCTCGCCAGCACCGCTGCCGACCTGCGTGACGACGGCTCGCTCGCGATGCGAACTTACGAGTCCGACGACAACACGCTGCTCGTCACGGAGGGCTCCGTCGTCGCGGTCGTCGCCGCGGGTGACCGGGTCGCCGGCCTCGCGACGGACGACGCGGAGTTCATCGAGGGCGCCCACGCCCAGTACACCGACACCTGGGAGACGGCCCAGGAGTTCTCGCTGCGCACCCCCGCCATCTCGACGGTCCGCACGACGCTGGAGGAGGACCTCGGGCCGGACGCGGCCGACGACTTCGACGCCGTCCTCGGCTCGCTGCAGACCGCCCGCGGCAACGGTGACGGGCTCGACGAGGTCACCATCTCGCTGCTCGTCGCCGCGAAGAACGAGGAGCTGCTGTACGACATCTCGAAGTGGGGTGAGGACGTCGGCATCGCCTCGAAGGCGACGTTCTCCCGCACGAAGACCAAGCTCGAGGACCTCGGGCTCATCGTCACGGAGAAGGTCCCCATCGACGTCGGCCGCCCACGACTCCGGCTCATGCTCGGTGACGACCGGCTGAAGGGCGCGGACGCCGAACAGCTCACGAGCGTCGCACAGTCCATCCTCGCCTCGCACTGACGCCCGCCCCGAACGGTCCTTTTTTCGCCCCCTCGTCCGTTCTCCGGGCATGAACGTCGAACTCGTCGGTAGCGGTCCCGCAGCCGAGAGCGTCGCGGCCGCCCTCGCCGACACGGACGCCGAACTCGGGAGCGACGCGCCCGACCTGACCGTCGCCGTCGGCCCCGTCGGTGACCTCGATATCGGCCACGCGGACCGCGTCATCACCGTCGAACTCGGCGGCGTCGGCGGCCATCCCGTTTCGGGCGTCGACGCCGCGGTCTCGGGTGTTTCACCGGAAACGGGGTGTTTCGACTGTCTCCGGACGAGAGTGGAGGCGAACGCCGAGGCGACGGACGACGGCGCGTTCTCGCCGGCGGACGCCCGACTGGCGGGCGCCATCGCCGGCCGGGAAGCCGCGCGCGTCGTCGCCGGGGAGGAGTCGATCTTCGGTCGGGTCATCGAACTCCCGCATGCCGAACGTGATCTCTTTCCCGTCCCCGGCTGTGCGTGCGGCACCGCGCCCGACCGCACGCTCGACCGTTCGCACGAGGAGCGACCCCTCGACGAGGCCATCGGCCGGGCCGAGCGCGCCGTCGACCCGCGTGTCGGGCTCATCCACGAACTCGGGGAGGCCGAGTCGTTCCCGGCTCCCTACTACCTCGCCACGCTCGCGGCGACGACGGGGTTCTCGGACCAGCAGGCCCCCCAGCAGGCCGCCGGGGTCGCCGCGAACTGGAACGGCGCGTACATGAAGGGGCTCGGGGAGGCGCTCGAACGCTACAGCGCGGGCGTCTACCGCGCGAGCGAGTTCCACCGCGCCCCCGCGTCGATGGTCCCGAACGCCGTCTCACCCGCGGCGTTCGTGCTCTCGCCCGAATTCGACGCCCCGGACGACAGCGAACCCATCAACTGGGTCCCCGGCGAGCGGCTCGACACGGGTGCGGAGGCGATGCTCCCCGCGGAGTTCGTCGCCTTCCCCCCGCCGACCCACCGGCACCGGCCGGCCATCACGACGGGGCTCGGCCTCGGCTCGTCGGGGGTCGATGCTCTGCTTTCGGGCCTCTACGAGGTCGTGGAGCGGGACGCCGCGATGCTCGCGTGGTACTCCAGCTTCGAGCCGCTGGGACTGGCCGTCGAGGACGAGGGGTTCGAGGAGTTGGCGAAACGCGCCCGGAGCGAGGACCTCTCGGTGACGACCCTCCTGCTCACGCAGGACCTCGACGTGCCGGTCGTCGCCGCCTGCGTCCACCGAGAGGGGGCGTGGCCGGCGTTCGCCGCGGGGATGAGTGCGAACCTCGACCCGGTCGCCGCCGCCCGCGGCGCGCTGGAGGAGGCGGTCCAGAACTGGATGGAGCTCAGGGGGATGGGGAAACAGGGCGCTACAGAGGAGTCCGGGGCCATCGGCCACTTCGCCTCGTTCCCCCGGACGGCGAAGGAGTTCGTCAGCCCCGAGACGACGATTCCCGCGGACTCACTCGGGGAGGGAGCAGTCGCCGGCGAGGCGGAGCTGGAGACGCTCACCGACCGGGTCACGGCCGCCGGGCTCACGCCCTACGGGGTGCGCACTACGCCGCGCGACGTCGAGGCGCTCGGCTTCGAGGCCGTGCGCGTGCTCGTCCCCGAGGCCCAGCCGCTGTTCACCGATACCCCGTACTTCGGTGAGCGGGCCGAGACGGTCCCGGAGAAGTTGGGCTTCGAACCGCGGCTGAATCGGGAGCACCACCCCTATCCCTGAGTCGGTCCCCCTATCAGATACCGAACGTCGCGCGGAGCATGTCGCGCGTGCCGGGCCCAAGCCCCACCGCGAGGATGGCGACGAGCAGCAGGATGGCGTAGCGGGGGTTCTCCTCGAATATCTCGGGGTCGAACACCCAGACGACGGCGCTCGCGGCGATGAGCTTGACGACGAGGAAGGGCCAGGAGGTGCCGATAAGGGTCGAAAGCGCCTCGGGCTGGATGGCCTCCGTGGCGTTGATGATGGCCCGATTGACGGGGTGTTTCGCGCCGTAGTCGACGGGGACGCCGATGGCGTTGATCCAGTCGGCGGCGATGACGTTCGCCACCCCGTCGACGGCGTGGCCGAAGATGACGACGAAGCCGACGCGCCCGGTCCCCGCGTTGATCTCGGGTTTGTAGCGCTCGATACCCTCGTAGACGACGTAGGTGAGCGCCAGCGCGATGCCGAGCGTGAGGAGCGTCATCTGGGGGTAGAGGCCGGGGCCCTCGTACGCGCCGGCGAGGGTGGTGCTGACGAAGACGGTGAGGTAGGCGACCGTCGCGAGCGTCAGGACCGACCCGGTGACGACGAGCGGGCGGTGATAGGAGTCGGTCAGGCCGCGGCGGTAGGCGGCGACGGCGACGACGAGCGCGGCCAGCGTGATGAAGAAGACGGTGAAGTAGATGATCGGCGAGATGATGAGCGTGTTCCACGGGTAGGCGAGGAACGGCTCGATCCCCTGCGGGACGGCGTCGTTGGCGTCCTCGACCACGCGCAGCGCGCCCCCGAAGAACATGAACGGGAACAGCGCGTAGAAGAACTCCTTCGTCCGCCCCACGTCGAGGCGGTCGAGGAGCTCGAGGACGCCGACGAGCATGAACACGAGCGTGACGGCATAGCCCACCTCGGAGACGAGGGTGTAGCCCGGTTCGGCGACGATGCGTCCCGCCGCGTCGAGCGACTCGCAGGTCGCGGTCGAGTAGACGAGCGCGGGGCCGTCCGCCTCCATGACGGCGCAGACGGCGTTGTTGGCGTCGGCGTAGATGGGGCCCCAGAAGTAGTGCCAGAGGAAGCGGTCCCAGACGAGGCCGGGGGCGACGAGCGCCCCGACCGTGAACGCGACGAGCGCGGTGCCGAAGGTCCCCAGCCAGAGCCGACCAGTGTCCATCCGCGAGAGTTCCATGTCCGGTGTGCCGGTGGCGGCGGGTTTCAGCGTTCCGATGCCCTGCGCCCGCGACGCACGACCTACGCGATGTTCCGGGCGGCTGCCAGCACCTCGTCGTGGGCCTCCCCGTTCGATGCGACGATGCCCCGGGAGGCGTGGGTCCAGCGCTCGCCCTCCAGGTCCGTGACGACCCCACCGGCCTGCTCGACGAGATACGCGCCGGCGACGGTGTCCCAGGGGTTCACGTCGACGTTCGTGATGGCAGCGTCGAGCGACCCCGCGGCGACCATCGACAGGACGGCCTGTGCGCTCCCGAACCGCCGAAGGTCGCCGAACCGCTCGACGATCTCCCGACAGGCCGCGGCGTACTCGTCGCGCCGGTCGAACGGCCACCAGACGGTCGGGCAGACGGTGAACGTCTCGGGGTCGCTCCGGTCGCTCACCGAGATGGGCTCCCCGTTCAGCGATGCGCCCGAGTCGTCGGCGAGATAGGCGTCCCCGAGCGCGGGGAGGACGTTCGCGGCGGCGACGGCCGCCCCGTCCTCGACGACGGCGACGGAGGTCGCCCACACCGGGATGTCACGGACGTAGTTGTTCGTCCCGTCGATGGGGTCGATGACCCACGCCGGCCCCGACTCCGGAACCGTCTTGAGTTCGTCCTCCTCCTCCCCGACGATGGCGTCCTCGGGCGCGGACTCCCGGATGACCTCGATGACCGCCCGCTGGGCGTCCCGGTCGGCCTGCGTGACCACGTCCGTCTTCCCGCCTTTCGTCTCCACCTCGATATCCTCGCGGAAGCTGGCCGCGGCGACGGCCCCGCCCGCTCTGGCCGCCCGCTCCGCGATGGCCGCGCGTGTCTCGCTCATGTCTCCAGTCGTGAACCCTCGCTGAAAGCGCCACCGATTTGGCACCTCCCGGCGAGGGGACGGGTATGCACACGCTCGCCAAGCGAATCCACAACATCACGCCGGATCCCGTGCGGCTCTTCTTCGGCGAGGAGACGGTCGTCCTGAAGATGCGCTCCGCGGAGTTCTTCCAGGACGCGTTCCAGGCGGAGGGGATCGACGAGGACGGGACCACCTACCGGCTCGTCTCCGACGGGAAAGACGACCCGCTCGTCGCGGGGAAACAGGTCGACGGCGGCTGGAAATCCATGGGAGACGTCACTGACGTGGAAGCCGCGTAGCCGAGAAGGGTTTTTGCGAGGGAAGACCACTCCGAGAGTCGTCTTCCCGCATGTTCGGACCTTCAAGCGAGGCCCGTGGAACATGCGAGGGAAGGGATTTGAACGTCAGCCGGGAGACCCGGCAGCGTTCAAACCCTTCTGGCGCATTCGAGGACGCCTGTCGGCGTCCACTCATGCGAGGGAAGGGATTTGAACCCCTGAACTCCTATGAGAGCGGATCTTGAGTCCGCCGCCGTTGGCCGCTTGGCTACCCTCGCACGCACCGGAGCGTTGGCCACTCCGGTTTATCTACTCTGTGATTTCCACGTCGGCGAGGGGCCTTCGGCGCGCGATTTATATGCCTCCTCGCGAAGATAGCGCTACGACCCCACTGAACATGAGACACCCTCCCATCCCGACCCATGATTGACGACCCGCCGGACGAACGACTCGACCCGATGGAAGCCGCGCTTCCGGACTACCACGCCGTCACCGGCTACCGGGACGGGTCGACGTTCGTCCTCTGTGAGAAATCGAACGCCAACGCGTGGATCCGCTCGGACGTGACGGCCTCACTCGAACGCTGAGCCGCCGACCGCGACGGCCAGCTCACGCACAGTCCTCGCAGACGTACCCCGTCGCCCCGACGAGCCGTTCGGGCTCGGGCCGGGCGATGTACTCCCCGCACTCCTCACACCACGTCCAGTAGATGAGCAGCTGCCCGGTTTCCCTTCCCCGCTCACCCGTATCGCGGCTGATCTCGATGTAGCGCTCCGTGACCGCGGTCACGGTGCCGTCGATGGAGGCGTGCTGGGCGGTGCTGAACCCCTCCGCCCCCGGCGTGGCGATCATCTCACCAGCGGCGACCTCAGCACCGACCTCGACGATGGGCTGGCTTGCGGTGACGACGGGCGCGAGGTCGGGGTTGCTGGTGAGCGGCACCCGGACGAGCTCGGGCTCGATGACGGTGGGTTCGGTCTCGTGTTTCCCCGTCCACTCGCGGGCACGGAGGACGTTCACCCGCCCGCCGCCGAGGGTGTTCGCCGCGACCATCTCCGAATCGAGGAGGAGGACGCAGTTCGTCCGCTTCGTCACGCCGAACGTTTCGGGGTCATCGACCGGAAAGCACCAGCCGGGGCCGCCGTCGACGACCGTCTCGTCGCCGCCGAGCGACCCCGCGTCGCGGCCGGCGGCCTCGAGGAGTGTCGCGACCGGGGTGCCGACCGGGACGTCGAGGAAGCGGTGACGGTCGACGTTCCCGTCCACGTGGACGAACTTACGGGTGACGGGGCTACCATCGTCCAGCGCGTGGCGGACGTTCCACAGCGTCTCCGTGTTCTGGACGATCCAGCCGTGGTCCATCGGCAGGTCGCCACGCAGGACGACGCCGGCGACGAGCCGCAGGAGGACACTCTCCATCCCGTACTCGTAGCGGTCGTCGGTGTAGGCGAAGACGATACCCGACTCCGATTCGGGGTCGAGCGGGAGGTCCGCGGGGCCGTAGACCGTCCCGTCGACCGCGGCCTCGAGGTCGCCCAGCCACGCCTCCCGATTCGACTGCTTCGCGCAGACGACGATCAGGTCGAAGCTGTCCTCGAGCAGCGACTCGAAGAAGCCGGCGAACCCCGCCGCGTGGGTCTTCGCGAGCCACTTGTCGATGTAGAAGTTCGGTTCACTTTCCTGATGGTTCACGAGCAGGAACGGCACGCTGTCGAGCCGTTCCCACTTCGCGTACGTGGGGAACCCCGCCCCGCCAGCACCCGAGATACCGGCGTTTCGAAGCGTCGTGGCGATCCCCGAGACGGTCTCCGCATCGAGCCGCTGGCCGTGGAGGGTCATAGTATCACCCGAAATATAGGTTGGCCGCGCGAATAACGATGTTGTCGGGGGTCGCCCCCCGCCGTCGGTGCGAGAGGGTCGAAAGCGTGACGCACTTGCCCCCGGCCCCCTATCTCGCGGTATGGCACGCGCACCCCACCTCACCTACGAACGCGACGAACTCACACTGGAGATGGCCGTCGGCGGAACGCGACGACGGTTCGACCTCTCGGACCGCGCGGTGTCGCTCCTGCAGGACGACTTCGACCTCGATGCCCCCGACATCGTCCCGTTCGTCGTCGCGAAGTCGTTCGTCATCGCGGGCGCCGCGACGGTCCCCGACGAGGAGTACGACCCGCAGGGGCAGGCGTGGACCATCGCCGGTGCCGACGGCGGTCGCGAAGCCACCGTCGACGAACTCCGCGCGCTCGCGGCGTTCCTCCGGGGGACCACGGTGGACGAGCGCGTCTTCGAGACGATGAAGGAGCACGTCGAGCAGACCCGTCTCGCACAGTACCTCGACCCCGCGGAGCTCCGGTCGCGTGCGGACCGGGTCGACGGCCTGCGCAACATCGCCAAGGACCTCTGAGGATGGACGACCACACGCGCGACCCAAGCGTCGACCCGCCCGACGGGAACCCCACGGGCTGGCGGGCGGACGGCCAGTGGGAACACGCGACGCTCCGGCGCGCGACCGTCCACGGCGTCCGGCTCTACAACGCCGGCGAGTACCACGAATCACACGACTGCTTCGAGGACGAGTGGTACAACTACGGCCGAGGGACGGACGAATCGAAGTTCCTCCACGGGATGGTGCAGGTCGCCGCCGGCGCGTACAAACACTACGACTTCGAGAACGACGACGGGATGCGCTCGCTCTTTCGGACCGCCCTCCAGTACTTCCACGGCGTCCCCAACGACTTCTACGGCGTCGACCTCCTCGACGTGCGGACCGTGCTCACGAACGCGCTCACCGACCCCGAGGTCCTCGACGGCTGGCGTATCCGCCTCGACGGCTCGCAGCCCGAGGCCCGCGAGGCCGACTTCGCCTACGCCGACGCACTCGACTGATCGCTCGGCGTGCACGCGCGCAGACCGCAACGAGCGCGCATCGTCGTACTGCAAGCGCACAGACTGCAAGCGCACAGCGTACAGCAGCAGGTGCACAGCGTACATGCCGCAGGTGCACAGCGTACATGCAGCAACAGGCGCGCGCAGCGCTCGCCCCGTGCGAGCGCGAGCGCGCGAGGGATGAGCGAACGAAGTGAGCGAATCGGCTGGGGAGGGTGTGGCTGCGGTGCCGTGTGGTACGGTCCTGGCGGAATCGCAAAGGGCGAGGGCGGTCGCGTGGCGTGACGACGCAAGCATCGCAGCGAAGCGAGGAGCGCAGCGAGTCAGGACACGCGAGCGGCCGAGGGCTTTGCAGGTGTTCGCGGTCCGGCTACCGAATCAGGTGGGGGATTTGCAGGTGATGTAGTTCCTGAAATCGAATCAAGTGGGGGCTTTGCAGGTGTTCGCGGTCCGGATACAGACTCAGGTGATGGCTTTGCAGGTGTTCGCGGTCCGGATACCGAATCAAGTGGGGGCTTTGCAGGTGTTCGCGGTCCGGCTACCGAATCAGGTGGGGGCTTTGCAGGTGATGTAGTTCCTGAAATCGAATCAAGTGGGGGCTTTGCAGGTGTGCTCGACGGAGACACGACCCCGAGAGAAAAATCAAAAAGCGCGTCCCTTTAGACCCTACACCCACTACGAAAATCAGATGCGTGTCGAACAGGTGGGAGACGGTGAGCCCGAACTCGCGATAATCGGTGGTATCCACGGCGACGAGCCGTGCGGTCCGCACGCCGTGGAGGCACTCCTGGAGATGGGCCTCGAGGTCGAGAAGCCGGTCAAGCTCGTCATCGCGAACGAGGAGGCGCTCGCGGCCGGGACGCGCTATCTCGACGAGGACCTGAACCGGGCGTTCCCGGGCGACGAGGACGCCGACACCCACGAGGGGCGGCTCGCCCACGCCGTCGCTCGCGAGCTCCGCGGGTGTACGGTGCTCTCGCTGCATTCGACGCAGTCGTACGCGAAGCCGTTCGCGCTCGTGGATGCGGTCTCGGGGGCGGACCGGAGTCTCGTTCCGTACCTCTCGGTGGACGCGCTCGTGGAGACGGCGCACTTCTCGAAGGGGCGGCTCATCGAGATCGTGGACGTGATCGAGGTGGAGTGTGGGCTCCAGGGCTCCGCCGGCGCGAAGGAGAACGCCGTGGAGCTGTGTCTGGAGTTCCTGCGGGCGACGGGGGCGCTCCCCGGTCGCCCCGAGCCGACCGAGGTGCCGGTGTTCCGGCTCGCGAGAAAGATCGCGAAGCCCGTGCCGGCGGAGTACGAGGTGTTCGTCGAGAACTTCGAGCGCGTCGCGGCGGGTGAGCGGTTCGCCGTCGCGGACGACGAGGCGTTCGCGGCCGAGGAGCCGTTCTACCCCATCCTCCTCTCCGCGTACGGCTACGAGGACGTCTTCGGCTACGCGGCCGACCTCGCGGGGCAGCTCACCCACGAGGCGTACGTTCCGACCGAGGCCTGAGGCCCCCTTCGTCGTCGCGCTACTCCTCGGGTGGTGTGAACTCCACGAGCGTGAGGTCGCGTTCGAGCATGCAGTAGTCGTGGGGTGGCTCCCCGACGACCTCCGCGATGCGGTACTCCTCGTCGAACTCGGCGCCGGCGGGCTCACAGAACTCGTGGCTCGGGCAGTCGGTGTACGGGCAGGGGCCGGCCAGCTGCGCGCGGGAGCCGGCGTACGCGCCCTTCGAGGGGACGTTCGCGCGGACCGGGGCGGGTTCGACCTCGACGGCCTGGACGCCGGCGTCGTGGACGGCACAGTCGAGCGTCTGGGTGTTCTCCCGGACCTCGGTGATGCGGTATTTCCGCCCTTCTTCGAGGTTGAGACACTGCCCCCGGTAGGGGCAGCCCTCGCAGGCGGGGGACTCCCCGCCGTAGGTGAACTCCACGCCGGGTTCGGCGAGACGGGTCCCGATGAGCGTGACTTTGGACATGGGGTGGATAGGGCGAGCCGCCCGTTAAGCGTGGCGGGGCCACGGCTCGCGTCAGTCCACGACCCGCGTCATCCCGTGAGCCGTGTCAGTCCGCCCGCCCCGTCAGCTCGTCGAGTTTCTCGAAGTAGCGCTCGCGGGGGACCTGATACAGCCCGCGGTAGTCCACGTCCCCCTCGGTGAACGCCCGGGCGATGGCCCGCGCGCCGTCGAGCGCCGCCTCCCGGGAGTCGAACGACTGCTCGGTGTCGTTCACGTCGGGTTCCAGAAAGAGCGTGACGTACCAGGGCGTCTCGGGGTCGGGGGTCAGCTCCGCGCCGGGGCGCCGGGAGCGCCGGCCCTGCGTGAGGTAGATGGTGGGGAGACAGGGGGCGGGGAACTCGCTGCCGTTGAACACGTCGGGGCGGTAGACGAGGACGATCTTGTGTGCGCCCTCGTTCCACACCTGCCAGCCCGTCGGGAGGTCCATACCCGGGATTCAGCCGCGGGCCGTATGAGCGCGACGGTCTGTGCCGTCGCGCCGTGCCCCCGACTCCGGCCTCGCGCGCGAGCCATCGGAATCGAATTTCTGGCCCGGTCGTGTCCTCACCGGTGATAACTCCGTCGCCGAACCTCCCCGAACGTGGACACGAAACGACGGACGGACGGGGGAATTCGGCGCGATTTGGCGGAAGTGTTATGGTAGCGTGGCACACACCTACAATACAGTATCGGTACGGCTCGATACGGACTTCCCCCATCGCTCCCCTCCGCTGTGCCCGTCGGTCGAAGTGTGTCGTCGACGCGCTGGGGGATGCCGCCCTGCCATGCAGCACGACGCACCGTCCCGACGGGGACTCGCTCGGTTGCCCCTGCCCAGTGACGGGTCCATTCGCGCCGGCCGAACTACGGCCGTCGGCCCCCCGGCCTCCGGCCCGAGACGCGACGGCGTCTCCGTGATAGAATGACCGAAATGGAAACACTCGAAGCACTCAGTCAGGAGTACAGACGCTCGATACCCGACGACCTGCGGGAGTCCCGCTCGTTCGGCTGGTATCTCGAGGAGCTGTACGACGACCCGAAAATCGCCCGCAACGCCCACCAGCGCGTCGCCGACATGTTCGACTTCTACGGCACGCGCTACGACGAGGACGAGGGGATCGTGGAGTATCTCCTCGCGAGCGAGGACCCCCTCGGTGACGGGGAGAACACCTTCTACGGGCGGAACATCCACGAGTCCATCCACGAGTTCGTCAACAAGGTGAAATCCGGGGCTCGCGGGCTGGGCCCCGAGAAACGCATCAAGCTCCTGCTTGGTCCCGTCGGCTCCGGGAAATCGGACTTCGACCGCCAGTGCAGGCGCTACTTCGAGGACTACTCGGCCCGCGAGGAGGGGCGGATGTACACCTTCCGGTGGACGAACCTCTGTGACATCCTCCACGACCAGGACCCCTCCGACGACAGCGTCCGGTCGCAGATGAACCAGGACCCGCTCGTCCTGCTCCCGCTCGAACAGCGCGAGCGCGTCATCGACGACCTGAACGAGGTGTTGGAGGCTCCGTACACCATCCGGAACGAACAGAGCCTCGACCCCGCCTCGGAGTTCTACATGGACCGCCTGCTCGAACACTACGACGACGACCTGAAAGCCGTCTTAGAGAACCACATCGAGGTCATCCGGCTCATCGCGAGCGAGAATCGGAGACTGTGTATCGAGACGTTCGAGCCGAAGGACAAGAAGAACCAGGACGAGACCGAACTCACCGGCGACGTCAACTACTCGAAGATCGCCATCTACGGCGAGTCGGACCCCCGAGCCTTCGACTACTCCGGCGCGTTCTGTAACGCGAACAGGGGCATCTTCTCCGGTGAGGAGCTGCTCAAACTCCAGCGGGAGTTCCTCTACGACTTCCTGCACGCGACCCAGGAGCAGACGATCAAACCCAAGAACAATCCCAGAATCGACATCGACCAGGTCATCGTCGGCCGGACGAACATGCCCGAGTACCGGGACAAGAAGGGCGACGAGAAGATGGAGGCGTTCAACGACCGAACGAAACGCATCGACTTCCCGTACGTCCTCCAGTACGGCGAGGAGGCGAAGATCTACCGGAAGATGCTGAAGAACGCCGACGTGCCCGACATCCACGTCGAGCCCCACACGCTGGAGATGGCGGGGCTGTTCGGCGTCCTCACGCGCATCACCGAACCCGATGGAGGAACCGTCAACGTCGTCCAGAAGGCGAAGGCGTACAACGGCGAGATCGACGAACTCGACGACGTGGACGTGAAGAAGCTCCGCGAGGAGGCCGAGGGCGTCGCCGACATCGGTGAGGGGATGGACGGCGTCTCCCCGCGGTTCATCGGCGACGAGATCGCCGAAGCCATCATGGACTCGATGCACCGCGGCAGAGCGTTCCTCTCGCCGCTCACGACGTTCAACCACTTAGAGGAGAACCTCGAAAATCACGGCTCCATCCCGGACGAACGGTTCGAGGACTACTACCGCTTCCTCGAGATGGTCCGTGAGGAGTACCGGGAACGCGCCATCGAGGACGTGCGTCACGCGCTCGCGTACGACGTGGAGGAGATCCAGCGGCAGGGCGAGAAGTACATGGACCACGTGATGGCGTACATCGACGACGACACGGTGATGGACGAGATCACGGGTCGCGAACAGGAGCCCGACGAGAAGTTCCTGCGGGCCGTCGAGGACAAACTGGAGATCCCCGAAGACCGAAAAGACGACTTCCGGCAGGAGGTGAGCAATTGGGTCTCGCGACGTGCGCGCGAGGGCACCTCGTTCAATCCGCAGGACAACGACCGGCTGCGCCGCGCCCTCGAACGAAAGCTCTGGGAGGACAAGAAACACAACATCAACTTCTCGGCGTTGGTGTCGTCGGGAGAGAGCGACGACGCGGACCGCAGCGCGTGGGTCGACGCCCTGATGGAACAGGGGTACTCCCGGGAAGGCGCAAAGGAGGTGCTCGAGTTCGCCGGCGCCGAGGTGGCGAAGACCGAAATGGAGGAATGAGCCCCGACTACATCCACGAGGCGGACGAGGAACTGCGGGAGACGTACGAGCCGCCGATGAGCCTCCAGGCGTACGTCGACGCGGTGTTCGAACGGCCCACGCTGGCGAGCCACGCCTCGAAATATCTCCTCGAAGCCATCGAGGCTGCGGGCACCCGCGAGGTCGTCGAACAGGGCGAGACGAAGCGGCGCTACCGCTTCTTCGACGACCCGTACAACGACGGTGAGCACGCCATCCTCGGCAACACGGACGTGCTGAACGACTTCGTCGACGACCTCAGAGCCATCGCCGCCCGCCGGGGGAAAGAGGAGAAGATCATCTGGCTCGACGGCCCCACCGCGACCGGGAAATCCGAACTCAAACGGTGTCTCATCAACGGGCTCCGCGAGTACTCGAAGACCCCGGACGGGCGACGCTACACCGTCGAGTGGAACGTCGCGGGCGCGGAGAACGCGACGCGTGGGCTCTCCTACGGTGAGACCACCCCCGAGAGCGAGGACGACTGGTACGAGTCGCCCGTGCAGGCACACCCGTTGCAGGTGTTCCCCGAGCCGGTGCGCCGGGGGCTGCTTCGCGATTTGAACGCCGAACTCGACGACCACGTCCCGGTCCGGGTGGAGGGGCGACTCGACCCCTTCTCGCGCGAGGCGTACGACTACCTCGAAGAGCAGTACCGCCGGCGCGGGAGGGCGGACCTGTTCTCCGCGGTGACCGCCCCGAAACACCTCCGGGTGAAGAACTACGTCGTCGACGTGGGCCACGGGATCGGCGTCCTCCACAGCGAGGACGACGGCTCGCCGAAGGAGCGACTCGTCGGCTCGTGGATGCCCGGGATGCTCCGGGAGCTCGGCTCTCGGGGACGCAAGAACCCCCAGGCGTTCTCCTACGACGGCGTGCTCTCGCAGGGGAACGGCCTGCTCACCATCGTCGAGGACGCGGCCCAGCACGCCGACCTGCTCCAGAAACTGCTGAACGTCCCCGACGAGGGGCACGTAAAACTCGACAAGGGCATCGGGATGGACATCGACACGCAGATGATCATCATCTCGAACCCCGATCTGGAGGCGCGGCTGGACCAGCACGCGGAGATGGAGGGGTCGGACCCGCTGAAAGCGCTCAAACGACGACTGAACAAACACGAGTTCCGCTACCTGACGAACCTCTCGCTGGAGACGGAGCTCATCAACCGCGAGGTGACGAACGACACGAGCGTCTGGGAGGCCGAGGATTACGAGACGCTGGAGGCGCGCATCCGGGCACCCGTCCGCATCCACGTTCGCGGGCACGCGGGCGAGGTCCACGAGCGCGAACTCGCGCCCCACGCGATGGAGGCCGCGGCGATGTACGCCGTCGTCTCCCGGCTCGACGAGGAGGACCTCCCCCCGGGGCTCGACCTCACGGACAAGGCCGTCGTCTTCGACAGGGGGTATCTCCAGCAGGGGGACGACCGCCGGGATATGGATGACCTGGGGTTCTCCTCGACCGCGAACGACGGGCGGGCGGGGATTCCGGTCACCTTCACCCGCGACATCATCGCCGACCTGCTCCACGAGCGGACGGACCGCCACCACCCCAGCCTCCCCGTCGAGGACGTCATCATGCCGCGTGACGTGCTGAACGCGATGGTCGAGGGGCTGCGTGAGGCCCCGGTGTTCTCCACCGCCGAGCAGATGGAGTACGAGAACCGGCTCGTCCAGGTGAAGAGCTACGTCTTCGACGCCCAGGAGCGGGACGTGCTCGACGCCGTGCTCGCCGACAAGCGCGTGGACAGAGAGACCGTCGAGGAGTACATCGAGCACGTCTACGCGTGGGTCGAGGGCGAGCAGATCGAGAACGACCGCGGCGAGCTGGAGGAGCCGGACCCGCTGAAGCTGAAGGTGTTCGAGACGGAGCATCTCGGGCGGTTCCGCGACGCCGACTACGAGGGGACGGAGCCGAACGACGACGTGCGGGCGTTCCGCGCGGAGAAGATCGTCACCGCGTTGAACCGCCACGCGTGGAAACACCGCGACGAGGAGTTCCGCGTCGCCGACGTGGACGTGAAGGAGATCCCCATCATCAAGACGGTGCTGGGAAGCTACAGCTGGGAGGACGTCCGCCGCACCTTCGAGGACTTCACGCCGAGCCAGTGGGCCGACCCGCCGGCCGGCACCGAGACGGCCGCGGTGAAAGAACGCACCATCGAGGCGCTCGTCGACCGGGGGTACAGCGAGGCCTCCGCGGAGCTGACGAGCCGCCACGTCATGAGCCAGGTGAGCTACCGATGGGACTGAGAGACGACGTAGACCGGTTCCGGGAGGTCGGCGAGAAGCGACGGCAGGACCTCTCCGAGTTCATCCAGTACGGCGATCTGGGCCAGTCGCTTCCGGATAAGGTGAAGATCCCCATCAAGATCGTCGACCTCCCCGCCTTCGAGTACGACCGCCTCGACAGGGGTGGCGTCGGGCAGGGACAGGGCGGCACCCCGCAGCCCGGCGACCCGGTCGGCCAGCCACAGCCCGGGCAGGGCGACGGTGACGGCGAGGACGGGGAGCCGGGCGAGGAGGGCGCCGACCACGAGTACTACGAGATGGACCCCGAGGAGTTCGCGGCCGAACTCGACGAGACGCTCGGGCTCGACCTCGAACCGAAGGGGAAGTCCGTCGTCGAGGAGAAGGAGGGCGACTACACCGACATCACCCGCGTGGGGCCGGCCTCCACGCTCGACTTCGAGCGCCTCTTTAAATCCGGCCTGAAGCGGAAGCTCGCGATGGACTTCGACGAGAACTACGTCCGCGAGGCGCTCAAGGTCGACGGCTGGGGGCCGAAGAAGGTGTTCGAGTGGGCCCGTGCGCGCCACATGCCCGTCTCGCGGGCGTGGATCGACGACGCCTACGACGACATCCCGCGCGACGAGCTCGGCACGTGGGCGTCCATCGAGGAGATGGAGGCGAACGTCGAGGAGGAGTCGACGGCGACCCGCCTGCGCCGCGAGGGGCTGAAGGAGGTCCCCTTCCGCCGGGAGGACGAACGGTTCCGCTACCCGGAGATCGTCGAGGAGCGCGAGACGAACGTCGTCGTCGTCAACATCCGCGACGTGTCGGGGTCGATGCGCGAGAAGAAGCGCGAACTCGTCGAGCGCGTCTTCACGCCGCTCGACTGGTATCTCGTCGGGAAGTACGACCGCGCGGAGTTCGTCTACATCGCCCACGACGCCGAGGCGTGGGAGGTCGAACGCCCGGAGTTCTTCGGCATCCGGTCGGGCGGTGGCACCCGCATCTCCAGCGCGTACGACCTCGCGAAGGAGCTCTTAGAAGAGCGGTATCCATGGTCGGACTGGAACCGCTACGTGTTCGCCGCGGGCGACTCCGAGAACTCCTCGAACGACACCACCGAGCGGGTGATTCCCCTCATGGAGTCCATCCCGGCGAACCTCCACGCGTACGTGGAGACCCAGCCATCGGGCAACGCCATCAACGCCACCCACGCGGAGGAGGTAGCGGAGTACTTCGGCGATGACAGCAACGTCGTCGTCACGTTCGTCCAGAGTCAGGACGACGTGGTCGACGCCATCTACGACATCCTCTCGCACGAATCATGAACGACATCATCGCGAAACGACGCATCGCCAAGGGACTGGAGGAACCGGTCCGCGAGGCCAACAACCTCGCCCGGAAGCTCGGGCTCGACCCCTACCCGGTGAAGTACTGGATCATCGACTACGACGAGATGAACGAGCTCATCGCCTACGGTGGGTTCCAGCGCCGCTACCCCCACTGGCGCTGGGGGATGCAGTACGACCGCCAGCGCAAGCAGGGGCAGTTCCTCGGCGGGAAGGCGTTCGAGATCGTCAACAACGACAACCCTTCACATGCGTTCCTCCAGGAGTCGAACACGCTCGCCGACCAGAAGGCCGTCATCACCCACGTCGAGGCCCACGCCGACTTCTTCAAGAACAACGAGTGGTTCCGGCTGTTCGGCGACACCCCCGACGCCGCGGCGATGCTCGCCCGCCACGCCGAGTCCATCCGGGAGATCATGGAGGACCCGGAGGTCTCCCGCGAGGACGTCGAGGCGTTCATCGACGACGTGCTCTGTCTGGAGGACAACATCGACCAGCACCGACCCTACGAGCCCGCCGAGGAGTGGACGGAGACGGTGCGGGAGCTGGAGGACATCGGCGACCGACTGGAACAGCTGGGGTTCTCCGAGGAGGTTCGCAGGGAGGTGTTCGACGAGGAGTGGCTCGACTCGATGCGCGAAAGCGAGACGCCGAAGCGGTTCCCCGCGAAACCGCAGAAGGACGTGCTCGCGTTCCTCTACGCGCACGGGAAGCAGTACGACGAGGAGTCCGGGAAGGCGGTGGAGTACGAGGACTGGCAGCGGGCCGTCCTCGATATGCTCCGGAAGGAGGCGTACTACTTCGCCCCGCAGAAGATGACGAAGGTGATGAACGAGGGGTGGGCCTGTGTCGCCCCCGATACCCTCGTGTTCACCACCGAGGGCCTCATTCCGATGCGAGACGTCGTCGACTCGCACGTGACCGTCTCGGACGGGGACGCTCCGCGAACGGTCTACGACGCGAACGTCATCCCAGACCACGAGACGGTGACCGTGACGACCCGGCGTGGGCTCGAACTCACCGGCTCGAACAACCATCGGATTCGGCGACCCGACGGGTCCTGGGTCCGCCTGGACGAGCTGACGGAGGGCGACGAGATCGAGGTCCGGGGCGGGAACGATCTCTGGCCGGAACGGTACGTCCCGGTCGAGTGGACGCCTCCCGAGCAGGTGACACTCGAAGCGGTCGCCGACGAGGCAGGTGTCTCGGTCTGGACCGTGCTCAGATACCGCAAGACCGGCCGGGCGAGGAAGGCGGCCGCTATCGAGACCGCACTCGCCGACTACGAGGAGGAGGACCAACGGCTCGCCCAGCGGAACGACATCGTCGTCCCCGACGAAGTGACTGAGTCGTTCGGACGGTTCCTCGGGCTGCTAATCGGCGACGGCCACGTCCCATCGAACTCCCGCCATGTCGGTTTCACCACTGGCGTTCGGGAACACGCCGCGGAGTTCGCCGGACTCCTCAGCGAACTGTTCGGCATCGAGGCGACGGTCGACGAACAGGGCTCACGCTACCGCGTCTACGCGTACTCCGAGCATCTCCGTGACCTCCTCGTCGAGGCGTTCGGCCTCCCGACGGGCGTGGCAGCGGCGCGAAAACGGGTTCCGGACCGGATTCTTCGGTCGCCGCGCTCCGTCGTCGCGGCGTTCCTCCAGGGCCTGTTCGATGCCGACGGATACGCGGGGTCGCACGGAGCGATCCTGCGTACGAAGAGCGACGAGCTGAGTCGGCAGGTCCAGTTGCTGTTGTTGAACTTCGGCGTTCTCAGCCGTCGCCGCCGGCAGTCGGACGGCTGTTATCACGTTCACCTGACGGGGAAGTCGGCCGAGCGGTTCGCGAGCGAGGTCGGATTCGGCTACGGCGAGAAGGCCGAGCGGCTGTCCACCTACCTCGATGACCTGGCATGGTTCGAAGCGGAGTCGTGGACCGACGAAATCACGGATATCGAAACCGGGACCGGCGACGTGTACGACATCTCCGTGAGGGAGACGCACCGCTACGCTGCTGCCGGCGTCGTCAACCACAACTCCTACTGGGAGTCGATGATGATGGGCGAGGAGCGGTTCGCGGGGGAAGACGAGTTCATCTCCTACGCCGACCACCAGGCCCGCGTCCTCGGCTCGCCCGGCCTGAACCCCTACAAGCTCGGGAAGGAGCTGTGGGAGTACGTCGAGAACACGACGAACAGACGGGAGGTGATCGAACATCTCCTGCGCGTGGAGGGCGTGACGTGGCGGAACCTCAAGGACAACGTCGACCTCCGCGACGTGGTCGAGATGCTGGAGCCCGAGCCGTGGCTCGTCGATATCGTGGGCCACCTCGACGAGCTGGACCCGCTCGACCCCCGCGTCGATTCGGAGGGGCTCTCCGCGGCGAAGGCCGGGGAGTTCGATGTCGAGCAGTACCCGTGGAAGGTGCTCACCTACGAGGGACTCGTGGAACGCCACTACTCGCTCGTCAAGCGCCAGTACCGGGGGTTCCTCACCCGTGTCTCCAGAAGCGAACTCGAACAGACCGCCCGCTATCTGTTCGACACCGACCGCTATTCGACGGTGGAGGAGGCCGTCGCCGCGGTGAACAAGGACGCCGGCTGGGCCCGGATGCGTGAGATCCGCGAGAGCCACAACGACGTGACCTTCCTCGACGAGTTCCTCACGCCCGAGTTCGTCACGGACAACCACTACTTCGCGTACGAGTACGCCCACACGACGCGGGACTTCCGCGTCACCTCGACGGAGGCCGAGGACGTGAAGAAGAAGCTCATGCTCCAGTTCACGAACTTCGGGAAACCCACGGTCACGGTGTACGACGGGAACTACGAGAACCGCAACGAGCTCCTCCTGGCCCACCACTACAACGGCGTGATGCTGGACATCGAGCAGGCGCGTGACGTGCTCGAACGCGCCTTCGAGCTGTGGGGTCGGCCGGTGAATCTCAAGACCATCGTGAAGGAGGTCGACCAGCACGACGTGGAGATCGCGCGTCGTCGCGACAAGGAGCCGACCCCCGAGGAGAAGGGGAAGCTCCTGCGGTACGACGGCGAGGAGTTCTCCGTCAGCGACCTGAAGTGGAGCGAGGTGGAGGACATCGCGGCGACGGATATCGATTACGACACGAAGCCGGACGACTGGCTGGCGTGAGGTGAACACTTATTCCACGCCCCACCATGTCCCCAACCGTGTCGACCGAGCGTGCCGTCCCCGCAGACGACCTCGACCAGGGCGACATCCACGACGTCCTCCGGAACGACCGTCGTCGCCTCACGATCACGGCCTTGCAGGAGACCGACGACGGACAGCTGGCCGTTCGGGAGCTCTCCGAGCGGGTCGCCACCCTCGAGACCGGCGAGGACCCGCCGCCACGGAACAAACGCCAGTCGGTGTACGTCTCCTTACACCAGACGCATCTGCCGAAGCTCCACAAGCTCGGGATCGTCGAGTACGACTCGGATCAGAAGCTGGTCACGCTGAAGGAGAAGGTGCGGCAGGTGGAGGTGTACATGGAGGTCGTCCCCCGCTACGGGCTCTCGTGGGGAGAGTACTACTTCGCGTTGGGGCTGCTCGGCATGCTCACGACGCTCGCCGTCCTCGTCGGCGTCCCCGGCGTGTCGGCGCTCGAGCCCACCGTCGTCGCGAGCGGCTTCTTCACGCTCGTCATGCTCTCGTCGGCCTACCACGTCTACGTCCAGCAGGACCGCGTGCTGTTCCAGCGGTTCCGCTGACACCGCCCAGACTTATTGGCGACTGTGCCGTTATCCTCGAGCATGGGTGACAGTTCCGCCGAGTCCGCCGAGTCCGCCGAGTCCGCCGAGCCAGCCGAATCGACCAGCCCCGCCCCGCTCGGGCGCGTCCTCCTCGGCCTCGGCCTGTCGATGCAGGCCGCGGAGGACTTCCGTGACATGGAAGACAGTATCGAGTACGCCGAGTCGGCCGGGGTGCCGATGCCGGAGGTCCTCGCCCCGTTCGCCTCGGGGATGCTCCTCGTGAGTGGTATCGCGCTCGCGCTGTGGCGCCTCCCGCGGGTCGCCACGGGGGCGGCCGTGACGTTCCTCGCGGTGGTGACGCCGACGATGCACGACTTCTGGAACGCCGACGAGGACGACGCGAGCGGCGAGCGCCTCGCCTTCTTCGGCAACGTCGCGATGCTCGGCGGTGCGCTGGCGTTCCTCCGCGAGGCGTACCGCTGAACCGCCGCCCCTCGACCCGCCGAACCGGGTCGGTTTTCCGCTTTCCACATCGGCTTTCGGTCCCCGCACGAACGACAGGTATGGACATCGTCTGGTTCCGGCGTGACCTGCGGCTCCACGACAACGAGACGCTCGCCTCCGCGGTGGAACGCGGTGAGGTGCTCCCCGTCTACTGCGTCGACCCGCGGGAGTTCGCCGAAAGCGAGTACGCCGACCTGCCGAAGACCGGGCCGTATCGCGCCCGGTTCCTGCTCGACGCCGTGAACGACCTCCGGGCCTCGCTCCGCGCTCGCGGGGGTGACCTGCTCGTCCGGGAGGGGCCCCCCGAAGAACGCATCCCAGAACTCGCGGCCGAGTACGACGCCGATACGGTCCACTTCCAGACGATGCCCGCGACCGAGGAGCTCGAGGTCGAGAACGCGGTGAAAGCAGCCCTCCCCGAGGCGACCGACTACGAGCGCTACTGGACGCACACGCTGTATCACATCAACGACCTCCCGACGCCCGTCGACGAGATCGACGACACGTTCACGCCGTGGCGCAAGGAGGTGGAACGGAACGCGACGGTTCGCGATTCCGTGGCTACCCCGTCCGCTGTCTCCGTTCCCGACGCGGAGTTCGGGGAGGTTCCGTCGCTCGCGGCCCTCGGGTACGACGACCCCACGGTGGACGAGCGAGGGGTCCTCGACTTCCGCGGGGGCGAAACTCGGGGGCGTGAACGGCTCCACGAATGGATGTGGGAGGACGACAACCTGCGGAACTACAAGGCGACGCGGAACGGCCTCCTCGGGAACGACTACTCCTCGAAGTTCTCGCCGTGGCTCGCCCACGGCTGTCTCTCGCCGCGATACATCAAAAACGAGGTCAGCCGATACGAGGAGGAGCGCGTCTCCAACACGGACACCTACTGGCTCGTCTTCGAACTTCTCTGGAGAGACTTCTTCCAGTTCCAGTTCATCAAACACGGCGCGCAGTTCTTCTATCCGGGTGGGATTCGCGAGGTCGACGAAGTGTGGGCGCACGACGAGACCGCCTTCGAGCGGTGGGCCGCGGGCGAGACCGGGATCCCGTTCGTCGACGCGAACATGCGGGAGCTGAACGAGACTGGGTTCATGAGCAATCGCGGCCGACAGAACGTCGCCTCCTTCCTCACTGACGTGCTCGAAATCGACTGGCGGTGGGGGGCAGCGTACTTCGAATCGCGACTCGTCGACTACGACCCCTGCTCGAACTGGGGGAACTGGGCGTACCAGGCGGGGGTGGGCAACGACTCCCGGGACGGCTACTTCAACGTGCTCTCGCAGGCGGAGCGGTACGACGGCGACGCGGAGTACGTCACACACTGGCTCCCCGAACTGGCCGACCTCCCCGCGACGGTGGCCCACCGGCCGTGGCGGATGGGTCCGGAAGAACAGGCCCGCAGGGGTGTCGAGCTCGGCGTCGATTACCCGGAACCGATGGTCGACATCGAGAGACGGTACGAGGAACTGGCGAACGCCCGTTAGTCGTCCGCCGCGGCCGCCGGCGACTCGTAGATCTCCGTGACGTGGCCGTCGAACTCGTCGAGGATGTTCCGGCGCTTGAGCTTCATCGACGGGGTGAGCAGGTCGTTCTCCGGTGTCCACTCCACGGGGACGAGTCGGAACTCCTTGATCTGCTCGTGGTGTGAGAGCGTCTCGTTGACGCGGTCGACCTCCTCGGCGACCCACTCGCGGACCCGCTCGTCGCGGCAGACGGCGTCGGGGTCGTCCGGCAGGTCGTAGTCGGTGCGGTCGGCCCACCGACGCAGCGCCTCCATGTTCGGGACGAACAGCGCGGCGATGAACTTCCGGTTGTCACCGACGACCATCGCCTGCTCGATGCGCTCGCTCGTGGCGAACGCGTCCTCGATGGGACCTGGCGCGACGTTCTTCCCCGTGTCGAGGACGAGGATCTGCTTCAGGCGGTCGTGGTAGACGAGATAGCCGTCCTCGTCGCGCTCGATGATGTCGCCGGTGCGGAACCACCTTCCGCCGGACGAGTCCGGCGACTCCCCGTTCGCGTCGCCCGCGGGGACATCGGTGAACGCCTCCTCCGTGGCCTCCGGCCGGTTCCAGTAGCCCTGCGTGACGTTCGGGCCGCGGACGAGGAGTTCGCCGATCTCGCCGGTCGCCTTCTCGCGCTGCTCGGGCGAGACGACGCTCGGGTCGAGTTTCGTCTCCATATCGACGACCGGGGGACCGAGCGTCCCCGCCTTGGGGTTCTCCGGCGGGTTCGTGGAGGCGACGGGGGCCGTCTCCGTGAGACCGTACCCCTCGAGGATGGGGAGGCCCATCCCGTTGAACAGGTCGGCGAGGTCCTTCGAGAGCGAGCCGCCCCCGGAGATGAACATCTCTACGTTCCCGCCCATCTGCGCTTTCACTTTCCCGAACACCAGCCGGTCGGCGAGCCCGTGTTTCAGCCGGAGGCCGAACCCGGGGTTCTCCGTCGTCGCATACTGCTTGCCGACGCCGATGGCCCAGTTGAAGATCTTCTCCTTCACGGGGGACTCGCTCGCGCCCTCGCGCATGGAGTCGAAGATGCGCTCGTACACCCGGGGAACCGAGGTCGCGCTCGTCGGCCGCACGAGCGTGATATCCTCGCCGACGGTGTCCGACGACTCGGCGTAGGCGACGGTCGCCCCGGAGCCGAACATGACGAAGTGGCCCGCCGTCCGCTCGAAGACGTGGGCCAGCGGAAGGAACGACAGCGCCCGCGTGTGCGTGCCGAGCGAGGGGACGTCGGGGTCCTTGTCCGGGCGCGGGGCGAACCGCTTTCGCACCTGATTCACGTTCGCGCGGAAGTTCCCGTGGGTGAGCTGGACGCCCTTCGGCTTCCCCGTCGTGCCGGAGGTGTAGATGAGCGAGGCGAGGTCGTCGAGGTCACGCTCGTCGAGCCACCCCTCGTACGTCTCGAGGTCGAAGGCCTCGGCCCCGCGGTCGTGGAGCTCGGCCAGCGAGATGATGTCCTCCCGGTCCTCGTGGCCCTCGTACTCGTCGATGACGACGATGAACTCCAACTCGAGAGCGTCCTCGACGGCGAGCACGCGCTCGAGAAGCTCCCCGTTCTCGACGACGACACCGCCGGCGTCGGGGTCCGACAGCAGGTACTCCACCTGCGACTCGGAGGACTCGGTGTACACCGTCGTCACGACGGCCCCCGCCGCGAGCGCGCCGAGGTCGGCCTGTGCCCACTCCATCCGCGTATCGGCGTAGATGCCCACCCGGGCGCCCGCCTCGACGCCGAGCCCCCGGAACCCCGCCGCGAGGTTCCGGACGATCTCACGCATCGTCTCGTAGGTGAGTGCCGCGTACTCCCCGGGTGGGGCCTCCGGGAGGACACCCGGTGTGAGCGACCGATTGTAGATGCCGCCCTTGTACCACTGCGCCTCACGGTCGGCGTTGCGTTCCGCACTCGCCTCGAACATCCGCGGGATGGTGTCCTCTCCGATGACCTCGTCGGTATACTCCTGTTCCGCTCGGAACCAGTCTGCCTGCGTGTGTGCCATGGTGTCTAATCAATGATGACAACCAGGGCTAATTAATATGAACGTTGTTACACCGCCTCGCTGGTAGTGGGTTCTGGTCCGCCAGAAGAAACTGATGACTGGTTGACGGCCGTTCCTCTCGACGCTACTCGATGTCGATGCGGTGGCTCTCCTCGGTCACGTCCTCCTCGGTGGGGAGGGTGACTTCGAGGACGCCGTTGCGGTACGTCGCCGAGATCTCGTCCTCGAGGACGCTACCCGGGACGCTGATGGACTCGTGGACGTGCCGCGAGCGCATGCTGTTATCCTCGGCGACCTCGTGGGAGGCGTTGATGGAGAGGACCCCCTCGTCGAACCGGAGGTCGATCTCCTCCTTCTCGAAGCCGGGGAGGTCGGCGATGACGACGTAGCCTTCCTTCGTGGTCTCGAGGCGGAGGTTGTCGCTCCCGAACTCCTCGCCGCGTACACCCCACTCGGGGCGCGACCACATCGGGCGGCGCATCTGGCCGAACATGCGGTCCATCTCGTCGAACATGTCAAAGGGGTATCGCCGAATTGCCATTTCTGATCGAAATCCAGTATGGCGCTCTCAAATATTAAACCTCGCGGTAACTGTGCTAACTACTGGACAAGCAGGCTATTTGTCGATGTGTGGTTGGAAGAAACCGGACGCATATTCGGCGAACGCTGTCGCTCCCCGGAGTATTCTTCGTGAGAATGCTCGGTAGGGGATTTGAACCGGAGCCAGACGTGCTCGCGTTCGCTGCGCGCGACTGGCAGGGTTCAAATCCCCCACGCTCCGCTTTTCACTCACTACGTTCGTGAAAATGCTCGGTAGGGGATTTGAACCCCTGTCCTCGGCTGTCCTCCCGACGAGACACCAGGTCTCACTTTTCGGTCGAAAGGCCAAGATGATTGGCCGGACTACACCAACCGAGCGCATCTTGGTCTGGGAGACGGCCCATTATAAACGCTACCCTTCGTCCCTCCTCTGTGTCCCGTTCTCACCCCTCGGGTCCGCGATTCCTGACGAGAACCCAAGCTTCCCGTGGTCTGCTTTCGGATGGCAGCGCCGACAGAGAAGCACGAGGTTCGAAGGGTCGTGTGCGTCCGTAAGCGAGACGCCTGCCGTTTCTCGGAACACCCGAACAGGGATGATGTGATGGACTTCCAGCCGAACGGCGTCCCCGTCATGGCCACAGTGCTGACAGACTCCGTCGCGGTCTTGCACACGTTCACGGGCGAGCGCCCACCCAGGGCCGTACCGCTCGCTATACCCGCCGCGCCAGTTCGGATTTCGCTCACCGCGCGTCGCCTCACTCATCCGCTGGCGTGTCGATTCGCTCTTTGCCTGCCCTTCCAATGACTCGGAAATCTTGCGCCGCGTTTCCTCCTCGACTGTCCGCCCCCGCCGTGCGTCTGCTAGTCGTCCGCGCCACGTTTCGTCGAACTCCCGCCCCTCCAACGTCTCCGAGATTTTCGCTTTCACGTCCTCGTCGCGCTCCTGTCCGTACAGTCCGTGGTTCTCTCCCGCGACCTCTCGCGTCTCGATGCCATGACGACTCATCCACTTCCGAACTGTCGTCGGGGAGACGCCACACTCCTCGGCGATCTCGCGCTGTGTCTTCCCCTCGTCGTGGTACTGCTCGTGGAGCCACGACGCGTCACGGTACCGGACCACGGCCGGTCTGGTCCCGTCCTCTCGCAAAAACCTACGGCTCTCCGGCGCGAAAAATAGAAAATCGAGTTCGGTTATTTGCCCTGGAAATCGGGCTCACTATCCCCCATGAAGGCCGTGATGCCCTCCATGAGGTCGTCGGTGCCGAACAGGTGGCCGAACGCCTGGGCTTCGAGTTCGAGGCCGGCTTCGGTGTTCTCCCAGCCGCGGAGCATCGCGCGCTTCGTGAGCTTGCGGGAGACCGGCGGGCCGCCGGCGAGCTTCGCGGCGAGTTCGTGGGCGCGCTCCTCGAACTCGGCGGTGGGGACGACCTCGGTGAGGAAGTCGTAGTCGTACATCGTCTCGGCCTCGTAGCGCTCGGCGGTGAAGATGATCTCCTTCGCGCGGCCCATGCCGACGATGCGCTGGAGGCGCTGGGTTCCGCCCCAGCCCGGCAGGAGGCCGAGGTTGTGCTCGGGGAGGCCGAGCTCGGAGCGCTCGCTGGCGATACGGAGGTCGGCGCAGGCGGCGAGTTCGAGGCCGCCACCGAGCGCGAAGCCGTCGATTGCGGCGAGGACGGGGAGCGGGGACTCCTCGAAGCGGCCGAAGACCGACTGGCCCTTCTTCGAGAGCTCGATGGCCTCCAGCGGCTCGGCGGAGGAGGCCATGGACGTGACGTCCGCGCCCGCGGAGAACGCGCGGTCGCCCTTCCCGGTGATGAGGACGGCGCGGACCTCGTCGTCGGCCTCGAAGCGGTCGAGCGCGGCCTCGAGCTCGTCGAGCATGTCGAGGTTGATGGTGTTCATCCGGGCCTCACGCGAGAGGATGATGTGGCCAACCATGTCGCCGGGGTACTCGAGTTCGATGTTGGTGAACTGGACGTCGTCCTCGTCTTTCTCACCGTGGAAGCCACCGGATTCGGCGGCTGCGCGGAGGCCGTCGCTCACCTCGAAGCGGGGGTGGCCCGTCTCCTCGTGGCACTCCTCGAGGGTCTCGACGAGGCGGTCGAGGCCGATGTCGTCGGCCATCTTGGCGGGGCCGTCGGGGAAGCCCGCGCCGAGCATGACGGCCTCGTCGATGTCGGCCGGGTTCGACACGTCGTTGCCGACGAGGTTGCCGACCTCGTTCGCCATGATGGCGGCGAGCCGGAGCTTGATCTCCTCGGTGCCCGCGTCGGTCGGGATCTCGGCGCCGGGGCCGTCCTCGTAGTCGTAGAACCCCTCACCCGTCTTCTTCCCGTACTTCTCGGCCTCGACGGTCTCCTCGAGGAAGGGAGCCGGCTCGTACGCCTCGCCGAGCACGTCGTTCATGTACTCGAGGACGTGATAGGTGACGTCGTTCCCGACCTGATCTCCGAGTTCGAACGAGCCCATGGGGAGCCCCATGTCGAACTTCGTCGTGGAGTCGACCTCCGCGACGGTGGCGGTCCCCTCCGAGACGAGCCAGCAGGCCTCGTTCATCAGCGGAACCAGAATCCGGTTGACGATGAAGCCGGGCGAGTCCTTGTGGACGCGCACGGGCGTCTTGCCGAACGCCTCGGAGAGCTCCTCCGTGAGTTCGAGCGTCTCCTCGGCGGTGTGAGCGCCGGAGATGACCTCGACGAGCTGCATCCGCACCGGCGGGTTGAAGAAGTGCATCCCGCAGAACTGCTCGGGGCGCTCCGTGACCTCGGAGAGCTCCGTGATAGAGAGCGAGGAGGTGTTCGTCGCGATGATGGCGTGGTCGGGGGCGTACTGCTCGACCTCGCCGTAGACGTCCTTCTTGATCTCCATCTTCTCGGGGACGGCCTCGATGATGAAGTCGGCGTTCTCGACGGCATCCTCGACGGGGACGTACGCCGTCACCCGGTCGATGGCCGCCTCGGCCTCGCTCTCGGAGATCTGCTCCTTCTCCGCGAGCTTGTCGAGCGACCACTCGATCTGGTCGTACCCCTTCTGGACGAACTCCTCTTTGATGTCCCGAAGGTTCACCTGATACCCCGCGAGGGCGGCGACCTCCGCGATGCCGTGGCCCATGTTCCCCGCGCCAAGCACCGCGATGGTCTCGATGTCGTCGAACTCCATTGAACAGGAACACCGTCTCTGGCCGTCGTGTTTAACGTTTCTTTATCGCCGACCATGAACGAGAGTTTAAACGGAGAATCCGTTTCTTAAGGGTTGGAAATAGTTATCACGGTGCTCCCGACACGTGAACTATCATGGACTTCGAGCTCTCCGACGAGATCGAGCAGATCCGCAAGGAAGTCAGACGCTTCGCCGACGAGGAGGTCCGTCCGCACGCGACGGAGTTCGACGAGGAAGAGAAGTACCCCTACGACATCGTCCAGAAGGGCGCGGAGATGGGGCTGTGCGGCGCCTCCATCCCGATGGAGTACGGCGGTGCGGGCTACAACGCCATCGAGACGACGATCATCGCGGAGGAGCTGTTCGCCGCCGACCCCGGCATCGCCTTCTGTATCCTCGCCTCGTCGTTCGGCACGGAGGCCATCGAGGAGTTCGGCACCGAGGAACAGAAAGAGGAGTACCTCCCGCCCGTCGCCGCGGGTGAGGCCGTCTCGGGCGCGGCCATCTCGGAACCCGATACCGGCTCTGACGTGTCCTCCGTCTCGACGACCGCCGAACTCGACGGTGACGAGTGGGTGATTAATGGAAACAAGATGTGGATCTCGAACGGGACCGTCGGGGACTTCTTCGTCGTCCTCTGTAAGACGGATCCGGACGCCGACGGCCGGTACAACGGCTTCTCACAGATCATCGTCGAGTCGGACCGCGACGGCTTCGAGGCCGACAAGATCACCGGGAAGATGGGGATCCGGGCCTCCGACACCGCGGAGCTCATCTTCGACGACGTGCGCGTGCCCGAGGAGAACCTCGTCGGCACCCGCGGCATGGGGTTCTACCAGCAGATGCACTTCTTCGACGTGACGCGCACCGGGGTCGCCGCGCAGGCCGTCGGCATGGCGAAGGGGGCCTGCGAGCGCGCCCTCCAGTACGCGAAGGACCGCGAGCAGTTCGGCCGCCCCATCGGCGACTTCCAGGCGATTCAGCACAAGCTCGCCGACATGCACACCCGCACGGAGGCCGCGCGCCTCCTCACCTACAAGTCCGCGTGGTCCGTCGAGAACACCGACGAACAGCTCACCACCCTCGCCTCCATGGCCAAGGAGTACGCCTCCCGCGTCGCCGTGGACGTGACGAACGAGGCCGTCCAGATCCACGGTGGCGCTGGCTACGTCAACGACTTCGACGTGGAACGGCTCTACCGCGACGCGAAGATCACCCAGATCTACGAGGGCACCACGGAGATCCAGAAGAACATCATCGCGCGGGAGCTGTTGGGTAAAGGCTTCTAAAACCCCACCTTTTTTTGCGTCGGGTTTCCTCGGTCGCCTTCGGCGACCTGCGGGAACCACTCCTTGAAAAAGCTGGACCAAAAAGGTCGCAGGCTCACGCTGTTCGCCTGCGGTGAACCTCGCTCACTTCGCTCGCTCGGACATCACCGCACTGCCACCGCCCAGCGACTGCACCGCCACCGCAACGCCCAGCCACCGCACCGCACCAGCCCTTCCCCGACTCCTCCACGGTCGCGCGAACTGCGCTCCCGTGGAGTCCCGGCCGACCGCCTCCGCTCCGCACAGCCACCGCACAGCATCGCCCCCGCTCGCCCCCGCTCGTCCTCGCTCACACACCGTACATCTGGACCGAGAACTGTACGACCGCTTCCCGATTTCAGTTACCGTCGTAAACGTCGATGGTTCCTTTCAGAGCTGTTGGAAGAATCCTGTGGGTTTTTCTATCTCCACTCGTTGACTGTTTCTATGGACTTCAACCTCTCCGAGGAACAGGAGCAACTCAAGAAGGAGGTCTCACGGTTCGCCGAGAACGAGGTGCGGCCGAACGCCGAGGAGTACGACGTCGAGGAGAAGTACCCCCACGACATCGTGCAGGAGGCGGCCGATATGGGCCTGCTCGCGCCGCAGATTCCGCTGGATTACGGCGGTGCGGGCTACGAGACGCTCGATTTGGCCATCATCATCGAGGAGCTGTTCGCCGCGGACCCCGGTATCGGGCTGTGTCTCACCTCGACTGGCTTCGGAAGCGAGGCCATCATCGAGTTCGGCACCGAGGAGCAGAAGGAGGAGTACCTCCCCGACATCGCCAGCGGGGACGCCATCATGGGCGCGGCCATCTCGGAACCGGACACCGGGTCGGACGTCTCCTCAGTGTCCACGACCGCGGAGAAAGACGGCGACGAGTGGGTGATTAACGGCAACAAGATGTGGATCACCAACGGCTCCGTCGGTGACTTCTTCGTCGTCCTCTGCGAGACCGACCCCGACGCTGAGGGTCGGTACAACGGTTTCTCGCAGATTATCGTGGAGTCCGACCGCGACGGCTTCGAGGCCGACAAGATCACCGGGAAACTCGGCATCCGCGCGAGCGACACGGCCGAGCTGCTGTTCGACGACGTGCGTGTGCCCGAGGAGAACCTCGTCGGCACGCGCGGGATGGGCTTCTTCCAGCAGATGCAGTTCTTCGACGAGACTCGTACGGGGGTGGCCGCACAGGCCGTCGGCATCGCGAAGGGGGCCAACGAGCGCGCACTGGAGTACGCCAAACAGCGCGAGCAGTTCGGCAAGCCCATCGGCGACTTCCAGGCGATCCAGCACAAGCTCGCCGACATGCACACCCGCACGGAGGCGGCCCGGAACCTCACCTACAAGTCCGCGTGGTCGGTCGACCACGCCGAGGGCCAGCTGACGACGCTCGCCTCGATGGCGAAGGAGTTCGCCTCCCGCGTGGCCGTCGACGTCGCCAACGAGGCGGTCCAGATCCACGGTGGTGCTGGCTACGTCAACGACTTCGACGTGGAGCGGTTCTACCGCGACGCGAAGATCACCCAGATCTACGAGGGGACCACCGAGATTCAGAAGAACATCATCGCCCGCGAGCTGCTCGGGAAGGGGTTCTGACGGACGCTCACCACTCGCCGTCTCCGCGTTCCTCGCCCCGAACACCGACACCCTTTAGCCCCATCCGATGCCTATCTCTGATACCATGACGACCGCTCGTTCCGGTGGTCGCATCGTTCGTCAGCCTGCGCTGTCCGTGCGCTGGCGCTGTTGTTGTTGAGCCTTCTTCTGTCCGCTCGCTCGTTTCCGACTACGCGCTCTCTGTCACCAATGTTCACTCGTATCCGCGAAGACGTCCGCACCGCACTCGACCACGACCCCGCCGCCAAGTCGGCGCTGGAGGTCGCCCTGTTGTATCCGGGGCTCCACGCCGTCTGGGGCCACCGGGTCGCCAGCCGCGTCCACGCCGCCGGCTTCGGCTTTCTCGCCCGCTTCCTCTCGCAGCTCGTCCGGCTTCTCACGGGCGTCGAAATCCACCCCGGCGCGACCATCGGTCGCCGCGTGTTCATCGACCACGGCGCGGGGGTCGTCATCGGTGAGACGGCCGAGATCGGAGACGACGTGGTGATGTACCACGGCGTCACCCTCGGCGGGGCTGATTCGGAGCCCGTCAAACGCCACCCCACCATCGAATCGGGGGTCACGCTCGGCGCGAACGCCACGCTTATCGGCGCGATTACCGTGGGTGAAGCGGCGAACGTCGGAGCCGGTGCCGTGGTCGTGAAGGACATCCCGGCCGGCCGGACGGCCGTCGGGAACCCCGCGCGACTCGTGGACGAGGCGAACGCGGGGGAGCCGGACGACGTGGAACTCCGCGCGAACTAATCCACCGCGCGCCAGAGATAGCGGCTCGCGTATGACCGGTAGGGCCGCCAGCGCTCCGCGTGCTCGGTCATCCCCGCGCGGTCGTCCTCGTCGAACCCGTAGAGCTGGGCCATCCCCTTCCGAATCCCCAGGTCCTCGACGGGGAAGACGTCCTCACGTGCGAGGACGAAAATCAGGGCCATCTTCGCGGTCCAGGTCCCCACGCCTTTGATGTCGGTGAGCGCCTCGACCACCGCGTCGTCGTCCATCGCCGCGAGCGCGTCCCGCGAGAGCGTCCCGTCGTCGAACGCGCGGGCGATGTTCCGGACGTAGTCGATCTTCTGGCCCGAGAGGCCGGCCTCGCGGAGCACGGCGTCGTCGGCCGCGAGCAGCCCACGCGGCGTCACCTCGACGGTCTCGAACACCCGGTCGCGGATGGCAGCGGCTGACTGCGTGGAGAGCTGTTGGTTGATGACCGAGACGACGAGCCGCTCGAAGGGGTCGGTCGCAGGCTCCAGCTCGATGGGGCCGTGTTCCGCCACGACGGGGCCGAGTTCGGGGTCCTCGCCGAGCATCGCGTGTGGGTCGTCCATACCGACCCCAGGGGGTCGAACCCCAAAGCGGGGTCGGTCGACGGTGAAGAGGAGAGATTCGGGAGCGTGCTGTCCGAGCCGCGTGAGTCCCCGTGTCCGGGGGCGGCCGTCTCGGCCTACCGGGGCCAGTCACATAACTCCGCGACGAAGTATCGGGAAGAAACGCGGTGATACGGGTGGCCCCGCGGGGTCGCTTACTCTTCGTTCGCGTGCTGCCCGGATGGACGCGTCGTCACGTAAGCGCCCTCGTGGCGCTTACTCTTCGTTCGCGTCCTCGTCCGGCCGGTCGTCGTCCTTGTCGGCGCGGCGGGTCACGTCCACCTGGTAGTGTTTGAGGATGTCCCGACCGAGCAGCAGCGGGTAGTCCATGTGCGAGCGGTCCTCGATGCTCGCGGTGACGGTGTGCTGGGTGCCACCGATCCCGACGACGAGGTCGACGACGGGGCGCGAGCGCCCGGATTTGACCGAGCCGGATTTGATCTTCACGATGTCCTTGATGGGGCCGGTCCCGATCTCGGCGGCGAGCCGCGCGTCGATGCTGGTGCGGGTCGCGCCCGTGTCGGATTTCGCGAAGACGGTGCTCTGGCCACTCGTCCCCATGGCGATGACCTCCTCGATGTAGCCGATGGTGATGCGGTCGATGGTCCCCGTCTCCTTCTTCCGGGGGGCACACGCGGGCACGGAGTCGTCGAGCGTCGCGGAGAGCTCGTAGACGCGTTCCGCGTCCACCTCGCCGCCGGCGCGCTCGATGGCGAGCCGGGCGATATGCGGGGCGGGCGAGCGACCGCTCGCCTTGAACAGCCCCTTGAACCCCGCCGTGGGGTTCACTTCGAGGATGTAGTAGCCGTCCTCCCCCTCGACGATGTCGACGCCGGCGTAGTCGAGGCCGACCACGTCCGTCGCGCGCTTGGCCATCGTCTTCACCTCCTCGGTGAGCAGCTCCGACGCGTCCTCCACGTCGCCGCCGAGCGCGACGTTCGTCCGCCAGTCCCCCTCGGGAGCGTAGCGGTTCATCGCGCCGACGACCTTCTCGCCGACGACGTAGACGCGGAGGTCGGAGTGCCGCTTCTCGTCGTGGTCGATGAACTTCTGGAGGAACGCCTGCCGCGAGCCGACCATCGGGTTGACGGGGTCGTCGGCCGAGACCTTCCAGGTCCCGCCGCCGTGGGTGCCGATGGCGGTCTTGTAGACGACCTCCTCGCCGAACTTGTCGCGGTTGGCGTTGAGCCCCTCGCTGGAGAGTGCCATCAGCGCGTCCGGGACGGGGAGCCCGGCCTCGGCCATCGCGGTGCCGGAGGCGAACTTGTGCATCGCCGTCATCGTCTCTGTCGGGTGGTTCAACATTGGCCGCAGCCGGTCGAGCATCGTCGCCAGCCCGAGCGCCTCGGCGGGCTGTTCCTCCTTCGAGAGCAGCAGCCGGTTGACGATGATGTCCACGTCCGGTTCGAGGATCACCTCCCCATCACTGATCTCGACCGAGAGGGTCTCGGCGCGGAGCCACTCGGTATCGTACCCCAGATCGTCCACCGCGTTCAGGATTGCCTTCGTCTCCTTGGAGTTGTGGAGACTCAGCACCCCGACGGTGATATCCTCGCTCATACTTAGGAGTCTAACAGCCCGGAGAAAATACTGACGGAACGCCGGGCGAGATGTCGGCTATCCGAGGGACGACCGCCGGCTGTCGGTTTCGCCGCATGCTTTTATACTCCGGTGTCGTGTGTCCGGGCATGGCTGCCGGCGAGCCCTTCACCTATGATGGGGGGAAAGTCGATCCGGGTGAGACCCAGAACCTCCGGTATACGGTCTCCGAGACGTATCTCGGCGAGCCGATACGGATCCCCGTCACCATCATCAACGGGGAGCTCGCCGGCCCGACGCTGTTCTTGACTGCGGCGCTCCACGGGGACGAACTCAACGGCATCGAGGTGGTCCGCGAGGTGGCCCACGAGTGGGACCACGACGGACTCTGTGGCACGCTCGTCTGTCTGCCCGTCGTCAACGTCCCCGGCTTCATGGCCCAACAGCGCTACCTCCCTATCTACGACCGCGACCTGAACCGCTCGTTCCCGGGTCGGGATACCTCGACGAGCGCGAAACGCATCGCCCACCGCATCTTCCGGAACTTCATCGCGCCCTGCGATTTGGGGCTGGACTTCCACACCTCCACGCGCGGGCGAACGAACATGTTGCACGTCCGGGCCGACATGGACGACCCCGCCGTGGCCCGGCTCGCCAACGCGTTCGCGTCGAACGTCATCATCTCCTCGGAGGGTCCCTCGGGGTCGCTCCGCCGCGAGGCCAGCGACGAGGGCATCCCCTCCATCACCATCGAGATGGGGGAGGCCCACAAGTTCCAGCGCGGGCTCATCGACGAGGCGATGGAGGGCGTCGTCAGCGTGATGGCCGAGTACGGCATGCGCGAGGCCGATCTGGTCTCGTGGCCCGGCTGGCGGACGGTCATCGAGTCCTCCGACGAGAAGACGTGGCTCCGCGCGGACACCGGCGGGCTCGTCGAGATGCACCACGACCGCGGCTCGCTCGTCGAGGCCGGTGACGTGGTCTGTTCCATCACGAACCCGTTCAAGGAGGACGTAGACAGGGTTCGGGCCCCGTTCACGGGCCTGCTCGTCGGCGTTCTCGAGAACCCACTGGTGTATCCGGGCAACCCGATGTGTCATCTCGTCCAGCTCGACGAGCGGACGCGGCGGGCTATCGAGCAGGAGCAGGCCCGCCCGCACCAGACTTAGTCAGCGAGCACGTCCGCGAGCGCGTCGGCGACGCCGGCCTCGAGCTCGTCAGGGGCCTCCGCGTCGAGTTCGAACAGCGCCCGAGCGACCGCCAGCGTTTCCTCGTCACCCGCTCGGGCCGCGGTCCGGACCTGCCGGGTCGGGGCCGCGAGCAGTTCCGAGACGAGCGCGTCAGCGAACGCCGACAGCGTCGCCTCCTGCGTCGCGGTCAGCTCCAGCGCGGCGAGCGCGGTGTCGAGCGCGTCGCGTTTCGTCGTCTCCGCCCGGCGGTAGAGCGCCCCGAGCGTCGCGTCGGCCGCGAGCTCCCGGAGCTGCGTGTCGAGCCGGGCGCGCTCCTCGCGGACGATGGCCGCGGCGTCGGCGGCCGCGGCCTGCCGGCTCGCCCGGGTCTCCCGGGTCACCACGCGCAGGGAGTCCAGGTCGTGGAGGGTCACCCCGGCGAGGCTCCCCACGTCCGGAGCCACGTCGCGGGGCTGGGCGAGGTCGATGACGACCCGCGCTCTCTCGTCCGTGAGCATCCCCGCGTCGAGGATGGGCGTCGGGCTCCCGGTCGCCGTGACGACGAGGTCGACCGTGGGTAGGAGGGTCGCGACGCCGGCGAAATCCACCACCTCACCCCCGACGAGTGCGGCCAGCGTCTCGGCTCTGGCGCGGGTGCGATTGGCGACGTAGAGCCGGCCGACACCGGCATCGACGAGCGCCCGGCAGGCTCGCTCGCCGGTCTCGCCCGCGCCGATGACGAGGGCGGTGGCGTCGGCGAGCGAACAGCCCTCGCTGGCGAGTCGGACCGCGGCGCTCGCCAGCGAGGTGACCCCCTCGTTGATGCTCGTCTCGGAGCGGACGCGCTCGCCCACCCGGATGGCCTTCGTACAGACCGTATCGAGGACGGGACCGATCCCCCCCACTGCACGGGCGTCCGCGACGGCCCGCCGGAGCTGGCCGAGGATGCCGTCCTCACCGATGACGATGGAGTCGAGCCCCGCGGCCACGGCCAGGAGGTGGTCGAGGGCGTCGCCCTCGTCGAATCGCTCGCCGTCGATTCCCAGGGTATCGAGCAGCCGGTCGGGGCTGTCGGCGACGACGTAGGTCTCCGCGCGGGTGCAGGTCTGGAGGACGAACGCCTCCGTCGCGCCCGCATCGAGCAACTCGCGGACGAGGCTCCGGGTGGGGCGGTCGCTCGCGGCGGCGACGTCGTCACTGGTCCCCGTCCGGTGGCTCACGACGCGCGCCGCCAGCGCCATCAGTCCCCTCCGTCCCCGTCGGCCGCCGCCTCGTGCTCCGCGCCGACCTGCTGGAGGTCGTCGGTCTCCAGCCCGAGGTGGACCCAGTCGTCGATGGCCCGGCGGACGCTGGTCGTGTCGACGGTCCCGCTGTCGTCCACGTACGGGTGGGTGGCGCTCGTCCCGGCGGTGCCGTAGACCGGGAGCATGTCCGCGGTGTAGGCGAACAGCCGGACCGCGCTGTCGCCGTGCCGGAGGCCCGTCCCCTCCGTGGGGAAGGTGAGGACCAGGCCGTCCGCGGACGGCTCGATGCTCGTCGGGGCGACGCCGCGCCCTCTGTCCACCTCGTCGAGGCTCCCGAAGCGGATGCTCTCGGGGTCGAGCTGGTCGAGCGCCGCGCCGTCGATGCCCGAGAGGATGACCGGGATCTCGTCGGTGCGGACGAGGTCGATACCCGCGACGGCGACCGTGAACGTGGGAGTGAGCCCGCTCGCGGGCGGGAGCGCCCGAAGCGTGAGCGGCGGGAGGAGGTAGTTGCCTCGGCGCAGCGTCCGGACGTACTCGAGGATGCCGTTCTCCGCGATGCCGTCGAGGCGGTTCTCGGGCTCGACGTGGTCGATCTCCCCGTCGCGCGACTGGAAGCTGATGAAGCTCATCGCCTTCCGGGTGTCGATGAAGTCCTGGGAGTAGGGCTGGATCGAGACGAAGTGGAGCCCCGGGACGCCGCTGTCGATGGTGTCGAAGTCGCGCCGCTGGATGGTGGGCTTGTGGACGCCCTGCGGCTCACCGCCGATGCGGCGCAGCCCGAGGTCGACACGGGCGCGTGCGAGCTTCTGTGAGTGGCCGACGACCGTCGCGTGGTCGACGACCATCTGGGGTTCCAGCGGCAACGTCGAGTCGAGCCACTCCGTGATGCGGAGGACCGCGTCGATGTACCGCTCCTCGGAGAGCGCGACCCGGGCCTCGTGGATGGCGAGGTGGGCATCGGCGATGACGGCCGCGGCGGCCTCGAGCCCGAGTTGGCGGGCCGGGATCAACTCGAGCTGGCGGGCGGCGAGCAGCTCCTCCTCCATCAGGGGGACGGCCTCGGCCGCCTGCGCGAGGAGCCGTTCGGCCTCCTGGAGGAAGGTGTTCGCCTCCTCGACGGTGGGTGCGAGGATGGCTCGCCGGATGGCGAGATCCGCCTCGTGGAGGACGGTGATGCCGGCCTCGATGGTCTGCAACAGGGGTCGGAGGAGCACGTCCTGCATGTCGACCGGGGTGGCGTCGTCCTCGACGAGTCGCGCGAGGTCGACGGGCGCGTTCGGGTCACGGAACCGGAGGGTGGGCGTCCCCGAATCCTCGAGCCGGTCGCGGGCGAGGAAGCCGACCTCCGAGACGCGGTGGTGCGGCGAGAGCATCTCGTCGAGCTGGTTCTGGGGTTCGTCCTCCCACCAGTCGTGGAGGTCGAGCCGCAGGTGCGAGACGTGTGCCTGGGTCCCCTGCGCGAAGATGCCGGGTGGCATCGGGACGAACGTGTCGGGGCCGACCTGGAACTGGCCGTCCGCGTGGAGGCTCACCTCGTCGTCGGAGGGGAGGTTGTCCGGGAACCCGGAGTCGATCCCCATCGAGAGGACGGCGTCGTTCGGGATCTCCTTCGAGAACGTCGGCGTCGGCGGGAGTCCGGGGATCTCCTCGTGGAGGTCGACGGCGGGGAGCTCCTCGCGGGGGAGCCCCTCCCCGACGAAGCCGGTCCGGCGTCCGGGGTACTCGGCCGGCCGGTCGAACAGCCCGACGAGGGTGTCGTCGACGGGGACGCCGTCGAGGTCGGTCACGCCGCCCCACAGCGCCTCCTCGGCGAGCAGCAGGTTCGTCGCGTTGTCCGACGCGAGGTGGATACAGACCTCGTACTCGTCGGCCTCGGGCGACTCCCCGTCGACGGAGACCTCGTCGATGATGGATCGGGCGTCAGCCAGGTCGACCCCTGCGGGGAGCGTCGCCGCGAATCGCGTGAAGTACTCCGAGGAGTAGCCGACGGTGAACAGGAGCCCGTCGTTCGACCACTCGAACGCGCGTTCGAGCTGGCGCAGCGCCCCCTCCATCCGACGGCGGTCAGCCCCCGTCGGCTCACCGACGCCGAGGTAGTCCAGACACAGGAGGACGTGGTGACGTGGTGGCGTACCGACGCCAACCTCGTTCTTCTCGAGGAACGCACCCCACGCGTGCTGGCGGTTGTCGCGGTCCGGTGGGGTGAACGGGGCGGTCTGCAGCTGGAAGACGGGTGCCTGGAGTTCCTGGGCACGCGAGAGCGCGCGCACTCCCCCGAGGGCGACCATCGCCTTCATGAACTCGCGGCGTTGCACGGACGGCTCGTCCCCCTCGGACGTGTCGCGTGCTCGGTTCGCATAGGGACAGCTCATGATGGTCCCTCCTATCCCCCTGCAGGGTATGTACGGTGGGTGAAGAACCGCCCCGCTTGGCGGAGTGTCCCCCTGTTCTCACGCCACCCGTCACGGATCTGTCCCAGGCCGAATCCCAGTTGAACGCCCGTTCAGAGGCTCTGTGGGGGGTTCTGCCACTCGCGTGCGACCGGGACGGAGCGCCCCAGTCACCACCCGTTCGCACCGGACGGCGACGATTCTTCCCCGACCGGCGCGGTCCGCCCGCCGCCCTTCTTATCGCGCTGGCCGTTCCGTTCTCTCGGTCAATCATGTCGCCGACAGTGCCAGCCGTCAGCAGTCGAACGTCACGCTCTGAGGGGGGCGATGCGTGAACAGCGCGCAGTAGCGCTCGCGCTGCTGCTCGTCGTCAGCCTCTTTGCGACCCCGGTCGCCGCCAGCGGGGCGACCGTCACGCACGCCTGCGCGAGTCACGAACTCGTCGCGGCCGCCGAGAACGGCACGCTCCCGGCCGAGCCGGGGCTCTATCTCGTCGTCTGTGACGCGACGGGCGCCGCGGTCCCGTACGCCCCCGTCGTCGCCACGACCGCGGGGAACTACTCCGCCGCGGCCCGGCTGTTCCTCACGGACGAGACGGGCGTCGCCGTCCTCCCCGTCGCGACCGAGAACGTCTCGCTCGACCTCTTCGCGTACACGCCCACCGGCGCCCCCGCGAGTGCGAGCGACGCGGTCCAGCTCACGACGAACGGGACGGCCGTCGTCGGCCTCGCACTCGGCGAGGCGACCGGTTCGCCCGCGCTCACGGACCCGCTCGGTGCATATGTCCTCCCCGCGGACGCCGAGCCCGGTGAGCTCGTCTCCGTCCGCACGGTGGTCCTCGCGCCCGCCGCGGAGACCCGCATGGCCATCGCGGACCGCTACGACGGGGCCGAGGTCGACATCGGTCTCCACGCCGTCTCCGTCGGTGGCGGGAACGCCACCGTCGTCCTCGAGCTGGACGCCGCGGACGGCGTCGACGTCGCCATCGAGACCGTCGAGGGCGGCGCGGTCATCACGCTCCTCACGAACGTCACCGTCCCCACGGACGCGACGGTCGGGACCTCGGTCACCGTCGCCGGGGCGGTCAACACCACGGACGGGGACGGATCCATCCCCGCGGAATCGTTCCCCGTGGTCGCCCCGCCGGCCCCACCGACCCCGCAGGCTCCCGCGCCGACGCCGGAGCCGACTCCCAGTCCGGCACCCGCACCGTCACCGGCGCCCACTCCGAGCGCCGATCAGTCGACGGGGAGCAGGGGTGGCTCCGGTGGCTCCGCGAGCCGCGCACCCCCGACCCCCGAGCCCGCGCCGGTGGTCGTCGAGCCCGCCGCGGTCGTGACGCTCGCCGACGGTGCGGCGGTCGGGAACGTCTCGGACCTCGACGGCCCGCTCGTCGTCCCGGTCGGCTACGCGGTCGACGGGGTCGGCGTCGAGTCGGTGACCGTCGCCAGCGCGGACCCGGACTTCGCGTTCGACCTCCGCTTCGCCGACCGGCCCGACGCGGGGCTCGCCCCGCTTGCCGTCGGTGACGACGCACCCATCGCCTACCTCGTCGCGGGTCACTCCTCGACGGCGTTCGAGTCGGCCACGCTCACGCTCACGGTGGACGCCGCGCTCGTCGCGGACCCCGACACGGTGCGGTTCTACCGCCACGACGGCGAGTGGACCCCGCTCGCCGCGACGTTCGTCTACGAGAGCGACGGTCGGTACGTCTACGCCGTCGAGACGATTGCTCTCGGGAGCTTCGCGGTGTCGGCACCCAGCGAGCAGCCCTACACCCTCGCCGGTGTCGCCAAGCCCGCGCTGGACGACGCCGACGCGCACACGCTGTTCCTCTCTGTGGGCTACGAGGGGCGGGCCGCCGGCGTGCTCGACCTCGTGGTCACGGTGAACGGCGAGCCCGCGGCGACCCAGCAGGTCGAGCTGGTGCCCGGCGAGACGGAGACCGTCACGTTCACCGTCGAGACGGTCGACTCCGGCGTCTACGACATCGCGGTGAACGGTCGGCTGGTCGACTCCGTGGTCCGCGCGAGCGAGGCGCCCGACCAGCCCGCCGTCGCACCGACCCCCGAACCCATGGACAGCGGGACGCCCGCCGAGGACGTTCCCGCCGAGGGCGCCCCCGCGAGTGGCCCGGTTCCGACCGCGGCCGTGCTCGGTGGCGTGCTCGTCGCGCTCGCCGCGGGGGCGCTCCTCGTGTTGCGGCGCTGACCCGGGGGGTTTATTTCGGATTTGGGCGGCTTTCGCGCCCGGTCTTTTATAAAACGGTTTGGGTAGAGACCGCCAACCCGCTTGATGATAACTACTATACCCGGTGGGTCCAATCAGTCGGGTGCATGAGTCAATCGTACGACCGGGGTCTCGTCGAGGACTTCGGCCGGTGGCGGGAGTTCTCGGCCGGGATGTGGGCCTGGATCTTCCACAAGTTCACCGGATGGGTGCTCATCGGGTACCTGTTCACCCATATCGCGGTCCTCTCGACCGCGACGGTGGACGGGGCCACTTACACCCAGACGATCAGGCTGCTCGAAGGCCTGCTTATCGTCCGTATCCTCGAGGTCGGTCTGCTCGCAGTGGCCGTCTTCCATATCCTCAACGGACTTCGTCTGCTGTTCGTGGACCTCGGAATCGGGCTGGAATCACAGGACAAGAGCTTCTACGCGTCGCTGGTGCTGACCGGGGCCATCGTGGTCGCTAGCATCCCGACGTTCGTCGCGGGGGCCCTCTAACATGGCAGAACACTACTCTTCATTCGAACGGAAGGGGACGCGCTGGCTGCTCCAGCGGCTCACGGCGGCGTTCCTCGTCGGCGTGCTCGCGTTCCACTTCATGTTGCTTCACTTCGTGAACCACGCCGCCGAGGTCACGTTCGCCGGGACGCAGATGCGGATGCAGCAGCTCGGCTACCTGCTGACGATGATCCTGTTCGGCCTCACGGCCACGTTCCACGGGGTCAACGGCGTCTACAACGCCCTCGTCAATCAGGGGCTCGAGGGTACCCAGAAGACGGTCATCAAGTACGCACTTATCGTGGCGAGCATCGTGCTCTCCGCACAGATCGTCCGACTGGCACTCGTCATGGCGGGAATCATCTAACCTATGAGCACGCAAGTCACCGAGCAAGCCGAGACCGAAACGGAAGCACAGGAAGAGACGTCCGCGTTCCAGGAGGAGCGCGAGGCGAAGAAACGACAGAAGGCGATCGAACGGGCCGAGAAGGAGCGCGTCGAGAAGCGGCTCCGCGAGGCCGACGAGACGTTCGAGCTGAAGGTGTTCCGCTACGACCCCGAGGTCGAGGGGAAGATGGAGCCCCGCTTCGACACGTTCCGTGTCCCGTTCAAGAAGGGGATGACCGTCCTCGACTCGCTGATGTGGGCGCGCGACCACTACGACTCCTCGCTCACCTTCCGGCACTCATGCCGGCAGGCCATCTGCGGGTCGGACGCGCTGTTCGTCAACGGCAAACAGCGTCTGGGCTGCAAGACGCAGCTCACGGACCTCCACGACCAGGAGGGGCCGCCGGCCTCCGTCCGCGTCGAGCCGCTGCCGCACAACGAGGTCGTGAAGGACCTCGTCGTCGACATGCAGCACTTCTACGACCAGATGGAGTCCGTCGAGCCGTACTTCCAGACCAACGAGCTCCCGTCCGGTGACCTCGAGGAGCAGCGCCAGACGCGCGAGAACCGCGAGAAGGTGAAGATGTCCACCCGGTGTATCTGGTGTGGCGCCTGCATGTCCTCGTGTAACATCGCCGCCGGCGACAACCAGTATCTCGGCCCCGCGGCCATCAACAAGGCCTACCGCTTCGCGATGGACGAGCGCGAGGGCGAGGACATGAAGGAACACCGGCTGAACATCATCGAGCAGGAACACGGTGTCTGGCGGTGTCAGACCCAGTTCTCCTGTACGGAGGTCTGCCCGAAGGACATCCCGCTCACCGAACACATCCAGGAGCTCAAACGCGAGGCCGTCAAGAGCAACCTGAAGTTCTGGTAGAGTCACGCTCAAGTCAACAAACTCCTAAACTCAACTATGCACGAACACGACGTCATCGTGGTCGGTGGGGGTGGCGCGGGGCTCCGCGCGGCCATCGCCGCTCACGAGGAAGGTGCGGACGTCGCCATCGTCACCAAGCTCCACCCGGTGCGGTCGCACACGGGGGCCGCGGAAGGGGGCATCAACGCCGCCCTGCGCGACGGTGACGACTGGCACGACCACGCCTACGACACCATGAAGGGGTCCGACTATCTCGGCGACGCGCCGGCCATCGAGACCCTCTGTAACACGAGTCCCGAAGAAGTCATCCAGCTCGAACACTGGGGGATGCCGTTCTCCCGCGAGGAGGACGGCCGCGTCTCTCAGCGCCCGTTCGGTGGCCTCTCGTTCCCCCGAACCACGTACGCCGGGGCCGAGACCGGCCACCACCTGCTCCACACGATGTACGAGCAGGTCGTCAAGCGGGGGATCACCGTCTACGACGAGTTCTACGTGATGAACCTCGCCGTGACGGACCACGACGACCCCGAGGACCGCGAGTGTCACGGCGTCATCGCCTACGACATCAAACACGGCGACCTCGTCTCGTTCAAGGCGACCGGCGGCGTCGTCCTCGCCACCGGTGGCGACGGGCAGGCGTTCGACCACACAACCAACGCGGTGGCGAATACCGGCGACGGCCCGGCGATGGCCTATCGCGCCGGCGTCCCCGTCGAGGACCCCGAGTTCGTCCAGTTCCACCCCACGACGCTTCCCTCTACGGGTGTCCTCATCTCCGAGGGTGTCCGTGGTGAGGGTGGCATCCTCTACAACGCCGAGGGTGAGCGGTTCATGTTCGAACACGGCTACGCGAAGAACGCCGGTGAACTGGCGTCGCGTGACGTCGTCTCCCGTGCCGAGCTCACCGAGGTGAACGAGGGTCGCGGCATCAACGACGAGTACGTCTACCTCGACATGCGCCACCTCGGCGAGGAGCGCATCCTCGACCGCCTCGAGAACATCATCCACCTCGCGGAGGACTTCGAGGGCGTCAACCCCCTCGAGGAGCCGATGCCGGTCAAGCCCGGCCAGCACTACCACATGGGTGGCATCGAGACGGACGAGAACGGGGAGACCTGTATCTCCGGGCTCTACGCCGCCGGCGAGTGTGCCTGCGTCTCCGTCCACGGCGCGAACCGCCTCGGCGGGAACGCGCTGCCGGAGCTCATCGTCTTCGGGGCCCGCGCCGGCCGCCACGCCGCCGGGACGGACCTCGGCGAGGCCCAGATCGAGACCGGTCCCTCCGCCAAATCGGAGGACGCCGAGGAGCTCGAGGGCATCTCGCCCGGCGAACTCGACTCCACGAGCGAGGACGTCGCCGCGGACGGTGCCTTAGTCGAACCCGACGAGGTCATCCAGCACGCCCTCGACCGCGAGCAGGAGCGCGTCGAGACGCTGATGGAGCGCGACGGCGTCAACCACGCCGAGATCCGCGCCGACCTCCAGGAGGCCATGACCCGCTGGGTGAACGTCTTCCGTACCGAAGAGGGCATCCGCAAGGCGCTCGACGTGATTCGTGAGTGCCGCGAGCGCTACAAGGACGTGGCCGTCGCGGATCCCTCGCGCACCTTCAACACGGACCTGATTCACACCATCGAGACCCGGAACCTCATCGACGTGGCCGAGACCATCGCGCTCGGCGCGCTCGTCCGCAACGAGTTCCGCGGGGCTCACTGGCGACAGGAGAACCAGACCCGCGCCGACGACGAGTGGCTCAAACACACGCTCATCGCCTGGAACGACGGCTCCCCGGACATCTACTACAAGCCTGTCATCCTCGAGGGCGAGGAGAAGACGTACGAGCCGAAAGTTCGGTCGTACTAGGACCTTTTTCGTCGGGGTCGCTTCGCGACCCACTCTCTGCTCGCGGGCGTATCGCGCCCGCTCGCACGGCCCGCGAGGCTGCGCCTCGCACTGCTCGAGAAAATCCCCACTGCGAGACGCTTCGCGCCTCGCAAGCCCTCGTTCGCTTTCGCTCACGAGGACACCAAAAAATGTCTTCGTGAGTGTAACGAACGAAGGCCCGTGAGACGAGCGTTGCGAGTCTCACGGTGCTCCTCACCGGCCTCTGGCCGGTTCGTCGGCATCGAACCGAGCGCTCGCTTCGCTCACGCTCGGATGCTCACCGCACGGTCTTAATTTACAGTCCCAGCGCCTCGATGAGGTCGAACCCGTAGCCGAGCGCGTCGATGGCCTTGAAGCCGAGGTAGATGCCGACGATACCGAGGATCCCCGAGATGGTCGGCGGGGCCGGAATCGGCACGCGGAAGAAGGCGAACAGCGCCCCGGCCAGCGTCCCCGTGAGGAGGGCGAGGATGGGCGTGGTGAGGTTCATACCTCCCATCATCCAGCGGCCGTCAAAACCACTTCCGGTGTCCGGCGAACGTTTTTGTAGGAGAACGGGACCAGCGGCCCCATCGTCTGAGCATCGTCGGGTGGTGGCCGAGACGGGAGTGCGACCCACCCCACTCGACAGCGACGGGTCGCCTGTTCGCCCATCGGTACTGCTTAGTTCCGTCCATCGGCAGTCGCGTCCATGCAAGCAGTCGTCCTCGCGGCCGGGGAAGGGACCCGGATGCGACCGCTCACGGAGTCCGTGCCGAAGCCGATGCTCCCGGTAGCCGACCGGCCGCTGGTGGCACACACCGCCGACGCAGCCGTCGAAGCTGGCGTCGATCGGCTGGTCTTCGTCGTCGGCTACGAGGCACAGGCGGTCCGCGACCACTTCGGCGGTTCCTACCGGGGGGTCCCGGTCGAGTACGCCGTCCAGGAGGAGCAACTCGGAACCGCGCATGCCGCCGCGGCGGCCCGCGAGTACCTCGACGACGACTTCGTCGTCCTCAACGGTGACGACCTGTACGACGACGCGGCCATCGAGGCCCTGTTCGCCACCTCGCCAGCCGTGGGTGCCTACGAGGTCGAGGACCCCCGTCCCTACGGCGTGTTCGACATCGAGGACGGCCACGTGACTGGCGTGGTCGAGAAGCCCGACGATCCGCCGAGCAACCGCGTCAACGTCGGGGCGTACCACTTCCCCGCGGCGGCCGCGGACTGGCTCACGGAGGTCGAACTATCCGAGCGCGGGGAGTACGAGATCACGGACGTGGTGGAGCGCGTCATCAGCGAGTACGCCGTCGAGGCTATCGACGTGGAGCGCTGGCTCGGCGTCGGTCGGCCCTGGGAGCTGCTGGAAGCGAACGAGTGGAAACTCGCGGAACTCGACTCGCGCATCGACGGCGAGGTGAAGGGTGACGCCGAACTCCGGGGGACGGTCGTCGTCGAGGAGGGCGCGACGGTCGAACCCGGCGTGGTCATCGAGGGGCCCGCGCTCGTGCGCTCGGGCGCTGACGTGGGTCCGAACGCCTACGTGCGCGGAGCCACGCTTCTGGCGGAGGACACCCACGTCGGCCACGGCGTGGAGGTGAAGAACACCGTCGTCATGACCGGCTCGAACGTCCCGCACGTTTCGTACGTGGGGGACAGCGTCATCGGCCCGGACGCCAACCTCGGCGCGGGTACGCAGGTCGCGAACCTCCGACACGACGGCGAGGACGTACGCGTCACCGTGAAGGGTGAGCGCACCTCGACGGGCCGCCGGAAGTTCGGGGTCGTCGTCGGCCCGCGTGCGAAGACGGCCATCAACACGTCGCTGAACGCGGGTGTGGTGCTCTCGGCGGACGCCCGGACCACGCCCGGTGAATCCGTCACCCGGGACCGATAATTTATACCACGGGGGATTATGCCATCCCCTGCCGAAGCCCGTGGCATGACACTCGAGAAGCCGGACCTCTCCGGCCAGACGGCCTTCATCACCGGCACCACACGGGGGATCGGGAAACACATCGCGCTCGCGCTCGCCGACTGCGGCTGCAACATCGTCTCGACCGGTAAGACGAGCGAGGAAGACGACTACGGCGACGACCGCGACCTCGAGGGGACCATCGAGCAGACCGCCCGTGAGGTCCGCGAGAAGGGCCCCGAGGCGCTCGCGATCAAGCTGAACGTCCGGGAGGAGGCCGACGTGGAGGCCGCCGCACAGGAGGCTATCGACGCGTTCGGCGAGGTGAACATCGTCATCAACAACGCCTCGGCCATCCAGCTCGCGAACGTCGAGGACCTCCCCGCGAACCGGTTCGACCTGCTGACGGACGTGAACATCAGGGGCACCCACCTCGTGAGCCGGGCGTTCATCGACCATCTGAAGGAGGTCGACAACGCGTGGCTGCTCACGAACGCCCCGCCTGTGAAGATCGACCGCGCGCCGGGGAAGGCACCCTACTCGTGGTCGAAGATGGGGATGTCGTTCTTGACGCTCTCGCTTGCCGCGGAGCTGGCCGGCGACGACGTCGGCTGTAACACTTTCTGGCCCGTGACGGCCATCGACACCCGGGCGACCCGCTACTTCGGGCTCGGGACGGAAGACGACTGGCGCTCGCCCGATATCGTCTCAGACGCGGTCCTCGAGATCCTCTCGCGTGACCCCGCCGAGTACACCGGCAACGCAGTGTACGACGAGGCACTCCTCCGTGAGGCGGGCGTCGAGGACTTCGAACAGTACAACCTCACGGCGGGTGATCCCGCACCCATGTCCGCACAGATGTTCGACCCCGAGTTCGAGCGGCCGTGACATCTGCCGTGAGCTATGGGCTTTAAGCCCCCGCGGAAAAAGAGGGTGGATAGATGGTAGACCCGACGTCGGAGCTCGGTGAAGACGTCACCGAGGAGAACGCGCCACGCTGTGAGCGCTGTGGGGAGCCGATCGTGCAGTCGCCGAGTCACCGGGTCGTCACGTGGGTGGAAGACGGGGCTGTCGAGACGGCACACTTCTGTGACGACGCGTGTCGCGAGGCATGGAAAACGGATTGACATCCTCCCCGCCCTGAAGGGCGAGGATTCCCGAGCGTTGGGATATTAAGGTTTGCAACCCACCTGTTCCCTCGGGTGGAACGACCCAGAGGTTTGGTTGAACAGGTAGGCTACTGGCCGTGCCAAACGACCGTTACTCATATCCCCTATGGGGGGATTCTGAGTTATCTTTCTGCGAATATTCACCGCACCATTCACGTCCGCGTTCATCGTTGTACCGCACGACTCACAGACGTACAAGCCACGCTCTACACGATTCGCATCACGCTTTCGCCCACAACACGAACACGTCTTGCTTGTATCTCTCTCGCTCGTGCGGTCAACGAGGATACCGTGTTCCTCAGCCTTGTATTCGAGCAACGTGGTGAAGTGGTCGAACTCCCACCCGTGGAGCTTCTTGTTTCCACTTCGACCCCAATTCCGCGACTCGCCGTTCTCGTCCTCTCGAATCTTGCTCAAATCACCGATGGCGATACGACCGACCTCGTGGTCGATGCACTGCTCAACGACGTGTTTGGCGAGTGCGTGTAGGAAGTGGTCTTTCCGGCGTGAGAGTCTCTTCCGGGCACGAAGGGCACGGCGTGACGGGCCATTCTCGCCCTCCGTGTCGTACTCGTCGCGGGTGAAGTAGTGCTTGTCCTGTTTCAGGACATTCCCCGGATATAACTCTGCCTCACCGTCGTCGTAGGCGATAGCGAGGTAGTTCTTGATGCCAAGGTCGATACCCGCCGTCTTCTCGCCGGGTGCGTCCTCAACAGGGATTTCGACCTTGCAGACGAGGTGAAGTTCCCAGTTGTCGCCGTTCCAGACGGCTCGTACTTGCTGGATGTTCTCCACGGTCACATCCGGGCGCGTCTCGTACTCACACAGGATGAAGTCCGAGCGGTGGGTCTTCAGGTTGAAGCCTTTGCTCAGTCGGAGTTGGTTGTGCTTGGAGTCGTGCTTGATGCCTTTCTGTTTCCACGTCACGGTGGAGCGTGGGTGTTCGTCGCCGTGTTTGCGATAGCCGGGTGGGTTGGCGTCCTCGTCTTCGCGTTGGCGTGCTTTGTACCAACTGGTGAACGACTCAGCAAGCTCTTCGAGAACTCGCTGACTTGACTGAGAATGCAGGTCACTGTATCGTTCGTGTTCCTTGAGTTCGGATTTGAGTTCGCCGTCGTCGGGTATTTCCCCGTCTTCATCCCAGCGACCTTGTGTGTAGTATCGGGCGACGTTCCACAGTTTGGATGCGGAGAACCCACACTGGTCGAGGTCGTCACTCACCTGAGAGTGGTTGACGATTTTCGCCCGATAGGTACGAGTGGTCTCCAGCATCAGACTGTGTTCATAACCAGTTATGAGAGATTATATATTAAAAGTAACGGCTGAGTGTGGAATATCCAGCAGTGCCATCGAACGTGGTTAGTGGAGGAATTGTCGGCTGTATCCCCGCCCTGAAGGGCGGGGTTTTAGCCTTGAATAACGAGGGGCGGCATACGACGACAGCGTAATTATCCCTACCCAAGGTGACAGTTTTCGGGGTCGTCGTACGCCGTATGCCGGCTATGTGCTCAGAGGTAGTAAAGACTGTGTTAGTTCATACCACAGTGCGGCGACGATTTCGGGCTCAGCGGTCGAACGAGCCGAAGACGACGTAGAGCAGCACCATCCCCAGCGGGATACAGATGAGCGCGAACGCGCCGAGGAGCAGCGCGGTGCCGATGGGGTCGAGCGTGCTCTCGCCCAGCTCGAGCGCGAAGCCCGGCGGGAGGGCCGCGGCACCGAGGGCGATGCCGATGACGGTCCCGAGGGAGAAGGCGAGCGCGATGCCGAAGCCGTCATCGGCGGTAGTCTGCATGCCGACGAGAAGGCGGTCAGGCCTGAAAAAGTCGCTGGCTACGCGAAGACGGTCCCGATGAGCAGTGCGAAACCGGTTCCTGTCCCCACGGTCGCGATGGCCCCGAGCAGGAGGTACGCCCGAACCGGGTCACCGCGTGCGGCCCGCCCGAGATACCGGGCGGTGAAAAGCGCGACGGTGAGCCCGAGGAGGACGAACGGCCAGCCCGTGCCGAAGAGGCTCGCCGTGGGAAGCGTCGCGGTCCACGCGAGGAGGTCGCGGCCGAGTCCCGGGCCGAGCGGCCGGCCGTACACGTCCACGCGCACCACGACGGTCACCCCGAGGAGGATGTACCCTGCCGCCGTCACCAGCCCGAGCGAGCCGACGCGGGTGAGCGCGGACGTGTCCCAGAACGCGAGCAACAGCAGGGTGCCGGCGGCGAGCACCGCCGAGACGACGAGCGGGGCCGTAAGCCAGAGCGCGGCGGTGCCGTCGAGCGGTGCGCGCCAGACCAGCACGACGGAGAGCACCATGAGCGTCCCGATGCCCGCGGCGGCGAGATAGTCGCCCGCGGGCTCCGTGTCCCGGACGGTCGCGAGCTGATGGAGCAGCGCCCAGCAGAGCCCGGCGATGACGAACGTCGTGAGGAAAGCGTACGGGATGACGAAGACTCCCCTCACCGAGGAGGGGTACGCGCCGGCGACAGCCAGCGAGTGGAGCAGGGCGGCGACGACCCCCCACGGCGTGAACGCCAGCGCCACGCTCCGCGTGATCGGCGGCCGCTCGAGGGCGATGAGCGCGACGGTGAGGGCGACCGCCACGAGGAGGACGGCGGCCGTCACGAGCGAGACATCGGGGAGCAGCGCCATACGGTCTGCAGTCCGTGCGGCCGGATGAACGTTTCGCGGTCGCTCACCCTTCCGCGGACGGAAGCGTTAGGCCGGCCCGCACGGAACGGTCGCCGTGGACGAAACTATCGCGTGGCTCCGCGACCGGCCGTATTACGAGGGGCAGGTCGCCGCGGAGCGGACGGTCCCGGGCCGTGAGGCCGCCTTCGAGCCGCTGGAGCTCGACTCCAGAGTCGCGTCGGTGCTCGCGGACCGGGGGATCGACCGGCCGTTCGCCCATCAGGCCCGCGCGGTCGAGGCCATCCGCGACGGAAGGGACGTGGTCCTCGCGACCCCGACCGCGAGCGGGAAGTCACTCGCCTACACGGTGCCGGCGTTCGAGCGCGCGCTGGACCACAACGGCACGACGCTCTACATCGGTCCGCAGGTCGCGCTCATCAACGACCAGGAGGCGACGCTCTCGGAGCTCGCGTCGGGCCTCGGCTTCGGCTCCCGCGTGAAGGTCGACCAGTACACCGGTCGGCTCGACGAGGGGGAGAAACGAACCGTCAGGGAGCGCCAGCCGACCGTCCTGCTCACCACGCCCGACATGCTCCACTACGGCATCCTTCCCCATGGCCACCGGCTCTGGGAGTGGTTCCTCTCGCGACTGGAGACCGTCGTCATCGACGAGGTCCACGAGTATCGCGGGGTGTTCGGCAGCCACGTCGCGCTCGTGCTTCGCCGGCTGGCCCGGCTCTGTGACCGGTTCGACGCCGACCCGCAGTTCGTCTGTTGCTCGGCCACCATCGGGAACCCCGTCGCGCACGCGGCCCGGGTGACGGGGCGCCCCGAGTCGGGGTTCCGGCTCGTCGACGAGGACACCTCCGCGTCGGGGCCGACCCACTGGCTGCTGTGGAACCCCCCGGAGTACGACGGCGGCGGGTGGGGTGACTCCGGTAGACGCCGTTCTTCACACACCGAAGCCAAACGACTGTTCGTCGATCTGGTCGCGAAGGGCCACCAGACCGTCGTCTTCACCCGCTCCAGACAGACCGCGGAACGCTACGCCACGGACAGCGCGCGGGAGCTCAGAGAGCGCGGCCACCACGATCTCGCCTCCCGCGTGGGGGCGTACCAGGCCGCGCTGACGAACGAGCGCCGGCGCGAACTCGAAGCGGGACTGCAGTCGGGCGAGACCGCGGGCGTCTGGAGCACGAACGCCCTCGAACTCGGCGTCGATATTGGAGGGCTCGACGCCGTCATCGTCGACGGTTACCCCGGCACGAGGATGAGCGCGTTCCAGCAGGCCGGGCGCGCGGGGCGGGGGACGGACCCCTCACTCGTCGTCCTCGTCGGCGGGGAGGACCAGCTGGACCAGTATTTCATGGCCAATCCGAGTGACTTCTTCGACGGCGACCCCGAGCAGGCCGTCACGAACCCCGCAAACGAGGAACTCCTGCCCGACCACGTGCGCTCTGCCGCCCAGGAGAACTGGCTTTCCCCCGAGGACGACCGCTACTTCGGGGAGGAGTTCCCGAACCTCGTCGCCCACATGGAGTCACAGGGCACCCTCGCCCGACGCTCCACGTCGGACGGCCCGCGGTGGATCGACTCTGGAGAGGGCTCACCCCAGCACGGCATGAGCCTCCGCACCGTCTCCGACCGCGAGATCAAGCTCAAAGACAGACGCAACGGTTCGGTCATCGCCCGCCTGCCGTTCGCTGACGGCCTGCGCGATGCCCACGTGGGGGCCATCTACCACCACCAGGGCCAGTCGTACGAGGTGGTCTCGCTCGACCTGGAGTTCGGCGTCGCCGAGTTGGAGCCGACGTGGGCCGACTACTACACGAAGACGCTCCACGACAAGACCATCACCGTCGAGGCGGACCACCGCGAGAAATCCCTGGCGGCGAGGGAGGACGTCCCCGTCCGCTACGCCACCGTCACGATGCGCAAACAGATCACGGGGTTCGAGCGCCGGGATTCGTCCTCTGGAGAGCCGCTGGGCCGCGTCGAACTCGACCTGCCCGAGACCACCCTCCGAACGAAAGCGCTCTACTTCACGGTCCCGGACGACGTGGAGGCCGCGATGCGCGCCGTCGGCGACTTCAACGGCGGTATCCACGCCGCGGAACACGGGATGATCGCGATGTTCCCGACCGAAATCCTCTGCGACCGGGGCGACATCGGCGGGCTCTCGACCCCCCTGCACCCGCACACCAACGAGCCCACGATCTTCATCTACGACGGCCACCCCGGCGGTGTCGGCCTCACCGAACGCGGCTACGAAACGGTGGACGACCACCTGGGTGTCACGGGCGACATGATTCGGGCCTGTCCCTGCGAGTCAGGATGCCCCGCCTGCGTCCAGTCTCCCCAGTGCGGGAACGCGAACGACCCGCTCGACGAGGCGGCGGCACTCGAACTGCTAAACGCGCTAACCGAGAACTAGTGGGACGCGCCGTTGTCGTGGTCGTCCTCCCCGAGGACGTGTTCCATCTCGCGAATCCCCATGACGACGATTCCGAGAAGCGACAGCATCGACAGGACGATCAGCCCAAGCGTGACGGTCTGGCTCATATGCCACGGTCACACCGGTCGGCGTATGAAACTGTCTAATCGTCGTGGGCCGTGTTCTTCTGCAAAGTCACGAGTTCCGGTCGATCCACGCCTTGAAATCCTGAAAATCCTTCATTCCAGCTTGTTCTCCGATCTGCCGTAGCGTTCCTTCACTGATCTCATCGTGGAGCGGAACAGGAACCGTCCGCGAATCAGCATCGTGACCGGGCGGCGATTTCCAGCGAAGTATCGCGTGGTCTCCGTTCGTCCGGACCCACTCGTATCCCCCACCATCACTTTCACGATGTCCCTCCCTGATACCGGGCTGTATGGCATTCGGTGGGACAGTTATTCGAAAATCGGCGACTCGTCGAGCGAGCCGGAGGTATTGTCCTTGGGGTCGATGCCTAACTCACGGAGTTCCCCCTCCGTCACCGGATCCCCGGCCCCCTCGTAGCCGTCGACGGCTTCATCGAGGTTCTCGAGGGCGTCCTCCCGTGTTCGCCCCTGCGAGGCCACACCGGTCGCGAGGTCGGTCGCGACCCACCAGCCATCGTCTTTTTCGAGGCGGATTTGCGTTGCGCCCATGCTCTACACTACGTAGAACGGGCCAAAATAAGTCAGTTCGGGTGGGTAGTGACCCGAACCGATCGACTGGGCCCACCGATGGTTCTCCGGCCGCGGTGCTCCGGAGAGTGGTCGTGGGGGTCTCCGGTCAGCTCTCGTCGGGTGGGATTTGAACTATTGCCGGAGCGAGCTCCGGCAAACCCTCGCTCGCGCTGCTCGCGAGGACGCCGCGAGACTCGCGGTGCTCGCGTCACAGGCTTCAAATCCACCGGTGGCTCTTCGTGCTCGCGTTGCTCGCACAGAAGAGCCAAGGGTGGGATTTGAACCCACGAATTCTCGATTACAAGTCGAGCACTTGAACCGCCCAAGCTCCCTTGGCGCGTACCGTGATTTTCACGTCCTCCGGTTAAGACGTATCGCTTTGCTTCTCCAGCTCGACGCGGTGCGACCGATAGCCGTGCCGGTCGTAGAACCGCCTCGCGTCCTCGTTTTCCGCCATGACGTCGAGCGCGATAACGTCTGCGCCGGCGGCGGATACTGCGTCCTCGCCGGCCGCCAGCAGCGCGCTCCCGACCCCCTCGCCGCGGGCCTCGGGGACGACGTAGAGGTTCTCGATGATCCCCCGGGTGGCGTCCTGTTCGAAGCGGCCGCGCTCGATGGAGACGGTGACGAAGCCGACGATGGCGTCGTCCTCGCGGGCGACGCGGACGGTATCGGTGACGATGTGGCGGAGGAACGACTCCCGGATGGCGTCGCGGTTCGCGTCGGCGCGGAGGTGCGAGCCGAAGGCGCGCTGGCCGTCGGCGAGGGCGACCCACAGCTCTGCGAGGGCGTCCGCGTCGGCGGTGTCCGGGGTCTCGATGGTCATTCAGTAACGGTCGAGCACCTCGACGGCGGGGAGGGTGTCGCCGGTGAGCATCCGGAGGCAGGCCCCGCCACCGGTCGAGATGTGGCTGAAGTCGTCGATGCCGAGCCGCCGGAGGGCGGCGGCGGTGTCGCCCCCGCCGACGATGCTGTACTCCGCGCGGGTCGCGGCGGTGTAGAGCTCCTTCGTCCCGTAGGCGAACAGCTCCTCCTCGAACACGCCGGCGGGGCCGTTGAGGATGGCGGTGCCGGCGTCCTCCAGCACGTCCGCGTAGGCGGCGATGGTCCGGGAGCCCACGTCCATCGCGGGCTCGGTGGTGGGGAGCTCGCTGAGGTCGAGTTCGACGCGCTCGCCACCGCGCTCGATGGCCACGTCGCGCGGGAGATAGATGCGGTGGCCGTAATCATCGAGCAGGTCGCCGGCGCGTTTCACGGCGTCCGCGGAGCGGTCGTTGACGATGCTGGCGGAGGCCGCGCCGAGGGTGACGCCGTCCGCGAGGAGAAAGGTGTTGCCGACGATGCCGGCGGTGAGGACGGCGTCCGCGAGGCCGCGTTCGAGGACGGAGCGGGCCACGTCGATGGAGTCGACGACCTTCGCCCCGGCGAGGACGTAGACGCGGGGGGTCGCCGTCTCGTCGATGTTCCCGAGCACTTCGAGTTCCGTCTCCATCACGCGCCCGGCGTAGGCGGGGAGGGCCGTGGAGAAGCCGACCATCGAGGGCTGCGAGCGGTGGGCCGCGGCGAACGCGTCGTTGACGAAGCAGTCGAGGACGGACGAGAGCTTGGCGACCATGTGGGTCTCGGCGGCCGCGCTCGGCTCGAACGCCATGTACTCCTCGGAGTAGAAGCGGGTGTTCTCTAAGACGAGCGCCTCGCCGTCGTCGAGCGCGCGGACGGCCTCGCGCGCGTCCGCGGAGAAGATGGCGTCGGAGTAGGAGACGGGACCGGAGAGAAGCTCGTCGAGCCGTTCAGCGTGAGATTCGAGCGTGGAGAACTCGTCGCCGCCCGGGCGACCCTGATGGGCGAGCACGACGACCCGCGCGTCCCGTTCGATGAGTTCGGAGAGCGTGTCGACGTGTGCACGGATCCGCGCGTCGTCCGCGAGCCGACCGTCGTCACCGAGTGGGCTGTTCACGTCGACGCGCACCCCGACCGTCGTCCCCGCCGCATCGAGGTCGTCGAGCGTCCGTATCATATCGGGGACTGCCGCTAGCCACGCCAAAGGTGTTGTGATGCCGGCCGGTCTACCCCGCCGACTGCGACGCCCTCCCATGGTATGACCCGATTTCTCATGTTGACCCGCTGAAACCCTCGGACAGCGGCGGAACGAAGGTTTATTATCTACTGCAACCCCCACGCTACTCCGTGACCAATAATCATGGGTGTAGCTAACTCACTATCACGCGGCCGCGAACTCGTCGAACGTCCGTTCGTGACGTTCCTGACGATCGTCGGCCTCTATCTCGTCGTCGACCTGATCGGAAAGCTCGCCGGGGTACAGGTCGCCGTTGGGGGGGTCCACATCGTCGGTGGGTCCCTGACGGGGGAACAGTTCCTCTCGATCCTGCTCGACGGGATCGTTCTGGGACTGGCGTACGGGCTCGCCGGCATCGGGCTCTCCATGACGTACAGCATCCTGAACTTCGCCAACTTCGGCCACGGTGACTACGTCACGACGGGCGCGTTCGCCGGCTGGGCCGCGGCGTATCTCATCGCGGGGCTCGGCTCGCACGATTTCGCCGGACTGTTCCTCATCAACAACAACGCCGTGGCGCTGTCGATCGCCAACACGCCGCTTTCCATCCTCTTCGGACTGGTCATCGCGGCGCTGTTCACCATCGGGTTGTCGCTCGCGCTCGACCGCATCGTCTACAAGCCGATGCGGAACGACGAGGGGATCTCGCTGCTCATCGCCTCCATCGGGGTCGCGCTCGCGCTCCGATACCTCCTCGCGTTCGTCTTCGGCGTGAACGTCCGTGGGGTCACCGCCCAGCCGGGGCAGGTGGTGGTCGGCCCCGTCTCGCTGACGACCCACGCCGCGACGCTCGTCGTCGTCTCCATCGTGCTCATGGCCGGGATGCACGTCCTGCTCCAGCAGACCAAACTCGGGAAGGCCATGCGTGCGATGGCGGACAACAAGTCGCTCGCACAGGTCACCGGGATTCCCACCGAGCGGGTCATCCGTATGACCTGGATCATCGGCGGTGGCCTCACCGGTATCGCGGGCTACCTCATCGTCCTCGAACGCGGGGTCATGTCCTTCTCGTTCGGGTGGGTGCTCCTGCTTCTCATCTTCGCGGCCGTCATCCTGGGTGGTATCGGGTCCATCTACGGCGCGATGGCGGGCGGCGTCATCATCGGTATCGTCGACACGACGAGCATCATCTGGCTGCCTGACAGCCTGACGCGCGCCGGGGCGTTCTTCATCCTCATCGTCGTCCTCCTGGTCCGGCCGGAGGGCATCTTCGGCGGGGTGAAAACCGCATGAGCGTCGCGAACAAGGTCCGCGACGCGCTCCCCGCCGTCGTCCGGCAGAACGACGCGGCGATGGTGCTAACGCTGATGCTCGGGGTCTACGCCCTGCTCACCGCCGTCGCCGTCGCGGTCGGCTTCAACACGAACGGTATCGTCGACACGCTGCGGCAGGCGACGCTGCTCGCCGCGGCGTACGCCATGCTCGTGCTCGCGTTGAACCTCCACTGGGGGTACACCGGGCTGTTCAACATCGGTGTCGCGGGGTTCATGGCCGTCGGCGCGTACACGATGGCCATCCTCACCGCGTCCCCGACGGGCACGCCGCCGGGGCTCGGGCTGCCGCTTCCCATCGGTATCATCGGTGGGATGGTCGCGGCCGCCATCATCGGTCTCGTCGCCGCGCTGCCCGCGCTCCGACTCGAGGCCGACTACCTCGCCATCGTCACCGTCGCGTTCTCGGAGATCATCCGCCTCGCGGTGAACTCCCGGGTGCTCCAGGAGTTCACCATCCTCGGGACGACGCTCGGGACCGGTGGCGGTCGGGGTATCTCCTACCCCGGCCCCGCCGACCCGATCGCGGCGCTGTTCGAGACGCCCATCGGTGACGTCTTCTATGCGATCTTCGGGGCGATCGGGGTCTCACAGCCCGTCGTTCGCAACATCGCCTACACCGTCGTCCTCATCCTCTTCGCCTACGGTTTCTACTGGCTGCTCGGCCGCATCGGGAACTCCCCGTTCGGTCGCGTGCTGAAGGCCATCCGCGAGGACGAACTCGTCGCGAACTCGCTGGGGAAGGACACGAACCTCTTCAAGATCAAGGTGTTCGCGGTCGGCTGTGCCCTGATGGGGCTCGCCGGCATCCTCTTCATCGGGCGGTCGGGCTACATCAACGCCCTGTCGTTCCGCCCGGTCATCACGTTCTACGTGTTCATCGCGCTCATCATCGGTGGGTCGGGGTCGAACACCGGGAGCGTGCTCGGCGGCATCGTCTTCGCGACGCTGCTGTTCTACTTCCCGCAGTTCGTCGGCCAGTCGCTCGGTGACCTCATCCCGCGGTCGGCGACGCCGGACAACATCGTGGAGGCCATCGCGGCCTTCGGGAGCATCGACCCGCTCCCGTTCGTCGCGTACGCCGTGCAGAACCTCTCGAACCTCCGGTTCGTCATCGTCGGTGCCCTGCTGGTGTACCTGATGCACAACCGACCCGACGGCTTGCTCGGCCACCGGAAGGAGGACGCTGCCAGCGTCGACCTCATGAACCGAGGTGGGTCCGATGAGTGACGCCGAGACGCCGACTGACCCCGGTGATTCCACCGCGGAGACGAGCGACTCCCCGGCCGAACGGGCGGCGAAACACACCCCCTCGTCGGTGCCGCTGCAGGTGCGGGACCTCCGCAAGCAGTTCGGCGGTATCGTCGCCGTCGACGGGGCGAGCTTCGAGGTCGAGAAGGGCTCGCTGACGGGGCTCATCGGCCCGAACGGCGCGGGCAAATCGACGACGTTCAACTGCATCGCCGGCGTCCACGAACCCACGTCCGGGTCCGTCTACTTCAACGGGGAGGAGATCACCGGGCTGGAGCCCTACGAGATCGCGAACCGCGGGCTCGTCCGGACGTTCCAGATCGCCCGCGAGCTCTCGGAGATGACCGTCCTCGAGAACATGATGCTCGCGCCGCGCGGGCAGGTGGGCGAGAAGCTCGTCCACTCCGTGACGCCCGGGCTCCGTGACTCCGTCGTCGAACAGGAGGAGGACCTGCGCGAGCGCGCGTGGGAGACGCTCGAGTTGTTCGAGATCGACCACCTCGCCGGCGAGTACGCCGGCAACCTCTCCGGCGGGCAGCGGAAACTGCTGGAGATGGCCCGTGCGCTCATGACGGACCCCGAGATGGTGCTGCTCGACGAGCCGCTCGCCGGGGTGAACCCCACGCTGGAGGAGAAGCTGCTGGACCGGATTCACGAACTGCGCGAGGAGGGGTACACCTTCCTCTTCGTCGAACACGACATGGACGTCATCATGAACAACTGTGAACACATCATCGTCATGCATCAGGGACGGGTGCTCGCCGAGGGCGACGCCGACGACATCCGGAACAACGAGCAGGTCATCAACGCCTATCTCGGTGATACCGTATGAGCGAGTGGGTCACGAACGGGGACTCGATGCTGCAGGTGTCGGACCTCGACGCGGGGTACGGCGACTTACAGATCCTCTCCGGCGTCGACATGAACGTCGAGTCCGGTGAGTACGTCACCATCGTCGGGCCGAACGGCGCGGGCAAGTCCACCGTGATGAAGTCCATCTTCGGGCTGACGAACTTCATGGGCGGCGCCATCGAGTTCAACGACGAGTCCATCGCCGGGCTGGCCCCCGACGAGATCATCCACTACGGGCTCGGCTACGTCCCGCAAAACGAGAACGTGTTCGGCAGCCTCACCGTCCGGGAGAACCTGGAGATGGGCGCGTACATCCTCGACGAGGTGCCACAGGAGCGGCTCGACGACATCTTCGAGCGGTTCCCCATCCTCGAGGAACGCCAGGACCAGAAGGCCGGCACGATGTCCGGCGGCCAGCGACAGATGCTCGCGATGGGTCGGGCGCTGATGCTCGACCCGGACCTGCTGATGCTCGACGAGCCGTCGGCGGGGCTCGCCCCCGACCTCGTCGCGGACATGTTCGACCGCATCGACCGCATCAACGAGGCCGGGACGGCGGTGCTGATGGTCGAGCAGAACGCGAAGGAGGCGCTCCGACGCTGCGATAGAGGATACGTGCTCGTGAACGGCGAGAACAGATACATGGACGACGGCGACGCGCTGCTCGCGGACGAGGACGTCCGGCAGGATTTCCTCGGCGGGTAACCGACCGCTATTCTTTCACCGCTGCTGCACCGTCCTCGATGGCTGCGAACAGGGTGTCCAGATGCGCCTCTCGCGAGCCGGACGAGAACAGCTCGTGGCCGCCATCGTAGAGGACGATGCGGTCGCTCGGGAGGTGTTCGCCGATAGCCCGCGTCGAGACGATATCGTCCGTGAGCGAACAGAAGCCGACCGCGTCCTCGCGGATGGGTGGCAGGGTCCGGTGGGCTCGTGCGGTCGTCGAGAGGAACGCCGGCGAGATACGGTCCGCTCCGTCGGCGAGCTGCTGTTCGGTGCCGTACTCGCCGAGCGAGTCGGTGTCACCGCCGCCGCGGGGGATGATGCGTCTGTCGGTGGGGAGTCGGGCGAGCAGACTGATGAGCGGGCCGCCGCTGGTCGGGGCGAACCCCCAGAACGGGCTGAGATACGTGACCGTCTCCGCGTCGATATCGGCGTGGGCGACGGTGAGGCCGCCGGCGCTGTGCGCGAGGACGGGCACGCGCCCGAGGTCGTCGGCGTAGCGTTCGACCGGGCGGACCCACTCACGCTGCACGTCCGTGATGTGGACCGGGATGGTCGCGGTGTGGACGTGCCAGCCGGCCTCGGCGAGTCGGTCGATGAGCCAGCGGACGGGGGCGTGTGTCGGCTGATTCCCCCACCCGAGGACGAACAGCAGGTCGGGGTCGGTGTCGGCACCGAACTGGTGGAACTCCATGGCGCTGTCTCTCCCGGCAGACGCAAAAGCCTGTGGCCCCGGGATACGTGAGGTGCGCCCGACGAGCCGGCAGTCGGTGCCGCCTGCGACGGTCCCTTTTCGCGCTCGTCCCTACTCGAGGTATGTACACGGGGCAGACGGAACAGCCGTGTTGTCTGTGTGGTGACCCCGAGACGGCGATGCGGATCGATATCCCGCCTCGGGCGGTCCCCCTGCTCAAGAACTCTGAGCCGATCGCGTGGCGGGATATCGAGGGGGAGGTGTCGCTGCACTTCTGCAGGTCGGACTGGGACCTCGTCGCCGACCTCGTCCTGGAGATGGGGATGTCGCCGCTCTCGCGGTGTAACGTCGCCCGGGCGTCGTTCGTCCTCCGGGAGGACTTCGAGGCGCTGTTGAACGACACGCGCGAAGAACCGGACCAGCGCCCGCTCGAAGCCGAGATGCGCGTGGACGCCGAGGAGAAACTGGCCCGTTACGGTGCAGACCAGACGGTCTCCGAGCGTGACGCGGTAGAGGCGCGGATCGTACTCTGGGCGTTCGAGGAGCTGGAACCGCAGGAACCTATCGAGTAATTGAATATCGTCTGACGAAAACACTATGCTGAGTGGGTGACAGGGTACCACAACGTATCATGTCTGGAGGAAATCGGGGGACGGTCCTCGTCGTGGACGACGAGCGGCCGATCGCGGAGGGGCACGCGGCACGGCTCGAACCCGAGTACGAGGTCGTAACCGCGTACGACGGTGCGACCGCGCTCGAACGGCTGACGGAGGATGTCGACGTGGTCCTGCTCGACCGACGGATGCCGGGGCTCTCCGGCGACGACGTGCTCTCCCGTGTCCGTGAGAACGGGTACGCCTGCCGGGTGGCGATGGTCACGGGTGTCGAACCGACGCTCGACATCATCGATATGGGGTTCGACGACTACCTCCGCAAGCCCGTCTCGGGCGACGAACTCCGTCGGACTGTCGCGCGACTCTACCGCCGGGCGACCTACGATACGAAGCTCCAGACCTACTTCGCCATCGCGTCGAAGGTGGCCGTCCTCGAGACGGAACACGACCGCGACGTGCTCTCCGAGCGCGTGGAGTACCGGAGTCTCGTCGAGCGACGCGACCAGCTGTGTGAGGAGCTGACCACCGTTCTCGACGAGCTGCCGGCCGAGGAGGGGTACGCCGTCGCGGCGGGCCAGGTCCCGGCCGGCGACGAGCAGGACGCGTAGGCGAAACTGCGCCCTACGAGACGACGAACCGCGCGCCCCCCGACTCGCTCTCCGTGACCTCGACCGACCAGCCGTGGCGCTCGGCGACGAGCCGCACGATACCGAGTCCGACGCCCGCGCCCTCGCCTTCGCCCCACGTCAGCACGGCCTCTCGCTTCTCCGGCGGGATGCCGGGGCCGTCGTCGCTCACGGCGAACCCCGACCCTTCCGGAGCGACCGTCACCGTCACGTCCTCACCGCCGTAGTCCCGGGCGTTCCGGAAGAGGTTCTCGAAGCAGAGTTCGAGGAGGCCACGGTCCGCGCGGAGCGCCCCGTCCTCGACGGTGAGGCTCGCCCCGTCGCCCCCCGGCCACGCAGCCTCGGCGACGGTCGCCAGGTCCACCGGCTCCGGGTCGATGTCGTCGCGCGCGAGCGTCCGGGCGTCGTCCGCGACGCGCTGGATACGGGTGAGCGCCTCGCGGATCCGGTCGAAATCCCCGGGCTCGCCGCGCTCCTCGGCGAGTTCGAGATACGTCCCCGCGAGCTCCAGATGGTTGGCCAGCTCGTGGGCCAGCGTATCGCCGAGGACGGTCACAGCGTCGGTCCCTCGTGTGAGCACCGAGCCGGCCGCGTCGGCTAGCTCCGCCAGCGTCTCCCGCTCGCCGGCTGGCAGGTCCGAAACGGGCGCTACGAGTACGAGCACCGCGTCGCCGAACGGAAGCGCGATGGTCGACAGATCTTCCGCCGAATCGACAGCGAGTTCCCCCTCGCGATAAGCCCGTGCGGGAGCCGTTTCGTCGGCCACCGACACGGAGGCCAGCGTCGATGTCGGGACCCCTGACGCAGTCGTCGCGGTGAGCGTCCCGGACCCGGTTCTGCCATCGCCAGCCCCATCGCCGTCGCCCCGAGGAGTCCTGAGAACCCACGCGCCGTAGTACGCGGGCCCCCCGGCCAGCGAGACGAGCGCCTCGTCGAGTCCGTCGAGAGAGTCGACGACATCGAGCCGGTCTCTCACCCCGTCGACGGCCGAGGTGACCTGCCGGTGGCGCCGCTGGAGGCGGTCGAGCCTCCCCTCCGCGATGGCGTCGGCGACCTGCGTCACCACGCGCTCGGCAGCCGATTCGGGAGCGACGGCGACGTGCGTCGGAAGGCCACTGCTGTCCTCGCCGTCACTGAGGAGGACGACCACCGGCGCGTTCGTGTGCTCCCGGACCCGGGAGACGACGGTCCGGGCTGGTACGGGCGTTCGACCGACGACGAGACAGGCAGGGGTGGCCGCGGGAAGCCGGTCCAATGCCGCGGCTACGTCGCGCTCGGCGATAACCGTCTGCCGGTCGTGCAGCGACCCGAGTACCGTTTCGGGGATCGCTCCTACCACGAACACGTCCATCGGTCGATTCCCGGAGATACCAGTACCACGCAGTTCTCCTACAAAAACCGTGTCGGTCGTATGATAGTTCGGTCCGCAATTTATTTCTAGAAACGAAAGTTTATATTTAGAAAGATATCAATGAGTTCCAAACCATGCGATGGACGCGTACGTTGGTTATCGTCCTGCTGCTCACCGGTGGGACGGCCGATGCCGTCACGTTAGAGGGGAACGAAGCGCCGCTCGCCGATGCGGGGCTCGACCAGCAGGCGACTCGCGGGTCGACTGTCCTGCTCGACGCCACCGGCTCCACGGACCCCGACGGGGCGATCGCCGCCTACGAGTGGACGATACGGACGCCAGACGGCCGGACGACGGTCCCCGACTGCGCCAGCTGCGGCCGGACCGAATTCGTCCCCAGACGCACCGGCGAGTACGCCGTCTCGGTTCGCGTCACCGACGACGACGGCGCGACCCGCACCGACACGCTCTACGTGACCGTCGAGAACGGGTCCACCGTGGTCGGTCCCGCCGTCACGCTCACGGGCCCGACCCGGCCCCCGGTCGACACGCCAGCGACCTACACGGCAACCGCAACGGCCGGTGACGCCCCCCTCGACACGCTCACCTGGCAGGTCGGCGCAGGGCCGGCTCGCACCCGGACCGTCTCGGGGTCCACCGCGACGGAGGAGCTTACCCGCGTGTTTCGGTCGACGAGCGCCGACTCGGTCCGGGTGACCGTCCGGGACACCGCCGGACGAACCGACACGGCGACCCTGCCCGTGAACCCGCGGTCCGTCCGCCAGCCGATCCCCTCCACGACGGGCGACCCGACGAGCGGCTCACTCCCAGCTGTCGACCCCGCGCGGAGTCCCATCATCGAAGGCCCACAGCTCGTCCTCGGGCGGAGCCTCGAGGCGACCTACTCCGTTCGCCCGGGCTCCGCAGCGAACGTCACCGGCATCCAGTGGTTCGCGGACCGCATCCGCCGCGGCTCCGGCCGACAGACGACCGTCGACTGGGCCCCCGGTGACCACCACCTCTTCGCCGTCGTGGAGTACGAGTCGGGCCCGGACGCCATCGCCACGTTCGAGGACGGCAGCAGGAACGTCACGGCCGACCCACGCCCGGAGATATCCGTCACCCCCACGCTCAGCGCGAACGGAATCTCGGGCAACGCCACCGGGAGCGACGCCTACGGCAACCTGCGGTCAGTCCGGGTGTATCTGGACGGCGAGCAGGTCGACGGCAGCACGACCCGCGCCACCCCGAAGAGCCGGGACGTGACCAGCGCGAAAACCGCGTTCTCCGCCTCCGGTGTCGAAGCTGGCCAACACAACCTCACTGTCGTCGCCCGCGACGCCCGCGGACAGGCCGCCCGCGAGACGATTCCTATCAACGCGACCGGCCTCCCAGAGGTGGTGTTCTCCGGCTTCGTGAACGCTCCCGTGGATTCGTTCCATCCCCGGATCAACGCCTCGCGGTATACGGGCCATCACGTGCTGAAGTTGCAGTTGAATGGGGTCGATCCGGAGGATGTGAGCGTGGAGTATAGAGGAGCGGACCGGGTTGATGCGGTTCGGCTGAACGAATCCCGTTGGGGGGACGTATACAACCCAGATAACGATACGATTACCTACCATTCTTTGTGGGGGAGCCGAACTGCTGATGATATCCAGATTACTTCACGTTGGGAATCTGGCCAAGTTGCTGTCTCTACTATAGGGACATCCCGCGACGTTCTCGATGTCGAAAACAGCCCTCCAGAGATTCGGACGAGCTACCCGCACGACGGAACCGAAACCACAAATTCGACTAACCACGAGCGCACCCACCCCGGTGACGCGGGGATCCTGATAGACGCCTGTGACTCGTTCGACCCAGATAACAGTTCGCTCACCTACCGGTGGTATCGGCTATCCGATGACACCGCGGTGACCGGTGACTGCACGTACGAGGCGAACTCGACCGAGATTGTCAATCTCAAGGTCATCGACGGCCAGCAACAGGACCAGAGCAAACAGCTCAAGTTCCATCACTACTACGTCCCCGAGCTCAGGGCCTCGTCCCCGGAGACTTCTCAGGGTGGTGATTACGCAACGGTCCGAGTGACGACGGAGCCTTACTCGTTCACCAAGTCACGGTACGACGCGACGCTCGGGATTCGGACGAACTACTCGGACATCGAGGTAGTGAACTGGAGCCACGACCGTATCACGAAAGAAGATCTCAATGACGAACTTGGAAGTGGCTTGTCATCCAGCCGGTTGGGAGCTGAGCGATACGAAGGGTATCTCCGTGTTCCAAAGGCCGCACTCTCCGTGGACACGCCACCGGTGAAAGTCACTCTGTTCAACATCAACTACTCGAGAACTGCGACCCGGAGCATCGTCCTCGATCCGATACACTCCGGAAACCAGACGCAGATACGGAACGTCTCGGTCAGTGCTCACTATATCGTTCAGACGCAAGATACGAGCCGTCTAACCGTCCAGACGCGCGATGCTGTACAGTCGCGGAGTGAGGACGGCTATAGGGTCGTTGAGAAACGCAATACGGGGACGAAGTACTTCATCGAGAAGTACACGAAAGTGGCGAACGCGACGTACGAAACCCGAACGGAAGCGTTCGCGACCCGCCACCAGCGCGACCTGTTCATGGAATCCGGACTCGATTGGAGAGCGGCTGGGAAGCGAACGTACACGGAGACCGAGACGGTAACCAAGACAGAGTGGCGCGACCGTAGGGGTGGAACGGGGACGTTTACCGGCGAAACTCGCAACGTCCTCGTCCACGACGCTCGCTATCGGACGGAGTACCAGTACGAGAGAGACCGCACCGTCACCCGCACCAGGACGGAGTACGACATCCGTTGTCGGATCGGGTTCTGCGTCCCAATCGTTCGCACGACGACCTATACGACGACGGTGACGGATACCTATTGGGCCCGTCACAACCTCCGAGGTGGCGACCCGACAGGCCGTTCACGCCGGACGCTCATCGAGTCTGCAGAGTACAAAACCCAGTACCAGTACGAGTACGAAACGACACGGAAACAGACGTACACGGAGTACCTCGCCTCGAAGGAGGTGCAGACTGCTCCCGCGGAGTACGAGTGGGTGGACTTCATGACCACACAGCAGCGTTCGACCGCTGTTTATTACGACAAGCTCAGCGAAAAATATTCAAGCAGCGAGACTGAGTACCGAATCAGCGAGACCGAGTCCTCGCCTGAGTGGATAATGGTACGCACCAACGGCACCGAAACGACGAAAGTCGCACAGCCTGACCCCTCTGATACCGTCTTAGAGACTCGTGCGACGTTCGACGGGACAGTCGAGGTCGTTTCGAACAGCACCGGTGAAATCATGAAGATCGTGCCGTTCGAGTTCGACTTCTCGGAGAAATCGAGGCTCTCTGAGTCGGAGCTGCTTCGGATCTTCGAGGAAGAGATCAAAAAACGGGCTATTCGGAACGCTGGGTACCAAGGAGGTGATTCAACGTGAGCCCCCGTTTTGTTTCGGTCCTACTTGTCGGATTGTTGGCTCTCTCACTGTGTGCTGGGATAACCCTCCCTGCTACGGGTAACGTCCCGGAGACCGCCACGAAAACAATGTCTCACGACTCGGTGATATTTACCGTCTCAATCGACAACGAGAGACAAACTATCTCGATATATGGGGTCAACGAGGGCAACCGCACGGTTGAGACCGTCGTGGGTGTCACGATTGATGGGAGGGATGGGCCCGAAGATTGGTTTACCATTTCTCCTGGCGAGGAGTACCACCAAACGTGGAACTACAGCCGCGATTTGAACCCGACAACGGATAACCACTCCATCATCGTCGGCACGTTCGGTGACAACGTCAAATTCAGCCATTACCAGGAAATCGACGCCAGCAGCAACTCCCACGTCAAAAAGCTCCACATCGAATCGGTGAAGGTCATCAACACCAGCGAAGGCCCGGCGGTGAACGTCACGCTCTCGAATCCCTCGATCCACCTCTACCCGGCGGGTATCGTCGTGAAGACGGAGGAGGACCGTGGTACTGCGCCCGGCCCGGTCCTCTCGGGCGAGAGCCGGACGGCGACGATACCACTCCCGGAGGAGACACCGCCACACGTCGCGGGCGAGGTCCGACTGTACGCGAACGAGGTCGACGTGGCCAATGGCTCACTCGACCAGAAGGAGTTCAACGGCACTATCGGTGGCGAGACCACGTTCCGTGATGAGCCGTACGTCCCGAAGGGTTGGGATAGCTATCAGTATGTGCCGGGCCCGAACAACACGGCCAACGACCCGGATGTCCGGCAGAGCACCCTTCCGCCGACGACATCTGTCGCGGGTGAGTCCATCCCGACGGAGTACGCCATCGGGGCTGCGGCCGGTCTCATCGTCGTCGGCCTGCTGTTCAGACGCCGGCGATAGCACCCACACTCATTCCCCCTGCGGACGACTCTCAGATATGCTCCGTCGACTTCGTGAGACTGGCCCCGTTCTCCTCGTCCCGCTCGCGTGGGTCTTCGCCACGGCAGCGCATCTCGAACTGCTCGCCACGCGGTCGGTGCTCGTCGGCCACGTCGTCATGTCGGTGCTGCTGTTCGGGTTCGCCGTGCTCTCGTGGGGCGATATGCGTGAGCACCCTGTCCTCCGGGCGTGGCTCGCGGTCATCGTCCTCGGGTTCGGGGTGACGCTCGTGGGGGCCTACGCGCTCGCGACCGGCCGCGGTGCCCCACTGACGACGTTCGCGGTGTTCGGATGGATGCTCCTCCCGGCCGTCGCGCTCGGCTACACGGGTCGAGTCCTCCCCCGCGAGGAAGGGGCGTGGGCGTACACGCTCGGTGGGGTGCTCTCCGGCGTGGGGGCGGTCGTGTTCCTCTCGGGGGTGGCGACACTGCCGGCGCTGGCGCTCGCGGGCGTGGGACAGACGGTCGGAATCGTGACGGCGGTCGTCGAGTACTAGGCGCCGATGTACTCCTCGTTGACCACCCACTCGTCGTTCTCGTCGCGGACGAGGTATTCGCCGTAGTAGGGGACGCGGTTCGCGACGACCTCGCGGAAGGCCTCGCGGATCTCCGCTCTCGTCATCTCGCCCATCGGGCGGAGGTCGTCGTTGCGGTTGAGACAGCCCTTGAGGTGGCCCTGGTGGGTGACGCGGACGCGGTGGCAGTTCGCGCAGAACTCCTCGTTGCCGACGGGGTCGACGATCTCGACCATTCCGCCGTCAACGAAGTAGCGTTTGCGGTCGTGCATCTCGCGGCGTTCGACGCGGTCGGCCTTCTCGGCGAGCCAGTCGTGGACCCGCTGGATGTCGATGGCCCACTCGGGGCGCCCGGCGAGCTCGGGCATGTACTCGATGAGCTGGAGCTGGAGTCCCTCGTTCTCCGCGACGTGGTCGACCATCTGGGGAACGTAGCCCGCCGTGGCCTCGAAGACGACCATGTTGAGCTTGACGGGGGCGAGCCCGGCCTCGAGCGCGGCTTCGACGCCTCGAATGACGTCGTCGTACGCCCCGGATTTGGTGAGTTCGCGGAACGCCTCGGGGTCCATGGCGTCCTGCGAGACGTTCACGCGGTCGAGGCCGGCCTCGGCGAGCGCCTCCGCGCGGCCGGGGAGGAACGTCCCGTTCGTGGTGAGCGAGGTCTCCATGCTGTCGGGGGTTCGTTCGACGATCTCCTCTAAGTCCTGCCGGAGCATCGGCTCTCCGCCGGTGAACTTCACCTTCTCGACGCCGAACTCCTCGACGACCTCGAGGAAGCGGACCACGTCGTCGGTGGACATCTCGTCGTCGCCCGGTGCCATCGGCCCGCGGGTGTCACCCAGCCCCTCGTTGTGACAGTAGACGCAGTCGAAGTTACAGCGGTCGGTGAGCGAGATCCGGACCCCCGTGACCTCGCGACCGAACCCGTCAGTGAGCATACCGAAATGGTACCGGTGAACACACTTAACGGCGTGGGTACCGGTGGCTCGGGAGTAACTGAAACTGGTTACGAAACGACTCTGGCGCGCGTGGTTACCGGCACGTTACCGGGGAACTGGGCGGGGAGCGGGGAACCGGAGACGGTTACGGATGCCGGGGCGGTTACTCGTCGTCGGCCAGGAGGTCTGCCTCGGCGAGCGCCTCGCGGAGTTCCTCCGTCGAGAGCATCTCGTAGCGACCGGACTCGGTGTCGACGGTCGCGGCGCTCATCCCCGCGGGATCGAGCGTGCCGTCGTTCGGGAGTGCGAGGGCTTCGAGCGCGAGGTCGAGCCCGCCGTCGAGGTCCAGCGTGGGGTCGTACTGCTCTTCGAGGTGGCCCTGGATCTCACTCTGGTTCGCGCCGATGGCGACGGCCTGCCACTCGTAGGGCGTCCCGGAGGGGTCCGTCTCGAACAGCCGGGGCTCGCCGTCCTCGACGCCGGCGATGAGGAGTGCGGCACCGAACGGTCGGGCGCCCCCGACCTGCGTGTACTGCTGGATGTGGTCGGTGATCTCTTTCGTCAGCGTCTCGACGCCGATGGGCTCGCCGTAGCGCAGGCGCTCGATCTGGGCCTGCTCGCGGGCGAAGTCGATGAGCTGGCGGGCGTCGGCGGCGTGGCCGGCGCTCGCGATACCGACGTGGTCGTCGGCTTTGTGGATCTTCTCGACGCTCTCGGGCACCTGAAGCTGTGAGCGGAGGCGGCCGCCGGCGACGAGGACGACCCCGTCGTCCGTGCGGATGCCCACCGCGGGGGAGCCGCGTTTTACCGCTTCACGGGCGTACTCCACCTGGTACAGGCGGCCGTCGGGCGAGAAGATGGTGATACCACGGTCGTAGGCCTGCTGGTCTGCACCCTGCATTATTCGTCCTCCTCCGTGATGTCGACGCCCTCGCTCGTAATCGTGGCGGTCACGACCCCGTTACCCGAGGCGGTGTCACGCTCGCTGGCCGCGTCGATGGCCGCGATGGCGGCCTCCTTCGCGTCGTCGAGCGACATCCCCTCCTCGTAGTTGTTCTCGAGGGTCCCGTAGGCGAGCTGCATCCCGGAGCCGCTCGCGGCGTACTGCTGCTCCTCGATGACGCCGCCGGCGGCGTCCACCTGATAGAGGTGGCCGCCCTCGTCGTCGGCACCGCCCAGCAGGATGCTCACGGGGAGCCCGCGGAGCATGTCGCCCGCGTGCTGGGCGAGCGCGGGAATTGACATGCGCTTGCCACGGCGGGTCTCGTAGAGCGAGGCCTGGGCCTGGAGCTGCCGGGCGTAGCCCTGGGCACCGCCGACGGACCCGGCGATCGTGATAGCCGCCGTGGGGTGGACCTGTTCGATCTTGGTCATCCCCTTGTTGGCGACGAACCGTCCGCCGAGACTGGCGCGACGGTCGGCGGCGAGGAGGACGCCGTCGTCCGTGACCACCGCGACCGTCGTCGTGCCGGTCGAGAACTCGGTCTCGGACTTACCTGAGGTAAATGATTCCATCGAGTGGGTATCGGCCCGGCACGGGTTTATATATTGTCCATGCGTCCCCGGTCGCCCGTTCCGACGCGCTTTTATATACTCACCTCGGCCGTTCACAACCCTTATCCACGGGTGCCGGCGTGTTACGACCATGGATGCAGACGACGTGCTCGACCGGCTCCGGTCGGTCGAGGACCCGGACCTCGGTGACGACATCGTCTCGTTGAACCTCGTGAACGACGTCGAGGTGACGGACGACGCCATCAGCGTCGACCTCGCACTCGGGGCGCCGTACTCCCCCCACGAGACGAGCATCGCCGGGGCGGTCCGGGAGGCACTCGCCGACACGGGCAAGGAGATCTCGCTGTCGGCGTCCGTCGACCGCGGGCTCTCCAGCAGCGAGCAGGTGCTCCCGAACGTGAAGAACATCATCGCGGTCGCGTCCGGGAAGGGTGGGGTCGGCAAGTCGACGGTCGCCGTCAACCTCGCGGCCGGGCTCTCGGAGCTCGGCGCCCGCGTCGGGCTGTTCGACGCCGACATCTACGGGCCGAACGTCCCCCGGATGGTCGAGGCCGACGACCACCCGATGGCGACGGAGGACGACACCATCGTCCCCCCCGAGAAGTTCGGGATGAAACTCATGAGCATGGACTTCCTCGTCGGGAAGGACGACCCCGTCATCTGGCGCGGCCCGATGGTCCACAAGCTCATCACCCAGCTGTTCGAGGACGTGGAGTGGGGCGCGCTCGACTACCTCATCGTCGACCTTCCACCGGGGACCGGCGACACCCAGCTGACCCTCCTCCAGACCGTCCCGCTCTCGGGGGCCGTCATCGTCACCACGCCCCAGGAAGTCGCGCTCGACGACGCCCGGAAGGGGCTGCGGATGTTCGGGAAGCACGATACCCCTGTCTTGGGAATCGTCGAGAACATGGCGACGTTCAAGTGCCCCGACTGCGGCGGCGAACACGCCATCTTCGGGGAGGGCGGCGGCGAGCGCTTCGCCGACGAGAACGAACTCCCGTTCCTCGGCTCCATCCCGCTCGACCCCGAGGTCCGCGAGGGCGGTGACACCGGCGCCCCGGTCGTCCTCGACGAGGAGAGCGCCACGGGCGAGGCGTTCCGCGATGTCGTGAAGACCGCGGCGAACATGCAGGGGATCGTCCACCGACGCCGCACCCAGCGACAGCGATGAACGACGACGAGAAGCGGGCACTGCTCCGGGAGATCGCCGAGGAGGTCAGAGGCGACTCCGGCGAGTCCGAGCAGATCGCCGCCATCCTCTACCGCGTCTCCGATCTCTACGACCCCGAGGAGGAGACCTCCCCCGAGGAGATCTACCTGAACGTCCGGAACATCCTCAACATCCGCGAGCGCGGGACGCTCGAACGCGACTGAGTCACGCGTCGTCCAGCGGCCCGAACCCTTCCGGGGGTTCGCGATGTCCGGCCGTCTGTTCGTAGCTGTACGCGATGTCGAACAGCCGTCGCTCCGCGAACTGTCGTCCCAGTAGCTCCACGCCCACCGGCAGCCCGTCGTCCGTGTACCCTGCGGGGACGACGATGGAGGGAAGGCCGGTGTGTGCCGCGAGCTCGCAGTTCATCTCCTCGAACGGCTGGTGGTTCGGTATCTTCACGGGCGGAACCGTCGACGGGGGGTACAACAGCGCGTCGAGGTCGTTTTCCACGAGGCAGGCGGTCACTGTCGTCCGGAGCTCGGTGCGCCGGCGGAGCCGTCGCAGGTAGGCCGTGTTCTCTTCGAGGGTGTCGGGGTCTCCCTCCAGAATCCGCGCGGCCTCGAACCGTTCCTGCACGGCAGGGGCCATCGTCCCCGTCTCGTACAGCTCCCGGAGCGAGGAGACCGGGGCTCCGTCGCCGAGCGATTCGAGGTAGCGGTCGAAGTCGCGTTCGAACTCGAAGCCCAGCACGCGAGCGCTCTGGAGGGTGGGGATGTCCACGACCTCCACGGGGTCGACGACGGTCGCGCCCGCGGCCTCCATCTCCGCGATGGCCGCGTCGGTGACGCGGGTGACGGGTTCGGTCTCCGACTCCTCGACCGCGTCGCTCTGCGGGCCGAAGAACTGCCGGGCGATACCGATACGGGCGCCGTCGAGCGCGTCTGCGTCGAGGTCGCCGGCGTATCCCTCCTCTGGAACCTCCCCGACGCCGTGGGCACTCACGGGGTCCGCCGGGTCGTAGCCCGCCATGACGTCGAGGAGCCGCGCGGCGTCCTCCACGGTGCGGGCGATGGGGCCGGCGGTGTCCTGACTCTCGCTCAGTGGGGCGATCCCCGTCCGGCTGACGAGCCCCCGGGTGGGTCGGACGCCGACGAGGGCGTTGAACGCGGGCGGGGAGCGCACGGACGAGCAGGTGTCCGAGCCCGTGCCGACGGTGGCGAGGTTCGCGGCGATGGCCGCGGCCGTCCCCCCGCTGGAGCCGGAGGGCCGGTGGTCCGTGTCGTAGGGGTTGTGGACCTCTCCGCCCGCGGAGCTGATGGAGTCGACGCCGAAGGAGAGCTCCTGGAGGTTCGTCTTCCCGAGGACGACGGCCCCGGCCTCTCGGAGCTGTTGGACGACGAACGCATCCCGCGGTGGCCGGGAGTCGGCGAGCGCCGTCGCCCCCGCGGTCGTCGGCATGTCGTGGGTGTCCTGGTTGTCCTTGAGCAGGATGGGTATCCCGTGGAGGGGGCCGGTGAACCCATCTCCCTCGAAGGCCGCGTCGAGTTCGCGGGCGCGCTCGCGGGCGCCGTCGTTCAGCGTGAGTACGGCGTTGAGCGCCGTATCGTAGGCGTCGATGCGGGCGAGATAGCGGTCGACGAGCGATTCGGCGGTGACGTGGCCGGCGTCCATCGCGGCGTGGAGCTCGGCGACGGTCGCGTCCACGAGGTCCGGAGTGGAGGTGGAATCTGACATCGGCTGGCTGGTGTAGCTCTCTCACAGGGGACACCTCAGTCTATCGCCCAGCCGGTTCACCTCCTCGCGCGCTTCAGTCAACGAGGTATTATCCTGTCCCGCGCACGCGTGACCGCTCGCACGCGCTGGAAAATAAACGCGAAACCGTGCGACAGCCGCAGGGTCGGTCCGCCGGGAAGCGCGGAACCGCACGACGGGGGTCCGGTACGCCGTGTCCTGCCCCGCGTTCGCACACCGGGGCCGGAACGTTGTCTTTAAGTATGGCAGGCGAGTCGCTATGAGTACGATACGTGTAGGGACGCCGGGTCCCGAGTCCGCATCCGCGGGCGGAGATACACCCAGACAGCATGTCGTGGTAGCCAAGTGGCCCAAGGCGCTGGGTTGCTAACTCAGTGGCGTAATGCCTCCGGGGTTCGAATCCCCGCCACGACGCTAACACCCAATCCAAATCATGAGTGCAGAAGAACCCGAGCCCGAGGGCGAAGACGAGGACATTCGCTACTTCGTCCGCATCGGGCAGACCGACCTCGACGGCACGAAGTCGCTCGAGCGGTCGCTCACGGAGATGAACGGAATCGGCCGACGAACGGCCCGCATCATCGCCGAGAAGGCGGGGATCGACCGCCGCGCGGTCTTCGGCAAACTCGACGAAGACGAGATCGACTCCATCGTCGAGCTCGTCGAGCAGTACGCCGACGAGGTGCCGGAGTGGCTCACGAACCACCAGCGTGCCTTCTACACCGGCGAGACGACGCACGAGACCGGCAACGATCTCAACATGACGCGTCGTCGTGACATCAACCGCATGAAGATGATCGACTCGTACAAGGGCGTTCGCCACCAGCGCGGCCAGAAGGTCCGCGGGCAGCGCACCAAGTCCACCGGCCGGACGGAGGGGACCATCGGGGTCAACATCGAGGCGATCAAGGAAGAACAGGAGGCTGACGAATAATGCCGCTCGGATCCAACACCAAGTTCTACGAGACGCCGAACCACCCCTTCCAGGGCGAGCGCATCTCCGAGGAGGCCGACCTCCTCGGGCGCTACGGCCTGAAGAACAAGGAGGAGCTCTGGCGCGCCCAGTCGGAGCTTCGTGGCTACCGCCGCGAGGCCCGCATCCTGCTCGGTGACGCCCAGGGTGACGCCGAGGAGGCCGAGCTCGCCGGTGAGGAGTTCCTCACCCGGCTCAAGCGCTACGGCATCCTCGCGGACGAGGACGGCCTCGACGACGTCCTGTCGCTCGACGTGACGGACGTGCTCGAACGGCGCTTCCAGACGGTCGCCTACCGCAAGGGGCTCGCGAACACGCCCCAGCAGGCCCGTCAGTTCATCGGCCACGGTCACATCACCATCGACGGCGCGCGCGTCACGACGCCGTCGTACAAGGTGCCAGTGGCCGAGGAGGACCGCATCGCGTTCGACGAAAACAGCCCGCTCGCGGATGACCTGCACCCCGAGCGCGCGGAGGGTACCCAAGAATGAGTGACGAAGGCAAGTGGGGCATCGCCCACGTTCACGCATCGTTCAACAACACCATCATCACGGTCACGGACCTGACGGGGGCGGAGACCATCGTCAAGTCCTCCGGTGGGACCGTGGTCAAGCAGAACCGCGACGAAGCGTCGCCGTACGCCGCCATGCAGATGGCCGAGGCCGTCGCGGACGAGATCAAGGCCGCCGGCATCGAGGGCCTGCACGTCCGCGTGCGCGGCCCCGGTGGCAACCTCCAGAAGAACCCCGGTCCCGGCGCGCAGGCGACGATCCGCGCGCTGGCCCGTGCCGGGCTGGAGATCGGTCGCATCGAGGACGTAACCCCCATCCCGCACGACGGTACGCGGGCACCCAAGAACAGCGGGTTCTAACATGAGCGAGGAATTCGAGGTGGAGTTCATCGACCGCGATGAACGCAAGGCGCTGTTCGTCGTGCGGGGCGTCACGCCCGCGTTCGCGAACGGCATCCGCCGAGCCATGATCGCGGACGTCCCGACGCTCTCGATCGACACGGTTCGGATGATCGAGAACTCGTCGGTGATGTTCGACGAGCAGATCGGCCTCCGCCTCGGGCTGGTCCCGCTTACGACCCCGCCGGGTGAGTTCGACGAGGACGACGTCGTCACGCTCGCGCTCGACGTCCAGGGGCCGGACACCGCGTACTCCGGGGATATCGTCTCCTCGGACGACCTGGTCCAGCCCGCCGACGAGAACATCCCCATCATCGACCTGAAGGAGGGGCAGCGACTGGAGTTCGAGGCCGACGCGGTGCTCGACTCCGGCAAGTCCCACGCCAAGTTCCAGGGTGGCGTCGCCGTGGGCTACCGGCACCTCCAGACGGTCGAGGTGCTCGGGGACAAAGAGGAGTACGCCGAGGAGGAGCCGAACGTGCTCCGCGGCGTCATCGAGGAGGACGGCGAGCTCGTCAAGACCGAGGAGTTCGACAACGACCTCTCCAACCGGTACCCCGGCAAGGAGATCGAGATCCACGACGTGCCGAACGCGTTCGTCTTCCACGTGGAGACGGACGGCTCGATGTCCGTCGAGGAGCTGTTCCTCGCGGCCGTCGACACCATCCACGACCGCGCGGACGAACTCGAAGCAGCAGTTCAGCTGTAAGAAGAATGATCACACGCATCCACACCAACGACGCTCGTTTCCGCGGCGACACGCCGTGGACCTCCGACAGCGGTGGCTCCGTCACCGTGCCGTCGGCCGGTCACACCGAAACGGGTAAAAGTGGGTGCGTGGTATCACGACATGCGCGCAGGGATAGCCAAGTCTGGCCAACGGCGCAGCGTTCAGGGCGCTGTCCTGTAGAGGTCCGCAGGTTCAAATCCTGCTCCCTGCATCCATTCTTCGAAATCCAGAATCGGAGTCACAACCATGAGTAGCAAGACGAATCCGAGGCTCACCAGTCTCATCGCCGACCTCAAACAGACTGCCCGCAACGATGGCGGCGCGGTCTGGGGCGATGTCGCCGAGCGGCTCGAGAAGCCGCGTCGGTCGCACGCCGAGGTCAATCTCGGTCGTATCGAGCGATACGCACGAGAGGAGGAAACCGTCATCGTGCCTGGGAAAGTGCTCGGCTCCGGTGCGCTCCGCAAGGACGTCACCGTCGCCGCAGTTGACTTCTCCTCGACGGCACGGACGAAGATCGAGGCTGTGGGCAACGTGCTGACACTCGAAGAGGCACTTGAACAGAATCCCGAGGGTAGCAACGTGCGGGTGATCCGATGAGCTTCGCGGAGTTCGACGCCGACATCGTCGTCGACGCCCGTGACTGCATCATGGGTCGCGTCGCGTCCAACGTCGCCGAGCACGCGCTCGACGGCAAGAAGGTCGCCGTGGTGAACGCCGAGCAGGCGGTCATCACCGGCAACGAGGAGTCCACGATGGAGGTCTACAACGACCGCCTTCGCATCGGCTCCGACCAGGGCCCGTACTACCCGAAGCGCCCGGACGGCATCTTCAAGCGTGCCATCCGTGGCATGCTGCCGTACAAGACCCCGCGTGGCCGCGAGGCGCTCGAGAGCGTCCGCGTCTACGTCGGCAACCCGTACGACGAGGACGGCGAGGTGCTCGAGGGCACGTCGCTCGACCGACTCTCGAACATCAAATTCACCACGCTTGGTGAGATCTCCAGTAAACTGGGGGCGAACGTCACATGGTAACGAACACGTCAGGCAAGAAGAAGACGGCCATCGCTCGCGCCACCGTGCGCGAGGGGACTGGCAAGGTTCGCGTGAACAGCCAGCCCGTCGAGCTCGTCGAGCCCGAGCAGGCCCGTCTCAAGATGCTCGAACCGTTCCGCATCGCCGACCCCGAGCTTCGGGAGTCCGTCGATGTCGAGTTGACCGTCTCCGGTGGCGGGTACGCCGGGCAGGCTGACGCCGCCCGAACGGCTATTGCGCGCGGCCTTGTTCAGCACACCAATGACGCTGAACTCCGCGACGCCTTCATGGCGTTCGACCGCTCGCTTCTGGTCAACGACGTGCGCCAGACCGAATCCAAGAAGTGGGGTGGGCCCGGTGCCCGCGCCCGCTATCAGAAGTCCTACCGCTGAGGTGATTCAAGCATGATGGTCCCGGTCCGGTGTTTCACGTGCGGGAAAGTGGTCGCTGAACACTGGGAGGAGTTCAAAGCTCGCACGCGCGAGGACGATGAGAACCCTGCCGAGGTGCTCGACGACCTAGGTATCGAACGGGCGTGCTGTCGCCGAATGCTCGTCTCGCATCAGGACCTCGTCGACGTGGTGGCACCCTACCAATGAGCGAGAACCGCTACGAGAAGGCTCGCATCATCGGTGCCCGAGCGCTGCAGGTGTCCTACGGGGCACCGGTCCTCATCGAGACGGGGCAGACCGAGCCCATCCTCATCGCAGCTGAGGAGTACGACGCGGGCGTCCTGCCCTTCACCGTCCGACGGGGGAAAGCATGACGCTCATCACCGAGGTCCGACTGCGCCGCATCCTCGACTCCCGTGGCAACCCCACGGTCGAGGCGGACGTCCACACGGAGTCCGGCGGCTTCGGCCGCGCGGCCGCGCCCTCGGGTGCGTCGACGGGTGAGTTCGAAGCGATCGAACTCCCCCCGCAGGAGTCCATCGCGAACACGCGGGAACACGCCATCCCTCGACTGGAGGGGCAGGTGTACGCCGGCGACCAGCGGACGGTCGACCGGACACTGCGTGCCGCCGACGGGACGGACGACTTCTCCGAGATCGGTGCGAACAGCGCCGTCGCCATCTCGATGGCGGCGGCGAAGGCCGGCGCGGATATGGCCGGCCTCCCGCTGTACCAGCACCTCGGTGGGGCGTTCCGCGGGAACGACTTCCCGGTCCCGCTCGGGAACGTCATCGGTGGCGGTGAACACGCCGCCGACGCGACGGACATCCAGGAGTTCCTCGCGGCCCCGGTCGGTGCCCCGAGCGTCGCGGACGCGGTGTTCGCGAACGCGAAGGTCCACGGGGCGGTCCAGGAACTGCTCCACGAGCGCGACATCCCTGCCGGCAAGGGGGACGAGGGGGCGTGGGCACCCTCCATCTCGGACGCGGAGGCGTTCGAGCTGATGGAGGTGGCCACCGACCAGGTCGCGGACGAACTCGGCTTCGACGTGTCGTTCGGGCTCGACGTGGCCGCCTCGGAGCTGTACGAGGACGGCGCGTACCAGTACGCCGACGGCGAGAAATCGCCCGACGAACAGGTGGACTACATCGCCGACCTCGTCGCCGAGTACGACCTCGTCTACGTGGAGGACCCCTTAGAGGAGAACGACTACGAGGGCTTCGCCGACCTCACGGAACAGGTCGGCGAGCGCACGCTCGTGTGCGGTGACGACCTGTTCGTCACGAACACGGCGCGGCTCTCGGAGGGCATCGCCGTCGGTGCCGCGAACAGCATCCTCATCAAGCCGAACCAGATCGGCACCCTCTCGGACGCGTTCGACGCCATCGAGTTGGCGTACAAGAACGGGTACGAGCCGGTCGTCTCCCACCGGAGCGGTGAGACGGAGGACACGACGATCGCACACCTCGCCGTCGCTACGGACGCCCCGTTCATCAAGACGGGCGCGGTCGGCGGTGAGCGAACTGCCAAACTCAACGAACTCATTCGAATCGAGGCAAACGCATGAGCGATAACGAAGAAGGTCTCGAAGCGGAGGCCACGGAGTCCGAGGCTGTCGACGAGACGGCTGCGGAGGCCGTCCCCGCCGACGAGACCACCGACGACGTATCGGACGCCGAGGCCCCGGAGGCCGAGGCCGAACCCCAGGAGGAGACTCCCGTGCTCGATGAGGACGTCATGCCCGACGACGAGGCTGACCTCCTCATCCCGGTCGAGGACTACCTCGCTGCTGGTGTCCACATCGGTACCCAGCAGAAGACGAAGTCGATGGAGCGGTTCATCCATCGGGTCCGCACGGACGGGCTGTACGTGCTGGACGTCAGTCAGACTGACGACCGCATCCGCACGGCCGCCCGCTTCCTCGCGAACTACAACCCCGAACAGATCCTCGTCGCGTCGAGCCGCCAGTACGGTCGGTTCCCCGCCGAGAAGTTCGCCGACGCCGTGGGCGCGCGTGCCCGCACCGGCCGCTTCATCCCCGGGACGCTGACGAACCCCGACTACGACGGCTACATCGAGCCGGACGTCGTGGTCGTCACCGACCCCATCGGTGACGCGCAGGCGGTGAAGGAGGCCATCACGGTCGGCATCCCCGTCATCGCGATGTGTGACTCCAACAACACCACGTCCAACGTGGACCTCGTCGTCCCGACGAACAACAAGGGGCGCAAGGCGCTGTCCGTCGTCTACTGGCTCCTGGCCAACGAGACGCTGGACAACCGCGGCGCGGAGCCCGCGTACGCGCTGGAAGACTTCGAGACCAGCCTGTAGCTCGTTTCTCGCGTTTTCCCCTCGGTTCTCTAGATATATCTCAGCCAACCACGCCCAGCCGTTTCTCGAAGGGGTCGGCGTCGAACCAGGCGACCGAGTTCCCGAACCACGTCTCCTCGGCCGTGAGTGCGAACTGCGCCTGTGCCGTGCCGAAGTCCCGGACGCGCAGGAGGTGGGCGACCGGCATCGGGCCGAACGTCACGACCCGGTCCGGGGCCTCGACGAGCGCGAACGGCTGGCCGGGGAACCACGACACCTCGCCGAGCGGGGTCTCTTCTATTCGGGGAGTCGGCAGCGAGACGAGCCGCCGGAACCGCTCGGTCGCGGCCTCGACGTCGGCGACGCCCAGCACCACCGTCCCGACGCTCGCGACGAGCGAGCGCTCCGTGGACGGCACCCGATACTGTCGGGGTGTGCGGTCCTGGATGGCGAACGGGATGGGTGGCTCGCCGACGAACCCCTGTGACCACTCGACGAGGGTGCCGTCCGGGCGCTGGCGCCCGCCGTCGTGTGGGCCCTCTACGGGGAAGCCCGCGTGTAGCGCGTCGGTCAGGTCGTCGACGAGGTCGTCGCTCCGGACGGCCCACGCGCAGGGGCCGGCGTCGTTCTGGAGTGCTTCGGGCCAGTAGCCCGGCGTACCCTCCCCCGTCGGGGCGATGAACTCCAGATACGAGCCGTCGGGGAACGGGACGACGGACATCTCCGTCGCGCCGTCGGCGTGTTCGCCGCCGTAGGTCGGGTCCAGCCCCACCTCGCGGGTGAGGTCGGTGATGGCGCGGTGGTCGCTCCAGCCGAAGACGGCGTGGTCGATGGTGAGGTCCATACGCCCCTCCCGACGGGCACCGGCAAATCCCTGTGGGTCGGGGGTCGTGAGTCGCAACACCTGTTATCCCCCGGACGGAGAGTCGGGTATGACCACTTCCAGCGCCCCCGGCAAGGTGTACCTGTTCGGGGAACACGCGGTCGTCTACGGCGAGCCCGCCGTCCCGTGTGCCATCGGCCGACGGGCCCGCGTGACCGTGGAGGCCCGCGACGACGCCCGCCTGCGAGTCGACTCGAAGGACCTGACGCTCGACGGGTTCACCGTCACCTACGGCGAGGCGGCGGGGACCGAGGTGAACGTCCCCCAGTCGCTCGTCGAAGCCGCGACGGGGTACGTCGACGAGGCGGTCGCACAGGCGCGTGACGCCGCGGACGCGCCCGACGCGGGGTTCAACGTTACCATCGAGTCGGAGATTCCGCTTGGTGCCGGGCTCGGCTCCTCCGCCGCGGTCGTCGTCGCCGGCATCGACGCCGCGACGCGCGAACTCGGCGTCGAACTCCCCCCCGAAGAGCTGGCCGACCGGGCCTACCAGGTCGAACGCGACGTGCAGGACGGGCAGGCCTCCCGTGCGGACACCTTCTGCTCCGCGATGGGCGGGGCGGTCCGCGTCGAGGGCGACGACTGCCGGCGCATCGAGGCGCCGGAACTCCCCTTCGTCGTGGGGTACGACGGTGGCGCGGGCGACACCGGGAAACTCGTCGCCGGGGTCCGTGAGATCCGCGAGCAGTACGGCTTCGCCGCGGACACCGTCGAGGCCATCGGCGACATCGTCCGCCACGGCGAGCGCATCCTCGCGAAGGGGGACCTCGACGAGCTGGGGCGGCTCATGAACTTCAACCACGGCCTCCTCTCCGCGCTGGGCGTCTCCTCGCGCTCGCTCGATACGATGGTGTGGGCCGCCCGCGACGCGGGCGCCCGTGGCGCGAAGCTCACCGGGGCCGGCGGCGGGGGCTGTATCGTCGCGCTCGACGAGTCCGACGGCGCCCGCACGGCGCTCGACTACACCCCCGGGTGTGAGCAGGCGTTCCGCGCGGAGCTCGACACGGAGGGCGTCAGGGTCGAATGACCCACGTGCTCAAACTCGGTGGGAGCGTTATCACCGAGAAGGACACCGAGGAGACCGTCGACACCGGGAACCTCGCGACACTCGCGGATGCCGTCGCGGAACACGACGACCTGGTCATCGTCCACGGTGGCGGGTCGTTCGGGCACCCGCACGCGAGCGCCCACGGCGTCTCCACGGAGGCGGGCACCCACGACGCTCGCGGCGCGCGCGCCATCCACGACGCGATGAAGCGACTCAACGACGCGGTGCTCGACGCGCTCCACGAGCGGGACGTTCCAGCACTGCCCGTCCACCCGCTCTCCGCCGGTGCCAGAAGCGTGGCAGGCGGGCTCTCCCTCCAGACCGCGCAGGTCGAGACGATGCTCGCGGAGGGGTTCGTCCCCGTGCTCCACGGCGACGTCATCGCCCACCGCGGTGAGGGGGTCACCATCGTCTCCGGGGACGAGCTGGTCGTCGCCGTCGCGGAGGCCATCGACGCCGACCGCGTGGGGCTCTGCTCGGCCGTTCCCGGTGTGCTGGACGACGACGGCGAGGCCATCCCCACGATCGACTCGTTCGACGCGGTCGCGCGATACCTCGGCGGGAGCGAGGCGACCGACGTGACGGGTGGAATGGCTGCGAAGGTGCGCGAACTGCTCGCGCTCGACGCCCCGGCGTTCGTCTTCGACGTGGCTTCGACGCGGGCGTTCCTCGAGGGCGATGACGTGGGCACCCGTATCGACTGAACTTTTTGTAGGAGAAGGGGGCCACACCCCCTATGTGACGAGTCGCCGGCGACGGTCGAGGCGGGTGTGTACCACGCCGTCGTCGGAGCTACCGTGGTGCCTGTTCATCCCCCAAGTGGCAACCTTTCGCCACCGACGGCTTATCCCTGTTGGTCGCTAACATGGGACATGTATCGTCGCATCCTCATTCCGACGGACGGGAGCCAGAACGCGGCCCGGGCCGCAGAGCGTGGGCTGGATATCGCCGAGGACTACGACGCCGACGTCTACGCGCTGGCGGTCGTCGAGACGACACGGACCGGCGAGCCCGCGCTCTCCACGATGGAGCTCCTCGTCGACCAGGTGGAAGACCAGTGTCAGGCGCTCCTCTCCGATATCCAGCAGCGGGCCGACGAGCGCGGCATCCCTATCAAGAGCTGCTGCTGTCACGGCGAGCCCGCGGCGGAGATCATCTCGTTCGCGGACGAGGTGGACGCCGACCTCATCGTCATGGGGTATCAGGGTGAGACCCACCGCCACCACCTCGGAAGCGTCACCCGCCGGGTCCGGCGCGACTGCGACCGCGAGCTGATGATCGTCCGGTGACCACCGCGGCGCAGGTATCGTGGGTCGTGTTCACAGCCCGATACGTAACCCACGCGATTTTTAACGGTGGACCTCGAAACGGCAGGTAACCGAGCATACGGTCGCCCCTGGGACGAGGTGCGGGCGACCGGCGATGTCGGCCGGAGACGGCCGTTCGGGCTCGCCGTGGGCCTGTGCGGTTCCGACGGCTGACGACCACCAGTCGGTGGTTCCCAGTCGACGGACCTTTCGCCGGTCCCCTGTGTGCACTCACCCGTGGGGGCGACTTGCTACTCGGCTGTCACAACCATGGAAATCGAAATTGCCACTATCGGCGGCTACGAGGAAGTCGGTCGGCAGATGACTGCCGTCCGCGCGGGCGACGACGTCGTTATCTTCGACATGGGCCTGAACCTGTCGAAGGTCCTCATTCACGACAACGTCGAGACGGAACGGATGCACAGCCTCGATCTCATCGACATGGGCGCCATCCCGGACGACCGGGTCATGTCCGAGATCGAGGGCGACGTGCAGGCCATCGTGCCCACGCACGGGCACCTCGACCACATCGGTGCCATCTCGAAGCTCGCCCACCGCTACGACGCCCCCGTCGTCGCGACGCCGTTCACCATCGAGCTCGTCAAACAGCAGATCGAGGGTGAGGAGAAGTTCGGGGTCAAAAACGACCTCGTCAAGATGAGCGCGGGTGAGACCATGTCCATCGGCGACTCCGGACAGGTCGAACTCGAGTTCGTCAACGTCACCCACTCCATCATCGACGCCATCAACCCCGTCCTCCACACGCCGGAGGGCGCGGTCGTCTACGGCCTCGACAAGCGGATGGACCACACGCCGGTGCTCGGCGACCCCATCGACATGAAGCGCTTCCGCGAGATCGGACGCGAGGGTGAGGGTGTCCTCTGTTACATCGAGGACTGCACGAACGCCGGCAAGAAGGGCCGCACGCCCTCCGAGTCCGTCGCGCGCCGTCACCTCAAGGACGTTCTCTATTCGATGCAGGACTACGACGGCGGCATCGTCGCGACCACGTTCTCGAGCCACATCGCCCGCGTGAAATCGCTCGTCGAGTTCGCGGACGACATCGGGCGCCAGCCCGTCCTTCTGGGTCGCTCGATGGAGAAGTACTCCGGCACCGCAGAGCGCCTCGGCTTCGTCGACTTCCCGGACGACCTCGGGATGTACGGCCACCGCAAGAGCGTCGACCGCACCTTCAAGCGGATCATGAACGAGGGGAAGGAGAACTTCCTCCCCATCGTCACCGGCCACCAGGGTGAGCCCCGTGCGATGCTCACGCGGATGGCCCGCGGCGAGACGCCCTACGAACTCGATAAGGGTGACAAGGTCGTCTTCTCCGCGCGCGTCATCCCGGAGCCGACGAACGAGGGCCAGCGCTACCAGGCCGAGAAGCTGCTCGGTATGCAGGGCGCCCGCATCTACGACGACATCCACGTCTCGGGCCACCTGAACCAGGAGGGCCACTACACGATGCTGCAGGCGCTCCAGCCCAAGCACATCATCCCGGCTCACCAGGACATGAAGGGGTTCGCGCCGTACGTCGCGCTCGCGGAGAACGAGGGCTACGAGCTGGGTCGTGACATCCACGTCACGTCCAACGGGAACGTCATCACGCTGGTGGAATGAGCCTCCACGAGCGTGTCGACTCGGCGCTAACGGACCGCCGGGAACTGGTGAACGCGGCCATCCGCGACCAGCTCCCCGTGCGCAAGCCCGAGCGTCTGTACGAGGCCTCCCGGTACCTGCTCGATGCCGGCGGCAAGCGGCTGCGCCCGACGGTGCTTTTGCTCGCCGCTGAGGCGGTGACGGGCACCGACCCGCTCTCGGAGGACTACCGGGCGTTCCCCGACATCGAGGGGGAGCGCATCGACGTGATGAGCGCCGCCGTCGCCATCGAGGTCATCCAGTCGTTCACGCTGATCCACGACGACATCATGGACGACGACGATTTGCGACGGGGGGTCCCGGCCGTCCACAAGGAGTACGACCTCGAGACCGCCATCCTCGCGGGTGACACGCTCTACTCGAAGGCGTTCGAGTACATGATCGAGACGGACGCACCCGCAGACCGCGCGGTGCGCGCGCTCGACGAACTCGCGACGACCTGCACCGAGATCTGCGAGGGGCAGGCGCTCGACGTGGAGTTCGAGGGCCGCGGCGACGTGGTCACCGACGAGTATCTGGAGATGGTCGAACTCAAGACCGCTGTGCTGTACGCGGCGGCCGCGGCCATCCCCGCCATCCTCGTCGGTGCGGACGACGAGGTCGTCGAGGCGCTCCACGGCTACGGGCTCGACATCGGCCGAGCGTTCCAGATCCAGGACGACCTCCTCGATCTGACGACGCCCTCCGAGAAGCTCGGGAAACAGCGCGGCTCGGACCTCATCGAGGGGAAGCGGACGGTTATCACGCTCCACGCGCGCGACGCGGGCGTGGACGTGGACGACCTCGTCCCCGACTCCCACGACGAGGTCTCCGAGGCCGACATCGACGAGGCGGTCGCCACCCTCGAAGACGCGGGCAGCATCGAGTACGCCCGCGAGATGGCCGACGACCTCGTCGCCTCCGGGAAACAGCGACTGGAGTGTCTCCCCGAGAGCGAGGCCCGCGACCGGCTCGACGATATCGCGGACTTCCTCATCGAGCGGGAGTACTGAAGTCGGTTCCGCGCGCGACGCGTTCGGCGGAGACGCACCCGCGGCAGTGCGGCGGGTCGTGGCTCAGTTCCCCCCGGTCGTCTCTGCGGGACAGACGACGACGTCCCGACCCGTGCCGTCCTGGTGGACGGAGACCGTCTGGTCCTGCGAGAAGAAGGAGACGAGAACGACGGCGTCCTGGTAGTCCACGTCGCTCGGCGCATCGTCGTGGTTGAAATCGAACAGGAAGATGGCCTGGTTGTCCGCGAGCGAGATGGTCCCGTTGTCGTCGATGTACGGGTCGGCGTACGCGGCAGCGGATTGTTGCCCCTCAGCTGCATCGAAGTTCGGGACGGGGTCGCCGTTCCGGAGAACGGTCATGTAGTCGCTGTTGGCCGATCCGCTCGTCTCGACCCACGTGCCGCTGACGAGGTGATAGCGCTCCAGCGTCCCGTCGCCGTTGGAGTCGAAACGGAAGTACGGCTCTGCGTTCGACGCGGAGTACCGACTGATGGTGTCGAGCCCACGTGCGGAGACGCTCAAGTCGGTTCCGGCCGCCTGTGAGGAGATCTCGTAGGTGCCGACCGTCGCGTTCGTGTCGGTGACGCTCGTCCAGCGGTGTTCTGTCTTCCCGTCCACCTCGACGGAGACGTTCACCGGGAAGTCGAGTCCGGGAGCGGACCAGCCCGTCCCGAGGAACGTCACGGTGGCCGTGTAATTCGCGGTCGTCTCGACGCGCTGGCCCGTGATGACGAACTGCCCGCGCTCGATGGGGACCGACCGGGAACTCATCACGTACGAGCGCTCCGGCGAGGGGCTGTGAACGAGCGTTACGTCGACGGTCGGTGCACGGCCACCGCACACCTGCGACTCGTCGAGGTCGATCCGGAGGTGTTCACCCGCGGTCCACGACCCGTCTGCGAGGGCACCCCCGTCCGCGGCGGACAGCGAGTAGGTGACGCTGTCGTCGCCCGCCCCGACTTGGACCCGGAGGGTGCCCGCGGGGATGGCGTCACCGGACTGGTGAACGAACTCGAGGGTGTGGGTCGTCTCGTTGTTCTCCAGGGCGACTTCGACTGACTGCGCGTTGGCGACGACCGGCTTCGAGTCCGCGAGCAGGTCTGTGAACCCGAGCGCCATCGTCGCGGTGACGGCACCCAGGAGGATGACGATGACGACCATGAGCACGCCACCGACGACCGGGGAGATGGCGCGCTCGTCCTGTCCGGACATACACTGACTATCCGTTCAGAACACATAACTCGCGGGGTGCGTTCTCTCGTCGTGAGAAGACCGGCGGTGAATCCCCGTGTTTTTCATCTCGCCTCAAGTAGCGGGGGTATGGACGACGATCTACGCGAGCGCATCGAGCGCGAGGCCGAGACGGCCGCGCTGTTCAACGCGCTCAAACACGACAGCGACGCTCAGGTGGACGCCATCATGGGCCCGATGATGGGCGAGAACCCCGAGTTCCGTCCCCACGGCGGCGACATCCCGAGCATCATCGCGCCCGTCATCGAGCGGGTCAACGGGCTCTCGAGCGACGAGAAACGCGAGCGGCTCGCCGAACTCGCCCCCGAGCTGGTCGAGGAACTGGAGGCCGGAGAGGAGGAAGACGACCAGCCCCTCCCGGACCTCCCGAACGTCGACGCGTACGACGAGGTGCGGATGCGGCTCGCGCCCAACCCGAACGGGCCGTGGCATCTCGGCAACGCCCGGATGCCCTCCGTCATCGGCACCTATAAAGAGATGTACGACGGCTGGATGCTCTGCCGGTTCGACGACACGGACCCGGAGACGAAACGCCCAGATCTGGAGGCCTACGACGTCATCCTCGACAGCATCGACTACCTGGGCTTCGAGCCGGACGAGGTCATCAAGGCCTCCGACCGCCTCGAAACGTACTACGATCACGCCCGCGAGCTCATCGAGCTGGGTGGCGCGTACACCTGCTCCTGCTCGGGCGAGGCGTTCTCCGAGCTGAAGAACGACGCCGAGGCCTGCCCGCACCGCGACAAGGACATCGAGACGGTCGAGGAGGAGTTCGAGGCGCTCGTCGACGGGGAGTACTCGTCGGGTGAGATGGTGCTCCGCGTGAAGACCGACATCGAGCACAAGAACCCCGCGCTCCGCGACTGGGTGGCGTTCCGTGTCATCGACACGCCCCACCCGCGCGAGGAAGCGTCCGAGTATCGGCTCTGGCCCATGCTCGACTTCCAGTCCGGTATCGACGACCATCTGAAGGGGATCACCCACATCATCCGCGGGATCGACCTCCAGGACTCCGCGAAGCGCCAGGGGTTCGTCTACGACTACTTCGACTGGGAGTACCCCGAGGTCGTCCACTGGGGGCACGTCCAGATCGACGCCTACGACGTGAAGATGTCCACCTCGACCATCAAGGCGAAGATCGAATCGGGAGAACTGGATGGGTGGGACGACCCCCGCGCGCCGACCATCCAGTCCGTCCGTCGCCGGGGCATCCGTGGGGAGGCTATCGTCGACGCGATGGTGGAACTCGGCACCTCCACGTCGAACGTCGATCTGGCGATGAGCACCGTCTACTCGAAGAACCGCGACATCGTCGACGACGAGGCCGACCGCGCGTTCCTCGTCCGCGAGGGCGTTCGGTTCGACATCGAGGGTGGCCCCGGGGAGGCCCACCCGCCGGTCCACCCCGACCACGAGGACCGGGGCACGCGCGACATCCCCGTCGGCGACGCGGTCTTCCTCGAGGCCGAGGACGTGCCGGCGCCCGGCGAGCGCGTCTGGCTGAAGGGGTTCGGCCCGTTCGGCCGTGCGGGTGACACTCTCGAGTACACCGACCAGTCCATCGATATCGTCCGGGAGGAGGGCGTCGACGTGGTTCACTGGGTCCCCGTCGAGGGCTCGGTCTCTGTGCGGCTCCGGACGATGGACGGCGACGTGGCCTGCTTCGCGGAGCCGGGGCTCGCCGACTACGACGCGGATTCGGTCCTCCAGTTCGAGCGCGTCGGCTTCGCCCGCGTCGACGAGCAGGGCGACCGCGAGACGGTCTGCTACTACGCCCACCCCTGAGCCGGCCGTCGCCCGCTACGTGCCGGCCGAGCGGGTCGCCGGCAACACCAGGATCTTCTCCTCGATGACGCCGCGCTCGATCTCCGTCTCGTGGACGCGCCGCGCGTGCTGTCTGAGCGTGTAGACGACCTCGTTCGTGTCGTGTGAGCGCACGAGGAAGCCACAGTCGAAGCCGGCGTCCGCACAGCGGATCTCCTTGAGCATGGCAGACATACGCACGCGCGGTAGATGTGCCCGTCGGAACCACTCACGGGAGGTTCACCCGACTGCGTACTTTTATATTCTGTGGTAAATATTGACACGCATGGCGATCGATCCGCAGTTCGAGGAGAATCGGGAAGTGGTCGACGAGCACGAGGGCCACGACGTGTGGGGGCCGGTCGACGAGCCGGAGACGCTCGGCATCCACGGGACCCACGTCGCCGTCGATTTCGACATCTGTCTGGCCGACGGTGCCTGCCTCGAGGACTGCCCCGTCGACGTGTTCGAGTGGGTGGACTCCCCCGGCCATCCGGAGAGCGAGATCAAAGCCGACCCGGCGAACGAGGCGAACTGCATCGACTGCATGCTCTGTGTGGATGTCTGCCCGGTCGACGCCATCGACGTGGACCCGAGCCGGACGGGCCGGACGTAACGTCGCGCGCGTCGTCGGAGCCACCGCTCGCCCTCTCTGGTAGCCACCGCGTTCCCCTGTTTCGAGGCCGTTCCCGCCCGATTCAGCAGTAACACTAAGGTATTCCGGCAATATTCCCCACCCCATGGGACTACGTATGGTAGCACTCACCAAGGGGGTCCCGGACTTCCGGGAGGGACAGGTATCGTTCAACGAGGAGGGACATCTCGAACGCGGGAAGACGCCGACGGTGATGAACCCGAACGACAAGCACGCGCTTCGCGCGGCGTTCCAGAGCCGGGTCCGCCACGGCGGCTCGCTGGACGTGATGAGCATGGGGCCACCGGGGTACAAGGAGGTGCTTGAGGAGGCCATGCGAACCGTCTACGCCGACGACCTCTATCTCCTCTCGGACCGGGAGATGGCGGCGGCCGACACGTGGGCGACGGCGATCACGCTCTCGGCGGGCCTCGAGAAGCTCCCGTACACCCCCGACCTCGTCTTCGCGGGGTTCAAGACCGCTGACGGAGAGACGGGCCACACCGGCCTGCAGACCTGCTGGTGTGTGGACGCGCCGGTCATCACCCACGTCATCGCGCTGGACGTGGACGAGGAGCACGGAACAGTGCGCGCGAAACGCCTCGTCGAGGGTGACGTCGAGGAGATCGAGACCGTCGAGGCGCCGATGCCCGCGTTCATCGTCGCGGACCCGGAGTTCGAGCCCTCCTATCGGCGCGCGGGCGAACGGCTCACCTGGAAGGACCTCCGGGCCGACACACAGGCGCGCGCGGCGGACTACGAGGACCACCTCACGGTCTGGGACCACGTCGACCTGAACCTCGACCCGGATTTCATCGGGCTCGACGGCTCGCCGACCATCGTCTCCAGCGTCGACCCCATCCCGAAGGCTCCGGCCGAACGGGAGGCGACGATGGTCACGCCCGACGACGAGGACGGGATGGCCGAGGTGTACGACGAGCTGGCCGCGCTCGCGGGGGGTGAGTGACCATGGCGGCCCCAGCGTTCGACCCGGGGGAGTTCCCCATCTCCGAGCTCGGCCCGAAGATCAAGGACATCGAGGACCTCGAGGAACTGGAGGCGCTCCTCGAAGCCGAGCAGGCGGGGGAGGCCCGCGCGGGTGCGATCGCGCTCATCGAGAGCCGCATCGAGAAGTTCTCCGGGGACGACGCGGAGGAGCCGGGCGAGCTCGACCCGAGCGAGCTGTCGCTCGCGGAGATCGGCAACGCGGTGAAGGAGATCGACGACCCGGAACGGCTTGAGGCCCTTCTCGAAGAGGAGGAAGCCGGCGAGGACCGCGATGCGGCGAAGCGGCTCATCAACCAGCGGCTCGACTCGGTGTCGGGCAGTGACGAGGAGGAGGTCGAGATCGACACGCGCTCGCCCGAGGAGAAACACCCCGAGTTGAACCATCCGACCGCGGACAAACGCCACGTGCGCGCGCTCGAGGACGGCACCTACGGCGACATGTGGGTCTACTGTGAGACCCAGCAGGGGGAGCTCATCGACGTGTCGCGCGAGATGCTCGGGAAAGCGCGGGAGCTGATGGACGGGTACGTCGAGGAGTACGGTGACGAGGAGGCCGTCGTGGCCGTCCTCATCGGCGACGACGTGGCCCGGCTCGCGGACGAATGTATCGCCTACGGTGCGGACCGCGTCGTCTACCAGGAGGACCCGAAGCTCGACCGCTTCCGGCACAAGCCCTACACGGAGGTGTTCTGCGACATGGCGCGGGCCGACTACGACTGGAAGGCGTACGACGAGCCACGGTACGTGCTGTTCCCGGCGACGAACAACGGGAGGGACCTCTCCGCGCAGGTGCAGGCGGAGCTGGACTCGGGGCTCGCCTCGGACTGCTCGGGGCTCTACATCGAGAACACGGTCATCTCCAACCCCGTCAAGGTCGGCGCGGCGGGCGAGAAGAAGGAGTTCGAGCGCGTATTACACATGAAACGCCCCGACTTCTCCGGGTTCGAGTACTCCACCATCCTCTGTCTGGACAACCCCACGCGGGAGTTCCACCCGCAGGGCGGGTCGGTGATCCCCGGGAGCTTCGAGGTTCCAGACCCCGACCCCGAGCGGGCGGGCGAGACCACGGAGCACACGACCGACCTCGACGACGAGTGGTTCCGTGTCGAGGTGGTCGACCACGACGTCGTGGAGGGGGGTGTCGACCTCACGGACCACGAGGTCATCGTCTGTCTCGGCCGGGGGATCGGCGACGACCCGACGAGAGGGATGGAACTCGGGCTCGAACTCACGAACCAGTTCGCAGACGCCGACCTCGGTATCACTCGTGGCATCGTCACCTCCTCCTACGAGTTCGACGGGCACGTCGAGCAGTACGCGAAGGAGGAACGCCAGATCGGCGAGACGGGACAGGTCGTCGCCCCCACCCTCTACATCGCCGCGGGGGTCTCCGGCGCCATCCAGCACAAGGTCGGGATGGACGAGTCGGACACCATCGTCGCCATCAACACGGATCCCGATGCCGACATCCGGGACTTCTCGGACTACTTCATCGAGGGCGACCTGTTCGAGGTGCTACCCGCACTCATCGACTCGCTGGAGGCGGGCGAGCTGAAACTTCCGGTGGCGGCCGACGGTGGGAGCGTCGCGGAGACCGGGGGTGATGACGCATGACCGAGCGTGAGCACTACGAGGCGATCGTGGTCGGCTGTGGCCCCGGCGGGGCGGCCGCGGCCGCCCGGCTCGCCGACGCGGGCGTCGAGACGCTCGTGCTCGAACGCGGGGTCGACGCCGGGTCGAAGAACGTCTCCGGCGGCCTGCTCTACGCGGAGGAGTCGTCGCCGTACACCATCGACGACCTGTTCCCCGGCTTCCGCGAGGCGGCCACGGAGCGACCCATCACCGAGTACCACATCCACAACGTCTCCGGCACCCGGGTGAAGTCGTTCGACATCACCCGACTCCACGACCACGACACGGAGTGGTCGGACGCCGTCCTCCGGCGAAGGATGGACGGCTGGCTCGCGACGCAGGTCCACGAGCGCACCCGCGAGACGGGTGGTGGGCTGCTCACCGAGGTCCGCGTCTCGGGGCTCTTGCGGGAGGGTGGTGAGATCATCGGCGTCGAGACGGAGGAGCTCGACCCCATCGAGGCCGACGTGGTCATCGCCGCGGACGGCGTGAACAGCCGGCTCGCGCGCGACGCGGGGCTGATGAACTGGGACGAACCGGAGCAGTGGTTCCAGGGGGTGAAGGCCGTCGTCGACTGCCCGGACGTGAACGACCGGTTCGGTATCGACGAGGGGGAGGGCGCGGCGCATCTCGTCTCCGGTGACCTGTTCGAGGACGTGCGGGGTGGGGGGTTCCTCTACACGAACGAGGACACCCTCTCCATCGGCACGGTGTTCCACCTCGATAGCCTCGTCGCGGAGGGGGCCGAACCCCACCAGCTGCTCGACGCGATGCTCACCCATCCCCTGCTCGCCGACTGGCTGGGCGACGACTACCGCGAACGGGAGTACGCGGCGAAGCTCGTCCCCGACTCGAAGAAGGTGGCCCACCCGTCACCGCATCAGGGGCGGCTGATGCTCGTCGGCGACGCCGCCGGCCAGATGCAGGCGCAGGGGCCCATCATCAAGGGGATGAACCACGCCGTCACCGCGGGCGCGCTCGCCGCGGAGGCGTTCGTGGAGGCGCAGGGGCGGCGCGACCCCGACTCGGCGGGCGAGCGCTACGAGTCCAAACTCCGTGAGACCGGCACGATGGCGAAGCTCCGGCCGAGCCGCTACCAGCTCGCCGGGACGGTGGGCGAGCAGGGGACCATCGCCGGGGTCACGGATGCGCTCGTCTCGTCGGCCGTCGGGCGGCTCGGGATTCGGTTGCTCGGCGACCGGCTCGGCCGGCTCTACGGCTCACCGTTCCTCGCGGGGATGATCCCCGACACGAAGACGCCGTACGTCACGCTCCCGACGGTCATCGCGGAGGAGCTGGGTGACCCCGTCGACGGGGAGAGCCGCATCGAGGTGCCGTCGCTCGCCGACCGCATCGGCGAGCTCACCTACGACACGGACGTCGGGAACCCCCACATCGAACTCCTCGACAACTCCTGGGGGGCGAGCGGGGCCGCGGTGTCGGCCTGCCCGGTGAGCGCCCGCGGGTTCGGTGGCGGCTGCTACCGCGAGGAGGAGGTGAAGGTGAACGGCTCCACGGAGCGCGTCGTCAGCCTCGACACCCAGCCCTGCGTCGAGTGCGGGACCTGTGCGGTCGTCGCCGACACCGAGTGGGACCACCCCCGCGGCGGGAAGGGCGTGGAGTTCACGCAGGGATGACCCGCTACGCCGACCGGATCGACGCGCTCGCGCGCCGTGCCGAGCGGGACCGGCAGGCGTTCGAACGCGGTGAGGTGCCGGCCACTCCGGCACAGGCGTTGACGTATCTCCGAGAGGGGGTGGGGCCGGCCGTCGCGCTCTACATCGACGCGCGGACGGGAAACGAGACGGTCCGGTTCAGCCACCGGGAGTTCGACCGCCTGGAGCGGGCGATGAACGACTGGCTGGCGCTGTACACCGCCTGCCACGGCGTGCGGACGGAGCCGGAGTTCACCGTCCGGGAGGCCGCGCAGTTGCTCATCGACACCCACCACATCGGGGACGTGGCGCGCCTGCTCACGAAGGTGCCCGCGCGCGAGCCGGGTGCCCCCGCCCGAGACGCTCGCGAGTAGCCGATCCCCCCGTTTCACCCGGTTCCGGCAAAAACTGTTAAGTACCGTCTTGTGGTAACATATACCATGAAGTTCTCCGACGAACTCCAGTTCTCGCACCGCGACCGCCGTGACATCTACGAGTACATCGAGCGCTACGGCACGGTCGACTACGAGCAGGCTCGGAAGGCGCTGGGGATGGACCCGGAGGCGTTCGGTGCCCACGTCACCGTCCTGAAGCGTGACGGGGTCATCGAGCGCGACGAGGACGAGCTCCGTATCGCGTTCGAGGGGATCGATATCGAGACGTTCGACTGCGACGGCGTCGACGTCACCATCCGACAGGCCCACGAGGACGACCTCGACGGGCTCGTCGACGCGATGCACGAGGCGCTCGCGGAGAAGACGTACATCGTCGGCGAGAACATCGCCGAGACGCTCGAACACGAGAAGGTGCTGCTCCGGCACAACGAGGTCTCCTCCCGGAACGTCTTCGTCGCCACGGCCCGCGGCGAGGTGGTCGGCTGGGTCCACCTCGACCACCCGGAGACCGAGGCGCTCGCCCACACCGCCGAACTCACCGTCGGGGTCCTCCCCGACTACCGTGGAAAGGGCATCGGCGAACAGCTGCTCGACCGTGCGGTCCGCTGGGCCGACGAGAACGACATCGAGAAGGTGTACAACTCCGTGCCGGCGACGAACGAGCGGGCCATCGCCTTCCTCGAGGACCACGGCTGGGAGACGGAGGCCGTCCGCGAGGACCACTACCGCATCGGCGACGACTACGTCGACGAGGTGATGATGGCGGTCCGGACCTGACCGACCCGAGTTAGGGCCACTCCGCCCCCTCGATGGGCTCCGCGACCACCCCGTCCTGCTGGACCAGCGCCCGCCCGTGAGCGGTGCACACCGTCTCGACGCCGGCCCACGGGATATGGAGCCGGACGGCCGCCTCGGCTCGACACCCCTCCTTCTCGCACTCCATGGGCAGGCTTGCCGGCGCGGCACCAAGTGTGTTACTCTCTCGCGTGGCACCGAATCACCAGACGGCGCCAGCACGGACGCTTTATGCCGGTCGGGTATCCAGTCGCCGTATGGCGATCGATCCGCAGTTCGAAGAGAATCGTGAGGTGGTCGACGAGCACGAGGGCCACCGCGTCTGGGGCCCGGTCGACGAGCCGGAGACCCTCGGTATCCACGGCACGCACGTCGCCGTCGATTTCGACATCTGTCTGGCCGACGGCGCGTGTCTGGAGGACTGCCCCGTCGACGTGTTCGAGTGGGTCGACACGCCCGGCCACCCCGAGAGCGAACGGAAGGCCGACCCGGCGAACGAGGCGAACTGCATCGACTGTATGCTCTGTGTGGACGTCTGCCCCGTCGACGCCATCGACGTGGACGGCTCGCGAGAGACCCGCATCTGACCCCCAACACGTTATTGTCAGTGACCCCGTAGCTCTCTCATGCAACTCGGGGTGGCGAGCGAGCGGAATATCCGGCCGATAGCGGTGCTCCACGTGGACGACGACCCGAGTCTCTGTGAGCTCGCGGCGGTGTTCCTCCAGGAGGTCGAACCGGTCCTTCGCGTCACGCCGGTCACGTCGGTGGAGGCGGCGTTCGACGCCCTCGACGAACGGACGTTCGACTGCGTAGTCTCCGATTACGACATGCCGGATATGACCGGTCTCGACCTCCTGGAGGGGGTTCGCGAGCGGGACGGCGACATCCCCTTCATCCTCTTTACGGGGAAGGGCTCGGAGGAGATCGCGAGCAAGGCGATTCGGGCGGGTGTCACCGACTACCTCCAGAAGAGCCGCGGCGTCGACCAGTTCACCGTCCTCGCGAACCGCATCGTCAACGCGGTCTCGAAGTACCGCGCGGAGGCGACGCTCGAACAGCGGGCCCGCCAGCAGGCGGCGCTCGCCACGCTGGCCCGCCTCGCAATCACGGGCGTCCCTCCCGACCAGCTCCTCGATACCACCTGCGAGGAGGTCGTCCACGCGCTCGGGGTCGACGGCGCCCTCTGTTGTTCGCTCTCGGCGGGGGCGAGCATGCGGGTGTCGGCGGTCGGCGGCGAGCCGTTCCTCGCTGTCGGCGACCGGCTTCCGACCGGGAAACGCTCGCAGGCGGGCTACACGCTCATCGCCTGCGAACCGGTGGTCGCCGAGCCGGACGAGTCACGGTTCACCGACGAGGCGCTCGCGGACGTTCTCTCCCGCGTCTCCGTTATCGTCGGCGACCCGGACGAGCCGTGGGGAGTCCTTTTGGCCGGCTCACACGCCCACCGGTCGTTCACCCCGGAGGACGTGTTCTTCCTTCGGAGCGTGGCCGACCTCCTGGCGACGGCGCTCATCGCGCGTACCACCCGCGAGCCGGTCTACGTCGAGGAGACGGACCTCGACGCCCTCGTCGAGCTCGTCGAGACGATGACGGCTCCCGAGCCCTTCGCCGACCGGCTCGCCGCCGCGCTCGATCTGGGGTGTTCGTATCTCGGCGTCCGGTTCGGCTTCTTCACCCACCTCGACGAGGAGACCCAGACGGTGCTGGCGGCCGCCGGCGACCACGACCTGCTCCAGCCGGGGCAGTACGGCCCGGTCACGGAGAGCTACTGTCGGAAGGTGCTCTCCAGGGGCGAGCTGCTCGCGGTCCACGACGCCGTCGCCGCCGGCTGGGTCGAGGACCACGCCTACGAGGTGTTCGGGCTCGGCTGTTACGTCGGCGAGGAGGTCGTCGTGGCCGGTGACACCTACGGGACGATCTGCTTCGCCGACCGCGACCCGCGGGAGGACCGGTTCACGCCGATCGAGCGCTCGTTCGTCAGGTGTCTCTCGCAGTTCGTGAGCCGCGATCTCGAGGGCGCGAGCGCGTCGGCCGCCGCCGCGGGACAGACCGCCGCGCTCGACACTATCGCGTGGGCGCTCGACGAGCACCTGGACGACGCGTTCACGGTCCTCGAAGGTGCGTTGACGCTCGACGGCGACCCCTCGTCGCCGGTCGGGGAGACGCTCGACCGACTGGTCGCACTCGGGGATGCGCTCGAAGCGCTCGCCCGGTACAGCCAGCCCGTGGAGACGCCGGAGCCGGTCGCCCTCGACCGCGTCGCGCGGGAGGCGTGGGAGCGGGTCGACGCGCCCGCCGACCGGCTCACCGTCGAGGCGGTCGAACTACGGGGGGACGCCGACCGCCTGCGGACGCTGTTCGAGGTGGCGTTCGCGGCCGTCACCACGACGGACCCCGAGAGTACGGTCACGATCGAACGGATCCCGACCGGGTTCCGCCTCCGGACGGACACGCCCGCGTTCTTCGAATCGGGGTTCGCGTTCGACGCCGAACCGGCGCTGTGGCCCGTCCGCGCGATCGCGACCGCCCACGGCTACACGGTGGCCGCGACGGACGCCACGCTCACGTTCACGCCGGCGGCCATCGACTCGCTGGCCGAGGCGAAGGCTAATCAATCGGGGGGATGACTGTCGTCCATGGCACGCATACGGGTTCTTCACGTCGACGACGAGCCCGAGTTCACGACCGTCACCGCGGAGTTCCTCCAGCAGGAGCGCCCCGCGTTCGAGGTCGTCTCCGTACACGACGCCGAGCGCGCGCTCACCCGGCTCGAAACCGACGAGATCGACTGTGTGGTCTCCGACTACGAGATGCCCGACACCAGCGGGCTCGAGCTCCTCCGCGCCGTCCGCGAGCGGGACCCCGACCTGCCGTTCATCCTCTTTACGGGGAAGGGGTCCGAGGAGGTGGCGAGCGAGGCTATCTCCGCGGGCGTCACCGACTACCTCCGGAAGTCCGTCGCCCCCGAGCAGTTCACGGTGCTCGCGAACCGCATCGAGAACGCCGTCGCCCGCTCCCGGGCCGAGACGACGCTGACCCCCGCGCTCCCTGGCTCCCTCGACACTCCCGCCTCCGACGAGACCCGCGCGGCGGTCGCCGACATCGCGGCCGACACCCTGGATCGGTCCCCTGTCGGAACGCTCCTGCTCGACGAAACGGGACAGGTCGTCTGGGCGAACGCCACCGTCGCGCGGTTCTTCGGGCTCGACCGTGAGGGGCTGGTGGGCCGGGACGGCCAAGCGCTCGTCGAGTCGACTATCGTCGACATGATAGAGGCGCCGGCGGCGTTCCGGGACCAGGCATTCGCGAGTGCCGACCCCGACTCCGGGGTGTTCGAGTGTCACGTCCTCCCCGACGAGGACCGGGAAGAACGGTGGCTCCAGCACTGGAGCCAGTCGCTCGACGCCGGCCCCTTCCCCGGGGGGCGAATCATGCACTTCTTCGACGTGACGCCCCGAAAACAGCTGGAGGAGGAGCTCAGGGGTAACGTCGCGGCGTTACGGGAGTTCCACGCGATCGCGACGGACCACGAGATACCGTTCGCAGAGCGGTTGGAGAGAATACTCGATGTCGTCCGCCGACTGCTCGGGATGGATGCCGGCTTCTTCACCCATATCCACGACGATATTCAGGACATCGTCGCGGCGGAGGGCGATATCGAGACCATCGTCGCCGGCGACTCCGGGCCGCTCGATGTCTCTTATTGCCGCCACACGCTCGAGAACGAGACGGTGACGACCGTCATCGACGCAGAAACCGAGATGGCCGGTGACCCGGCGTACGAGACGTTCGGGCTCGCCTGTTACATCGGGGCTCCCGTCGAGGTCGATGGCGAAATACACGGGACGATCTGTTTCGCCGGGACCGAGCCTCGAGAGGAGCGGTTCTCCGAGTTCGAGCGGACTTACATCGGGCTGCTCGCGGAGTGGCTCGGCTACGAACTCACCCAGCGGCGCGCGGCCGCGGCGCTCGAACGCCAGAACGAGCGGTTAGCGGAGTTCGCCTCGCTCGTGAGCCACGACCTGCGCTCCCCGCTGTCGGTCGCACAGGGGTATCTCGGCCTCGCGCAGGAGGTCGGCGACGACCGCCACTTCGAGCGCGTCGAGCACGCCCTCGACCGGATGAACACCATCATCGAGGACGTGCTCGCGCTGGCCCGGCTCGGTGGGCACGTCGAGAACCCCGTCCCCATCGATCTCGCCCAGCTCGCCGAGGAGGCGTGGGACGGCGTCGAGACGGCCGGTGCGACGCTCGTCACCGAGGAGGGCACCATCGAGGGGGACGGGAAACGGCTCCTCCGGCTGTTCGAGAACCTCTTTCGGAATTCCGTGGACCACGGTGGAGATGGTGTCACGGTCCGCGTCGGCCCGCTCGCCGACGGGTTCTACGTCGCGGACGACGGCCCCGGTATCCCCGAGGACGCCCGCGAGAAGGTGTTCGAGGGCGGCTACACCACGAGCGAGCAGGGGACGGGGTTCGGCCTCGCCATCGTCCGGGAGATCGCTGAAGGCCACGGCTGGACGGTCTCGCTCACCGACAGCGAGGCGGGTGGGGCCCGGTTCGAGTTCCACGAGGCAGACGCGGACCTGATTCACGAGTAGCGCGCGGCCTCCTCGTGGGCTGCCTCGCTGCCGTAGGTCTCCACGAGCGGCTGGTAGGCCTCCCCGAGCGCCCGCATCGCGGCGCGTTTCGAGACGTAGCCCACGGCGTCGGCGACGGCCTCCCACTCACGGGCCTGCAGAACTTTGGCGGCGAGCAGTTCCGCCGTCCGTCCCTCGACCTCCCCCGTCGTGAGCGCGCGGAGCGCCAGCCCCCGGAAGGCGCTCGGATGGGCGTCGTAGAGCCCCGGCCCGAACGCCGCCGCGGCGACGAACCGCCACTCGCGGTCGGAGAGGTCGGGGACGGGTGCGGGGTCGCTCGCGGCGAGTGCCGCGCGCGCCACGGCCGGGTCCATATCCGTGAGCGCGTCGGTGAACACGCCCGGGATTCGCCGGTGAAACCAGTCGACTGAGCGCTCGTGGAGGTCCCGACCTGCGTCCGAGAGCGGGTGTATCATCAGCGCGGAGTACTCCCCGGAGGTGTCGTTGCGCGTCGTCGAGAGGTGGACGGTCCGATACCCGTTGTGCCCCCAGAAGCGACACAGCTCGGGCGTCGCGCCGTAGCCGACGCCGAGGTAGTCCACCTCGCCGTCGAACTCCTCGCGCACGCTGTCGAGGAGCGCCGAGCCGAGCCCCCGCGAGCGCACGGCGTGGTGGGTGGCGATGCGCATCACCCGAACGCCCTCGGGGGCGGCCGCGTCGATATCCCGGAGCTGTGAGGTGAGCACGTCGGGGAGCATATGCCCCCGGACCCGTGCGCCCTCGTACATCTCCGTGCGCGTCCCCTCGGAGAGTCCGCCCTCCCGCGCGAGCAGGGCGACGGCGACGACGTGCCCGTCGTGGGTGAGTGCCCGGGCCGTGAGGTTCGGGGCGTCGAGCAGTCGCGCCAGGTCGTCGGGTTCGGTCCGGTAGTGGGCGTAGACGAGCAGGCCGAACGCCTCCCGCAGGCGGTTCTCGTCGGCCACCAGCGCGTCGGGAGGCAGCCGCTCGTAGGTGGTGTCCGCGGGCGTCACCCCCTCGACGAGGGGGTCGACGGGGGGCCGCGCGTCGAGCAGCAGCGCGCGGAACGCCCACACCTCCACCGGGTCGCCGGCGGCGTGACGGATGGGCTCGCGCATCGTCACCTGCGTCACGTCCCGCTCGGAGTCGTCGAGGTGTCCCCGGAACCGGACGGAGAAGCCCCGCCCGGCCCCCTCGTAGCCGTGGACGGTGGTCGTGAACGCCACGGGTCGGTCCCCCTCGGTGAACTCCTCTAAGAGGCGGACGGGGAGCGCCGCGGCCTCGTCGACGATGAGTGCGTCCGCGTCCGCATCCGCGGCGTCGGTCGGGGCACGATACCGGACCCGGCCACCCGATGTCGCGTGGACCGCCCGGTCACCTTCCTCGGCGAACGCGCCCAGCGATTCCAGCAGCGCCCGCGCGCGGACGAAGACGGCCTCGGCGCTCCGGTACTGCGGGGCCGTGACGAGCACGTCCCGTCCGTCGAGTGCGAGTGCACCGGCCGCGATTCCCGCGGCGCTGGATTTTCCCCGTCCGCGGTTGGCCTCCACGACGACGGCCGTCTCAGTCTCCAGGAGGGATTCGAGCGCCTCCACGGCCGCTTGCTGGTCGGCCGTGAGACAGGCCGCGTAGGCCGCGTCCGGGAAGCGACTCTCCGTGGGCGGTTCGGGGGCCGGCTCCGGGCGACGCGGGGCCGGATAGGTGCGCCCGTCGCGCTCCAGCGTCCCCGCGTCCGCGTCGTAGATGGCGATCCCCCGATGGACGCGGAGCGTCTCCGCGAACCGGTGTTTGAACTGACCGCTCACGTCCTCGATCGTGTAGGGGGGGACGACGAGCCGTTCGTCGAAGCGGTCCCGGCGGTCGGGCCACGTCGCGAGCGGGGGTGTGAGGAGGACGAGCAGCCCACCGCCGTCCACCGCACCGACGGCTCGCCCCACGGCGTTCGGCGAGAGCGCGTCGTGGCAGTCCACGACGATGGCGTCGCGCGTGGTGCCGAGCAGCTCCCCGGACTGCCTGAGCGTGAGATGCTCCGCCGGGGTTTCGAGCGTCGCCTCCGAGAGCACCGACACGTCCCGGTCCTCGAACGGTTCGAGCGCACGCTCGGCCGCGTCGTACGTCCGTTCGCGTCCGCCCGCACAGACGAGCACGCGGCGCTCGTTGACCGATTCGGCCTCGGCGACGAGCGAGCGGACGAACTCCATGTTTTCGCTCCACCCGGCGACCCCAAACCGCTGACGGTTGGTGCCCTCTCGGATCTGCCCGGGCGTACCACCAGGGCGGTATCAGCACGCCCGTCGATAGACCGATCGCTCTCCGTACGGCTATATCTGACACAATAGTGATGTGATGAGCGGGACGGTGACGCTCGAAGAGTATTACTTAAAACTGATAAATCATGCTTAAGATAAATTATGTAAATTGGTTAGATAATATAGGAACGAAAACTCTGAAACTGCCCAAAATGGTCTGTATAGGGTTGAGAATAGATGTCTTCGTTTTTTGTTGAGGCGCTATCTCTGTCGGGTGAGCGTGACTCTCCAAACTGGGCTTCAAATCCAGATAATAGGAGTGAAAGCCGTTCTAAACGGGTAATACTATCTTCAATGCCTCTGTGGTACAACACTATTGTGTATTAGTATGTCTTAGTAAAGATATTTTATAATTCTTCGGTATCGCGTAGACTGCCGAATCGGTGATCGGGGCGGGTGTGCTGAGAACCACCCATTTCTAACAAAACTAATGCTGTTATTCTCATCACACACGTCCCGCGAGCCGTCGTCTCCAGTTGGCATATATACATTCGTCTCTCAGGAACGTATCGTACATTGACAACTTATCTACCGGGTAGAGGGTCTGATGAGTCGGTTTTCAGAACTCTCTCGGAAGAACGTTCCCGAAATACGGATGAAATTGCCGAGAGTAGGGGGGTCCACCCTTCTATTCGTCCGTTTCTCCCCGACATTTACGCCTGATTGCGACCAGTGGCCACGATAGAGACTGACACACCCGTGGAACTGTAATAAACGTCCATGGTGGCCAAACGCTCCCACGTACTACTATGGTGACACCTCTCAGGGGGGTGATTTTTACCACCGGACACGCAAGTCGGTGTATGAGCGAACACGACTCGCCTCCCGGGCTCAAAACGACCGCCATCTCCCTGCGGTTGGTGGATACGATCCTCGAGCTCAGAGGGGCGAGTCTGGCGGAGCTCGCGTCGGCGACCGGGCTCGCGAAGAGCACGGTCCACAACCACCTCCAGACGCTCGCGGCGTACGGCTACGTGATCAACACGGACAACCGGTATCACCTCGGGGCGAAGTTCTGTTATCTCGGCGACTACGTCCGCACGCGGAAGGCGTACCACCGGGTCGCGGAGGAGACCGTCGAGTGGCTCGACACCGTCTCGACGATGGACCCCGACTTCACCGTGGAGGAACACGGCCGCATCGTCACGCTCTACGGCGACCTCGAGTTCTCGAACTCGCCGCGATTCCTCATCGAGGGGAGTCCGTTCCACGTCCACACGACCGCCTCCGGGAAGGCCATCACCGCGGAGTACCCCGAATCCCGGGTTCGGGAGATCCTCGACAAGGAGGGGCTCCCGGCCGTCACTGACCGGTCGATAACGTCGAAGGAGGAGTTCTTCGCGGAGCTCGAACAGGTCCGCGAACAGGGGTACGGTGAGAGCCGCGGTGAGTCCATCGAGGGGTTCTGGGCCGTCGCCAAGGCCGTGAAATCCCCCCGTGGCGAGGTGTACGGCTCGCTGAACCTCAGCGGTCCGGAGTACATCGTCGACGACGACACGAAGGCCCAGCAGGTCGAGCTGTTAGAGCGCGCCGTCGAGCAGTTCGAACGGAAGGTCGCGGAGCTGTAGCGACGGGCAGAATCCCGGGCGCTACTACGCGGGTAACGCGTCCTCGGGAACGGTCCCGTCGTCCGTCCAGCCCCGGATGTCGTAGTACTCGTCGATGGCTGCCTCCAGCCCGTCGATGTCGTAGGGAAGCGTGTCGTCCGCGCGGTCGAACCCGCGCTGATTGTTGAAGTGGCGCTCCAGAGTGACGACGCGCTCACCGACCGCGAGGAGGGTCTCGAAGTCGGCCCCGAACAGCGCCTCGTAGCGCTCGGGGGTCATGTAGTCGCGGGAGAACTTACAGACGACGCCGCTGTCGTTCAGCGCCATCTGGTTCTCCTTCTCGACGAGCCGTTTGGGTTTGCCGTCGAACCCCTCCGGCGGGTAGGCGTCGTCCGAGTCGACGAGGGGGTACTCCTGGGAGTAGAACACGGCGTACATGTGGTCGGCACCGCGGTTCGCGACGGCGTAGGAGAGCCCCTGCCCGTGGAGCACCCGCCCCTCGTGTGCCGCGAAGTCCATCCCCTTCACCGTCCAGTTCTCGACGCCCAGCTCGTCGTGGACGCGGTCGATGCCCTCCGCGAGGTCGTCACCCACGCCCTCACGGTGCGCGATGCGCTCGACGAGCTCGTGGATGAGCTCCACGTTGCCGAACTCGTCCTGGCTCGCCAGATACGCCGCGACGGTGTTCCCACAGGAGATGGCGTCGAGGCCGTAGCGGTCACACAGCTCGTTGGACTTCATCACGTCGACGATGTCGTCGACGCCGGAGTTCGACCCGAACGCCATCGCCACCTCGAACTCGGGGCCTTCCGTCTCCACGCCAGCCTCCTCGTCCTTCGTCGGGAGCTTACAGGCGAACGCACAGGCCGAGCAGGTGCCTTTCTTGTACTTCTTCTCCTCGACGGCGTCGCCGTTGATCCCCTCGACGCCCTCGAACTGCTGTTCGGAGAAGTAGTAGGAGGGGAGCCCGTCCAGCTCGTTCGCGAGGTCCATCACGGCGACGGTGCCCTGGCGTTTCATGATGTGGTCGTCCGTGGCGGCCTCGCGGTGGATCTCCATCTGCGTGGCGGGGATCTCGATTTCGGGGGCCGAGTCACCGGCGAAGGTGAGCGCCTTCACGTTCTTCGAGCCGAGCACCGCACCGAGCCCGCCGCGGCCGAACGCCCGCTCCTCGCTCGTCATGACCGAGGCGAAGCGAACCTGGTTCTCACCCGCGGGGCCGATAATCGCGGTCTGGTCGGCGCCGATGTCGTGCTCCTCGTCGAGGAATTCGACGGTCTCGGGAACCGTGGCGCCTTCGAGGTTCGGCACCGCTTCGAACTCCACGCCCTCGTCCGTCACGTGCACGACGACGAGCTCGTCGCTCTGCCCGGTGAGTTCGACGACGGCGTTCCCGGTGTCGGCGAAGTGTCGGGACATGAACCCGCCGGCGTTCGACGAGCAGAGGCCGTCGGTGAGCGGCGACACGGCGGTGCAGTTCATCCGTCCGGTGAAACTCATGTTCGACGCCTGCATCGGCCCCGTGGCGAAGTAGACGCGGTTCTCCGGACCGAACGGGTCGGCGTCGAACGGGACGCGGTCGTGTGCGAGCTTCGTCGCGACCCCGCGACCACCGATGTAGGCCTCCAGCACGTCGTCGATCTCCTCGCTGGTCGCCTCGCGAGCGTCGAGGTCGACCGTGAGCAGTGGGCCACTCGTGTGTAGCATTGTCACGACACTCTCCCGCGAGGGGGAAATCGGTTACGGTATCTGTGTATGGCGTCAGCGAGAGTCGGTCATCTGCTCGCATCGAAACCAGATACTGTGTACGTCTTCCATAGGAAGCGTGGACAAATTTTTTATAATCGTTCCACATGACATCGGGTATGGTCGCAGGGCCGCCGATTCACGAGTTACACTTCGAGGACGCACCGAACGTGGACACGGTTCCGGGACCGAAATCCCGCAAGCTCATCCAGCGGCAGCAGGAGATCGACAGCAGTGCCGTCGCGTATCCCGAGGACATCCCCATCGCCTTCGAGGACAGCAAGGGGGCGACCGTCCGCGACGCCGACGGCAACACGTTCATCGACATGTTCGCCGGCATCGGCGTGATGAACGTCGGGCACGCGAACCCCTACGTGCTCGAGGCGGTCCACGAACAGACGGACAAGTTCGTCCACACCGTCGACTTCCCGACGGAGGCCCGGCTCGACCTCATCGAGAAGCTCGACGAGATCGCCCCCGGCAGTCTGCAGGGGAACAACAAGGTCGTCTTCGGCGGCCCGACCGGGAGCGACGCCATCGAGGCCTCGATCAAGCTCGCGAAGTACAACACCGAGGGGAGCGGCCTCGTCGCGTTCCGGGGCGCGTACCACGGCGCGACCAGCGGGGCGATGAGCCTCACGGGCAACAAGAAGTTCAAGGAGGCGTACACCCCGCTGCTCCCGGATACGGTCCACGCGCCGTACCCGAACCCCATCGAGATGGAGAAGGGTCCCCAGGAGGCGGTCGACCACGCGCTCGAGGAGGTCCAGGCCATCTTCGAGGACCCGTACGGCGGGCTCGCCAACCCCGCGGGCATCTTCGTCGAGCCGATCCAGGGCGAGGGCGGCGTCGTCACTCCCCCGAAAGGGTTCCTCAAGGGGCTCCGCGACATCGCGGACGACAACGACGTGCCGCTGGTCTTCGACGAGATTCAAAGCGGGCTCGGCCGCTCCGGGCAGTGGTGGGCCAGCGAGTGGTACGACGTGACCCCGGACGTGATGACCTCGGCGAAGGCGCTCGGCGGCACCGGCTTCCCGCTGTCGGCGACCATCTACCACGAGGACCTCGACACCTGGGGGTCGGGCGACCACGCCGGCACGTACCGCGGGCACGTCGTCGGGATGCGCGCCGGCACCCGTGCCATCGAGTACATCCAGGAACACGACCTGCTGGCGCACGCCCGCGAGCTCGGCGAGTACATCCGGACGCGGCTCCGCGAGGCCGCCGAGGGGAACCCGCGGCTCATCGACGTGCGCGGCAAGGGGCTGTTCATCGGCGCGGAGTTCGTCGACGAGGCGGGCAACCCGGACGACGAGGCCGCCGACCGGCTCCAGGACTACTGCTTCGAGCACGGGGTCCTCGTCTGGAAGGCGGGGCGCCACGGCAACGTCCTCCGGCTGCTCCCGCCGCTCGTGCTCACCCACGAGCTCGCGGAGACGGCACTGGACGTCATCGTCGAGGGTATCGAGACCGTCACGACCACACGCCAGACGGCCTGATCCGAACGAATGACTCTCCGACGCGTCATCACGGACGAGGCACCGCGCAACGACAACCCGTACTCGCAGGCGGTCCGCGCCGGCCACACGCTGTACGTCTCGGGGTACGGCCCCGTCGACCCCGACAGCGGCGAGGACGTGGAGGGCGGTATCGGTGCCCAGACGGACCGCGTGCTCAGCAACATCGAGGCGGTCGTCGACGAGGCCGGCGGTGACGGGCTGGACGACGTGGCGAAGGTGACGGTCTACCTCACCGACCTCGACGACTACGACCGGGTGAACGAGGCGTACGACGCGCGGTTCTCGGAGCCGTACCCCGCGCGCGTCTGCGTGGAGGTCTCGGAGCTCCCCGGTGAGGTCGACGTGGAGATGGACGCGATCGCGTATCTCGAATAGACTCAGTCGTTGAGCTCTTCGACGCGCTGGTCCCGCTGTTCTCTGGCCGCGTCGACGTGCTCTATGAACTCCGTCATCTGTGCTTTCATATCCGTCCGCAGGTCGGCGACGGAGAACTCGTCGGACTCGGCGAGCAGCCGGACGAACGCCTGGAGCTCGTCCTCCGTGATCTTCTCGAAGTCGCCACTCTCCAGTTTGTCGATCACCTCGTCGACGTCGATCTGGCCGACCGGATCGACGTTGAAATCGACGGTCACCATCCGGTAGTCGGAGCCGGCGAGCTTCTGTTCTCCCTTGTTCACGCCCTCCGAGAGCATGTCCTTGAACGGCGTGTAGTAACCCATCGTTCCCAGATGGAGGAACGCGAGCATGTCGGTGATCCCCTGCGTGTAGGCGTCCCGGTCGTCGTCGTCGGGGTTGAACACCGTCTCGCGGTCGCGGTCCTCCAGACTCTCGAAGAGGATGGTGAAATCGAGGATGGCGTTGCGAAGCCGTCGCCGGATGCGGTTCCGCTTCTGTTTCTTCGAGTGGTCCGTGTAGTCGGTCTTCCGCTCGAGCAGGTACTCCCGGTCGCTCGGCGTGAGGATGCCTCTCCCCCGGTCCGCGGAGTACGCGAGGCCGGTTCGTTCCTCCTCGGCGGCGTCGTCTTCTTCCATATACAGTAACTGTGTACAAATCCCGTTAAACCTTTCGACAACCCCGTCTATACCACGGTCACACTCCTGAACGGGTGGTTCGTGAGGGTTCGGTATACAGATTGTGTATACTCTCCCGGAGTTCGGTGAGCAACCGATCCCCGTTCGCGACCTCCGCATCAGGACCCGTTGTGGGCAGGTGGTTTCCTCACTGGAGGTGGCGGCTCTCCGGCGGATGGCCGGCTGTAAACGCATTCCGTATCCGACATCCCCAGTAATCGTAACCTTTATGGTCTTTATGGTAGATTGCCGTGCTGTATGCCAGAAGGTGGCACGGCTGGCATCGAGACAATGATGCACGATAGCGAACCCACAGACCACGGTAGGACAGGGCGCACAGTTTCGCAACCGGTCGTCGCGGACGCTCACGCACGACGCGGTCACGGGGGTGAGAACGGATGAGTAACGCTGAGTCCGGTCCGATACAGGAGTTCCTCGACGAGGTCGAGCCGACCATCTTCGGGTTCGGTGCGGCCATCACGCTCATCTTCGTCATCGCGTTCAGTCTTCGCCCGGACGCGTCACTCGAGATCGTCAACGGGATCCGACTCTGGATTCTCTCGACGTTCAACTGGTTCTTCCTCTTGGTGATGCTCGGGTTCGTGCTGTTCCTCGGGTTCGTCATCTTCGGGCCGTGGGGACGGCTCACGCTGGGCGATGAGGACCCCGAGTACAGCTTCCTCTCGTACTTCGCGATGATGTACTCGGCCGGCCTGGCAGCGGGGATCGTCTTCTGGGGCCCCGCCGAGGCGATGTTCCACTACGCTTCCGTTCCACCCCTGTTCGGTGGCGTGGAGGCGAAGACCGCCGCGGCGATGCCCATCGCCGTCCAGTACTCGCTTTTCCACTGGAGTATCACCCAGTGGTCCTGTTTCACGGTGATGGGCCTCGGCATCGGCTACTTCGTCTACAACTACGACGCCCCGCTGCGGGTGTCGGCGGTGCTGACGCCGGTGCTCGGTGCGGAGAACGTCGACGGGCCGCTCGGGAAGATCGTCGACATCCTCGCGGTGTTCGCGACCCTCGGTGGCGTCGCGACCTCGCTCGGCTTCATCGGCAGTCAGTTCATCACCGGGCTGAACTTCCAGTGGGGTATCCAGCTGGGTGATCTCGGGACGGTTCTCATCATCACCGGGATGGTCGTCATCTTCACCATCTCGCTGGTGCTCGGTGTCGACCGGGGGATCCGCCGGCTGTCGAACTTCAACATGGTGCTGTTCCTGCTTTTGATGGTCGCGACGCTGGTCTTCGGGCCGACGTTCCGGATCCTCGAACTCGGCACGCAGGCGCTCGGGGGATACATCGGCAACTTCTTCGAGATGAGCCTCTACTCGCAGGCGGCCCAGAGTTCGACCCAGAAGTGGGTCAACATCTGGACGGTGTTCTACTGGCTGTGGCCCCTCGCGTGGTCGCCGTTCGCGGGGCTGTTCATCGCCCGCATCTCGCGTGGCCGCAGCGTGCGTGAGGTCGCGTTCGCCGGTATCGGCGCGACGTCGCTGGCGACCATCCCGTGGTTCGCCATCGTCGGTGGGGCGGGCGTCCTCATGCAGCACAGCGGGACGGCACAGATCCTCGGCCCGGTCTCCGAGTTCGGGACGGCCGTCTCCGGCTACGTGCTGTTCGGGAACCTCCCCATCGTCGGGCCGATCCTCCTGTTCGCCTTCCTGGTGCTCGTGACGACGTTCTTCGTCACGTCGGCCGACTCCTCGACGCTGGCCGTCGCGATGATGACCAGCGGTGGGAAGGCGGAGCCGTCGGCGGTCAACCGCGTCTTCTGGGCCGTCCTGCAGGGTGCCGTCGCGTCCATCCTGATGGTCGTCGGTGGCGTGCAGGCGCTCCAGTACGCGGCCATCATCTCCGGCGCCCCGTTCGCGCTCATCTGTCTGGTCACGATGATCGGCCTGATCCGGACGTTCCAGAAGGACTTCGGGTCGGTTCTCCTCCGCGATGAGACGACTCTCTGGGGTCGCCCGGATAGCTCCGGTAAGTCGGGGGCCAACGTGGCCGCCACGGACGACGACTGACGGACTGCGGCGCGGTTCTTTTTTTGCGGGTGCCTCGCGACACACCGGGAGCGTCCCGTCCATTCACCTGTCGGATAACAAGTTTTAATGGACGGTGTACACATTTGTTGTGTATGGACAGGGATGTCGCAGAGCCGGATATCGGAGGGTATCCCGGCCCCAACGCACAGCGGTGGATCGAGTTCCATTCCGAGCACGCCGCCCCGAGCGAGTACTCCCACGAGTTCGTCTGGGACGTGACCGCCGAGGCCGACGGCCCGTTCGTTACCGATGTCGACGGCAACGTCCTCTTGGATTTCACCTGCCACATCGGTGCTGCCCCGCTCGGCTACAACAACGAGAAGGTGCTCTCGAAGCTCCGGGAGTTCGACCTCGTCGAGCCGATGAAGATCGCGGGACAGGACATGTACTTCGGTGCGGGCCCCGACCCCGCGGACGCGGAGTTCCCCGGCGCGAGCCACCTGATGGACAAACTCACGGACGTCTCGTCCCACTACGGAATGGACACGGTGTTCCTCTCGAACTCCGGCGCCGAGTCCGTGGAGAACGCCCTGAAGATCTGTCACGACTACAAACAGTCGGCGAAGTACGCCTACGCCTTCGAGAACAGCTTCCACGGGCGGACGGTCGGGACGCTCTCGCTCACCAAGTCGAAGGAAGTGTACACGCGCCATTACCCCCAGATGGCGGGTGTGGAGACGGTGCCGTTCTGTGACTGTCCCGGGATGACCGACTGCACCTGCGGGTTCTTCCCCGGCGACGGCTCGCGGCTCCGGAACGCGCTCTCGCCGGAGGGCGGCCACGTCAACCCCGAGGAGGTGGCGTTCGCCATCCTCGAACCCATCCAGGGCGTCGGCGGCTACCGCTTCCCCAACGAGGAGTTCATGGCCGAGGTCGGCGACGTCTGTGACACCTACGACATCCCGCTGGTCGTCGACGAGATCCAGTCCGGCGTCGGCCGCACCGGCGAGATGTGGGCCGCGGACCACTACCCCATCGAACCGGACGTCATCGCGAGCGCGAAGGGGCTCCGCGTCGGCGCAACCGTGGGAAAAAAAGAGCTGTTCCCCGACGAGAAGAACCGCCTCGGCTCCACGTTCGGCGGCGGCGACCTGCTGGCCTCCATGCAGGGGGCGCTCACCCTGGAGGCGATCGAGGAGTACGACCTGCTGGCGAACGCGACCGAGCGCGGCCGGCAGGCGAGAGAACTGCTCCGTGACGACGCCCCCGACCACGTCGAGGACGTGCGCGGCAAGGGGCTGATGCTCGCGGTGGAGTTCGACACCCCCGAGCGCCGCGACGCCGTCGTCGAGGCCGCACTGGAGCGGGGGCTCCTGACGCTCGGCTGTGGCAAGAAGACCATCCGCCTGCTCCCACCGCTCGACTCGACGGAACGCGAGATCGAGCTGGGGACCGGCCTGTTCTGTGAGGCGATGCAGGCGGTCGCCGGAAAAGCACTCGCCTGAGGGGACCGCTCCCGTCGTCTGCCCCGTTCGTCTGCCCCGTTCGTCTGCCCCCGTCCCCTCCCCGTCGTCAGTTCTCGCAGCTACTCTCCGGCCGTCCCGAGGCCGTGGTCCACGACCGCGACCCCGTCGAGCGCGTCCAGCTGGCCCACCAGCTCCCCGAGATGCGCGGGCCCGCTTCCCCGTAGCTCGAGTTCGACGGGAATCCGGTTCGGCTCCCCGGACGCGGACCGGGGCACGCGCTGGACTCCCTCCAGCCCCCCACCCTCTCGCTCGACCGTCTCCGTCACGGCACCGAGCGCGGTCGGCCAGTCGTCCACCGCGAGCCGGACGGTCGTGAACCGCCCGAGCGCCTCCTGCCCGACGCGCGTCAGCTCCGCGTGTTCGGTGAGGTCGGTGTTCCCGCCGGAGACGACGGCGGCGACCCGCTCCCCCTCGACGTCGACCGCGCCGGAGAGCAGGGCGGCGACCGGGGCCGCACCGGCCGCCTCGACGACGGTCTTCGCGCGTTCGGCCAGCAGGGTCGTCGCGACGGCGAGGTCCGTGTCGCTCACCGCGACCACGTCGTCGACCCGTTCCCGGATGACGGCGAACGTTCGTTCCAGGAGTCGGGCGTCCGCGATCCCCTCCGCGACGGTGTCGATCTCCGAGAGGCGGTGTATCTCGTCCATCTCCAACGAGGGCTTCGCGTGGGCCGCGCCCTCGGGCTGGACGCCGACGACGCGAACGCCCGAATCAGCGTTCATCGCGGTCGCGATACCGGAGATCAGCCCCCCGCCGCCGATGGAGACGAGGACGGTGTCGAACGCCGGATTCGCGTCGCGGAGTTCGAGCCCGACCGTCCCCTGGCCGGCGATGATGCGGTCGTCGTCGAACGGGTGGATGAACGTCCGGCCCGTCTCCTCGACGAGCTCGTGGGCGTGGGTGGCGGACGCCTCGTAGACGTCGCCGTGGACGACGACCTCCGCGCCGTAGCCGCGCGTCGCCTCGATCTTCGCCGCGGGCGTGATCTCGGGGACGACGATGGTCGTCTCGATTCCCAGGATATCGCCCGCGAGTGCGACCCCCTGCGCGTGGTTGCCGGCGCTGGCCGCGACGACCCCCCGATCGCGCTCTGCGGGGGAGAGCTGTGCCATCGCGTTGTACGCCCCGCGGAGCTTGAACGAGCCGGTCCGCTGCATGTTCTCCAGTTTCAGATGCACCGTCTCGGCCCCGCTCCGGTCGGCGAACGTCGTCGAGCCGTCGAGTGGCGTCCGGTGGACGACCCCGTCGAGGCGGTCGGCCGCGGCCCGCACGTCCTCGATGGTCACCACGTCGTCCGCGGCGGGGACGTCCCCCTGGGAGACCGACTCCCCGCTCATCGGTCGGTGCCGTCGACGGAGAGAATCGCGTTCGTGAGCACATCCACGCCGATGGGGAGGCTCCGCTCGTCCACGTCGAACGTCGGCGTGTGGTGGCTCGTCGGGTGGTCCGTGCCGACGATGCAGTAGCAGGCGAGTCCGCCCTCCTCCTGGACGCGCTCCATCAGGAACGTCGCGTCCTCGCTCGCGCCGAAGTCGGCCGTGGGCGTCACCATCTCGACCCCGGTGACGCCCCGTGCGGCTTCCGCGACCACGTCGACCAACTCGGGGTCGCTGTCCGCACGCGGGCTCTTGCTCACCACGTCGACGGTCGCCTCACAGCCGTGCATCGCGGCCGCTCCGTCGAACGTCCGGGTGAGTTCGTCCAGAACGTACTCCATGAGCGCCGTCGTCTCACCGCGGACCTCGGCGACGGCGTGGACGTCCTCGGCGATGACGTTGCTCGCGGTCCCCCCCTCCACTCGGCCGACGTTGACCCGGGTCATCCCATCGGCGTGGCGCGGGATGCCGTAGACGTTCTGGATGGCCGCGCCGAGCGCCTGCATGGCGTTGTCGCCGTCCTGTGGGGCCTTCCCGGCGTGTGCGGAGGTGCCCTGGATATCGACGTCGACGTGGGCCATCGCGAGGGGTTTCTCGATGCCGGCGACGACCGTTCCCGTGGGGTGGTCGAGCCCGATGTGGACGGCAAAGAGGTAGTCGAGGTCCGCGGCGTACTCGCTTTTCGCCATCGGGGCGCCGCCGCCGGAGACCTCCTCCGCGGGCTGGAAGAACACGACGAGCCGCCCCGAGAAATCGCTCTCCAGTATCGCCTCGGTGACCGCGAGCCCCCACGTCATGTGGGCGTCGTGGCCGCAGGCGTGCATCGTCCCCTCGATGTTCGAGCGGAACCCCTCGGCCGCGGGCTCGTGCTCGTCTTCGATCGATTCCTCGATGTACAGCCCGTCGATGTCCACGCGCAGGCCGACGGTCGGTCCCTCTCCCTGTTCGAGCACCGCGATAGCGCCCGTGTTCCCGCCCTCCATCAACTCGAGGAGGTCGGCGTCCACGCCGTTGATGCGGGCCCGTTCGTGCCACTCGTCGAGGGTCTCGTCGTCGGGAACCGCCATCCGGTCGGCCGGGTCGTACGCCTCCGGGCCGACGGCGAGTTCGTCGACGCCGATGCGTTCCAGCTCGCGGACGAGCCGTGCCGTCGTCTGGAACTCACACCAGCCGGGCTCCGGATGCTCGTGGAACTCCCGGCGTAGCTCACGCAGCCGTGGATTGATCGTCTCCGGCATGTGCAATCGTACCAACCCCCACGCACTTAAGAGTAAACACTTACCGTTGATACCAGCTACACAAAAGGACTAATACGCTGCCTGCTGTCGGCTGAGATACGCCGATTCGAGCGAGAGCGAGGTCGCTCTCGATGCTCGCGTCGCATCCACCCATGTCAGACACGCCCGACATCGTCGTCCTCCGCGAGGGGACGGAAGGACTCTCGATGGAATCGTACGCGGAGGCCCTGCGCGACCGGCTCCCGGACCGGACGGTCGCGCTGGCCCGCACGCCGAAACAGGAGCGCGAACTCGTCCCGCAGGCCCGGGTCGTGACCGGTATCACCGTGGACGAGGACCTGCTCGCGAGCGCCGAGCGTCTCGAGCTGTTCGCCTGCACGTTCGCCGGGACGGATCACGTCCCGCTGGCGGCGTTCGAGGAACGCGGTATCGGCGTCACGAACGCCGGTGGCATCCACGCGCCGGGGATCGCCGAGCAGGCCATCGGCAACATGCTCACCTTCGCCCGCCGGCTCCACGAGGGCTGGCGTCGCAAGCAGCGCGCGGAGTGGCGCCACTTCCAGTCGACTGAGTTCACCGGGAGCACGGTCACCGTCGTCGGCCTCGGCTCCATCGGGCAGGCGCTCGTCCAGCGCCTGCAGGGGTTCGAGGTCGAGACCATCGGCGTCCGCTACACCCCCTCGAAGGGTGGCCCGACCGACGAGGTGGTCGGCTTCGACGACGACGCCATCCACGACGCGCTCTCCAGGAGCGACTACGTGGTGCTCGCCTGCCCGCTCAACGAGCTCACGGCGGGACTCATCGACGAGGACGCGCTCGCCACCATGCAGCACGACGCCGTCCTCGTCAACACCGCTCGCGGGGGGATCGTCGACACCGACGCGCTCGTCGCCGCGCTGCGCTCGAACAAGATCCGTGGGGCCGCCCTGGACGTGACCGACCCCGAACCACTCCCCGCGGACCACCCGCTGTGGGACCTCGAGAACTGTCTCATCACGCCCCACACGGGCGGCCACACCCCCAAACACTGGGACCGACTGGCGGACATCGTCGCCACGAATCTCGACCGGCTCGACAGCGGCGAGACGCTCGAAAACGAGATCATCTCCCCGGAGTCCTCCTGATACCCGATGGCGACACCGGAACCGTCCGACGACCCTCGCGCTGACTACGGCTACACCGGCGGCACGGTAGCTCGGGAGGGGCTCGTCGCCGACCTCGACGGACTCGTGGCGGGGGACGTGCGCTTCGACGAGTACACCAGACAGCTCTACGCGACGGACGCCTCGGCGTACGAGGTGCTCCCCATCGGCGTCGTCATGCCGAAGACCACGGAGGACGTGGCCGCCGTCGTCGACTACTGTGCGGAGCGGGAGATTCCGGTCCTCCCCCGCGGGGGCGGAACCAGCCTCGCCGGGCAGGCCGTCAACGAGGCCGTCGTCCTCGATTTCTCCAGATACATGGACGAGGTCCAGTCCCTCGACCCGGAGAAGAGGACGGTGACCGCCGAGGCCGGCACCGTGCTCGCCGACATCAACGCGGCCGCGGGGGAACACGGCCTCACGTTCGGCCCCGACCCGGCCGCGGGCGACCGCAGCGTCATCGGCGGGGCCATCGGCAACAACTCGACGGGGGCCCACTCGCTCGTCTACGGGAAGACGGACCACTACGTGGAGTCGTGTGAGGTCGTGCTCGCCGACGGCACGGTCCACCGGTTCGGCGAGATCGCGGTCGACGAGCTCCGGGAGAAGGCTGACCCCGACGCCGGCGCGTGGGGACCCGACGGCCCACCGAGTGACCTCCTCCCCCGAATCTACGCTGAAGTCGTCCGCATCCTCGACGAGGAGGCCGACGAGATCGACGCCCGCTACCCCGACCTGAAGCGCAACGTCTCCGGCTACAACCTCGACCGCCTGCTCGACGAGGCGCGCGGGGAGGCGCCCACCGCCGATGGGTCGGGTATCGACCCCGCGAGCGAACCGGGGACGGTGAACCTCGCCCGCTTGCTGGCGGGCTCTGAGGGAACGCTCGCCGTCGTCACCGAGGCGACCGTCTCGTTAGAGCCCGTCCCGGAGACGAAGGCGGTCGCGCTGTTGACCTACGAGGACGTGCTCGACGCCGCCGCGGACGTGGCGCCCATCCTCGAACACGGGCCTGCCGCGGTCGAGCTCATCGACGACGTGCTCATCGACCTCGCGCTGGACACGGCGGAGTTCCACGACGTGGCCGCCTCGCTCCCCGACGGGACCCGCGGCGCGCTGCTCGTCGAGTTCTACGCGGACTCCGACGACCACGGGCGCCAGCAGGTGGCCGACCTCGTGGCCGAACGCGTGCGGAGCGAGGAGAACGCCGCGGCGGACGCCACCGCGTTCGACGTGCTGGTCGCCCACGCGCCCGACGAGCGGGCCAGCCTCTGGAAGATGCGGAAGGCGGCCGCGCCCATCCTGCTCTCGCGGACGACCGACGAGAAGCACATCTCCTTCATCGAGGACTGTGCGGTCCCCGCCGCGGACCTCCCCGAGTACGTCGAGGAGTTCCGCGCGGTCATCGACGAACACGACGCCCGGACGAGTTTCTACGCGCACGCGGGGCCGGGCGTGCTCCACGTGCGCCCGCTCGTGAACACGAAGACCGCCGAGGGACTGGACTCCTTCGAGACCATCGCCGAGCAGATCACGGACTTCGTCGTCTCCGTCGGTGGCTCCGTCTCGGGCGAGCACGGCGACGGCCGCGCCCGGACCCAGTGGAACCGGAAACTGTACGGCGACCGGCTCTGGACGACGTTTAGAGAACTGAAGACGGCGTTCGACCCCGACTGGCTCCTCAATCCGGGGCAGGTCTGCGGGGACGTCTCGATGACGGAGCACCTCCGGTTCGACCCCGACTACGCGTTCGACGCCGGGTTCGAGCCGACCCTCGACTGGGACACCGAGAACGGGATGCAGGGGATGGCGGAGCTCTGCCACGGCTGTGGGGGCTGTCGGGGTGGACAGGACACCCGTGGCGGGGTGATGTGTCCGACGTATCGCGCCGCGGAGGAGGAGAGCCTCTCCACCCGGGGCCGGGCGAACATGCTCCGGCAGGCGATGAGTGGTGACCTCGAGGACGATGCCCTCGACGGGGAGTTCATGCGTGAGGTGATGGACCTCTGTATCGGCTGTAAGGGCTGTAAGCGCGACTGTCCGAGCGAGGTGGACATGGCGAAGCTCAAAGCCGAAGTCGAGCACGCGCACCACCAGGAGGAGGGGGCGAGCCTCCGGGACCGCCTGTTCGCCGAGGTGGACACGCTCAACGCCGTCGGCTCCGCCCTCGCTCCCCTCTCGAACTGGGTGGCCTCTCTTCCGGGGGCCGATATGCTCACGGAGCGGGTCCTCGGTATCGCTGGCGAGCGGTCGCTGCCGACGTTCCACCGGGAGTCGCTGGAGGACTGGTTCGAGGCCCGGGGCGGCGCTCGGGTCCCCGAGCGGGAGGCCGACCGGCGGGCCCTGCTGTTCCCGGACACGTACACGAACTACAACCACCCCGCGGCCGGGAAGGCCGCGGTCCGCGTCCTCGAAGCCGCCGGCGTCCACGTCGCCATCCCGGACGACGTCACCTCGACCGGTCGCCCAGCCCACTCGAAGGGCTTTCTCGATCGGTCGCGCGAGCGCGCCCGGGCGAACGTGGCGGCGCTCGCACCCCGCATCGCGGGGGGATGGGACGTCGTCCTCGTCGAGCCCTCCGACGCGGTGATGCTCCAGTCGGACTACCGTGACCTCCTCGGGGAGAACGCTCTGGAGGACCCTTCGATATCTCCCGAGGCCGTCGAGGCGGTGGCGACCAACACCTACGGCGTGATGGAGTATCTCGATGCGCACCGACTCGTCGCGGACCTGTCGTGGTCGGCCACCGACGAGACGCTCACCTACCACGGCCACTGCCACCAGAAGGCGACCCGGAAGGACCACCACGCGGTCGGCGTCCTTCGGCGGGCGGGCTACGCGGTCGACCCGCTCGACTCCGGCTGCTGTGGGATGGCCGGGAGCTTCGGGTACGAAGCGGAACACTACTCGTTGAGCCGGGCCATCGCCGAGATCCTGTTCGACCAGATCGACGAGAGCGACGGGGATACCGTCGTCGCGCCCGGTGCCTCCTGCCGGACCCAGATCGGCGACCGGGACGGGGAGACTGCCGAACCGCCGCATCCCGTCGAGAAGCTGGCCGCTGCGCTCGACGACTAAGAGAGAAGAACGAGGCCGGTCAGGGCCAGAGCCCGCGCGTCTCCTTCGCCCCGCCGATGCGTGAGAGTGCGACGACGAGCGCCGCGTCACGCCACGTCAGGTCCTGGTCGTCGACCTCGGTGCGGACGGCCTCCCACGCGTCCAGCATCTCCCGCTCCAGTTCCTCGTGGACGCGTTCGAGCGACCACTGCCGGCGGTTGATGTCCTGGAGCCACTCGAAGTACGAGACGGTGACGCCGCCCGCGTTCGCGAGGATGTCCGGGATGACCGGCACCCCGCGCTCTTCGAGGATGGCGTCCGCCGCGAACGTCGTCGGCCCGTTCGCGCCCTCGACGACCATGTCGGCGCGCACGTCGTCGACGTTCTCCGCGGTGATGACCTCGCCGACGGCCGCCGGGATGAGCACGTCGACGTCGAGTTCGAGCAGTTCCGCGTTCGACAGCGTCTCCGGCGCGTCGTACCCCGAGACCATCCCCGGGCGTTCGTCGTGGTCCTGCACGTCGTTGGTCTCCAGGCCGTCCGGGTCGTAGATGGCTCCGTCGACGTCGGAGACGGCGACGATGGTCGCGCCCCACTCGTCGAGGAGCCGTGCGGCGTTGGCGCCGACGCTCCCGAACCCCTGGACCGCGACCGTCGTCTCCTCGACGTCCCAGTCGTAGTAGTCGATGGCCTCGCGCGTGATGATGGCGACCGACCGGCCCGGGGCCTCCTCACGACCGTACGAGCCGCCGACGACGGGGGGCTTCCCGGTGACGACACCGGGGGTCGTCTCCCCCTGCTGCATCGAGTAGGCGTCCATGAACCACGCCATCTCCTGTGGCCCGGTCCCCATGTCGGGTGCGGGCACGTCCTTCTTCGGGCCGACGACGTCACGGAGCTCCTCGGCGAACCGGCGGGTGAGCCGTTCCGTCTCCTCCTCGGAGAGCCCCTTCGGGTCGACCGCGATGCCACCTTTCCCGCCACCGAAGGGGAGGTCCATCACGGCGCACTTCCAGGTCATCCACATCGAGAGGCCGATACACTCGGTACCGTCCACCTCCGGATGGTAGCGCAGGCCACCCTTGTACGGCCCGCGGACGTCGTCGTGCTGTGCACGATACCCGGTGAACACGTCCAGCGATCCGTCGTCGCGACGGAGCGGGACGGAGACCTGCTGGAGCTTCGTCGGGTGTTTCAGCCGCTCGACGACGCCGGGGTCCACGTCGGTGTGCGCGGCCGCCCGCTCCAACTGCCGACGCGCGGTCGCGAGCGCGGACTCCGGGTTCGTCGTCCGCTCCGCCTCCGCGACATCGGGGCTCGACTCCTGGCCGTCGGTCGGTGCTTCCTCGGCAACGGGGTTACTCGGTGTCATGAATCAGGTCGTGAACAGTTTCCGCGGGAAGTCGGCGAGCGGTTCCGCACCGGACGAGGTGACCCGGAACGTCTCGCTGAGCTCGACGCCGAAGTCGTCGAACCAGAGACCGGGGATGGTGTGGAACGTCATGTTCTCCTCGAGGACGGTCTCGTCGCCCGGTCGGAGGCTCGCAGTGTGCTCCCCCCAGTCCGGCGGGTAGCCGAGCCCCATCGAGTAGCCGATGCGGTCCTCCTTCTCCACGTCGTACTTCGCGATGGTGTCGCGCCACGCCTTCTCGACGGTCTCGGCGGTGACGCCCGGCTCCGCGGCGTCCATCGCCGCCTCCATCCCCTCGATGACGATCTCGGCCGTCTCCCGGATCTCCTCGGGTGGGTCGCCGACGAACGTCGTCCGCGCGAGCGGGGAGTGGTACCGGTGGCGACAGCCCGAGAGTTCGATGATCACCGGGTCGCCGTCACGGAACGGCCGGTCGGTCCACGTGAGGTGTGGCGTCCCGGTGTGGTCGCCCGAGGGCATGAGCGGCACGATGGACGGGTAGTCGCCACCGTACTCCTCCGTCCCGTCGATGAGCGCGGAGTAGATGGCCTCCGCGGCCTCGTACTCGGGGACGCCCTCCTCGATGGTATCGAGGCCGGCCTGCATCGCGTTTTCAGAGATGCGGGCGGCCTGTCGCATGTAGTCGAGCTCCTGCTCGGACTTCTTGATGCGGACCCAGTTCACCAGCAGGGTGGTGTCCTCGAACTCGGCTTCGGGGAGGTTCTTTCGGAGCCGCGTGTAGGACTTCGCCGTGAAGTAGTAGGCGTCCATCTCGAGGCCGATCCGGCCGTCTGACACCCCGAGGTCCTCCAGCACGCCAGCGACGAAGTCCATCGGGTGCAGGTCGACCGGCGACTGCACGTGATCGTCGCTGTACGGCCGGATATCCGCCTCGTCGAGCCGGGTCGTCGCTCGCGCCCCGTTGGCATCCATCTCCCGACCCACCCACACCGGCTCGTCCCGGTCCTGCGTGACGATGACGCCCTGATGGACGTAGAAGGACCAGCCGTCGTAGCCGGTGAGGTAGTTCATGTTCGCCGGGTCGCTCACGAAGAGCGCGTCCAGCTCCCGCTCCGCCATCTTCTCTTTCGTCCGGTCGATGCGTCGTTGGTACTCGCTGCTGTCGAACACCGCTCTGGACATGTGGAACTCTCGACTCGGCCTTCGAGAGAGTATTGTATAAGTTTTTTGTGCACATTGTCTACGGATTCTGTGTATCGGTGGCCGTCTGAGAGACTGCGAAGGGTGCCACAACCTCGACTCTAAAATATGTGATATCCGAGTAGAACAATATAATATATGTATTATGGTATTTATTGGTGGCGAGCGCTTCGGGCCAGACCTGCAACAGATTGTCGATTACGCCCATATATGGGGCCCTTAAATGGGTTCTGGATACTATCGATATCTGCTCCAAAATACCTCATAATTTCTGTATATTTCGCCCTAAATGGCCAAAATAATCTATAATCTATGTGCAGATGCGCGTATATTTGTACGATTACTTGGTATAATCCGGCAATAATTGCCATTCTCTTCAATAACAAACCGCAAGTTAGTATCAGAAATTTTTCTATCTATGAATATTGGTATTAGATCTGAACAGGACGTTGTGATTGCGCCGCACGTCCGGGAGAACTGCACTGACGCGCGGCTTTTTGTGCCCGCCCTGCGCCCATCGGGTATGCCGACCAACCGACGGTGGATTCTGGAGTCGCGGCCCGTGGGCGAACCGACGATGGAGAACTTCCGACTCGAAGAGGGGGAGCTCCCCGACCCGGACACCGACGAGGTGCTGGTGCGGACGCTCTATCAGTCCGTGGACCCCTACATGCGCGGGCGGATGCGCGACGCCGAGTCGTACGCGGAGCCGTGGGACGTGGGCGACGTGATGAAAGCCGGCGTCGTCGGCGAGGTGGTGGACTCCCGGCACCCGCGCTACGAGCAGGGTGACGTGGTGCAGGGGGAACTGGAGTGGGCGGAGTACACCGTCGCGGACGGCTCCGAACTCAACCCCGTGAACCCCGAGATTGCGCCGGTCTCGACCGCGCTCGGGGTGCTCGGGATGCCCGGTGTCACCGCCTATTTCGGGCTGCTCGACGCGGGGGAGCCGACGCCCGGCGACACGGTCGTCGTCTCCGGTGCCGCGGGGGCCGTCGGCTCCGTGGTCGGGCAGATCGCCAAGCAGGCCGGCTGTCGCGTCGTCGGCGTCGCGGGTGCCGACGAGAAGACCGAGTGGCTCACCGAGGAGCTCGGCTTCGACGCGGCGGTGAACTACAAGACGGAGGACGTGAAGAAGGGGCTCGCGACGGCGTGTCCCGACGGCGTGGACGTCTACTTCGACAACGTCGGTGGCCCCGTGACGGACGCGGTGTGGCCGCTGCTCAACGTCCGGGCGCGCGTCGTCGTCTGCGGGCAGATCGCGCTCTACAACGCGACCGAAGTCCCGACCGGCCCCCGGAAGCTCGCCCAGCTCATCCAGACGCGAGCGAAAGTGGAGGGCATCCTCGTGCGGGACTACGAGGGTCGGTGGGGGGAGGCGCTCTCCCGACTCGGCGAGTGGGTCGCGTCGGGTGAGCTCCAGTACCGCGAGCACGTCGTCGAGGGGTTCGAGAACGCCCCCGAGGCGTTCCTCGGGCTGTTCGAGGGGGTCAACATCGGCAAGCAGGTCGTGAAGGTCGCCGACCCGGAGTACGCGAAGCTGTAGCGGGCGGTCGTTCCGATACTACGAACGCGTCGTCTTCCCGTGCGTTTCGGTGCTGATGGAGTGGATGGCGTCCTCGAACTCCTCGCGTGTCCGCCACGCGAACAGGTGGCCGCGCCGGTCCATCAGGTCGAACAGCGTTGCCATCATCGCGTCGTACTTCTCGTACTCCAGGTCCTTGTCGAGCGAGGCGTGGCGGTAGTCCCGTTTCGCGATGTACGTCTCTTCGAGCGTCGCCGCGCCCAGTTCGAGCTCGTGGCCCCCGTCGTTGTGCTCCGCGATGAGGACGTTGAAATCGGTCGTCGCCATCGTGAGCCGGAACTTCACGTAGAAGTTCTCCCAGTTGTCGTTCCGCGGGTCGATATCCTCCAGCAGGACTGCGGTCGCCTGCGGTTTCCCCGTTTCGAGCCGCGCTCTCGCGGCTTCCAGCCGGTCTTTCGGCCCCTCTCGCTCGGCGTTTGGCGTGTCGTAGCTTCCGAGGACGAGATAGCGGGTCCCCGCCGGGTCGTCGTTCTGGAACTGCGCGTGGAGGTCGTTGACTGCCACCGGAATCCGGGCCAACTCCTCGTTCGACAGCCCTCCGAGGAGGAACTCGGCGTCATCGAGCGTCGGAAGCCCCTCCAGATGTGCGGGAAACTGCTCACCAGCCATATCATTCACCTCTCGATGGGGAAATATAAATCACCGCACGAGGCCTTTGTTGCGATCGGCGTCGCAACACTTACTACCCGGACGGTTCTAGGGGACTCATGGCCCAGAACCCCCACCCCGAGCAGAAACGCCGTGTCGGCGAGACGGACGGTGGTGCGGTCGTTGTACGAGACGATGGCGGACTCGAGGCCCAGTACGACGAGGACCGGCTGGCGGCCCTCCGAGCGGTGCTCGAACCGCGGACCCTCCGGATTCTCCAGCAGTTGCTCGCCTCCGAAACGGGGGCGCTCAGTCCCAAGGAGGTAGCGTTCCGTAACAACGACATCACCGAATCGACCGTCCGTGACCACCTTCGCTCACTGACGGACCGTGACCTCGTCGAGAAGCTGGAACCCGAGGTCGAAACGGTCCCCAACCGTATCCCGCGGACGTACTACGCGGTCTCCGAGTACGGTATCGAACTCCTCAAACAGGTCGGGATGTACGACGGGCTCGCCATCCTCTATCAGGTGTACCAGCGGATGGACCGTCCAGAGGAGATTCGCATCATCGAGGAGTGGGAGAACCGACCGAGACCGGACTGGCTGTAGCGGAGTCACCCGACCGGGCATGTGTCGCTGTGACAGTCGCAGCGGCGTTCAAAAGGGCTTTTATGGGGCGACTTTGTATGGGAGGGTACAGCCGACGCGGGGTTGTGATGCTCCTAGCCAAGGATTTGCGCGCCACCGGGAAACTGTGGCGTGAGAGCCGCACTGCGGCTCGGAGGCGGGGGAGTGCGAGCCCACGTGTCGGAGGTGAACATCATATGCCAGTGTACGTTGATTTCGACGTGCCGGCCGACCTGCAGGACGACGCCCTCGAGGCGCTGGAGGTTGCCCGGGACACAGGAGCCGTAAAGAAAGGGACGAACGAGACGACGAAGGCCATCGAGCGCGGCAACGCCGAGCTCGTCTTCATCGCGGAGGACGTCCAGCCGGAGGAGGTCGTGATGCACCTCCCCGAGCTGGCCGACGAGAAGGAGATCCCGTTCCTCTTCATCGAGACGCAGGACGACATCGGACACGCTTCGGGTCTCTCCGTCGGCTCCGCGGCGGCCGCCATCGTCGACGCCGGCGAGGCCGCCTCGCAGGTCGAGGACATCGCCTCGAAGGTCGAGGAGCTCCGCTAGGCCCATGAGCGCTGAAGACAGCGGCAACGACGCGACGGCCGCCGAGGTCATCGAGATCGTCGGGAAGACCGGGATGCACGGCGAGGCCATGCAGGTCAAATGCCGCATCCAGGAGGGCTCGAACCAGGGCCGTATCATCGCCCGCAACGTCCTCGGTCCCGTCCGCGTCGGTGACATCTTGCAGCTCCGCGAGACCGCCCGCGAAGCAGACTCCATCGGAGGTCAGTAATGCCACGCACGCGAGAATGTGACTACTGTGGAAGCGACATCGAGCCCGGTACGGGCACGATGCTCGTCTTCAACGACGGCGCGACGATGCACTTCTGTGCATCCAAGTGCGAGAAGAACGCCGACCTCGGTCGCGAGGCGCGTTCCCTCGAGTGGACTGCCGCGGGGCAGGCCGTCGGTGGCCGGGCGCAGGCCCAGCCCGAGGACGAGGAGGAGCTCGCCGAGGTCGAGGAGACCGAGGCCGAAGTAGACGCGGAAGCCGAGGCCGACGAGGCCGACGCGGAATCCGAGGACATCGAGGAGGAGGCGGAAGCCGACTCCGAGGACTCGGAGGACGCCGAGGATGTCGAGGCCGACGCTGACGACGAGGAGGACGAGGAATGAGCCACCACGACGAGCGCACCTTCGTGATGGTGAAGCCGGACGGCGTCCAGCGCGGCCTCATCGGGGACATCGTCTCCCGGTTCGAGGAGCGCGGTCTGAAACTCGTCGGCGCGAAGTTCATGCAGATCGACGAGGAGCTCGCGCACGAGCACTACGGTGAACACGAGGGGAAGCCCTTCTTCGAGGGGCTCGTCGAGTTCATCACCTCCGGCCCCGTCTTCGCGATGGTCTGGGAGGGTGCCGACGCGACCCGTCAGGTCCGCAAGATGATGGGCGAGACCGACCCCGCCGACTCCGCTCCGGGTACCATCCGCGGTGACTACGGCCTGGACCTCGGTCACAACGTCATCCACGGCTCGGACCACGCCGACGAGGGCGCGAACGAACGCGAGATCGACCTCTTCTTCGATGACGAGGAGCTCGTCGACTGGGAACAGACGACGGCCACCTGGGTCTACGAAGACGAGGACCACTAACCGGATTCACTTCCGTTTTTCACCCCCCGTGAGCGACGCGTAAACCGCTCGCATATCTTTCGGAGTTGACACACGTTTAAGCCACCGAGCGGTGAGGATGCGGTATGGACATCGGTACCACATCTCTCTCCCGTCGTGCCCTCCTCGCGGCCATCGCGGGCGGAAGCGTCGTGGCCGGCACCCTCGCCCCCGTCCGGGGGTACCTCCAGGATTTCGCGCCCCTCTCCGGGGAGGTCTGGCGGGCGGCCGACACGGGCCGACGGGACCTCGAGAGCCCGTACGGCCCCGCCACCGTTCGGTACGACGAGTGGGGCGTCCCGCACATCGAGGCCGACGACGAGGGGGCGCTGTTCTACGCGACGGGCTACGCGCAGGCCGCCGACCGCCTCTTCCAGCTCGACCTCCAGCGACGCGTGATGCGCGGCCGGCTCTCGGAGGTCGTCGGAGACGCCACGATTGACTCCGACGAGTTCAACCGCCGGATGGGATTCACCGAGGCCGCGGAGGTGACCTGGGACGCGGTGGATGGGCCCGCACGTGAGGCTGCTATCGCCTTCGCGGCGGGCGTGAACGCCTCCATCGAGGACGGCCCCCTTCCTCCAGAATTTGCCCTGCTCGACTACGAGCCCCGGGAGTGGACGCCCGTGGACACGGTGCTGATGGAGAAACAGATCTCCTGGAACCTCACGGGGAGCTTCCGGACCCTGCGCCACGCCCGGCTGCGGGAGGCGCTCGATGCCGAGACCTACGAGACGCTGTATCCGAGCCGACTCGACCACGACGCCTCCATCATTCGCGACGGGGACGGTGGACTCCCGGAGCCCGAATCCCGGGCCGAGGACGTGGATGCCCCGCCCGCCGCGCTCACCGACTGGGTGGGGCAGTTCGAGACGGAGCCGTGGGTCGGCTCGAACTCCTGGGGCGTTCGCGGCGACCACACCGACACGGGCCGCGCGCTCGTCGCCAACGACCCGCACCTCTCGCTGATGGCCCCGCCGGTCTGGTACGAGTTGCACCTCGCCGGCCCGAACTTCGACGCGCGCGGAGTGACGTTCCCGGGCGTCCCGTTCGTCGTCATCGGCGGCAACACCCACGGCGCGTGGGGGTTCACCAACGTCGGCGCGGACGTGCTGGACGTGTATCGGTACGAGACGCGGGAGGGGCAGTACCGGTATCGCGGGGCGTGGCGCGACTACGAGACCACGGAGGAGACGATCCCCGTCGCGGGTGGCGAGGACGTGACCATCACCCGTCGCCGGACGGTCCACGGCCCCGTGCTCGAACGCGAGGGGTACGAGGTCGCCGTCGCGTGGACCGGCCACGGCCCCACGCGGACGACGGACGCCATCTACGCGTACAACGCCTCCGAGGGCATCGACGACGTGCGCGAGGCCACCCGACTGTTCGACGAGCCCACGCAGAACCTCGTCTACGGCGACGAGGACGGCAACCTCCTCTACTACACGACGGGGGCGATTCCGGTCCGTCGCACCGACGGCGAGATGGTGCGCGGCGACCGGGTCTTCGACGGCTCCGCAGGCGAGGGTGAGTGGGCCGGCTTCGTCCCCTTCGAGTCGGCCGACTGGGAAGGGGAAGGGTTCGTCCCCTTCGAGGAGAAACCGCACCTCGACAACCCGGCGTACGTCGCGACGGCCAATCAGCGGGTGGTCGACGACCCCGACTACTACCTCGCGGAGGCCTACTCCGACCCCTATCGCGGGATTCGCATCTACGACCGGATGGACGCCCGGGCGCGCTCGGGGGAGCCGTTCACCCGCGGGTTCGCCCGGGGGCTCCAGCGCGACACCGTCGACCTCCGAGCGGTCGGCCTCCTCGATGACCTCGTGGCTGCGGCCGCGGACCGGGAGGAGCTCGTCGACTGGGTGGACGCACTCGCCGACTGGGACCAGCGGATGAGTCGGGACGCCGAGGCCGCGCTGGCGTTCGCCTTCTTCGTGGACGCGTATCGAAAACGAGTGGCCTCGCCCGTCCTCGAATCGGCGGGACTCGACCCTGACGACGAATCGCTGTACCCACGGATGTGGGTCGTCCAGCAGCTCGACGAGGACCACCCGGTGTTCGCGGGGCGTGACCGCGAGGCGGTGCTCGTCGCCGCACTCGAAGACGCCGTCGAGACCATCGAGGAGCAGGGGTACGAGACCTACGGCGACTACAACACGACCGGGGCCATCACCCACCCGTTCGACCAGTCGTTCCTCAACTACCCCGCCTACCCCACCGACGGTTCGCCCGCGACGGTGAACAACTACCGGCGAGGTGACCCGGATAACAGCAGCATCGCGGGGAGTAGCTGGCGGATGGTCGTCGATGCAGGTGCGGAAGGGGACTGCGTCCTCCCCGGGGGGAACGACGGTGTGTTCCTCTCCGACCACTACCACGACCAGCTCCGGCTGTGGGCCGCGGGGGAGTTCAAACCCCTCTCGCTGGAGCTCGTGGGTGACGTGCGGTACACCTTCGGGGGTGCGGACGAATGAGCGCTGCCCTCCGGAAGGACGCCCGGGTTCGACTCGGGGGTATCCTCCTCGGCATCGTCGTCGGCACGCTCCTCGGTGGGGTCCACTGGGTCGGGCTCTTCGTCGGTGGGGCCGTCGCGGGGCTCCCCCAGCGAACGACGCGCCGCGGCGTGGGTGCGGGCGCGCTCGCGGGCCTCGGCGTCTGGTGTGTCTTCCTCGCGGGGCTGTGGGGTGACGGTGCGCTCGTCGCCGCGGTCGGCTCGATGCCGATTATCGCCGTGAGTGTCGCCATCGCCGTGGCGTACGGGGCCGCAGGTGGGCTGTTCCGCGGCCTGATTTGAGTTCTCCTAGGCTGTCCTGTACATATATTCAAGTGGCTGGCTGTTCACTCCCCTCCGTATGCTAGACCTTCTGTTCAATCCGGACGCGTTCTTCCGCGAGCGCGCGGAGAACCCGGGACTGGTCCCGTCCGTCGCCCTCCTCGTCCTCGTCGGTCTCGTGGGGGTCGCAGGGACGTTGCCCGCCCTCCAGGCGACCATCGACGCCCTCCCACAGGAGGCGCAGGCGTTCGGCACGATTTCGCTCGTCGTCGGTAGCGCCTTCGCGTTTCTCGGGCCGTTCGTCCGCTGGGTGCTCTACGCGGCGGCGTTCCACGTCCTCTCGTCGGTGGTGTACGACGCCGAACGCGGGTCGTTCCGCGACCTGCTGGCGCTCGTCGGCTGGGGGTTCGTCCCCGCACTCCTCGCTGCCATCGTCTCCGCGGTCGTCGCCACCGTCGTCTTCTCCGGCGTGACGTTCCCGAGTGACCCCCAGCAGGTCGCCCAGTTCTCCCAGCAACTCCGGAACCGGCCGGAGTTCCTCGTGGCGAGCGTCCTCGGCATCGCCTTCCTGCTCTGGTCGGCGTTCCTCTGGACGTTCGCCGTCAAGCACGTGCGTGACCTCACGATGCGCGAAGCCGGTGTCGTCGTCGGCGTCCCCGTCGCGCTCGGCCTCGTCTTCCGCGTCTGGGGGGTGGTGATATGAGCCGGCTCGCCGCCGTCGCGTTCGCCTGCCTGCTGGTCGCGTCCTCCGTCTCCGTCGTCGCCGCACAGGAGGCGCAGGTGACGATTTCGGGCACCGAGACGACCCCTGAACCCGCTATCGTCGGTGAGACCATCACCGTCGCGCCGACGGTCGTGAACCAGCAGTCGAGTCCCACCTCGTTCGAAATCGAACTCGTCCGCATCCGTGGGCTCTCCGACGAGGAGGCGAGCGGCACGGACCCGATTCGTGACCTGGGAACGCTCACCCCCGGTTCCGACCTCCGTATCCCCTTCGGAATCACCTTCAAGCAGGCCGGCGTCCAGCGGTTCCGCATCGAGGTCATCGGTGAGGACGGCCAGGGGAACGACATCCGCCTCGAATACCCCGTCACCGTCCGAGTGCGTGATGAGCATCCCGAGGTCTCGATCCGGACCGACGCGACGCTCACCACCGGGTTCGCGGAGCGCGTGAACGTCACCGTCTCCAACGGCTTCGAGCGGGAGATCCGTAGCGTCGACGTTTCACTCGCGGGAACCGAACTCACCGCCCGGCAGGTCTCCGACGGGGCACCGCGCATCGCGGGCGGCGAGGCCGAGACGTTCCGGTTCGACGTGCGGACGAACCGTGCGGGCCGGTGGCCACTCACCGCGACCGTCACCTACCGCACCACGACGGGGCTCGAACGCACCGTCGTCGTGGATCGAAGCCTCCGGTTCGACCCGCTCCGCGAGGAGGTGACGCTCGACGCCGACACGCCGCGCGAGGGCCGACTCGCCGTCCCCGTCACGCTCGGGAACTTCGGGAACGCCCCCATCGAGAACGTCGTCATTCGCGGCGAGGCCTCGAACGGGAGCGTTTCACCCGTCGCCGTCGGCACCGTGCCCGCGGGGACGACCCGGCGCGTCCTCGTCAACGTCTCGGACGTCGAGACCCGCGCGACCGTGACGCTCACGGCGAGCTACGACCTCGGGGACACTCGCGGGAGCGTCACCGCCGAGTCCCGCGTCGTCGCCGAGCCGGACGTACCGGGTGAGATCGAACTCACCGGCCTCGACGTGGAACGCGAGGACGGGCGACTCCACGTCACCGGCACGGCGAGCAACGTCGGGCTGCGGAAGGTCGACAGCGTCATTGTTCGCGTTCGCGATACGGACCTCGTCCAGGGGGTCGCGCCCAACCGCGAGTACTTCGTCGGCACCGTCCCGGCGAGCGATTTCGTCTCCTTCGACGTGTTCGCCACGGCCGAGGAGGGGGCCACGGCGATCCCGCTCACCGTGACCTACCTCTCGGATGGCGAACGGAAGACGCTCCGGACGAGCGTGCCGTACGAACCACCGGCGGACACCGGTGACACCGGCGATACCGGGTCCGACTCCGGTCTCCTCGTCTACGTCGGGGGTGCCGTCGTCGCACTGCTCGTGGTCGGCATCGTGGCCGTGGGGTGGCGCAACCGTGTCCGATAGCGCCCGGGTCATCAGCGCCTCGTCGCTCGTCAAGCGCTACCAGAGCGGTGACGGCTATCTGGAGGCGCTGAAGGGCGTCGACCTCGACATCGGCCGCGGGGAGTTCCTCGCGGTCATGGGCCCCTCCGGGAGTGGGAAGTCCACCCTTCTCAACGTGCTCGGCCTGCTCGATGACCCCTCGTCGGGGACCGTCGAACTCGACGGCGAGGACGTGACGACGCTCTCCGACCGGGAGAAGACCACCGCCCGGAAGCGCACCATCGGTTTCGTCTTTCAGAACTTCTACCTGATTCCGACGCTGACAGCGGTGGAGAACGTCGAGGTGCCCGCGCTCCTCGACCGCGACTCCGAGACGCGCGAGCGGGCGATATCCCTCCTGGAACGCGTCGGCCTCGGTGACCGCCTGGACCACAAGCCCAGCGAACTCTCCGGCGGGCAGAAACAGCGCGTCGCCATCGCCCGTTCGCTCATCAACGAACCGCGACTGCTGCTCGCGGACGAACCGACCGGGAACTTAGACCGGGCGACGGGTCGGCAGGTGCTCGACGAGTTCACCCGCATCACCGACGAGGGGGTGGCCGTCGTCGCCGTCACCCACGACCCGCAGGTCCCGGAGTTCACAGACCGGACCATCCGCATCGTCGACGGCGAGTTGGAGCGATGAGCCTCCTCGAATCGCTCTACCGGCGGTTCCCGACCGTGCTCATGGCTCGGCGGAATCTCTCGCGGACGAAGGCCCGGACCGCGCTGGCGATGCTCGGTATCGTCATCGGCGTCGTCGCCATCGCCTCGCTGGGCGTCTTCGGCTCCGTCCTCCAGACCGCCGCGGTCGGCTCTCTCGGCGATATCGGCAACCAACTCATCGTCTCCCCGAACGCTGAGGAGGGGGTTCGCAGCCTCACCGACAGGGACGTGCGGGCCATCAAACGCGCCGCGGGTGATGCCGCGGTCGTCCCCCTGAAACAGGCGCGGGCCCGCGTCGTCTACTCCGGGCAGACGACGTTCACGACAGCCTACGGTATCGAGAACCCGGGTGACGCGTACGTCGCGAGGGATGGGCGGCTCCCCGACCCGCTCCGCAACGGCGCGGTCGTCGGTGCGAGCCTCGCGGACCGATTCGACATCCGCGCGGGGAACAGCATCACCGTCAACAACCGGACCTACCGGGTGCGTGCCGTGCTCGAACCGCAGGGCGGGTTTTCTCCCATCAACGTCGGCGGCGGGGTCATCGTCCCTCCCGACGACATCAACGGCTCGGGGTTCCAGCAGGTCGTCATCCAGGCCGAGACGGGTGAGTCGGCGAACGCGACGGCCCGGGCTATCCGCGCCGACCTGAACGACCGCGAGGAGCGCGTCACGATCTTCGAGTTCTCCCAGATCACCGACCAGATCGGGGCGTTCTTCGACACGCTCTCGCTGTTCCTCGTCGGTATCGGCTCGATTTCGCTCGTCGTCGCCGGCGTCTCCATCCTGAACGTGATGCTCATGTCCACCATCGAGCGTCGTGGTGAGATCGGCGTCCTTCGCGCCGTGGGCTACCAGCGCCGTGACGTGCTGAAAATCTTGCTCACCGAAGCGATGCTGCTCGGACTCATCGGTGGTCTCGTCGGCGTCTTCCTCTCCGTCGCCGCGGGGGCCGTCATCGCCGAGTTCGCGCTGGGCGACCCGCTGATGGCGCTCGCGCCGGGGAACGTCGTCTTCTATTTCGCCGCGCTCGTGTTCGGCGTCCTCACGAGCGTCCTCTCGGGGCTCTACCCCGCGTGGAAAGCCGCGAGGGAGCGCCCCGTCGACGCGCTCCGGGGCTGAACTCGCGTTTTCGACGTGCTCTCGCCGTCAGCGTGTGCGCTATGCTGTCAGCGCACCAAGAGGGGGTATGGATACGGATGCACACGACCACGCGCACAGCGACCGGACGATGTACGCGAGTCCCGGAGCCGCGGCCACGCGCGGGCGGCGCGAGCGCGTCGCGTACGTCGCGTGCCCCCGGGTGGGAACGCCCGCGGCCGGGGAGCCGGATCTCCTCGCCGTCGTGGACGTCGACCCGCGGTCGGAGACCTACCAGCAGGTCATCGACCGCGTCGACTGTGGCGTCGGCGACGAACTCCACCACTTCGGCTGGTCGGCCTGCTCCTCCTCCTGTCACAGCGGGCTCGAACGCCGGTATCTCGTCGTGCCGGGCAATCGAACCTCGAGACTCTACGTCGTCGACTGTGCCGACGAGCGTCACCCGGAACGCTCGCACGTCGTCGACCCCGAGGATGTCCTCGCAGAGGACCTGTCCGCACCCCACACGGTCCACTGTGCGCCCGGCGGGCAGGTCATCGTCTCGATGCTGGGGAACGAGGAGGGGGACGGTCCCGGTGGCTTTCTCACCCTCGACGAGTCGCTGCAGGTCTCGGGCCGGTGGGGCCAGCGCGTCCCGATGAACTACGACTTCTGGTACCAGCCCCGGAAGAACGCCATGCTCTCGACGGCGTGGGCCAACCCGAACGTCTACCAGCAGGGGTTCGACCCCACCCGGTTGGACGAGTTCGGCCGTGAGGTCAGGGTCTGGGACTGGGACGCCGAGGAGGTGGTCGAGACGTTCGACATGGGTTCGGGGTCGCTCCCGCTCGAAGTGCGCTTTTTCCACAACCCCGAGCGCGCGGAGGCGTACGTCGCCTGCGCACTGTCCGGACAGGTCTGGTATCTCCGCGAGGACGGCGGCGACTGGCGTGCGGACCCCGTGATCGACGTTCCGGCCCGTGAGTTCGAGGGGAAGCCGACGCCCGCACTCCTCACCGACATCCTCCTCTCGATGGACGACCGGTATCTGTTCGTCTCCGCGTGGCTCCACGGCGAGGTCCGGATGTACGACGTGTCCGACCCCGCACACCCCCGACACGTCGACACGGTCCATCTGGGTGGGCGCTTCGGTCCCGACCACCCCCTTCGGACCGTACACGGCGGTCCGCAGATGCTCCAGTGCTCGCTTGACGGGGAACGGCTCTACTGGACCACCTCGCTCTACTCCTCGTGGGACGACCAGTTCTTCCCCGAGGAAGGGACCGCGGGCTCCGTCATGGTGAAAGCCGACGTGGACCCGAGCGCGGGGACGATGACGCTCGACCCGGAGTTCTGTGTGGATTTCGGGAGACTCTCCGATGGCGTGGCCCGCGCCCACGAGATCCGGTGGCCCGATGCCGACTGCACCTCCGACGTGTGGGTGTAGAACCTGCTGGGTTTTTTGCGAACGGGGGATCTAGTGCTCCCATGTTCAGCCGCGTGTTCTTCGCGTTGTTCGGATTGGCCATGGCGGTCGCTCCTCGAAAATCCCTCCGTCCCGTCGAACAGGTGCTGCTCTCGGGCTACGAGAACCCCGAGGCTCTCGAACCGAAGGAGTGGTATCTCGACGCCATCCGGGCGAAAGGCGTCCTCATCTTCGTCGCCGCGGTGGTGACCATCGCGCTCGAACGCCGCGGTGCGGGGAAACAACTCGAAAAAGAGCTGAAAGCATGGGCCGAGACGGAGGCGACGAAGCTCGCTACCGCGAACGCCGACGAAGACGCTTCCGAGTAACGAACCCTTTTCTCCACCCCGTTCGCAGTCCGCCCATGGACCTCGTCGAGGCGCTGGCCGTGGACGGAATCGTCTGTGTCGTCGGTGCCGGCGGCAAGAAGACGACGCTGTACGAGCTCGCCGGCCGGGTCGAGCGGGCCGTCGTCACCGCGACCGTTCGCATCCCCATCTTCGACGAGCAGGTGGCGCGCGTCGTCGTCACCGACGACCCGTTCGACGCCGTGGAGGCGACGACGGCGTGGCCGGTCGGCGTCGTCTCCGAGCGGGAGCGCCCCGACCGCTACGCGGGGTTCGACCCCGACCAGATCGACCCGCTCGCGGGGACGGACGCCGGGGCGGTCCTCGTCAAAGCTGATGGCGCCCGCACCCGGTGGCTGAAGGCCCCGGACGAGCACGAACCGCGCATCCCTGCGGGTGCGGACACCGTTCTCCCCGTGGCCAGCGCCCGTGTGGTCGGGAAGCCACTCGACGAGGACCGGGTCCACCGGCCAGCGCTGGTCGCGGACTTGCTCGACAAGGCGGTCGGCGACGAGCTCACCGCCGAGGACGTGGCGACCGTGCTCGCCAGCGAGCGCGGAGGGCTGAAGGATATCCCCCGGGACGCGACAGTCGTCGCCGTGGTGAACATGGCCGACGACGCCGAACGCACCGGTATCGCGTTCGAAATCGGCGAGGCGGCGCTCGCCCGGACTGACCGAATCGACCGCGTGGCGATAACGAAGATGGACGAGGGCCGACTCGTCGGCGTTCTCGAGTAGCTACGCGAACTCCGTCTCCGCCCGCTCGAACTCCGCTTGCGTGTTCAGGTTCCGGAAGCTCTCCAGCGAGCCAGCGGACTCCAACTCGGCCTCCGAAATGACCACCCAGTCGAGCTCCTCGAGGGGTGCGAGAATCTTCCGGTCGCCGCGGGCGACCGCGCGCTCGCAGGCGTCGGCCATCGCGTCGGCGCGGTAGACGGCCTGCGTCGTCTGATACCAGCCGTCGTCCAGTTTGGGGACGGCGGCGTCGTGGCCGGCCGCGCGCTCGAACAGCAGTTCGACGACCCCGCGGTCGAGAAACGGCATGTCACACGCGACGACGACGGCGTACTCGGTGTCGACGGCCCTCAGTCCGGTGCCGATACCCGCCATCGGCCCCTCGTCCGGCGTCTCGTCGGGGGCGTAGCTGACGGGGAGCGAGAGGTCGGCGAGGGCGGCCTCGATGGCCTCGCGCTGGTCGGGTCGCCCATTGATGACGATGGCGTCCACGAGGGGGACGAGTCGGTCGGCGACGCGCCGGATCATCGGGACCCCCGCGAGGGGAGCGACGGCCTTGTCAGCCTCGCCGAACCGGGTGGAGCGACCGCCAGCGATGATGACGCCCGTGGGCATACCCTCACTCGGAAAGGAGGGGAGAATAACCTTGGGAGGAAGTTTTACCACTTCGGACGGAGTTGCGTGAATGAATGACACGCACCGCACCGGACCGCCTGCTCCGGGCCGACCTCTCGGCGCGCACCGTCGAGAGCGAGCCGGTTCCGGAGGCGTGGCGTCGTCGCTACCTCGGGGGGAAGGGACTCGGCGCCCGCTACCTCTACGAGGAGCTGTCCCCGGGGACGGACCCGCTCGCCCCGGCGAACGTCCTCGCGTTCATGCTCGGGCCGGTGTCGGGGCTGCTCCCCGGTGAGGCCCGGTACGCTGCGGTGACGAAATCGCCGCTGACGGGGACGTTCCTCGACTCGTACGCCGGCGGGGAGTTCCCGCTCATGCTCGCGGGCGCGCTCGGCCCGCATCTCGGACTGCTCGTCACCGGGCAAGCGGACGAGCCGGTCCGGCTCGTCGTCGAGGACGGCGAAGCGAGTATCGAGGCGGCGACTGAGTGGGGGGCCGACGCCGCGTCGACCTGCCGGGCCCACGAGGGCGCCGTGGCGTGTATCGGCCCGGCCGGCGAACACGGCGTCGCCTACGCCACCATCGCCTCCGACGACGCGGAGCACCACGCGGGGCGAGGCGGCGCCGGCGCCGTGATGGGTGCGAAACGGCTGAAGGCCGTCGTCGCCCGCGGCGAGCCGCCATCCGGGTTCGAGTCGCTCCGCGAGGAGTACGAACGGCGCTACCGCGAGGACCACACCGGCCGCTGGCACGCGGCCTCCGGCACCCTCGAGACCGTCGATTTCGCCCAGCAGACCGGGGTGCTCGCCGCGCGCGGGTTCGCCGAACGCGGGTTCGAGGGCGCCGGTGCGGTGGGTATCGAGGCCGTCCGTGCCGCCGCCAGCGACCGTGAGCACGATGGGGCCATCCCCGGTGGGTTCCGCGTGGAGACCGGCGCGGGGGAGTCCGTCCCCCGGGGCGCCACCGCGATGACGCTCGGTGCGGGGCTCGCCATCGACGACTTCGACGCCGTCGCGGAGCTGGGCGAGCAGTGTAACCGACTGGGGATGGACCTCATCTCCGCGGGGAACGCCGTCGCGTGGGCGGCTCGCGCGAGCGATGCGGATGTCCTCGACCGACCCGTCGCGTTCGGCGATCCCGAGGGGGCCCGGACACTTCTCGCCGAGATCGCGACGCGGGAGAGCGCCCTCGGCGACGCGCTCGCGGACGGGGTCGACGCCGCCACCGACCGGTTCGGCGGGGAGGCGTTCGCCGCGACGGTGAAGGGGATGGAACTCCCCGCGTACGACCCGCGGGGGGCGGCGTCGATGGCGCTCGCGTACGCCACCTCCGACCGGGGTGGCTGTCACCGACGCGCCCGACCCGTCGAACGCGAGGTGTTCGACGGGCCGTGGGACCCGGAGACGGCCGCCGACGCGGTTGCCGACGCACAGGACACCCGGTCCGTGCGCTGGAGCCTCGTCGCCGACGACTTCACGGGAGAGACGCTGACGGACGACGGCGCGGAGTGGCTGGAGGCCGTCGGTGCCCCCCACGACGACCTCGCGACCGTCGGCGAACGGGTCTGGACGCTCGTTCGGCTGTTCAACGTCCGTGAGGGGTTCACCCGGGCGGACGACTGTCTGCCCGCGGCCATCGACCCCGAGGACCTCCCGGCGGACTTCGACGCGCTGCTCGAGGCGTACTACGACCGGCGCGGCTGGGACGAACGGGGGGTCCCGACGGCCGCGACGCGAGAACGGCTTGACTTACAGGAGCTATGACAGACACCATCGACCTCGACGAGATCGACGTACAGGAGGAGACGACAGAACGGAAGCGCGGCGACTGGTTCTGGAAGGGCGAGGGTGACCCGGCGGACGAACCGGCCGCGGTCGCCGACGCCGAGTCCGAGACGGACTCCCCCGTCGCCGAGAACCGGGTGCCGCGGGTCCCCCGCGAGAACGAGGACAAGCCGGTCGGCATCCCCCGGGAGTCGGGTGGCGGTGGCGGCACCACGGCGGAGTCGCGGGAGGGGAAACGGGCGCTCGCGGGCGCGCCGGCCCACGGCGACACCCCGACGGCGCGGATGACGACGGCGTTCACCTACCGCGCGCTCTCGTCGGTGGACGTGCCGGCGGCGGCCGTCGCGGACTCCAAGAACTGGGGGGAGTACGTGGGTATCGTCGGCGACGTGCCCGCCCACGTCATCCAGAAGTTCCAGCGGGACCACACCATCGACGCGGACTTCTTCAACGGCGCGGGCACCGAGGCGGCGGAACGGCTCGCGTCCATCGACGAGCACTCGATGTTCCACGCCGAGCGCATGGTCGTCATCGGCTACCCCGAGGAGGAGTCCATCGCCGAGGCCGCGGGCTGGGAGTTCATCCCCATCGCCGAGGCCGCGGCGAAGGCGGACTGGACGCTCGAGGAGTCGGGTTAAGTTTTTGATTGTCGGCCGAGAGGTCCGTGGTATGGCAATGAAAACCGCACTGTCACAGTCCCGGGTCGTGACCATGGGTGTGCTCCTGGGCGTGATCTGGCTCGTCGTCACCGCCTTCTCCGTGTTCGACGAGATGAGTGCCGCCGGCGAGCCGTTCGTCGGGCAGAGCATGACCGCCGGCGTCATCGGCCTGCTGGCCATGCTCGGCATCTTCGCGCTGCTCGTCACGCTGTTCGGTGAACTCGGCAGCGAGGGGCCGGCACCAGAGCCCTGGGAATGACCTACTTCGAGTGTGAGTCCTGCGGCGTGATGGCGAACCTCTCCGTGTTCGGCGCGTCGTCGCTCCGACAGGAGTGTCCGGACTGTGAGGAGCAGACCACCTGGTCCGTCGCCTTCGAGGACGAACAATGGTGATCCGAGTCCCCGTCAGCGACCGGTTCATGGACGCGGCCGTCGAGTGGGGCGACTACCGGATGCTCGACGAACAGGAGGCGCTGGAGACGAAAGCCGAGCAGGCGCTCCTGGAGATCGAACACCTCGTCTCCGGCTCCCACGAGGTGGCGTTCGACGTGGAAGGGGAGGAGCTGGTGTTGTATCCGTCCGACGAGCTCGAACGACTGCTCGCGGCGCAGTCGGAGTCCACGGGGCTCTCGGAGGCGGCGGTGCTCTCGTTGCACGTGGACCTCTTCGCGCGCGTCTTCCTCGAGGAAGTGGAGGCCGACGCCGAGGTCTGATCGGGTCAACGTTTATACAGGAGGCCCCGGTACGTGAGCGTATGGCACACGATGACAGCGGCTGGCGGCCGAAGGGCGGCCTCGAATCGTACAAGGGCTATGAGGTCTGGGAGTACGAGATCGGCCCGCACGAGGTCAACCCCGGCGAGACCGACGGCGAGATCTCCTTCGACGACGAGGAGTAATCGGTTTTAGTTCGGGACCATCTGTGCGACGAGCTCGTCTTCGAACTCGACGAGCCCTGCGAACACGTAGCCGGCGGCGAGAAACAGGTCTTCTTCGGTGTTGTCGACGAGGTCCGCGAGGAACGCGTCCTTCCAGCCCAAGAGGTGGTTGTCGAGGAAGACGCGCTCGTAGCCGAACGCCTCCTCCTGGCCCTGTTGTTGGCGCTCGATGACCCACCGCAGGAAGGCGAGCTCCACGGCGATGAAGTCGCTCTCCTCGGGGTACTCCTCGGGGCGCTTCCAGCCGGCCGCGGCGTAGCTCGCCTCCACCTCCGCGAGCCCCTCCCCCAGCAGGTCCGTGTCGTCGCGGTAGTAGGTCTCGTGCGGGAGGACGGGCGGGCGCGGAGCCGCGAACAGGCGGGTGTACTCGCCCGCGAGGTCGTCGGCCACCGCCGCGGGGTCCTCTCCCTCGTGGTCGTCGATGAACGACCGGAGGTGGCGGAACCCCGTCGTGAGCTGCTCGTTGACGTCCTTCTCGGGGATGAGCACGTCGCCGGCGAGCAGCTTCTCGATGAACTCCTCGCGGGGGGTGTCCCAGAACACTTCGATGGGGAAATCGACCAACTCGAGCCGTGCCGTGTAGATGTCGTCGTCGTTCATCGGGTATCACCACCGAACAGCAGCCGCGGGCGACAGTCGCCACAGTACTCGAAGATGCTGTGGTTCCCGTCGGGCGCGATGCCCTCGACGAGGTCGCCCACCTCGCTCTGAATCTTCTCCGTCGTCGCCTTGCTCGCGAAGGGTTTGCCACACCGGACACACTCCAGCATCTCGCCCTCGTGAACCGTGGTCCACGCCTCCCCGTCGTTCGCTTCGGGGAGCAGCGAGAGGTCGAGCCCGCCGTCCACCTCGATGGCGGTCTCCGGACAGCCGTCCTCACAGACGCCGCAGTTCACGCACTCCGAGTGGTTGAACTGGAGTTCACCCTCGCCCGTCCGCCGGAGGGCGTCGGTGGGACAGAGCGTCGAACAGGTCGGCGTGAGGTTACACGCCTCGGTGACGGAGACGCGGCCCACCGACTCGATGCCACGGATGACATCCCGTTCGGGGGTGACGTGCTCGCCGATGGCGCGCACGCTCTCGATGACCCACGCGTGGGTGGTGAACGCCTCGGCCTCGTGGCCGACGGGTATCGGCGAGGCGTCGAGGCCATCGGCGAACGCCGTCAGCGACTCCGTGAACCCGCTCGGGTCCCGCTCGGGGGCGAGGAACGTGACGCGCTCGCCGAGTCCCAGGTCGCGGGTCGCCCGGTTGACCCGCTCGACGAGCTCGGCTTTGGGGTCCGGTCCCGAGTGGAGACAGGCGTCGCCGCAGCCGACGATGGCGACCCCTTCGGCACCGGCGGCGAGCGCGTGCAGCAGGTGCCCCTCGCCGACCGTATCGGTGCAGTTCACGCGCACGGGGAGCACCGGCGGGTAGGAGATATCCTCGCCAGCACCGGCGCGGCGGCCGTACTCGCGGAGCCGTTCCGCCGCGGTCTCCGAGCAGACGAACGCGACGACCGGGTCGAGCCCGTCGTCGGCGACGAGGGTCTCCACCTCGCGCGCGAGCCGTTCGTTGGAGGGCTCGCGGAGCTGGACGGCCCCGGTGGGACAGGCGCTCGTACAGGCCCCGCAGTTCTGGCAGGCGACGGGGTCGAACTCCACGGAGTCGACGGTGGGCCGTCCGACGGCGTCGTGCGGGCAGGCGTCGGTACACTCGGTACACCCCTCCTGGCTCGACGCGCCGGCGGCACAGATCTCCATGTCGATATCGAGGAACTGGGGTTTCTCGATGCCGCCGAGGTGGTGTTCCACCGCGGCGACGGTGCCGGCGTCGGCGACGGTGTAGTAGCCGACGCGCCCGCCGCGGGTCGCGCGGTCGCTCCCGGGGTGGACCACCTGGTCCGCCTCGACGGTCATCGTCACCTCGCCGGGCTCGATGGCGTCCGTGGGACAGCAGTCGGTCCAGCCCCCGTCGGCGACCGGAGCCACGTCGACGGGCCGGGCGGTGACGGCCCCCTCCGGCCCCTCCTCGACGCATTTCATGCAGTCGATGCAGTCGTCGGTGACGCCGGCCTGCACGGTGAGGTGGAACTCAGCGTACGAGCCGTCGACCCCGATCACCCGCCCGCGCTGGAGGGTGACCGACTCGGGGATCTCCTCGCCGGCGAAGTCGCGGCCCTCGGCGATGAGCGTCACGTCCGCGTCGTCCGCGATGGTGCGCGCGAACTCCAGATCGCCGACGACGGCGACGTGGTCGCCCGCCTCGTGGGAGACGGTCCGGGAGACCGCCTCGTGTTCGAGCCCGACGTTCGCGGCGTCGATGAGCCGGGAGATCTTCGACTGAGCGGCCTCGGGCTCGTGGACCCACGCGGCACCCTCCCGGTGGTCGACGAACGCCGTCGCGTCCGGGTGGAGGCCGGAGTCGGCCGTCTGGGCCCGGATGCGTCGCTTACACGAGTCGCTCGTCGCGGTAGCGATCACCTGGTCGATGTCGTACTCCTCGATGACGTGTGCCATGCCGTCGAGCCCGCTCTGACAGAGGAGCTCCGAGCTCGCCACGACGTCGACGCCGTCGACACCCTCGCGGGTCGCCTCCAGGTCGATGTCGCAGGAACCCCCGCACGAACACACGAATGCCCCGACGTTCATTGATGAGCCAGTCCAACAGGACACAGTTATGCCTTCCCCCTCCTCCCGCGTTCCTGATATGTAGATGCCGGAGAGAACTGCCGCTGCGTGCGATTTTGATCATCCGGGTGGACGTTGGTTATTTATAGTGTTAGTGAGTGGTAATGAGAGAACCGTTAACAACGGACGAACCGTGGATAACGGAGCACAATCGGGTATGACAGAACAATGAGTGCGGAACCAGTCTCACTGGACCTCGACCGGCGTTCGTTCATGAAAGCGAGCGCGTTGGCCGGCGCAGTCGCGCTGGGTGGTGGTGGCGCGGGACAGGCGCTTGCCGCCAACGACGGCGAGGTCGACGGGACGGATACGGAAGGTGAACTGACGAAGACCATCTGCAACTTCTGCGCCGTCGGGTGCGGGTTCAAAGGTGAGCGGAAGGGCAACGCCTTCGTCGGGCAGGAACCGTGGCAGGAACACCCCATCAACAACGGGTCGCTCTGTTCGAAGGGGGCGGCCATCTACGGGTCGGAACACTCCGAACGGCGGCTGAAACATCCGCTCCAGAAGGTAGACGGTGAGTGGCGGAAGATCTCGTGGGACGACGCGTACGCGAAGATCGCGGACGAACTCGACACCATCGTCGAGGAGTCCGGCCCGGACTCGGTGATGTGGCTCGGGAGCGCGCACCACGCCAACGAGGAGGCGTACGCGTTCCGGAAACTCGCGTCGCTGTTCGGGACGAACAACGTGGACCACCAGGCGCGGATCTGTCACTCCACGACCGTCGCCGGCCTCGCGAACACGTGGGGCTACGGCGCGATGACGAACACCATCAACGACTACCGGAACTTCGATCTGAACATCATCATCGGGCAGAACCCCGCCGAAGCCCACCCCATCGCGATGCAGCACATCCTCGAGGGGCAGAAACGCGGCGGGACGGTCGTCTCCGTGGACGCGCGGTTCACGAAGACATCCGCGCACGCCGACGACTTCTACCGCATCCGCCCCGGGACGGACGTGGCCCTGATGATGGGGCTCATCAAGTATCTCCGCGACCAGGACGAGCTGGACGAGGAGATGCTCTCCGAGCGCGTCATGGGCTGGCCGGACGTGCGCGAGGAGCTGGACCGCTACGACCTCGAGACGGTCGCCGACATCACGTGGTTCTCGGAGGCCGACCTGCGCGAGCTCGGTGACACCATCATCGAGAACAAACCCAACGTCCAGATCGAGTGGGCGATGGGCGGGACTCAGCACAACAACGGGACGCAGAACATCCGGTCGTACGCCATCCTCTCGCTGGCGTGCGGTGGCGCCGCCCACTCCGGCGGCGGCCTCCAGGTCATGCGCGGCCACTCGAACGTCCAGGGCGCGACGGACCTCGCCGTGGCGAGCCACATCCTGCCGGGCTACTACTCCGTGAACTCCCCCGGCTCGTGGCAGTACTGGGCCGACGTCTGGTCGAAGAGCCCGTACACGAGCGGCGAGATCACCTTCGAGGAGCTGTACGACAAGTACGACCTGATGCCGGAAGGGAAGTTCTTAGCACAGTCCGGTCAGGAGGAGTACGACGAGACGTTCCCGAACGACCGGTCGATGATGTTCCAGAAGGGGCTCACGGTCGCCCGGTGGTTCGAGGCCGGCCTCGACCAGTCCGAACGGCTGAACGAGACGCCGATCTACCAGCCGAATCAGGTGCGGGCGGCGTTCTTCTGGGGGCACTCCTCGAACTCCATCAGCGAGATGACGAAGATGAAGCGGGCGATGGAGCAGCTCGACCTGCTCGTCATCGTGGACCTGTTCCCGTCGGTCGCCTCCGTGATGCCCGAACGGGAGGACGGGGTCATCCTCCTCCCGGCGTCCTCACAGTACGAGCACCACCGGTCGGTGACGAACTCCCACCGGTCGGTCCAGTGGTCCGACCCGGTCCGGCCGCCGTCGCACAACACGCGCCCGGACATGCAGATCATCCAGGAGCTCGCCGACGAGCTCGGGATGGGTGCCCACTTCGACTGGGGGGCCGGCCCCGAGCTGTACAACGGGAAGTCGACCTACCAGGAGGCGCTCCGGGAGATCAACATCGGCGTCCGGACTATCGGCTACATCCAGGACCCCGAACGCCTCGAGAAACAGCGCGAGTACGACTACGCGTTCTCGACGGAGAACCTCAAATGCGAGGTCGAGGGGCTCGAAGTGTCGGGCGAGTACTGGCAGCTCCCGTGGCCGTGCTGGGGTGAGGGACACCCCGGGACGCCGATCATCTGGAACGACGACCTCGACCCCAACGAGGGTGGCCAGGACTTCCGTGCCCGCTGGGGCGTGCAAGCGCCCACGCCCGACGAGTGGGACGCGATGGCGACGGACAAGCCGTACCCGATGCAACAGACGTTCGACGAGCAGGGTGAGGAGGGGCTCAACATGCTGCGGGACCCCTACGACCCCGACTGGTGGGACGGCAGCGGCCCGATCCGCGGGGTGCCACAGTACCCCGGCTTCGCCACCACCTTGCCGGACGACCTGTCGAACCCGGACCAGCTGACGCTCCCGTACGAGTACGCGCTCGACCCCACCAAATCGGTCTACGACACCGCCGTCGCGATGAACGAGCAGTACGGGACGGACTACGACGAGGCGTTCTACGAGCAGTACGACTACAAGCAGCCGGACGCGCCGACGGGGCGTGGCCGCGCGCGTGGGGTCGTCTGGAACTTCATCGACACGCTGCCGGTCCACCGCGAGCCCATCGAGAGCCCGCGGCCGGATCTCGTCGAGCAGTGGCCGGCGAACGGGAAGCAGACCAACTTCTACCGGCTGGACCAGAACAACGCGACGGTCCAGGAGGAGGCGACACGGAAGATCAAACAACAGGGGATGGACACCATCCTCACCTCCGGTCGCCAGGTGGAACACCAGGGCGGTGGCGCGGAGTCCCGCTCGAACATCTACCTGGCGGACCTCCAGCCGCACATGTACGCCGAGATCACGCCCAACCGGGCGGAGGAGCTCGGCGTGGACGGAGGTGACCTCATCATCGTCTCCACGACGGACCGCGGCTCGATCCTCGTGAAGGCACGGGTCACCCACCGCCCGAACGACCAGGAGACGTTCCTCCCGTTCCACTGGGGTGGCGTCTTCAAGGGCCAGTCGCTGGAGGACCAGTACCCCGACGGGCACGCGCCGTACGCCATCGGGGACAGCGTGAACATCATCACCTCGCGTGGCTACGACGTCGAGACGCAGATGCAGGAGACGAAGGCGGGGATGGTGAAACTGGAGAAGGCGACGCCCGCGCGCATCGAGGAGCTCAACATGGAGTTCATCGACTTCCCGCAGGACCGGAACGGCATCGGCTCCCAGAAGGACTTCGACGTGCGGGATAACACCACGGTGCAATAATGTCAACAGAAAATAAAGAGGTGATGGGCCAGGGCGTGATGAGCACCGGCGAGGGTGCTCGCATCTTCCCCGACGTGGAGGCCTGCATCGACTGCGGCGGCTGCGTCGTGGCGTGCAAGCGGACCTGGGACATCTCACCCGACGAACAGCGGATCAGTATCGCAACCATGCTGGAGGGGAAGGAGGCCGCAGACGGGCTGAACGCCCACAGCGCGAAGGCGCTGCAGGAGGGCAAGAGCCCCGGCGAGACCTCCATCCCGATGCAGTGTTACCACTGCGAGAACGCACCCTGTGTCTCCGTCTGCCCGACGGACGCACTCCTGAAGAAGGACAACGGGTTCGTCGAGGTGCGTGACTCGCTGTGTATCGGCTGTCAGTACTGCCTGTCCGCGTGCCCGTTCGGCGCCCCGCAGTTCCCCGAGGCAAACGACGGCTCGGCGGCGATCTTCGGGACCGGCGGCACGATGGACAAGTGTACGATGTGCGAGGAGCGACAGGACGTGAGCAAAGGGCCCGCCTGCGCCGAGGAGTGTGCGACCGACGCCATCCTCGTGGGCACCTCCGGTGAGATCGCGGACGAGCTGGAGAAGCGCGGTTCGGGCACGTTCTTCAACGACCAGGCCATGGAGATCATCTTCGGCGACGACGCCGGTGCGTTCAGATGAGCGAGCTCCCCGAAACCCGGAGCTACTCCGGGCCGTCCATCCTCATCGCCGCGGTCGTCGGTGTGGCCGTGGCGGTGCTGTCCATCTGGTGGGCCGCGGGGTTCGGCCCGTTCTACGAGGTGCTGTTCCGCATTCAGCCGACCGTCGCCGGCGGTGGTGTCGGTGCGGACTTCGTCGCCGGCAACGAGCTGGGGAGCCTGAAGTTCCTCATCTTCGCCATCCACCTCGCGGACTTCGTGATGGGGATGTTCATCCTCGCGATGGTGTTCGTCCACTGGGCCGCGTTCCGCCGGCTGGCCGCCCGGATGCGCCAGCCCGGAAACGCTGGCGAGGCCGTCACCGACGGGGGTGAGAACCGATGAGCAATCTCGACCACGGGAAGTTCACCCGGATGACGACGACGTTCCACTCGCTTCTGGCGCTGGACGTCTTCGCGCTGTTCTTCACCGGCTACGCCATCATGTTCAACGACGAGCTCTGGTGGCTGCTCGAACTCATGGGCGGGAACACCGGGGTCGCGGCGCTCCACCGGCTCGCCGGCTTCGGCCTCATCGCCCTCATCGTCTTCTGGATCACGCTGATGCTCATCTCCCCGACCGGCCGCGGCAACTTCCGGGAGGTCATCATGACGAAGGAGGACATCACGGCGATGATCCAGGACTTCAAGTTCGTGCTGGGGCGGGCGGACGAACGCCACCCCAACGCCCGGCAGTTCGCGGGCGGCACGGCCGACGAGATCCCGCTGCTCTCCTACATCGGGAAGGGCGTCGTCTACATCTTCTCGGTGGAGCTCACCCTGCTCGCCATCTCGGGGCTGCTCATCTGGAACAAGACGGGGCTCGCACAGTACTTCCAGACGAAGGTCGCGGCGACGGCGTTCGTCGTCTTCCACGGCCTGCTCGGCGTCATCATGCTGATGGGGGTGATGTTCCACATCTACGAACACGGGTTCCACCCGGCGTTCTACCCCGTCGAGACGAAGGCGTTCATCCCGCGCAGCATGATCCCGGAACACCACGGCGACGGCGAGGGGACGGGTATCGAGCGGCTCGAGCTCTCCCCGACATGGCACTTCGCGAGCACGGTGTTCGGCGTCCTCACGGTGATCGGCATCGTCTCCGTGCTGTTGGCGAGCATCTTCGATTCGGGGTATCCGGTCCCCGAGGCGCTGACGGTGGGTGGCGGGCCGACGAGCCTGCTTCTCACCATCGGCGTCAACGCGGGCATCTTCGTCCTCTTCACGGGGCTGGTCCTCTCGATGTACGGGAACGTCCTGCGCGTGCGCTGGGAGAAGCAGTTGCGCCAGCGCCAGGGGTCGACGCCGGCCACCGACGGCGGTAACGAGCCGAGCGACGACTGACTCCTCTTTTCTTTAGGAGACGAGCCGAGAGCCTTCCTCGGAGAGCTCCACCGTCACGTCCTGGCGGGTCTGGTTCTGTATCTGGTCGATGTTCCGAGTGAGCACCTCGAGGACGTCCTCCGGTTCGGGGTAGACGAGGACGTTGCCGTTGCCGTCTTCCATCACGAGCTGGGTGTCGGTGAGCGCCACCTGGTCGTTCTGGATGCTGGCGACGATGACGTTGAGCGCCTCCGAGCCGCCGCCGTCACCCTCCTCGACCATCGAGATGTAGACGGCGTCGAGGCCGATGAGGTCCTTGTACTCCCGGACGCGGCGGGCACACTTCACCATGTCCTGCGTCACGGCGGCCTTCTGTGGGTTGCCGTGTTCACCCTCGAAACAGTGTTTACAGACGCGGAGTTCGAGTCGCATTGTCAGAGCCTTTCACGCGAGACGCATTACCGTTGCGGGGTAGGCTTTTCATGCCGGCGTTCGTATAGCCTGTATGGCAGGAGTTATCGACCTCGTGTACGCGGGCATCGCCGTCGTCGTCGCCGTCCTCGGAGTGGCCTTCGTCCTCTTCCGGACCAGCGACGCGACGGGGACGGAGACGACGCTCTCGAACCTGAGTCTGGTCGCCGCCGTGGCGCTGTTCCTCGCGGCGACGGCGTGGACGCTGGTCTAAACCCGCGTTCAGTCGTCCGCGGGCGCTTCCGTCCCGGCGTAGCCGACGGAGACCTCACCGGCGTCGAGCTCCGCTTCGACCTCGCGGGCCGCCTGCACCATGTTCTGCATCTTCCCGAACGCGATCTCACGCGGGAGGAGCTTCAGCCCGCAGTCCGGCGAGATCGTGAGTCGCTCCGGGGGGACGACCTCGAACCCCTTCAAAATGTTCTCCTTGATGACCTCGACGGGCTCGACCTCGGCGGTGTGGGCGTCGACGACGCCGAGCGCGAGGTCCTTCGTGAACTCGTGTTCGGTGAAGACGTCGAGCTGGTCGTAGTCGCCGTTGGCGAGTTCGAGGTCGTACTCGTGGACCGGGTACTCCAGCATCTCGGGGTAGATGCGCGAGTAGTCGCCGTAACAGACGTGGAGGCCGAGCCGGACGTCCTCCGGAACCCCGTCGGCGATGTGTTCGAGACACTCGCCGACGATGGCGTGGTCGTCCGGGGTCGTCGCGAGCGCGGGCTCGTCGATCTGGATGTAGCGCGCGCCGGCCTCGACGAGCTTCTCGATCTCCTCGTTGACGAGGTCCGCGAGGTCGTAGGCCAGCTCCTCTTCGGAGTCGTACGCCTCGTTGAAGGACCAGTTGGCGAGCGTGTACGGCCCCGTGATGGGGACCTTGACGGGGGTGTCCGTCACCTCCGAGGTGAACTCGAACTCGTCGACGAGCCACGGTTCGTCGTACTCGACCTCGTCGGCGACGGAGGGTTTGTCGAAGTAGTTGTGGCCCCAGACCTTCACCGGGCCGTTGAACTCGTAGCCGTCGATGCGGTGGGCGAAGAACTCCACCATCTCGTTGCGGCGCATCTCACCGTCGACGACGACGTCGAGGCCGGCCCGGTCGTGTTCGTGGGTGATGAGCCGGGAGGCGTCGTCCTCGGCCTCCTCGAGGTGTCGCTCCTCGAAGTCTGCCGTCTCGTCGTCGACGAGGTCTTTCGCGCGGTTCAGCCACTTCGGTTTCGGGTAGGAGCCCACGACGGTCGTGAGCAGGAAGTGGTCGGTCGGGTGGTCTGCGGGTCGGAACTGTTCGCGTGTCATTGTTCGGCCTCCGTGAGGGAAACGGCGTTCGCAAGCGCGTCGAGCTTGGCGTTCGATTTGTTCACCGGCAGGTAGAACAGCTCGGTGTTCGAGGTAGCGTAGACGGTGTCGAAGCTCTGGGCGGGGACGTTCTCCTGGACCCAGTCGATCCGTTCGCGAATCGTCTCCGGCTCCTCGACCAGCGTGTTCTGCCCGTCGACGACGCCGAGCGCAACGGCGTCTTTCGTGCCGTACTCCTGGATGTTGTAGAGGTTCGTCTCGTGGTCGGTGACGAAGTCGAAGCCGACCGCGTCGATGTCCGCGTCCATGAGGTGCGCGTAGGGTTTCTCCGGGATGGCGCCGAAGTAGGTGTGGACGACCACGTCGGCGTCCGTCGCGCCCGCCACCCGGTCGATGGCCTCGCTGGCGCGCTCGTCGACCCCCTCACCGGGGGCGTTCGTGACGAGCGAGGGTTCGAGCAAGAACAGCGTCTCCACGTCCGGGAACGCCTCCACTTCACCCTCGAGGAACTCGGCGATGCCCTCGATGAGCTCGTCGCCGTAGTACTCGTCCGTCGCGAGGTCCGCGAGCGAGTACGGCCCCGGGAGGACGGCCTGCAGGTCGTCGGTGAGCTCGGCTGCGGCCTCCAGCTCTTCGGCCACGTCGCCGGAGAAGCCGAGGTCCTCGGTGATGACCGGCTCGCGGTAGAAGTTGTTGTTGTCGTAGTAGCGGACGATGCCGCGCGTCTCCACGGCGTCGTGGACGGCGAGGGGGTGCGCGAGCATGTCGTCCCACCGCAGCTGGCCCTCGACCACGCGGTCGAGCCCGGCCTGCTGTTGGCGGTCGATGACTTCGGCACGGCCCTTCTCGTAGGCCGCCGTGATGTCTGCGCCCTCGTCACCGCTGATGAGGTCGGACTTCTGGTGGCCCTTCAGGTCGGAGAGCTGTTCTTTCGCCCAGTCGGGCAGGGGGAACAGCCCAGGAGTCGTTGCGACAAGCTCCGTCATTACCTTCGCTTTGGGATGCCGCTCTTTAATATTTGCTATCCCGGTTAATGCTCTACAGTAATCAGGCGGGCCACAGCCGGAGGACCACCAGCCGCTCGAAGGGGTGAGACTCCTCGGTGACGGTCTCGGCTGCCAGCCCCTGGTCGTCCGCGTAGCTGGCCACCTCCTCGATGTCGGTGAGCGAGGAGACGAGCATGAGCACGCTCCCGCCGGGCGCGAGCACGCGTCCGACACCCTCTAAGAACGGCTCGATGACCTCCCGCCCGGTCTCGCCGCCGGTGAGCGCCACCTCCATCCAGTCGTCGCGGAACGCCTCCTCGTCGAGGGGCAGATACGGCGGATTGAACAGCACCCAGTCGAAGCTCCCCGTCCGGAAGGGTTCGGTGAGGTCCGCGCGCACGACGGGGACGCCGCGCTCGCGCGCCTGCTCGCACGCGTGCGGGTTCACGTCGGAGGCGACGACCTCGGCACCGGTCTCCGCGACCCGCTGTGCGACCCAGCCGGAGCCCGTTCCGACATCGAGCACGCGGTCGTCGCTCCCGACGCGCTCGCGGGCCGCGCTCGCGAGCAGGCCCGAGTCCTCCGCGGGCTGGTAGACCGCCGTGTTCTCCCCGCGCAGCTCGGAGAGCTTACTCATCGCTCCCCTCCGAGACCTCGCGGACGACGGATTCCGGGCCGTCCGCGTCTCCCGCTTCGCGCCCGGAGAGGGTGCGCTGCGGGAACGGGATGGTAATCCCCTCGCGCTCGAAGGCGTCTTTCACCGCACCCACGACGGCGTTCTGGGCGTTCCACTTCCGGCGGATGGTCGGGTCGCGGATCCAGAACCGGAGTCTGAGCACGACCGCGCTGTCGCCGAACCGGTCGAACACCACGTCCGGCTTCCGGCCGTCCATGATCTCGTCGAGCCCGTCCATCGCCTCCCGTGCGATCTCCGCCGCGCGGTCCACGTCCGTGTCGTAGTCCACGCCGATGGGGACCTCGATACGGAGCCGGCCGTTGCGCGAGCGGTTCGTCACGGTGGTGTTCGCGACGATGTCGTTCGGGATCATCACCATCTCGTCGTCGAACGTCCGGATCCGGGTGTTGACGGTGGAGATGTCCGTCACGACGCCCTCCTGGTCTTCGACCTGGATCCAGTCGCCGACCTCGAACGGTCGCGAGAAGAGGATGACGAACCCCGCGAGCACGGCGCCGAGGGTCTGGCGGGCCGCGAGCCCGAGGACGATACCGAGTACCCCGGCACCGACGAGGAGGTTCGCGGGGTTGAGCCCCCACAGCGCGAACGCGAACAGAAGCGCGGGGGCGAAGACGAGGATCTGGACGACGTGGTGGAGCACCTCCCGCTGGTGGTTCGTGATGGCGTCGCGGCTGTCACCGATGCGGACGAGCCGTTTCGTCACGCGCGTCACGGTGTAGGCGGCCGCGAACGCCAGTCCCATCACGAGCAGCTTCACCCCGGTGTCCGCGCCGAACTGGATGGTGTCGAGCGCATCGCCCACGTCACCGCTCGCATCCCAGATGAGTACGAGCGTGATGCCGGCTCCGACCCCCGTCAGCGTGAGGAACGCGGCCTGTAACGCCTCCGTGAGGTCCTCGTCGAACCGGCTTTTCAGCAGCTTCCCGGCGGAGTAGGTGAGCCAGGCGAGCGTGAGATACCCGCCGACGATGGCGACGGTCGTGAGGTACTGCGGCCCGTTGATGACCGTCTCGTGTATCATGCGGGGTCGCCCACCTCCCACGCGATGCGGGCGAGTTCGGCGAACTCAGCGGGCGTCACCTTCCCGGCGCGCTTCCGCAACAGGTCTTCGGGCGCCGCGTCCACCACGGCGTCCGGGTCATCGAGCTTCGAGATATGGCCCGTGTTGCGGATCGCGTTGCGCATCGTCTTCCGGCGCTGGGTGAAACACGCGGTGACGAACCGGAGGAAGAAGTCGTCGTCCGGGACCTCGTATTCGGGGTCCCGCGGGAGCGCGCGCACGACGGCGCTCTCGACCGCGGGCGCGGGGTCGAACGCCTCCTTCGGGACGGGCTCGACCACCTCCACGTCGGCGTAGTGGCCCGCGGTCACCGAGAGCCGGCCGTACTCGTCCGTCGCCGGCTCGGCCGCCATCCGCTCTGCGAACTCCTTCTGGAACATCAGAATCAGGGGTTTCCCCTCGGGGAGCAGGCGGAACGCGATCTCCGAGGAGACGCTGTACGGAAGGTTGGAGACGCACGCGGTGAACTCGGGCAGCGGCACGTCGAGCGCGTCCCCCTCGATCACCGTGAGTCTCCCGGCGTCGATCTCGTTTGTGAACTCCCGGCGGAGATGTGCGGCGAAGGCGCGGTCCCGTTCGATGACGGTCACGCGGTCGGCGACGCCCAGGAGCCGGTCGGTGAGCGCGCCGGGACCGCCACCGATCTCGAGGACGTGGCTGGTGTCCGCGTCGTCGGGGAGGTACCCGGGGATGCGGTCGAGTACGCGGTCGTCGACGAGGAAATGCTGGTCGTGGTCGGGGTTACCGCGGCCGGCCCGGCGGACCAGCGCGTCGGGGTCACGTCGCTCAGTCACTGCTCGAACCCTGGAGACGCCCGGTGAAAAGCGTTCTACTCTCGTTTCGCCTGCCGCGCGAAGATGCGGTACTTGAGGTCCGCATCGGAGAGCTCTTCGAGGATGCGCTCTTTGAGCACCTCGCGCGGGCGGTGGAGCCCAGAGACGCGCTCGTCGAGGTCGTCGAACGACTCGAACGGCTTGCGTTTCCGGGCGTCGAGGATGTTGTTTCTCAGTTTCTTCCCGATGCCCGGGAGCAGGTTCAGCTGGTGGAGCCGCAGCGTGATGGGCTGGGCGTCGTTGTAGAAGTCGACGAAGCGCTTCTCGTCGCGGTCGATCAGCTCGTCGACGGCGTACTCCAGCTCGGAGCGCGCGGTGCCCGTCAGGTCACCGTAGGCGATGCGGTCCGTCTCCGCGAGGTCATCCGCTGGTGGGTCGACCGCGAGCCGGTCGCCGACGCCGTATTTCGCCCCGTCCTCGAAGCGCAGCTCGTAGAGGCCGAAATCCTCCTCGCCGAGGGCGTACGCGACGGGGGAGCGGCGGTACCGTTGCCGCGAGTCGTCGTGGTGGCCCGTCGGGAGGAAATCCAGCACGACCGCGAACACCGTGTCATCACTACCGGCGTCAGTCATGTCACGTGATAAGAGGAGCGGCTATTTAAAGAATCAGGCGTACTTCGCGACGATGTTGAGGATGTCGTCGAGTTCGTCGCCCGAGAGGGAGTAGCGGTTCTGTGCGAAGACGGCACGCAGTTCGTCACGGCTCTGGGGGAGCAGGTCCGTGATCTTGAACGCCGTCGGCTCGTCGACCTTCTCCAGCTCGAGGAGCTCCTCGACGAGTTCGCGCGACTCCTCGGCGTCGAGCACGGCGAAGCGGTTCGCGTGCTCGATCGCGCGCGCCAGCTCGTAGCGCATCTCGCGCTCCTCGTCGACGGCGCGCTCGGCCTCGATGTCGGCGAGAATGGCCTTCGCCTCCGAGACGGTGACGAACTCCTCGTCGAGTTTCTCCTTGAAGATGGTCATTACTGCTGGCGGCGGAGGTGGGCGGGGACCGTGATGATGGTCTTGTCCTTCCCGCCGTCGTTGATGCGGACCTTGTAGGCACGGCCCTGGGGACCGAGCACGGTACCGGTCTGGCCGTTGAACCGGGGGTGGAAGCGGCCCTTCGGGACCGAGGGGTCGATCTTCAGGTGGACCTTGTCACCCTCGTCGAACTGCTCGACCGAGCGCTGCGGCGGGGAGGTACCGCGCTCGCGGGGTTTGTTCTTGAGCTTGTTTCGCGTGCCGTGGAGTGGACCGTTGGAACTCGGCATAGTCGTAACTCCTCGTAATCCGGAGAGCGTTATAAAACGTGCGTTCTCTCCCGCGCCGTCCGGGGGTGCGGTGGCCTACTCGACGGTGACGACGAGCTTCCCGACGCTCTCGCGGTCCTGCATCGCGGCGAACGCGGCGCCGGTCTCTTCGAGGGGGAAGGTCGCGTCGATGACGGGCTCGAGGTCGCCGTCCGCGACGAGCGCGACCAGCCGTTCGAGGTCCCGCTGGGTTCCCATCGTACTCCCCTCCACTCGCTTGTGGCCGAGGAACAGGTCGGCGACGGCGATCTCGGAGGTGTTCCCGGCCGTCCGACCACAGACGAGCATCCGGCCACCGCGGCGCATGACGTCCTGGCCGACGCGGGTGTACGGCCCTCCGAGGTGGTTGATGACGGCGTCGACCTCCCCGACCTCGAGGACGGCCTCGCGCATCTCGTCGGGGTCGACCACCGCGAGCGCGTGGTCCAGCCCGAGCGGCTCGACCTGTTCGAGTTTCGCGCGCGAGGAGGAGGTGCCGACCGTCCGGGCGCCCATCGCGTCCGCCAACTGGACGGCCGCGACCCCGACCCCACCGGTCGCGCCGGGGACGAACACGAGGTCGCCGGGGCCCACGTCCGCGCGCCGGAGCATGTGGAACGCCGTCATGTAGGCGGTGGGGAGGGCCGCGGCGGTGGTCGTATCCACTCCCTCCGGGAGCGGGACGAGCCGGTCGGCCTGGACGAGCGCCTGCTCCGCGAGCCCACCGTGATACAGCGAGAATTCCTCACAGAGGTTCTCCGGGCCCTCCCGACAGAACCGGCAGGTGCCGCAGGTCTCGTTCGGGCAGAGCACGACCCGGTCGCCCGGCTCGACACTCGTTTCGGCCCCGGCCTCGCGGACGACGCCGGCCACGTCGAGCCCGGTGACGAACGGGAGGTTCTCGCCCGAGACCATCGCGGAGTCCCCCTCCAGGATCCAGAGGTCGTGGCGGTTGATGGCACAGGCCTCGACGTCGACGACGGCCTCTCCCTCCTCGGGGGAGGGGTCCGGGCGGTCGACCACCTGTACGCCGTCGGGACCGATGAGGTCGGTGAAGGCTGCGGCTCGCATTGGCAGGGGTTCGGCAGGGAGGCTAATAGGTGCTCGTCCGGGGGCGAGGCCTGCCTGCGCCGGCACACGCGAGACGAACAGGGATTTACCTCCCGCGGGTGGAGGTTGAGTATGGACGAGCACATCGAGACCCGCGCCATCCACGCCGGGCAGGAGCCGGACGAGGAGACGGGGGCGCTCATGACGCCCATCTACGCGAACTCCACCTACGAGCAGGACGGGCCGGGTGACCACCGTGGCTACGAGTACTCGCGGACGGGGAACCCCACCCGTACGGATTTAGAGGCGAACCTCGCCGCCCTGGAGAATGGGAGTTACGGCCGCGCGTTCTCCTCGGGAATGGGGGCTATCAACACCGTCTGTAACCTCCTCGACGCGGGCGACCACGTCGTCACCGGCGACGACGTGTACGGGGGGACCCACCGCATCTTCACGCAGGTGTACGAGAAGTACGACCTCGAGTTCACCTTCGTCGATACGACGGACCACGCGGCCGTCGCCGACGCGATGCAGGCGAACACGGAGCTGCTGTGGGTCGAAACGCCCACGAACCCCCTCATGCGCGTCAACGACATCGAGGCGCTCGCGGCCCTCGCGCACGAACACGACGCGCTGTGCGCCGTGGACAACACCTTCGCCACGCCGTATCTCCAGCGCCCGCTCGAGTTCGGCGCGGACATCGTCTCCCACTCCCTGACGAAGTACCTCGGCGGCCACTCCGACGTGGTCGGCGGGGCGCTCATCACGGACGACGAGGCGCTCGACGCCGACATCGGCTTCTACCAGAACTCCGTCGGAGCCACGCCCTCGCCGTTCGACTGCTTCCTCGTCCTCCGCGGGACCAAGACGCTCCCCGTCCGGATGGACCGACACTGTGAGAACGCCCGCGCGCTCGCGGAGTGGCTGGAGGGGCACGCCAGCGTGGACCGGGTCTACTACCCCGGGCTGGAGTCGCACCCGACCCACGAAATCGCGACGACGCAGATGGACGACTTCGGCGGCATGCTGAGCTTCGACCTCGACGCCACGCTGGAGGAGGCGTCCACCGTCGTCTCCGAGACGGAGGTGTTCACCCTCGCCGAATCGCTCGGCGGCGTCGAGAGCCTCATCGAACAGCCCGCGGCGATGACACACGCCGCGATCCCCCCCGAAGAGCGGGAGGCGATCGGGCTCTCGGACGGCCTCATCCGCGCCTCCGTGGGTATCGAACACGTCGACGACCTCATCGCCGACCTCGACGCGGCGTTTACGGCTGCTGGAGTTCACTGACCGCGTCCACGTTCGTGAACTCGAAGCGGGCGCCCCCCTCGGCGCTCTCCGTTACCGTCGTCTCCCAGCCGTGTGCCTCCGCGACGCGTTTCACGATGCTCAGCCCGTAGCCCGTCCCCGTCTCGCTGGTGGTGACTCCGCGTTCGAAGACGTGCTCGCGCACGGCGGGGTCGATGCCCGGGCCGTCGTCCTCGATGGCGAAGCCACCCGGTACCGCCTGGACCCGGACGGTGAGCGAGGCGTCGTCGCTGGACTGCGTCCGACAGCCCGTCGAACCGTGCTCGACCGAGTTCCGAAAGACGTTCTCGAAGAGCGCCCGTAGCCGCTCGGCGTCGGCGCGGACGGGGCCGAGTGCGGGGGCGACCGAGAGGGTCGCATCGTCGGTCTCGACGGTCCGCCACGCCCGCTTCGCGACCGTGCGGAGCTCGACCGTCTGGAGGTGCCCGGTCTCCTGTCCCTCGCGGGCGAGGGTGAGCAGGCTGTCGACGAGCGTCGCCATCCGGTCGGCGGCGTTCTCGATGGCCTCGAAGTGTCGCTCCCCCCCGGTCTCGCGTGCCAGCTCCACGTGGCCGCTGATGATGTTGATCGGGTTGCGGAGGTCGTGACTGACGACCGAGGCGAACTCGTCGAGCCGTTCGTTCTGTCGCTGGAGCGCCTCCTCGCGGCGACGGCGCTCGGTGACGTCGCGGGTGTTGACGACGATTCCCTCGATGGCGGAGTCGGACAGGCAGTTCCGGCCGACGGCCTCCAGGACGTGCCAGTCGCCGTCGGCACCCTGAAACCGGAACGACGCGCTCGTGGTGGCGTCCGGCTCGGTGAGGATGTCCGCGAACCGGGCGCTCACCGCCTCGCGGTCGGCCGGGTGGATGAGCTCGAACACGTCCGTCCCCTCCAGCGTCTCGCGGCTGTAGCCGAACTCGTTCGCGACGGAGGGGCTGGCGTACTCGATGTTCCCGTCGGGGTCGAGGATCGTGATCATCGAGGGGGAGTTCTCGATGAGCGCGCGGAACCGACGCTTGGCGCGACGCTGCTCGGTCACGTCACGGACGGAGCCCAACCCGGCCATCTTCCCCTCGTGGGTGACCATCTGGACGGAGAACTCACAGTGACGGACCTCCCCACTCGGTCGGACGATGCGGGCCTCGTAGCGCGTCGGGGCGTCCTCCCCGTTCGCGCGCTGCTTGCCGTACCCGTGGACGCGCTCGCGGTCGTCCGGATGGAGGAGCTCCCAGATGTCGGTCTCCATGAGCTCCTCACGGGAGCGACCCATCAGCTCACACAGGCGGTCGTTGACGAGCTGGAACCGCTGGCCACGGTAGATGTAGATGCCGTCGTGGCTCCGCTCGACGAGGGTGCGGTAGCGCTCCTCGCTCTCGCGGAGCGCGCGCTCGGTGCGGTAGCGGTCGACGGCGTGGGCGACCCTCCGGGCGACGACCTCGGCCGGGGTGACGTCCCGCCGGATGTAGTCCGTCACGCCCGCCGAGATGGCGGCACTGGCGAGTTCTTCGCTCCCGTCGGCGGTGTAGACGATGACCGGGAGGTCCGGTCTGCAGTCGCGGACGCGGGTGAGGAGATCGAGCACGTCCAGTCCCCCGCGCGTGTGTCCGGAGACGACACAGTCCACGTCGTCGACCTGGTCGAGGGCGGCGTCGGCGTCGGATGCGAAGACGACCGTGCCGTCGATGGCTTCGCGCAGATTCGAACCCGTGCGCCGGCGCACGCGGCCGAGGTCTTCGACGTAACAGACACGGTACTCCCCTCCGCTCATATGTGCGAACGCTGTCGCGTACCGAGTAATAAACCTTCGTTGTCACTCACTGAACAGCGAAGAGAGTGCCGCTGGTGGCCTAAAACGGAGTTAGATGCGGCCCACTTCGTCGACGGCGACGGACTCGACGCCTTCGACGCCGGCGAACGCCTCCTCGACCGCCTCCGTGCCGCCGGCACCGTCGGGGACGATGACCGTCGGGAACAGCGCGACCAGCCCGAACGCGACGTCCTCGCGGTCGGTACGGCTGATCTTCGCGCCCTCGGGGAGGGCGTCCTCGAGCCGCTCCTGGAGCGCGTCGAGGTCGATTTCGGGGCTGTTCGGCATGACCTTCATCTTGGCAGCGACTTTTCCCATGATTACGGACCCGTGAACCCACAGTCGGGGCACTCGTAGAGGTTGCTCTGTTTGCGGCACTTCGAGCACCGGTAGATGTCGTGCCCGCAGTCGGGACACGCGAATCTGGCCGCGCCGGTGCCGGAGATGTTGATTCCGCAGGAGACGCACTTGCGTGCGCGCTTCTGCTCGGACTCGCTCATGTTCGCTGGTGCGTGACGGCGACATTTAACCCTTGTTAAAGGCCCTGCGGCAGCCCTCTCGCGAGCGAAACATCGCCACAATCGCCACGGGTAAATACCGCCGTGTCGGACGCTGTCACATGGAGGGCCGGGCAGCCGCACCAGCCGCCGGAACCGTACTCAACGCGCTCGCGTCGGGCTACGGCTCGGCGTTCGCCATCGACGCGTACACCACCGCCAGCGTCTCGCTCGGCGGTGAGGACGCCACCGGCGAGATCGCCGGCGAACCGGACGGCGACACCCGGCTCATCGAGCGCTGTCTCGAACTCACCACCGAGCGCTACGGCGACGGCGAAGGGGGCCACGTCCGCACCGAAAGCGACGTGCCGATGGCCGGCGGCCTGAAATCCTCGTCGGCCGCCGCGAACGCCACCGTCCTCGCCACGCTCGACGCGCTCGGTATCGAGGGGGTAGAGCGCGAGACGGCCTGCAGACTCGGCGTCGAGGCCGCACGCGACGCCGGCGTCACCATCACGGGGGCGTTCGACGACGCCAGCGCGTCGATGCTCGGGGGCGTCACCGTCACCGACAACACCGAAGACGAGCTGCTCGCCCGCGAGGAGGTGGACTGGCACGTCCTCGTCTTCACCCCGAACGAGCGCGCCTTCTCCGCCGACGCCGACGTGGAGCGCTGCAAGCGCATCGCCCCCGTCGCCGACACGGTGCTGGAGCTCGCCACCGACGGCGAGTACGCCCGGGCGATGACCGTCAACGGCTTCGCCTTCTGCGCCGCGCTCGACTTCCCGACGTTCCCGCTCGTCGACGCTCTCCCCGACGCGGAGGGAGTCTCGCTGTCGGGAACCGGGCCGAGCTACACCGCGGTGGGGTCGCGCGACGCGCTCGAACGCGTGCGGGCAACGTGGAACACCTACGAGGGAGACACATGGCTAACGACGACACAGACCGACGGAGCACGGACGAGATGAGTCTCGACGAGCTCCGCACCGAGATCGAGAGTATCGACCGCGAGATCGTGGAGCTCATCGCCCAGCGAACCTACGTTGCCGAGTCGGTGGCCCGCGTCAAACGCGAACAGGACATCCCCACGACCGACGAAGGACAGGAACAGGCAGTGATGGACCGCGCCGGCGAGAACGCCGAACGGTTCGGCGTGGATGCGAACCTCGTGAAGGCGATCTTCCGGCTGCTCATCGAGCTGAACAAGGTCGAACAGCGCGAGAGCCGATAGCGTATCGCACACTCGTTTCCGGATTTTCGGTCCCCGCGTAGTAGTCACCGTGTTTAGTACGACCGCACTTCGAGGTTCTCGATACGCTCGAAATGCTCGATGTTCCTCGTGACGGCTGCTTCGTCGTTCAGAAGTGCGGTAGCGGCGACGATGCAGTCTTCCCGTTCGATCTGCTCTCCATGGGTGCTCAGCTCACCCGAACGTTTCCCCGCGTTCCGCACAACGGCATGGTCGGCGGAGACGACGAATTTACGGGAAATTCAACGTGAAAGCCTCGCGCTTTAGCGCGGGGAGGATGTCGATGGTATCGCGGCACGACGCTGGCTGAAAAGAAACCACTTGACAGGTCCGGAGGAAAACAGCGGTGTATGCTGGTCCCAGTGACGTCTGTTCGCACGACGGCGCTCTCCTCACGGGGTGTCGTTGTTGACTAGCGCCCGGCTGCTCGTCCCGGTCTCGGAGTCGTCGACCCTCCGGAACACCGTCGAGCATGCCGTCCACTGGGCGATCGAGCACGCCGCCGAAACTGGCCAGCCCGCGACGATCCACTTCGTCTATCCGGTCTCCGAGCGACTGACCGTCGAGACCGAGACGGAAGAGACGCGAACCGCCACGGCCCTCCTCGACCGCGTCGAGGTCTGGGCCGAGGCGGACCGCGGCGACAACACGGGCGCCGTGTCCTTCGAGACGGCGATGATCGGGACCTACGAGTACCTGTTCAGTCCGCGCGACTACGCCGACATCATCGTCCGATACGCGCGCAAGCACGATTCGGAGTTCGTCGTGTTCGACCCCGGGTTCAACCCGCTGGGAACGACACCGTTGCTCCCCCCGCTGGAAAAGGAGATCCGGCGTGCGGGCCTCGAAATCGAGACGGCGCCGGTCGAACGGGAACGTCGTCGGCCGTTGCTGGTGCGCCGCGCCACGCTCTCACAGTACTTCGCCCTCTTCGGCGTCTCCTTCGTGTTCTACCTGTTGCTCGCCGGTTCGCTCGCGACGTTCGAGCTCGTCACCGGTGCCATCACCGCTGGCATCGTCTCGACGGTGCTGTGGGGCATCTCGCTGACGACCCCCGCCAGGCCGGTGCGAACGGTCAAACGGGTCGGTCGCTTCCTCCTGTACGTGCCGTGTCCCCTCTACGAAATCGTGAAGGCGAACGTCGAGAGCGCCTACGTCGTGCTCCACCCCGACCTGCCGATCGACCCGGAGATGGTCGAGTTCGACGCGGCGGTGTGGTCCGCCCTGCCGGTCACGACGCTCGCGAACAGCATCACGCTCACGCCGGGGACGCTGACGGTCGACGTCTCGCGACGGCATTTCACCGTCCACACGCTCACCAAGAGCACGCGCGAGGGGCTGTTCTCCGGGTCCTTAGAGCGGGTGGATCATCATCGGCGTCGCGCTCTTGCTGATCGGGCTGATCTCAGGTGCGATCTTCTGCCAGGGTGGCGGCACGGCCATCGGCGCGTTCCTGATCCTCATCGGCGTGCTGGGTGGGCTCATCGTCATCGGCCTGTTCTCGCAGAACTGTGCCCAGGTCGCTCCGTTCGACCACCTCCCTGACGCCGAGCGAGAGCTTTTGAGCCCCCGGAGCGACTGGGGGGCATGGTATCGCCACGCGCCACCCTCCCCAGTCGGCTCTCCGTGCTCCGTGCGGTCGAGCGGCGCGTGGCGAACCCCCTCTTCGAGACGCTGCTGCGGTCCCGGCTCCACTGGCCAGCGAGCCGCTGGCTCATGCTCGTCTCGTACGTCGGCCCCCGGAGCGGCCGTCGCTACACGTTCCCCGTCGCCTACGCCCGGTTCAACGACGCGACCATCGTCCTGACCTCCAAAAGGGAGAGCGCGTGGTGGCGGAACTTCCAGCAGCCACGCGAGTGCTACGTCTGGTTCGAGGGGGAGGTATATCCGGCGACCGGGCGGGTCCTCACCGGCCACGAACGGGGGCGGCTCCTCGGCGAGTATCTCGAACGGCGGCCGTTTCTCTCGCGACTGCTCGGTATCGATACCACCCATCGCGCGGCTCCCGACCAGCTGTCACGGGCGAACCCGGAGATCGCGGTCGTCCGATTCACGGTCGACGAGCGCGCGTGGGAGCCGATTCGGGTCGCACCCACGCTTCGGCCCGACTCCACGTCCGTCCCGCTGTTCTAGCGCTCCTGGCGTGTGAGTCTCTCACACCCCGTCGTCACGTCTTTGGCGGGCTGCCGTGACTCCCGGATATGCAGCTCACCGAGGCCACCGAGGAGGACGTCCCGCATCTCCGCGAACGCTGGTATCGCCTTGCGGCCGCGAACGAGCCCTACTCGCGGTTCAACGAACTGGTCTACGACGCGCCAGCGGAGGTCCCGACCGAGGGGTTCGAGTCGTTGCTCGCGAGCGAGGACACCACCGTCCTGCTCGTGGAACACGACGGCGACTCCATCGGCTTCTGCACCCTCCGTGAGGGTGAACACCCCTCGCGCGTCTACGACCACTATCTGACCATCATGGACCTGTTCATCGCGGAGCCCCACCGGAATCAGGGCCACGGTGCGGCGGTCGTCGACGCGGTGCGGAAGATCGCCCGCGAGCGGGGGTGTGACCACCTGACGGTCTCCTGCGAGTGGGAGAACGTCGGCGCCCGTCGGTTCTACCGCGAGACGGGGTTCGAGGAGAAGCAGGTGACGTTCGTGCAGGCCGTAGAGTGAGCCACGGGCGTGGGTTCTTCTCCTCACATCGCGTACTGTAGGACGTGCAGACAGTTCGAACGAACGGCATCACGACCCACTACGAGCGCCGCGGCGAGGGACGGCCGGTCGTGTTCATCCACGGCTCCATCGTCGACCGCTCGATGTGGGCCGCTCAGCTGGACGCGCTCGCCGACGACTACACCGTCGTCAGCTACGACCTGCGGGGTCACGGCCACACCGGGGGCTCCGCGGTCGACCGGTACACGATCGAGCTGTTCGCGGACGATCTGGCCGCGCTCGTTGACGCGCTGGGGCTCGACCGGCCCGTCCTCTGCGGGCTCTCGATGGGAGGGCTCATCGCGCAGCTGTACGCCGCGCGTCACCCCGACCGGGTCTCGGGGCTGGTCCTCGCCGACACGTTCACCCCGCCCATCCTGTCGAGAGGGGAATGGCTCCTCCGGCGCGTGGTGCTCCCCTTCTTCACCTACCCGGTTCGCCTGGTGGGGTACGAGCGGGTCGAGAAGGTGAACGTCTGGGTCACCGAACGGCTCGTCGCGGGTGCCGGCGGGGACTACGAGACCATCGAGGCACTGCGCGAGGACGCCCCCGTGATGTCGACGAGCGAGTTCACGAAGGTGATGCGCGCGATGGCGCGGTTCCACGAGGAGTCCGTCGACCGCTCGCAGTTGACGATGCCGGTCCTCGTGCTCTACGGCGAGAACGAGCTCCCGTTCGTGAAGCGCCACGCGGCCGCGCTGGCCGCGGCGCTCCCGGACGTCGAGGTCGAGGAAGTGCCGGGTGGGGGCCACGCGTCGAACCTCGACAACCCCGCGTTCTTCACCGACGCACTCCGGGAGTTCCTCGCGCGGGTGTACCCTGCGACGGCGGAACCCACGAGCTGAGCCACCCAACTAGTACTGCCACAGCCGGTGGATGCGGTCGGCGAACGCCGGGTGCGTCTCTCGGAGGGTCTCCACGTTCCGCTCCCCGTTGACGTTGACCACGTGTATCTCCCCCCGTTCGCCATCGTACACGTCCTGAAAGTCGTAGACGACTCCCGCCACGTCCACCGTCTCGGCGACCTCCTCGCTTTCGAGGAGGAACTGGATTTGGCGGTCGACGTTGTACTCGACGAGGTGGTTCACCGCCCGTTCGCGGGTCAACCCCTCCGGAAGCGTCTCTACCCCATCCACGAGGTGCTGGCCCAGGAGGTCGATACAGTGTTCGATGCCCGGCGGCTCGTCGATCCCACCCGTCAGGTCGTCGAAGGTCGCGGTGACGGCCCCACAGCCGGTGTGGCCGACGACGACGGCGAGGTTCGTCCCCGTGTGGGCAAGCGGGTAGAGCACGTCACCGGCGACGACCTCCCCCTCCGCGGTCCGCTGGACGACCCGGTTCCCGATGTTCCCACAGCTGAAGAGGCGCCCGGGTTCGTCGTTCCCGAAGAGGTGGTCCTGCAGGACGCGCGAGTCGGAACAGCAGACGGTGACGGCAGCCGGGTGCTGGGCGTCCTGCACGTCGTCGAAGCGGTCCGCGAACGCCGCCGCGTGTGCCGCGTTCCCCGCGAGCAGGTCGGTGAACACCGGGTGCATCATCGGAGACGAGACCGCGGGAGGGTATAGTTGTTCGTGGCTCGCCAACACCTGCCGACTCGCCCGCCGCGGGAGAGCGGCTCCCGGTGAGGAACGACGGCTGGTGGGGGCTCCGATCGCGTTGAGCGGCCGTAGCTTTTTGTACGGGGGCGGGCGTACCCCCACTCGACGATGAAGAACGTCCTCGCATCCATCGGTATCGGTAACGCCTCCGTCGACACCGTCCTCCCCACAGCGGCCGTCCGCCCCGGCGACACGGTGGACGCGGAGGTCCACATCGAGGGCGGGAAGGTCGAACAGGAGGTCGGCACGGTCCGCTTCGAGATCGAGACCCGTTACCTCACCGACGACGGGTATCGGGAGGTCGACCTCTCGCGGTTTACGCTCGCGGAGGGGCTCACCATCCAGCCCGGCCAGTCGGAGGTCCGAGAGGTCTCCTTCGAGATCCCCTACGACACGCCCGTCACGGTCGGCGGCGTGAAGGTGTGGCTCGAAACGGAGTTGGACATCTCGCTCGCGGTCGATCCCGAAGACAAAGACTACCTCGACGTGCGCCCCACGCCGCGCCTACAGGCGGTCTTCGACGCGATGGACGACCTCGGCTTCTCGCTCAAGTCGGCCGAGTGCGAGGCCGACCCACACGGTCGCTACACCTCGGGCCGCCGCTTCGTACAGGAGTTCGAGTACCGCGCGACCGGCGGTGAGTTCCGTGGCACACTCGACGAGGTCGAACTGGTCGCGAACCCCGGCCCCGACGCGCTCGACCTGTTCGTGGAGGTCGACCGGCGCGGCGGTCTGTTGAGCGAGCTCTCCGGTACGGACGAGACGAAAACCCGGGCCCGAATCGAGACGACGGACCGCGCGAGCGTCCGACAGCAGTTGGAGGAACTGCTTCGGAAGCACGTCTGAGAACGCTACCCGTTGTACGTCGTCGCGAGCGCGTCGAGCGCCTCGTGGCGCTCCGTCGTGTGCGGTGCCGTGAGCGGTGAGACCGACACCCGCCCCTCGATGACGGCCCGGCGGTCGCTCCCCCGCGGGTCGGGGATGTCGCCGTCGGCCATCCGTTCCCAGATGCGGTCGTGGAGGGTAACCGTATCCCCCTCCTTCTCGGCGTCCATGTCGTAGACGTGCGAGGGGCGGGTCACCTCCATCTCGGCGGGCTCCTCGCCGGGGACGGGGGCGTTCACGTTCAGGTAGTCCGCGGTCTCGAACACGCCGGCTCCGAGCGCGTGTTTGACGAGGTGGCGGGCGGCCCGGCAGGCCTCCGCGTACTCGTCGGCGTCGGGGGTCGCCTCCCGGAAGTCCTCGAAGCCGCCCGGGATGTACAGCGAGACGGCGATGGAGGGGATGCCGAAGAAGGCTGCCTCGACGGCGGCGCTCACGGTTCCCGAGCGCCCGAGGACGTACTCCCCGAGGTTCGCGCCGCGGTTACAGCCCGCGACGACCACGTCAGGGTCGAGCCCGAGCGCCTGGACTCCCGCGACGACGCAGTCGGCAGGGGTGCCGTGGACCGCGTACCCCAGCTCGTGTTCGTCCAGACTGACTTCGTGTGACATCGCCCGGCCGACCGCGCTCTGGTCGTCAGCGGGGGCGACGACGGTGACCTCTCCCACCGCGGAGAGTGCGTCGTGGAGGGCCGTGATACCGGCCGCCTCGATACCGTCGTCGTTCGTGAGCAGGATCTCCATACCGTCCCCTCGGACAGCCGCCGCAAAACTCCACCGGCGGGCGATTTCACTGAATGGCGTCCACGACCGTCTCCCCGTCGACGACGAGGTTGTACGCCCCCTGGTCGTCGTTCCACAGCAACAGGACGTTCTCGACGTACAGCGGGTCGCCGTACTCCGCATCGAGCAGCGCGCGGTTGAGTGCCGACTCCCGGGTGAGCACGGCGAAGTGGCCGACGGACTCGCTCCCGTCCGAGACCTTGAAGACGGGGTTTGCCCCCTCGCGTTCGGAGAGGTCGTGGCTGAGTTTGAGTGCCAGAACGTTGAGCCGGTCGGTGACGTGTTCCTCGCTCTCCGCGAAGGGGACGATCCGCGAGCGGTCACCCCGTACTTGGACTCGCGTCTTCTCGTCCTCGCGGAGCGCGAACCACGCGAACTGCACGTCCGTGTTGACGAACTCCCCGGTCGCGCCACCGGACTCGTCGAGGCGTTTCTGGAACCCCGGCGGCTCGAGGTCGGGTTTCACGTCGAACGACCAGCCCCGGTCGGAAGGGTCCTTGCCGGGCCACAACCTGACTGTCGGGCCCCAGACCGTGTACTCGTCGTCGAAGGCGCGTTCCAGCTCCCGGAGGCCGATGGCGGTGTTCTTGTCCGCGGGGGCGACCCCGAGGAACGTCCCATCCGGGGCGAGCGCGTCGAGATACCGGTCCATGACGGCCTCGGGGTCCTCCAGTTCGGAGAGGACGTTCGCGAAGAGGATCACGTCGTACTCCCCCTCGGGTTCGAAGTCCTCTGCGAGGGCGCGGTGGACGGTCGCCTGGAACCCCGCGCGGGTGTCCGACAGGAGCGACTCGAACACGTCCGCGGCCGCGGAGGGCTCCACGGCGTCGTACTCGACGAGCGTGTCGTCGGGCAGCAGGTCGTGGAGCCCGAGTGCGGGGCCGCCCACCCCCGCGCCCACGTCGAGGACGCGCAGCTGTTTGGGGAGGAGCCCGCCCTGCGCCAGCTCGGCGAAGACGTACGCGCCGACCGCGTAGTTGTCGGGGAGGTGGTAGATGGCGTACCCGAGTGCGGTATCCCGGTCGTACTCCACCGAGTTCCCCCGGAAGTAGTCCTCCTTCAGTCGTCTGATGTCTTCGCGGAGGGTCGCGCCCGTCTCCCCCTCGTCCCAGCCGGGGCCGTAGCTGTCGATGAGGAGGTCCTCCAGGGCCCACGCGCGCTCGTCCGGGAGCTTCCGGACGCCCCCGAAGGCGACGGAGACGGGACCCTCCTCGACGGGGACGAAGGTGCCGTCGTCCCGTTCGACGAGCCCCAACTCGACCGCGCGCTCCCGGAGCACCTGCCGGACGACGGCCGGGTGGGCGTTCCCCTCGACGTACTCGTAGATCTCCTCGGGGTCGATGGGCCGCACCTCCCGGAGATAGCGGGCGGTGTCGGCCACGGCGTCGCGCTGGTCGGGGTTCACAGTTCCTCGTAGAGCCGCTCGAACTCGGCGGCGTCGGCCTCGGCGATGCGCCGGGCGGCGTCGGCCACGTCGGCCGCGCCCGGGAACTGTTCCTGTATCTCCGAATAGACGCGTGGGGTGTTCCCCGACACCTGCTCGACGAGCCTCTGCAGGGGTGCCGAGAGGGGCGTGTGGAACTCCTCGCGGACCTCCTCGGCCGCGAGCGCGTAGGCGAGAACGGCCGCGTGTGCCCGGGCCTGCACGGTCGACATCGCGTCGTCGTGCTCCGCGACGGTGGTCTCGAAGGCGGTGTTCCCGGCCGCAGCGAGCGACTCGCGGACGGCGTCGGTCACCGGCCCCCGCGAATCCGGAACGATAGCGACGTTGCCGGGGGCGTTCCCCCGGGCGAAAAGCGGGTGTGTCGAGAGCCGTTCCAGTTCGGGCGCGTGTTCGCGCATGGCTTCGACGGGGGCGGCCATCACGCCAGTCACGTCGACGATGGCGTCGGTCGCCCGGGGGGCGTGTGTCGCGATGGCGTCGGCGACCACGCGCATCGGGACGGCGAGACAGACCAACTCGAACCGCTCGTCGGTGTCGAGGGGGACGGCACGCCCCCCCACGTCAGCTGCGGCGGCGTCCGCGACGCTCGGGTCGCGGTCGGCGAAGGCGACGTCGGCGTCGATGGTCTCCGCGAACCACCGGCCCATCGAGCCCGCGCCGACGACGAGTACGTTCATACCTCGGATATTCCGTCCCCGTGCAAAAGGAGTTCGCTCCTGCGAACGGAACCGCGCTACAGCCGGAACGTCTTCTCGTAGTCGGTCAGATTCTCGTAGCCGTCCTCCGTGACGACGACGATATCCTCGATGCGGACGCCACCGACCTCGGGGTCGTAGAGTCCGGGCTCGATGGTGACGATCTGGCCTGCTTCCAGTTCGTTGTCGGCCTCCGAGACCCGCGGGAACTCGTGGATGTCGAGGCCGACGCCGTGGCCCGTCGAGTGGATGAACCCGGTCTCCGCGTTCGGATCCGACCGGAGGGTCGGCTCGCCGGCCTCCTCGTAGACGTCACAGACGGCCCCGTGCACGTCGCTGCCGGTCACGCCGGCTTCGAGCGCGTCGAGCGCTGCCTCCTGTGCTTCGAGCGTGAGGTCGTACCAGCGGTCGATTTTCGCCGAGGGCTCGCCCTTCACGAACGTCCGGGTCATATCCGCGTAGTAGCCCGTCTCCTTCGACCGCGGGAAGATGTCGACGATGATGGCCTCGTTCGCGGGGAGGGGGCCGGAGCCACGGTCGTGCGGGTCCGCGGCCTGTGCTCCGCCGGCGACGATGGTCTCGTCGAGCGCACACCCCTCCCGCAGGAGTTCGATCTCGATCTCCGTTTTCACGCGTTCGGAAGTGAGCGGCTCGCCGTCGAGTACGAGGATGTCGCCGTCGATTTCGGCCTCGCGAAGCAGTTCCTCGGCGCGGGCCATCGACCGCTCGTTGGCCTTCTGGGCCGCGCGGACGTGCTCGATCTCCTCGGGGAGCTTGCTCGCTCGGACGTACTCCACGATGTCGTTCGCGCCGGGGAGCTCGTCGGCGGTCACCTCGACACCGAGCTCGCGGAGGCCGTCCGCGGTACCGAGCGGGAAGTCGCTCGGCGTTCCGACCGACGAGACGCCGTGGGAGTCGAGGAACGCGGCGAGGACGCGGCGGCTCCCCTCGACGGGGCCGTACTCCTCGCGTTTCGCCTTGGCATCGAACTCCTGGCCTCGCTGGACCGTGTCGGCGCGGGCCGTCCGCTTCGCACGGCCGTACTCCAGCGGCGAGACGAGCAGATGGACGTCACCGGTGTAGAGGGTCGTGAACGGGTCCGGGGCGGTGAACCCGGAGAGATACCGCTGGGTGGGCGTCTCGCCGTCGGCCTGGACGAGATACCCGTCGAGGTCGTGGTCGTCGAGATGCGCGTCGAGCCTGGAGAAGTCGGGGTCCATACTCGCGCGTGGACGGGCCGCGACATAGGCTTGCCGCTGCCGCCTCCGGTAGCCTCTTTTCCTGGGCCGTTGCAGGCCGGGTATGGACGTTACCATCACGCCGTCTCGCGTGCGCGGCACCGCGAGTGCACCCCCCTCGAAGAGCTACACCCATCGCGCGATTCTCGCGGCCGGCTACGCGACCGGCGCACGGGTGTACGACGCGCTCGACTCCGCGGACACCCGTGCGACCGCCCGCGCTGTCGAGGCGTTCGGTGGCGAGGTCACCCGCGAGGAGGCGTATCTCACCGTCGCCGGGTTCGGCGGCCACCCCGAGACGCCGGACGACGTCATCGACTGTGCGAACTCCGGGACGACGATGCGGCTCACGACAGGGGCGGCCGCACTCGTCGACGGGCTTGCCGTCCTGACGGGCGACGACTCGCTGCGCTCGCGCCCCCAGGGGCCGCTGCTCGGGGCGCTCGACGAACTCGGCGCACGTGCCGAGTCGACGCGCGGGAACGGGCAGGCCCCGCTCGTCGTTGGCGAGGGAATCACCGGCACCGATGTCGCCATCCCAGGTGACGTCTCCTCGCAGTACATCACGGCGCTGTTGATGGCGGGTGCGGTCACGAGCGAGGGGCTCGACATCGAGTTGACGACGGAGCTCAAATCCGCGCCGTACGTCGACATCACGCTCGAAGTGCTCGCCGACTTCGGGGTCGAAGCCGAGCGCACCGCCGAGGGGTTCCACGTTCCCGGCGGCCAGCGCTACGACCCCGAGGACGGCGAGTACCGCGTTCCCGGCGACTTCTCGTCGATCTCCTACCTCCTGGCGATGGGCGCACTCGCCAGTGAGGACTCGCTCACCGTGACGGGTGCCCAGCCGAGCGCGCAGGGTGATTCGGCCATCGTCGACGTCCTCGACCGGATGGGGGCCGACATCGAGTGGGACCGCGACGCGGGCGAGATTCAGATCGCGAACTCCGAGCTCTCGGGCGTCGAGGTGGACGTGGGTGATACGCCCGACCTCCTGCCGACGATCGCGACGCTCGGTGCGGCCGCCGAGGGGACGACGACCATCACGAACTGCGAGCACGTCCGCTACAAGGAGACGGACCGCGTGAGCGCGATGGCCTCCGAGTTGGGGAAGATGGGCATCGACGTGGAGGAGGCGCAGGACACCCTCACCGTCCACGGCGGCGACCTGCGGGGGGCCACCGTCGAGGGGTACGACGACCACCGCATCATCATGTCGCTCGCCGTGGCGGGGCTCGTCGCCGACGGCGAGACGACCATCGAGGGCGCGGAGCACGTGGACGTCTCGTTCCCCGACTTCTTCGAGGTGTGCTACGAGCTCGGTGCGACGGTCTCGCGGGAGTAGGGCGAACAGGTGGCCGACGGCGTCCCCCGGCGGCTGGCCACGCTCCCGTCTCGACCGGTCGGGGGCCGGATTCAGGCGATACGGCCGCTGGTCGCGGGCTCGTATTTCAACGTTCGTCTCGATTGCGCGGAATGTAAGGTCTAAATGCCCGGCCGCCCGACGCCGTGGTAATGAACGGCAACGAGTTCGGGCGACTCTTTCGCGTGACGACGTACGGCGAGAGCCACGGGGAGGCGATGGGCTGTACGCTCTCCGGGGTTCCCGCGGGGGTCCCGCTCGACGAGGACGTGGTACAGGAGGAGTTAGATAGGCGAAAGCCGGGCCAGTCGATGATCACCACCTCGCGGGACGAGCCGGACGCGGTGACGATAAACTCCGGCGTGCAGGACGGCTACACCACCGGTACTCCCGTGGGCATGGTCATCCAGAACAAGGACGCCCGCTCCGGGAAGTACGAGCCGTTCATCACGGCACCGCGGCCCTCTCACGGTGATTTCACCTACTCCGCGAAGTTCGGCACGCGGAACTGGGGTGGCGGTGGTCGCTCCTCCGCGCGCGAGACGGTGAACTGGGTCGCCGCGGGTGCGGTGGCGAAGGCCGTGCTCTCTGCCTCGGAGTACGACATCGACGTGAAGGCGCACGTCAACCAGATCGACGACATCGAGGCGCCCGACGTGAGCTTCGAGGAGATGGTGGAACACGCCGAGGAGAATCCCGTCCGGTGTGCTCACCCCGAGACGGCCGAGGCGATGCTCGAACGCATCGACGAGTACCAGAAGGCGGGCGACTCCATCGGCGGCTCCATCTACTTCGAGACGAAGGGCGTCCCGCGTGGGCTGGGCGCCCCGCGGTTCGACGGCATCCCTGCCCGGCTGGGGCAGGCGCTGTTCGCGATTCCCGCGGTCACCGCGGTGGAGTTCGGCCTCGGCCGTGAGGCCCGCGACGTGGCCGGCTCCGACCGCAACGAGGACTGGACGTTCGACGAGAACGGCGACCCCGTCCCCGTCGGGAACGACCACGGTGGGATGCAGGGCGGTATCACCACGGGGGAACCCCTCTACGGTGAGATCACGTGGCACGCACCCACCTCGATTCCAAAAGAGCAGACTACCGTGGACTGGGAGACCGGCGAGGAGAAGGAGATCCAGGTCATCGGGCGGCACGATCCCGTCCTTCCGCCGCGGGCGGTGCCCGTCGTCGAGGCGATGTGCTACTGTACGATTCTCGACTTCATGCTGCTGTCGGGGCGTATCAACCCCGACCGCGTGGACGGCCGCGTGGGCGAGTACGACACCGACTACCACCCGAGCAGCCCGACGAACGACCCGGCGGACGCCCCGACGAGCGCGGAGCCGACCGAGGACTGATTACCAGTAGCTCCGGGGGTTCTCCAGCCACCGACGCGAGCGCGCGCCCACCACGGCCATCCCGATGACCGAGACGGCGACGAGGCCGAGCGTGGCGATACTGGCGGTCGCGCGCGGCCCGGAGAGGGGGCCGATGGCGAGCGAGACGAGCGAGCCGATGGCCCAGACGATGATACCGAGCGTGATGAGGGCGACGAGCGGTCGAGTCCAGTTCATATCCCCTCCTCGACCGGGGCGAACATAAAACGGGAAGTCCTCGCCGCTCCCAGATCGGATATGACCACTGTCGTCGTGCTCTGTCAGCCGCCGCGCCCGGGTAGCGTCCTCACCGATCTCGTCGCCACCTCCCCGCTCTCCGAGACGGAGGCAGCCCAGCTCTACGCCGCGATGACGACCGACATCGTCCGCGCCGTCGAGCACAGCGGCGGGGAGCTCCTCCTCAACTACCGCGACGTGGACGACGAGGCCGAAGCCGAGGTCCGCGAGATGGTCGCCGCCGAGACCGAGGACCCCCGCTGTGAGGTGCAGGTCGGTGAGACCTTCTCCGGCATCGCGGGCAACACCGTCACCCATCTCCTCGAGACGGAGGAGGTCGTCTCCGCGGCCATCGTCGAGCCGAGCGCCGCCTTCCTCACCCGGCAGGTCATCGACACCGCGGCGATGAAGCTCCGGCGCAGCGAGGTCGTGCTTGGCCCGACCCCCTCGGATGGGGTCTACTACGCCGGCTTCACGGACCCCATCGACTTCACGGACGCCTACACCGCGCCCCCGCTCGAAACGCTCACCGACCGCGGCCTCGACTCCGGCTACGACGTGGACTTCCTCCAGCAGCTCCCGGTCATCGAGACCGGCGCGGACCTCGCGGCCGCGCTGCCCCTCCTGCGCGCCCGGGAACGCGCGGGCCGCATCGTCCCCCCGCACACCATGGAGGCCATTCGGGAGTTCGGCGTCGCCGCGGTGCCCGGCGAGGACGGACTGGAACTGCGCCGCGAGTAACCGACAGGTCTTAAGGCCCCGTTGCCATACCCCGATTCGTGGTGAGGTGGCAGAGCGGCCTATTGCGCCGGTCTTGAAAACCGGTATCCTCACGGATTCCTGGGTTCGAATCCCAGCCTCACCGTATTCTACCGCGAACACCGCGCTGACAGGCTTGGCTGTCAGCGCGCGTGAGCGGTGATCCGTGAACGCTGGGGTTCGAAGCCGACGAGTCGCAGCCCGCACAGCGAACGGAGTGAGCGAGCAGGAACGTCTCGGCTCGGTTCAAATCCCAGCCTCACCGTATTTTCCGACACGGCTCCGGCGCGGAGTTTCATCTCCGCGCCTCGCGGGAGTGTCGGAAATCGGGCACAGCAGGGATTTGAGCATCGCGCAACGTGAAGCGTTGCGAGTACGTTCAAATCCCTCCCGGACAATCCACCGTCGAAGTATTATATAAAAACTCTTTCCACCGAGTGAAACTGAAACCGGCTCCCCGGCAAGGGGTGGGAAAGAGGAAACCCTTTTGCGACCTTCGCCCGGACTCGGGAGTATGGACTGGCCGCACGACCCCGACGGAGAGGAGGGGAGTGAAGGGATGCGGAAGTACGGACAGGCGATTCTCGCCAAGAAGCTGGACGAGGACGACGACTTCCCGCTGGAGAAGGCGGAGTTCGTCGAGGCCTACGGTGACGAGCCGGTGCGGCTGAACCACCAGCGGGTGGTCTCCGTCGCCGACATCATGGAGCACGTCGAGGAGGAGTCGTTCGAGGACTTCGTCGCCTTCCACCAGGCCGTCGGGCGCGCGATGCGCGCGAACGGCATGTGGGAGTACGAAGGCGCCGATGCCTAGGGCCGCGGGTGTTCCCCGCCGGAGACGACCCCTTCTACGCGTTCTCGCAGGAGGTCGACAGCGGTGTCGTTGACCCCCTCCGGGATGATGAGGTCGGCCTCCTTCTTCGTGGGCTCGACGAACTGCTCGTGCATCGGCTTCACCGTCTGGAGGTACTGTGCGACGACCCCCTCTAACTCCCGCCCGCGTTCGGCCACGTCGCGGCGGATGCGGCGGATGATCCGCACGTCGGCGTCCGTCTCGACGTACAGCCGGATATCCATCATCTCCGTGAGCGCGTCGTCGAACAGCGCGAGGATCCCCTCGACGACGACGGCGTCGCCGGGCTCGACGGTGACCGTCTCCCCCGTGCGGTCGTGGATCTCGAAGTCGTACTGGGGCATCTCGACGGTGCGACCCTCACAGAGCGCGAGCAGGTGCTCGCGGAGGAGCGTCCAGTCGAACGCGTCCGGGTGGTCGTAGTTGATGTTCTCGCGTTCCTCGGGCGAGAGGTCCGACCGGGACTCGTAGTAGTTGTCGAGCGGGATGAGCGTGACCGAATCGACGCCGGCGGTGACCTCGCGGGCGATGGTGGTCTTCCCCGCGCCGGTACCGCCGCCGATGCCGATGACGAGGGAGGGGACAGGCATTGTCCCAGGTGGGTCGTGTGGGGACAAGAGCCCACGGATTCCGCTCGTGTCCGCTGACCGGAACGTCCCCCGCGCCACGGGGGATGGTAAGGCAAATAGCGGGGGGTCCCCAAGCCCCGAGCGTGACGAACACGCAGGTCACCCTCATCCAGATCGACAACTACGGGCCGTGGACGGTCACGCCCGAACCGCGCCGCGAGGTGGACCTCCAGACCCTCCAGTCCCGGCTGTACGCCGACCTCTCGCAGCTCATCGGCAACCGGGACGGCTACGTCTTCTTCACCCGCTTCGACAACATGATCGCGGTGACGAACGGTCTCGACCACGAGGCGCACGCCCGCATCCAGGAGTCCATCGGGAACCGCTATCCCGTGACTGTCTCGCTGTCGACGGCGGTGGGTCCCTCCCCCGCCGAGGCGCTCGGTGTCGCCACCGACCAGTTGCAGGACGCGGGGAGCGCACAGGACGAGACCCGCACCGAGATCCTCCGCGGGGAGACGCTTTCGGAGGAGGAGCGCACGGACGGGGACGTCTCGCTCGCGCACTTCGACGTGAACGACGCGACGGGGAAGTACACCGATCGGCTCAACGAGTTCGACACGTTCATTCACATCGAACAGGGCTATGCCGAACTCATGCGCTACATGCGTCGGGCGCACGACGCGCTCTCCTTCTTCGTCGGCGGTGACAACGTCATCGTGGTCTGTCCCGACATCTCCGAGGCGGGCTACCGCGACGCCATCGAGCACGTCCGCGACGCCGTCGACGTGGAACTCAAGGTCGGCGTCGGCACCGCGCGTGCGCCCCAGCACGCGGGGATGGCCGCGAAACACGCCCTCGAGGTCTGCCGCGAGGAGGGGACTGACGTGGAGTTCGCGAGCGACTACTGACCCGGTACCCCGCCCCCTGAGCAGCACCGAAACTCGCTGCCGGCAGCGGTGACCGTCCTCCTGGCAATTCTTGTCTTCTCCCCCACGAATTGCGCGAACTGCTAGCAAGCGGACGGTGCCTTATGTGACAAATCGGGCGATGGAGAGCGAGGGTTTATAACCCTTGGGAAGATACGACGTGTCGTATGCCACGCGACATCAAACGACGCGACGTTCTCAAGGGGGCGGGGGTTGCAGGCCTCGCCGGTCTTGCCGGCTGTTCCAGTCTCGGCGGCGGCGGTGGTGGAAGTACGCTCATGCAGGGTGTACTCATGCCCGAAACCGGCGATCTCGCCTCGGTCGGGAAGCCGATCCGTGACGGCGCGCTCCTCCCCGCAGTACAGCTCGAGGGTGAGACGGAGTTCACCATCGACACGCAGGTCGGTGACACGCAGACGAATCCACAGGCGGGTATCTCCGCGGCGAACAACCTCGTGAACGCGGGGTATCCCTCGATTACGGGCCCTGCATCCTCCGGTGTGAACCTCCAGGTCTCGCGCCAGGTGTTCATTCCGAATAAGGTCGTGGGCTGTTCGCCCTCCTCCACGTCGCCGAACGTGACGACGCTCGAGGACAACGACTACATCTTCCGGACGCCGCCGTCCGACGCGCTGCAGGGTCGAGTCATCGCACAGGTGGCCACCGAGCGTGAGAACGCACAGACGGCGTCGACGATGTACGTCAACAACGACTACGGGCAGGCGCTCTCGGACGCCTTCGAGTCGGCGTTCAGCGGCGAGGTGCAGGCCACCGTCTCCTTCGAGAAGGAGCAGGCATCCTACACCACGCGGCTGGAGAGCGCACTTGCGGACGACCCCGACGCGCTCGTCGTCATCGGCTACCCCGCTTCGGGGATCCAGATCTTCCGTGACTACTACTCCGAGTTCGACACTGGCGCGTCCATCATCGTCACGGACGGTCTGAAGGACCCCACCCTCCCGGAAGAGGTCGGCAACTCGATGTCGAACGTCATCGGCACCGCGCCTACCGCGGCCGGCCCCGGTGTGAAGTTCTTCACGAACCTCTGGAAGGACGAGTACGGTGGCGAGCCCGGCGTGTTCACTTCCCAGGCGTACGACGCCACCGCGGTCTGCCTGCTCGCCAATGCGGCGGCCGGCGCGACCAACGACGGGACGGACGTGCGCGACAACCTCCGAAAGGTCGCGAACCCCGGTGGCGAGGCGTTCGGGCCTGCGAAGCTCCCGGAGGCCATCGAGGCCGCCGCGGCCGGCGACGACATCGCCTACCAGGGTGCGTCCTCGTCCGTCGACTTCGACGAGAACGGCGACATGAAGGCGGTCACCTACGAGGTGTTCTCCTTCTCCTCCGAGGGTGTCTCCACCGAGACCACCATCGAGTTCAGCGGCTAAGCGAGCCGCAACCCCATCGTCCTCTTTCGACTCGTCCGAGAGCGGCTGCGCCGGGGTCCGACCATCTCGGGAAAACGAGATCCGATTACTCCGCGAGCTCGGTCAACGTCTCGCGCGCGTTCGTTACCGCGGTCTCCTTCTTCGCCGGGTAGGCCTCCACCTTCGCGCGGAAGGTGATACCATCCCCGCGCTCCACGTCGCCGCGGAACGCCGCCTGCTTGTCCAGCGTGAGGTAGAACGCGCAGTTGTCGTCGACGCGCTGGTCCAACTCGGCGAGAACGTCGTCGAGGTCCGGCACCTCCGCGAGTTTCGACAGCGCGTGGCGAACGTCGTCGGCGCGCTCGAGCCGGGCGGAGAGCACGAGGATGCGGTCCCCGAGGTGGCCCTCGCTCTCGACGCGCTCGATTTCGAACTCTTCTGGGAGGAAGGTGCGGAGCGCCCCCTCCACCCGTTTTTCGTCCTCCGTGGCGTAGCAGAACGTCCGGAGGTCGACGTAGTGGAACGGGACGCTGGCCACGGGTCTACTCCTCGTCGTCTTCGTCGTCAGCGGCCGTCAGCTGGTCGGCCGGGATGCCGACCTCCTGGCCCCCCTCGAACGAGATGGTGTACGTCTCGTCGCCGAACATCGTCTCGGAGACCTGCGCGATCTCGCCGGCCTCACCGTCGAACTCGCTGTGTTTGTCGGAGAGCACGACCTTGTCGCCTTTCTCGAAGCTCATACCCGCGATTCGAGAGTCGGCTAAAAAAGGCCGACGGTTCGCCCGCGGCGAAGCGTTATTGCGCCTGTCCTCCGTACACGGACCATGCACACGTTCGGCCGCCGACCGACCACGCCACCCCCCGAAACGCGATGACGTTCGACAGACTGGGCTATCTCGCAGACGAGGCCGCCCAACAGGCCGAACAGGCCTACCACACCCTCTCGCAGCGACACGACGGGTTCCTCGAACGCGAGGTGAGCCGCCGGGTCTCGCGCCCGCGGTTCCGCACGCTGGCCGAGCGGGTGCGCGAGAGCGGCGCCCCCTACGGCGTCCACACGCTCGTCCACGACGGGGACGAGCTCCTGCTCTGCCGGCACGAGGGCGTCGACATGTGGGTGCTCCCCGGCGGCGGGGTCGACGAGGGGGAGACGTTCCGCGAGGCGGCCCACCGCGAACTCACCGAGGAGGCCGGTGTCGATGTCGACTACGAGGGGCTCGCCCTGCTCTCCCGGGTGGAGGTCGCCTCACGCGGGCTCACCACGTGGGGTGTCATGCCCGTCTACGAGGCGCGGGCCGTCACCACCGAGCCCGAGGTGCGCGACCCGGACGGAGAGATCAGTGACGCCCGGTGGTTCCCGTTCGACTCCCTGCCCGAGGACACCCGTGACCGGGAGGACCTGCTCGCCTGGTGGGAGCGATGATGTCCACGACCTGCCCCGCGTGCGGGAATCCCGTCTACTTCACCGTCCCCGACGGCGAGCGGTTCGTTTCTGCCGAGCCAGTCGAGGGTGAGCCGGACGCCCGCCACGAGGAGCGCGAGTGCGACTGTGGCGCGTCGGTGTCTCTGGTGTTCGCAGAGAAATAGGGGAGGACTCAGCCGTGGCTCACGCCCTCCCGGTCGTCGGCCTTCTTTCTTCGAAGTGCGGCCACCGCGTTCGAGGCGTCGTAGCCGAAGAGCACGTTCTCGCCGTAAGCCTCCGCGACCTCCGTGGCGTGGATGAGCTTGTCGATGTCCACGTCGACGGCGTAGAGCTCGACCGAGATGGGGGAGTCGAGCCTGTCGGCGAAGCCGGAGGCGATGATCTCCAGCCAGTAGGTGGTCGTGTAGGCCATGTCGTAGAGCGGAATGACGAACTCGTCGACGAGTTCGTCCAGCCGCTCCAGGTCGAGCCCCGCGCGTTCGTAGAGATGGTCGCCGTAGGGGTCCGGGTAGAGCGTGAAGTAGGTCTTTCCGGTGATGCGCGCGACGGCCTCCTCGACGAACTCGGTGATGACCGAGGCGCGCCACGCGTAGCGGTCGTCTACCCCGGTCTCCTCGGGATGCGGCCCCTCACCGGCTTCGTGGCGGGCCTCGACCCACTCCTCGAACGCGTGGTTACAGCGGTCACAGTAGCAGTACTCCTGTCGCGGGAACCCCACGTCGTCGAGCCGGAGGTCGGGGTTGACTTCGACGCAGTCCTCGATGATCTCGAGGAGTCCCTCCTTGTACCGCTCGTGGGTCGGGCAGATGTACGCCCAGTCGAAGTAGGTCCGGTCGCGGGTTGCGTGCTGGCCGTCCGGGTTGACGGGCACGAGATCGGGGTTCTCGTTCGCCGCCGCGTTGTCGCCGAAACACGAGACCATGTTCACCCCTGTTTCGATGGGCTCCGCGGAGCGCCCGGAGACGTCTTTCACCTCGAAAAAGCCGATGTCGAACTCCGTCCACTCCACCTCGGGGGCGTTCCGCGTGACGACGCCGTACATACCTCTATCTCTGAAGCGACGGGGGTAAGTCGTTCGAAAGAAGGGAGGGCAGTTGTGGGCGTTACCGCTTGAGCACGTACGCGAGCGCGACGAGTGCGAGCGCGACGACGAACAGACTCTTCTTAGACATACAACATGAATTCGCTGTCGTGGATAAAAGGTCTTCTGGTCCCCTAACCGCGTCAGGAGACGGAGATGTGTGCGGCGAAGTCCTCGCGGATGATGGTGTCGCAGTAGGCACACCGCACGCCGTCGGAGAGCACCTCGAAAGTGGACTCGACGGGTTCGCCCTTCGTGGTGATGCAGTTCGCGTTGGGACACGAGAGGATGCCGGAGACGCGCTCGGGCCGCGAGACGCGGAGTTTCTCCTCGACGGAGAACTCACGGATGATGTTGATCGTCGCGCGCGGCGCGATGAGCGAGAGGACGTCCACCTCCTCGCCGGAGAGTTCGCGGCCTTCGACCTTCACCACGTCCTTTCGCCCGAGGCGATTCGAGGGAACGTTCATCCCCACGGAGACCTCCTCCCCCCCGGAGCCGTCGATGCCGAGGATGGCGAGGACGTTCAGTGCCTGGCCGCCGGGGATGTGGTCGATGACGGTCCCGTCCTGGATCTTGGAGACGCGGAGTTCGTGTTCGGTCATAGCATGGAGTCGAGGAGTGCCATTCGCACGGGCACGCCGTTGTGGGCCTGTTCGAAGTAGTGCGCGTAGTCGGTGTCGTCCACGTCGGGAGCGATCTCGTCCACGCGCGGCAGGGGGTGCATCACGGTGAGGTCGTCCTTCGCCGCCTCCAGCATCTCGGCGTCGATGCGGTACTCACCGGCCACCTTCCGGTACTCGTTCTCGTCGGGGAACCGCTCGCGCTGGATGCGCGTGACGTACAGCACGTCGAGCGCGGGGAGCACGTCCACCAGATCGCGGTGTTCCCGGACGTTCGCCCCGGCCTCGTGGAGGTCGTAGCGGACGTTCGTCGGCAGCCGGAGGCTCTCCGGCGAGATGAAATGCTGCTGGACGTCGAAGTTCGTGAGCGCCGCCGCCAGCGAGTGGACCGTCCGGCCGTACTTCAGGTCGCCCATGATACCGACCGTGATGTCGTCGAGCCCGGAGCTCTCGCGCATCGTGTAGAGGTCGAGCAGGGTCTGGGTCGGGTGTTGGCCGGCCCCGTCGCCCGCGTTGATGACGGGAACGTCGACGAACTCGGAGGCGAGTTTGGCCGCCCCCTCGCTCGGATGTCTGAGGACGAGCGCGTCCGCGTACCCCTCGATGACGCGCACGGTGTCGGCGAGCGACTCCCCCTTCTTCACCGAGGAGGACTCGACCGACCCCATATCGATGGTGTCGCCACCGAGCCGCTTGGCGGCGGTGTCGAAACTCATCTTCGTTCGTGTACTCGGCTCGAAGAAACAGAGCCCGAGCAGCCGGCCCGCGAGGCGGTCGCCGAACGCCCCGGGGTCGGCGTCGATCTCGGCCGCGCGGTCGAGGACGGCCTCGATATCGCCCCGCGAGAGCCCCTTCGCTGAGATGACGTGGTCGTGCCGCATCACCGAAGGGGCGTTCCGCCCGCAAAGAAAGCTTTCGGGATGGCCGGGTCAGTCCGCGCCGGGGGCCGTCACGCCCGGTGCGTTCTGGCCGCGTCCCCGCGGAAGCCGCAGCGAGACGGCGCTCGGTCGCTCGTCGTCGAACGAGAGCCCGCCGCCGTTGGTCTCGGCGACCCACTTCGTGAACCACAGCCCCAGACCCGACGCGTGGTCGAGTTGCGTGATGGGTCGGGACCGGTCGACGATGGCGCGTTCGGGCTCGGGGATGCCGGAGCCGTTGTCGGAGACCGTGATGGTCACGTCGCGTCGGGACGCCTCGGCCCGTATCCTGACGACGGGGTCGGCGCTGTCGTTGTGCTCGACGGCGTTCTCGACGAGTTCCGTGACGGAGTCGACGAGATACCCGTCGCCCTGGACGACGAGCGTCTCGGGACACTCGATCTCGAAGGTGACTTCGGGGTGGTCCTCCTCGAACGTGGCCACGACCTCCCGGACGGCCGCTGCGAGGTCGATGGTCGTCCGGTCCGTGTCCTCGCGGTCCAGGAGGGCCTGTATCCCGTCGGCTTTGTCGTCGAGGTCGGCCAGCCGGTCGGCCACCTCGATGACTCGCCTCTCGACGAGGTCGTTCTCGGCCAGCTCCGCGTAGCCGTACAGCAGCTGGGCGTCGTGTGCGAGGTTGTGCCGGAGCAGGCGATTGACCACCGCCAGCTTCTCGCGTTCGCGAGCCAGCGCGGTCGCGCGGATGCGTCGCACGTCGTTCACTCCGATGACGAGGTGGGCGAACGCGCTCACACCGAGGATCGTCGTGACGACGAACAGGGGGGGCGTGAACTGGAGATACGCCCGCGAGAGCAGCATCACGGTCCCGAGGACGACGAAGCCGAGGACGTTCCAGCCGGTGATGCGCGCCACGTGCGGGGTCGTGATGTCCGTGCGATAGAGGACGACGCTCGCGCCTCCGACGACGAGCGCGAGCAGCAGGCCGATGGCCGCGATGCCCATCCCGAGCGCCGTCTCACCCCGGACGAGGGTGAGGACGTTCGGGACCGCGAGGATGGCCCCGATGACCGCAAGCCCGCCCGCGGCGATGGCACGGGTGGCTCTGGACCTGACTGTCTGACTGAGGGTCATGACCTACACTGGCTCTCTATCGGTTTAAACATCTCAGCTGGCTCACGCCTCGAAATTCATATACCATGCCGGGACAAGCCCCGGCATGCTCGCTATCGCCGGCGGGAAAGGCGGGGTGGGGAAGACGACCACCGCGCTCGCGCTCGCCCGTGCCCGCAACGCCCTCGTCGTGGACTGTGACCGCGACTGCCCGGATCTGGGTCGGCTCGCTGGCGTCGGCGAGCAACCGGGGGTGGGGGCGCTCGCTCGCGGCCGCTCGCTCGCGGCGTGCGCGGGGGAGAGCGACGGGGCACTGGTCGTCCCGCTCGAACCCAACACCCCCTCCGACACCATCGAGGCGGCGCTGCGGGGGCTCCCATCCGGGAGCATCGTCGACTGCCCGGCCGGCGCGGGCCGCGATGCCGCACTCCCCCTCCGCGTGGCCGACCGGGCGCTGCTCGTCACCACGGCCACGCCACAGGCGCTCGCCGACACCGCGAAGACCGCGGCGATGGCCCGCGCCCTCGACTGCCCACCGGTCGCCGTCGCGGTGACCGGCCCACGCCAGGCTCCGGACGCCGGGACGCTCCTCGGCTGTGACCGGGTTTGCCACCTGCCGACCCCGGATGCCGCGCCGCGGATCGCCCGTCTCCTCCCGCGGTTCGTGTAATCCGGTGGACAGAACCCTTATTCCCGACCCCGTGTTACGATACTGGTATATGGCGGACCGGCTCCGGACGGGCATCGACGTTCTCGACCGCAAGCTCGAAGGAGGGATTCCAGCGGGCAGCCTGGTCGCGCTCACGGCGAGCCCGGCCAGCCAGGCCGAGTTGTTCCTCTACGAGCTCACGGCGACGCGTGGGACGCTGTATCTCTCGCTCGACCGGTCGGGCGATGCCGTCTCCGCCTCCATCTCGCAGGCGCGTGCCCGGACCGGCGACCCGACCGTCCGTGACGTGGCCGGTGAGGCCCCGCTCGACAACGCCGCCCGGCTGGTGAGCGCGCTCCCCGACGCCTCGAACCTCATCATCGACCCCATCGACATCCTCGAACGCCAGGAGCCGCCGCGCTACCGGAACTTCCTCAACGAACTGCAGAACCACATCTACAACACGGGCTCGCTCGCCATCCTCCACGGGCTCGACGGCTACGACATCCCGCCGATGCGAGATACGACGCTCCACATGGCGGACATCGTCTTCGAGCTCGACACGCAGGTGAACGGCGACCGCATCGAGAACCGGCTCGCCGTCCCCAAGTTCCGCGGCGGGAGCGCGCTCCGCGACATCATCAAACTGGAGCTGTCCGACTCCGTGGCCATCGACACCTCCCGCGACATCGCGTAACTGCTCACCGCCTCCGTTCCCTACGCCGGCTACCGCTCGCCGGTCGATAAACGAAAGAAGCGTGGGTCGGATTACTCCTCGATCTCGTCGACGATCTCGTCGGCGTCGATGTCGGCCTCCTCGAGTGCGGCCTCGATGTCGGCGTCCTCGGCACCGGCACCGCCCATGCCGCCCATACCGCCCATCATGCCGGGCATGCCGCCCATGCCGTCGAGGACCTCCTGGACGATGACGCGGTCGATCCCCGTCTTGTCGATGAGCTCCTGTGCGATCTGGGACTTCTGGAACATCCACTGCTGGTTCATCGAGAGCTGCGGCGTCGCCTCGACGTAGAGGGTGCGCTTCTCGACGATCTCGGTCTCCGTCGTGGGCTCGCCCTCTTCGTCCTCGGGCTCGACGACGGTCTCCTCCTCGACCTCGTCGGTCTCGAGGTGCATCTCGAGGTCCATATCGAGGAACATCCCGAGCAGGCCGCGCGCCTTCTCGAGCTGGTCCGTGACCTCCTCTAAGACCTCGAACTCGTACTCGATGGCCTTGCCGGCCAGCGGGTGGTTGAAGTCGACGCGGGCGCGGCCGCCGATGATGGTCTCGAGGTAGCCCTGCTCGCCGTCGATGTTCACCTGCGCACCGGGGTAGCGGGAGTCCTCGGGGATCTTGTCGGCCGCGACGGTGCGGACCTGCGACTCGTCGTGCTCACCGAAGGCCTCCTCGGCGGAGATGGTGACGGAGCCGGAGGCGCCGACTTCCTTGCCGATGATCTCCTCCTCGACGCCCTCGAAGAGGTGGCCGGCACCGAGCACGATGGTGCGCGGCTCGAAGGTGCCCTGGTCCGCGACACCCTCCTCCTCGGCGACCTCCTCGTCGGTCGTGTCGACGAGCTGGCCGTCCTCGACGGTGCGGGCGGTGTAGGCGAGACGGATGAAGTCCCCGTCCTGGAGCCCCTCGGCCTCTTCTTCGACCTGCTCGGTCTCCTCTTCTGCTGCCTCGGTCTCCTCGACCTCTTCGGCTTCGTCGCTCATACCGGATACGTCACTCGTCGCACCCTTAACAATCACGTTTCGACCCGGTGGCGTGTCGGACCGTTTTTCCCCCGCGAATCCGTCGCCTCGGCCATGTACGAGGTCGAACTGAAGGTTCGGGCCGACCACGACGCCGTCCGGGCGACACTCGAGGAGCTGGGGGCCGACCTGGTGAAACGCGCCACCCAGGTCGACACCTACTACGACGCCCCCCACCGCGAGTTCGCGGAGACGGACGAGGCACTTCGCATCAGACGGGAGACCGTCGAGGGCGAGACGGTGACGAAGCTCACGTACAAGGGCCCCCTTCTGGAAGCAGAATCGAAATCCCGCGAGGAACACGAGACGACCGTCGAGAACGGGGAGACGGCCCGTGCGATCTTCGAGTCGCTCGGCTTCGCGCCCGCCGCGACCGTCGAGAAGGACCGGGCGTTCTACGAACTGGAGGGGTACACCGTCACGCTCGACTCCGTCGCCGGTCTGGGGGAGTTCGTCGAGGTCGAGACCGAGGTGCCGGACGACGACGTCGAGGCGGCCCGCGAGGGGGCGGTCGAGCGCATGCGCGAGCTGGGCCTCGACCCCGACGCGCAGATCCGGACCTCCTATCTCGGCCTCCTGCTGGGGACCGAGTGACGGCGCGCGGGGTCATGCACCGCAGTTATCCAACGCTGCAGAAAGGTTTCCGTAAGTTATAGAACCGCCCGCTGGATACGTCTGGTAATGACCAGTCGCAATATTCGCGTCGAGCCCATGGTCGGGCAAGCGGTCGAAGATCAGGAGGTCGAAATCGTCGAGCGGAAGGGGCTCGGACACCCGGATTCTATCTGTGACGGTATCGCCGAACACGTCTCGCAGGCGCTCGCGAACGCCTACATCGAGCGTGTCGGCAAGGTCCTCCACTACAACACCGACGAGACGCAGCTCGTCGCCGGCACGGCCGCGCCCGCCTTCGACGGCGGCGAGGTCATCGAACCCATCTATCTGCTCATCACCGGCCGCGCGACGAAGGAGTACGAGGGCACCAAGATTCCCGCGGAGACCATCGCACTCCGCGCGGCCCGCGAGTACTTCGCCGAGCACTTCCCGGAACTGGACTTCGGGACGGACATCATCGTCGACGTGAAGCTCGGGGAGGGCTCCGGCGACCTGCAGGAGGTCTTCGGCGAGGACGGCGCGACCGTCCCGATGGCGAACGACACCTCGTTCGGCGTCGGCCACGCTCCCCTGACGGAGACGGAGGAGATCGTCCTCAACGTCGAGCGCGAACTCGTCGGTTCCTACGCCGAGGAGAACCCCATCGTCGGCCCCGACGTGAAGGTGATGGGGAAACGCGAGGGTGACGAGATCGACGTGACCGTCGCCGTCGCGATGGTCGACCGCCACACCCCGGACATCGACGCCTACGCGGAGGCCGTCCGCGACGTGCGCTCGTTCGTCACCGGCCTCGCCTCGGAGTACACCGACCGCAACGTCACGGTCCACGTCAACACGGCCGACGACCTCGACGAGGGCTCCATCTACCTCACCACGACCGGCACCTCCGCGGAGCAGGGTGACGACGGCTCCGTGGGTCGGGGTAATCGCGCGAACGGTCTCATCACGCCCAACCGCTCGATGTCGATGGAGGCCACCTCCGGGAAGAACCCCGTCAACCACATCGGGAAGATCTACAACCTGCTCTCGACCGAGATCGCCACCCGCGTCGTCGAGGAGGTCGACGGCATCCGCGAGATCCGCATCCGTCTGCTCTCCCAGATCGGGATGCCCATCGACCAGCCGCACGTCGCCGACGCCGCGCTCGTCACGGATGAGGGGGTCTCCGTCTCCGACATCGAGGACGACGTGGAGGCGATCATCGACCGCGAACTCGCGAACGTCACCGACATCACCGAGCGCGTCATCGCCGGCGAGCTCACCACCTTCTGACCGCGCTCGGCGTTCTCGACCGGGGGTTTTTCCTGTCCTCTCCCCAAGGACAGCGTGATGGCAGCACGCCCGCCACCGCAGGGAGCGACCGAGGAACCGGACGCGATCACCTTCGGTATCGCGGCACTCGACCCGTATCTCGACGGCGTCGAGTTCCCCGTCACGGCCGAGCGGCTCATCGACGACCTCGGCGATCCGGTGATCCCCTACGACGCCAGCGGGAGCAGCGTCCGGCTCTCGGAGGCGATCGAGGAGGCGAACCGCAACCGGTTCGAGAGCCGCCGTGACCTCCAGAACGCGCTGTACCCCGTCTTCGACCGCCTCCGGAGCCGCGGCGGCGCCGGGCTGTTCGGCACGCTCCGGTCGCTGCTTCCCTTCTAGTCCTCCCGCGTCCCCTCGTCCGGGTCCCCGGTGGCCTCCAGCGCCTCCTCCACCGTCTTCGAGAGTGACTCGATCTCCCGACGCTGCTCGCGGTTGATGGCGACGATGATCTCCGAGAGGAAGCCGAACATCACGAGCTGAACACCGAGGAGGATCGAGAACGTCCCGACGACGGCCATCGCCTCGTGGCTGATCCCGCGCGCGAGGTAGTCGTAGAGGACGTACGCCCCGAAACCGAGGCCGATGACGATGCCGACGGCGCCGACGCTCCCGAAGTAGAAGAGGGGATTGTTCGTCTTCGCCAGCCGGTAGAGCGTGAGGATGATTCGCCCGCCGTCGGTGAGGGGATTGAGGTTCGTCTCCGAGCCACCCGGGCGAGCGAGATAGGTGATGTCGACGACTTCGGTCGGGGTGTTGTGCCGGACGCACTCCACGGCCAGTTCCGTCTCGATGCCGAACCCGTCCGCCGAGAGGGTGTACCGCTCGAACGACTCGACCGTGAACGCGCGGTAGCCCGAGAGGATATCCCGTAGATTGCGGCCGTGGATGAGCGCGAACGCCCGGTTGATGAGGCGGTTGCCGACGCCGTTCAGCTTCGTCATCGCTCCCTCCTCCATGTCGGCGAAGCGGTCACCGATGACGTGGTTCGCGCGCCCGGCGAAGATGGGTTCGAGCATCGCCGTGGCGTCCTCGGGCCGGTAGGTGCCGTCGCCGTCGGCCATGAGGACGACCTCCCGCTCGACGTGGCGGACGCCCTCGCGGACGGCCTGTCCCTTCCCCTTGCCGGACTGCTCGATGACACGAGCGCCGTGGTCCGCGGCGATCTCTCGAGTCGCGTCGGTCGAGTGCCCGTCCACGACGAGGAAGTGGTCGAACCCCTCCGCGCGGAAGCCGTCGATGACGTCACCGATGGTCTCGGCCTCGTTCAGCGTCGGGAGGAGGACGCAGACGTCGTCGTGGTCCATTACCGCCCCCTGCGAGACGGGGCGCGAAAAAGCTGCTGTCTCCGTCCCTTCGATCTCAGTCGTCGGTCTGCGGTTCGGCCGCCCTTTCGCGCTGCTCGGAGAGGTGCTCCCAGATCTCCGTACAGCCGCAGCCGTCTTCGACCTGCAGGTGTGCGTCGTCGCGGGTGTCGTGCTTACTCATAGTTACTCAGTTGCTGAGTAACTCAACTGCGCCAGATGTAATGAACCTTGTGGGTATATCGGCGCGTTTACTACGCCGCCGGGTCACTTCCCGTCCATGAGCGACGCGCGGCTGTTCGAGACGCTCGGGCTCACCGAGTACGAGGCGACGGCGCTCGCCGAATTGCTGGCGCTCGGGCGCACGACGGCCCCGAATCTCGCCGAGGCGACCGGAATCCCGAAGGCCCGTATCTACGGGGTCCTCGACTCGCTTGCGGACCAGGGCTATCTCGAGGTCATCCCCGGCCGGCCGAAGGAGTACGTCCCCAAATCTCCCGAGGAGATCCTCGACCGGGCGAAGGAGAACCGCCGGCAGGCGTTCGAATCGTTCACCCAGGAGCTGGAAGAGGAACGCGAGGGGTTCCTCGCGGAGTTCCAGCCCCGGTACGAGTCGGCGACGGGCGACGCGCGGCCCGCGGAGGAGCTGTTCCACGTCGTCGACGTGGGCGACCCCTCGGAGGCCGAGACCCGACGGCTCTACCACGAGGCCGAGGAGGCGGTCTACGTCATCACGAAGAGCCTGGAGTACCTGGAGGCTGTCGAGCCCGCGCTCGCGGACGCGCTCGACCGCGGGGTTCATGTCAGGGTGCTGTTCTACCACCCGAACCTGCTCGACGACACCGAACGCCGGATTCAACGGGAGATCCTCACCCGGCTGGAGACGGACCACCCCGAAGTCGAACTCCGGTTCGCCACGGGCACCTCACCGTGGCGCGGCACCTTCGCCGACCCGAGCGAGGATTACACCGACGGGGAGGCGATCTTCCTCGTCGAGGAGCCGGACGTCCCCAACCACATGCGGCAGGCCGCCCTGACCGAGAACGGGAGCTTCGTCGCCGGGTTCAAGCGTTACTTCGATCTCGTCTGGACCCACGAGAGCGTTCAGTCCAGATAGCCGAGGTTTCGCAGTCGCTGTTCCGTCTCCACGTCCATCCCGACCTCGGGGAGCTCCTCGTTCGTCTCGCGGATCTCGGCGAGATGCGCCGCCACCTCGTCGTGGAGCTCCTCTGTGGGCTCCTCACCGACGATGTTCTCCGTCTCGCCGGGGTCCGCGGCGAGGTCGTAGAGTTCCCGCTCATCAGAGGGGCGGTCCCAGATGTACTTGTGCTCGTGCGTGCGGAGCGCGACCTTCGCGTCGTCACCGCTCGTCGTCTCGCTGAACACGCGGGCGTGTTCGCCCGTCCCCGCCCGGTCGAGCACCGACCGCCCCCGGTACGCCTCGGGGGCATCGACGCCCGCGAGGTGACAGATCGTGGGCGCGGTGTCGAGGAGTTCCACCTGTTCAGCCTGTCGCCCCGAGATGTCGCTCACGCCCACGCGGTCCGCGCCCTCCACGATGAACGGGACGTGGATGACCTCGTCGTACATCGAATCGTTGTGCGAGAACTTCCCGTGTTCCTTGAACTCCTCGCCGTGGTCCGCGGTGAAGACGACGGCGGTGTCGTTCAGTCCCCACGCGTCCTCGACGGCCTCGCAGAGCCGACGGATGTGGTGGTCCATGTAGCGAATCTCCCCGTCGTAGAGGTCGACGAGGGTCTGTACCTCGTCGTCGGTGACCGCCTCGGGGGTCTCCAGCATCTTCCGGCGGAGCTTGATCGCCTCGTTCTCGGAGATAGCGAGGTCGATACCGAGTTCCGAGAGGGCCTCGGGTCGGGGGACGTACGGGTGGTGCACGTCCATGTAGTGGACCCAGAGGAAGCTCTCGTTGCCCGCTTCGACACTCGATTCGAGCCACTCGATAGCCCGGTCGGTGATGACCGCCGCGTCCTTGTACGTCTGCCCGATGTCCATCCCGGCCTTCTCCTCCGTGGTGTCGTAGAGCGTCTGGAGCGTGCGGTAGACCAGCCCGTCCTGATTCAGGTTCAGTTTCAGCCACGTCCGCAGGCGGGCGAGCGGGGAGGGCTCGGATTTGGAGTCGTAGAACGTGTCGAACCCCCTGTCGTAGTTGTAATCGCGCGAGAGCCAGAGATTGGAGTGGAACGCCGCGGTGTGGTGGTCCGGCAGGGCCTCACCGACGGTGACGCGGCTGTCGGAGAGATAGTCGAAGCCGCCGTGTTCGAGCGGGTAGCTGGAGGTGATGATGCTCGGGAAGGAGGCGCGGGTGGCGTTCGCGTTGGCGTAGGCGTCGAAAGAGACGCCGCGGTCGGCCAGGGTTTCGACGAACGGGGCCGTCTCGCGATGGTAACCGTAGCCGGCGAGGTGGTCCGCGCGCAGCGAATCCACCGTGACGAGGACGACGTTGCTCATTATCGGCCTCTCGGACGGTGGCTATTTGACCCCTGCGGGAGCGTCCGGGGACTCACACGGGGACGTACTGCCGGACGACCTGCCGGATGTCGTCGTCGTAGAGCACGGTCAGCCCGTAGACGGCGGCCCCCACTCCCACCGCGAAAAACAGCGGGAGCAGGGAGTCGACGGCGAGCACGCGCGTGATGCCGACCACGACAGCTCCCATCACGCCGGCGCTGACGACCTCCCAGGAGAGCGCGCGCTTCGGGAGCCGCACCGTCAGGAGGTCGCCGATGCCGTACCACTGCATCACGGTGTCGACGAACTTCGCGGTGAGGGTGGCGACCGCGGCCCCCACCAGCCCGTACCGGGGAATCAGGGTGACGTTCAACACGACGGCGAGGGTGACACCGACGAGCCGGGCGCGGAACGGGATGTCCGCCCGGTCCATCCCCGTCAGAACCCCGTTGGCCACCCGCTGGAGCGCCTCCACGACCATGTAGCCCGCGAGAATGGCCATCGGGATGGCCGCGACGGCGTACGCGGGCTGGTAGACGAGCCCCAGAATCTCCTCCCCCAGCAGCGTGAGCCCGACCAATCCGGGAAGGGGAAAGAACAGCGTGAAGATGATGGCTCCGGGGATCACCCGCTCCACCTCGTCGAGCCGGCCGGAACTCGCCCACTGGGAGACCTTCGGGAACAGCGTCTGATTGATGGCGGACGTGGCGATGATGAGCACGCGCGTGGTCTGCCACGCCACCTCGTAGGCGGACACGTCCCCCCGCGTGAGGATGAGCCCGATCATGAACGTGTCCAGCCAGAAGTAGACGAAGTTCGTCGGGCCGAAGAACATCGTGTACCGCGAAATCGAGAAGAGCCGGGAGAAGTCCTCGCGCACGGGTCGGGCGAGCGAGCGCTCGGTCGCCACGCCCGCGACGGCCACGGTGGCGACGAAGCCAGCGATGACGCCGTACATCAGCCCTTCTGGCCCCGTACCGAGCAGCAGGAAGCCCACCCCCGCACCGACCCGGACGACGTCCTGGAAGAGCTGGAGCCCGCCGGCGAGGAGGATCTTGTCCTCGCCGCGGAGGGCGCTCATGAGGATGTCTGCGAGGAGCCACGAGACCGACGCGAGCGTCAAGAGGAGGGGGACCTCAGCACCGACGTAGCTCCCGATGGGGTCGCGAAGGAGGTAGAAGGCGAGGGCGAGGCCGCCACCGACGAGGGCGACGAGCGCCAGCGCCGCCGAGAGGATGGCGTCCGCTCGCTTCCCCTCGCTGATGCGCCGAACCAGCGCCTGCCCCATCCCGAACGAGGAGAACAGCGCGGCCACCTGCACGACGAGATAGAAGAGGAAGTAGACCCCGAGCTGGTCCTGGGGGAGGAGCTTCGTGAACGCCGCGAGGCCGAGAAAGCCGACGACGCGGGCGACGAGGTGGATGACGAAGAGCTGAATGGAGGTCTTGCCCGCGCCGGAGCTCATCGTGACCCCTCCCCGAGGAGCCCGTCGAGCACGTCGGCGTAGGCGTCGATGGCCCGCGCACGGGTGAACCCGAGCGCCCGGTCGTCCGGCTCGTACTCGTAGCCCTCGCGCAGGCGAGCGAGCGCGTCCGCGACCGCGTCGGGACGCTCCTCGGCGACGACCCCGAGCCCGTACTCGCGGACGAACTCCGCGACCCGGAATTCGGGGTCACAGACGGCGAGTATCGGGACCCGCGCGCCGATGTAGTCGTAGAGCTTCGTGGAGAGGTTCCGGGCGTTGCGGGGGTCCGAGCCGCCGACGTAGAGCACGGCATCGGAGCCCGCGATGATGGGTACCACCTCGTCGTGGGGGACGTAGCCGTGCGCGGAGACGATATCGCCGACGCCGTGGTCCTCGACCGCCTGCTGGTAGTCGTCGCTCCAGTCGCCGTAGAACCGGACCCGGAACGCGCGGTCCCCGGTTCGGTCGGCGTACTCGGCGACCCCCTCGATGACGGCGTACGGCTCGATCCACCCCTCGTAGAACGCCCCCGCGTAGCTCAGCGTCCACTCGTCGAACTCGCGTGGCTCGATATCGAAGGCCGGTTCGTCGTAGCCGATGTAGGGGAGTTTGGTCATCTTCCCCGCGTGGTCGGGGTACTCCCGGTCGAAGTAGTCGTCCGGAATCTGGATGCCGTCGAACCAGACGACGGCGTCGGCGTGTCGGAGGGTGAACCGCTCGGCGACGGCCGCCAGCCTCGTGACGAGCGCCCCCGGCTCCCGGTCGGGATTGTTGAGGATTGGGTCACGGAGTTCGGCGACCCACTTCGCCCCCGTCGCCCGGGCGAGCGCCCAGCCGACGAACTGGAGGTGGAAGGGGTTGGAGACGGCGATGACGACATCGGGGTCCGTCTGTCGCGCTTTCCGGAACGCCCGGGCGAGATGCAGGGGGAACGCCGCGTCGGGTTCCGGCACGTACGCGACCTCGAGGTTCCAGCCGTGCTCCGCGAAGAGGCGCTCGTGGCTCCGGAACTTCTCCGCTCGACCCCCGACCTCCGAGAGACGGACGTTCGAGACGAGCAGGGCGGTCCGCATTGTCGGCACGACGCCCACGCCGGGCGTTAATCTTCTGATTAGCGGTCTCGATTAGAGATACTCGTAGGTGGAGTTGCGGAACCGGTCGGCGTCGTAGTCGGTGATATCCTCCGTGCGCATCCACTCGCGGATCTCCTCGACCGCGTCCGCGATGTCCTTCTTCGCCTCCCAGCCGACGACGTGCTCGATTTTCGAGAAATCGACGCTGTAATCGCGGTTCTCCTCGTCGTGGGGTTCGAACCGCAACTCGGCGTCGGGGATGCAGTCCTGGACGATTCGCCCCACGTCCTCGATGCGGTGGTTCCGCTCGTTCGAGCCGACGTTGAACACCTCCCGCCCCACGTCTGCGAGCGGGGCCTCCACCACCTCGACGAACGCGCGGGCCGCGTCGTGGACGTGGAGGAGCGGCCGGTACTGGTCACCGCCGTAGATGGGTATCTCGCCTTCGAGGAGCGCCTTCGCCGTGAGGATGTTCACGACGAGGTCGAACCGCATGCGGCGGGAGTAGCCGAACAGGGTGCCGAGTCGAAGGATCGTGGGCGTCACCTCGTTCGGCTCGGTGAAGCGGTCGTGCGTCTCGTGGAGAATGATGTCCTCGGAGTCGATCTTCGATTCCGCGTACAGCGAGAGCGGATTCAGTTTCGACCCCTCGTTGAGTTCGGGGAGCGTCGACGCGCCGTACACCGAGCAGGTGGAGGCGAAGACGAGCCGTTCGATGTCGTGGAGCTTGCACACCTCGACAAGCGCCTTCGTCGCCTCGATGTTGACCGACTGGGTGGCCTGCTCGTTCACGGAGCAGGCCGGGTCGCCGACGATACCCGCGAGGTGGATGACCGCGTCCATCCCCTCGAGGGCGTACGAGAGGTCCTCGATGTGGCGGATATCCCCGTCCTGAACGTCGAGGTTCGGGTCGTCCCGCAGGGGGTCGAGCGCCGCGTCACCGAAGAGAAAGGAGTCGAGGACGCGAACCTCGTGGTCGTTCGCCAACAGCTCCTCGACCACGTAGCTGCCGACGTAGCCGGCACCACCGGTAACGAGTACTCGCATTGCTCCAGTTACCGGAGGAGGAGACATATGCCCTCCGGATGTCCGTCTGTCGTTCCATCCGCTCCCGAAAGCGTATTGCGCCGGGCGCGTCACGACTCGACCGATGAAGGTCGGCTACGCGCTGCGCGAGATTCGGGAACACGGAAGCGACGCCCAGTGGTGGCGGAAACGCTTTCTCACCCACGTCGTCTCCCGGTACTACGACGCCTTCCCGCCCGAGCGCTCCCGCGTGGTCGACGAGGACTGGGACAACCTCCTGCTGCTCGACGCCTGCCGGTACGACCTCTTCGCGGAGGTGCTGGCGGACCACCCGCTCCCGGGCGAACTCTCGCTTCGGAAGTCCGCGGAGTCGGGTACCCCCGGCTACCTCCGGGAGAACTTCGAGGGAGCGCAGTTCCACGACATCGTCTACGTCACGGCGAACCCCTACGTGAACACGAACCTCCCCGAGGACACCTTCCACGAGGTGGTCCCCGTCTGGAAGGACGGCTGGGACGACGAGGAGCGCACGGTGCTGCCCGAGGCGATGCTCGAAGCCGCCCGCGACGCGAACGAGCGACACCCTGACAAACGCCTCCTGGTCCACTTCAATCAGCCGCACGTCCCCTTCGTCGGCGAAGTTCGACTGGGTGACCGTGGCATCGGGAACCTCCGGAAACGGGCGCTCGGCGAGGAGAAAACGGACGCACGCGAGCGCAATCGGACGCCGTTCGAGATGCTCGGCGCGGGCGAGGTCTCGAAAGAACAGGTCTGGGAGGCGTACCGGAGCAACCTCGAACGGGTCTTCCCGACGGTGGAGACGCTCCTCTCCGAGTTACCGGGTCGGACCGCGGTCACCGCCGACCACGGGAACGCACTCGGCGAGTGGGCGAAACCCTTCCCCGTCCGGGTCTACGGCCATCCGCTCGGCATCCTGATTCCCGCGCTCATCGACGTGCCGTGGCTCGTCCACGACGACGGGACGCGCAAGCGGATACGGGCGGACGCGCCCGTGGGTGTGCGTGAGGACGACGAGGACGATACGGATGCGGAGGAGGATGAGGTGGACGAGGCGACGAGAGAGCGCCTTCGGGACCTGGGCTACGCGGAATAGCCGACTCAGACGTATCCGAGGTCTTCGAGCCGCTGGCGTGATTCCTCGCTCATCTCCTCGACGCGGCGACCCTCCGCGCGGACCTCGACGTCCTCGATGGGCGCGAAGGCGTCCGAGACGACGGCGTCGGCCTCGTCCTCGATGCGATAGGCGTTGTGTGCGTCGGGAACGTGGAACGTCGCGGTCTCCGTCCCCTCGGCCCACTCCCAGACGACGTGCTTTGTCACCCCGATATCGGCGTTCTCGTAGACGACGCGGGCGAACCCGGTGAACGGCGAGAGGTCGTCGACGTAGGCGCTGGCTCGCTCTTGAACGGGGTCGTCGAGTCCCGGCACCGAGACGAGCACCCGGTCACGCTGGAACCCCTCTGCGGGGTCCTTGCCGTCGAGTACGCAGTCCACGGCGTCCGGGAAGCCGGCGACGGCGGCCACCTCCGAGACGCGCTTCCCCTCGTCTTGACCGGGGGCCTTGACGACCAGCGGGACATGGAGGAGCACCTCGTGGAAGCCGTCGCTGTGGGAGGCGACGCGGGTGTTCGGACGGAGTTCCGAGGGCTCGCCGAACCCCTCACCGTGGTCGCTGGTGACGACGACGAGAGTGTCGTCGTACTCGCCTCTCGATTTCAGTTCCGAGACGAGGCGTTCGAGTATCGAATCGAGTTGACGAATCGTCCCGTCGTAGAGCCCCTCCAGCGCCTTCCGCTGCCACCACGGACGCCGGCCACCGTTGAACGCCCACTTCACGTCCTCGATGTCGTGCTGGAGCGAACGGGCGCGCTTCCCGCCCCACTCGTCGTATTCGGGTTCGGGCTCGTAGGGGTGGTGACAGTCCATCAGGTTCAGACAGGCCGCCCACGGCCCTTCCCCCGAGTCGAGCCAGCCGAGCAGCGAGTCGAGATAGACGCCACCGGGGGTACTCGTGCGGGTCGGAACGAGATTGGGGTAATCGGAGGCGAGCTTGGTGTGCACGCCGTTCCACAGCGCCTTCGCGGGGGCGTCGGACGCGAGCGCGGCCTTCACGAACTCGGCGTACTGGCCCTGTCCGTGTTCGACGACGAAGGAGGTGGGGTCCATCGCCTCCGGAAAGGGGACGTTCCGGGGGCCCTGTACGTGCTGGAAGGCGTCCTTGATGCCCGCGTCGACGTCGGTGAGCCAGTTGTTCTCGGAGAAGACCCCGGTCCGGTAGCCCTGGTCGGCGAGCCACTCGAAGACGGTGTTGCCGGGCGCGAGCTTCCGCCCCGATTTGGTGACTGCGTGTTCCTCTACGCCGAGTCCCGTGAGGATGCTGACGTGGCTATCGAGGCTCCGCGAGGCGGGGGCGCGGGCCTGCTCGAAGACGGTCGCCTCGTCGGCGAAGGAATCGAGGAAGGGCGTCGTCCGGTTCGCGTGCCCGTAGAGGCTCAGATTGCGAGCCCGTGCGGTGTCGAGCACGACGAGGAGGACGTTCGGTTGCATTGTCGGTCCGTATCGGCCGGTGAGCTATAAGCTTGCTACTTAGCGCCACTTCACGACGCCGTAGAGATACCCGAGTCCGACGAGTCCCGTGAGCAGAAGGAGAAAGACCAACTGCTCTGCGCGGGCGAGCGAGGGCGAGCGCACGAGCCCCGCCAGGCGTTCCGGAACGAACGAGAAGAGCAGCTTCCCGAGGAAGTCGCCCTCCTCGCCCCCCGACCCAGGAACGAACTTCTCCATCCCGCGCTTGGAGTAGCCCTGCCAGAACGCCCGGTTGCAGAGCCACCGCGGATCTGTTCGGTAGTCGAACACCTTGTGGGCCACCTCGGCGTCGGGAACGAAGTAGACGCCGTGTCCGTACCGCGTTTTCATCCGGGCACAGAGCTCCGTCTCGCCGCCCTGGAGGTTCTTATCCCCCTGCCGACCGCCGATGTTCTCCTGGAAGCCTCCCAGGTCGAGGAACACCGCGCGCTCGAAGGCGATGTTGGAGCCGAAGGTGTTGCGGACCTCTCCTTCTCCTTCGGCGAACCCCTTGTGCGTGACGCCGACGAGCCAGTAGAACTCCGCGGGGAGGAACTCGGGCTTGCCGGCGACCCACGCGGGGGTCATCGGGCCACCGACGGCGGGCACGTCGTGGCGCTCGTAGGCGTCGACGAGTCGTTCGAGCCATTCGGGGTCGGCGACGGCGTCGTCGTCCAGAAAGGCGACGAGTTCGCCCGAGGCGAGCTCGGCGCCGGTGTTCCGCGAGCGGAGGAGGCCGACGTTCTCGTCGTTGCAGTGGATCACCGTGTCGTCGCGGTCACCCCAGTCGTCGACCATCTTCCGGTAGACCGCCTCGTTCCCGTCGGAGACGAGCACCAGCTCCACGTCGTCGTAGCTCTGGGCGAACACCGACTCGGCCGCCTCGCGCAGGTCGGCGTAGCGGTCGAGGGTGTGCTCACAGAGGACGACGGAGACGCGCATGCCCGAGGTGGCGAGCGCCGTGGTTAGGCGTTTTTCGGTCCGGGCTCGCCCTCGATGAGGGGCCGTCCCGTCCCGAATCCATTCATATATGACAAGGCTTATGCGCGTTTTGCGTGGACTCAACCGCAATGAGCAAGCGCTCCGAGCGGTCGGAATCCGAGGGTGTCTCCGTCCTCGATCAGTTCCGGTCGTACTATCACGTCCCCGTACTCGCGGCGCTCATCGCCTTCATGCTGTGGGTGCGGGCCCGTGACTGGCAGAACTTCGTCACCGAGAACGGGACTGTCCTGTTCTCCGGGAACGACGCGTGGTACCACTACCGGGCCGTCTCCTACACCGTCCGCAACTGGCCCTCCACCATCTACTTCGACCCGTGGTCGTACTTCCCGTACGGCACCGAACTCGGTCAGTTCGGGACACTCTACGACCAGCTCGTCGCAACGGCCGCGCTCGTCGTCGGCCTCGGCTCGCCCTCCCAGCACGAGATCGCGATGACGCTGCTTTTCACACCGGTCGTCTTCGGCGCGCTCACCGCGATTCCGATGTTCTACATCGGCCGGCACTTCGGCGGTCGCCTCGGCGGCCTCGTTGCCGTGACCCTCCTCGCGCTGACACCCGGTGGGTTCCTCTTCCGCTCGGTCGTCGGCTTCTCCGACCACCACATCGCGGAGGCGTTCTTCATGGCCGTCGCCATCGTCGCGGTGCTCGCCTCCGTGCGGGTCGCACAGGAGGAGAAACCCGTCCTCGAACTCGCCATCGCCCGCGAGTTCGATGCCCTCCGTCGCCCGCTCAGCTACGCCGTGCTCGCCGGCGTCGCCATCTCGCTGTACACGTGGGTCTGGCCGCCCGGCATCTTCGTGGTCGGCATCCTCGCCGTCTTCTACGGCGTCGGGACGCTCGTCGGCTACATGCGAGGCCGGAGCCCAGACTTCCTCGGGCTCCCCGCCATCGTCACGTTCCTCACGGTGTTCCTGCTCACGCTCGTGCAGCTGGACACGATGGAGCTGTCGGCGACCTCGTTCTCGCCCATTCATCCGTTGCTCGCGCTCGTCGCGGCGCTCGGGATGGGTACCATCGTCCTCGGTGCCCGTGCGCTGGAGGAGCGTGACCTCCCCGAGACGTACCTCCCCGCCGGTATCGTCGGTGCGGGGCTCCTCCTGACGGCCGTCGTCGCCGTCGCCACGCCGGACGTGTTCGCCTTCATCGTCCGGCAGGTGACGCGTGTCTTCGGGCTCTCGGCGAACCAACGGGCGCTCACCGTCGCCGAGGCGACGCCCGTCCCGCTTCGCAACGCGGGGACGTTCCTCTTCCAGTCGTACGGGCTGGCGTATCTCACCGCGCTCATCGGCTTCGGCGTGGCGCTCTACCGCTACGTCACCCACGACGACCAGCAGGGGGAGGCGCTGTTCCTCATCGTCCTCATGGTGTTTCTCACGCTGGCGACGTTCACCCAGCGGCGGTTCGACTACTATCTCGCCCTTCCGGTCGCGGCGCTCAACGCCGTCTTCGTCTCGTGGGTCGTCACCCTCGTCGACCTCGACGACCTCGACGACGTGACCGATATTGCGGGCTATCAGGTGATGGCTATCGCGGCCGTCTTCCTGCTCATCACCGCCCCGCTCGCCGCCTCCGGTGCGGTGATGCAGAACTCCCGCTCCGGTCCCGGGTCGGTCCAGCAGTGGGACTCCACGCTCCACTGGATGAACGAGTCGACGCCGGCGCTGGGTGCCTACGACACCGGTGACGAGCAGTCGATGGATTACTACGGGCCGTTCCAGAAGACCGAGGACTACGAGTATCAGTCCGGCGAGTACGGCACCCTCGCGTGGTGGGACTACGGCCACTGGATCACCACCATCGGCCATCGCGTCCCGACCGCGAACCCGTTCCAGCAGGGCGCGCGTGACGCCGCGGACGTGCTGCTCGCGCCGAGCGAGCAACAGGCGTTCGAGAACCTCCCGAACGAGGGTGCCGGCACGCCGTACGTCATCATCGACTACCAGCTCGGCGTGGCGGGTACGCGGAAGTTCTCCGCGCCCGCGACGTGGGAGCAGGACTACAACCTCTCCAGCGGTGACATCTCCAGGACAATCTACAACGAGGAGTTCCAGCGGCAGGCGACGCTCCACACGCCACGGTCGTATCAGAGCCTCCGCGTCCGGCTTTACCAGTTCCACGGCAGCGCCGCCTCGCCACAGCAGGTCCCCGGGTCGGTGTTCGTCTTCGACTGGCGTGAACAGCCGGTAGAGCTCCGCGACGGCTCGACGCGGACGTTCAGCTTCGTGCCGGAGGACGGCCAGCTCATCAAGCGGTTCCCGAACATGACCGCCGCACGCGAGTACACCCGGCAGGACCCCTCCTCGCAGGTGGGTGGCTTCCCCGGCTTCCCGACGGAGGAGATCCCGGCACTCCAGCACTACCGGCTCGTCTACGCCAGCCCCGAGACCGGCAATCAGCAGGGCTACTCGTGGACGAAGGTGTTCGAACGGGTCGAGGGCGCGGAGGTCCAGGGCACCGCGCCCGCCGGCCAGAACGTGACGGCCACCGTCGAGATGCGTATCCCGACGACGAACACGACGTTCACCTACGTCCAGCGGGCGACCGCGAACGAGAACGGGGAGTTCACGATGACGCTCCCGTACTCCACGACGGGCTACGAGAACTTCGGTCCCGAGAACGGTCACACCAACGTCTCCGTCCGCGCGACCGGTCCGTACCGGTTCACGACGCCCCAGGAGACGAACGAGTCGACGCTCATCACGACGCAGGCCGTCGCTACCGCGAACGTCACCGAGGCGCAGGTGCTCGGTGAGGACGACACCGTCGTCACCGTCGACCTCCAGGAGCAGGTCACCGACGCGCCCGAGGGCGCGGGTAACACGACGGCGAGCGTCGCGCCCGAACCGGTCGCCATCAGGGCTGACTGATGGCGACCGCGGGTCGCACCTGGCTGGTCGTCTACCTGAAGGGGCTGTGTATGGGCGCTGCCGACGCCGTCCCCGGCGTCTCCGGCGGCACCATCGCGCTCATCGTGGGCGTCTACGAACGCCTGCTGACGGCCATCACGAACGTCGACCCCGACGCGGTCACCGAACTCCTCGGGGACCTCTCGCGCGTCCACACCCGTCCGGGGCGGGCGTCGCTCGCGGCGACGCTCCTGCGACTCGACGCGCCGTTCGTCGCCGTCCTCCTCGCGGGGGTGTTCACCGCCCTCGCGACGGTGGCGGGCGTGATGCACGTCGCAGTCACCGACTTTCCCGTCCCGACCTACGCGTTCTTCTTCGGGCTCATCGCCGCGAGTGCCGTCGTCCTGCGCCACGGCGTCTCGCTCGACACTCTCGGTCGCGTGCTCGCCGGGCTCGTGGGGTTCACGTTCGCCTTCCTCGTCTCCGGTGCGGCACGCGGGGCGCTCCCGCACACCCTGCCGGTCCTCTTCCTGTCGGGGGCCATCGCCATCACCGCGATGGTGCTCCCCGGCATCTCGGGGTCGTTCATCCTTCTGCTTCTCGGCCAGTACGAGTTCATGACGGAGATCCCCTCGCGGCTCTTCGACTCGCTGTCGACCGGCGACCTCGAACCGCTCTTCGTCCTCGCGGCGTTCGGGCTGGGGGCGCTCGCGGGGCTGTTCTCCATCGCTCACGTCGTGAAGTGGGCGCTCACCCACTACCGCCGGGGAACGCTCGTCTTCCTCGTCGCGCTGATGGTGGGGGCGCTGCGTGTGCCCGCAGACGAGGTGGCGGCGAACGTCACCGCGTGGACCCCAGGGACGGTGGCCGTCGTCGTGGGTGCGGGAGTCGCCGGTGCGGCCCTCGTCCTCGGGCTCGATTACGTCACCGACGAACTCGACTACTGACCGCGGATTTATGGCCTCCCGCTCGGTGGAGTGGGCATGATTCGGTCCTTCGACGGCCACGAGCCCGACATCCACGAGAGCGCGTACGTCGACCCCTCGGCGGTCGTCATCGGCGAAGTCGAGATCGGCAAGGACGCGAGCGTCTGGCCGAACGTCACCATCCGCGGCGACCACGGGAAGATCACGCTCGAGGAGGGCGTCAACATCCAGGACAACGCCGTGCTCCACGAGGGGGGCCATCTCGAGCCGTACGCGACGGTCGGCCACGGGGCCATCGTCCACAACTGTAGGGTCGGCGAGCGGGCGCTCGTCGGGATGAACGCCGTGGTCCTCGACCGGGCGACCGTCGGCGAAGAGGCGATGGTCGCCGCGAACTCGCTCGTCCCGGAGGGGATGGCGGTTCCGGACTCGACGCTCGTCGCGGGGACCCCCGCCGAGGAGAAACGCACCTTCGAGGAGTCGCCGTGGCGCGAGGCGGGTGAGGTCTACGTCGACCTGGCGCGCCGGCACCGTGACACGTCGGAGCGCCTCGACTGAGCGCCGCCTGCTTATTTATACGAGACGCGTGAACTCGATGTCATGACGATACTCGCCGCCGTCAACGGTGAACGGGACGTGGACCGCGTGGTCGAAGTCGCCGCGGACCTCGCGGACGCCTACGACGACGAACTGGTCGCGGTGCACGTGCTGTCCAACGAGGAGTTCGCCGACCGACAGGACTCGACGCCGAACTACTACCTCGAGGACGCCGAGGAGAACGCCCGGAACCTCGTCCGACGCGTGGCCCGGAACACGCTCGACGACGCGGGTGGGGTGACGCCGCGGGGCGTCGTCGGCTCGGTCAGCGAGAGCATCGTCGAGACTGCCCGTGAGCTGGAGCCGCGCTATCTGGTCATCGGTGGCCGGAAGCGCTCCGCGGTCGGGAAGGCGCTGTTCGGGTCGACGACACAGGACATCCTGTTCGACGCCGAGGTCCCCGTCGTCACGGTGATGCGACGGGAGGGGGACGAGGCGTAGCTCAGTTCCCGACGAGGAACGTCCGCCCGCCCTTGCGCTCGAAGTAGACCTCGGGGTGGCCGCGGGCCGCGGACTCGCGGGCGTAGGCGGCCGCCCGGACGGTGTCGACCTCCGACACCTCGACGACGGTTCGCGTCGGTCCGTCGGCGCTCGGTCCGTCGGCGCTCGGTCCGTCGGCGCTCGGTCCGTCGGCGCTCGGTCCGTCGGCGCTCGACCGCGCCGATTCGGTCTTCTCGCCGCGCACCCGGATGGTATCCACGTTCATACACGCTCTCGGGGTGAGTCGGTATTGAACGTCAGCCACGCGGAGTGAAAGTGAAACTGAACGGCTCGGCCGGGGGAAAGCCATTTCCGCGCGTGTAGATTACCTCGAATGATGGGAGACGCATCGCCCGGCAGCGCGCCCCCCGTCGGGGAGTACTTCGGTGACCTCATCGCGGACGTCGCCCTCGACGCGCCGGTGTCGCGGGTGATGCTGACGACGGCACTGGAACGACTGCAAGCCGCCTCCTCCCACCTGGCGACGATGTCCGACGCGACGTTCATCCACGTCGGGGAGACCGAGGAGGTGTACGTCATCCCGCTTGCAGACTGGAAGGCGCTCGCGGACGTGGCAGGGCTGTCAGTCCCGGAGCGCCACGCTGCGCGTGAGGTCCACCGGCGACTGGCGGTCAGCCTCGCGGGCGACCGCGTCGTCGGACACGGGCCGTTCATCCGCATCTCTAAACGGAAAACCCGGTGACAGGGGGTCTTTTCACGCTGTGATAACGCCCTCTCGGGTTTATATTAATCACGAAATTACTGAATGTATGGGTCCAAACGCCAAGGATGTCAAAGTAGGGGGCGCCAATGACGACGGTGGGATTTCTGTCCGGCGGCTCTATCGCGAAATCGCGGAGACCGAGGCCTCGGGTGTCCGGCTCGCACCGGAACAGCACGCCGAGTCCGTGGTCGACTCCGTCGTCGCGACGCTGTTCGACGAACCGTTCATGTTCGACGAGTCGATGGTGAAGGGCGATCTCGACGAGATTCTCATGCTCCTCGTGGCGCTCCGCGACGGTGAGACCCACGGCAAGGGGCTCATGGAGGACCTCGCCACCATCTTCGGTGCGCGGCTCTCCCCCGGGACGGTGTATCCCCGACTCCACGAACTGGAGGCGGACGGCACACTGGAGATGCAGGAACTCGTCCGCACGAAGGAGTACCGCGTCGACGACGTCGAGGCGCTCATCGACCGGACCGAGCACGCGATGCGCCAGCATCTCGCCCTCGGGTTCTTCTTCTACACCGCGCTCAGGGAGTTCTGAGCCACAGCCGGGATCTGCTTCTCCCGCTTTCCGACGACTGAGCGACCGCGCTCGCCGCTATTCCTCGCCTGTTCGTTCGACCGAGAGCGCCAGGTCTGAGGATTCGATGAGCGTCTGCAACACGGCCTCTGGCGGGAACTCCGGCTTCACCTGAGCCGCGTACCACCGCAGCAGGTCGACGAACGGCTCGCGGATGTCGTTCGAACCGACGGTCAGCTCGGCGGTCGCGTGGTCGGTCCGGATGGCCACGGCCAGCTCGTACGCGTCCTCCTCGGGGAGGAAGTCCACGAGTGCAGCCGGCTCAGACTGGTGAGCCGCCGGATCGGCCGGGCTGTCGGAGTCCGGACTGGCTGCCGGTCCCGTCCCGGTCTCTTCATCCGTCGAAACCACGATTCGGCCGTCCTCGAGCCGTCGGACCCGGTCGTCGTCCAGCCGGAGGTCCTCAGGCCGGAGGATACCGTCGTCGCCGTCGTCGCTCATCCGCGCACCTCCAGGAGGGCTTCGAGCGTCTGGCCGACGGGGAGCAGGAAGGTGCGACCGACGCCAAAGTACTCCACCCCCGAGAGGAGGAGGAAGGCGGCCATCGCCCCCAGCGCGCCTCCGAGCGCGACGGCCCCGAGTCTCGTGTCGCCCGGCCGGGTGAACAGCCAGCCCGCAACGACCCCGGCGATGACGAGGTTCGAAAGCGCGTGGACCTGCATCAGGGTTCCCACCGAGAGCCCGAGCGGGCCGAGGCCGAACGCGATGACGGCGAGCACGAGTGCCGTGGTCGCGGCCGCGATGACCCCCACCTCACGCCAGCCATCGCGGGCGACGCCCCGGACCGGCGGCAGTCGAACGAGCCCGTAGACGAGCAGCGGGACGGTGGGGACGAGATACCGGACCGTGATCGTCGCGTGGAGGGGGAGCCGTGGGAGGTACAACAGCCAGAACGTGGCCACGTAGGTCACGGCGAGGAGATCGGTCGCCCGCGCGGGCTCGCGAACCCACTCACGGAACTCCCGAAGCCCCCGAAATGTGTACCGCCCCCGCGCCCTGGCCAGCCGCCGTGCGCCTGCGACCGGGAGGTACGTGAGGCCAGCGAGGACGGGGGCGGCCTCCAGCAACGTCAGCTCCAGCGTCTCTCCCCCGGTCTGTGCGTAATCCACGCCCGGTATCGTCCCGCCGCGGACGAGGACGTGGTAGAGCCGGGTCGGGTCCAGGGCATGTAGGCCGTCCTCACCGAGGCGGACGAACACCGAGAGGGGCCGCTGTGCCGCCTCGAACAGGCCGAGCATCCCGGCGACGAGTTCGGTGAGGAGTCCACCGGTCGACCCGGTGGATTCCGGGGCCGGCGTCGCCCCCCCAGATTCCCCACTTGCCACGGTCGGTTCCGGGGTGGGGGTGGCCTGCGTCGGGCCCGAAGTCGCTGCCTGCGTCGGCGCTGCCCCAGCCGATGCCGCCTGCGCCTGCGTCTCGACGAGCCCCGAAAAGGACGCGAGCATCCGCGGCGGGACGAACGGACTCCCCGTGAGCACGGCGTTCGTGAGCAGGACGGGAAGCGCGGCGATACCGAAGACGGCGGCGACCGTCGCCAGCGACCGCGGGTCGTTCGTTCGCGCCGTGAGCAGGTCGACGGCGACGAGCGGGACGAACAGCGCCAGCCCCTCGGGCGCGCTCACCCACGCGGTCAGCCCGACGGGGACGTACGCGAGCGCCCGGTCACGCGTCCGGCCGGAGCGTCGGCTCGCCGCGAACAGGAGGAACGTCGCGAGCGCGAGCGCGGCGGTGATGACGTGGCGCTTCGGAATCGAGGCCCAGAACCCCACCGGGCCGACGAGCAGGCCGAACACCCCCGCGAGCAGACCGGCGCGCGTCCCGTGGAACTCGGAAACGAGTCGGTAGAGGAGGACGGGAATCATCGCCGCTGCGAGGACGGTGACGAGCTGGAGGGCGACGAGCGGGAGGACCGCGGGTGGGAGCGCGGTCATCCCCGGGAGATTGACGAGGAAGGCCACGGCCCCCACGACGGGCGCGCCCCGCGTGAGCCGTGGTCGGTCGAGGAGCACACCGAGTTCGCGAACGAACGCGGCGAGCACGAGGCTCCAGAGCCCGACGAGCAGGGCGCTGGCCGACGCGACGGCCGCGATGGCCTTCAGCGCGACCAGCACGGGAAGCGCCGCGAGGAGCTGGCCGTAGTTCCGGGCGATGACGCCCCCGGGCGCCTCGTACAGCCCGGGCTTTCGCCCCGCGACGGGGCCGTAGCGCACCCTGTCGAGGAACAGGTGCCCCTCCGCGAGGCTCGACAGGCCGTTGAGGAGGGCGAAGGTGTCGACGATGAACACGTCCACACGCCAGTAGAGCCCGTAGAGCACGAGCGCACCGAGGAAGAGCGCGAGCCCGCGCCGGTCACCGAAGACCCGATCGCGGACGTTCATTCCCGCACCTCCACGGGGAGCGTGCGCCGGTCGACCGGGAACGTCTGGTTCCCCTGCGTCATCGAGACGACGAGCGTCGCGTTCGCGGGTGCGGACTCGAGACGGCCGGTGAAAGACGGCTCCACGACGGTCGAGGAGCCAGCCGGAACCGTCGTCCGCGACCGGGCCGTCCGGTCGTCGGCGTGGAGACGGAAGGAGACGAGCACCGGCGAATCGCCGGCGGTGACGGCAACCCTTGTCCCGGGGAGGGCGACCCGATACGAGTCGCCGTCCCTCGAGAGGGTGGCCGCCTCGGACACCACGGGGGTGTCGAACGAGAGGCGGTGGTCCACCGAGACCTCGGCGGTGTCGCCGAAGCCGGAGAAGCTCCCCCCGCCCTGTGCGGGTGGGAGGCTGACCGCGGAGACGAGCGGGCCGGCGGTGATCGCCACGAGGGCGATCCCGGCGACGAGCGCGAGGGTTCCGCGGTCGGTCATCTGCTTAGACCTCGACGTAGCTCCCGGAGAGGACGTCGGGGATGTTCACACCGTAGACCGTGGTCGCGCCGGACTGGTCGACGATGCGGAGAGTCGCCTCTTCGCCCTCAGCGAGGCCGTCACCTTCGATTGCGGACGCATCGACGGTGATCTTCACACGGTCGCCGTTATCGTCGAGGACCTCGCCGCTCGTGGTCCCCTTCACGTCCGCCGACGAGAACTCGGACGCACTCGTCGATGCTGCGTGCGTCAGGGTCGCGGAGCTCCCGGAACTGGTGTACTCGATGGTCGCCTCCGTGAGGTCGATGGGGTCCGATCCGGCCGACTTCTTCACGATGAGTGTGACGGTGTCGACGTCGTTGTTGGTCGTATCGACGACGCCGGTCGCGCTAATCACGTCGATCTGGTTCGAGACCTGACTCTGCGCGTCTGCGCCGGTGTCCTGTGCCTGACTCTGGAGGAGTCCAGCCGTGTTGACGAGGACGCCCGCGGCGACGGCAGCGACCAGCACCAGTGCGATGAAGATGATGAGGGTCCCGATACCGACCTGCCCGCGGTCGTCGTCGTCGGTGATTCGCTCGAACATGTTAGACGGTCACGTAGTTGTTGCTCCCGAGCACGTCGGGGACGTTCACGCCGTAGATGGTCGTCGCGCCGGACTGGTCGACGATGCGGAGCGTCGCCTCTTCACCCTCAGCGAGGCCGCCGCCCTCGATGGAATCGACGTTGACGGTGACCGTCACGCGCTCACCGTTGTCGTCGAGAATCGTCGCGGAGTCGCCCTTCTCGATGGCCGTCGAGAACGTCGTCCCGTCCGCCGTGCCACCGTGGGTGAGCGTCGCGGAACTCCCCGAGCTCGTATACTCGATGGTCGCCTCTTCGAGGTCGATCGGATCGGAGCCGGCCGACTTCTTCACGACGAGTCTCACGGTGTCTACGTCGTCGTCGCTCCCGGCGTTCTCCCCGGTCGCGCTCACGACGTCGATCTGGTTCGAGACTTGTGACTGTGCGTCTGCACCGGTATCCTGCGCCTGCGACTGGAGCAGCCCGGCGGTGTTGACGAGGACGCCCGCGGCGACGGCAGCGACCAGCACCAGCGCGATGAAGATGATGAGGGTCCCAATGCCGACCTGCCCGCGGTCGTCGTCGTTCGATTGTGCGAATTTCATGGTCTATGTGTCCGCCCACGTGCCGACCGTGCTGGCGTGATGCCGGCCGCGGCAGCCGTCGGACGCGTGGGATCGTCCCACAGCTTCCTCGATGGTCGGTACCGTACTAAAGGCGGCATCGAACTCACGACGCGTTTCGAGGCGCGTTTCGGGACTCGATTCGGGCGGCGAAATGACGCGGCGGCCTATACCCCGAGACGGTGAGATACGTGTGTGCAACACGACTGCGGGAGCGGGGCGCCGCCCCGCGGAGGACACCAATGGACCTTGACCGACTTAGACGAACACTCGGGGGACGCTCGGAGGACGAGCCGATGAGCGAATCGGCCGACTCGACCTCCGAGCCGGAGGAACCGACGCCCGCGGCGCCCGCGGAGAACCGTATCCGCGAACTCACCGTTCGCCTCGACGACCTCGAGGAGGAGCTCGAACGGAAGGACTCGTCGATTCGGGCCGTCCGGACGGGCCAGGAGGAGCTCGCGGAGAGCATCGACGAGGTGAACGACACGGTTCGGCAGCTGCTCGGCGTGTACGACCAGTTGACGACCGAACAGAACCCCTTCGCCGAGCCGGACGAACCGCTGTTCGACACGACGGGGGCGACGGCCCACGCGGAGACGGCGCCACCCCAGCCCGTGGCAGTGGAGACGGGTGATTCTGACGACGCGCCCGCACAGCCCCCCGCGGGCGAGCCCACACACGAGCCCGCGGGCGGTGACGATACGGTTTCGTTCGACGACCTCCGGGACGCCTCGGAAGAGGAGTTCCTCTGGGAGGCCGACGAGGAGCCGGTCGCGAGCGAGGCTGACGACCCCCTCGACGAGGCCGCGCTGGAAGCGGAGCTGTTCGGCGAGTCGGCGGAGGCCGAGGCGAGGGTGGACGAGGCGACCGAGACCACCGACTCGGGGCCGGACCACGACGGCCTCTGGCTCGGCTCGCTCCCCTGCGGCTACGCCGGCGACGTGCTGGTGATGGAGTGGCTCGCCGTCCTCATGTCGCGGACGGGCCCGGCGGGCGCGTTCCGCGCGGTCCGACACTACGAGGAGATCGGCTGGATCTCCCCCGAGGTGAAACGGGGGCTCGTCGACCTGCTCGGCGGTCCGGACCTCGACCTTCACGTCGACCCGAGCCGGCCGGCGGAGCCGACGGCCGCGGACCACCAGGACAGTGTCGCGTTCATCCGGACGCTGTCGACCCTCTCGAACCTCTAATGGGGTTCAGCGTCAGCGGTGCGACGGCGGTCATCTTCGTCGGGCTCCTCGTGAGCGCCGCGGTGGCGTTCCCGACGCTCGAACGGAGTTCGGAACGCCGGACCGACGCCATCGACGCACACGGCGAGCGGAGCCTCGACCGCATGAACACGGACATCGACCTCATCAACGCCACGTACGACTCGCTGAACGACGAGCTGACGGTGTACGTCCGGAACAACGGGAGTACGACCCTCTCCGCGAACGCGACCGACCTCCTCGCGGACGGGGTCTATCTCACCCCCGACCGGCAGGTCGAAGGCGAGGTCCGTGACGTGTGGGCCCCCGGTGATGTGCTGCGGTTTCGGGCTGGAACCGGGCAGGGACCGCTCGGCAGCGAGCCTGCCCGCGTGAAGGTCGTCGCCGAGAACGGGGTCGCCACGACTGGAGGGGTGAACTAGATGGCCTCGGTCTCCGCCTCCACGCTCGTCATCTTCATCGCGGCGGTGGGTATCGCGGTCACCGTCTCGGGGACGATGGTCGAGAGCGTCACCGACATCTCCGACTCCATCGACCAGCGGAGCGTCGACGTGGCGAAGAGCATCGACACCGACGTCGAGGTCATCTCCGACGCCGGGAGCGACGCGGTCTCGAACGGCACCCACGTGACGCTGCTCGTGAAGAACACGGGTGAAGGGACCCTGCCGGCGAGCGCCGAGGACCTCGATCTCCTCCTCGACGGGCAGTACGTCGCTCCGAGCGACGTGACCGTCACCGTCATCGGTGGCGGCGACTGGCGCGAGGGGGCCGTCGTCCGGGTGGAGATCGCCCGCTCGCTCGGTGCCGGCGAACACCGCGCCGTCGTCATCATCAACGGGGAACGGGAGGTGTTCCGCTTCTACACATGAGCCACTACTCGCTCGGCCTCACGTCGCGTGACCGCGTGAACCACGCCTTCGGGGGTGGGCTGCCGAGCGGTGCCATCGTCCTCCTGCAGGGCCCGGACGGGTCGGGCAAGTCCGTCTGGACCCAGCGGATGGCCTACGGCCTCGCGGAGGAGGGGACGACGGTGGGTGTCACCTCCACCGACCTCACGGCCAGCGATTTCCTCGAGCAGATGCATTCGATCTCCTACGGCGTCACGGACCACCTGCTTTCGGACCGCATTCGGTTCTTTCACGCGGACGTGCAGGCGCACCCCGACCTGCTGGACCGACTTCTCACCCCGAGTCCGCTCTGGCGGCGTGACGTCGTCATCGTCGACGGGTTCGGCGCGCTCTGCCGGAACGACGCGGGCTTCGCCGCCGCGACCTCCCGTGGCCGGGAGGACCGCGCGATGGGGGCGGCCGTCTCGACGCTCCGCACCGCGGCCGCGACGGGGACCGTCGTCGTCGTGACCGTGAACCCCGGGTTCGTCAGCGAGGACGCCCTCCAGCCCCTGCGCGGGGCCGCGGACGTACTCCTCGAACTCCGCACGAAGCCCGTCGGGAACGAACTGCGGCGGGAGGCGCTCGTCCGGCGGTTCGCCGGGATGAAAGCCCCCGTCGATGACACCATCGGCTTCGCGGTCCAGCAGGGCCGCGGCGTCGTCATCGAATCCAGGACCATCGCATGAGCCTCGAGAGCGCCCCCCAGAAACTGCGGGACGTGGCCGCGGAGCATCCACACGTCCGCGACCACCTGGAGGCGTTCTACGACCGGACGGGGACGTTCCCGGAGTACGCGGAGGAGCCGACGAATGAGCACGCCACACGCAAGCCGAACGTGCTGTTCCCCGCGGAGCCACCCATCTTCTCGCACGTCTTCGGCCGGCCCGGCGAGGACACCACGTACTACTGTCTGGAGCCGACGCTCTCCGACGCGGAGAAACAGCTCTACGAGGACGTCCGCCAGCAGGTGCTCGACCGCTCGGTGACGAAGCCCGCACCCAGCGGGGACGAGGAGTTCACGGCCTACCTCGACGAGCTGGTCGACGAGATCCTCACCGTGGGCGACGGTGCGGCCTCCACGCTCGCGAGCATCCGCCAGCGCCTCGTCGGCGACCGGTTCGCCGTCACGCAGGAGACGTACGACCGCCTGCACTACAACCTCCAGCGGGATATCGTCGGGCTCGGGCCGCTCGAGCCCGTCATGGCCGACCCGGAGAACGAGGACATCCACGTCATCGGCCCCGACTCGTGTTACGTCTCGAACGGGGTCTTCGGGATGGTGAGGACCACCGCCGACTTCGGCGAACCCGACGAGTTCGAAAACTGGATCCGCAACATGGGCGAGCGGATGAACCACCCCGTCAGCGACGCGAACCCCATCATCGACTCCACGCTGCCGAACGGCTCGCGTATCAACATCATCTACTCCGACGACGTGTCGATTCAGGGCCCCTCCCTCACCATCCGGCAGGGTGAGGACGTGCCCCTCTCCGTGCTCCAGCTCACCGCCTGGAAGACGCTCTCGCCCGAGCTCGCCGCCTACCTGTGGCTCTGTATGGAGAACGAACAGACCGTCTTCGTCGTCGGCGAGACGGCCTCCGGGAAGACGACGACCCTGAACTCGATGTTCTCGTTCATCCCGCGGGACCACAAGATCTACACCGCGGAGGACACCGCCGAGGTGATGCCACCCCACGAGAACTGGCAGCAACTCCTCACGCGGGAGGGGAAAGGCGATGACGGTGGCGTGGACACGTTCGACCTGGTCGCCGCCGCGCTGCGCTCGCGCCCGGACTACATCGTCATGGGCGAGGTGCGGGGGGCGGAGGGGCAGATGGCGTTCCAGGCGGCCCAGACGGGCCACCCGGTGATGCTCACCTTCCACGCCTCGGACATCGTCTCGATGATCCAGCGCTTCACGTCGAACCCCATCAACGTCCCCGAGACGTTCATGTCGAACTGCGACGTGGCGCTCTTTCAAAATCGGGTCAAACGCGGGGACAAGGTGCTCCGGCGGGTGACCTCGGTCCAGGAGATCGAGGGCTACTCCTCCCACGAGAACGGGGTCATCACCCGCGAGGCGTTCACCTGGGACCCCCGCGACGACGAGATCGTCTTCAAGGGGCAGAACAACAGCCACGTCCTCGAGAACCAGATCGCCACGCTGCTCGGCTACGACGACACCAGGAAGATCTACGACGAGCTGGAGCGGCGCGCGGAGATCATCCGCCGACTCATCGACGGGGGAGTGCTCGGATACGAGGAGGTGAACGACGCCATCGAGACGTTCCAGCGCGACGGCGTCGAGGAGCTCCCCATCGATATCGCAGGGCTGACGGAGGTCGGTGGGTGATGCCGCGGGAGGCGCGGGAGGCGCGGGAGGTGCCCCGCTGATGGTCTCCAGCGAGGGGTTTGAACTCGACCTCCGGGACGCCATCGCGGCCGTCATCGACGCCTACCGGTACATGGACATCCCGGTGGAGCGCTACGCGATGTTCGTGCTCGCCCCGGCGGTGACGTTCCTCCTGGGGTCGCTCACCGCGCTGATTCTGTTCCCGCTCCCGCTTCTCGTCTCCCTCCCGCTCGTGGCGCTCGCGGGGCTGCTCAGCATCACGGCCGTCGCGTACCCGAAAGTCGTCCAGGACAGAAAACGGAAGGAGATCCGCGAGCGGTTTCACCTCTTTCTCACCCACATCACCGTCCTCTCGTTGACGAACATCGACCGGGTGGAGATCTTCCGCACCCTCGCGAACGTCGAGGAGTACGGGGCCCTCGCGGAGGAGATGGGCCGCATCGTCGCGCTCGTCGACACGTGGAACCAGTCGCTCGACGACGCCTGCCGGATGCGCTCGAAGCGCGTCCCCTCGGACCTCCTGTCGGACTTCCTCGAACGGCTGGCGTACACCGTCGGCGCGGGGCAGGCCCTCGACGAGTTCCTCGTGGACGAACAGGAGTCCATCATCCTGGGGTTCGTCATCCGGTACGAGTCGGACCTGGCGAAACTCGACGTGCTCCAGGAGATGTACCTCTCGCTCATGCTCTCGACGACGTTCATCCTCGTCTTCTCGACGGTGCTGCCGCTCCTGCTGGGGGTCCCGCCCACCCTGCTCGTGGGCGGGGTCGTCGCCATGTTCGCCGTCGTGCAGGCCGGGTTCCTCTTCGTCATCCACACCATCGCGCCGTGGGACCCGCTGTGGCTCATCGGCCCGCGCTCGCCCGCGAAGAAGATGCAGGTGCCGCTCGTCGTCGGTGTGGCCGGCGTCGGCGTCGTGGCGGCCGGGGTGCTGGCGGTCGGGTTCGGGCTGACCCCGTTCGCCCCCGACGCTATCCCGCGCCCGCTGTACGTCGCCATCCCGCTCACCCCGCTGCTCTACCCGGCGCTCGTCATCCGCCGGGAGGAGCGCCGCGTGAAGTCGCGCGACGAAGCCTTCCCCTCGTTCATTCGGGCGCTCGGGGGCGTCGAGTCCGTGAAACAGACCTCGACGGCGAACGTACTCGCATCGCTGCGCAAGAAGGATTTCGGCTCGCTCACGGCGAACGTCGACGGCCTCTACAAGCGACTCAACACCCGTATCGACCAGGCGGAGTCCTGGCGGCTGTTCGCCGCGGAGACCGGCTCGTATCTCATCCAGAAGTTCGGTGAGATGTACGTCGTCGGCCGGCGGATGGGTGGCGACCCGAAACAGCTGGGCCAGGTCATCTCGACGAACCTGAGTCAGGTGCTCCGGGTGCGCGAGCAGCGCGCGCAGGCGACGGCGACGTTCACCGGTGTCATCTACGGGATCACGGCCGCGAGCATCTTCTCCTCGTTCATCGGCCTGGAGATCGCGGGGCAGATGCTCGAGATCACACAGACCCTCGGTGAGGGGAACAGCGAGCTGATGACGATGCTGTTCTCGCCGGGGCTCTACGACATCGAACTCATCGAGGCGCTGCTCCTCGTCGTCGTGCTCGTGAACGCGATGCTCTCCTCGCTCATGATCCGACTCACGGACCGGGGGCACACGACGAACGCCTACCTCCATTTCGTCCTGCTGGCGTGGATCGGGGCACTCGTCGCCGTGCTCACCCAGTGGGTGGTCGGCGGCGTGATTCAGCTGTGACTCACCGCTCGATACCGGGTGCGCCTTATTAGAGGGGGGGTGCGTAGCACGCCCATGCACGAGCCCACGACGAAGCCCTATCTCGACTCCGTCCGCGGGGTCGCCGACGTCGAGACCGTCATCGAATGGGCGCGCTATCTCGGGACGACCTTCGGCACCGGGGGCGCGCTGAACGCGCTGCGGTACTACCAGCGGCTGAACTGGATCACCCCCGAAGTGCGAGCCGACCTCGAACGCCATCTCGGGGGGCTCTCCATCGAGGAGATTCACACGAAGAAGTACGACGAGCCGGGGACGCTCGACGAGCCGCTGGAGTCGCTCTCCGGTACGCCGTTCGGGACCCACGCCCGGTCGCTCTCGTACATCGCGGCCATCGCGGGCGACGACCTGACGAGTGACCTCCTCCGGAACCGGATGGCAGAGCGCCACGCCGGGACGGAGGTGCCGAGCGCCGAGATATTCGTCGCGGACGGTGGGGAGGATAGATAGGACTAACTGTCCCACCCCGGAGGCCACGGGTATGCACGGAGGGAGCGAATGGTCGACCCGGTGACCGTCGCCGCGTTCGCCGGCCTCGCGTTCGCCGGCGGGGCCCTCGGCGCGGCGATCGGCGGGCTGAACGCCTACGCGCTCGCGGGCGTCGCCGTCGTCGTCGGTGAACTCGCCACGATACTCCGCGGCGGGGTCGCGTCCGTCGGCCCGCCCGACGCGGCCGCGCTCGGCGCGACCGGTATCACCGCATCGGTGGGTCTGGGGCCGCTGTTCGGCCCGCACGTCGCCTTCGCCGGCGGGGTCGCCGCGGCCGCCTACGCCGCCCGCCGGGGCCACGTCGATGCCGAGTTCCCGTACTACGATGCCAAGCACGTCACCCACGCGCTGGCGCGCACCCCGGACGCGCTCGTCGTTGGGGGCGTGTTCGGCGTCCTCGGGCTTGGGCTCACGACCGCCAGCGCCGCCCTCGGCCTCCCGTGGGGGCCGCTCTCCTTCGCCGTCGTCGTCAGCGGGCTCTGTCACCGTATCGCGTTCGGCTATCCGATCATCGGCGAGGTCGACGGAGGAATCCTCGACATGTCGCCGTTCTCGCGGGGTGAGCGGCGCGAGTCGCTGTACCGCATCGAGAGCGATGGCGGGGGAGACGACGGATCCGCGAACGAAACCGAGTCCACGGAGGGGGCCACCGACGAACCGCGCTATCTCGTCGAGCCGTGGCTCCCCCACCAGTCTGACTGGCTGGTCGCTGGCGGGGTTGGTGCGCTCGCCGGCGGGCTCGCGGCCGTGCTCACGTACCTGACGGGGAGTCCACTGCTCCCCTTCGGTCTCGCGGCCGCGGGACTCGCGCTGTTCGCGTTCGATATCGAGCCGGTGCCGGTCACCCACCACATGGCCCTCCCGGCGGGGATCATCGTCGTCGCGCTCGTCGGCGTCCTGAACCCGGGTGCCATCGACGGCACGGCGTACATCCCCCCGGCGACCATCGCGGCGTCGGTGACCCTCCCGTTCGCGGTGGGTGTCGGCGCCGTCGTCGGGGTCACGAGCGCGCTCGTCGGCGAACTCGCCCAGCGCGTGCTCTACGCGCACGCGGACACCCACCTCGACCCGCCGGCGGTCGCCATCCTCGTCGTGACGTTCGGAATCGCCGTCCTCGACATGGTGGGCGTGTTCACCCAGAACGTGATCCCGGCGCTGTGAGGGTCGGAACTACGCCTGCACGGGGTTGTACGTCCCGTTGATGTCCCACTCGTGGATGCAGTACTTCCGGCCGACCCGTTTCTCGCCGTCCACCGTGGCGATGACCCACGTCTCGCGGTCGCCGTCCCACACCTCCTGTCGGGCACAGCGTTCGCAGGCGCGTTCCGTCGGGGGGACGATGGTGGTCATACGCGGTTCGAGGGTGGGAGTCGGCTTCAACCCTGCGACCGTAGGGGGTTTTGCCCACCCCCTCCAAGGCCGGGTATGCGCCGACGCGCCGCCCTCGCCACCATCGGGGCCGCTCTCTCCGGGCTCGCCGGCTGTGCGACCGAGACGGGCTCTCCGACGCCGGCCGCGCTCGACTTCTCGTTGCCCGCGTTCGAGTCGGGGCGAGTCCCACCCCGGTTCACCTGCGACGCCGCGGAGCCGGTCTCGCCACCGGTCGCCATCGAACGGGTCCCCGAGCCGACGGAGTCGCTCGCCTTCGCCGTGGAGTTCCCGAACGACGTGGGCTCCGTGCTCGCCCACTGGTCCATCTGGGATATCCCTCCCGACACCCGCGAGATTCCGCGGGGCGTTCCCCCGACGAAGACGGTGCCCTCGCTCGGCGGGGCGAAACAGGGACGAAACGAGATCGGGCGGGTCGGCTACCTGCCGCTGTGTCCGCCACCGGGGGACCCCCGGGAGTTCTGGTTTACGCTGTACGCGTTGCGTGAACCCCTCGATTTGCCCGGGGGCGCGTCGAAAGACGACTTCGACGAGGCGCTCGAATCCGCACAGCTCGCGGGGCGGTTGCTGACGGCGACGTACGAGCGAGGGGAGTAGCGCGCCGACAGCTGACGGCGACGTACGAGCGAGGGGAGTAGCGCGCCGACAGCTGACGGCGACGTACGAGCGAGGGGAGTAGCGCGCCGACAGCTGACGGCGACGTACGAGCGAGGGGAGTAGCGCGCCGACAGCTGACGGCGACGTACGAGCGAGGGGAGTAGCGCGCCGACAGCTGACGGCGACGTACGAGCGAGGGGAGTAGCGCGCCGACAGCTGACGGCGACGTACGAGCGAGGGGAGTAGCGCGCCGACAGGGGTAGGGCCAAGAGGCAGCCCGCTCTGTCTCGGGTATGGGCTTCCACACGTTCGACCCCGCCCGGGCGTCGAAACTCGACGACCCGACCAGGTTCCAGTACGTCTCCGTCGAGGAGCTGCTCGGCGCGCTCGAGGGCGGCCGCGTGCTCGATCTCGGGAGTGGGACGGGCTTCTACTCGTCGCGGCTCGCGCCCGCGGTCGAGGAGCTGCTGGCGCTGGACCTCGAACCCGCGATGCACGGCCACTTCCGGGAGACGGGCGTGCCGGAGAACGTCCACCTCCTCACCGCCGTCGCCGACCACCTCCCCCTTCGTTCGGGAAGCGTCGATGGCGTGGTCTCCACGATGACCTACCACGAGTTCGCCACGCCTGCAGCCCTCTCGGAGCTCGCGCGCGTCTGCCCGCCCGGTGCGCCCGTGGTACTCGCGGACTGGTCGGCCGACGGCCCGGGGGAAGCCGGGCCACCGACGACGGAGCGGTACACCGCGGCGGAAGCGACCGAGGCCCTCACAGCGGCGGGGTTCACGGTCGACCGGATGGAAGAACGCCGCGAGACGTGGCTCCTCGTCGCCAGCGCAGAATAGGGACGAACCTTCCCGACAACTTCATTACCATGTCACTCCTACCCATGGATACCGGCGAGCCACGAGGGCACACCGGACGACCAGCCACGAACCGTGGGAGACACGGATTCAGGGACCGCAAGGTCGCTGAAGACGGACCCCAGAGGAACGTGGTGGTTAGGGGTGGCAACTGAAACACCTGTAACAGGGTGGCGAAGTCACACGCCTCGAAGGAAGACCGCAACGACCCACAACCGACCCAGCCGGCTGGGACGGTACGAAGGCAAAGTACCGGACGTCGCGTGAGTGACGTTCGGGAATCCACAAACGTTCGTAACACAGCGGACGACTCGGGAAGTGCCGTACGGGTCGTGGAAAACGTTTCCCGTCCGGGCTCCAATCGTGGCCCGCCCGCTTCTCCCGTCTCCGCGCTTTCAGTACCTACTTCCGTGTCTCGACCGCCGCGAGATACTCCTCTAAGAGCCGCGGGAAATCACGACCTTTCAGATACCGGAGCCCGAACGCTTCGGCCCAGTTGATGATCCCCTGGTCCTCCGTGACGACGCCCGCGTCCAGCTCGCGCGCGAGGATGAGCAGGTCGAAGTCCTCCCGGGAGTCGAGCACGCCCTGCCGGAGCGTCTGGCGGTACTCGTCGCGCAGATCCGAGATGACCCGGTCCACCTCCGACATCTCGGGGTGGCCGTTCTCCTCCCCCTGGCGTTTCTCGGCCTTCCGGACGGCCTTCTCCGAGACCCGGAGCCCGCGGTTGACCCGCTGTGACATCTCCTCGATAAACTCGTAGACGATCTCCGCGGGGATCATCACCTCGTAGCGGGCGGGGTTCTTTTTGATGACCCAGGTGTTGAGCCGCGCACGGGTCTCCCCGCTCACGTCGCGGCGGGCGAGCATCCCCAGCAGCTCCTCGTAGATGGACGGTGGGTAGTAACAGGAGATGTTGAGCTCGAGCCGCGCGGCCGCGATGAGATCGAGCAGCCGCGAGACGGCCTCCTCGACCCCCTCGTCGTCCTTCCGGATCTCGTCGGTGATGAACACGGAGGTGTCGAGGACGAAGCGTTGTTTGAGGGGATACGTCATACCTGAGCTACTTCGGGAGGACGTATCAACTCTCGGGCGGGACTTATCGCCCCGGAGCCCGTCTTTCGGGGTATGGAGCTCTCGCGTTCGCCCCCGGAGTCGATCGAATCGCACCTGACGGGGTCGTACTACCGTGGGAGGAAGTACCGGTACCTCCCCAAGGCGCGAAGCGGGATCCCCCGGGGCACGTCGTACTTCGCCGACGGGCCGGCCATCGGCTTCCCGAAAGTGCCGCGCGCGCTCGTCGCGGAGACGGCGTTCCCACAGACCTTCGACGGGCGCGTCTGGGTCGAGGAGAAGCTGAACGGCTACAACGTCCGGCTTGTTCGGGTGGCGGGGTTCGACGACCCGCTCGCGCTCACGCGTTCCGGGCGCGTCTGTCCGTACACGACCTCCCGGCTCGCCCGGACCCTCTCGCTCGACGACTTCTTCGAGGCCCACCCCGACGCCATCCTCTGTGGCGAGGTCGTGGGCCACGAGGCGCCGTACACCGACCACGCCTACCCGGACGTGGACTCGATGGCGTTTCGCGCGTTCGACGTGCGGGACCGCCGCACCGGCACCCCGCTCCCCGTCGAGGACCGCCGCGACCGACTCGACGAGTACGGCCTCCCGCAGGTCCCCCTGCTCGGCGTCTTCGACGCCCCCGACGCGGGGACGGAGGTCCGTGCGCTCATCGCCGACCTCCACGACCGGGGTCGCGAGGGTGTCGTCGCCAAGTCGGCCGACGGGGAGACGATGCTCAAGTACACCACCTCCTACGCGAACCAGGGTGACCTCCGGTACGCCTTCTCGCTCCCGTTCGAGTGCGGCCGGGATTTCATCTTCCGGCGGGTGATCCGCGAGGCCTTCCAGGCGGTCGAGGAGGGGGAAGACGGGGAGGCGCTCCGGGAGCGCGCCCACGGGCTCGGCGAGTCGATCCTCTGCCCCACCGTCGAGGCCATCCGGGCGGTCCAGCGGGGTGACCCGGTCGGGGAACGACACACGGTGCGGGGGACCGACGCGGAGCTCCGGGCGCTGCTCGACCATCTGGAGGCACAGGGGCTCGACGTGGCCGTGGAGTCCCGCAGCGAGGGGGCGCTCACCTTCCGCAAGCTCTCCCACTCGACGATGGACAAGTGTCGGTACTACCTCGACGGGGGAACGGTCACCGATTAGAACTCGGGGAGGTCGTCGGGCGCTTCGAACGCGGACTCCCACTCGATGTACTCCGATTTCAGCGTCTCGGAGACGGTCTGGCCCAGCTCCGCGAGCGCGGCGTTGATAGCCGAGACGGTGGACCACGACTCCAGTTCCGGGTGGAGTTCGCGTTCGCGCCAGTCCTCGGGGATGCCGGGGGCGTGATACCCCACGCGGTCGGCGAAGTCGTCCCAGAAGAAATCGAACATGTCGAACATCTCTAAATCGTGGGCGATGGCGAACTCCTCGGGCGTGAGGTCGGTGTGTTCGGCCCACTCGTTGAACGCCCGGTCCCACGCCCCCTCGTCGAGGTACGCCTGGAGCTCCTGGCGGCGGTACTCGTCGCCCATCACGTCGACGTCGTCGTACTGGTCGACGGACTGGTCGACCTCGAGGGTCGGTGGTGCCGGTGGTTCGACCGCTAATCCCATACCCGTGTTTGGCTGTCGGACGGCAAAAAGGCGGCTGGTCTTTTCACGGAGGCGACCGTTCCCCGGGGTATGGACCACGTACTGGTGCCGGTCGACGACAGCGAGCTCGCGCGTAGTGCGCTCGACCACGCGGTCGAACAGTACCCCGAGGCGACGATCCACCTGCTTCACGTCGTGGACCTCGTCGACGCGGGGGTGGGCGCACCCCCAGGCCCCGACGTGGTGGCCTACTACGAGAAGTGGTACGACACGGCCGAGGAGCGCGCGGTGGAGCTGTTCGACGAGCTCACGAGCGACCTCGACCGGGAGGTCGAAACCGCTATCGAGATGGGGCCGCCCGCACGGACCATCGTCAACTACGCGGACGAGGCCGGCATCGACCTCATCGTGATGGGGAGCCACGGCCGGTCGGGCGTCTCCCGGGTGCTCCTCGGGAGCGTCGCGGAGGCCGTCGTCCGGCGGGCGGGCTGTCCCGTCCTCGTCGTGCGGTGATGGACGGGGCTGTAGCGGAATCGCTCGACACGCTCGCGGGCACGACGGTGTGTGCGCTTCCCGACGGCAGCGTCGACAGACACGTCCACGTCCACGACTCGGAGACCCGGCTCACGGACCGCGAGACGTTCGGCGAGCGGATCGCGGCCGGGGAGCGCTCCTTCCGGTTCGTCGAGCAGTGGACCGGTGTGGGGGGACAGGCGGTCAACGTCGCCCGCCAGAGCCACGCGCTCGGTGCCGAGACGACGCTGTTCGGGCACGTCGATCCCGGCCTCCCGTTCGAGACGGTCACCCTCGGCGACCCCGCGCAGGTGACGGTCTGTGAGTTCGAGGCGGGGGACGTGATGCTCGCGACGGAGTCGGAGGACCTCAGACGGTGTGACGCCGAGCGGCTGGCCGAGGTCGGCGCGTTCGACCGGGCGCCCGACGTGTGGGTGGTGACGAACTTCGTGTCGGTGCCGGGGGTCGCCGACGTGCTGGCGGCTCTCCCCGGGTCGGCGCCGTGCGTGCTCGACCCCGGCCCGATAACCGGAATCGGCTCGGACCGCGCGGCGCGGCTCGCGTCTGTGGTCTCGGACCGGACGGTCATCAGCGCGAATCGCGGGGAGCTCTCGGCGCTCGCGGACGCGCTCGACACCTCGGTGGCGTCGCTGCGCGAGACGCTCGGGGTGCGGGCCGTCGTCGTCCACGAGACGGACGAGGCGGTCGCCTTCCACGGGGAGCGGACGGCCGTCGAGAACTTCGACGCCCGCGAGATCAGCGAGCGCACGGGGGCCGGGGACTGCTTCTCCGCCGGCCTCGCGCTCGCGCTCGGGACGGGGTGGGAGCTGGAGCGGGCGCTGGCGCTCGGGAACCGGTGTGCCAGCTACCACGTCGAGCGGGCTGGGATGGGGACTCCGGAGGAGCTCCGGTCGTTCAGATAGCCTCAGTCGAGCCGGTCGACGACCTGCTCCAGCTGTTCCCGCTGTTTCTCGATGGCGCGCTCACGAAGCGCCTGCTCCTCCTCGGTCGGGGTCGTCAGGTCGGGGACCTGGGTGGGCTTCCCGTCGTCGTCGAGCGCGACGAAGGTGAAGAAGGACGTGGTGGTCTCGTGCTGGTCGCCGGTGCGGGGGTCCTCCGCCTCGACGGTGACGCGGACGTCGACGGAGGTGCGGCCGACGTTGTAGACGTAGGCGTTGATGAGCGCCACCTCCCCGAGGTCGATGGGGGCGACGAAATCCACGTGGTCCATCGAGGCGGTGACGCACTGCCGGCCCGAAAACCGCATCGCGGCGATGGCGCCGGCGATGTCCATCCAGTGGAGGACCGCGCCCCCGAGCGCGCGCCCGAGGTTGTTCGTGTCGTTCGGCAGCAGCATCTCGGTCATCTGCGTGTGCGAATCGGCGAGCGTCGACTCCATACTCCCAGTCGATGCGGGTCGGCGAAGGGGTTTGTGGTCTCGGGGAGGGGTCTCGGAACCGACCTGTCCACGAGCGAAAACGAGGGCGAAAGCCGTAAACGGCGTCCGTTGGAAGGGAGCCCAATGGCAGAACAGGTCGCACACGAAGGGTCGGTCCGGGTCGTCGGGACCGCCCACGTGTCCGCCGACTCCGTCGACGAGGTGGAGTCGGTCATCGAAGCCGAAAAGCCGGACGTGGTCGCCGTCGAACTCGACGAAGGGCGCTATCGCCAGCTCAAAGGGGAGACGCCCGACGACCTCGACGCGTCGGACCTCCTGCAGGGGAACACCGTCTTCCAGTTCCTCGCGTACTGGATGCTCTCGTACGTACAGGCGCGGATGGGCGAGCAGTTCGACATCACGCCCGGCGCGGAGATGCTCGCCGCCATCGAGAGCGCGGAGGCCCACGACATCGACGTGGCGCTCGTCGACCGGGACATCCAGATCACCATCCAGCGGTTCTGGGCGCGGCTCTCGGCGCTGGAGAAACTGAAACTGATCGGCTCGCTCGCGCTCGGGGTGACCGACCCCCGGAGCATCGGGCTCGCCGTGGGGCTCTCCATCGGGCTGTTCGTGGGCGTGCTCGCGGAGGCGCTCGCCGGACCGCTCATCGTCCCCGCGGCACTCGCGCCGGGGCTCGTCGTCGCCGTCGCCGACTTCCTTCTCATCGCGCTCGGCATCGGCCTCCTCATCGGGGTACCGCTGGCGCTGGCGCTCGCGGCCAGCGTCCCCGAGGAGGACCTCTCGGAGTTCGACCCGTCCGATCTGACGGACACCGACGTGGTGAGCATGATGATGGCGGAGTTCCGGCAGTTCTCCCCCGGTGGGGCCGAGGCACTCATCGACGAGCGGGACGCCTACATCGCCCACCAGCTCGTGGGTCTCCGGAGAGCGGGGAAGGACGTCGTCGCCATCGTCGGGGCAGGGCACCGCGAGGGGATCGAACGCTACCTCGCGAACCCCGAGACGCTGCCGCCGATGGCGTCGCTCGTGGGCCAGCAGTCGTCCAGATTTTCGGTGTACAAGGCGTTCGGCTATCTCTTTACGCTGGGATTCCTCGTCTTCTTCGCGCTCGTCGCGATGGCCGGCGTGAGCAACGCCTTCCTCTTCCGGCTGTTCGCCGCGTGGTTCATCGTCAACGCCATGTTCACGTTCGCGCTCGCCAAAATCGCGGGGGCCCACTGGACCTCCGCGGGAGTCGGTGGGGCCGTCGCGTGGCTCACGTCCGTGAACCCCCTGCTCGCACCGGGCTGGTTCGCTGGCTACGTCGAACTCAGATACATCAACGTGAACGTCTCGGACATCTCGACGCTGAACGAGCTCATCGCGGACGAGGAGCGGCCGATTCCGGACCTCGCGCGTGACCTGCTTTCGGTGCCCCTGTTCAAACTCATCGTCGTCGTCGCGCTGACCAACGTCGGAAGCTTCGTCGGGAGCGTCGTCTTCGCCACGGTGCTCATCCCGCTTTTGTTCGCGGAGGTCGGTGGCGTCGACGAGATCGCGCGGCTGATGCTCCAGGGGGCCCAGAACAGCATCGATATCCTCACGGGTGGGCTGCTGTGAGGTTCCACGACGGCGAGGTTCGCGACCTGCTCATCGCGTGGGTCGCCCTCGGAGTCGCGTTCACGCTGTTCGTGGTCCCGAGTCGGTTCCTCCTGCCTCCCTCCGCGGGCCTCATCGACGTACTTGGACGCATCTTCGTCCTCTCGATGCTCACCGTGGGGGTGGGGTTCCTCCTCCACGAACTGGCACACAAGGTCGTCGCCGTCCAGTTCGGGCAGGTGGCCGCGTTCCGGGCCGACTACACGATGCTCGCGCTCGCCATCGGGGCGGCGCTCGCGGGCTTCCTCTTCGCCGCCCCCGGCGCGGTCTACCACTCGGGGCGCATCACCGAGCGGGAGAACGGCCTCATCGCCGTCGCCGGCCCGCTGACGAACGTCGCGCTCGTCGGCGTGTTCTTCCCGTTCACGTTCGTCGGTGGGACCATCGGCGCGGCGGGGCAGCTGGGCGTCACCGTCAACGCCGCGCTCGCCGCGTTCAACATGCTCCCGTTCGGCCCCCTCGACGGGAAGAAAGTGCGACGCTGGAGCACCGCGGTGTTCGTCCCCGTGTTCGTGGGCTGTGTCGGGCTCGCGGCCTACGCCATCCTCTTCGTCGGCTTCCCGGTCTGAACACCACTCTGTACCTTTCTCGTCTCTCGAACCCACGACGATACACGAACGCGCATAGATTTCCCAGCGGAACCGGCATTCTTTTGCGGGCGTGTCCCGCGCCTTCCACCATGACCGAGGACGAGGAGGGGCTCACCTACTCCGACGCTGGCGTCGACATCGAAGCGAGCGAGGCGGCCACCGCGGCGCTCATCGGCGCGGCCGGCGAGTTCGAGGGGGACTACGCCGGGTTGCTCGACATCGGAGACCGCTATCTCGCCCTCGCCACGGACGGCGTGGGGACGAAACTCCTCGTCGCCGAGGCCCTCTCCGACTACTCCACCATCGGCATCGACTGCATCGCGATGAACGTGAACGACCTCGTGGCCGCGGGGGTTCGGCCCGTCGCGTTCGTCGACTACCTCGCCGTCGAGGTGCCGGACGACGCCGAGGCCGAGCAGGTCGGCGAGGGGCTCAAGGCTGGGGCCGAGGAAGCGAACATCGCCCTCGTCGGCGGCGAGACGGCCGTGATGCCCGACGTCATCAACGGACTGGACCTCGCGGGCACCTGCGCGGGGCTCGCCGGGAAAGACGAGGTGTTCGACGGCGAAGCCGAGGAAGGCGACGTGCTCGTCGGCTGGGCTTCCTCGGGCATCCACTCCAACGGCCTCACGCTCGCCCGCGAGGCCGCGACCCGGAACCACGACTACACCGACGCCTACCCGAAGGAGGGGTACGACACCGTGGGGGAGGCCCTCTTGGAGCCGACGCGCATCTACACCTACCTCCTCGACGCGCTCCACGCAGTCGAGACGCATGCCGCGGCCCACGTTACCGGAGGCGGGTGGACGAACCTCTCGCGGATGGGCGAGTTTCGGTACGAAATAGAGGACCCGCACCCGGTCCAGCCCGTCTTCGAGTTCGTGCAGGAGGAGGGGAACGTTTCGAAAGAAGAGATGCACCGGACGTTCAACATGGGGACGGGGTTCGTCGCGGCCGTCTCCGAGGAGGATGCCGAGAAACTGGTCGCGGAGACGGACGGGAAGATCATCGGCCGCGTCGCAGAGGGCGATTCGGTCGAGGTTCGCGGGCTGTCGCTCTAATTCTGATACTCAGCCACAGCCGAGAGACCTCTGTGGAGTAGCTCTGCAACGACTGTCACGTAGGTTGTCACTTGTACCGTTCTGATTGCAGCATCCGCGGGTCCTCCACCCGGAACTGCATCGACAGCGGGAATCCCGACAATCACACCACCGAGATACTGTGTCAGAAGCCTCGTTTCGATCACGGCAGCCAAAAGCAGGTAATTCGTACACATGTACGCGAGCAGGGCGAGTGCAGGCGCAGCGACTGCCAGCTTCCCTTTCTCCTGTCGCATCCGTTGGTACGAGCTCTTCCAGAACCGGGCGGAAATAACAATCAATGAGGCAGTCACGACTGCTAGTCCTGCCTCGTATCCCATTGCTTCTGTCGTTTGTCTCATCGCCCAAATCGCCGTGTTGATTCCGATGAGACACAGCACGGCTACCGAGACCGGTACGCTCCAGCCGATTGCTACCCATCTCCAGAAGGAGGGAGTATCTACGCCTCGCGGGTCGCCCCGGCTCATTTCGGTTACCCGAGCCGCGACGCCACATCGGCCTCCGTGATGATGCCGACCGCGTCGCCGCCTTCGGTGACCATCACTGCTTTGTAGTATTCGAGGAGATGCCGGACCTCGTCGATGTTCGCGTTGGCCGAGACGGTGGGGAACGACTCGGCCATGAACTCCGAGACGGGCTTGTCGCGGGCGTCCTCCTCGACGCCTACCAGATCGGACTGGCTGATAGAGCCCACGGGGCGGCCGTGTTCCAGCACGGGAAGCTGTGAGTAGGCCTCCTTGTTCATCCGGCGGACGGCGTCCTTGACGGCGTCGTCCGGCGCGACGGCGATAATCTCGTCGTGCATCAGATCGCGCGCGCGGAGGACGTTCCCCTCGGCCTCCTGCAGGGCGTTCACGATGCGGCGGAGGGTGGAGAGCCGCGGGTCCACGTCACCGCCCTCGATGCGGGCAATGAGGGGCTGGGAGACATCGGCGCGGTCGGCCAGCTCGCTCTGCGTGAGCCCGAGCTGGTGGCGCTTCTCGCGGAGGTCCGCGGGCGTGGGTAGGTCCATACCCGTAATTACTCGGGGTAATTGAAAAGGGTTTCCACCCCGTCGAAAATGTCTCGGGGTTATTCCTCGACGTTTATTTCGGCGCTATCGATGACCTTCAGGGGCACGTCGCGCAGGGCACCGCCGATCTCCTTCTTGGCGACGCGGCGGGCGTGCTGGTCGGACTCGACGTTGAAAACCTTCATCTCCATCTGGAGGCCGACGAGCGCGGTGTCGGCGGCCACGAAGACGGAGTCGAACGGCTCGGCACAGGCGGGACAGTGGGTCGCACCCACGCCGACCTCGACGTAGTCCATGTCCTTCTGATTCAGGCGCTTCCCGGCTTCGCTGACGGCGACGCCGATGGCGTCGTCCACTTCCTCGACGTCACGAACCAACCAGGCGGCTTCCATCGCCACGACGTAATCTGACATACCCAGAACAGGGGTTTCCGGGGGTTATTGTCTTGTGGTTTCGAGCGAGCCCGTCCCGTGCGAGCGCGGACCGTGCTCTGGGCTCGCGGCCAGGATTCGGTCACCGCGCACGTCACTCGAATCATCGCTATAACTTATGGGAATCCTCCGAATCACGTCGCGCTCGCTTCCCGGTGGCTCCGGCGGAACTCCGGTGTGGTTGTCCCCAGTGCAACCAGGGTGGAACCGCACGACGTGGCGGCTGTGTTACGGACCCACAGTCGCCGAACCGAGCGATGGAGTTATGTACACCTACCGGCTTCGAGCGCACAACGGCATGACATCCCCGCTGTACCGCGCCACGCTGTTCGCCACGTACCAGACGACCATCGCCCTCGGCGTCCTGCTGCTGCCGATCGCGCTCCTCGCCCGGAAGGCCGGGCTCCCCCTCCCACTCGACCGCGTCATCGCTCGCGTCGGGGCCGCCTACGAGGCGGCGAACGCCCAGTAACCCGACTGCCGACGCTCGGATACGCCACCACGCGGAGCGCCCGAAGGGTTGGTTTTATCAGCGCCGGGCCAGTAGGGTCGCCCAATGCGAAACGACGAGTTCTCCCGGAATCTCGACCGACTGGAGCCGGAGTTCAACGCCTACGAGCCGGAGGTCGGGTCGCTCCCCGAGTCACCCCTCTCCGCCGACGAACTCGACAACGTCAACAAGACGGGAACGACCACCATCGGTATCACCACGAACGAGGGGGTCGTGATGGCGACGGATATGCGCGCCTCGCTCGGCGGCCGGTTCGTATCCAACAAGGACGTCCAGAAGGTCGAACAGGTCCACCCGACGGCCGCGCTGACGATGGCCGGCTCCGTCGGTGGCGCCCAGTCGTTCATGCGAAACGTCCGCGTCGAGGCCAACCTCTACGAGGCCCGCCGCGGCGAACAGATGAGCATGGAGGCGCTCTCCACGCTCTGCGGGAACTTCCTGCGTGGCGGCCCGTTCTTCTACGTCTCGCCCATCCTCGGCGGCGTCGACGAGGAAGGAAGCCACGTCTTCTCGCTCGACCCCGCCGGCGGCGTCATGCGCGACGACTACACCGTCACCGGCTCCGGGATGCAGCTCGCCTACGGTGTCTTAGAACAGGAGTTCACCGACGACCTCTCGAACGAGGAGGCGAAGACCGTCGCCGCCCGCGGCATCAAGTCCGCCGTCGAGCGCGACACGGGCTCCGGTAACGGCGTCTTCCTCTGTGAAATCACCACCGACGGTGTCGACATCGTCGGTCACAAGGACTTCGACGAGGTCCTGTAAGGCGACTCTCCCTTTCGGTTTCTCACAGCCTCCAGCGACGCGGCTATCGACGCGGGCGAATCCTTTTGAACGAAAACGCGGCCAGCACCGGTATCTGACGAATCACCGCGGGCCGAGTCGAGGCGGGAGTGTGACCCGCTCGCCCGCGTTTCGCCACGGGTCGCCTGTTCGCTATCGACAGGGAACGCCTACGAGTCGGGCGATTTAATCTCCGACTCCCCCAGCGTCGGGTATGGAGTTCGCCGCGTTCGCCGCCCACGCGTCGGCTATCGAGGCCGAGCCTGCCGACCTCGAGACCGTCGCGCTCGTCGCCGAGTTGTTCGCCGAGAGTGGCGACGACCTGCCCGTCGTCGCGCGGTTCGTCCAGGGACGGGTGTTCCCCGCCCACGACTCGACCAAACTCGATATCGGGCCGGCACTCTGTTATGAGGCCATCGCTCGCGCCGCCGGCCAGAACGTCACAGCCGCCGATGTGGAGGACCGGCTTGCCGATCGGGGTGAGATCGGGGCCGTCGCCGCGAGCTACGACTTCGGCGGCCAGCAGGGGCTCTCCGCGTTCACCGGCGGCCGCGACAAGCTGACCGTCGCCGAGGTCGATACCGAGCTCCGGAGCCTCGCGGCCGCCGAGGGCGCGGGCAGCGAGGAGACTAAACTGCAGACACTGTTCGGGCTGTTCAATCGCTGTGCTGCCGACGAAGCGAAGTACCTCGCCAGACTCGTGCTCGCGGAGATGCGCATCGGTGTCGGCGAGGGCACCGTCCGCGACGCCATCGCAGAGGCGTTCGCGGTGCCCATCGAGGAGACGGAACGTGCGCTCCAGGTGTCGAACGACTACGGTCTCGTCGCCGAGACGGCCCGCGACGAGGGGGAAGCCGGCCTCGAACGAATCCACCTCGAAGTCGGTCGCCCGGTGCAGGCGATGCTCGCGCAGGCCGGCACGGTCACCGACGCGCTCGATTCGTGGGAGGCGGCGGTCGTCGAGACGAAGTACGACGGTGCCCGCGTGCAGGTCCACGCGAGCGAGGCAGTCCGGCTCTACTCCCGGAACATGGAGGACGTGACGGACGCGCTCCCTGAGGTCGTGGAGTTCGTCGAAGCGGAGCTCGACGTCCCGGCCATCCTCGACGGTGAGGTCGTGGCCGTCGACGACGCGGGGGACCCGCTCCCGTTTCAGGAGATCCTCAAGCGCTTCCGCCGGAAACACGATATCGGTCGCGCACGGGAGGAGGTCACCGTCGAGTTGCGGGCGTTCGACTGCCTCCACGTCGACGGTGAGGACCTCCTCTCGGCCCCGCTCGACGAGCGGCATGCGAGGCTGGACGACCTGCTCGACGTCGGGCGCTCCGAACGTCTCGTCTCCGACGACCCCGACGAGATCGAGGCGTTCGAGCAAGCGGCGCTCGATGCGGGCCACGAGGGAATCATGCTGAAGGACCCGTCGAGCCGCTACACCCCCGGTAACCGCGGGAAACACTGGCTCAAGCGGAAGCCGGACGTGGAGACGCTCGACCTCGTCGTCACGGGCGCGGAGTGGGGTGAGGGGCGCCGTGCGAGCTTCCTCGGGACGTTCCTGCTGGCTGCCCGCACCGACGACGGGTACGAGACCATCGGCAAGGTCGCGACCGGAATCACGGACGAGCGGCTCGCCGAGCTGACGGAGTTGCTGGACCCGCATATCGTGCGGCAGGAGGGCCAGACGGTCGATATCCGGCCGGAAGTCGTCTTCGAGGTGGGCTACGAGGAGATACAGCAGTCGCCCACCTACTCCTCGGGGTACGCGCTCCGGTTCCCCCGGTTCGTCGAGGTCCGCGAGGAGAAATCTGCCGCCGACGCCGACACGCTGGAGCGAATCGAGCGGCTACGGTAGCTCGGCTTCGAGGTCGTCGAGGCGGCTCTCGATGGCATCGAGCCGTTCGAGCACCCCGATGAGATCGTCGTGGGTCACCCCGTCGCGCTCACGGCGTTCGATGCGCTCCGCGAGTGCGGCGTTGGCGTCCCGCGTCGCCGACTCCAGTTGCCGGACCCGCGCCCGAAGCTCGGTGGCGTCGGGCTCGTCCCCCCGTTCGTACGCTTGGATGTGTTTCGAGAGTTCTTCGTCGGATGCCATAGCGTCGTAGTCGAACGTATGCTATCAGCTCGTATAAATGGGGGCGCGCGTTATCTGAGCGTGAAAACGCGACCGGTCGAACGTGTTTACTACCCGAGTGGCGAACGTCGGGTATGATTCGACACGACGGCCTCCGGGTGAGCTGGCTCGGCTACGCGACGCTTCGCATCGAGGGGTCGGAAACGGTGTATTTCGACCCGGGGCGCTACGGCGTTCTCGATGGACACGAGCCGAAGGATGGCGACGTCGTCTGTGTGACCCACGACCATCACTACGACACCGAGGGTATCCGCCGAGTCGCGAAGCCGGACGCCACCGTCGTCCTGTTCGAGGGAATCAACACCCACCGCATCGACCGGGACGTGGATCGACCGGCGGATCTGCCGTACGCGGTCCGGACCGTGGATACGGAGTCCGATATCCTCGTTGGCGATGTCATCGTCCGCACCGTGAACGCGTACAACGAGCCGGACGGCCCCCGTGTGCGACAGAACGGCGACCCCATCCACCCGAAGGGGCTCGGCTGTGGGTTCCTCGTCACCGTCGACGACGTGACCGTCTTCTGGCCGGGCGATACGGACGTGCTCGACGGGCACGAACACCTGGACGTCTCGCTGTTCTGTCCGCCGATTGGGGGGGCGTACACGATGGACCGTCACGAGGCCGCCGCCCTCGCCGAGGCGATGGACCCCGATCTCGTGCTCCCCATTCACTACGACACGTTCGAGGCCATCGAGACGGACTCCGGGGCCTTCGCGGCCGACGTGGCGAAACGGGGCGTTCCCGTGGTGTTAGACGAGCGCGAGTAGGAGTTCGCCGAACGCGTAGCCGACGAGGAGGAACACGAGCGCGAGCAGGACGCGAAACAGCAGCCTGATCCGGGGGCTGTCGTCGGCGAGCGGGTGGTCGCTCTGTCCGAGGAGGTTCGCGCGGGCTCGTGCGAGCAGGCGGTCGAGCGGGGATGCGCCCGAATCGGTTCCTGCGGGAATCACCGGGCCGTCACACGCCGGGCAGTTGCCCGACGGTGGCTCGTGGTAGGTGCGGTCGCAGTCGGCACAGGCCCACGTCATGCCCGACGTAGGTGAAGCGGGGAGAAAAACGTCCGTACTCAGAAGCTATCAGAGGATGCCCATCTCGCCGAGCCGGTCGGGGAGGTAGGTGTCCGTCACGAAGTCCAGCCCGCGGGAGGCGAGCGCCTGCTGCTCGGCCTTCTTCCCGATGTCGAGCTGGAGTTCGATCTGTTCGGTCCAGTAGTCGTCCTTGAACCGGGGGTCGTCCAGCTCGGACTGGAGCGCGTTGATGTCCGAGTCACCGAGCGGGTCCGTCGGGAGGTCGTACTCCACGATGTCGCGGGGCTGGATGCCCACGAACTGCGCGTCGGGGGTCGCGAGATACTCCGAGAGGTGTGCGGATTTGATGGAGCCGTACGCCACCGACGCGAAGATGCGGTAGGACCACGGGTCGCCGTCGGTGAACACCACGACGGGCAGGTCCAGCTCGTCGTGGAGCCGCTTCGTGATACGGCGGGTCGCCCGCGCCGGCTGGCCCTTCAGGTGGACGATGATGGCGTTGTGGTCCGTGTCGAAGCCGTTCTCGACGAGCCGGTCGCGCATCCCACCGGTCTCGACACAGAGGATGAACTCGGCATCGTGGTCGAGGAAGTCGATGGTGTCGGGGTTGTTCGGAATCTGATAGCCCCCCTCACCGACGTCCTCCTGACAGTGGATCTCGCGTTCCCCGCGGCGGGTCTGCTCGCGGAGGTGGAGCGGGCCCATGAGCGTCGCCCCGGACTCCTCCGGGCGCATGTGGAAGTCCTCGCGAGTGACCTTCGAGACGATCTCGAGGTCCTCCACGAGCTGGTTCGACTCGTCCTGGTCGTTGAACTGCGCGTGCTCCTGGTCCCACGACTCCGAGAGGTAGTAGAGCTCACGCAGGGTCGACGACCGGTCCTCCTCCAGCTGGGTGGCGAGGAAATCGATGGTGTAGATCGCCTTCAGGAGTTTCTTCGCCCCCTGCACGGAGTTCGCGGAGCGGGTGGATTTCCGGTCCCCGTAGACCCACACCTTCGACTCCTCGTCGTACTCGATGTTGCTCTTCGTCCGCGTCGGGATGTCCATGGAGGGGACGTCCCCCGCGGCGAACTGGTCGTAGAACTGCGCGGCCAGGTCGATGAGCTGTTCGCGCGCCTTCTCCTCTTCTAGTTTCGGGCTCATGCGTTCACCGTGAGTTTCTCAGCTTCGACTCCCTCGACGGAGATGTCGAACGTTGCTTCCGTGCCGATGTCGTACTCCAGGATGGCGACCTCGCCGCCCTGCACCTCCGGCGACCACTTCACGAACCACTCGCCGTCCATCTCGACGACGGTGGCCCCCTCGGGGTCGCCGGGATCCACGTCCACGATATCGGTGATATCGGGCGAGGCGATGGTGTCGCCGTGGTTCCGGACGGCGAGCGTGACCGTCCCGTTCTCGACGGTGCGCTCGACGAGGACGTTGTTCATGATGCGAGCAAGCGAGTCCTCGATGTTGAGCGGCTCCCTGTGGGTGACCTCCGAGAGCTTCCGTGCCATCTCCGGGAGGATGTCCACGAGGACGTTCTGCTTGCGCCGGCGCTTCTGGAGCGACCGCTGTTTCGAGAGGTAGCTCTTGAGTTCGCGGGCCGCCTCGCGCAAGGCGAGTTCGATCTCGTCTTCGATCTCGGGGACGTTCGCCACGGCGTCCTTCGACTCGCTCGTGAACGGGACGTTCGTCGAGGCGACGTGGACCATCAGGACGGCGGGGCCGTTCGGCATCCCCGTCCCACCGGGCTGGTCCAATCCGTAGTTGCGCCAGTTGATGCGTTTTATCACGTCGGTCGTGGAGCACGCGCCGAGCCGGTACACCAGGGGAACGCGGTTCGCGAAGCGGAGCACCTCGACGTTCCCCTCCGCTTTGAGGTCGCCGCCGTAGGCGATGCCGGCCTCGACGATGAACGGGTCGCCCCGGTGGACCTCGGCACTCCGCGTCGCGGAGGCGTAGAAGTCGGCGTCGTACTCCTTCTCGAGCCCGGCGCGGATGAGCTCCGCGGTGATGGGTGCGAGACAGTCCGTCGGCGGCGCGAGGATGTCCGTCATCCGCATCGAGTCGAGCAGGGCGCGGGCGGTGTCGCGGTCGTCAGCCACCGCGCTCACCTTCGGCGGGTCGTCCGGGACGCGCCGGGAGGCGGCCCAGACCGTCTCGGTGACGTTCTCCCGTGCGGTCTCGCCGAAGGAGACGTCGTCCTGCGTCTCCGTCATCTCGGCGGCGCGGTCCACGTAGTCGCGTAGCCCCTTGCGGGTGACGCGGTCGCGGGGGTCGCCGTCCGCGAACTTCGCGGCGATGCGTCGGGCCATCGCCTCGACGACGGCGTCGTCCTTCCGGCTCGTGGTGGCCTCGTCCACGAGGAGATAGAGGTCGGCCTCGCGGTCGGCGGTGAGCTCCCCCCACGCGGCCGCGACGGCGTTCTCCCGGACGGTGTCGCCGAACGTGCGGTCGAACTCCGGTTCGATCTCTTCGGCGACCTCGTCGACGATGTCGACGAGTTCGTGGTGGGCGACGCGCTCCTGTGCGTGGACGCGTTTCGTGACGCGGCTCGCGAACGCCTCCGTCGCGTCGGTTCCCTTGTTCGAGACGGCATCGAGGAGGGCAGCCTCGACGTCGGCGTCCGCGTGGGCCTGCGGGGGGCGCCACGCGAGTTCGCGGCCGAAGTGGAGGTCGCGGAAGTTGTCGACGAGCGACCGGGCGGTCTTCTGGCCGACGCGGGTGAACTCCTCCTGGAGGAACCCCGAGATGGAGTAGGAGTCCGTCGCGTTGAGCATCTTCAGGAGGGTGCCGAGTTCGACGCCGTGGGGGTGCGGGCGGATCTCCGTCGTCTCCGCGGGCAGCTGGTCGGTCGCCCGTTCGTATTTGACGTGGTGTTTCGGCTCGCGGAACTCCAGGCGGGCGTGGGGGTTCACGACCGCGGTGTACTGCATGTAGTCGTGGAGCTGCTGGCGGGCGCGCATGTTAGCTTCCATCTCCAGCTCGATGCGGGTGCCGTGCGGACGCTCCCACGTCGTCTCCTTCTCCACGTCGATCTCGGGCTCGTTCGTGTCCGTGTCGATGGTGAGCTCGAAGTACTGCGCGGGCTTCGACGCGTCCGTCTTGGAGGTGATCTTCGCGGGCTTCCCGGAGGTGAGCTGGGAGTAGAGCACCGCTGCGGAGATCCCGATCCCCTGTTGCCCGCGGGTCATTTCACGCTTGTGGAACCGCGAGCCGTACAGCAGTTTCCCGAACACCTTCGGGAGCTGTGCTTTCGTGATGCCGGGGCCGTTGTCCTCGATGACGAGCCGATAGTAGTCACCGAGGTCCTCGATCTCGACGTAGATATCCGGGAGGATGCCGGCCTCCTCGGTGGCGTCGAGCGCGTTGTCGACCGCCTCCTTCACCGCGGTGACGAGCGACTTCCCGCCCGAGTCGAACCCGAGCATCTGCTTGTTCTTCTCGAAGAACTCGGCGATGGAGATGGCTCGTTGCGATTGAGCCAGCTCCTCGGCGACGCCTTCGCCCTCGCCGAGTTGCGACTGATACGACGTCATTCGTACGGGGTGATTGCTGGCCGGGGCCTAAAACCCTCTCGCTACCACGGTGAAAGTGAACTGGGAGACGGCGAGACGTCCGCCACGCGTCTGACGCGGTCGCCGAGCGGGTGAAGCCCGGTCCGGCGGTGTCGGGGGCCACAGCGCGCACGGGAGGCCCGGGGTGCTCGCGCCTGCCAGGGCTAAACAGACTCACCACGCGAGCGCGCTCACGCCCGCGCGTGCGAGGGTTTTATACCCGAAAGGGGCATACGTCGCGGTAGAACTGATGTCTGAAGAACGTAGCTACGGAGCCGACCAGATCCAGGTGCTCGAGGGTCTGGAGGCCGTCCAGAAACGACCCGCGATGTACATCGGGTCGACGGACGCCAGAGGGCTCCACCATCTCGTCTACGAGGTGGTCGACAACTCCATCGACGAAGCGTTGGCCGGGTACTGTGACACCATCGAGGTGACGCTTCACGACGACGGGTCCGTCTCCGTCTCCGACGACGGGCGCGGTATCCCCGTCGACACCCACGCCGACTACGACCGACCCGCGTTAGAGGTCATCATGACCGTCCTCCACGCCGGGGGGAAGTTCGACAACAAGTCGTATCAGGTGTCGGGTGGCCTCCACGGGGTCGGTGTCTCCGTCGTGAACGCCCTCTCCTCCGAGCTCGAAGTTGAGGTCAAACGCGACGGTGGGGTCTACCGCCACCGCTTCGACCACGGCGCGCCCGTCGGCGACATGGAGCAGATCCGCGAGATCGCCCCCGACGAGGAGACGGGGACGACCATCACCTTCTGGCCCGACGGCGACATCTTCGAGGAGACGGAGTTCACCTTCTCCACGCTCGAATCCCGACTCCGGGAACTCGCCTTCCTCAACCCCGGCGTCCACATCCGTATCGTGGACGAGCGCGGCGAGGACACCGAGGAGGCGAGCTTCCAGTACGACGGCGGCATCAAGGAGTTCGTCGAATACCTGAACGAGACCCGGACCGTCCTCCACGACGACATCGTCTACATCGACGACGAGGAGCAGGGAATCCAGGTCGAGATCGCGATGCAGGCGACGGAGGGGGTCCAGGGCTCCATCCACGCGTTCGCCAACAACATCAACACCCGTGAGGGGGGGACCCACATGACCGGGTTCAAGACCGCCCTCACCCGCGTCATCAACGACTACGCCACCTCCAACGGGATGCTGAAGGACCTCGACAACACCCTGAAAGGGGAGGACATCCGCGAGGGGCTCACCGCCGTCATCTCCATCAAGCACCCCGACCCGCAGTTCGAGGGGCAGACGAAGACGAAACTCGGCAACTCCGAGGTGCGGGGTATCGTCGAATCCGCGATGCACGAGGGGCTCTCCACGTATCTCGAGGAGAACCCCTCGACCGCGGAGGCGATCATCTCGAAGGCCGTGCAGGCCGCGAAGGCCCGGATGGCCGCGAAGAAGGCCGAGGAGCTCACCCGCCGGAAGTCGGCACTGGAGTCCACCTCCCTGCCGGGGAAGCTCGCCGACTGTCAGACCCGCGACCCGGAGGAGGCGGAGCTGTTCGTCGTGGAAGGCGATTCGGCGGGAGGATGCTTTACCGGTGACACCACGGTCGCACTCGCGTCCGGTCGGTCGATAACGTTCGAAGAGCTCGTCGAGGAGTGGGAGAATGGCGAAACCCATTACTGTTACACCGTGACCGACGACGGACGTATCGGAATCGAGCGAATCGAACATCCCCGTATCACTCGGAGAGATGCGCCGCTCGTCGAGGTCACGCTCGACAACGGTGAGACGATAACGTGTACGCCTGACCACGAGTTCATGCTCAGAGACGGGAGCTACCGTGAGGCGCAGGATCTCGAAGGTGGGCAATCGCTCATGCCCCTGTATCGGAAGACATCGAACTCTGCCGAGACAGGTATCACCATCGACGGATACGAGATGGTCCGACAGCCGAAAGAGCAGTGGACGGAGGAGTTCCGCGACAGCCGGATGAAGGCGTACAACCGAACGTACTACGAGAACACGATTCCGTTCATGAAGGATGTCCTCGAAGAGGATGGGCATCTGGAGAACTACGACGAGCGACGGCGCAAGGATGGTGATCCAAACGTCCTGACCAAGCGTACGACTATCGAGAAATTCTTCGAGGACGAGGCGGAACTAGTCGAGGCCGTACAGAGCTACAACCACACTGTCGAGTCCGTCGAGTTCCTCGACGAGACTGCAGACGTGTACGATCTGGAGGTGCCAGGAACGCACAACTTCGCTCTCGAAGCGGGGGTGTTCGTCCACAACAGCGCCAAACAGGGCCGGAACCCGGAGTTCCAGGCCGTCTTACCTCTGCGCGGGAAGATCCTGAACGTCGAGAAACACCGGCTCGACCGCATCCTCGAGAACGAGCAGATCAGGAACCTCATCACCGCGGTCGGCACGGGCATCGGCGAGGAGTTCGACATCGAGAACGCCCGCTACAAGAAGATCATCATGATGAGCGTCGACGGGGAGGAACACGGGTTCGTCCGGGGGCCCGACGGCCGCGTTCGGTTCGTCCGAATCGGGGAGTTCATCGACGCGGCCATCGAGGTCGACGGTGACGGGTACGATGACTACGAAGTGCTGTGTTTCGGTCGGGACGACCATGCGACGAAGTTCCGACCCATCGACCAGGTTATCCGCCACGAGATTGATGAGCCACTGTACGAGATCGAAACGTCGTACGGTCGCAGTCTCAAGGTGACTGCCTCACACAGCGTCTTCGTCCACCGCGACGGTGCGGTCGAGCTCGCCTACGGCGACGAGATACAGCCGGGAGACGAGGTCGTCGCCCCGCGCTCGATTCCGCTCGCCGACCACGGGACCGCTCCGGAACGAATCGACCTGCTCGAAGAGCTGGTCGAACGCGCCGACGCGTTCGATTCCGAGATCTACGCGCGTGGTGACGGTATCGAGGAGCTGTTCAAGCGGAAGGTCAGGGCGGAGTACGCCGGGACCGAACACGCGGTCCCCCGCGTCGACGTTCCCGAATCCGTCCGGTCGAATCTGCGCGCACAGCGAGTCGAGAACGGCATGACGCAAGCAGATGTCTGCGATGCCGTCGGCGTCGCCCAGCGGATCACCGTCTCACAGTGGGAGCGAGGTGAGAGTCGTCCGAGCCTCTCGAACTTCGAGGCGTACTGCGAAGCCGTGGATGCAGGGGACGTGATGTCCTCGGTGACCGTGACGGACTCGTTACTCGACCAGCGGTGGAACGAGCAGTACGGGGGTGCGCCGACGAACCGTGTGCGGGACTACGTGCGAATCTCCGAGCTCGACCCGGCCGACCTCGAACTGATTCCCGAGGACGCAACGGTCGAGTTGACTCCCGAGCACCACGCCGACCACGCGATCGACCGGTACGTCGACGTGGACGAGACGCTACTGGACCTGTTCGGGTTCTACACGGCCGAGGGGTCGTGTTCTGCCCGAAACGGCGTCCGGCTGACGATGGGTGCGAACAACGAGCCGCTCGTCGAGACGTACCGTGACGCGTTCGAGCACGTGTTCGGTATCCGAGCGAAACACAGCGAATACGAGAACAGATCCGGCGAGGTGAAACTGGTCAATCGGGTGGCCGCGACGGTTTGGAAACACGTGTTCGGGTTCGATGCCGGGACGGCTCACGAGAAGACGATTCCCGATCTGGTGTTCAACGTCTCGCCGGATCTCCAGCGGGCCTTCATGCGTGGCTGGCTGCTCGGGGACGGAACGGTCGATGAACGGAAGGTGAGCTGGACCACGACCTCCCGTGACCTCGCCAGTGGCCTACAGTACCTCCTTTCCGCACACGGCGTCTTCGGCTCCCGGTCCGTGACGGCTGCCGAGGCCATCCCGGACGGCGAGATCGATGGCCGTCCGATCAGCACGGTCCACGACCGCCAGACCGTGAGTGTCTCGGCCCGTGCGGACCTCGAATCGCTCCGTGAGGTGTGGGCGTCACACCTCGACAGTGAGCTGCTTTCCGAACGTGTCGAGAGCGGCTGGGACACGCCAGCCAACCGGTCGTTCACCGAGATCTCGGACGACCTCGTCGCCCTCGACGTCCGTTCGGTCGAACGGGTCACCCCGACGAGCGAGTACGTCTACGACTTCTCGGTCGAGGACGACGAGAACTTCGTGGCCGGAATGGGTGGTCTCTGCGCACACAACACCGACGCGGACGTCGACGGGGCCCACATCCGGACCCTGTTGCTGACGTTCCTCTACCGGCACATGCAGCCGCTCATCGAGGCGGGCTACGTGTACGCGGCCCAGCCACCCCTCTACCGCATCCGGTATAAGGGTGAGACGTACGACGCGATGACGGAGGCGGACCGCGAGCGCGTCGTCGAGGAGGTCTGTGACGGGAACCCCGACCAGGTCCAGCGGTTCAAGGGCCTCGGCGAGATGAACCCCGAACAGCTCTGGGACACGACGATGAACCCGGAGAACCGCATCCTCAAACAGATGACCGTCGAGGACGCGGCGGCGGCCGACCGGATGTTCTCCGTGTTGATGGGTGACGCCGTCGGGCCGCGCAAGCAGTTCATCAAGGAGCACTCGGAGGACGCCGAGTGGGTGGATATATGAGTTCAGAACCCACGGCCCCCGCGGAACGGGTCACGAACGTCCGTATCGAAGACGAGATGGAGCAGTCGTACATCGACTACGCGATGTCGGTCATCGTGGGGCGCGCGCTCCCCGATGCCCGTGACGGGCTGAAACCCGTCCAGCGCCGCATCCTGTATGCGATGCACGAGATGGGCGTGACGCCCAACTCCGGGCACCGCAAGTCCTCGAACATCGTCGGCGAGACGATGGGTAACTACCATCCGCACGGCGACAGCGCGATCTACGACGCGCTCGCCCGGATGGCACAGGACTTCTCGCTTCGCTATCCGCTCATCGACGGGCAGGGGAACTTCGGCTCCATCGACGGCGACCCGCCGGCCGCCATGCGCTACACGGAGGCCCGGATGGCCCCCATCGCCCAGGAGATGCTCGCGGACATCGAGAAGGACACCGTCGACTTCAGCGGGAACTACGACGACCGGCTGACCGAACCGGACGTCCTCCCGTCGGCGGTCCCGAACCTGCTTCTGAACGGGGCCTCTGGCATCGCCGTCGGGATGTCGACGAACATCCCCTCGCACAACCTCAACGAGGTCGTCGACGCGACCATCCACCTGCTCGACAACCCCGAATGCTCCGTCGACGACCTGATGGAGTACGTGAAGGGTCCCGACTTCCCGACCGGCGCGAACATCGTCGGCCGGCAGGGGATCCTCGAGGCGTACAAGACCGGCCGCGGCCGGCTTCGCGTGCGCGCGGAGATCGACCTCGAGTACAACGACTCCGGGCGCGACCGCATCATCGTCTCCGAGATCCCCTATCAGGAGAACAAAGCGCGGATGATAGAGCGCATCGCGGACGACGTGAACGACGGGAAGATCGAGGGGATCGCCGACATCCGCGACGAGTCCGACCGCGAGGGTATTCGTGTGGTTATCGACCTCAAGCGCGGTGCCCACGCGGACGTCGTGAAGAACCAGCTCGTCGAGAGCCACCTCGAATCCACGTTCTCCGTCATCATGCTCGCGCTGGTCGACGGCCAGCCGAAGGTGCTCACGCTGAAGGAGGCGCTCGCGGAGTACGTCCGCCACCGCCGTGAGGTGGTGCGTCGCCGCTCCGAGTACGACCTCGGCGAGGCGGAGGACCGGGCCCACATCCTCGAGGGCCGCCTGCTCGCACTGGAGAACGTCGACGCGGTCGTCGACCTCATCCGCGAGAGCGCGGACCGCTCGGCCGCCATCGAGGGGCTCCAGGAGTCGTTCGAGCTCTCGGAGACGCAGGCGGAGCATATCGTCCGCATGCAGCTCGGCTCGCTCACCTCGATGGAGACCCAGGAGATCGAATCCGAGTACGGCGACGTGCAGGCGGAGATTGAGCGACTCGAGACCATCCTCGGCGACGCCGAGGAGCTCGACGCCGTCATCAAAGGGGAGCTCGAGCAGGTGAAAGAGACCTACGGCGACGACCGCCGCACCTCCATCATGGAGGACGTGGGCTCCGTCACGCGCGAGGACCTCATCGCCGAGGAGGACGTGGTCGTCGTCGTCACCGAGGACGACTACATCAAGCGGATGCCCCTCTCCCGGTTCGACCCGCAACACCGTGGCGGGAAGGGGATCATCGGCACCCGGCCCAAGCAGGGTGACCGGGTCTCGACGGTGTTCGCCGCCTCCACCCACGACTACCTGCTCTGCTTCACGAACCAGGGGCAGGTCTACCGGCTGAAGGTGTTCCAGATCCCGGAGATGTCCCGGACGGCGAGAGGCACCTCCGCGGTGAACGTCATCGACCTCGACACGGAGGAGGAGATCACCGCCGTCGTCAACGTCGACGACTTAGACGAGGAGCGGTACCTCTCGATGGCGACGCGCGATGGCTACATCAAGCGCACGGAGGTCGGCGCGTTCGAGAACATCCACTCCGGCGGGATTCGGGCCGTCCGTCTCGAGGACGGCGACCAGCTCGTCGACGTGGAGGTCACTGAGGGGCAGGGTGACCTCCTCATCGGCACGCGCAAGGGGATGACCATCCGCTTCGACGAGGGTGAGGCCCGGGCGATGGGCCGCACCGCTCGCGGGGTCAACGCGATCAAGCTCCAGGAGGGGGACGCCGTCGCCGGCGTCGTCGCCGCGGAGACGGACGACGACCGCCACCTGCTTACCGTTACGAGAAACGGCTACGGGAAGCGCACGCCCCTCTCGGAGTACCGCACCCAGTCCCGATACGGGAAGGGGCTCATCGACATCAAGACGAACGAGCGGAACGGCGAGGTCTGTGCCATCAACGCCGTCCACGAGGCGGACGACCTCGTCATCATGAGCGAGGCGGGCCAGATCATGCGCACCCGCGTCCACGAGGTGTCGACGCAGGGCCGCAACACGATGGGCGTCCGCGTGATGAACCTCGACGGCGACTGGGTCGCCGGCGTCGACGTGGTTCCCGAGGGTGGCAACACCTCCGGGGCTGCGGAGGACGCGGAGGACGTGGAGGCCGAACACGCAGACGCGGACGAACCGGACGCGACCGACGACCTCGCGGAGTAGTCACTCCACCCGTTCGTCGAACTCCTCTTTCGAGAGCCCGAGCGACTCCGCGAGCCGTGCGTCCACGGCCTCGGGGTCGTCGGCCTCCTTCCCCACCTTCCGGCCCAGATGGAGACCGACGACGGTGATGACGAGGAGCGGGAAGGCGACGGCGACGAGCGCGAAATCCCGAAAGCCGGCGAGCGAGAGCGCCCAGAACCCGACCATCGGCAGAACCAGGAGTGCGAGGACGCCGGCGAGCAGTTTCTGGTCGACCTCGGTCATACCTCGTCTTGGGGAGACGGGAATAAAGTGGTGTCCCTCACGGCTATCCGAACTCGGATAAACGAGGACGTTCAAGGACCTCCCATGACCACGACACTCACCGTCTCAGGGATGTCCTGTGGCCACTGTGAATCGGCAGTCGAGGAGGCACTCCTCGGGGTATCGGGCGTCTCGAGCGTCGACGCCGACAACGAGTCGGACACCGTCACCGTCGAGGGGAACGTAGACGTGAGCGCCCTCGTGAAGGCCGTCGAGGACGTGGGCTACGAGGCGTCGGCGTAAGTGCGCGGGCAGCGCGTCTACGACTGGTGGGCCGACCACCAGCGGCTGTTCCACGCCCTCGCCACCCTCACGTTCGGGGGACGTGAGTGGGAACTCCGCGAGCGGGCGATAGAGACGCTCGCGCCCCAGGAGCGGGAGCAGATCCTCGATCTCGCCTGTGGCCCCGGCGTGAACTTCGACGCGCTCGCACCGGCCGCCGTCGTGGGGCTCGACTACTCCGCGGGGATGGTCCGGCGCGCCCGTGAGACGGCCGCGACCCTCGACGAGCCCCGACCCCGGGTCGTCCGCGGGGATGCGGGCCGACTCCCGTTCCCCGACGGAAGCTTCGACGCCGTCTACTCCACGCTCGCGATGACGGCGATGCCTGACCTGGATGCCGCAATCGAGGAGAGCTATCGCGTCCTCGCGCCGGGGGGTCGGTTCGTCGTCCTCGACGCGCAACCCGTCCAGGAGGGGCCCGGTCGCCTGCTCAACCCCCTCTTGAATCCGATCTCCCGGTGGGCAACCGACTGGCACCCGGAGTACGACGTGCCCGGGGCGCTCGATGCGCGGTTCGACCGCTGTGAGACGAAGCTGTTCAACAGCGGGAGTTTCTTCATCAGCGAAGCGCGGAAAGTCGTGCGTTAGAAGATGCGCTTGCCGAGGCCGCTCGCGATGAGTTCGACCGCGAGCTCTGCCGTGCGATTGTGCTGGTCGAGGATCGGGTTCACCTCGACGACCTCCATCGAGCGCACGTCGTCGAGCCGCGCGGCGACGTGCTCCATCGCGGCGTGGGCCTCGCGGTAGGTGACGCCACCGCGGACGGGCGTCCCGACGCCGGGTGCCTCGTCGGGGTCGAGGAAGTCCATGTCGAGCGAGACGTGGATGCCGGAGACGCCGTCGGTGGCGATATCGAAAGCCTGCTCCACGACGCTCGTCAGACCCTGTTCGTCGATATCGCTCATCGTGAAGACGGTCGCGTCGGAGTCGTGGAGGGCGTCGCGTTCCTCGCCGTCGAGGTCGCGGATGCCGACCATGACGACGTTCTCCTCGCGCACGGTGGGGGCGTGCGCCCAGTCGCTGCCGGCGAACTCGCCGCGGCCGAGCATGGCGGCGACGGACATCCCGTGGACGTTCCCGGAGGGCGTCGTCTGGGGGGTGTTGAAATCGCCGTGGGCGTCGAACCAGACGACGCCGATGTCGTCATCCTGGGCTGCCCCGCCAGCCGTCCCGATGGCGATGGAGTGGTCACCGCCGAGCACGAGCGGGAAGGCGTCGTCCTCGATGGTGGCTGCCACCTCCTCGCGGAGGGTCCGGCAGACGGCCGCCGTCTCGGGGAGGTACTTCGCGCGGCCGCCGTCGGGCGTCTCGTCCGCGCTCGAGAGCTCCGGACGGGGGACGTCGAGGTCACCGCTGTCGGTACAGTCGTGGCCCGTGGCCTCGATGGCATTCCGGAGGCCGGCATACCGGATGGCCGAGGGGCCCATGTCGACGCCACGTCGGTCCGCCCCGAGGTCCATCGGGACGCCGATGAGTCGAACGTTCATGCCCGTGGCTACACGACGGGGGTGAAAAAGCGCAAGGATTGCCGCGTGGCTACTGGTAGGGCTCGCAGACGCGCGCGACGCCCTCCTCGAAGGAGATCTGTGGCTCCCAGCCGGTCGCCTCGTGCATCTTCGAGATGTCCGCACAGGTGTCGTGGACGTAGACCTCGAAGGGGTTCTCGATGTACTCGGGGTCGATGTCGGTGCCGAGTTCGTCGTTTATCATCGCGACCATGGTGTTGAAGTCGTACGACTCGCCGGTGCCGAGGTTGTAGATGCCGTCGAGCTCGTGGTCCGCGGCGAGTTCGAGCCCGCGGACGATGTCGTCGACGTGGGTGAAATCACGCGTCTGGGTGCCGTCGCCGAATAACTCGGGCGATTCGCCGTTGGCGATCTCGTCTGCGAACTGGGCGATGGTGTTCGCGAACTCGCCTTTGTGGGCCTCGTTGCCACCGAACCCCTGGTAGACGGAGAAGAAGCGCATCCCGGCCAGCGACATGTCGTAGTGGTGGTGGAAGTACTCGGCGTAGCGCTCGCGCGCGAGCTTCGAGGCCTCGTAGCCCGTCCGGGCCTCCACCGCCTCGTCCTCCGAACAGGGGTCGGTGCGGGAGCCGTAGATGGAGGAGGTGGAGGCGTAGACGACGGTGTCACAGCCGTCCGCCCGCGCCTGCTCGACGGTGTTGGTGAACCCTTCGACGTTGACGCGCGCGCCGCGGGTGGGGTCCTCCTCGTGCATCTTGTACGAGGAGAGCGCGGCGAGATGGAACACCACGTCCACGTCCGTCGGGAGGTCCTCGTCGAGGACGGAGCCGTCGACGAACTCCACGTCGGGTGAGAGGTTCTCGGCGGTACCGAGATACTGGTCGTCTAACGCGGTGACCTCGTTCGAGTCGGCGAGGTGGTTGGCGAGGTTCGAGCCGATGAAGCCCGCCCCACCCGTGACGAGCACTCGCTTGTCCTGCATGGACGAGTGAGAACGGGCGAGGGGTATGGGTCTGTCGGTGTCCCGGCTCCTCCCGAGCGGGGGTTCCACCCCACCCGAACTCTCAGACGGCAGACACGCACGGCGGGGGTGGCCGCCCCCCGCGAGACGGTGGAATACGTTATCTGTCCGGAACGTCTCGCACCGTCGATTTTATGAACGACAGTACCAAATGATATTTCATGTCATCAATCGAACTGACACCGAGTCAGAAGAAGATCCTCGAGGCGCTCATCAACCTCTACCGCGACGAGGAATCGGCGGTGAAGGGAGAGGATATCGCCCAGGAGGTCGACCGCAACCCCGGCACCATCCGCAACCAGATGCAGTCGCTGAAGGCCCTCCAGCTGGTCGAAGGGGTACCGGGGCCGAAAGGCGGCTACAAGCCGACCGCGAACGCCTACGACGCGCTCGAGCTGCAGGAGATGGACCAGGCCGCGGACGTCCCCTTCCAGCACAACGGTGAGCTCATCGAGGGCGCGAACGTCCAGGAGATCGACCTGACCTCCGTCCACCACCCCGAGCTCTGTCGCGCGGAGATCCGTCTGCAGGGGTCGATCACCGACTTCCACGAGGGCGACTCCATCGTCGTCGGCCCGACGCCGCTGTCGAAACTCCGCATCGCGGGCACCCTCGACGGGAAGGACGACACGAACAACACGCTCATCCTCACCATCGACGACATGCAGGCTCCCTACGGCGACGCGGAGCCGCTCCACTGAGCCGACCCTCTCTCCGTTCTCTCCTCTCGGTCGCAAGCCTTGCCACCCGCCGGAGGCCGATTCCAACACCTTTGTATCCGATGGCCCCGGATTTCAGCGTATGACCAACGACGTCGTCGTGCTCGGCTCGGGCTACGCCGGCACTGGCACGGTGAAGAAACTGGAGCAGGAACTCGACGGTGAGGCCGATATCACGTGGATCTCCGATGTCGACCACCACCTCGTTCTCCACGAATCCCACCGCTGCATCCGCAACCCCGACGTACAGGACAAGATCACCTTCCCCTGCGAGCAGCTGAAAGCCCCTGCCACCCGGTTCATCCAGGACCGCGTCACGGGGCTCGACACGGACGCGCAGGTCGTCGAACTCGAAGACGGTGAGGACGTCGAGTACGACTACGTCGTCGTCGCGTTCGGCTCCCGAACCGCCTTCTTCGGTATCGACGGGCTCGAGGAGCACTCCTACGTCCTCAAGTCCCTGCAGGACGCCCTCGACATCCACGACGCCGTGAAGGAGGCCGCGAAGGAGGCCACCCGCGAGGAGCCGGCACAGGTGGTCGTCGGTGGCGCGGGCCTCTCCGGCATCCAGTCGGCGGGCGAGATCGCGGAGTTCCGCGACATGCACCGCGCACCCATCGACATCCACCTCGTCGAGGGGCTCGACAACGTCTTCCCGAACAACGACCCCGTCGTCCAGGCGAAGCTCACGAAGCTCTTAGAGGAGAAGGACATCAACATCCTGACCGGGGAGTTCATCGGTGAGGTCGACGAGGAGACCGTCTACATCGGCGACGACACGGAACTCGACTACGACGTGCTGCTCTGGACCGGCGGTATCACCGGCCAGGAAGCCGCCCAGAACATCGAGGTGGAGCAGGACGAGCGCTCGCACCGCATCAACGCCTCCTCGAACTTCCAGACCGAGGACGAGCGCGTCTTCGCGCTCGGTGACGCCGCGCTCATCGACCAGCCCGGCCAGGAGATGCCCGCGCCGCCGACGGCGCAGGCCGCCTGGCAGGCCGCCGAGGTCATGGGCGAGAACGTCGCCCGCGCCATCCGCGGCCAGCCGCTCACCGAGTGGACCCACGAGGACAAGGGGACGCTCATCTCGGTGGGCGACAAGGCCGTCGCGCACAACGTCATCTACTTCGGCGCGCTCTCGGACACCTTCGGCGGCCCGCTCGCCAAGATGCTCAAACGCACCGTCGCCTCCCGCTGGATCAACGACGTCGCCGGCCCGTCCGCCGCCGCGCGGGCGTGGCCCGACATGTAAGATCGGGATTCCGATTCGGGTGAGATTCCGAAGAAGCGTTTTATCAGTTCCTCCCGTCTTTCCGCCATGGACAGACGCCGGTTTCTGGCGAGCGCGACAGCGGTAGGTGTCTCCTCTCTCGCGGGCTGTACGGGCGGTGGCGGCGGGAACGGCGGGATGGATGGGGGCAACGAGGGGAGTGGCGACGCATCCGGCACGCCCATCGCCGAGCACCCGGCCGCGGCGAACCTCGACAGCCAGCCCATACTGGGCGAGGCGACGGATGCCCTCATCGTGGCCTTCGAGGACCCCTCGTGTACGCTCTGTCGCCGCTTCGAACAGCAGACCTATCCCCGAATCGTCTCCGAGCTCGTCGAGACCGGACGGGCCTCATTCGTCTACCGCGGCCTGCCCATCATCTATCCGTGGGGTGAGCCGGCGTCGCACGTCCTCGAAGCCACGTTCGCGGCCGACGCGGACGCGTTCTGGGCGCTCAAGGACCACTACTTCGGCCAGCAGTCGGCGTTCGACACCGACAACGTCTACAACCGCTCGCAGACGTTCCTCGCGTCGGAGACCGACGTGGACGCCGAGGCAGTCGTCACGGCTGCCCGGAACGGTGAGGCCGACGCCGCCGTCGAGCTCGACCTCGCCGCCGGCGAGGAGCTGGGCATCGGCCAGACGCCGGAGTTCTACCTGTTCAGCGACGGCGTCTTCAAGACCACCGTCCGCGGGGCGCAGGGGTTCAGCGTCTTCGAGTCGGTGCTGGGCAGCTGATGCGCCTCCCGACACGCAGGCGGGACTGGCGGCTGATGGCCCGGACGGGACGGCTCGTGCTCACGGTCCCGAGCTACGCGGTCTTCGCCGCGCTCGTCTCCGTGGCGGCGCTCGCGCTGTTCGTCTTCTCGTTGAACCTCCCCCTCGTGGGGTTCGCGCTCACCGGTGACCTCGCAGTTGGGGCACGAATCGACCTGCTCGTCTCGCAGTTCCCGTTCGTCGGCCCGGCGTTCACCCCGCTCCAGGGTATCCTCCTCGTCGGCGTCGCCCTCCTCACAGGCCTCGACGTGGCGATGGCGACCTACCACTTCCGGGAGCACGGCGTCTCCATCCAGCAGGGCGGCACGGGCGCGGCCGGCGTCCTCCTCGGCACCCTCGGCGCCGGCTGTGCGGCCTGCGGGTCGGCCGTGCTCGTCGGGTTGCTCTCGCTTCTCGGCGTCTCCACTTCCTTGCTCTTTCTCCCTCTCGACGGCCTGGAGTTCGCGCTCGGTGCCCTGGTGGTGCTCACGCTCTCCATCTACTGGCTCGCCGACGGGATGCGCGGCGGGGAGATAAACGGCTGTCCGGTGGAGTTCTAGTCGAGTGAGAGCCCTGCGTGCCAGCTCTCGGCACCGGCGTCCTCTTTCACCCGGTCCATCTCCGCGAGAATCGCGGAGGCCTTCGAGGCCACCTTCCCCGCGCGGCGCTCCCCCTCCGTGCGGAACTCGCCGGTGACGCGGTTGGCGTAGACGGTACAGACTGCCCCCGCGCGGAGGCCGTAGAGGTTGGCGACGGTCAGGATGGCAGAAGCCTCCATCTCGAAGTTGAGGACGCCCGCGTTCTGGAGCTCCTCGACTAAATCGTCGGCACCGGCGGCCTCGAAGCCGCCGAAGCCGGGGCGACCCTGCCCCGCGTAGAAGGAGTCGGTGGAGCAGGTCACACCCAGGTGATAGTCGAAGCCGAGTTCCTCACACGCGGTGACGAGGGCGGTGACGACCTCGTTGTCCGCGGTCGCAGGGTAGTCCTCGCGGACGTACTCGGAAGAGGTACCCTCCTGCCGAACCGCGCCGGTCGTAATCACGAGATCGCCGATGTCCATCTCGGGCTGGATGGCGCCACAGGAGCCCACGCGCATGAACGTGTCCGCGCCCGCACGGGCCAGCTCCTCCACGGCGATGGCCGCGGAGGGGGAGCCGATTCCCGTCGAGGTACACGTCACGGGTGCGCCATCGAACGTCCCCGACATGGTGCGGTACTCCCGATGATACGCCCTCTCCTCGGCGGTGTCCCACGCCTCCGCGATTTTCGGGACGCGCTCGGGGTCGCCGGGGAGCAGGACGGGGCCGTCGATGTCCGCGGGGCCGACGCCGATGTGGTACTGCGTCTCCGCGTTCGGGTCCTCCGCGTCGTCGCTCGGGCTCATTCCAGATGCTCCATCGTGATGGTGTTCGGGATCAGCTCGCCCAGCGTGTACGTCGAGACGCCCTCCCCCTCGTCGCAGTGGATGGGGAGGTCCTCCTCGCAGAACTCCGAGAGCGTCTGACGGCACATCCCGCAGGGGGTGATGCCGTCGCGCCGGTCCGAGGAGACGGCGAGCGCGTCGAACTTCCGGTGGCCCTCCTTCACGGCCTCCGCGATGGCGACCTCCTCCGCGTGGAGGGAGTTCGAGTAGTTCGCGTTCTCCAGATTGCAGCCGACGTAGACGGTACCGTCCGCGGTGCGGAGCGCCGCCCCGACCCGATACTCGGAGTAAGGAACGTACGCCGCCGCTTGCACCTCGCGGGCGGCTTCGATGAGTTCGTCCATGGCTCCCCTTTCCGGGGCTGGCAAAAATAGCCTCCGAAGCGGTGGCGGTTCTCCTCCGTATTCGATGCCGAGAACCCCCCGTCGTCGACCGACGAGCACCTACACCGGGTGGGAATTCGAAAGGGGCCGAGTGCTCGACGAGCGAGACGACGCAAGCACTACAGCGACCAACGGGAGCGAAGCGCGCAGCGAGTCGCAGCCGTCGAGCGCGAGGGGGCTTTCGGAAGTGGTGGTCTCGGCTCCGGCCGAGTCTGCTCCGAAAAACGAGACTAGCGGTCCTCGCCGGAGTCGTAGTGCTCACCGGCGGCCTCGGGAATCCGGGTCTTGCCGACGAGCGCGAGCACGACGATGACGGTGACGAACGGAATCGTCTGAACGAGCGAGGAGGGGACGGTCACCGATTCGAGGAGCTGGAGGCGGAGCTGAACGGCATCGAGGCCGGCGAACAGCATCGTGGAGCCGAGCGCGCCGATGGGGTTGTAGTTGCCGAACAGGTAGGCGACGATGGCGATGAATCCCTTGCCGTTGACCATCGTGGGGCCGTTCCCGGAGAACTGGCCGATGGAGAGCGCGAGCGCGCCGCCACCGATCCCCGAGAGGACACCGGAGAGGGTGACGGCCGCGTAGCGCACGCGGGAGACGTCGACGCCGACGGTGTCGAGCGCCTTGGGGTTCTCGCCTGCCGCGCGGACCCAGTAGCCGAAGGAGGTCCGGTTGAGGACGAACCACGAGGCAGCGACGGCGACGAACATCATGTAGACGGTGGGGGTGGCGTCGAACATCGCCCCGAAGAACGGGATCTCCGAGAGCACCGGGATGGTGATGGTGTCGAACGTGCCGACGCTCTTGGAGTTCGGCCCTCCATAAAAGACCTGCGAGGCGAACGGGGCGAGCCCGAGCGCGATGAGCCAGACCGCGAGGCCGGCGATGATCTGGTCCGCGCGGAACTCGATACAGACGACGGCGAACAACAGCGCGAGCAGGGTGCTCGCGAGGACGCCGATGGCGAGCCCGCCGAACAGCATCATCTGGGTGGCCTCCCCGTCACCGACGAGGAGGTCCGTCCCCAGCACCGCGGCGAACGCCGAGATTATGAGCAGCCCCTCCAGCCCGATGTTGATGACGCCGGATTTCTCGGCGAAGATACCGCCGAGCGCGGCGAAGACGATGGGTACGGAGAGCCGGAGGGTCGCCCCGAGCGCGCTCCGTGAGGTGATGATCCCCAGGAGGACGCCGGCGAAGGAGTCGGGGAAGACGAGGCCGGCGAGCGCGACCAGCACGAGGCTGGCGAGCGCGGCGAGCGCGATGAGCGTCCGGCCCGACAGCGCTTTCAGGTCGCTCGGGGTCGGGACGTTCACCGCTCTTCACCCCCGTCGGCCGCGACGTCTTTCGCCTTCTGTCCGAGCGCGAGCCCCTTCTTCCCGCCAGCGTTCAGCCGCTTGCCGACCAGCCGGAAGAACTCCGGCATGGCGACGAAGAGGATGATGAGCCCGCGGAGGACGCCCACGAGCTGTGGCGGAACGTCCGTCGAGACCTGCACCACCGTCGTTCCCGACTTGAGGACGCCAAAAAGGAGGGCGGCGAAGCCCACACCGAGTGGGTTGTTCCCGGCGAGGATGGAGACGGTGATGCCGTCGAATCCGTACGCGGGGACGCCGGTCTGGAACTTGCCGAGGATCATCAGCACGTACATCGCACCCCCGATACCCCCGAGCGCGCCCGACAGCGCCATCGAGGCGACGACGGTCTTGGGAGCGTCGACGCCGCCGTACTCCGCGGCTTCGGGCTGGAGCCCCGCCGTCCGGAGGTCGTACCCGAACGAGGTGCGTTCGAGCAGCAGGTAGATGCCGATGATGGCGAGGAGTCCCACGCCGAGCGCGATGAGCGAGAAGTCCGTCCGGGGGTCGAACAGGACGGAGGGGAACACCGCCTGCACGGGGATATCGACCGTCTCGACGGCCTGACTGTCCGGGTTCCGGAAGTGCTCGTTGACCAGATAGAAGACGACTGAGGTGGCGACGAAGTTGAGCATGATGGTCGTGATGACCTCGTTCGCCTCCGCGTACGCCTTCAGCGCCCCCGGAATCGCGCCGTAGATCCCGCCACCCACCGCGCCGACGAGGATGCCGAGCGGGATGAGCAGGAGGGTGCCGACGACGCCCGAGCCGATGGGACCGATGGCGATGACGGCGAGTGCCGTGGCCAGCGCCCCGACGACGAGCTGTCCCTGCGTCCCGATGTTGAACACGCCGGCGCGGAAGGCGATGGCGACGGAGAGCCCGGTGAAGACGAGGACGGTGGTCTCACGCAGCGTCACGGCGAACTGGGCGTTCAGCGGGTCCCAGTTCCCGGCGAGCGGGTCACCGAGCGCACCCAAAAAGAGCCGGTCGTAGACGTGGAACGGGTCGTAACAGAACGACTGGCCGGCGAGGAAGTACGCGGGCTCGGTGCAGTTCTTCACGAAGATGCCGGCGACGAGGACGATGACCGTCCCGACGAACATCGAGAGCGCGAGCGCCGCGAAGGCGATGAGCGCGCGTTCGGTCGCGGAGGCCCGCGCGAGGCGGTCGAGGACGGCCCGTGCCTGCTCCCGGCGGCTCATCGGGTATCACCGACGAGCGCTGCCTCGGGGAGGTCGGGTCGTTCCCCGGCCATCAGCAGGCCGAGCTGTTCTTCCGTTACCTTCTCTGGGTCGACGATAGCCATCAGTTCACCTTCGTACATCACCGCGAGCCGGTCCGAGAGCCCCTGGACCTCCTCCAGTTTGGAGGAGACGAGCAGCACCGCCACCCCCTCGGACCGGAGGTCGAGCAGCCGCTCGTGGATGAACTCCGTCGAGCCGATGTCGACCCCGCGGGTCGGGTGGGTGGCGACGAGCAGCGAGGGGTCGCGTTCGAACTCCCGGCCGACGATGAACTTCTGCTGGTTCCCGCCGGACAGCGAGGCGGCAGTCGCGTCGGGGTTCGGGGGTCGCACGTCGTACGCCTCGATGAGGGCCTCCGCGTGGTCGCGGGTGGTCCCCCAGTCGATGGTTCCCCCGGAGGCGAAGGGGGCGCTGTGCTGGCTGCCGAGCAGGCCGTTGCCGACGAGGTCGAACTCCATCACCAGCCCGCGCTCGTGGCGGTCCTCGGGGATGTAGGACATGCCGGCGTCGATGCGGTCGCGCCGGGACCAGTCGGTGATGTCCGCACCCTGGTAGGTGACGGTCCCCGACTCGGGGTGGGCGAGCCCGGTGACGGCCTCGACGAGCTCCGCCTGGCCGTTGCCGTCGACGCCGGCGATGCCGAACACCTCGCCCGCGCGGACGTCGAAGCTCACGTCGGTGACCGCGGGGACGCCCCGGTCGTCGGTGACGTGGATGCCGTCGGTCGTGAGGACGGTGTCGCCGGGGGACCCCTCCTCGCGGTCGACATCGAGGAGCACCTCGCGGCCGACCATCGCCTCGGCGAGCTCCTCTTCGGTGGTCTCGTCGGTCGAGAGGCTGCCGACGTTCTTTCCATCCCGGAGGACGGTCACGTCGTCCGCGGCGTGGAGCGCCTCACCCAGCTTGTGGGTGATGAAGATGATCGTCTTCCCCTGCGCCGTGAGCTCTTCGAGGACGGCGAAGAGGTCCTCCACTTCCTGTGGGGTGAGGACGGCCGTCGGCTCGTCGAGGATGAGGGTGTCAGCGCCCCGGTACAGCGCTTTCAGGATCTCGACGCGCTGCTGGACGCCCACGGAGACGTCCTCGATGCGGGCGTCGGGGTCCACGTCGAAGCCGTAGCGGGCGGAGAGGTCGCGGACGGCCTCGCGGGCGGCCTCCCGGTCGACGGCGAGGCCACCCCACTTCCGGGGCTCGTTCCCGAGGGTGACGTTCTCGGCGACGGTCATCGGGTCCACGAGCATGAAGTGCTGGTGGATCATCCCGATACCGGCGTCGATGGCGTCGCTCGGGGAGTCGAAGTCGCGTTCGACGCCGTCGACGACGACACGCCCCTCCGTGGGCTCGTAGAGCCCGTAGAGGACGTTCATCAGGGTGGTTTTTCCGGCCCCGTTCTCGCCGAGGAGGGCGTGGACCGTCCCCTGCTCGACGGTGAGCGTCACGTCGTCGTTGGCGATGACTCCGGGGAAGCGTTTCGTGATTCCGTCGAGGTGGACGGCTGTGGTCATATCAATCGGGTCGGCCTGTAGGGCCGCGCTTACGCGTTCTTCGGGTCGGTCGGCACGTCGATCTCGCCGGCGATGATGTCCTCGCGGGACTGGGCGACGGCGTCTTTCACCTCCTGCGGGATCTCGCTGCCGAGCTGTTTGCCGTAGACGTTCGCGACACCGTCGTCTTTGAGGCCGAGGGCGGTGACCGTGCCGCCCCCGAACTCGGCGTTGACGGTCGCCTCGATGGCGTTGTAGACGGCGACGTCGACGCGCTTGACCATCGATGCGAGGATGACGTCGGCGTAGGAGGGCTTCGTGACGGACTGGTCACGGTCGACGCCGATGGCGAAGCGGCCCTGCTCCTGGGCGGCCTGGAAGACGCCCGTGCCGGTGTTGCCCGCCGCGTGGTAGACGATGTCCGAGCCGGACTGATACATCGAGAGCGCGGCCTCCCTCCCACCGGAGGGGTCGTTGAAGTCGCCCACGTAGGCGGTCTGGATGTCGATGTCGTCGCTCGCGTACTTCGCGCCGGCGGTGAAGCCGGCCTCGAACTTCTTGATGAGCGGCGACTCGACGCCACCGACGAAGCCGAGGTTCGTGGAGTCACTCTGCGTGGAGCCCGCGCCCGCGGAGAACGACTGGGTCGTGAGCAGGCCGGCGAGGTGGCCGACGAGGAACGAGCCCTCGTGTTCCGCGAACACGTAGGAGGCGACGTTCGGCTCCTCGACGACGGAGTCGATGATCTGGAAGTTCTGCTCGGGGTACTGCGGGGCGTTCTCCGAGAGCGCAGAGGCCTGCAGGAAGCCGATACAGGAGACCAGATCGTAATTCGGGCTCGAGGACTGGGCGAACTGCTGCTGGAACGTCGAGAACTGCGAGACCTCGTCCGGCTGAGCCTCGTCGAACGCGATGTTCAGCTCCTCGGCCGCGCGCTGTGCACCGGACTGAGCCTGGTCGTTGAACGACCCGTCGCCCAGCCCACCGGTGGCGTAGACCATCCCGATGTGGGCTGCCGCCTCAGGGGTCGCCGTTGCGGTGTCCTCGTCGCCGCCGTCACCGCCACCGCCGTTGCCGCCCCCGTTGCCGCCGTTGCCGCCGTTGTTGTTGTCGCCGCCACCGGTACAGCCAGCGAGGCCGACGGTGGTTGCAGTGCCAACGCCCGTCAGGAACTTCCGCCTGTCGAGGTCCATGCTTACCAACTCCTCCGACCCAGCGGCTTTAAGGTCTGCGAAAGTTGCCGCGGTCGGGTCTCTCGCCCGTACCTTCTCTCGAACTTACACTTCCGCCTCGACGAGGGCGGTGGTCTCGTCGACGAGGGCGTCCACGTCCGTCGATTCCGCGTAGACCCGGACGTACGCCTCCGTCCCGGACGGACGGACGAGCACCCACGAGCCGTCGTCGAACGAGAGCCGAACCCCGTGGTCCGTGTTCACCTCGGCGTCGGGGAACGCCGCGGGCAGGCTCGACGCCAGCGCCGCCATCACGGGGCCCTTCCGGTCGTCAGGGCACTCGACGCTCACCTTCCGGTAGGGGCGCTCTTCGACGGGCTCGCGGAGCGAGGGGAGCCCCGACTCGGCGACGAGTCGGGCGAACACCGCGGCGCTCGCGACGCCATCGATCCACGGACCGTGGCCGACGTGGATGTGTTTCCACGGCTCGGCGGCGAACACCACGTCCCCACCGTCGGCCGTCACGCGGGCGATCCCCTCGTGGAGCGCCCCCAGGCGAACGCGCTCGACGCGCCCCCCCGCAGCGTCGACACGCTGGTCGATGCGCCCGGAGGCGTTGGGCGTGGTGACGACGACCGGGTCCGCCACGTCGGACGCCCGGACGAAGTGCTCGCCGAGGATGGCGACGACGGTGTCCTCGTGGACGACCTCTCCGCCCGAGTCGGTGATGACGATGCGGTCGGCGTCGCCGTCGTGGCCGATACCCAGATCGAACGTCCCGTCCGCGACGAACCGGCGGAGGTCCGCCAGCGTCTCCGGCGTGGGCTTGGAGGGGCGACCGGGGAAGTGGCCGTCCACCTGTGCGTTTACTGCGACGACGTGCGCGCCCAGCTCGCGGAGCACCTGTGGCGTGGCGAGCGAGGCCATCCCGTTGCCGCAGTCGACGGCGACGGAGAGTCCGCCGAGCGGCGCCCCGTGCTCGCTCGCGTAGTCCGCGACGGCGTCCCGGTAGTCGGAGAGCACGTCGGTGTGCTCCGTCTCGCCCCACGCGTCCCAGGTGGTGGAGTCGGTCCCCTCCGCGACGCGGTCCTCGACTTCGCGTTCGGCGTCGCGGTCGTACTCCGTCCCGTCGTCGAACAGCTTCAGTCCGTTGTCTGCCGGCGGGTTGTGACTCGCGGTCACCATCACGCCACGGCGACCCTGCGAGGCGAACGCGAGCGCCGGGGTGGGGAGCTGGCCCGCGCGGACGACGCGCGCACCCGCAGAGGTGAGCCCTGCCTCCAGCGCTGCGGCGAGGCTGTTTCCCGTCTCGCGGCCGTCGCGGGCGACGACGAACTCCTCGCCGTCGCGGCCCGCGGCTCGGCCCACGGCGAGCGCGAGCTCGGGAGTGACACGCTCGCTGACTGGGCCGCGGATACCGGCAGTACCGAATAGGTCCATACCCCGAATCGCGCGGCGGGGAGGTAGAAGGTGTCGCTCCGTGGTCACAGATCGGTCGAAGCGGGTCGTGTGCGGGAGAAGTCGCCCGGCAACGGGGAATCACGCCGTCGTCCGGAGTCAGTAGCGTTCGACGCGAACGCCGAGCGCGCGGAAATCCCTGGCGTTGTTCGTGAGCACGGCGTCATCGAGGATATCCGCCATCGCCGCGATGTAGGCGTCGTTCGGACCGACGCCTGCGTTCCCGCCGGCCCGGTCGTCAGCTGCCGCGAGGAGTTCCCCCGCTGTTCGTGCCACCTCCTCGTCGACATCCAGGCGAGGATACCCCAAGAGCCGGTTCCGGATTTCCGTCCTGGTCGTGTCGCCCCGCGCAGTCGCAACGCCGTAGTAGGTCTCGGCGACGACCGGTGTCGGGAGCCACTGCATCTCCCCTCGCTCGACGAGCTCGGTGCCCTTCGCGAACGCATCGGGGTCGTTCGCCATCAAATCGAACAGATACGACGAGTCGATAATCATCCGTCGGCGTCCTCGACGGCATCACGAGCCGCGTCGAGGCGGTCCCGGTCGCGATTCCGGAGCCGGGCAACCGCGTCTTTCGCCGTTTCGGCTTCCGCTTCCGATAACAGTCCGACGACATCGTCTGGGTGGGGCCCCCGCGTCATCCGCCGGAGCGTCTCCTCCATGGTTTCGCCGTCCCGCTTGTGGGCGCGCAACCACGCGTGGTACTCCTCGGAGACGCGGATCGTCTTGCCCATGGTGTATATTGGAATATACGACAATAAGAGGATTACGTCGAACGCGGGCGAGCAGCCGGGGGTAGCGAGCCGCTTACAGTTCGACGCCGCTCGGGATGAGCGACCGCTCCCGGAGGAGCTCCCCCTCGTGGTCGTAGACGAGGAAGGTCGACTTCTCGGAGTCGAAGGTTGGGTCGCCGTTCACGCTGACCGTGAACTGATAGCGGTGCTCGTCGCCGGCCCGTGCCGCGCCCACGAGGGCGAAAACGTCCTCGACGGGGGCGTTACATTCGAGGATGAACTCCCCGGTCAGACGGTCGGTGACCGCGAGGACACCCTCGTCGGCCGCGCCCGGGGATTTCTGCAGACGGAACGCGAGGTCCACCGCGTCGGCGTCCTCGGCGAGGCGTTCCGTGAACCGGTCGTCCGGCCCCTCGAACGCGATACGCGCCGCCGGGGGCTCGTCGTCCTCGGAGACCTCCAGAGTGAAGTAATCACGCCTCATTCGCTGAATCCGGCTAGGGAGTGCGGCCGTATGAACGTAACGCCCTCGTCAGTTTCCGTCGTGCGGGTGAGCGGGCACAAGGAGCTCCCCTGCGGTACCCACCGCAGGGCACCCAGCCCCCGGCCCGACCGCGGTTTTTATCCCCCTGCCGGGTGCCGTCTCACCATGGTCTGGGTCAGAAAGGAGTACGCCGGCGAACTCGCCGTCCTCTCCGTGTGGGTGAGCGTGCTCATCCCGTGGTCCGTCTCGTACGTCACCCGTGAGGGGATCAGCCTCGTCGTCATCCGGTTCCCCTTTTTCCTCTTCCAGTTCATCTTCGGGGCCGACCTGGGCGCGCTCGAACGCCCGTTCCTCACCGTCAACCGCGCACCCGCCTTCGAGTCGGGGGCCGTCTCGCAGGCCTACGAGGTGTGGCTCGCCGCGGCCGTCGTCTTCGGGCTGGCGTTCCTCCTCAGCGTCGCCTACTACGCGCTCGACGAGCGCCTGGAGACGCGGTTCACGGCCGTCCACCGCGCGCTGGACCCCGTCCGGCTGCTCGGCGGTCTCCTCGTCGTGTCCGGCGGTCTCCTGCTCGCGTCGGCGGTCATGCTCGTCGACGCCTACGCCGGGCTCTCGGTCCCGCTCGGCGCGTTCTTCCTCCTGGCGTTCGGCGGCGTCCTCCTGCGGGTCGAACGCACCTGACCCCACCGATTTCGGGGCCGGTTTTTAATACCACGGGCGCCTGAGCGTGGATACAGACACTGCAGGGGGGCGGTGTGCTATCACCACTATGTCGGAGAAAACGACGACCGGGACGTTCGAGGGGTTGCTCGATGGGCTCACACGGACGGTGGAGATGCTCCGCGGTTCGTCCATCGACCTGACGGACTACGACCCGCGAATACACGGCCGCATCGTCGAGTTCGACGAGCTCGAAAACGAGGTGGACCGCTACTGGCTGAACGCGCCGTTCTCCTTCGCCGTCATCACCTACGACGAGACGGAGAACGAACACGCCTACACCGTCGTCGAGCCCGCCCTCGACGCGCTCGAACAGGATTTGCTCGAGACGCTCTACACCGACGTCCGGAACCCCTTGCTCTACCGGGAGACGGAGGGTGACCCGGAGACCATCCTCCGGACGGAGCTCCGCAACCGGCTCGAGGAGTACGGCGTCGATATCGACGTGGCCGGCTTCTACAAGCTCTTCTACTACCTCTACCGCCGGTTCCGCGGGTTCGGGAAGCTCGACCCGCTGATGTCTGACCCCCACATCGAGGACATCTCGTGTGACGGGTACGGCATCCCGCTGTACGCGTACCACGACGATTACCAGGACATCGAGACGAACGTGCGGTTCGGGGAGGAGGAGCTCGACTCCTACGTCATCCGGATGGCCCAGCAGGCGGGCCGACACATCTCCGTCGGGAACCCCGTCGTCGAGACGACGCTCCAGGACGGCTCGCGCGCGGAGCTCGCGCTCGGCGAGGAGGTGACGCCCCGGGGGAGCGCCTTCACCATCCGGAAGTACTCCGACGAGCCGTTCACCCCCATCGACCTGTTGAAGTTCGGGACGTACTCCTTAGAGCAGATGGCGTATCTCTGGCTGGCCATCGAGAACAACAAGAACATCATCTTCGCCGGGGGGACGGCATCGGGGAAGACCACCTCGATGAACGCCATCTCGATGTTCATCCCCCCGCGGTCGAAGCTCATCACCATCGAGGACACCCGCGAGCTGGCGCTGTATCACGACAACTGGCTCTCCTCCGTCACCCGCGAGCGGCTGGACGAGGGGGCGGACGTGACGATGTACGACCTCCTCAGAAGCGCGCTGCGCCACCGACCGGAGTACATCCTCGTCGGCGAGGTGCGCGGTGAGGAGGCCATCACCCTGTTCCAGGCGATGAACACCGGGCACACGACGCTCTCGACGATGCACGCCGACTCCGTCCAGACGGTCATCAACCGGCTCGAGAACGAGCCCATCAACGTCCCGCGGCCGATGGTCCAGTCGCTCGACGTGCTCTCGGTGCAGGTGCTCGCGCGCTTCGGCGGCGAGCGGGTGCGTCGGGCCCAGACCGTCGCCGAGATCGACTCCATCGACCAGCGGACGGGGGAGCTCGACTACACGACCGCGTTCACCTGGGACGCCACCGACGACACGTTCCGCGAGGGGAACCGGAACCTCCTCGACGAGATCCGCGAGGAGCGAGGCTGGTCACAGACGGAGCTCCTCCGCGAACTCGACCGTCGACAGCGGTTCTTGCGGTTCCTCTGGGACGAGGAGGTCACCCAGTACCAGCAGTTCACCGCCATGGTGAACCGGTACTACGCGAACCCCGACCGGGTGATGGAGACGGTCGACGCCAACCTCGATACGGAGCCGGACGAGGCCGAATAGATGGTCCTCGTCTACCTCCCGCTGCTTCTGGCGGCCCTCCTCGTCGCGCTCGTCGTCGTGGCCCCGACGGCCCCCGCTCTCGACCGCCGGCTCACGCACGTCGCCTTCCGCCTCTTTGGTGGGCGGATCATCGAACAGGACTCGAGCCGGGAACGGAGCCTCAGGTCTGCCGGACTGGGGACGCCCTACCGCGTGTACGCCACCAAGACCTACCTGTTCACGGCGATCGGGGCGGTCAGCGGGGCCATCCTCGGCATCTATCTCGGGGCGCTCGTCATCGACGTGCTGAACGTCGAGCGCATCACGAGCCCCATCGCCGGGAACATCTTCCGACCGCTCCCCGACTGGCTGCTCTCGTTCTCGGCGAAGTACTTCGCCGTGCTGTTCATCGCGAGTCTCGTCTTCGGGGCGTTCGGCGCGACCATCGCCTATCTCGTCCGCTGGAAGGTCCCCGCCGTCCGAGCCAACACGCGGAGCCGCCAGATCGACGCGGGGATGCCCCGCACCATCGCGTTCGTCTACGCGCTCTCGCGCGGGGGGATGGCGTTCCCCGACGTGATGCGGGCGCTCGCGCGGAACCGGGGCGTGTTCGGCACGACGGCCGACGAGATCTCCGTCGGCGTCCGGAACATCGACCTGTTCAACGACGACCTCATCAGCGCGATGCAGGACATCTCCCGGCGCAGCCCCTCCGAGCAGTTCCAGAAGTTCACGGAGAACCTCGTCAGCGTCCTCCAGTCCGGTGGGAGCGTCGCCCGCTTCCTCCGCGACGAGTACGAACGGTACCAGGAAGAGGCCGAAGAGCAGCAACAGGAGATCCTCGACCTGCTGTCGGCGACCGCGGAGATCTACGTCACGACCGTCGTCGCCGGGATGCTGTTTCTCATCACCATCCTCCTCGTCATCGGGCTGACGGCCGGGGGGATGCTCCCCGCGGTCCAGCTCCTCACGTATCTCGTCCTCCCCGCGACGAACGTGCTGTTCGTGGCGTATCTCTCCGACATCACCCAGCCGCTGCGCGCGAGCCGTACCAACCGGACGAACATCGAACAGGAGGTCGTCACCCCCAGAGAGGCGCCGGACACGCGTGTCACCGCGACCGACGGGGGACACAGCGCCGACCGCGAGCGGCTCCAGGCCTACCGGAGCGTCCACGGGATCATCGATACGATCTCGAACCCACTGCGGTCGCTCACGGCTCGCCCGGAGCTGGTCCTCTACGTCACGGTCCCCGTCGCACTCGGCTTCTTCCTCATCCAGCTCCCCGCCGTCTTCGTCGAGGGGGTCTTCGATCTCAGGCGGTTCGACGACGTGCTCGTCCAGTCGGTGCTGCTCGTCCTCGGGACGTTCGCCATCGCCCACGAACTGAGCACGCGGCGGCTGGATCGGCTGGAGGGGGCCGTGCCGGACCTGCTCGACCGGCTCGCGTCGGTGAACGAGGCCGGCGTGGCCGCCGTCACGTCGTTCGACCGGGTACGCCGGTCGGACCTCGGTGCGCTCGGCCCGGAGGTCCAGCGCATCTGGCGCGATATCCAGTGGGGGGCGACGGTCGAGGAGGCGCTCGGCCGCTTCGAGCGCCGGGTCGAGACCCCCGCCGTGACCCGGGTCGTGACGCTCATCACGAACGCGATGCGGGCGTCGAACGAGATCGGGCCGGTCCTCCGTATCGCCGCCGACCAGGCGCGTGCGGACCGCCGGCTGAAGCGCCGTCGCCAGCAGGAGATGTTCACCTACCTGCTCATCATCTACGTGGCGTTCTTCGTCTTCCTCGTCGTCATCGGGGCGATCGACTACGTGCTCATCCCGAGTCTCCCCGACACGAGCTCGCTGAACGGGGCCGGCAGCCTCGCCGGACCGGGGATCATCTCCCTCGGCGACGTGGACGTGGAGGGCTACCGGCTCACCTTCTTCCACGCCGGGCTGATCCAGGCCGCCATGTCCGGGCTCGTCGGCGGGCAGATGAGCGGGGGGTCGATCCGACACGGGGCGAAACACGCCGCCATCATGCTCACCGTCGCCTACGTGGGCTTCCTGCTGCTCGGCGGCTCCGGCCTCGCCGAGAACGCGCTGTTCCTCGCCCCCTTCTAACCCCGAAAACGGGGCGCTCTTGTCCCCCCGCCACACAGATTCGCCATGGACCACGACGCCCGCGACGTGCGCCGCACGTACGACCGCATCGCCGGGCACTTCTCCGCCACCCGCGAGTATCCGTGGCCCGAGGTCGAGGAGTTTCTGGACGGGCGGACGGGCACCGTCGGGCTCGACGTGGGCTGCGGGAACGGCCGACACACCGAGACGCTCGCCCCCCACGTCGAGCGCGCCGTCGGGCTCGACGCCTCGCGGGGGCTCCTCACCGAAGCGAAGGCCCGCGCCGCCGACCGGGGATTCGACGCCGACTGGCTCCACGGCGACGCCGCTCGGCTCCCGCTGCGCGACGACCGCGTCGATCTCGCCGTCTACGTCGCCACCCTCCACCACCTCCCCACCCGCGACGCCCGCGTCCGCAGCCTCGCGGAGCTCGGCCGCACGCTCACTCCCGCGGGCCGCGCGCTCGTGAGCGCGTGGTCGACCGAACACGACCGCTTCGAGGAGACTGAGGGCTTCGACACCACCGTCGAGTGGACCCTCCCCGGCGGTGAGACCGTTCCCAGATACTACCACATCTACGACCCCGCGGAGTTCGACGCCGACCTCGAACGTGCGGGGCTTCACGTCGTCGAGAGCGTGGTCTCCAGCGGGAACTGCTACGCTGTCGTCGCGAGCGGAGAGTGACGGACGGGCGTTCACCGACCGGAAGGGAAACGGATTTTAGTGGGCGTCGGATACGGAGAGATACGAACGCGGGCCCGATGGTGTGCGGTCTCCGACCGTCCGCCACGGGCCCTGTCGCGTTTGCCGTGGTGAGCAATCTTGGATTGCCCGCCACGGTGCAAACACAGGCGCTAGTGGTGAGCGACTCTTTGGGTCGTTCGCCACGGTGCGGATGCACGCACCGGTGGTGAGCGGTCCCGCAGGGACCGCGAGCCTCGGTGCGAGTGAACGCAGTGAACGAGCACCGGTGGTCTAATGGCTATGACTTTGGCCTTCCAAGCCAACGATCCGGGTTCAACTCCCGGCCGGTGCATCAGGCGCTCTCGCGCCCGTTTCTGGCTTTCTAACGTGAAACTAACCTCGAGTTAGGCCAATCTCAGCCTACCCGATAAGGTTAATCGGCTCCACACAGAGCCATGTTCGACGACCTCAACAAAGAGCCGTTAGACCCTCGAAGGACTAATGTCGACTGTTCTGTTCTCTCCCAGGCGAATCCTTTTCTGCGATTGCATACAACTGTATGCACATGTCGAAAAGCATCCGGCTCTCCGAGGACGCCTACGAGCGGCTTGCCGCGCACAAACGCGAGGGGGAGACGTTCTCCGATGTCGTGCTTCGGCTCGCGGGTGAGCGGTCACTGCTCGAACTGGCGGGTATCCTGAGCGACGAGGAGGCGGACGCGCTTGCGGAAGCTATCGACGAGCGACGAGCGCGCCGGAATTCCGACCTCGAACGGACTGCAGAGCGGATGGGTGGGCAGTAGTGCTCCTCGATACGTCATTTCTTATCGACCTGATGCGCGGAGACGAGGGGGCAGTCGAGAAGGCGCGTGAGATCGAATCCGAGTTGATCCAGCAGCGCCTTTCGTCCATGACGCTTTTTGAGCTCTACTACGGCGTTGCGCGAGCGGTCGAATCAGATGCCGAACGGGAGAAAGTGGAGACCGTCCTCGGATCGAAGCCCGTCCACGACGCGGATTCAGCTGTCATGCGGAAAGCAGGTCGGATTGCGGGAGAGTTAGCAAACGATGGAACCCCAATCGGGGATGGGGATGTTATCATCGGTACGACGGCTCGAATCATCGATGAGCCGGTGTTGACGCGGAACGTGGATGATTTCGACCGCCTCGATGGTGTGGACATCGAGACGTACTGAGGCTCTCGACTGAACGGCCATCCTTCTGTTTACAGCACTTGTTCCTGCATTTCCCACCAATCTCGACACTCACGACGCCACTATGTCCGAATCGGGCGAACGCCCCCACGCTCCCACTCCCTGCGAACCATTATACCGAATCCGACTGTACTCCCGGTATGGCTTCTTCCGACGATACAGCAGAGTTGCTCCGGCACGTGCTCGTCCCGGTGGCGGACGACGAGGACGCGCGACTGACCGCGAGTGCGCTCGCGGGGTACGGTCCGTCGCGGATCACCGTCACGCACGTGGTCGAGAAGGGTGGTGGGGTCCCGGACAAGACGCCCGTCGAGCAGTCCGAAGGGGTTGCCGAGGCGGCGTTCGCGGCGTTCCGGGAGACGTTCCCCGACGCGGAGACGGAGGTCACCTACCGGCGTGACGTGGTCGCGGCCATCATCGAGTTGGCAAACGAGTTGGATGCAAGCGCCATCGCGTTCCGGCCGCGCGGGGGGAACCGCCTCCAGCAGTTCCTCTCGGGCGACCGGACGCTGGGGCTCGTCACCGACGCCGAGGTGCCGGTCGTCGCGCTGCCGCGGACCGAGTGAGGGTCGGGCGAGTTCTGGCTGGGGGTTCACCAGGCCTACTCTGGCGGCATCCGGGGGTCGGCCGGAGCCGGGGCCGAGACCCCGACGGCGCGTCGTTCGATCTCCGCCGCGAACTCGCGCATGAACGGGTGGACCGTGTTCGCCATCGGCATCACCGGTTGGCCCGTCTCGAGCAGGGTATCGAGCACCGAGGCCGCGGTTTCGGTGTCCGTGTCGTGTTCGACAGCCTCGACGTCGACGTTCCGGGCGAAGACGCTCGTGTACGCGCCGCCGACGTGGACGCGGTCGATGAGCCCCCGCGCGGCGAGGATGTCGATGTACTCGACGAAGGAGGCGGTCCGCCCCCGGCGGTCCCTTCGGAGGAAGACGAACGGGCAGACTAACTCCGCGTCCTCACCGTTCCCCGCGAGTTGGCGGCGGAACAGCTCCGTGCTCTCGATCTCGTTCACCTTCGCGGCGTTGAACAGCCGGCCGTTCTCGAAGATGGTCCATCGGGGCTGAATCGACCACAGGAGCTCCTCGAGGTCGCTGTCTGGCAGCGGCTCTTCCCCGACGTACTCGAGGACGTGGTTCAGGGCGTGGACGGTCTCGGCGGCGGTGAGCCCGCGGTGGTTCTCGGGGACGGAGACCTGCTCGATGGTGCCGCCACGGGCCTCGATCTCCTCGCGCATGTACTCGTGGATGACGCCGTGCTGTTCGCCGTTGATGACGTGGACCCCGGCGGGAACGGAGCGAGCGAACGAGCGGGCGATCTCCTGTCTCGTTCGACCGAGGGTGTCGTTGTGGTCCTGCCGGACGTTACAGATTACGACGACGTTCGGGCGGACGAACGTCTCGTTTACCATCCGCATCGTGTACTCCGTGATGGCCTGGTTCTCGACGACGACGGCGTCGCGGGGCTCCTCCACGGCGAGCTGCGGGACGAACTCCTTGAGGAGGCGGATGTTCTCGTAGAGGGTCACCCGCGGACCGCTCCGTTCGACGGGGATGACCCGGCCGTTGTGGATAGACTGAGGGTGGTCCCCCGTGATCTTCACGTAGGTGTCGAAGCCACGGTCGGAGAACACCTCACCGAGGCGTTTCGCGGTCGAGGACTTGCCACGAATGCCCGAGATCGAGATGCGAAGCGGGGCGTGATCCAGGACGCGGCGGTGGCGCTCCCCGCGGCCGAACAGCCGTGAGAGGCGGTCGAGGGGGTTCATCCCTCACCCCCCGAGAGGATCGACGCCGAAAGCACGGCGTCGTCGGAGGGGGCCGGCACCTGGAACCGTTCGAGAAGGAGGAGACTCCCGACGACGATGACGAGCGTGAGAAGCGCAATCCATGGGAGGGTCGCCACGTCCGCGAACAACCCCCGGTCGTATGGGTTCCCGATGAAACGTGCGAGAAGGAAGATGGAGGTGAACACGATGAGTGCGAGCGGGACTCGCATCCGGCGTTCGTACGGCGGGGTGACGTGGCTGTTGTAGGCGGCGGCTGCGGCGAGCACCGCGACGATGAGCGCCGAGAGCCCCCGCACGATGGGGAGCGTGAGCGCCAGCGGGATGACGACGATGGCGGTCATGGTTCCCGCGAGGCCGACGAGGACCCGGCCGTAAAAGAGCGTGGTCGTGTGGATGAGTGCGATGGTGAAGCTCGCGACGAGAAAGCAGATGAGGAACAGCAGCACCAGCCAGCGGCTCGCCGTGGCGTACACCGCGAGTAGTCCCATGGTCACGACGCCGGCACGCACGCCGAACCGGGCGCGACCCCACTCGGCGACGAGGAGCGAGACGAGCAGGAGCCCGACCGCGAGCGACCGGGTAACGATGACGGGATAGAGTTCACCACCGACGACGGCTCCCCGGAGGACCGCGATATCGCTCGTCGCACTGAAGAGGACGAGCGGGGTGTGAGTACCGAGCATCGGGGCGAGCCGTGGGCCGACGAGGAGGGCACCCACGGTGACGAGGCCGAGGTAGAGCGCGATGGCGTAGCCCGCGTCCTGCCGACGGTACCCCGGCTTTATTTGCTGGAGGTTGTACGCGGCCAGTCCCGGGAGGATGCTACCGAGAAAGAGGGCGAGTCGGGCATCGAACAGGGTTGTCCCAGCCTGCTCCCCGAGAAAGAGGATGCCGAGTGGGAGGAGAGACCCGGAGAGGAGGGCGATCATGAACTCCTGGCGGCCGTAGACGAGCGTGTACTCCTTTGCGGCCCACAGCGCGGCGTACGCGAGCGCGGTGCTGACGAGGAAGACGGGGAGTGCGACGAAGTTCTTCAGCGAGTAGAGCGCGACCATCGGGACGACGATCGTCCCACCGAGTCGGAGCCCTCGGGTCTGGGTCACGTAACTGACCCCGAGGAACCCCAGTGCGAGCAGCAGTGCAGCGACGAGCATTGGCCGGGCTATCGGACGGCCTGTTTATATACTGATTCCCTGCTGGCCGTCAGGAACCCGGAACCCATTTGCTATGGGGGGACGACAACCCAGTAAATGGGCACCGAGGGCACCGTTCTCATCGTCGAAGACGAGACGGAACTCGTCGAGGTGTACGCCCACTGGCTGGCCGACCAGTACGAGGTCCGCACGTCCACGACCGGGGCGGAGGCGCTCGACCGGCTGGACGACTCCGTCGGGGTCGTGCTGCTGGACCGACGGCTACCCGGTGGGTCGGGGGACACGATACTCCCCGAGATACGCGAGCGGACGCCGGACGTGAGGGTTGCGATGGTGACGGCCGTCGACCCCGATTTCGACATCCTCACGCTGGGGTTCGACGCGTACCTGACGAAGCCGGTGGACCGCAGGACGCTCGTCGACACCGTCGACCGGCTGTTCGCGCGGTCGGCCTACTCCGAGCTGGAGCGGGAGCTGTTCGCCCTCGTCTCGAAGCAGGTGGCGCTCTCCGAGTCGAAGCCGGCGCACGTTCTCGACTCCAGCGAGGAGATTGAACGGCTCACGGACCGCATTCGGTCGGTACGGGAGGCGATGGACGACGAGCTCCCGTCGGTCGACGACGACGACCTCGTCACGCTCGTCCGCGATATCGAGTCGGGAGGTGAGGGGGATGTATGAGGTGACCGGCCTCCACGAGGAGCTCTCCGGGTTCGAGCCGGGGACGAGCGCGCTCGTCACGGGGCCAGACGCGAACGAACGGGTGTACGACGCGATGGCGGAGGCGAACCCGGAGGAGGGGGCCATCCTCATCACGACGGACGATGACGCGCGGACCGCCCTCGAGGAACTCACCGACCGCGGGATGGCGACCGACCGTCTCGGTATCGTCGACGCGAGCGGAAGCGACCGCGGGGACACCGAGATCGATGGGGTACCGGTGCGGGGACTCAGCTCGCCCGCGGACCTCACCGGTATCAGCCTCGAGTTCTCGAAGCTCCTCTCGCAGTTCGACGACTCGGGGGTCGACCAGGTCCGGGTCGGGTTCACCTCGCTGTCGACGCTGTTGATGTACGCGGAGCTCCGGACGGTCTTCCGGTTCCTGCACGTGTTCTCCTCCCGGATCCGGTCGGCGTCGCTGCTGGCGATGTTCGCCGTCACCCCGGATATGCACGAGGCGAAGACGATGAGCACCATCCGGACGGTGTTCGACTGTGAGATCAGACTGGGGGACGGCGTGTACGGGACCGGTTACGAGTAGCTGGGCTACTCCTGGGGGATGAATCGGTAGGCGTCTCCCTCGTGGACGACGTGGCCGGGACGAGCCGTCGGCGCGCCCGCACAGACGACCAGCCAGTCGTTGTCGGCGGCGAGCGCGAACAGCCGCTCGCGGGTCTCGATGACGTGCTCCTCGTCGTTGTCGAGGCCGGCGACCCACTCGGGGTTCTCGAACTGCACGGGGTGTGCGACCGCGTCCGCCATGTAGAGTAACGTCTCCGCGCCGGAGTCGACACGGACGGCGACGTGGCCCGGGGTGTGACCCCCGGCCGGAATCAGGCGAACGCCGGGGACGATCTGGGCCGTCGTCTCGACCACGTCGAGTCGGTTGCCCAGCCCGAGGATGGTCTCGCGTGCCAGCATGCGTGCGGCCTCCTCGTCGATGTGCTCGGGGAGATGCGTCGGCGCGTCACCGAGCCAGAAGGAGCGTTCCGTGTGCGTGATGGCGTACCGGGCGTTCGGGAACGTGGGCTCGCCGTCGGTGAGCGCCCCGCCGATCTGGTCGGGATGGGCGTGCGTGAGGACGACCACGTCGATATCCGGCGGCTCGACGCCGGCCCGCCGGAGGCTCGTGCGGAGGAGCCCCCCGTCGGGGGAGTCGTCACCGAGCCCCGTGTCGATGAGGACGGTGTCGCTTCCGGTCTCGACCAGCAGGGCGATACACGGCGTCTCGTGTCTCTGCCAGCCGTCGAGGTCCGTCCCGTAGCGGACGAGCGCGGCCGCGAGCTCGTCGTCCGACACGTCGGCGAACAGGGTCGCGGCGGGGTCGTCCCACGAGCGCGTCCCGTCGGTCACCAGCCGACAGTCCACAGCTCCGATAGGGATGACGTACTCCTCGGTCGGCGCGTAATCCCTGAAGGAGCTATGATAGGTCATTCTTCTCTCTCCGTAGGAGGGGGAGAAGCTTAAATACAGACGACCGTTCCGGGGCGTTCAGCTACAGTTCGATCCGTTCGACGAGCTGGTCGTCGTCCTCGTGGGTGTTCACGGCCACGATGCGGAGGTGATCCTCCAGTCGGGAGCCGACGACCTTCGCCTTCAGCAGTTCGTCCACCTGATAGACCCCCGCGGCATCCGTCATCTCGATCTCGACGAGCACCGGGCGACCGTCCCCCTCCCGGAGGTTCACCGAGCGGATGGCCTGCGAGGAGAGCGTGTTGATGCCGCGGCCGCCCTTCTCGTAGGGGATACGTGACCGGCCACGCTCCATGTCGAGTGCGTCAGCGATGCGGACGACCCCCGCCTCGGTCGTGAGTGGGGTCTCCTCGGTGTGGTGACAGAGGATGGCGTGGAGCACCTCGCCTTTCACCCGCACCGCGTCGGCGATGTCGTAGAACCCCGGGAGTACCCGGTCGAGGAGGTCTGAAGCGAGCGGAATCGAGTAGTACGCGTGGTCGTCGCGGTGGACGACGTGGCCGATATCGTGGAGCGTCGCCGCGAGCGCGATGATGACGGCCTCGTCGGCCTCCTCGAGCCCGTTCTCCGACGCACCGTTGAACTCGACGCCCCCACGTTTCAGGAGGTCGTAGAGACACAGCGCCCGGTGACGGACGATCTTGATGTGCTTCGGCCCGTGGTCGTTGTACCCTTTCCGGGTGACGGCGTTGACGTTCTGTGCCTCGAGGTACGCTTCGATCTCCTCGTCCGTCTCGATGAGGTCCAGCACCTCGTTCACCCGCTCGTCGGGGAACGAGTGGGCCGCCGTGGGGTCGTACTCCCGGCCGGCCTCGGATGACTCCGTGCGAGCCGGCTCGTCCGTGCCTGCGTGTCCGTCGCTCATACCGCTACTCCGCCACGGCGAAAGAAAAGCCCTCGGGCCTACGCGGCCGTCTCGACAGCCTCCTCGATGGCCTCGTAATCGGGTTCGACACCGGGGTCGTCCGACTCCCAGGTGTAGGTGACCTCGCCGTCCGCGTCGATGACGAACACCGAGCGCTTCGCCACGTCACGCACCCCAAGCGAGGCGAAATCCATCGCCACGTCGTACGCGTGGATGAGCTCCCGATTCACGTCGCTGATGAGTCCGAAGTTCAGCCCGTGCTGGTCGCGGAACTCGTTGAGGGTGAAGGGCGTGTCGATGGACACCCCGTAAATCGACGCATCGAGGTCGTTGAAGTTCGCCATCCGGTCGCGGAACGTACACATCTCCGTCGTGCACGTCCCCGTGAACGCCGCGGGGAAGAAGGCGAGTACGATGGGCGCCTCCTCCAGCCGCTCGGAGAGCGTGTACTGTTCGATGTCGCCGTTCGCGAGCGGGGCCGTGAAATCCGGAGCCGAATCGCCGACTGATACCATACCCTCACTGTGTAGCCCACTCCTATCATCTTTCCGAGCCTGGCGAGCTTCCGCTGGGCGAAAGGCATACAAGTACCCCCCCTAACGGTCAGCTATGCTTCCAGCCTTCATCGGCGGGCTTCCCGGTGGCCCTGAACTGCTCGTCATCCTGCTCATCGCGGTGTTGCTGTTCGGCGCGAACAAGATCCCCAAGCTCGCCCGCTCGTCGGGCGAGGCACTCGGCGAGTTCCAGAAGGGCCGCGAAGAGGTCGAACAGGAGCTCCAGGAGATGCGTGAGGGCAAGGCCAAGCCGGAGTCCGAGCCCGCGGAGTAACCCCGTCTCCCCTTTTCGCTGAACCCTCTCATCGCTAGCTGCGTCACTCGATTCCTCCCGGCTCCTGTCCTCTTCGGAGGAAAAAGCATATAATCGCAACCCGGCTATCTCACCTCAGAGATGTTCCAGATGTTCCCCCTGCTGGGTGGGCTCCCGGGCGGCCCAGAGCTGCTCGTCATCCTGCTCATCGCGGTGTTGCTGTTCGGCGCGAACAAGATCCCCAAACTCGCCCGCTCGACGGGTGAGGCGATGGGTGAGTTCCAGAAGGGCCGTGAGGAGGTCGAACAGGAGCTCCAGGAGATGCGCGAAGGCAAAAAGAAAGAGGCCGAGGGCGGTGAGGAATCCACGACGGAGGAGACCACGACGGACGCCTCCGACGAGGAAGAAGAAAAAGAGAAGGCCGAGTAAGTCGCAACGGTTTTTCTACGCGCACTCCTTCCCGAGAGCGGGGCGTGTGGCCTAGCGGACAGGGCGAGGGGTTCCTAACCTCTAGATCGTGGGTTCGAATCCCGCCACGCCCGTGGTCTGTCACGAGCGAACGCGAGTGACGACCACGGGCCAAGGGATTCGAAGCACGTGAGACGAACGGAGTGAGTCTCACGGCGGTTCAAATCCCATCACGCCCGCTCTTGTGTCGAACGAAGTGAGACCAAGAGCCTACCGTGTGGGATTTGAATCAGGGAGGTCGCGCGCAACGTCGTGAGCACGTCCGACCGTGGTTCAAATCCCGCCACGCCCGCTTCACTTCGTTCAGCGCGCGTGGCGTACTCTCGTTCGTTCGCGTTGCTCACTCACGAGCGTTCCGCGAGAGCGAAGCTCTCGCGTCGTTCGCAAACGCTCCGCGTTTGCTCACTCCCATCACGCCCGCTCTTGTGTCGAGCGAAGTGAGACCGAGAGCCTACCGTGTGGGATTTGAATCAGGGAGGTCGCGCGCAACGTCGTGAGCACGTCCGACCGTGGTTCAAATCCCATCACGCCCGCTTCACTCACTTCGTTCAGCGCGCGTGGCGTACTCTCGTTCGTTCGCGTTGCTCACTCACGAGGGTTCCGCGAGAGCGAAGCTCTCGCGTCGTTCGCAAACGCTCCGCGTTTGCTCACTCCCACCACGCCCGTTCACTCACCACGCAGAACAGCACCGTTCAAGACCCCGCCCCCGTTTCCAACGCATATGTTAGTCGTCGTCTGCGGCCTGCCGGGTGTCGGGAAAACGACGGTCGCGGAGCGGGTGGTCGAGCAACTCGATGCTGAGATGCTCCGGACGGACGTGGTACGCAAGGAGCTGTTTCCCGACCCCGACTACACCGACGAGGAGTCGCAGGCGGTGTACGACGAACTGTTCTCGCGGACGCGCGACCGCTTGCAGGCGGACGAGGATGTCGTCCTCGATGCGACGTTTCAGGAGGCAGCGAAGCGCGAGCGAGCGCGCCGCGTGGCCGAGGAGACGGGACGCGCGTTCGAGCTGGTGTACGTCCGGTGTGACCTCGACGGCGTCGAGAAACGCATCGAACAGCGCGAGGGTGACGAGAGCGACGCGGATTTCGAGGTGCATCTGCTGTTCCGCGAGACGTTCGACCCCATCGAGGGTGACCACGTGGTCGTCGACAACTCCGATGGGCTGGCATCGACCTACGAGCAGGTCGATGCGGTGTTCTAACACGACACATGGCAGGATAACGCTGAAACCGCGCGGCGACGACTGAGGTGGTATGCCCGGTCCGATCTTTCTGGAGGGCGAGACGGTCGAACTCCGGACCATCGAACCCGAGGACGCCGCGTTCTTACAGGAGACGATCAACGACCCAGAGGTCCGGCGGACGCTGGCCGCGAACGCGCCAATCACGGGAATCGAGGAGGAGAACTGGATCGAGTCGCTCGACAACGACGAGGGCGTTCACCTGCTCGTCTGCGTCGAGGGGGAGCCGGTGGGGACGGTCGGTATCCAGCCCCCATCCGGGCCTTCGCGCACCGTCGAACTCGGGTACTTCATCGCCAGCGACGCGTGGGGGAACGGCTACGCGACGGCCGCGGTGCGGCTGCTGTGTCGCTACGCATTCCGCGAGCGGGGACTCCACAAGGTCTACGCGGACGTGTACGACCTGAACCCCGCATCGGCGCGGGTGCTCGAGAAGGTGGGCTTCGTGCAGGAGGGGGTCCACCGCGAGCAGGGGTTCGTCGACGGCGAGCACGTGGACGTGCTGCGCTACGGACTGCTAAAAAACGAGTTGCAGTAGGGGGCTACCCGCCGAGATACAGCCGCGAGACTTCGGGGTTGTCGAGCAACCCGTCTGCCTCGTCGGTGTAGGCGACGGTCCCCTGGTCGAGGACGTAGCCGCGATCGGAGATGGCGAGCCCCTCGCGGGCGTTCTGCTCGACCATCAGAATCGCGGTACCGAGGTCGTTCACCGTCTGGACGTTCTCGAAGACGTCCTGCACGATGTTCGGTGCCAGCCCCGCGGAGGGCTCGTCGATGAGGAGCACGTCGGGCTCCATGACGAGCGCGCGGGAGAAGGCGAGCACCTGACGCTGACCGCCGGAGAGGGTGCGTGCCTTGACGTTGCGCTTCTCCGCTAAGATGGGGAAGCGGTCGTAGAGTCGGTCGATGACCGGGTCGGCGTTGTCGCGGGCGACGCCACCCATCCGAAGGTTCTCGTCGATGGTGAGGCTCCCGAAGACGTTCTCGGTCTGAGGGACGTAGCCGACGCCCTTCCGGACCAGGTCCTCCGGCTCCTCGCCGGTGATATCCTCCGCGCCGAGCTCGACGCTCCCGGTCCACGGCTTCAGCAGGCCGAAGATGGTCTTGAGGACGGTCGATTTGCCCGCGCCGTTCGGGCCGACGAGACAGACGATCTCCTCCTCGTCGAGATAGAGGTTCAGGTCGTCGAGCACCTGCGCCTCGCCGTAGCCCGAATCCACGTTCGAGACCTCGAGGGCGTGGTCGCTCATTCGGCACCTCCGAGATAGGCGTCGATGACGCGCGAGTCGTTCTTCACTTCCTCGGGGGTGCCCTCCATGAGGACGTGCCCCTGGTCTAAGACGATGACGGGGTCGGCGAGGTCCATGATGAATGGCATGTCGTGTTCGATGATGAGGAAGGTCAGATCCTCCTCCTCGTTCAGCGTGCGGATGAACCGCTTGATGTCGTTCGCGAGCGTCGGGTTGACGCCGGCGACGGGCTCGTCGAGCAGCAGGATGTCCGGCTCGGTGGTGATGGCGCGTGCCAGCTCCACGAGCTTCAACTGCCCGCCGGAGAGGTCCGTCGACGGCTGGTCGATGAGGTGGTCGATCTCGAACCGCTCGAGCAGCTCCTCGGCGTGTGCGAGCAGTTCGGACTCCTCCTGCTGGACCTTCCCGGGCGAGGTGAAAAGCGGAATCACCGACTCGCCGAGCTGGGGGTTCGGCCCCACCAGCATGGCCTCGCGGACGGTCATCCCCTCCAGCTTGCGCGGGGTCTGGAACGTCCGGATGAGCCCCTCGTGGGCCACCTCGTGCGGTGGCATGTCGGTCACGTCCGTCCCGTTGACGAACACCTGCCCCTCGTCGGGTTCGTAGAACCCGGAGACGAGGTTGAAGAGGGTCGACTTCCCCGCGCCGTTCGGGCCGATCATGCCCGTGATGGTGCCGCGTTCGACCTGGAAGGAGGCGTCGTCGGTCGCGACGAGGCCACCGAACGTCTTTCGCAGGCCCTGCGTCTCCAGCACGACATCATCTTTGGAGAGGTTCGCACCGTCGTGTTTCATTCGCTCTCACCTCCGTCGGCGACGGCCGTCTTGCTCGACTTCGAGCGGGCCGAGGGCCAGATGAGTTCGTCGCGCGGCGGCAGCAGGCCGTCCGAGCGGTAGCGGACGATGGCGATGATGAGCAGCCCCACCAGAAGCAGGCGGAACTGTGCCGGGTCCACGGGGAGCGCCCCGAGGTCGTTCACGAACCGCGGGCCCTGTCGGATGAGGACGATGGTCAGCCCGCCGAGGACCGCACCGCGGTTGCTCCCGGTGCCGCCGAGGATGACGGCGACCCACACGTAGAACGTGTTGATGGGTTCGAGGTTCGTCGGGAGGACGAACCGGAACTGGTAGGCGAAGAAGAACCCGGCGACCGCCATGAGGACGGAGCCGAGCACGAACGCCTGCATCTTGAACCGGAAGGTGTCCTTCCCGAGCGCGCGGGCGAGGTCCTCGTCGGACCGGATCGTCCGGAGCACGCGCCCCCACGGCGACCGGTGCATCCGGCGGAGCACGCCGTAGACGACGGCGACCGCCGCCAGCACGAGGAACACGTCGACGAGCGACCGGTACGGGAACGCGGGTGCGTCGGGAGCGAACACGCTGTCGATCCCCGAGACGAGCCCGGGCAGGAGCGGGGGCACGGAGATGCCCTGGCTCCCCGCGGTGATCTCCCGCTCGTTCAGGACGATGAGCCGGATGATCTCCGCGAGCCCGATGGAGGCGATGGCGAGGTAGTCCTCGCGCAGTCTGAGCGTCGGCACGCCGATGAGCAGCGCGACGAGCGCGCTCACGACGATGGCGCCGACGAGCGCCGTCAGCGGACCCATCTCGATGCCGAGTGGCGACCCCTTCGAGACGACGAGCGCGACGGCGTACATCCCGATACCCCAGAACGCGGCCACCGAGAAGTTGATGAGCCCCGCGTAGCCCCACTGGACGTTGAGCCCGAGCGAGAGCAGGATCCACATCCCGGCGAGCGCGACGGTGCCGAGCAGGAAGCCGAAGTCGAGCACGCCGGCGACGACGGCGACGGCGAGTGCGACGACGAGCACCGCGACGGAGCCCAGCACGCGACGGTCGGCGTCGTTGACCGCGATGTTCATACGGAATCACCCATGATGCCCTGCGGGCGGACGAGCAGGATGACGAGCATCAGCAGGAACGCCAGCCCCGACGCGTACTCGATTGGGACGAAGGGGATGACGGGCGTCAGCTCGTGGGTGATGCCGATGACCAGCCCACCGAGCATGGCCCCGTAGACGGAGCCGATGCCGCCGAGGATGACCGCGGCGAAGACGATGAGCAGGAGGTCGAAGCCCATCCGCGGGCGGACGAGCGTGTCGATACCGAGGAAGACCCCGCCGGCGGCGGCGAGCGCGCCACCGATGACCCACATCGCGAGGACGACCTCGCGGGTGCGGATGCCCGCGACGCGGGCGAGACTCGGGTTGTCGGCGGTGGCACGCATCTTCCGGCCCAGCGTGGTGTACTGGAGCAGGGCGTGGAGCGCGACGACCATCACCCCGGTGAGGACGACGACGACCACGTCGCGCGGCGTGAGCGAGACGCCGATGGCGTCGTTGAGCCAGCCGATCTGGCCCTGTCGCTGGATTTCGTAGGTTCGCTGGCCCGAGCCGAACAGGATCTGGATGATGGCGCGGTAGGCGAGTGCGACCCCGATCGAGGTGATGAGCAGCTCGATGGAGCCGGCGTTCGAGAGCGGGCGGTAGACGAACCGTTCCGTTCCGAGCGCGACGACGGCCGCGAGGAGCATCCCGACGATGGCGCCCGCGTACAGCGCGAGCGGGAGTTCGAACAGCACGATGTCGGGGAACGGGACCGTCAGCCGGAACGCCGCGTCGGTGAACGGAACCGTGAACACGTAGCCCCGTCCGAACACGGCCGCACCGACGAACGTGCCGAACGCCCCTACGGTCATCAGGTCGCCGTGCGCGAAGTTGGCGAAGTCGGCGATGGAGTAGATGAGCGACAGCCCGATGCTCGCGAGGATGATGATACACGAGAACACCAGCCCGTTCGCGAGCAGTTGCGCGAGGCTAGCCAAGACTGTCACCTCCGTTCGAAAAGTGGTTCATCGTGGGGATTACCCGGTGATGAAGTCGCCGAAGACGTACTCGTGGTCCTCGACCCGGTAGATCTGGTAGAAGCCCGGCGGGTCGCCGTTCTCGTCGAGGTCGACCGGACCGGAGACGCCCTCGTAGTTGATCTCCGTGGCGCTCGCGCCACCCGCGAGCTCGGCTTTGGCCTCGGCGAAGGAGTACACCTTCGTCCCCTCGGGGCGGGTCACGTCGCGGACGACGTTCGCGAGCCCCTCCTGGGTCACCTCGCCGTCGGCACGCACGGCGGCCTCCGCGCTGATGGCGGAGACGGTGATGGCGTCGTAAGCGTAGGCGGACCACACCGTGGGCGTGGAGCCGTACTTCGACTCGAAGTCGGATTTGAACTGCTGGTAGGACTCCTGGTCGACCGGGGCGGACTCCGTGATGCCGAGCATCCCGTTCATCGAGCCGGGGCTGGTGTTCTCGATGATGGAGTCGGCGACGGTGGACTCGGCGCCGTAGTACTGGATCTGCTCGTTGTACCCCTGGTCGAACGCCTCGTTCACCATGATGGTGTACTCGTTGGCGTAGGTGAGGAACACCCACGCGGTGGCGTCCGTGGCGGCCATCTCCGAGAGGATGCCACGATACGACGCCTGGCCCTGGTCGTGGGGGTTGTTGTACGCGACGGTGCCGGGGAACTCCTCGGCGAAGACGCCGGAGAGGCCCGTCCCGTAGTCGTTGTTGATCCACGTCACGGCGACGGTGTCGTGGTCACGCGAGACGAGGTTGGCGAGCGCCTTCCCCTTCGCGGCCCCCGAGGGGGACATCCGGAGCAGGTCGGGGTAGTTCGACAGCTCCGGCGAGGTGGAGTTCTGTGAGATCTGCGTGACGCCGCTGCCCGAGATGACGGCGTCGTGGATGGCGATGGAGACACCGGAGCCAACGGAACCGACGAGCAGCGGAACGTTGTTCTGCGAGACGAGCTTGCGGGCCGCGTTGACCCCGCCCTGGCTCGTGGACTCGTCGTCCTCCACGAGGAACTCGAGGGTCGCGCCGGCCTCACCGATCCCCTCGGCGTTGATGGCGCTCAGTGCGAGCTCGCGCCCCCGGGTGTTGCGCTCGCCGTAGGGGGCGAGCGAGCCGGTGAGCGAGTCGACCATCCCGAACTGGATCTTCGAGGCGGCGCTTCCCCCACCGCTGTTGTCGGAGTCGTCCGAGCTACCGCCCCCGGAGCTCCCACCGTCGTTCCCCCCGGAAGTCGGCGTCGAGTCGCCACCTTCACTTTCGAGACAGCCGGCCGCGGCGATAACGAATCCCGTGGCCCCCGTCGCTTTCAGTACGTCCCTGCGAGACAGTTCGCGGTTGTCATTCTGTGCCATAACGAACTATCAGGACGTATACCGAGATGGCTGTTATACTGGCGTCCGACCATGGTCGGGAGCGGGTTGACAGATTGGCCCGATCGGTCGCGAGCCGGTCGCTATCCTACAAATTACAGCAAGTATTGCGTGCACCATATGGTCGGGTGGTGATATAGGGTCACCCAGTCCGCCACATAGCCCATGATACCACCTATCGCGAACAACTTCGTGGCCGGTGAGTCGCCGGAGGCGGCGCTGGACCACGTCGAACGCCTGAACGCGCAGGGGATCAAGGGCATCCTCAACCTCCTGGGCGAGCACTACGACGAGCGGCCGCCCGCGGACGCGGACGCCGACGAGTATCTCACCCTCATCGACGGCATCGTCGAGCGCGACCTCGACGCCTGCGTCTCCGTGAAACCCTCCCAGATCGGGCTCGACCTGGGTGACGAGGTGTTCGTGGAGAACCTCGACCGCATCGTCGCCCACGCGGCCGAGAAGGACGTGTTCGTCTGGGTCGACATGGAGGATTACACCACGACCGACGTGACGCTCGATGCCGTCGAGCGCCTGAAGAAAGAGACGGACGGCCTCGTCGGCGTCTGCGTGCAGGCGAACCTCAAGCGCACGAAGGCGGACCTCGAACGGCTCGCGCCGCTCCCCGGGAAGGTGCGGCTCGTGAAGGGGGCGTACAACGAGCCCAAATCCGTCTCCTACAAGAAGAAGGAGGAGGTCGACGCGGCGTACAAGCAGCTCTTGGAGTTCATGTTCCAGGAGTTCGAGGGCGGAATCGCCGTCGGGAGCCACGACCCCGCGATGATCTCGTACGCGAAGGAGCTCCACGACGAGTACGGCACCCCCTTCGAGGTCCAGATGCTCATGGGCGTGCGCGAGGACGCGCAGGTCGACCTCGCCGACGAGTACGAGATGTGGCAGTACCTCCCCTACGGCGACAAGTGGTTCTCCTACTTCTACCGCCGCGTGCGCGAGCGTAAGGAGAACGCGCTGTTCGCGCTGCGGGCGGTCATCGGCGTCTGACCGGTCGCTAGTTCTTCGGGTCCAGCAGCTTCGCCTCGGCCTTCCTGAGATGTTCGAGCAGTGTCGTCTTCGAGACGCCCATCTCGGAGGCGAGATCGCGGGTCGAACAGCCGCGCGGCCACTCGTAGTACCCCTCGTCGCGGGCCAGCTCGAACACCTCTCGCTGTGTCGCGGTGAGGGCGCTCATCCGGCGTTCGCGCTCGGGGCGACGGGTATCTGCGGCGGTGATGGCCTCGACGGTGACCTCCGCCCCCGCCTCCTCACGGACGCCGTCGAGCTGTGATTCGATCTCCCCGCGGTCGCCGGCGAAGACGACCTGCCAGGTCTCCCGGCCGTCCTCGATGCGGACGGGCGCGGAGTGGACGAACCCGTACTTGAGGAGGGTGGGACAGACCATGTCCTGAGGGTTGTACTCCAGGAAGAACTCCCGGACGACGTTCCCCGGGGCGTCACGGTGGCCCTGGCCGAACCGCTCCTGGAGTTCGAGGACCTGTCCCCCGTGTTCGGAGGCCTCGATGGTCTCCAGTAGCGTCTCGACTTCCTCGTCGGTGTCCCCGTACGCCGTAAAGAGCCCGTTGACGGACTCCGCCTCGACCTGCGGTGAGTTGTAGATCGCGTGGGCGAGAACCCCACCCCCCACCTGCGCCGTCGACTCGATGGCCCAGCAGTTCGGATGCCAGAGGTCGAGCGTCAGCCGCGTGCTCGCGTTCGCGCTGTCGCTCATACCCGCATATCGGGTGGGGAGAATAAACACCTGTCTGACCTCTCGCTGACACCCTCCCATGGACGGGCCGGGGTATTACGTGGCCGGAATCCGGATTGCATGTATGAGCGAGACTTACAAACATTACATCGCCGGGGAGTGGACCTCAGGCGAGAGCGAGGAGACGTTCGACAGCACCAATCCCGCGACGGGGGAGACGCTCGGCACCTTCGAGCGCGGCACCGAAGCCGACATCGACGCCGCGATGGCCGCGGCGGACGACGCGTTCGAGGAGTGGCGCGAGCTCTCGCATATCGACCGCGCGGAGTACCTCTGGGAGATCTACCACGAGCTGCGTGAGCGCACCGAGGAGCTCGCGGAAGTGGTAACGAAGGAGTGCGGCAAGGAGATCAGCGAGGGTCGCGCCGACGTCATCGAGGCGTACCACATGGTCGAGTGGGCCGCCGGCGACGCCCGGCACCCGAAGGGGGACGTGATCCCCTCCGAGATCCCCGCGAAGGACGCCTACATGCGCCGCAAGCCGCGCGGCGTCGTCGGCTGTATCACGCCGTGGAACTTCCCGGTCGCCATCCCGTTCTGGCACATGGCCGTCGCCCTCGTCGAGGGGAACACCGTCGTCTGGAAGCCCGCGGAGCAGACCCCGTGGTGCGGCCAGATCATCGCCGAGATGTTCGAGGACGCCGGCATCCCCGACGGTGTCTTCAACATGGTCCAGGGCTTCGGTGATGCCGGCGCGGCTATCGTCGAGGACGAGCGCGCGGACAGCGTGCTCTTCACCGGCTCCGCGGAGGTCGGCCACGAGGTCGCCCGCAAGGTCGCCGAGCAGCCCGGCAAGCTCGCCGCCTGTGAGATGGGTGGGAAGAACAACATCGTCATCACCGAGAACGCGGACCTCGACATCGCCGTCCACTCGGCGCTCATGTCCTCGTTCAAGACGACGGGCCAGCGCTGTGTCTCCTCGGAGCGCCTCGTCGTCCACGAGGACGTCTACGACGAGTTCAAGGAGCGCTTCGTCGAGCTCGCACAGAAGGTCGCCGTCGGCGACCCCCTCTCGGAGGACACCTTCATGGGCCCGCTCATCGAGCCCGGCCACAAGGAGAAGGTGCAGAGCTACGCCGAGCTCGCGAAGGAGGAGGGCGTGAACGTGCTCGTCGACCGCGTCGAACTCGACGCCGACGAGATCCCCGAGGGGCACGAAGAGGGCAACTGGGTCGGCCCGTTCGTCTACGAGGCGGACCCCGACGCCCCCCTGCGGTGCACCCACGAGGAGGTCTTCGGCCCGCACGTCGCCCTCCTGAAATACTCCGGTGACATCGAGCGCGCCGTCGAGATCCAGAACGACACGGACTACGGGCTCGCCGGCGCGGTCATCTCCGAGGACTACCGCCAGATCAACTACTTCCGCGACTACGCCGAGGTCGGGCTGGCGTACGGGAACCTGCCGTGCATCGGCGCGGAGGTCCACCTCCCGTTCGGTGGCGTGAAGAAGTCCGGCAACGGCTACCCGAGCGCGAGGGAAATCATCGAGGCCGTCACCGAGCGCACCGCGTGGACGCTCAACAACTCGAAGGAGATCGAGATGGCACAGGGCCTCTCGGCGGACATCAAGACCTCCGACGACTAGTCCACGAACCTCACCCAACGCGGCGAGTCTGTCCCACTTTTTCGCCGTTCGACTCCGGAGCGACGGCTCCCGTCTCAGTCTCAGTTCCCGAGCGCGATTGCCGGGAACAGCGCGTCCACGTCGGAGTCGTCGACGAGCGCGTACCGCGTCCCGTCGCGTTCGACCTTCCCACCGGTTTCGAGGTGATGGAGGTGCGCGAACGCCTCGCCGGGGCCGTGGAGGACGTGGATGGAGTGGAGGTCGCCGAACAGCGCGGCGGAGACCTCCCACGCGGTCGCCGGCCCGTCTTCGAGCACCGAGAGCACCCGGTCGGTGCGCTCGCGGTGGTGGACGGCGATGTCCTTCGCGCGGCCGGCGGGGTCGATGATGGCGCCGCGGTGGCCGGGCCACGCGCGGGTGTAGTCGCCCGCGACGATGGTCTCGAGGGTGTCGAGGTAGTCGGCGAGCGGGTCGTCGACTCTGGTATCGGCCCCGCCGACGTTCGGGGTGTAGTAGGGGAGCAGCGCGTCCCCGGAGAACAGCTCCGTGCCGTCGCGACCGGCCACCTCGAAGCCCGTGAGGCCCATGGTGTGGCCGGGGAGGTGGACGGCTTCGAGCTCCGCATCGCCCGCCTCGAACGTCGCGCCCGCCTCGAACTCGGTCACCTCTGCGTAGCGGCCCTCGCCGCCTGCGCCGTCGAGGAAGTCCAGCAGTTCCTCGCGTTCGGCGTCGGGCATCCCCCACGCGAGCAGGCGCTCCTCGATGCGGGCGTCCATCGCGGCCTGTGCGTCGGGGTCCCCGCACACGATGGGCGCGTCGAGCGTGTGGGCGTAGACGGGCGCGCCCGAGGCGGCCTGGATGGTCCCGGCGAGTCCCGCGTGGTCGCCGTGCCAGTGGGTGAGGATCACCTGGTCGATATCCGCGAAGGAGACGCCGAACTCCGCGAGGCCGGATTCGAGTTCGCCCTCCGACTGAACGACACCCGTATCGAGCAGCGTCGTCGGGCCGTCACCGGTGAGGAGGTAGGCGTTGTTGTTCCCCTCGAAGGCGTGGTTTCCGAGGGCGACCTGTTCGAGCGTGAAGGGGAGTGCAGGGTCGGTCACTACCTACCGCGAGAACGCGGGATGTGATGACTGTATCGCCGTCAGGAGAGGCGGGCATCGACGCTGGAAATGATCTCCCCGAGTTCGGCCAGGGCGGCCGCGTCCGGCTCCATGCTGAAGATGATTCCCCGGTTCTCCCAGGGTGAGACGAGCACGGCGACGCCGTCTTCGTACCAGCCGATATCCGCGAGGTTGTCCCCCAGCGGGAAGTCGTCCGGGGTCTGCCGCGGTGCGCCGGCGAGGTCGACGACCTCCCGCGCGAACTCCCGGAGCCCTTCCGGCCCGTACTCCAGCCGGATGTCGTCGCGGACGAACGCCGAGTCGAACCGCTCCGTCTCGAGGTCGTAGTACGCGATGACCCGGAGGTCGTCCCCCACCCGACGACGGAGGTAGTCGAGCACCGACTCCGCTTTCGCCTCCACGTCGATTACCTCGGACATCAGTCACGTATTTCGACTCTACCATCCTAAAACTGGGGTTAGCGGAGGGAAACGCCACCGGCGACCGCGGGCGCGAGCAGGAGGGTGTCGCCGGCGGCGAGCACCGTGTCACGCTCGGCCGGCTCGTCGTTCACCACGATGCCGATGTGCGGTCGTACCCGCCCCTCCGAGTCGAAGACCAGCGGGCCAAGTGAGCCGTACTCCTCGCCGAGTTCGTGGACGACCTCGCCCGCCGTCGCCCCCTGCGGGGCGTTCCGGGAGAGTGACTTGTGGCCGACCGCGTCGCGGAGCGTGCCGTAGAGTTCGACGGTGACGTGCATACCTCTGGATTGGTGTGCCGGGGAATAAATGGCGTTCACTCGATGGCTACCGTGTTGCCCCCTCGCACTCGGTACACACAACGATCTGTACACTCCCGAAAGCCCCAGCGGGCTCGCGGTCGCTGCGCGAGATATTCGCTTCGCGAATAGGGATCGCGCATCTGACGGTAGCCCCGCTCTCGGCGAACGTTTTTGTTGTCACGCTGAGATGTGCCGTCGATGGAGACGACCCGCACCCCGGAGGCGGCGTTCGAGGACGTGCCCGACTACGACTACCCCGTCTCGTACGTGGACGTGGGGCCGGCGGAGATGGCCTACGTCGACGTCGGGGAGGGCGAGGAGACCTTCCTCTGTCTGCACGGGGAACCGACGTGGGGGTTCCTCTATCGCAAGCTGATCCCCACGCTCTCGGAGAGGGGCCGGGTCGTCGTTCCCGACGCGCTCGGCTTCGGCCGCTCGGAGAAGTTCACTCGCGAAGAGGACTACTCGTTTGCCCTCCACTACGAGGCGTTCGAGACGTTCCTCGAGGAGCTGGATCTGGAGAACATCACTCTCGTCTGCCAGGACTGGGGCGGGATTCTGGGACTGACGCTCGCCGCGAACCACCCCGAGCGGTTCGCCCGCATCGTGGCGATGAACACCGACATCCCGAGAGGCGACCAGCGGATGTCCGACGAGTGGGAGGCGTTCCGCGATTTCACCGAGCGCGTGGACGAACTCCCCATCGGGATGCTGATCCAGAACGCGACGGCCACGGAGCTCTCCGATGAGGTCGTCGCGGCGTACGAAGCCCCGTTCCCCGACGAGGCATCCAAGGCCGGGGCGCGGGCGTGGCCCGACATGGTTCCTCGCTACGGTGGTGGCGACGGCGGCGAGATGACGAGCGCGGCCCGCGAGCGGTTGGGGGAGTGGGAGAAGCCCGCGTTCGTGCTGTTCTCGGATTCGGACCCGATCACGGGGAAGGCGCGTGACCCCCTCCGGGAACTCATCCCGACGGCGACAGAGCAGCCCGACATCTGGATCGAGGGGGCGATGCACTTCCTACAGGAGGACGCGGGCGAGGAGATCGCCGAGGAGATCGTGGCGTTCGTCGACCGGACCTAACTGACGAGTTAGCCGACGAGCGTCGGAATCCCCTTCGTCTGGCGGTAATCCGACTCCAGAATCGCCGTGAGCGTGTCCACGAGTGCCTCTTCGTCCCCGTCGTCCCACTCCGTCGGCTCCTTGACGGGGAGGACCATGAACCCGCGGCCGCGGATGTCCTGTGCGTGCAGCTCGGCTGCGGAATCCGGGAGCCGGTAGGCCATCGAGGTGTGTTCCTGCAGGGTGTAGCGCAGGGGCCGGTCACCCACGGGGAGGAGGATGTGGGCGTTGATCGCTCGCAACTCGGCGTCGAGGAAGCGCTCGAAGTCGGCGTAGTCGCTGTCCGTCGGTTCCCGTTCGGGTACCCCGCAGTGGGCGTACGAGAGGAAGGTGTCGTCGACGACGGGGCGATCCCCCGTCTCCGCGAGCAGACCCACCTCCGCCAGCACGCGCTGGAGGCGCTCGCCGGCGCCGTTCTCGGTGAACGGAACGCCCGTCGTCACGCCGCCGTGGACACCGGGGTGGTCACCGATGACGTGGAAGTCCGCGTTCGCGTCACCGTAGCCGTAGACCGCGGGGCCCCCGGCCCGCATCCCGAAGGGGTTGCTCGTCTCGCTTGTTACGTTCTCCACGCCGCTCCGTAGCGACTGGGAGCTAAAAAAGGTCGCGTCGGCGTGCGATTAATCGGGAACGATTCGGAACGACTCGGAACGACTCGGTTACTCGACGATGAACGCCCCTTTCATCCCGAGCGAGGCGTGCGGCTCACACTCGTAGAGGCCGACGCCGGTGTTGTCGAACGACTGGGTGTAGGGGTCGCCCGACTCCTTCGGGTCGCCGTTGGTGAAGTCGAAATCCGAGTCGGAGACGGAGGCGACGTTGTGGGCACCGCCTTTGCCGGTCCACACCCACTCGACCGTGGTGCCGGCGTCGATGCGGAAGGCCGGGGGGGCGAAGGCGAAGTTCCCGCCGTTCCCCTCCGCACCGACCTCGACGGTCACGCTGTCCATACCGGTCATGTCGGCGATGTTCCCGTCGAAGTTGCCGGCTGCGGGGTCCGACTGGAGGAAGTCGGTCACGCGCGCTTCGGGCCCGGAGCCACCACCCTCCGTGGGGGTCGGCTCTGCTGTGGGCTCGTCTGTGGGCTCGTCCGTGGGCTCCTCGGTCGGTTCGGGGGTGGCGTCGCCTCCGGAGGAACAGCCCGCGAGGGCAGTGAGGCTCGCGGCGCCGGCTGCCGCGACGAACGAACGACGGCTGAGTTGGGAGTCCGTCATGCATCGATCGTTGGTGCGCTTGACAGAAAAGGTCGGGGGCTCCGGATGCTACGACGGTCGAAAGCCGGCAACGGCCCGTGGGTTCTCCCGGCATCGGTGGCCCCGATTCGAGCGCTCCGTCGGCTCCCGGCAACCGCCGCCTCGGCTCCCACCTACAAGCCCCATCCCCGCGAACGGAGGGTATGACACGCTGGGTCCTCGGTGACGCCCTGACGCGCCGGCATATACGAGAGGGGGAGCGCGTCCTCATGGTCGAGGCGCACGGCTTCGCCCGTCGGAAGCCGTACCACCCGCACAAGCTGACGCTCGTGTTCTCGGCGATGCGGCACTTCCGCGACGAGCTCCGCGAGGACGGCCACGAGGTGGACTACTACCGGTGTGAGACGTTCGGTGAGGGACTGGACGCCCACTTCGACGCTCGTCCGGAGGACACGCTGACACTGATGGAGCCTGCCTCGACCGACACCGATCGGCTCCGGGAACTGGTCGAATCGCGGGGTGGGAGCCTCGAAGTCGCCGAAACCGCGCTGTTCCTCTGTGACGACGAGCTCTGGAGCGACTACGCGGACGACCGCGACCCACCGTATCGCCACGAGGAGTTCTACCGATCGATGCGCCGTGAGACGGGCTACCTGATGGAAAACGGCGACCCCGTCGGAGGGGAGTGGAACTACGACGAGGAGAACAGGGAGTTCCCGGGTGAGGCGTACGACCCGCCGGACCCGCCGCGATACGAGCCCGACGCGCTCACCGAGGAGGTCGAATCGTGGGTCCGTGAGGAGTTTTCGGGCTCCTACGAGGAGAACGGTGGCGACTGGGCCGCCCCCGAGACGTTCATCTGGCCCGTCACGCGCGAGCAGGCGCTGGACGCCCTCGACCGGTTCTGCGAGGACCGGCTCGCCGAGTTCGGGCCGTATCAGGACGCGATGCTCGACCGGGAGTGGGCGCTGAACCACAGCCTGCTCTCCTCCTCGCTCAATCTCGGCCTCCTGCACCCCGACGAGGTGGTGGAGACGGTCATCGACGCCGCAGCGGAACAGGACGCCCCCCTCAACTCCGTGGAGGGGTTCGTCCGGCAGGTCATCGGCTGGCGGGAGTTCACGCGACGGGTCTACGCGGAGACGGACGGGCTCGCCGATGCGAATCAGCTCGACCAGACGGAACCCCTCCCGGAGCTCTTCTGGACCGGCGAGACCGACATGGCCTGTCTCTCAGATGTGATCGACGGCGTCCGCAAACGAGGCTACTCACACCACATCGAGCGGCTGATGATTCTCTCGAACTTCGCGCTTATCTACGGCGTCGACCCCGGCGAGCTGAACGAGTGGTTCCACGCGGGCTACGTCGACGCCTACCACTGGGTCACCACGCCGAACGTCGTGGAGATGGGGAGCTTCGGCGCGGGCGTCTTCGCCACCAAACCCTACGCCGCGAGCGCGAACTACGTGAACAAGATGTCCGACTACTGCTCGGGGTGTCCCTACTACCACACCAAGGCGTCGGGGGAGGGGTCGTGTCCCTTCAACGCGCTCTACTGGGACTTCCTCGCCCGGAACGAGGAGAAACTCCGAAGCAACCACCGGATGGGGCTCGTCTACTCACATCTCGACGACAAGCGCGGGGAGAAGCTGGACGCCATCCGCGAACGCGCGGCCGAGGTCAGGACGATGGCCGAGGACGGTACCCTCTGATCACTCGGCAGCACACCGGTTCGGCCCGAGTTCGAGTTCGATGGCCTGCTCGTCGTCGACGGAATCGTGGCCCCGGTTCACGCCGATGACCGTCTCGTAGTTCGGCGGCTTCTCCGGGAGCGACTCGGTGAGCTGCGCGACGAACGAATCCTTCTCCTCACCCAGGACGGCGAGCGCCTGTCGCACCGCACCCACGGACTCGTGGATGGGTTCGCCGGGCGTCTGGTGGCTCGTCCCGTCGTTGGCGAGCGCGAAGTGGCCGGGCAGCACCTCGACCGACTCCGGTTCCGCGAGTAGCGTCCGGTGGAGCGACTCGTAGAGCTCTCGGGCACCGGTCGCGGCCTCGCCGTCCCCGAACTGGAGCTCCGTCCGCCCCACGCTGTCGACGAACAGCGTGTCACCGGTGGCGACCCCCACGCTCCCGATGAGATACGAGACCATCTCGCTCGTGTGCCCCGGGGTGTAGAGCGCCTTGATGGGCACCTCACCCACCTGGACGACCTCGTTCCGCGAGAGGGCGTCGTACTCGTAGGCCACCTCGCGGTCCGTCGCGTTCGCTCCCAAATGATAGCTCGCACCCGTCGCGTCCGCGAGCGCGCGACCCCCGCTGATGTGGTCGGCATGGACGTGCGTGTCGAAGACGTGGGTGATCTCCCACCCGCGCTCGTCGGCGAGCCGGGTGTACTCCCCGGTGTGGCGGGTGGGGTCGATGACGGCCGCCTCGCCCTCGCTCGCGACGACGTAGGAGAGACACCCCTTCGCGCGGCGCTGGACCTGGACGAGGTCGACTCCGACCGGGAGGTCGACGATGTCGTACACCGCGCTCCACGCCTGCATCCCGTCTTCGACCATCGCCACGTCCTCGAAGCCCGCGTCGCTCAGCTCCCGCCCGAAGTCGACACTCGAGATCCCCTTGGCACAGATGGTGACGATGGAGTCGGATTCGGAGAGCCCCGTCTCGCGTTTGAACTCCGCCGCGTCGAACGCGTGGTGCGGTTTGTACGTGTAGCGAATCGCGCCGGCGATATGCCACGCGTCGAAGCTCTCCTCGCCCCGGGTGTCGACGATGGTGAACGTCTCGCCCGCGTCGATGCGGTCACGCAGTTCCTCGGCGGAGATGAAACTGGCCATACCTGACCTCGGATCGCGAGGGCATTAAGAATTGCGTGATTAGTACAAGACTACTCCCACGGCTCAACGTCGTCGGACCGGAGTTCGCCCTTCGCCTGCCACGACCGGGGGCGGACGGTCACGAGGAGGAAGCCGAGGTAGGTACAGAGGACGATGGCCGTGACGACGGGGCCGGGGACGACGCCGACGCTCGCCGTCTCGGGCCAGCCACCGGGCATGAACCCCGTGACGCGGAACGCCCACGCCGCGAACAGCACGGTGAACAGCGGCAGGTAGATGCGTCTGAGGCGGTGAGCGAGCGCCTCCTCGAAGGTGATGCGCGGGTCGGGGCTCCGGTAGTCCGCGGCGAGTCGTTCGCGCCAGTCGGTGTGTTCGAGCGCCTCGCGCGGGTCGAGCGCCTGTGCGAACACGTTCTCCTGGAGGAGCCGCACCCGCGAGCGCCACATGTCGTACCCCCGGTAGCGCCGGGACTCGGTGACGAGGAAGAACCCGAGCAGGACGCCCCCCGCGAGCAGCACGTAGTGGGGGTTGTCGGGCGAGGAGAACGTCCAGGTCAACACCGCAGCGAGCACCGTGACGGCCCAGTAGGTCGTGCGATCCAGCCGTTCACGCCACGCCTTCATCCGGTGGATCTCCCCGCGATAGAGATGGGGGAGCGCTCCGGACGTACGGTCGAACAGCCCCCGCCCGATGTAGGGGTCGGGGGCCGGAACGGGTCCCTCACCGGTCTCGGGCGGGAGCTCCGCCTCGGGTCGTTCACTGGCGTCGCCGGTCATACCTCGGGAGAGGGGCGGGGCGGAGAAATGTATTGTGTTATTCGAGCAAGACTCACTCGCCGCGGACGCGCTTCGCGTACCCGGTGAGCGCGTCCCACCCGGTTTCGCCTTCCACGTCGCGGATGACATCCGTCAGCGACTCCTCGCGGGAGAGCTGGCGGCCGCCCTGCCACTCGGGGTCCGGGACCTCCTCGGGAGCGCCGGAGACGAGCACCCGGCGCTCGGCGTCGAAGTAGTAGAGGGCGCCGTCGGTGTCCCGGCCGACCAGCCGGGCGCCTTCCTCCCCGCCGATGCGGTTGGGGTAGTCGCTGAACGGGTCGCTATCGGGGTCAGGGTCGGCATCAGCATCGGCGTCGGAGTTCGTCCCGTGGGTGGCCATACCTCCCCGTTCGCAGCCAGGACGGAAGTACCCGGCGGCCCGTCAGCCGAACAGCTCGTAGTCCTCGTCGGGGTCGTACCGCCGGAACAGCAGGCTGTTCGCCAGCACGGACACGGAGGAGAGCGCCATCGCCCCTGCGGCGAGGATGGGCTGGAGCAGCCCCAGCGACGCGAGGGGGATCATCGCGGTGTTGTAGCCGAGTGCCCAGAAGAGGTTCTGTTTGATCTTCTGGAGCGTCCCCTCCGAGACGCGGATGGCCTTCACCACGTCGTACGGATCGGATCTCATGAGCGTCACGTCCGCGGCCTCGATGGCCACGTCCGTCCCGCTCCCGATGGCCGTGCCGACGTAGGCCGCGGCGAGCGCGGGCGCGTCGTTCACCCCGTCGCCGACCATCATCACCTTCGATCCCTCGGCCTGGATCGCCTCGACGTTGTCGGCTTTGTCCTCGGGGAGGACCTCCGCGCGCACGTTCTCGGCGGGGATGCCGACCTGTTCGGCGACGGCGCGCGCGGTCCGCTCGTTGTCGCCCGTGAGGAGGTGGACGACGAGGCCACGGTCGGTGAGCGCGGCCACCGCGCGTTTCGCGCTCTCTTTCACCTCGTCGGCGACGGCGAGCACGCCGACCACCTCCCCGTCGACCGCGACGAGCATCGCGGTCTTCCCCTCGTTCTGCAGCTCCTCGAGGGCGTCCATCGCGGGCGCCGGGTCCGCGCCAGCATCCGCGACGAGGTCGGGCTTGCCGATGACGACGGTGCCTGCGTCGGTCTCCGCGCGAATGCCCTGACCGGAGACGTTCTCGACGCCCTCCGGTTGGCCAACCTCGATGCCTCGCTCCCGTGCCCCCGCGACGATGGCCTCGGCGATGGGGTGGCTGCTGCCGTTCTCCGCGGTGGCCGCCACGGCGAGGATGGACGCTTCTCGGGACTCGGATGCGGTCTCGGCGACCAGCCCGCCATCCGCGGCCGTACCCACGGGCCGCACGTCGGTGAGGCGCATCTCGCCTTTCGTGAGGGTGCCGGTCTTGTCGAAGACGACGGCATCGACATCACGGACCCGTTCGAGCACGTCTCCTCCTTTAAATAGGATGCCGTTCTGTGCACCGATGGCGGTGCCGACCATCGTCGCCGCGGGCGTCGCGAGTCCGAGCGCGCAGGGACACGCGATGAGCACGGCGGAGGCGAACACGATGACGGCGAACTCGAACGTGGAGACGGTGCCGCCGAGGACCGCGGGGCCGCCGGCGACGAGCCCCCACAGCGGGAGCGCCCGCACCAGCTCCCCGACCGTGTTCGGGAAGAGATACCAGAGGCTCCCCCAGACGAGCGCGTTCAGGATGACCGCGGGGACGAAGTACGCGGAGATGCGGTCGGCGAGGTTCTGGATCTCGGGCTGGCGGGCCTGCGCCTCCTTCACGAGCGAGACGATCTGCTGGATCGCGGTCTCGCTCCCGACCTTCGTCGCCTCGATGACCAGGACGCCGTTCTCGTTGATGGTGGAGCCGACGACCTCGTCACCGGGCTCTTTCGAGACGGGGACGGACTCCCCGGTGACCATCGATTCGTCGACGGCGGACTCCCCCTCGACGACCATCCCGTCGGTCGGGATCTTCTCGCCGGGCCGCACCTTGAGCCGGTCGCCGACCTCGACCTCCGAGAGGGGAACGGTCCGCTCTTCGCCATCCTCGTCGATGAGGGTGGCCTCGTCGGCCTCCATCTCCAGGAGCTCCTGTAACGCGGCGCTGGCCTGGCCCTTCGAGCGGGCTTCGAGCCAGTTCCCCATCGTGATGAACACGAGGATGAGCGCGGCGGTGTCGAAGTAGAGTCCCCCTTCGAGGAGGCCGAGGAGGACGACGACGGAGTAGCCATACGCCGTCGAGGAGCCGAGCGCGATGAGCACGTCCATGTTCGCCGTGCGGTTCCGGACGACCGCGGAGTAGGCGTTCTCGTAGAACTCCTTCCCGAGGATGACCTGGACGGGCGTCGCGAGCAGGAAGCCGACCCAGCCGATGGGGAGGGCGGTCCCGGGAATCGTCTCGGGGAGGACGCCGGGGAAGAAGAGGTGGGCCACGAGCATCCCGACGAGCGGGGCCGAGAGCACCGCGCCGAGCAGGGTGAGGCGGAACTGGCGGTCGATCTCCGCGGTTCGCGCGGCCTCTCGCGCTTCGCCACCCGTGTCCTCGCTCTCCTCGCGGACGGGGGAGTAGCCGGCCCGCTCGATGGCCCGGTAGAGTTCCTCACGGGAGACGCTCTCGGGGTTGACCCGCACCCGCACCTCGTCGGTGGCGAAGTTCGCGTCGGCTGCGATGACGCCGGGCGTGTCGAGCAACGCCCCTTCCACCGTCTGGACGCAGTTCGCACACGTCATGTCCGTCACCGCGAGCGAGTAGGTGGTCGAGACGGCCTCGTAGCCAGCCTCCTCGATGGCGTCGTAGATCTCCCGCAGGGAGACCTCCTCGGGGTCGTACTCGACGGTCCCCTCGTCGGTGGCGAAGTTGGCCGACCCCTCCGAGACGCCGTCGAGGGATTCGAGGGCCCCCTGCACCGTGGACGAGCAGTTCGCACAGCTCATCCCCTGTATCGCGAGTCGTTCCCGTCTCATGGATAGGTATTCGGCCGCCTCGTTGATGCCCCTTGTCACTCATCAATCGGCGATATTCTATCCCGAATATTTGGAATCCAAAGTGAACGCTGTCCTTCTCTCCGATACGACAGCCCCAAACGGATTAAGTCGGCCGGTCGAACACATATCCATGCTCCGACAGCTGTTGCAGTCGGTGTTGACGAACCCCCTCGCGCTCGCGGTGTGGGGCGGGCTGGTCCTCACCTCGCTCGCGGTGCTGGGGTACGATCTCGTGGCGAAGAACGCGGAACTCCCGAGCCTGATGAAGCTGGTCTGGGGGCTGACGGTGCTCTACTCCGGGCCGCTGGGGCTCGCCATCTACACGTACGCTGGGCGCACCCAGATACCCGAGGACGACATCTGGCGTCGCGGCTTCCGCTCGGTGGCCCACTGCTACTCCGGCTGTGGGATGGGAGAGGTCATCGGCGTCATCGTCACCGCGGGGTTGCTCGCGCTCGACACGCATCTGGTCATCGTCGGGACGTTCGCCGCGGCCTACGTCCTGGGATACGCGCTGACGGTCGGCCCGCTGATGCAGGAGGAGGTCCCCTTCTGGGAGGCGATGACGGACGCGTTCTACTCCGAGACACCCTCCATCACCGTGATGGAGATCGCCGCCATCGGGACGGACGTCTGGCTGGCCGGCGAGGCGCACATCGGTGACGTGCTGTTCTGGTCCGGGCTCGTCTTCTCGCTCACCATCGGCCTCGTCGTCGCCTACCCGGTGAACCTCGCGCTCATCCGCGCTGGCGTGAAGGAGGGGATGGGGAACCCCGCGACGATGGGTTAAACCCCCGATTGCATCTGCTCGTACCGCTCTCGAAACCGGGACTCACACGTCGGACAGCAGAACTCGTAGCGTGTCTCCCCCACCACGGCGGAGGTGCCCTGACTCGTCACGCGGTTCCCGCACTCCGCACATTCGAGGCCGAGCGTCGCCTCGCCTACATCGGGCGTCCACTCGCTGCCCGCGAGCAGGCGCACGCGCAGGGTTCGAACCTGTGAGAGGTCGATCTGCTCCTCCAGATAGGCCCGCACGTCCCCCGTCGGGACCGTCGCGCTCACTACCAGGGCGCCCTCCGCCGTCTCGAAGACGTGCTCCACACCGTCGAGGCCGGCGAGGGTTTCCCGGGTCCCCTCAGTAGACTCCGGTGCCGTCTCGAGTTCGAGGAGGACGTTCAGCCCCTCTCTGAGACGGGAGCGGTCCAGATCCACGGTGAATCGCCGAATCACGCCCATCTCCTGGAGGCGCTCGACCCGGTCCGAGACCGCGGGCCCCGAGAGGTCCACGTGTTCGGCGATGTCGCTGTACGGGCGGCGAGCGTCTTCGAGCAGGAGCCGGAGGACGTGCCGGTCGATATCGTCGAGGTCGCGCATAGCTGGTGAGATGGCTTAGCAATCCAAAGCGATTCCGGCCGAAATCCTTCCTTGAGAAACTACTCTCGCGGCTCCCGCCCGAGCGTGTAGAACTCCTCGTTCGGGCGCATATCGAATGCGGTGGCGAGCCGGTTGGAGAGGTTGTAAAAGCCCACGACAGATGCGATATCCCAGATCTCCTCGTCGGTGAAGTGGACGCGCAGGTCGTCGATGTCGGCACCGGTGATGCGGCCGGGCTCCTCGGTGAGCTTCACGGCGAAATCGAGCATGGCCTCGTGGGCGTGGCCCAGATCGGCGGTCCGGTGGTTGGTGGCGAGCTGGTCGGCGAGGTGGGGGTCCTGCGCGTAGATGCGGACGAGCGCGCCGTGCGCGACGACGCAGTAGAGACAGTCGTTGACGCCGGAGACCGTGACGACGAGCATCTCGATCTCCTCGCGTTCCAGCGCGGAGTCCTCGACGAGCGCGTCGTGGTAGGCGAAGAAGGCGCGGAAGTGGCTGGGCTTGTAGCCGAACGCGGAGAAGACGTTCGGGGTGAAGCCGGCCTGTTCCGTCTCCTCGTCGATGCGCTCCTGGAGGTCTTCGGGGAGGTCGTCGTACTCTGGCACGTCGAGGCGGGTCATCGGGTCGTCCATGGCCCCACCATCCGAGGGAGAGAACTTAGCTCCCGCGCCGGACCCGAGTGTAGAGGTAGAGCGCGGCGTAGCCGATGGCACCGAGGACGAACATCGTCGCGGGGACGAGGAAGGGGCCGAAGGTGTCGACGATGGTCATATCACCCGTTCGTGTGGCGGGGGAATAAGGCCCACCGATAACCGACGTGCGGGCCAAACTGCTTAGTACATTCGATACAAACTGATACACATGCCTATCAGTGCGGACCAGTTCGACGCTATCGAGGAGGAGAAGGACGCGCCGACCCCCGGGACGAACGCCCACGAGGTCCTCTCGTTTCTCGAAGCCAACGCGGACAGCGCGTTCACGCAGTCGGAAATCGTCGAGGCAACGGATATCCCGCGTGGTTCCGTCGGGCCGACGCTGGTTCGACTTCGGGAGGCCGGCCGGGTCGACCATCGGGGGACCTACTGGCGGGTCAGCGACCACGAGGAGAGCCTTAACGCAGCCGCGAACCACGCAAGCGACGTTGCAGCGAGCCACGAGGAGGAACCGCTGGACTACGATGAATGGCAAGAGCACGCGGTCGACCCGCGTGAGACGCGTGAGTAGCTCCTACCGCGCAGGGGATGTGTTCTGGGCACCGGACCCGTTCAGGACGGGGTCGAACCCCCGCTTGTGGCTGGTCTTGGCCGCGGAAAGATTGCCCTATCCCGGTGAGGAGTACGTCTGTGCTGCGCTCACGACGAGTGACCTTCCTGCGAATCACGAACTCGGCGACGCGTGGGTTTCCGGCAGGAACCCCGCGAAGACGTCGTACTGCTCACCGTGGGTACTCGGGACCATCAAACATCGTGCGGTCTCCGGACCGCAAGGGCGGGTGACGGACGCGTTCACCGGTCGAATGCGCGAGCAGGCACGGGCGTTTCTGGACTCCTGATTCCGACGGGCGACGGGCGGCCCACAGCTTTAGGCGGGATGACGCCCCAGACCCGGTATGTACAAGACCGGCCACTACGGCGCGGCACTGCTCCTCTACGCGCCCGTCGGTGGCTATCTCCTCCGTTCGGACCCGGTCGTCGCGGTCGTCGTCGGGGCCGGCGCGGTGTGGCTCGCTCGGCTCCCCGACATCGACCTCCGGCTGCCGTTCATCTCGCATCGCGGGCCCACGCACACCCTGCTCTTCCTCGCGCTCGTCGCGGGCGCGCTCGGGGGTGTAGGCTGGCTCGCGGGCGTCCGCGGGGGGCTCGGGAACGAGACCCTCTACGCCACGCTCGGGGTCGCCATCGCCCTGTTCGGCGTCGGCTCGCATCTCGTCGCGGATATGCTCACCCCCGCGGGCGTCCCGCTGTTCTGGCCGCTCTCCTCGCGCACCTACTCGTGGCGCGTCGCCCGCGCTTCCAACCGAATCGCGAACTGGGGGCTGCTCGCACTCGGGGTGTTCGCCACCATCGCCGCGGGGATCGTCGCGTTGCGGGTCTGAACCGCCGCGCTCGCCGGGCGAATAATTAAGCCGTCCCGGCATGACTGCCAATCGGTACCATGGAGCACTTCAACGGCGGTCCGCTGCGACACGTGGGGGATCTCCCGGCGATGGGGGCACAGCGGTACGGGGAGAAGACGGCACTCACGGGGATCGACGGTGAACAGGCCTATCGGGAGCTCCACGAGGAGTCCGACCGGGTGGCCGCGATGCTGGCCGACCACGGCGTCGACCCGGGCGACAGGGTCGGGCTGTTCGTCCCGAACACCGTGCAGTTCCCGGAGGCGTTCTTCGGCGCGATCCGCGCGGGGGCAGTCCCCGTCCCCCTGAACCTCAAGATGGACCCCGGGACGCTGGCGTACGTCCTCGACAACGCCGAAGCCGACTCCCTCATCGGCTCCCCGCTGCTCGCCGAGGAGGCCCGGGGGCTCGCGGATACCGCCGACGTGGGGACCCTGTTCCTGCCGGGCGTGAGCGACGACGGCGTGGTGAACTACTCGCACGCGAAGGCCGACTACGACCCGGGGTTCGACCGACCCGAGCGGGCCTACGACGACGTGGCCTGCCAGCCGTACACGTCGGGGACGACGGGGAACCCGAAGGGCGTCCTGCTCACCCACGAGAACCTTCTCTCGACGATAGAGGCGTACTCGAAGGGGGCGTCGACCGTCGATGCTGACGATGCGACGGTGCTCGTCTTACCCCTCTTTCACATCTACGGGCTCAACGCCATCCTCACCACGTATCTCGCGCAGGGGGCGACGGTCCACCTCCAGCCCCAACCCGACGCCGAGGCCATCCTCTCCGCGATGGACCGGTACAACGCGACCACGTTCGCGGGCGTGCCCGCCCTGTTCACGATGCTCTGGCGGGAGTACCGCGACAACGAAGACGCGTACGACCTCTCCACGCTCCGGTACGTGAACTGCGGGGCCGCCCCGCTCGCCGACGAGACCAGACGCACCATCGAGCAGGCGTGGAACGTCCCCATCCTCGAGGGCTGGGGGATGACCGAGACCGCGCCGGCGGGCACCGCGGAACCCTCCCACGGCGTCCGGAAGGCCGCTGGCTCGACCGGCCCCGCGCTGGAGGGTATCGACATCAAACTCGTCGACCCCGCGACCCGCGAGACGCGGCTCACGACCGACCAGCTCTCCCCCTTCCCCGACCCGGATATCGACTTCGAGGACGACTCCGTCGTCACGGGGGAGATCGCCATCCGCGGCCCGAACGTCTTCGAGGGCTACTTCAAGCGCCCCGAGAAAACCGAGCAGGTGTTCGACTACGACGGGTTCTTCTACACCGAGGATATCGCCCGCGTCGACGAGGATGGCTACTTCTGGATCATCGACCGCGCCGACGACATGATCATCGCCGGCGGGGAGAACGTCTACCCGACCGAGGTCGAGAGCGCGCTGTACGAGCACCCGGCCGTGGCCGAGGCCGCGGTCGTCGCCGCCCCCCACGAGGTGAAAGGCGAGGCCCCCGTCGCCTTCGTCGTCCTCGATTCGGGAACGGACATCACCGAGGCCGAACTCCGGGAGTTCACCCTCGACCACGTCGCCTCCTACGCACACCCCCGGCGAATCTTCTTCGTGGACGACCTCCCGCGCTCGGCCACCCAGAAGGTCCAGCGGTATAAACTGGAGGAGGAACTCGACTCGCGACTCGACGAGCCATTGGACTCGGAGTAGGGCGGAGCGGTGCGGTGCGGTGCTGTCGCGGTGCGGTGCTGTCGCGGTGCGGTGCTGTCGCGGTGCGGTGCTGTCGCGGTGCGGTGCTGTCGCGGTGCGGTGCTGTCGCGGTGCGGTGCTGTCGCGGTGCGGTGCTGTCGCGGTGCGGTGCTGTCGCGGTGGCCGGTCGCTCGCGCGAGCCCACGGCGGGCGAGCGCGAGCGAGTCGGGGAAGGGCTGGGCTGTTGCGGTCGCGGTGCTGTGCGGTCGCGGTGCTGTGCGGTCGCGGGGCTGTCGCGGTGCGGTGCTGTCGCGGTGCGGTGCTGTCGCGGTGCGGTGCTGTCGCGGTGGCCGGTCGCTCGCGCGAGCCCACGGCGGGCGAGCGCGAGCGAGTCGGGGAAGGGCTGGGCTGTTGCGGTCGCGGTGCTGTGCGGTCGCGGTGCTGTGCGGTCGCGGGGCTGTACAAGGATGTCGTACCGGACGCGAGCGCCGCGAGCGTCCGGCTTTTTGGTCCAGATTTTTCAAGGAGGGGTAGTCGGCGAAGCCGACTACCCGACGCAGAAAAAGGTGGAGGTGTTAGATAAGGTCCTGACTCTCGAGCTGCTCGAGGATGTCGTCGACGAAGGCCTCGGCCGAGTCGTAGGGGAACTCGCCACCGCCGAGCTTGGTGTTGAGCTCCATAGCGGTCATCGAGAAGTCGCCGGACTCGAACTTGGTGGCCGGCCCGTTCGGGAGCGCGGGGACGAGGTCCATCGGGGAGTTGATGGGGTAGTCGGCACCTTCGAACGCTTCGATCATCTGCTCGCGGAGGGCTGCTTTATCTGCCATGGGAGAAACAACTGCACAGAGGAGTATAAATCGTGTGTATTTCGTCAACTCTCCCGTTGCAGAGAGTTTATTCGGTACACAGAAGCCGCTGGCGGGAGAGGAGCCGAACGAATGACCGGTCACGACGTCGCCGTCGTCGGCGGGGGGTGTGTCGGCCTCTCGGTGGCGAAACATCTCGCCGAGCGCAGCGACCTGGATATCGCCGTTATCGAGAAGGAACACCACCTCGCCGAACACCAGAGCGGGCGCAACTCCGGGGTGCTCCATCCGGGATTCAACTACCCGCCGGGCTCGCAGAAAGCCCGGTTCGCGACGGAGGGGACGCGGCGGATGAAAGCCTACTGCGCCGAGCACGGGGTCCCGTGTGAGGAGTTCGGGGTGCTCGTCGTGGCGCAGGACGACGAGGAGGAACGCCGACTCCACGAACTCGCGGAGCAGGCCGAGGCGAACGGCGTCGCATACGAGCTCCTGGAGGGGGAGGCCGCCATCCAGGAACACGAACCGCACGCGGCCGGGCAGGCGGCGCTCTACGCGCCGGAGGCCGCGTCCGTGGACTCCCAGCAGTACGTCTACACCCTCGCGCGGGAGGTCCAGCGGGCGGGCGTCACGCTCTACACGGGCCACGAGGTGACGCGGCTCACCGCCGTCGACGACGGCTACCGGCTGGCGACGACGAACAGCACGGTGGAGTGCGACCTGCTCGTGAACGCCGCCGGCCTCCACGCAGACCGGCTCGCCCACCAGGTCGGGGTGGGTGAGGAGTATCAGGTCGTCCCGTTCCGCGGGGAGTACTACGAGGTGGTTCCCGACCGCGCGGAGCTCTGTGAGACGATGATCTACCCGACCCCGGACCCGGAGTTACCGTTCCTCGGGGTGCACTACACCCGCCGCACCGACGGCAAGGTCATCGTCGGACCGAACGCCGTCCTCGCGTTCGGTCGGGAGGCCTACGAGAACACCCAGTTCGACCTGGCGGACCTCCGCGAGACGCTCACCTACGAGGGGTTCTGGAAGCTCATGGCCTCGCCGACCATGCTCGCCGTCGCGTGGGAGGAGTTGCACAAGTCCTACCGGAAGGAGCAGTTCGCCGCGGCCGCGGCCCGGCTGGTCCCCGAGGTCACCGAACGGGACCTCGAGAAGAGCTACGCGGGCATCCGGGCCCAGCTCGTCACCGAGGACGGCGACCTGGTGAAAGAGCCGCTCTTCTTGGAACGCGACGACGCGATCCACATCCTCAACGCCGTCTCACCGGGGCTCACCTCCTCGCTCCCGTTCGGCGAACACATCGCGACACGGCTGCTCGCGGAGTAGGGGACAAACGGTTTAGGTACCTCCCGCGATTGCTCGCCTATCGTGTTCACTATCGCAGTCCCGGAGGGAGCCTGATGGTCGGGGAAGCGCGCGACCCCGACTCGCGAACCGGTCCGCTCGACGGCGTGACCGTCCTCGACGCCTCGCGGGTGCTCGTCGGCCCGTTCTGTACGATGAACCTCGGTGACATGGGTGCGGATGTCATCAAGGTCGAACGGCCGGACGGCGGCGACCAGACCCGGTCGTGGCACCCGCCGACGTACGGCGACAGCGAGGAGAGCGCCTACTACCTCTCCATCAACCGCAACAAGCGGTCGGTCACCATCGACCTCAACAGCGAGGACGGACAGGCACTCTTTCGCGATCTGGCGGGCGAGACGGACGTCCTCGTCTCGAACTTCCGGGTCGGAACCTTAGAGGAGTGGGGCCTCGGCTACGAGTCGCTGCGCGAGGAGAACCCCGGGCTCATCCACTGTGCCATCTCGGGCTACGGTGAGTGGGGGCCCGACAGCGACCGGCCCGCGTACGACCTCGTGGTGCAGGCGGAGTCGGGACTCATGTCCATCACCGGCGAGGCCGACCGCGCCCCCGTCCGGACGGGCGTCGCAATCGCCGACATCGGGGCGGGAATGTACGCCACTCAGGCTATCCTCGCCGCGCTCCTCGAACGCGAGCTGGGCGACGGCCGCGGCCAGAAGATCGACGTGTCGCTACTCGACGGGCAGGTCGCGTGGATGACCTACATGGCGACGAACTACTTCGCCACCGGTGACTCACCCGCGAGAATGGGGAGCAAACACCCCTCCATCGTCCCCTACCGGGCGTTCGAGACCGCGGACGGGTACGTGGTCGTCGCCGTCCCCTCCCCCAATCTCTGGCCGAAGTTCTGCGCGGCCATCGACCGCGAGGACCTCGTCGACGACGACCGCTTTTCCGACAACACGGCCCGCGTCGAGCATCGCGAGGCCCTCGACGCGGTCCTCGAACCGCTGTTTGCCGAGCGAGACACCGAGGAGCTCCTCGCGAGCTTCGACTCGCGGGGAGTCCCCGCCTCCGACGTGAAGGACATGGAGGCCGTCTTCGAGAACCCACAGCTGGAGGCACGAGGGATGCACCTCCACGTCGACCACCCCACCGCGGGCGAGGTGGAGATGCCCGGCAACCCCATGCACTTCTCGCGAACGGGGACCAGCGTGCGCCGGCACCCACCCCTGCTCGGCGAGCACACCGAGGAGGTCTTGCGGGAGTACGGCTACACGGACGCCGACATCGACCGGCTCAGCTCCGAGGGCGTCATCTGATCCCGGCCAGCCTCCGGATTTATGTCACCGTGGCACTCTTTTCGCCCATGTCCGACCCCATCGACTACGGTCAGTACGAGGCGGGCCGCGAGTGCAACTACTGGGCGCTCGACCCCACCCTGCAGGCCGCCGTGCGCCACGCCTACACGGACGAGGAGTTCGCGTGGGCCGAGTCCGTCCTCTCGGAGTTCGGCCACGTCGCGGGGCACACGCTCGCCGACACCTCGAATAGAATCGACCGCCACGGCCCCATCCTCCACACCTACGACAAGGAGGGCAACATCCGAAACGAGGTGGAGTACCACCCGGACCAGCACGAGAACGAGCGCATCGTCTACGGGGAGTTCGGGTTCACCCACGACGCCTTCCACGCGCCACCGGGGCGCGACGAGCCCGCGAGTCTGACTCACGTTCTCGCCCTCCAGACGCTCCTCTGCTACACCGACGTGGGCTTCTGTTGCCCCGTCTCGATGACCACGGGCGCGGCGCTCGTCCTCGAGAAGTTCGACGACGGGTCGCTGTCTCAGTACTTCGACCGGCTCACGAGCCGCGATGTCGACGAGCACATCGAGGGCGCGATGTTCCTCACCGAGCAGCAGGGTGGGAGCGACGTGGGGGCGAACGAGGTCCGCGCCGAGCCACAGGAGGACGGCACCTACCAGCTCTACGGTGAGAAGTGGTTCTGCTCCAACCTCGACGCGGAGGGGGCGCTCGCGCTCGCCCGGACGCCCGACGCGCCGGCGGGGACACGCGGTCTCTCGCTGTTCCTCGTCCCCCGCACGAAGCCGAGCGGCGAGGTGAACGATTCGTTGTTCCGGCGACTGAAGGACAAACTCGGCACGCTCTCGGTTCCGACGGGCGAGATCGAGTTCCGCGGTGCCGAGGCGTATCTCGTCGGCGAGGAGGGCCGCGGGTTCAAACAGATGGCCGAGATGATGAACTACGAGCGGCTCACCAATGCGACGGGCGCGCTCGGGATCATGGGCCGCGGCCTCCTCGAGGCGAAGGTCCACGCCGCCAACCGGGAGGCCTTTGGCTCCACGATCCAGGAGTACCCGCTTCTCAGACGCGATTTGGCGGAGCTGACCACCGACTACGAGGCCGCCGCCGCGTTCGCCTTCGAGGCCGCACGGCTCATGGACGCCCGCGAGGAGGCGGGTGACGACTCATCCGAGTACAAACTGATGCGGCTTCTCGTCCCCATCGCGAAGTACAAGACCGCGAGGATGAGTGTCGAGACGGCCTCCTACTGCATGGAGGTGCTGGGCGGTAACGGCTACGTTCGCGAACACGTCACGCCCCGCCTGCTCCGGGACGCGCAGGTGCTCCCCATCTGGGAGGGCACCTCGAACATCCTCTCGCTCGACGTGCTCCGCGTGTTCGCCCGGGAATCGGCTCACGAGGCGCTGATACCGTACGTCGACGACCTGCTCGACGTCGACCACCCGGCGCTCGCCGAACCCCGTTCCCAGCTCCGTGAGGCGTTCACGGAGCTCCAGACCGCGCTCGGCACGCTCGCCACGGTCGACGAGGACCACGCCCAGTACCACGCGAAGCAGCTCGCGGACCTCGTCTTCGACGTGGTCGCCGGTGCGCTCCTGCTCGACCGTGCGGCGGACGAACTCGACGATGACGGTCGGCTGGCGCTCGTCGTCACGCTGTTCGCACGCGACCGATTCGAGGGTGGGTACGGCATCGACTCGGGAGAGCGACTGGGTGACGAGCAGTTCGACGCCATCGTCAGATACGGGTCGGTCGAACCGGAGTCGCTGGCTGCGTCCCCGTCGCCGGACGACTGAACAAGAGGAGTGCTAGCGCGGCGACTCGCTGCCCCACTTCTCGACCGCCACCCGCAGTTCGGGGTGGCTTTTCGCGTACTCCTCCAGCGAGACGCCTTCCTGCCACGCCTCGACGGACTGACGCAGGGCCATCGCGCCGGCGCGGGTGCCGTCGGGATGGCCGTGGATGCCGCCACCGGCCTGGACGATGAGCTCCGGGCCGAGCGCGTCGAGCACCTGGGGGACGACGCCCGGATGCAGGCCGCCGGAGGCCGTCGGCAGCACCTCCTTCATCCCGTAGAGGTCGCTGCGGAGCCACTCGTTGATGCCCGCAGTGTCCTCGTTCTCGAGTTTCCCGAAGCCCGCGGTGCCGGTGTGGAGGTGGTCCACGCCGGCGAGCCGCGCCCACTGGGCCAGCACGCGCATCGAGACGCCGTGGTGGGGGAGCCGGTCGAACGCCGCGTGCATCGCGCGGTGGGCGTGGATGGCGAGTCCGAGTTCCTCACAGCGCTCGCGGACGGTCTGGAGCGCGCTCCAGCCACAGGTGATGATGTCGACCATCACGAACGAGCCGCCCTGCTCGTGGACGAAGTCCACCCGTTCGAGCATCTCGGTCGTCTCCGCGGTGACGTTGACGAGGTAGTCCTTCCGCTCGCCCGTCTCGTCCTGTACCTCGTCGCGCGCGGCGAAGGAGTCGACGACGCGCTCGCGGAAGGGGTTGAACGCCTGGTCCGTGAGGTTCTCGTCGTCCTTCAGGAGGTCGACGCCGCCGAGCCACGCCTCGCGCGCGACGCGGACGTGCTCGCTCGTGGGGAGCCCCACTTTCGGTTTGGGGACCGTCGCGAGCGCGGGGCGGTCGGTCGCGTCGAGGAACTCCGATTTCACGGCGGGCCCGAAGCCGGGACCGGGGAACCCCGAGACCACCGATTCGGGCCACTCACAGTCCACGAGGCGGATGGTGTCGACGGCTTTCATCCCCATGATGTTCCCGGCGATACAGGAGAGGATCTGCGGGAGGCTCCCCGGCTCGAACAACTCCGGTGGGTACGCGACGCGGACCGTGTTCGTCTCCCTCTCCAGGTCGTAGGCCATCGCGGAGAGCCGGGAGATGTCGCTCTCCACGTCGAGGGCGGCCCAGGTGCCGTTGGAGGACTCGCTCGCGACGCGTGCCGCGGCGGCTTCGAGGCTCATCCCCTCGCCGGGGGCGAGCCGGAAGGTACACAGCAGGTCGGCGTCGCCGGGCGCGTAGCTCTCGTCGAGGAAATCGTCGTACTGGATACCCATAACCGAAACCTACGACGGGGCGGGATAAGGGTCTATCCCCGGGCTCGAGTCGGGCGGCGCGCGGCTGACACTCGCGCCGCCGGGTCTCACTCGTCGCCGGTGTGGCGGCAGTAGCTCCGATAGCTCATGGCGCTCCCGTCGACGATGACGGTGTCCGTCCCGTCCTCGTGGTCCTCCGGGGGGTCGTCAGACCCAAGCCCACCGTCCGTGGTGATGTCGCCGTATTCGTAGGGAGAGTTCCGTTCGACCATGAGCGGAGGTTGTGAGCCATGGGATATAAGCCTTTGTCAGACATTCTCACGCGCAGACTGGTTCGCTCAGCGGCTACAGCACCGAGTCGATCTCCACGAGCGAGTCGAGGAGGTACGTCGGGGTGATGTCGCTGGACTCGGCTTCCGCCCGCGTCGTCCGCCCGGAGAGGACGAGCGCGGTGTCCATCCCGGCCGTCTTGCCGAGCGTGATGTCGGTGTCGAGCCCGTCGCCGACGACGAGACACTCCGAGAGGGGGACGTCGAGGTGATGCGAGAGCGCTTCGATGGCGGACGCGGAGGGTTTCCCGAGCACCGCATCCGGCTCGCGGCGGGCCGTCGCGGCCACCGACCGCGTGATGGCGCCCGACCCGGGATACCGCCGGCCGTCGCCGTCCGGGTAGGTCAAATCCGGGTCCGTCCCGTAGAACGCATCGACCACGTCGCAGGCCCACAGCCCAGCGGTGAGCGACTCGTAGTCGAAGCCGTAGTGGTGGGAGGTGAGGAGCACGTCCGCCGCGTCCGGGTCCGCGATGAGCGAACAGCCCGCGGCCTCGAGCTGGCGTTCCAGCCCCGAGGAGCCGATGAGGTAGATGTCGTCGTCCGCGTGGTGGTGGGTCAGGTACTCGGCCGTCATCGCTCCCGCCGAGAGGATCTCCGATTCCCGGGCGTCGATCCCCATCCCCGCGAGCTTCTCGACGTACTCCGCGGGGCTCCGGGTGGGGTTGTTCGTCATGAACGCGATGTCGAGCCCGCGCTCGCGCAGTCGGGTGACGGTCCCCGGCACGCCATCGATGATGGTGTCGCCCCGATAGACCGTCCCGTCCAGGTCGAGTACGACGCCGTGATAGTCCATAGGCGGCCTATGGAGCCCACCGAAATGAGTCGGTCGCTCCATCGATCGGGCAGCGGCGGAATCCGCCCCACCCAGCAGGTATAATCGTCTCCGACCCGAACGTTCTCTCATGCCAACAGTCGCAGTCGTCGGCGGTGGTCCCGCAGGCCTGAGCGCGGCGCTCTTCACGGCCAAGAACGGTCTCGACACCGTCCTGTTCGACACGGACGAGACGTGGATGCACAAAGCCCACCTGTTCAACTACCTCGGTATCGACTCCGAGGACGGCACCGAGTTCATCGAGGGCGCCCGCGAGCAGGCCGACTCCTTCGGTGTCGAGCGCCATCAGGGGACGAAGGTGACGGGCGTCGCCTCCTCGGACGAGGGGTTCACCGTCTCGACCGAGAACGGTGACCACGAGGCCGACTACCTCGTGCTCGCCACGGGCGCGAACCGCGCGCTCGCGGAGGAGCTCGGCTGTGCGTTCGACGGCGATATCGTGGACGTGGACGTGACGATGGAGACGAGCGTCGAGAACGCCTACGCCACGGGCGCGATGGTCCGCGCGGAGGAGTGGCAGGCGGTCATTTCGGCAGGGGATGGCGCGGCCGCCGCGCTCAACATCCTCTCGAAGGAGAAGGGCGAGCACTTCCACGACTTCGACACCCCGGCGGACGCGGAGTAGCCCGGAAACCGAACGGTTATTCGCCCGCCGTTCGCAGAGTGCCCATGCTCGGCGGTCGCCTTCTGGCTGGGAGCAAACAGCGCCGACGGGTCGTCCTCTATCTCATCGGCCTGACAGTGCTCGTGTTTGCCTACACCTTCCTCTACCAGTTCGTCATCGCTGTCTTCGAGGGCGAGACCGTCTCGTTCGCGAAGGCCCTCCTCACCGTCACGGAGTCGTTCACGACGGTCGGGTTCGGCGAGGACAGCGGCCTCTGGAGCACGACGCCGGTCTACCTCTTCCTCGTCGTCGTCCAGCTCACCGGCGTCTCGCTCGTCTTCCTCGCGTTCCCGGTGTTCCTCGCACCGTACCTCCAGGAACGAATCTCCACGACCCCACCGACGGCGGTCGATGGCATCGCGGACCACGTCATCCTCGCGGGGTTCACCTCCCGGGGGAAGGCGCTCGTGGAGGAGCTCGACGCGCGTGACCGGCCGTACGTCGTCATCGAACCGAGCCGCGAGCGCGTCGTGGAACTCCGCGAGGACGACATCGAGGCCATCCACGGCGAGCCGGAGCAGACCGAGACGCTCCACGACGCGAACATCGGGTCCGCGCGTGCGCTCGTCGCGGACGTCGACGACGAGACGAACGCCTCCATCGCGCTCGCGGCGAACGACGTCGAGGGAACGAACGTGATCACCTTCGTCGATGACCCCGACGTGGCGCAGTATCACCGATACGCGGGCGCGAACGAGACCTACCTCCCCCAGCAGCTCATCGCGGAGGCCATCGCCCGGAAGATCACGGCGGGGGTCACGCCCGAGCTCGGGGACGCCGTGGAGATCAGCGAGTCGTTCGACATCGTCGAACTCCCGGTACAGGCCGGCTCGGTGCTGGCGGGGACGACTATCGAGGACAGCGGCATCCGCGAGCGCACCGGGACGAACGTCATCGGCGCGTGGTTCCGCGGGGAGTTCGTCTCCCCGCCGCCGACTACAGAGCGCATCGACGAACAGACCATCCTCGTCGCTGCGGGCCGCGAGGACCAGCTGGAGCGGTTGAAGGAGCTCACCCTCTCGGAACAGCGCCGCCAGCGCACCGGGCCGGTCGTCGTCGCCGGGTACGGCGAGGTGGGCCACACCGTCACCACCGCACTCCGCGAGGCCAGTCGGGAGGTCAGGGTCGTCGACCGCGAGCCGATGGACGGCGTGGACGTGGTCGGCGACATCACCGAGGAGTCCGTGCTCCGCGAGGCCGGCGTCGCTGAAGCGTCCACCGTCGTCCTCGCCGTCGCCGACGACAGCACGGCCATCTTCGCCGCGCTCGTCTGCCGGGAGCTCAACCCCGAGGTGGAGGTCATCGGCCGCGCCGACGCCACGGAGTCCGTGCGGAAGCTGTACCGTGCCGGTGCGGACTACGTGCTCGCTATCGCCACCGTCTCGGGCCGGCTGCTCGCCTCGACGGTGTTCGACGAGGACGTCATCTCCTTCGACAAGGGGGTGGAGGTCGTCCGGATGCAGTGTGGCGACCTCGCCGGGAAGACGCTCGCCGGTGCGGACCTCCGGGCGCGTACCGGCTGTACCGTCATCGCGGTCGAACGCGACGGTGACGTGGTCACCGAGGTCGGTCCGGGCTTCCGCATCCAGCACGGGGACGAACTCGTCATCGCCGGGACGGACGAGGACGTGAACCGCGTCGCCACGCTCACGTGAACTAGTCCGGCCGCGGCGTAGCCGTCGGAGGACCGCGACCGCTGGCGTCGGCGACCGGTCAGGCCCCGTAGACGCTCGTCTCGGGGCGGAACTCCTTCCACGCGAAGAAGAACATGGGCGACACGTCGTTCGCCGGCTCCAGCCGGGTTCCCTCGTGGGGGCCGTCGAGGGCCACGCCAGTCGCGGGGTTCCAGCGCGAGCCCCCGGCGACGAGGGAGTCACCGTCCCGCTCGAAGGTGAGCGTCTCGCCGTCCACGGTCCTGATATAGGCCACGAGCGAGGCCTCGCCGTGGGTCGTCACGACGACCGGGCGGTCGCCCACGGTGTCGTTGACCACGCCGGCCCGCAAGACGGCGTCGAGCGGATAGGCCCGGGCCGCGTCCTCGGTGGCGACGCCGATGACCTGCGTCTTGGGGTGGAGCCGTTCGTCGTCGTACTCCCCGCCGATCCCGATCTGGCGGGAGGAGGTGTAGCCCGCGTAGGGGTTGCGGTCGTAGTCCCGGGTGGCGTGCCGGCCGACGACGGTGTTCGACTCCGGGGGTGGGCGCAAGACGAGCGAGTCCGGGTACTCCGCTTTCCACTCACCCCACGTCGTCAGTGCGGCGGGGACGAGCGAGAGCCGTTCGCCCGTCCGGGGACCGTTGATGGCGGTCGCCATGATCTGGGACCACAGCGACCCCGTCTTCTCATCGTACATCACGAGGTCGTTTTTATAGAGCAGCCCGGAGACCCCGAAGACGGTCTCTTCGCCGTCCACTCGGCGTTCGGCGGCCATCGCGGAGCCACACAGCGGACAGTAGGTGACGAGCAGGGGCCCGCCGAACTCGTCGTTCACGACCTCGTGCCAGTTCAACACGAGGAGGGGGTACGCGCGCGCCTCACCGTCGCGTTCGATGCCGACGACCCAGTCACCCTCGCCGAGCCGGGGGTTCGCGGTGTACTGCCCCGCGGCGGGGTGGTGCGCCTCGAAACTGATCCCCTCCCAGTCGGTACCGAAGGCCGGCTCCGTGATGGCCGGGATGGCGTCCTTGCCGGCCCCCCTGACGAGCTCGCTGCGGGGGACCGGGAGCTCGACGCCGCCCGGGCCCGTCGTCGCGACGGGCGTGGGTGTCCCGGGCGGCTCCGTCGGGGTAGCCCCACCCGAGCGGCCCTGATAGCCCATACAGCCGGCGAGGCCACCGAGGCCGGCGACGCCGAGCGCTCCGAGCAGTCGCCGGCGGCTGGGAGTAGGTTCGTCCATGGCGGGGGTTACGCCCACCGTCCCATCATCCATACGGGGTTGTGTGAGTGGGTCTCACTATCGCGGCGGGAATAAGACGACCGCAGCCGAACTTCGAGTATGAACCGCCGCGCCCTCCTGTCAGCGGCCGCCGCGGGGGCCACCGCGCTCGCGGGCTGTCTGGGTAGTGGGTCCGGCGACACCGGTGGCTCCGGCGGGACCGGCGACGGCTCGCCCGCGGGCTTCAGCGTGCAGACGCTCGACGTGGCCGGCTCTCCCGGCGGCGAGCTGCGCGTGCAACCCCCGGAGCCGGTGTTACTCGACTTCTGGGCGACGTGGTGTGCCCCCTGCCGCGCGCAGATGGCCGGGCTCCGCGAGATTCGCTCGCGGTTCCCGGAGCTCCACATGCTCTCCATCACGAGCGAGGAGGACGAGCCCGCTGTCCGCGAGTTCTGGACCGAGTTCGAGGGGACGTGGCCGGTGGCGATGGAGCCGTCGCTCACGGCCCACCAGCGCTACGACGTGACCTCGCTTCCGACCCTGCTCGTCTTCGACGCCGAGGGTGGGGAGGTGTGGCGCCACGTCGGCCTCGCCGACACCGAGACACTCGCCGCGAAGCTCCGGGAGGCGGGAGCGTGATCGAATCGCTCAGAGTCGGGTTCGCCTTCTCCGCGGGCGTCGCCACGTTCTTCGCGCCGTGTGCGTTCCCCCTCCTCCCGGGCTACGTCGCCTACTACCTCGGGCGCGGGGACGGCGACGCCAGCCTCGCGCGGGCCGCCCGCGTCGGGGGGCTGGCCAGTCTCGGCTTCCTCCTCGTCTACGGGGCCATCGCCGCCGTCGTCTCGACGTTCGGGGTGAGCGCGCTCGCCGATATCGCCCTCCTCGAGGTCGTCGTCGGTGGCCTGCTCGTCGGCCTCGGGGTCGCCATGGTCACCGGGCGGTTCTCCGTCGAGGGGATACAGCTCCCCGTCCGGAACCGCTCGTCGGGCGACTTCCTCCTCTTCGGGGTCGTCTACGCGCTGGCCGCGGCCGGCTGTACCGCCCCCATCTTCGTCGGCATCCTCTTCGTCGCGACGACGGGCACCGCCCTCGGGGCTGTCGCCGTCCTCGGGGCCTACGCCGCGGGGATGGTGAGTCTCATGCTCGGCGTGACGTTCCTCTCGGCGCTCGGCCGTGACTCCCTGCTCCGGCTGCTCTCCCGCGAGAGCGGTCGGGTCACTCGTGTCGCGGGCGCGCTGCTCGCGCTCGCCGGCCTCGCCCAGATATACCTCTACGTCTTCGACTTCGATTATCTGGGTGGCCTCCGGGCACTCGGGCTGGCGTAGGCTTTTCCCCCCGACGCACCGAGAGGGCGCATGCGACGCGCCGCGCTGGGACTCGTCGTCCTCCTCGTGCTCGCGGGCTGTAGCGGCGGTGACGCCCCCGAGACGCCCACCGTCACCCCGGCACCGGTGCCCACGGACAGTGCCACGCCGGAACCACGGGGCGTCTCGCTCGACGCGACGGCCACCCCGACCCCCCAGGTCCCCGTCGAGGAGCTGGACCCGGAGGGTGACCCGGACGGCGATGGCCTCACCACGGAGGAGGAGCTCGACCGCGGGCTGAACCCCCGGCGCGTGGACACCGACAAGGACCGCCTCCGCGACGGGGAGGAGCTCGCCGGCGTGACTGACGAGGGAACGCCCATCCCCGACGCGGACCCCGCGCGGATGGACCTCTACGTCCGAGTCACCTACGGGCCGCGCGCCGAGCCGTACACCCCCATCGTCCGCGAGCGCATCGTCGCGGACTGGGCCGCCATGCCCGTTCGGAACCCCGACGGGACGACGGGTATCTCCCTGCACATCGTCGGGACGCACAACACCTCGCTCCGCTTTTTCGATGGGTCGGACCTCGAGGAGACGGCCGCGGCGCTCGACGAGGAACTTCCGCGCAACGACGCGTATCACGACGTGTATCTCCTCCCGTTCGTCGACGTGGCCCGCCACGCACACGACGGGTTCGCGGCCACGCCCGGCCGCATCGCCCTCGTGGACTCGACGGCCGACAGCGGCAACCGCGAGGTGTTCTTCACCCATGGCCTGCTCCACAACGTCCTCGGTCCGCTCAGAGGAGAGGGGGAGTGTCAGGGCGTCCACTACTGCGAGGGTGGGTTCCTCCACCCCGCGCCGAGCACCGGCTCGGGGGTCGCGTTCGACGACGACCGCTATCTCCCCGAACCGCTCGCACGGGTCATCGAGCGTCGTGGGTTCCGCGGGTAACTCCGAACACCCACCCGGCGTAGAGCAGCGCACCGACGGTCTCCGGAACGGCGAGTCCCGGGAGCCACGGGACGAGGAAAAGCGCCCACAGCACCCAGACCGCGAGATGGCCGACTCCCGCGAACACGGACGCGGCTCCGCGGATACGGATGCCGTCCCGGACGGTTCCAGCGCCCCAGAGGACGAGCGTCGCGGTGAATCCGAGATACGCGGCGACGGCGGCCGGGAGATGGAGGCGGTGGGGGACGTGGGCGATGCCGACACCGGCCAGCCCGAGCATGGCGGCGACGTGCGTGGCGACGGCGAGTCGGTGGAGGACGTTCCGCGCGACCGTGCGGAGATAGCCCGCGTACGCCACGCCCAACCCGCCGGCCAGAACCAGTCCGCCGTTGAAAAACGGGCTGGACGCGCGGCCGGCCTCGCCGAGGTCGGAGAGCGCGTTCCCGCTCCACGAGAACCACGGTGCGACGGCCACCGCTGAGAGTATCCCACCGAATGCGACGACGATGGCGACGGGGCCGGCGACGCGAAGCACGCGTTCGGTGTCGGTCATGGCCGTCTCGTATCCCGCGCCGGATACAAAACTGCCGGTCGGCTCAGTCGCCCCTCGGCGAGGCGGTCGCCCCGGTCGTCCCGTCCAGGCTCCGTTCCGGCTCCCGGTTCCGGATTCGCCGGTCGACGAGCGCCCCCTGCAACCGGTCCGCGACGGCCTCGCGGAGCTCCTCCGCGCGAGCCGCGTCGATGTCGAGCATCCGGGCGTTGCCACCGCCGAACCCGCCGGTTCCGGCCGTGTCGACGGTGACGGTGGCGAGCGACCGGCGCCGCTGGAACAGGGTCCGCGACTCGATGACCGTCTGGATCCGGTAGTAGGGAACCACGCGCGTCCGGCGCGTCCAGAACCCCTCGCGGGTGATGACGTGGTCCGCGTCGAACGCGACGCTGAGGTTCCGCCACTTCAGGTGCCCACCGAGGGCAGAGAGTGGGAGGAGCGCGACCCCCGCGAGCGGCGGAATCGGTGGCTGGAGGTCGAAGAACCGGACGACGGTGGTGACGGTGCCGACGAGGACGAGGAGCGCCAGCGCGTAGCGCACGACGTACCGGGTCCGGGCGCGTTTCGGGGGCCGTTCGAAGTCCGGGTCGCCGAACGGCTCGACCTCGCGGGCCAGCGCGAGCACGCGGTCCCGGGTCGCGATGGGGACGGCCGACTGCGCGCCGGACTCGCCGGGGGCGTACCCCGCCGTCTCGACGGTGAGTGACGCGTAGCCGAGTCGTCGGGCGAGGACGCTCTCCTCGATGACGACGGACTGGACCTTCGAGAGGGGGATCGTCCCCGAGAACTGCTGGAGGAAGCCCCGTTCGTACTGGAGCTCTCCGGGGACACGAGAGAGCCGGAAGCCGTAGTAGTTCGTCACGGCGATGACGGCGGAGGCGATGGCCGCGACGGCGATGATCCCCCCCGCGAGCAGCGGGGCGACGGTGAACAGCGAGGAGAGCGGGAAGGTGTCGGAGACGGAGGGGAGGATGATGGGCAGGAGTGCCGTCAGCGCCGAGAGCAGCCGGAGGTCCATCCCGATGACGCCCAACAGGAGGAGCTCACCCATCGTGACGGCGAACAGCTCCTCGCGTTCGGGGGCGTCGCCCTCGGTCTCCCCCCGCGAGCGGGTGCCGACCTCGCGCTGGAGGCGTCTCGCCTCGTCGCCGGTGACGTATCTGAGCCGAGCCTCCGTCTCCCCCCCGCCGGCGGTCTCGATGCGGACCTCCGCCAGCCCGAACAGCCGGTGGACGACGTTGCGGACGATGTCGACGTTCTGCACCCGTCGAAGGGGGATCTCGCGGACGGTCCGGGAGAACACCCCCGAGCGGATGTCGACGGTGTCGTCGGTGAGCGCGTACTCGAAGCGCGTGACGGCCGCGGCGTGGTACGCGAGCGCGACGACGAGCGTCGCCCCGACGATGAGCAGCGCGGTCTCGAGGCCGAGGGCGTTGCTGGCCCCGACGGTCGTCAACACCAGTATCCACGCCAGCCGCGAGACGGTGTCGCCGGCCCGATAGAGAACGGAGAGGGGGTGGAGCCTCATACCGCGTCTTCACCCTCCGCGGCGATGGCGAGCGCCTTCAGCCGCGATTGCAGTGAGTCCGCGTCCCCGGGGGTGAGCCCGGGGATGGTCACGTCCGCGCCCCGCGAGCCGGCGGTGTAGACGACGACGCTCGCCAGCCCGAGCGAGCGCTCGATGGGGCCACGCGAGACGTCGACGTGCTGAAGCCGGACGTAGGGGACGACGGTCCGCGTCTGGGTGATGACGCCCCGCGAGAGGAGAAGCGAGTCCGCGCGGACGGTGTAGCGCCACGCGCGGTAGCGCGCCCCCACGAGGCCGACGCCCGAGACGAGCACGAGGACCCCCAGCGCGGGGCCGAGCCACAGCCCGACAGTGAAGTTCCCGATGATCGTGCCGACGACGGCGAGGACGAGACTCGAGATGCCGGCGCGAATCAGCCACTCGTAGCGCACACGGGGATCGAGCTGTCGTTCGACACCCGATGGCTCCGGCGGGGACGGGGGCTCAGCGGCCTCGTCGTCGAGTACCGGCTCGTCGGTCGCCGACGCATCGGTCGCCGGTTCGTCGACGCGGCGGATCGCCGGCTGCACGTCGTCGCTCATCGTCGGGGAGACGGCGGGAGGGATTAAAAAGTCAGGCGCGGTGGAGTCGCCCCGCGGTCACCTCGATGCGGGGACAGTAGTGGTAGATCGGCTCGGAGTCCGGCCTGGCGAAGCCGTTGGCCTCGAACAGCGTGTTCGAGGTGATCTCGGCGTGGGCGGGTGCCAGCTTCCACGGCTCGTGGTCGATGTCGCCGTAGTAGATGGTGCCCGCGTCGTCGCTGGTGTAGAAGCGATAGCGCTCGGTGAGGAACGCCTCCAGGCTCTCCGGGTCGCGGACGGTCGGCTCCTCGACCGGGCCGTAGCGCCCCTCGAACCGCGCGGCAGGGGCGCCACGGTGGGTGCGCCGCGCCCGGAAGTGAACCTCGCCGTCCTCCCGGCGAACGTCCATCTCCGCGCGGTAGTAGGGGAGCTGGAAGAGCGTGCGGGCGAGGAGAACACCCAGCCGGTCGTCGGCATCGAGGTTGAAGAAGTAGACGCCGGGGGTCCCGTCCTCGTCGACGACGTAGGTCCGGAGGTTCAGCTCCCCGAACGAGAGGCCGATCGGGAACCCCCGCGGCCGGATGTCCTCCATGCGGAACGGCACGACTCCGAGGTAGGCCGTCCCCCCGTCGGTGTCGACGGAGAGCCCCCGCGGGAGCCGCGCGTCGACGACTTCGGGATCGACGGGCCAGTGGGCGAACAGGAGGTCGGCCCACGTCATCGAGAGCAGGGCGGTCTCGTCGAGCACACCGGTGTCGTGCATACCCGAACTGACGCGGCGAAGCCCCTTGCCGTTGACGCCCGCCGAACACTCAAACGAGCGTTTGATATTAGGAAACCCGTTTTTCCGGGGGGTGTCCATACCGTGCTATGGGATCGCACAGACTCCTCGGTGCGGTGGCGGTGGTCGCCCTCGTCGTCCTCGCCGGGTGTTCGGGCGGCGGACTGGGTGCGAGTAGCAACGGTGGTGGTGGCGCGGACCTCACGGCCGGCGGGAGCGACGGCGGACGGGCCGTCGACGCCGCGGCCGAAGAGCGGGAGCGCTCGGCGAACGCCGACACGACGGCGCTGCAGGCGCAGCGTGCCATCATCCGCACCGGCCAGGTGTCGCTGACCGTCGACTCGTTCACGGAGACGAGCGACCGGATCGCGTCGCTCGCCCGGTCCAGCGGCGGGTTCGTCGCGAGTTCGTCGCGGACGACCCACAGCCGCGACAACGAGACGTGGACGACCGGCCGACTCGTCATCCGGGTCCCGAGCGACGAGTTCCAGTCGGCGTTCACGGAGATCCAGACGATGGGCACCGTCGAGAGCGCGGAATCCGACACGACGGACGTGACCGACCAGCTGGTCGATCTCAACGCCCGACTGGAGAACCTCCGGGCCGAGCGCGACCGGCTCCGAACGCTCTACGAGAACGCCAACGAGACGGAGGACGTGCTGGCGGTCTCCGAGCGACTCAGCGAGGTGCAAGAGGAGATCGAACGGCTCGAGGCCCAGAAGCGACAGCTGGAGAACCGGGTCGCCTACTCGACCATCACCGTCGAGTTGCACGAGGAGCCCCCGGAGCGCGAGCCGGAGCCGGGCTACGCCGATGTCGGGCTCATCACGGCGTTCCTGGCCTCGATCGACGGGGTCGTCCTCACGATCCGGACGATCACCGTGACGGTCGCCTACGCGCTCCCGTATCTCCTCGTCTTCGGGCTACCGGTGACCGGGGTGGCCGCCGTCGTCTACCGACGCCGGCGCCCCTGACCCGCGGTCACCCGGTCGACGGCTCGGACTGCAGTATCGAGACGACCGTCTCCGCCAGCTCCTCGGTCGCCGCGTGGACCGCGAGCGGGCCGTCCGCCCAGCCGACCGCACCGGCCTCCCCGGCGAGGAGGGTGCCGGGGACCTGTTCGTACACGTCGGGGTGGTAGGTGACGACGGCCTCGATGCGGCCGCGTGCGAGCAACCCCCAGTCGACGCAGGGGGCCCACGTCGAGAGGACGCGCTTGGCCTCCCCGTCGAGCGCGTCGCGCATCGCGTCGGCGCGCGCCCGCAGGTCAGCGTCCCCGAGCGCCCGATACCCCGGGATAAAGGAGACGGTCGCCCGGTCGAGCGGGAGGGCGCTCCCCGCGGCGATGGGCTCGCCGTTCACGGTGGCTCCCGCCCCGCGCTCGGCCACGTAGGTATCGGCCGCGAGCGGTTCGTGGACCGCGGCGACGAGCGCTCCCTCGTCGTCGCGGACGCTGACCGCGCTGGCGAACACCGGGAGCCCCGCGGCGACGTTGTTCGTCCCGTCGAGGGGGTCGACGACCCACTCGTAGTCGCTCCCGTCGTGGTAGCCCGACTCCTCCGTGACGATGGCGTGGCTCGGGAAGGTCTCCTCGATGACCTCGATGATGCGCGCTTCGGCCTCCCGGTCGAGGTCGGTCTTCACGTCGTCGGTGCCGTACTCGCCGTCCAGATCTCCCGTCCGGAAACGGTCGCGGGCGACCCGTGCGCCGGCTTCGCTCGCGCGGACGGCGACGGCGCGGAGGGCGTCGTCCATACCGGGCCGGCGAACCGCCTGCAGGAAAGGCTATCGTTCGATGGTCCCCTCGATGGCGCGGGCGACCGGCTCGGCCTCCGCCCCGGGGTCGAGTGTGATGAACAGCCCCGTCGACTCCGAGACGTAGAGCCGGACGAACGTCGCGGTGTCCATCGCCGTCGTCTTGTAGCGGACCCGGTCGACGAACGGCAGCAGGTCCTCCGTGAACAGCTCCACCTCGGCGAAATCGAGGTTGACGAACTCGTGGATGCTGGCGAAGTGCTCGCGCATCTCCTCGTCGGAGGCGTACAGCGCGCGCGTCGACTCGTGGACGTAGAGGATCTCGAAGCGTTCGCGGTCGAACTCGATGAGGGTGTGGAGTGTGCCGTCGGTCGCGGCCCGAGCCGCGTCCAGGACTGCCTCGGCGTCGAGGTCGACGATCTCCGTGCCCTCCGAATCGGACATACTTGACGTGGTGGGACGCGGGGGTAAATAGTTGCGGGCCGTTCCGGCGATCCCGTGGAGGCGGGACGGCTCAGCCGGCGCTGCGCGTCACTGATGGCCCGACACCCGCACTGACTCGTACGGCTCCTCCAGCCACAGCACGTCGGAGTCGGAGAGGTCGATGTCGAGCGCCGCGACGGACTGCTCCAGATGCTCGACGGAGGAGGCTCCGACGATGGGGGCGGTGACCACGTCCTTGTGGAGCACCCACGCGATGGCGATCTGCGCCATCGTCGCGTCGTACTCGTCGGCGAGCTCCTGGACGCGCTCGTTGATCTCCTTCCCCCCACCGTCGGCGTAGGGGTGCGTCTGGGCGTAGTCGTCCGTCTCCGCCCGCTTGGTGGAGAGGTACTCCTCGTGGGGCCGGGTGAGGAAGCCACGCGCGAGCGGTGACCACGGGATGACGCCGATCCCCTCCTTGTCACACAGGGGGAGCATCTCGCGTTCCTCCTCGCGGTAGGCGAGGTTGTAGTGGTTCTGCATGGTGGCGAAGCGGTCGAGGTTCTCCAACTCCGAGGTGTGGAGCGCCTCCGCGAACTGGTGGGCCCACATCGAGGAGGCCCCGAAGTAGCGGATCTTCCCCCGGCGAACCGCGTCGTCGAGCGCGTGCAGGGTCTCCCCGATGGGCGTCTCGTAGTCCCAGCGGTGGGTCTGATACAGGTCGATGGTGTCCATCCCCAACCGCTCGAGCGAGGCGTCCAGTTCCTGCTCGATGGTCTTTCGCGACAGTCCACCGGAGTTGGGGTCGTCGTCGTCCATCGGGAAGTAGACCTTCGTCGCGACGACGGACTCCTCTTTGTACCCCTCCAGCGCGTCGCCGAGGATGCGCTCGCTTTCGCCCCGCGAGTACATGTTCGCGGTGTCGAAGAAGTTGATACCCAAATCCAGGGCCTTCTCCACGAGTTCGTGGCCGAACTCGTCGCCTTTGACCCACTCGCGCCAGTCGGAGTCGCCGAAACTCATACAGCCGAGACAGAGTCTGGACACCGTGACGCCGGTGTCGCCCAGAGTGGTGTACTCCATGGTCGTGAGACTCACCCCCACGCGAAAAAGCTGCTGTCGGCGGCAGCGGGTGCCCGCCGGGAGGACCGGCGGTCATGGACCTCACAGCGACTCGGGGTCCACCCGCGCCACGGCCGCGCGGACGACCGCCGCGAGCGCGAGTGCCGCGGCCGCGTACGCGAGCACCATGAGCTGAGTCGTCGCCGTCGGCGAGTCGACCGCGAGCTTCGCCACCGTCCCCGCGGGGTGTTCGGGAAGCGCCGTCGCGCCGGTGAAGAACACCAGTATCGCGAGCGAGTAGAGCAGCTGGGCGCGCTGCCGGCTGGGGACGGCGATGGCGAGCCCAACTCCGACCGCAACGAGGCCGACGGCGAGACTCGCCACGACGAGCACGAGCGACGGGACGTTCGACACTCCGATGCCGTTCACCGAGAGCAGGGCGATCCAGAGGACCGCCTGCAGCGGTGCGAGTGCGGCCATCGCGAGCGCCTTCCCGTCGACGATAGCCGTGAGCGAGACGGGCGCCACGCGCAGGAGTTCGAGCGTCCCGCGCTCGATCTCCTCGGTCACCGAGTCGACGGCGATGGAGCCGGAGATGAACACCGGGAGGAACAAAAGCAGGGGCAAGAGAATCGTGTACGTGAACCCGAAGTAGGGGCTCGCCTGCACCGCGGGCGGGAGGGGGACGAGGGGGGCGTCGATGTACTGCGCCCGTTCGCGTCGCTCCTGTCGTTCGAGGCGCTCGAGCGTCTCCCGGAGTTGGACGACGATGAGGGTCTTCCGCAGGCTCGACTGCGGGACGAGCGCCTCGATGGCGATCTTCTTCCCCCGGTCCGTCGGGTCGTACCGCGCCTCCACGACCGTATCGACGCGCCCCTCGTCGAACGCCAGCCGTGCGTCGGTCTCGCTCGGATAGCGGACCACGTCGGTGTTCGTCCCCCGGCTCGCGGCGACCAGCTCGTCCGTCGCGTTGCCGACCGCGGCGATCTCGACCTCCCCGCCCTCCACCGACGACGGATCGGACAGCGAGGTGAGCCCGACGACCAGGAAGGAGGAGAACGCGGCGACGAACAGCTGGATGAGCAGCGCGAGCACGATGGTCTTCTCGCGTGAGATGGCCGACAGCTCGCGGTTCCCGATGGTGAGCCGCTTTCGCACTCCCTCAAACAAGGTTCGTCACCACCGTGAGGTTGTAGGCGAGATGGAGCAGGATCGCCACGGTCAGCGCCGCGGCGTACTCGTCGCGCCCCCGGCTCGCGCCGGCCGCGGAGATGCCCGCGGTGACGACGTGGAGCGCGAGCGGGGCCAAGAGGAGGATCACGATGGCTGCGGGCCCGTCGACGCCGAAGCCGGTCTGGAAGGCCGTCTCGCCGATCTGCCCCGAGGTCCGGGTCCGGAGCTCCGGGAGGCCGACGAGCTGGACGATGAGCGTGAGCTTCTCCCCGAGGAAGAAGCCGAGGCCGGCGAGCGCCCCCGCGAGCGCCCCGGCCTGAAGCGTGCGGGGGTACCGCGCGTGGGTGAACCCCGCGTACACCGGGAGGGATTTCGCCAGCTCCTCGATGACCGCGATGGCGAGGAAGAGGAGGGGGACGGCGAGCCCCGCGGGGACGGCGAACAGCGCGGCCACGGCGAGCAGCTCCGCGACGAAGACGAACGGGATGAGGACGGCGACGAGCAGGGGAAGCGACCGCAGTCCCGAGATCCGCCCCGCGAGCGCATCCAGTGCCTTCAGGTGGACGGGCCGCTGGGTGAACAGGTCCTCCTCGCGGTAGAGCCCGGTCCCCAGCCCGTAGAGGACCATCGCCGTCAGGGTGGTGGGGAGCGTGGCGAACGCGACGCTCCCGAAGTCGACGCTCTCGCCCGCGAGGTCACGCACCACGAGCGTCAGCGGCGAGATGAGCGCGATGGGGCCGATGTCGGTGAAGATGGCGGGGACGAACGCGAAGGAGGTGAGGAACACCGAGACGGTGACCGTGACGAAAGTGAGCTCCTTGAACGACCGGGCGAACATCGCGCCGAGGAACGTCGCGGCGAGGAACAACAGCGCGAGGGGGACCATCGCGACGACGGAGAGGGGCCCCCCGCCCGCGACGAGCGCGATGGCCGCGATGACGCCGATCCCGCCGAGGAAGTAGGGGAGCGTCTTCCCGACGATGATGTCCCCTCTGGAGACGGGCGCGACGAGCAACAGCTCCCCGCGGCGTTTCACGCGCTCTCTGAGCATCGAGGAGCCGTACGCCTGGATGACGAAGTTCAGGGGGAGGACGAACGCGAAGGCGAGCACGAGCGACTGGAACGGGAACGGCGGGGCGATAGCCGAGGGGGAGCCCCGTGCGGTCCCGGTGCCGAAGAGGTCCGGGCCGATGTTCGGGGCGCCGAAGGGCCCGTCGTCGCCTCTGGAATCGGTGTCGCCACCGTCACTCCCGCCGGCGGTCCCTCCGCCGGTGCCGCCGGTTCCGTCCCCACCGCCACCACCGCCGCCAGCGTCGCCACCGCCACCGCTGCCGGGCGCGACGAGCTCGCTGGTGCCGCGTTCGACGTACTCGATGGTCACGTCCACGGGGAACGCGGCGGTCTCGTTCGCCTCCCCGCGCATCCGGGCGTCGTTGTAGCGCGCAACGGATTCTCTGAGGGTCGCGACGGCCGCACGACCCTTCTCCGTATCGCGGTAGGTAGCGCGGCTCCCCCGGATCAGTATCTCCAGGTTCCCCTCCTCGTAGGCCTCGGCCGAGGGCTCGCGGACGATGAACGAGGGGTCGGCGCTGGCGGGGCCGTGGAGGGGGTGTGACTCCGCGACGCCGATGCGGTAGATCCCCTCGTCGAGCGCGAACCCCCCACCGGCGAGCGCCGGGACCATCGCCAGCACGAACGCGATGCCGAGCGCGCCGACGAGGAGGTTCCGTCTGTCGATGCCGCCCGCGCCTTTCGTCACCTCCCAGCGGGCGACCCGGAGGGTCTTGCGGAGCTTCACGCGCGCCCCGCGTCCCCCTCGGCGAGGTCGAGGAACACCCGTTCGAGGTTCGGCTCGACGGTACGGATGTCCACCACGGCACCGCCTGCGCGCTCGGCCTCCTCGGTCACTGCGTCGACGGCGTCCATCGACTCGACGGTGACGACGTGCCGGCCGTCATCGGGTTCGGACCCCTCGACGGGGACGGAGGTGTAGACGTGGTACTGGACGGTGCCGTACCGGTCGCGGAGCTCGTCGACCGGCCCCTGTGCGACGATCTCGCCGTGGTTCATGATGGCGATGCGGTCGCAGATGGACTCGACGTGATAGAGGTTGTGCGCGGAGAAGACCACGGTGCGGTCGTCGTCCGCCAGCTCGCGGGTGAAGTCGATGACGTAGTTCGTGGTGAGCGGGTCGAGCCCCGAGGCGGGCTCGTCGTAGATGAGCACGTCGGGGTCGTTCACGAGCGAGCGGGCGATGGCGACCTTGCGTTTCATCCCCTTCGACACGTCGCCGAGGGGGCGGTCGCGGTGCTGCAGGTCGAGCCGGTCGAGCGTGTCGGCGATGTGGTCGCGGGCCACTCCTCTCTCAACGTCGTAGAGGTCGGCGAAGAACGCCAGATAGGAGTCCGCGGTCATCTCCTCGTAGAGGGGGGACTCCTCCGGGAGGAAGCCGAGCCGTTCGCGCATCGCGGAGTCGCCGGGGTCGTAGCCGGCGACGGAGACCTCGCCGGCGGTGGGGTCGATGAGGCCGGCGAGCGTCTTCAGGGTCGTCGTCTTCCCGGCCCCGTTCGGGCCGATGATGCCGAACACCTCGCCGGCGTCGACGGAGAAGGTGGAGTTCTCGACGGCGACGAAACCGCCGTACTCCTTGCGGAGATTGCGAACGTCGATCACGGTCGCAGGTCCGTGGGGGGGCAAATTAAGTCCGTCGCCGGGTTCAAGCCTCGAGGGCGCGAAGAGTCAGTATGCCGCGAGGACTGCTGGCGGGCCCGACGGTCGAGGTCGAACGGGACGTGAACGCCCCCCGCGACGTGCTGTGGGAGGTGCTCACCGACACGGCGACGTGGCCCGACTGGGGGCCGTCGGTCCGGGCGGTGGACGTGGTGGATCGGTACGTCGCCCCCGGCGACACGGGTCGGATTCGGACGCCGCTTGGCTGGATCCCCTTCGAGATCGAGAGCTGCGGGGACTACTGCTGGAGCTGGTCGGTCGCGGGGGTGCCGGCCACCGGCCACCGGGCCGACCACCGGGAGGGGGGTTCGCGTGTCGTCTTCGAAGTGCCAGTCTGGGCCGTCGGGTACGCGCCGGTCTGTGCGCGCGCGGCGAGACAGGTCGCACGGCTCGCCGAGTCGCGGGCCAGAGGGCGGGAGAAGGGGGACGTGCAGGACGGTTCGAGTGGGCGTTAGCGGGTCGCGACGAGGAGTTCGTCTACGGCGTACAGGTCCTCCCCGATCCCCTCACCGTCGCATTCGTCGTTCGGACATCGATAATACCAGCCGTCGCGTGTCGCGGTTCGCTCCGCGAACTTCTCTCCACACTTGCGACAGAGGAGCTGCTCCGCTGCACACTTGTCCTGGTGGAGTTCGTACTCGAGTTTCGTCCCGAATGCACGCTTGCAGTTCCTACACGTGTGGGTCATATTCCGTACTCCGCTAGCCACGGTATTAGCCGCTGTGCTTTCTATAGACGGAGAATGTCGTCCCTGTGTCAGTCGTTCGCACGCCATCTGGCAGCCGCTCGGCAGACGGGTGCGTGTCGAAAACGAACGCGGGTCGCGGCCTCAGAACAGGCCGACGTTCGCGGCGTAGGGCCAGGTCTCGCCGGCGAGCGCGAGGAAGGCGAGTGCGCCGCCTGCCATGACCATGTTCTTCAGGAACTGGGTCATCTCCGTCATCTGTTCTTCCTCGCCGACCGCCCAGAAGTCGTGCATCAGCACGGCCGAGCTAACGAGGAAGACCGCGAGGCCACCGGCCCCGACGACGACGTACGCACCAGCGATGACCGAGAGGCCACCGAACAGGAGGAGCCCGCCGGTGAACGGGACCATGAGTCCCGCGGCGGGGACGCCCTTCGCCTCGGAGTACGGGACCATCATGTCGGCGTTCATGAAGTGGTTCAGGCCCATGAACGCGAGGACGCCACCGAACAGGAGGCGGCCGAGCAGGAACAGTTCACCGGCACCGGCGGTGTCGAACACGAGCGGCAGTAGGTTACCGATTGTTACCATACGGAGTCAACTATCCCCCGGACGCATATATCGGTTCGCGGACATTCGGGATACCGGGTAACTCCGGTGTCACCGGGTATTTCACACGATTGTCGAAACCACTACGTGGGTGATACGTACTGGAGAAAACGGGAGAAAGAGCCGGCTCAGTCGTACTTCTCGGGGTACGCTTCCGCGAGCAGGTCCGGCCGGTCGTTCAGGCGCTGGCGGATGGGGTCGATGACCTCGGAGATGGCCGACGCGGCCGCGGGCTTGAGGTCCGCCGGGTGGAGCTCACCCGAGAGGAAATCCTCCTCCAGCGAGGCGTAGTCGTCGTAGACGAGGTCGCCGCCGTACTGCTCGGGACGCTCGACGGTGAACGACTCGTCCCTGACGGCGAGGATGGGGAACACGAGGAACTCCATGTACTCCAGCACGCCGTTGTCCTCCACCTCGCCGGCGGGACAGTAGGCGCCCTGGAGCTTCTCCTCGACCACGTCGGGCGCGTCGTTGAGGTTCACCTTCGAGGCGGCGTCGGAGGCGGACATCTTCCCGCCGGAGAGCCCCGACAGCAGGGGGGCGAACACACACAGCGGCTTGTCGAACCCCTGGTTCGGGAGCTCCTCGCGGGCGAGCATGTAGATGCCGCGCTGGTCGATGCCGCCGTAGGCGATGTCGGCGTCGAGCGCCGCCACGTCGAGACTCTGCATCAGCGTGTAGACCAGCCCGCCGAGCTTGGGGTTCTCGGACTGCCGGACGACCTCGCTGCCGGCGCGCTGGGTGCGCGAGATGGTCGCGTCCGCCATCATCCGGTAGAGGTTCAGCGTGTAGGGCTCCTCGAGCTGGTAGTCGGTCCCGCGGACGAACTCGATGGCGTCGCCGTCCGCGCCCGCGGCCTCCAGCATCCCCTCGATGGCGACCTGGTAGTACTCCGAGCGGGCGTCGAGCAGGTCGAACGGCGACTTCTCGTCGTCGAGATGCGCGTGGAGGTCCGCGAGGAGCACCGTCACCTCGATGCCGGCCTCCTGGAAGTCGGCGAGCTTCCGCATCGTCGTGAAGTGGCCGATGTGCATCTCGCCGGTGGGGGCGTAGCCGATGTAGGCGGTGGGCTCGTCGGTCTCCTCGAAGAGGGCCTCCAGCTCGTCTTCCGTGACGACCTCCTCCGTAAAGCGCGAGACGAGGTCCGTCCGCTCGGACGCGTTCATACTCCCGCTTTCCGGGTGAGTCGAATAAATCGTTCGTTCGGGCGCTCACCGAGGGTCGAAATCGGCATGACCCTCCAGCCTGTAGGGGTGACACCATCGCCTCGATGCAAACGACGCAGATCAAAGACCCCGTCCACGGCTACATCGAACTCGCCCGGCCGCTCGTCGACCGAATCGTCGACACCCGGCCGTTCCAGCGGATGCGCTACATCCGCCAGCTCTCGGCAACGCATCTCGTCTACCCCGGCGCGAACCACACCCGGTTCGAACACTCACTCGGCGTCTACCACCTCGGCAAGACCGTCTTCGAGAACCTCCGCACCCAGTCGTACTTCACGGAGGAGACGGACACCGAGACGCTCGACGAGATCCAACGCACCCTGGAGTGTGCCTGCTTGCTCCACGATATCGGCCATCCGCCGTTCTCGCATCTCGCGGAACGGTTCCTCGACCGCGAGGACCTCCTCGCCCGCCTCGACGACCACGGGCTCGTCGGTGCCTTCGCCGAGGCGGGCATCGGTGCGGAGCCGCTTCGCCGCGCGAGCGCCCACGAGTTGCTGAGCTGTCTCACCGTCCTCCGGGCGTTCGGCGACCCCATCTCGGCGTTCGGCGTCGACCCCTACGAGGTGTGCGGCTACATCCTCGGTTACAGCCTCACTTTCGAACAGGGCGGGGCGTGGCAGTACGGCCTCGGCGCCCAGCTGCTCCACTCCCCCATCGACGTGGACCGGCTGGACTACATCACCCGCGACAACCGCATGACCGGTGCGGACGTGCTGAGCTTCGACGTCGACCGGATGGTCGACGCCTACACCGCCCACCCCGAGGAGGGGCTCGCGCTCTCGGAGAAGGCGCTGTCGACCATCGGCAACTACCTCGAGGGCCGCATCGCCCTCTACATGTGGGTGACCCAGCACCACAAATCGGTGTACGCGAACGTCCTCCTGCGCGCGATGCTCGACGAGCTGTACGCGCTGACGGGGGAGCCACCGGTCACCGTCGACGGCGTCTTGGGGGACGAACTCGACGACACCGTCCTCATGGAACGGCTCCGGGTCGCGGCACGCGAGAACCCCGACTCGACGCTCGCCGCGCTCTACGACCGGTTCCGGTCGCGGCGGTTCCTGAAGACCTGCTGGAAACACCGCATCGCGTACGCGGACCGGGTGGACGCCGACCTCGACGCCTTCGGCTCGTGGCTCGTCGCCAACGCCGACGCCCTGGAGGAGCGGCTCGCGGACGAACTGGGCGTGCCGACCCACGAGGTGTGGATCGAGCGCTCCTACGTCCCGGAGTACGAGCCCGAGGAGCTGACGGACATCCCCATCGCCTACGGCGGGACCACCCGGTCGGTGGGCGACTGGGGGCTCTACGGCGAGCGCGCGTTCGACACGCCCATCCCGTTCGTCTTCGTTCCCTCGGGCGACCGCGGTGCCGCCATCGACTTCCTCGTCTCGCGGTTCCACGCCGACGCACAAGGAAACCCACAATAGCCTCCCCCGACTTCTTCGGTCCATGTACGAGGGCGTCCACGCACACCCCGACGGTCGCGCGACGGTCGCGCGCCACGCGCTCGCGGCCCGTGACCTGGGTTACGACGGCGTCGTGGTCCGGAACCACGGCGACCGCCAGGCCGACTACGACGCCGCCGCGATCCGTGAGGCGTACGACGTGGACGTGGTGGACGCCATCGAGCTCCGCACAGACGACCGCTCGCAGGCCGCGAGCCTCGTGAAGACCTATCGCGAGAAACGCACCCTGCTCTGTCTCCACGGGGGTGACCGGGCGATAAACCGCCTCGCCGTCGAGGAGCCGAAGGTGGACGTGCTCTGTCACCCCATGCGCGGCGACGGCGACGTGAACCACGTCCTCGCGAAGGCCGCCGCCCACAACGGCGTCCGGCTGGAGTTCAACTTCGGGCCCGTCCTTCGCTCGGATGGTGGCCGGCGCGTACAGGCCATCCAGGGACTACGCAAACTCCGCGAACTCGTGGCGAAGTTCGACGTGCCCTACGTCGTCAGCGCAGACCCGACCTCGCATCTGCAGCTCCGGGCCCCGCGCGAACTCGCGGCGCTCGGCGAGGTGGTCGGCTTCACGGCCGACGAGATGGAGACGGGACTCCGCGAGTGGGGCCGACTCGCCGCGCGGAACCGCGAGCGCACGTCAGCGCACTATCTCGAACCCGGCGTGTGGCTCGACGAGGAGTGACGGCACGCCCGAAAAGTGTCTCGACGGCCGTTCGAGCGCCAGTCGGTGGGTGGACGACACCCCCCGCGGGTCGTCCACCGGGAGGACGCTGGTCCTGTCGCGCCGACCGTCGACTTCCCCAGGCCCGTCCCCCGTGCGGGGACGGTGGCCCGCTCGTCCCCACCGTCTCCCCCGGTTCGAAACGGGTGCAACCGAGCGGCGCCGTTCCCGCACCGGCCCGTCGCTCCCCGGAATTATATAATTACCGTTAGCAGAGGAATCGGTGTAAATAGTTCTTCGTCGGCGTCCGGGTGCCACGGGAAGCCACCATCGACGGGGGAGTTCTTATCCTCGCTCCCCGAACCGCCGGTAACCACTCGGAGGTGTCCGAGTTCCGCCCAGATGTCATCCGACCTCACCACCGCGGCACCGACGTTCGGGAGCCATCCGTCCAGACGCAGCATCGTCGTCAGAGACCCCGTCGAAGACGAGCTGTTCCTGTTCGACACCACCGTCCCCGTCACGCCGGAGCCGTGTGCGACGGACGCGGCACCGTTCTGTTTCCCCATCGACTCCGCCGCGCGCGTGGCGACGAACGAGCTCTCGGTCCCCTACCGGGTCAAGGTCGTGGTCCGGACCGAGGACACCACAGCCGTCGAGCAGATCTCCGAGGCGACGGCTCGAACGGTCTCCCCGCGGGGGTTCTACACCGTCGAACTCTCCAGCGTCCCGTTCAAGATCCTGCTCGCCGCGGACAGTCGGCTCCACGTCGACACCCGCGACGACACGACCACCCTCCGATTTCCGGACACGGACGAGCTCTACATCGGTGCGCGGTCGTCGCACCTCCGACCGACACGGACGCTGACGACGACTCGTGACCCCACGGACCTGATGACCGTGATAAGCGAGTTCGGCGCGGCACTCAAGACCACCTCCTGTGAGCGGTCGTGGCCGACCCTCCGCGGCCACCCACCACTCGTCGAGCTTGGCGAGGCGCTCCACCTCCCCGGCGGCCGCCAGCGGCCCGACACCGGCGTCACCATCGAACTCCCGCCGACGCTCGAACGGCTCTTCCCCGTCACGCCGCTCGCCTTCTATCTGGGTGCGGAGCTGGTTCCCGGGGAGACGCCCACGCTCCGGACGGACACCGGGGTCGCGTTCGACCTGACCGCCCGTGGCGGGTTCGAATCCACCGTCAGCGACGTGCTCCAGCACGTGTTCACCCTCGACTGCTTCACGCGGTGTGAGGGACTCTACGCCATCTCCCTCATCTCACGTGAGCGTGCGGCTCTCGGACTCGACTACGAGGCGCTCTACGATCGTTCACTCGGGGAGCAGCTGGAGCGCTACCTCGCGGTGCCGTTCGAGGAGGTGGAGCCGTTTCGCCCGACGTGGTTGGTGACTGCCGACGTTCCCACGACACCCGACACCGTAGCGGTGCTGCCACATCTCGCCTCCGAGCTGGCGCTGGTTCGTGGCTACGAGCCGTCCGGCTCCGCCACGAGGGACGGCTCCCGGCAGCGCGAGACGCTGACCCGGATGCCCCCGGTCGAGACCGCACAGCACCTCTACTTCGGTGACGGGTTCGCGGTCGGGGCGAACAAGGGGGTGTTGGCCGCCTACGAGCGACGGTTCCAGCGGCGGCCGTCCGGGGGCATCGACATCGGTGTGACCGTCGTCTGTAACGACGAGTCGATGGTCGAGGAGGTCCGGTCCAGCCCGTACGGGGACCGGGACCAGTTCGACTTCGACGTGACCACCCGGGCCGACCTCACGGTCGACGAGCTCCGGGCGGTGTTCCGGTCGAACGTCGATCTGGTCCACTACATCGGCCACGTAGACGCCGACGGGCTGGCCTGTCGCGATGGGGTACTCGACGCCAGTGACATCGGATCGGTCGGGGCGACCGCGTTCATCCTCAACGGCTGTCGCTCCGTCTGGCAGGGGCGACGGCTCACGGAGCAGGGGGCCGAGGGCGGTATCATCACCTTCGAGGACGTCCCCGACCGCACCGCGGCGACGGTCGGGAGCCACGTCGCCCGTCTGTTGAACCTCGGCTGGCGGCTGGACTCCGCCGTCGCCGTCGTCAAGGAGGCCGCCATCGCGGCGAGCAGCTACGCGGCCATCGGCTACCCGGGCACTCGCATCGTCGACAACGAGGCCGGCGTCGGATTGCTCGCCGACGTGGTGCCGCGTGACGACGGGCGCTTCGACCTGTCCTGTGAGACGTTCTCGGCGAAGAGCTTCCCCCAGGCCGGCGGCGTCGTCACCCTCTACGAGCTCCCCGTCGTAGAGGGAGATGAGCTCCACGGCGCGACGTTCGGCCCGTACACGGTGGACGCGACGGGGCTCTCCCGCTTCCTCGGGGCCGAGCCCCTTCCGGTTCGGATTCGTTCCAGCGATGGGGTGCGCCGGCACTCGCTCCACTGGTCCGACGAACTCGATCTCCACTCCGTTCAGGAGGCGTCCCGTATCGACGGGGAGTTTATGGGAGATGCCGGCTAACGTCGGCGTATGACCTCGTCACCGGCCTCGAACGGGTCCGCTGACGCTGTTGCGTTCCCGACCGGCGTCGTCCGTTATGCACGGGAGCGCCACGAAGAGGCGGGTGAATCGACGGACGTGTTCGCAGTGGGGCTGCCGACGACGGCGCTGAAATCGCTCGTCGTCTCGCTCGCCGTCACCAGTTCGATGGGGCCGATCGCGGTCGGTGGCGACGCGCTCCGCCCCGACGGGACCCCGCTCGGCCGGCCCATCCGGCTCCGGGTGCTCGGGCGACGCGAGACGGTCCTGGCCGCGCTCGACGACGTGAACGTCGCCAGTGCCGCCGGTGTGCTCTACCGACAGTTCCGCGAGCTCGGCGGCGGGGTGGCCGAGGCGAACGGTGCGGGGACGGACTCGCCCGCGACCCCTGCCACCTCCCCGGGCGGGGACGAGCCCCCCGACGCGGTGACCATCCGGTCGGCGACCCGGGCGGCAGCCGACGCGCGCCCGGCGGAGCTGGCGAACGTCCGCGTCGCACCCACGGACCGGAGCGACCGGGTGTTCGGCCACCTGACGAACTGGCCCGGTGACCTCTCCGGACTCGACCGCGCACCCGCAGCGCCGGCCAGACCCGTCACTGACCCGACCCTGCTGTTCGTCGACGACGTGGCGTTCGCGGTCGTCCCGGCGGTCGCCGGGCTGGGTCCCTCGACCGACACGGCGACAGAGGCCGGAACCGCGACGACCGGCGGGCCGTTCGGCGACCTCGCCGAGGAGACGCGCGCGTTCCCGACTGGGGGGTGGGCCGCCGTCCCCGTCGCCGAGGGAGAGCCCGTGCACCGGCTCCGCGCGCAGTACGAGACGGGGTGGGACGCCTGCACGCCCGTCACGCTGGACACACCCCCGCTCGATACCGTGCTCAGTACGGTGGAGGAGACGCTCGGGGCGGCGTACGCCCGGGCGTTCGTCGTCGCGCTCGGGTCGGCCACCGTCACGGCCGAGGGGAGCCGGGCTGTCGCTTCCCGGGCGGCAAATCCCGAGAGCGACCGCCCGGTGCTCGACGACAAGCATCTCGTGGTGCTCGTCGGGGGCTACACCGGTGCGCGCCGGAAGGACATCGCGACGACGATGGACGAGTGTGGCTTCGTGAGCTCGTCGACGATGCAGCGAGGGTTGGCGGAGCTCCAGCGCGTCGACGTGGTCGACACCGAGCCCATCGAGACCGGGACCCGTGGCCGGAACCCCCACCGGCTCGTCCTCGCCGACGACGCGCTCCGGGGGCTCTCGATGGCCGAACTCCTTGATGCCGCGGCGTCCAGGCTCGCCGAGTGACCCCCCGCAACGCGTGCACCGACCGTGACGACTCCGGACGTTTGAAACCACTGTCCCCCGAGACACGGGTATGAAACACCTCCCGAAGCATCTCCGGCCGCGGTACCGATATCTCGCGGTCGAGCTGGAGGGGTGGCCCGACGCCACGCTGGAGCGGGGGGCGTTCCAGCGGGAACTCTGGTACGCCGCGCAGAACCTCATCGGCGACGCCGGGAGCGCCGCGTGTGACCTCACCGTCTACGGCTTCACGTTCGAGGACGGTGAGGGCCACGCCATCGTCCGGGTGCGCCACGGCGAGACCGGCCGTTCGCGGGCCGTCGTCGCCTGCATCGACGAGATCGACGGCCAGCCGATACGAGCGTCGATAGCCGGAATCTCGGGGACGGTACGGGCGTGTGAGGAAAAATATTTAGGCGGGCCGGCGGAACCACCCGAGGAGAGACACGTCGTGTTCGCGGACGCTGACCGGCGTGCACACGGCCGCGACGAGCGGCTGGACGTGCGCGTCGGCGACGGCTTCGTGGGGGCGACGGCACTCGATACTTAACAATGCAGGGTCAATCGCAGCAGCAGGCCTACGACCGCGGGATCACCATCTTCTCCCCGGACGGACGGCTGTATCAGGTCGAGTACGCCCGCGAGGCAGTGAAACGCGGGTCGGCGAGTATCGGGATCCGAGCTGCCGACGGCGTCGTCTTCGCCGTCGACAAGCGGTCCCGCTCCCCACTCATGGAAGCATCGTCCGTCGAGAAACTCCACAAGGCCGACGACCACATCGGCATCGCGAGCGCGGGCCACGTCGCCGACGCCCGCCAGCTCATCGACTTCGCCCGTCGGCAGGCGCAGATCAACCGTCTGCGCTACGGCGAGCCCATCGGCGTGGAGACACTGACGAAGAACATCACCGACCACATCCAGCAGTACACGCAGGTTGGGGGCGCGCGCCCGTTCGGCGTCGCGCTCATCGTCGGCGGCATCGAGGACGGTGAGCCGCGGCTCTTCGAGACCGACCCCTCCGGCACCCCCTACGAGTGGCAGGCGCTCGCCGTCGGCGCGGACCGCGGCGAGATCGAGGACCACCTCGAGGAGCACTACTCCGAGGACCTCTCCACGGAGGAGGCCGTCGACCTCGCCTTAGAGGCGCTCGCGTCGGTCAACGACGGCTCGCTCTCCCCCGACGGCGTCGGGATGGCGACCATCACGACCGAGGACGAACGCTACGAACAGCTCACGCCCGAGGCGCTCCGCGAGCACCTCGAGACGCGAGACCTGCTGGCCGACGAGTAGCCCGTTCGAAACTCGATCCCCCGCGGCGGGTTTCCTCCCCACGTGGAAACGCCTTTTTAGCAGCCCGTACTATCTGGTGGCATGATAAGTCTCGACGAGGCAGTGACGGCACGGTTGGAGAGCCACGGCGCGCGATTCGAGGTACTCGTCGACCCGGACGCCGCCCTCGCCATCAAACGCGGGGAGTTCGACGGCGACTTAGAGGACGTCATCGCCTCCGACGACGTGTTCGAGGACGCCTCCCGCGGTGACCGTCCCGCGGAGGCGGACTTGGAGACGGTGTTCGACACCACCGACCCGATGGCGATCATCCCGGAAGTGATCAAACGCGGGGAGATCCAGATCACCGCGGAGCAGCGCCGTGAGATGCAAGAACAGAAGCGGAAACAGCTCATCAACACCATCGCGCGCAACGCGGTCAATCCGCAGATGGACAACGCCCCGCACCCGCCGGAGCGCATCGAGCGCGCGCTGGAGGAGGCCGGCTTCAAGGTGGACCCGATGGAGCCGGTCGAGGGGCAGGTCGACGAGGCGCTCGAGGCGCTCCGTCCCGTCATCCCCATCCGATTCGAGGAGGTCGTCATGGCCGTCCACCTCCCCGCGGACAAGGCGGGGAGCGGGCAGGCGCGCGTCCGGCAGTTCGGTGACCTCCAGCGTGAGGAGTGGCAGAACGACGGCTCGTGGGTCGGCGTCCTGAAGTTCCCGGCGGGGCTGCAGAACGACCTCTACGACCTCGTCAACGAGATCACCAGTGGGGAGGGTGAGGTGCAGGTCATCAAGGACGAGGACGACCTGACGACGCGCTAGGACTATCCCCGACGGAACCCGAGCAGGAACCCACCGGTGAAGCCGGCCGAGATGGAGAGCGTCGAGAGGATGGTGTTGAGCCACGACGGCGGGGCACCGCTCGCGGCCTCCCGACTCGCTTTCACGAGACCGGCGGTCAGCTGCTCCCAGTCCACCGTGAGGATGCCGCGCGATTCGAGGAACTTGAACAGGGCGAGCTCCAGCCCGACGATGACGGCGACGAGCTTCGCGACCTTCTTGGCGGCGAAGCCGATGATACCGCCGATGACGGCCCCGGAGCCGAACTCCAGACCGAGCTGCTGGGGATTCAGTTCGAACATGGTAGGGAAACCGACAGCCGGCGATAAGACTCTTGTGGCGCCTCGGGGGGCGTCGACGGGCCGGTACTGGAACTTAAATATCCGCGGTGCCAACCGTTCTGTGAGTGACTGACGCATACAACGGCACTGCCGTCGTCGCCAAACGCGCGGACGACGGTGAACCGAACACGGAGGAGATCCGGGACCTCGCCGGCGCGGCCGGCTACGAGGTCGTGGGGGAGGTCACGCAGACCCGGACGGAGGACCCCGCGTTCTGCCTCGGTGAGGGGAAGGTGGCCGAACTCGCGCGTGTCGTGGAGGCGACGGAGGCGACGACCGTCCTGTTCGACAACCGTCTCGGCCCGTACCAGACGTTCAACATCGGGAACAAGCTCCCCGAGGGGGTCGAGGTGCTCGACCGATTCCGGCTCATCCTCGACATCTTCGGCCAGCGCGCCCAGACGAAGAAGGCGCAGCTCCAGGTCGAACTCGCGGAACTCAGATACGAACTTCCCAGAGCCGAGGCGAAGACCTCGCTCGCGAAACGCGACGAGCGTCCCGGCTTCATGGGGCTCGGCGAGTACGACGAGTCGCGCGAGCAGGACATCAAAAAGCAGATCTCCAACATCCGGGACGCGCTCGACCGCATCGAGCGCGAGGAGGAGCACCGCCGCGAGACCCGCAGAGAATCCGGCTTCGACCTCGTCGCGCTCGCGGGCTACACGAACGCGGGGAAGTCCACCCTGCTCCGGCGGCTCGCCGCGGAGGTCGACATCGACGAGAACGAGGGGCTCCACCCCGACCTCGACAAGACCGCGGAGAGCGAAGACCGGCTGTTCACGACGCTCGGGACCACCACCCGCCGCGCGGATATCGACCGCCGGAACGTGCTCGTGACGGACACTGTGGGGTTCATCTCCGACCTGCCCCACTGGCTCGTCGAGTCGTTCAAATCCACGCTCTCGGAGGTGTACCGTGCCGACCTCGTGCTGCTCGTCGTGGACGTCTCCGACCCCGTCGAGGAGATCCAGGAGAAACTCGTCACCTGTCACGACACCCTCTACGAGCGCAACGAGGCCCCCATCGTGACGGTGCTGAACAAGATCGACAAGGTGAGCGAGGAGGAGCTCGCCGAGAAACGCGAGTACCTCTCCGCGCTCGCGCCCAACCCCGTCGCCATCTCAGCGATGGAGGACCTGAACATCGACGAGCTGGTCGCCCGCATCGACGGCGAGCTCCCGGATTACCAGCACGAGACGCTCGTGCTCCCCATGACCGAGGAGACGATGAGCGTCGTCTCGTGGGTCCACGACCACGCCGTCGTCGAGGACGTCGACTACGGCGAGCAGGTGATCATCGAGTTCGAGGCGAGACCGTCGGTCGTCGAACAGTCGCGGTCGAAAGCCGCGAACCTCGTGCCGGCCGAGCAGTGATCACGCCAGTTCGCGTTTCTCCTTCGCGACGACCTCCACGTCCGTGATTCGGGTTCCGGGGTACTGGCCTTCCGAATCCTTCTCCGCGGCTTTCACCATGTCCCAGACGACGTTGAGCCCCGTCGTGACGCCTTCGAGCGCCTCCATCTCACAGCCCGTCTTGCCCGTGGTCTCCACGGCGACGGTGAGGGTGACGGACTCCTCTGCGACCTGAAACGCGGTGTCGATGTTCGTGATGGGGATCTGGTGGCACATCGGGATCGTCTCCCAGGTGTGTTTCACGGCCTGCACCGCTCCGATGCGCGCCGTGGCGAGCACGTCACCCTTCTTCACGTCGTTGTCGCGGACGGCGTCGACAGTGGAGGCACTCAGGTGGATGGTTCCTCGCGCCTCCGCACGGCGCGCGGTGTCCGGTTTGCTCCCCACGTCGACCATCTGCACCTTCCCCGACTCGTCGGTGTGCGTGAGTTCCTCGTCGGTCATACTCACTCCTCGAATCGGAGCGCCTTGGGCAGTTCGCTCACGAGGTCGGTCGCGGTGAGGCCGTACCCCTGTCGGGCGACGACGGCGTCGCCCGCCCGCCCGTTCGCGTACGCGGCCACGCCACCGGCGTTCACGGGCGAGAGCGGACAGGCGAGCGCACTCGCCGCGCCCGCGAGCACGTCGCCCGTCCCGCCGACGGTCATCCCCGGGTTCCCCGTTTTCGACACTCTCGTTCGGTCGCCGTCCGAGATGATGTCGTAGGCGCCCTTCACGAGCAGCGTGTGGCCGATCTCGGATGCGAACGCCTCGACGAGCTCCCGGCGCTCGCGCCAGCCGTCGCTCGCGGGGCCACCCATCCTCCGGAGCTCCCCCTGGTGGGGGGTACACAGCAGGGTCGCTTCCGTCTCCACGTCGGGGACGACCTGGAGGGCGTCGGCGTCCACGACCCCGGTCCCGTCGAAGGCGAAGAGGAACTCCCGGACGGCATCGAGCGTCGCCTCATCGTCGCCGAGCCCCGGCCCGATGAGCGTCACGTCGTGGTCGGCCGCGAGCGTTCTGATATGGGGGACGGCATCGGGAGTGAGCCGCTCCCCCTCGAACGGCCGGAGGATGAGGTTCTCGTCGTACCCCTGCACCTCGCGGGCGATAGACGCGGGGCAGGCGACGCGGACGAGGTCGGCCCCCGCGCGGAGGGCGGCCTGTGCGGCGAGTGCCGGCGCGCCGGTGTACGGGCCGCCCCCGACTACCAGCACCTCGCCGTGGTCGCCCTTGTGCGAGCGCGGGTCCCGACCGAGCCGGAGGAGGTCGCCCCGCTCCACGAACGTCTCCGCGGCCGCGGGGATGCCGATGTCCGCGACGTGGACTGTCGCGTCGAGTTTCGAGAGCCCGGGTTTCTCGTCGTGGAACGTGACGACGTGGTCGGCTTCGACGCCATCCCCGTCGCCGGTGTCCGCGTCGACCCCGGAGGGAACGTCCACGGCGAGCACCGTCGCGTCGCTCTCGTTGATGGCGGCCGCGGCGCTCGCCTCGGGTTCCCGGAGCTCGCCGGTGATTCCCGTCCCGAGCATCGCGTCGACGACGAGGTCCGGGGTGCCCAACTCGAGGTCCCGCGAGTCGCGGACGACCTCGGTGGCGAGTTCCGCCTGCTCCAGGGCCTCCCAGTTCTCCCGCGCGATGTCGGTCGAGATGGTCTCCGGCCGGCCGAGCAGGTGGACGGTCACGTCGTACCCCGTCAGGAACCGCGCCGCGACGAAGGCGTCCCCGCCGTTGTTCCCCCGCCCGCAGACGAGGGCGATTTCGGCACCCTCTGGAACGAGCTCGCGTGCGACGCGAGCGATGGCGTTCCCCGAGGACTCCATCAGCTGTTTCGTCGGCACCCCCAGCGCTGCCGCGTTCCGGTCGACGACGGCCATCTCGTCGCTCGTGATCATAGTCCAGTCCTCGACCGGCCGGGCGATAAAATCCGGTGTCGTGGGCGGTCCGAACGCTTTTGCGCTCCGACTCGCGAGGAACACGCATGGCAATCGTCGGCGAAGACGTGGACGACCGACTCCCCGATGTCGCGGCGCTCTACGAACGGGCCGGACACCCGCTCGGTCGCGACCAGGAGGAACTCTCCAGACGCCTGGCGGCCGCGGACAGCGCCTACGGCTTCCTCAGACAGGATACGGAGGCGCTCGTCGGCTTCGTCCGTCTCGTTGTCGACGACGGCGTCCTCCACGCGTGTGACCCCGTCGTCGACGAGTCCCACCCCGTCGACCCCCGCGAGTCGCTCGTCGCGACACTCGAGTTCGGCCTCCTCGGGCAGTTCGACGCCGATGCCGTCCGGCTCTACAGTGCCGATGCAGCTCGGTATGAACGCCACTCGGCCGGCTCCCGGGTCGTCGAGTTCGTGGCAGACGAGCCGCCGGTCTAAACGCTCGAAAGCGGTTCCGACTCCTCCTCAGAACCACACCGCACCGTCCTCTCTATCCTCGACCGCGAGCACGGAGAACCCGCCGCGCGACGCGAACACCTCGGCCGCGTCGTACACCTGCACCTGATTGAACCCGGAGACGCCCGTCGTCCCCGTCTCACACTCCGGGAAGTCCAGCGCACAGAGCGTGAGCTCGACGCGGAGGCTGCTGTAGGCGTTCTGTAGCACCGAGCGTGCGCGGCCGGAGATCTCCGGGTGCTTCGGGTCCTCGAAGAGCCCGGCGTGGCGCTCCGCGACCTGCGCGTTGATGCCGCCGTCGCCGGTGACGGCGACCTGGATGATACGCGTCTCCTCGCCGTCCGCGGCGAACCCGGTGAGCGTCTTCGACCGGACGTAGCCGCGTCTCGTGAAGCCGATGGACCGGAGACAGCCCGCGCTCGCGGTCAGGCTCGCGCCTGCGGCCGCGGCGAGGAACGCTCGCCTGTTCATACCCGAACTCGGTGCCTGCGCGGGGAAAGCGTGTCGCTCGCGGTCGGTATCACGCGTCGTTCGTCCCGACGCCATCGCGCGCCGCGGCCTGTCGGTCCGCGACGACGTAGGCGTCCCAGACGGCGTAGAGCCACACGGCGGGCGCGAGCACGATGCCGATGAAGACGACGACCGAGAGGGTGGCGACGAACATCGCGACGATGACGGCGAGCCCCTTCGCCAGCTCGCGGTTGTAGAGCTGACCGAGTCCGGGGAAGACGGCGGAGAGAACGGCGGCGACGAAGGGGTTGCCCCCCTCCGTCAGGCTCTCGACCGCGCGGTCGATACCGGAGCTCGGCGGGGCCTTCTGGCGGACGCCGCACGCGGGACAGATCTCGGCCTTCTCGGAGATGACTTCGCCACAGTCGCGACAGAACACCTCGTCGTCAGCGTGGGTGGAGGGCTCGGACATACCGGATACGTCGGCGAGCCGGGGCTTCACCCTTCCGGCCACGCGAAGGGTTTTGGTCGTGGCTGTACACCCCCGAGCGTGCACTCGATTCCCGCGACACCGGCGCTCGACGACACGGCCCTCCTCGATGGGGGCCACCTCTGGATACTGGAGGCAGTCACTGGCGCCCCAGTCCGATTTCAGGTCACCGACGTGGGACTCGTCTTCGGCGACGAGACGGACGAGTTCCAGCCGTGGGGGGAGCCGCTTCCCTTCCGCGCTGCCGCGCGCCAGGTCCGCGACCGGTTCGACGACGCGGCCTTCCGTGCGGAGGTCGACTCCCCCGACGAGTACACCTTCGTCGGCACCGCAACGCGATACGAGGGGATCGCGTACGACTGGGACCGGCTGCCGGCGTTCCTCGGCACCGACATCGTCCGGCCGGACGGCACGGTCCTCCCCCCGGATGCGGTCGACCGGGCGTTCGACCGGCTCGGGCTGACACCGCTTCCTCCCGTCGAGAAGGAGACCCCCGCCAAGCACTTCTCCGCCGAGCGGTTCGGGCTGCCGGACTCCGCGTGGTACGACGGGCCTGCGGCGGGACTGCTGCTCCGGAACAAGACGGGCGGGCGCGCGCGAGTCGACGGGGAACTCCCGCAGGTCGCGCTCGCCGCGGACACCGACGAGTACGCCCGCGAGACGGCGAGCCGGTGGCTGGACGGGGTCATCAGCGCACAGGACGCGCCGACCGTCGAGACGGTGCTCGACCGCCTGCTCGAACGGCTCGCCCGCGAGGAGTACGCGCGACTGTTCGAGGAGGAGTCCCCGGCGTTCGACGTGAAGGCGTTCCGATCGACGCTCTCCGAGGCGGTCTCGCGGCGGCTTACGCCCTGACCTCGAACCCGGAGAGCCCCTCGGGTTCGCCGTACTCCACTTCGACGGACTCCACCTCCGCACGGGGGCTCCCCTCGTGACACCACTCCACCATCGCCTCGACCGCCTCCTTCTCGCCCTCGAAAACGGCCTCCACGCGACCGTCAGCGAGGTTCCGCACCCAGCCGTCGACCCCGCGTTCGTGTGCCGTATCGCGGGTGTTCGCGCGGTAGTAGACTCCCTGCACCTTGCCGGAGACGAATACGTGTGCGCGAAGCGGTGCGTCGAGTGATGTCATGACAGAATATGCGTCGGCCTCGCTGAAAAACTTCAGCCCTGCAGTTCGTCGAACAGCGCGACGACTCGGTGTTCCACCTCGTCGCGGATGGCAGCCACCTCCTCGGGGGATTTACCGTCCGGGTCGTCGAGGTCCCAGTCCCGGGTGTCCACGTCGAGCGAGAGGGTCGAACAACCCATCGTCGCCACGACATCACAGGAGCCGAGTTCGGCGTCGGTCACCTTCCGTGGGGTCCGCCCGGAGAGGTCGATGCCGCGTTCTCGCATCGTCTCGACGACCTCGGGGTGGACGTGGTCGGCCGGGTGGGTCCCGCCGGTGAGGAGCTCCCAGTCGAGCCCGCGTCGCTCCCGTTCGCGCTCGGCGAACGCCGTCGCCATCTGCGAGCGCCCGGCGTTCTGGACGCAGACGAAGCCGAGTTTCATCGCTGCCTCGTCCCGTCGAGGGCGACGAGCACGGCGGTCGCGCGCGGCGTCGCGCGGTAGTAGCGCCATCGACCCTCCTTCCGGACGGTAACCAGCCCGGCCTCGCGAAGCGTCCGCAGGGCGTGGCTGACGGCGCTCTCCGTCGCGTCCACGAGCGCGTCGAGCTCACAGACGCAGAGCTCGTCACCCGCGGCGTGGAGCAGGCGGATCAGGGTGTACCGCGTCTCGTTGCCGAGTGCGGCGAACACGTCCACGTCCGCGGTGTCGACCTCCTCTGTCGCCGTCTCCGCCAGCTCACCGAGCCGGACCTGACACGCCTCCATATCGTCACAGCAGTCGCCGGACTCGGCGACGAACCGTTCCAGCCGCTCCGTTATCTGGACCATACCGATACTTGAGAAACTGTTCAAATAAATTTATGGGGTCGGCACCCAGACCGCGCCGTCGAAGACCCCGGTGATGGCGAGCACGGCGATGAGAAAGGAGGTGACCACGATGCTCGCCGCGGGTGGATCGAGGTGGGTGTCCGCGTGGGCGTAGAGGACCCGCTGGAGTACCTCGCCGGCGAGTGCGCCCACGACGCCGAACACCGCGCCGACGGCGAGCGCCTCGGGGAGCGATACGGTGGCGGCGAGCGCCTCCGGCGTGGCTTCCGCGTACGATACCGGGGCGGAGGCGATGACGGCCGTACTCGCCGGCAGCGAGATGTGGTGGGTGACGGGGACCTCCTCGACGCCCGTGACGACGAAGACGAGGAGGGTGACGCTGATGCCGAACGCGAGGAACGCGCTGGCGGTGAGGTAGGCGACGTACGCGCCCAGAATCCCGACGACGACGCCGATGGTGAACACGCCGGGCCACCGGTACTGGTAGGGGAGCCACGGTTCGACCGCCGGGCGACCCCCATCCGGGATGGCGTCCTCGAACGGGCTCATATCGAACCGGTCCCGGGTCGCGCCGATGAGGTCGTAGCCGAAGACGGCACGGTGAGCCAGCGCGCTGACGACGACGCCCATCGCGACGGGGTCCCACGGAAGCGCGAGGGTGACGGAGGTGGCGGCGACGAGGTGACCGAACACGCCGAACGCCCCACCCACGAGCAGGACGTCCGGACGCGTGCCGAGCCCCCGGGTCACGTTCTTCGCGGGGTGGTACCCGCCCGTGCCGGTGACGTACCCCTTCTTCACGGCGTAGGCGAGCGCGGCCGCCCCGCCACCGAAGGCGACGTGCGGGCCAAAGACGACGCCGAACGCGATGTTGTCGACGAGGCCGAGGTGGCCGTAGGTCGCGACGCCGGGGACGAGGTTGCGCTGGACGAGTCGGTACGTCTCGCCGACGATGACGAACAGGCCGGTGAAGACGAACGAGGTGAGCGCACCGAGCGAGGCACCGAACGCCCCGCCCGCGAACGCGGCGACGAGCAGGCCGAGGCCGAACGGGTCGCTCACGGCGACCACTCCGGACGAGCGTTCATCGTCTACCAATTGAAGAATACTTCAGATAATTCTGTCGCTCTCCGTCTCACTCTCCGCCCGTCCGCAGGTGGAAGAACACGTACGTCTGGGCGTAGCCGGCGTACTCGCCACCGAACTGGGCGCGGATGGCGCGCGAGGTCTCGCGGTAGGAGCCGCGGTCGCAGTCGGGGTAGTACTCCTCGATGGCCGTCTGGATCCAGGTGTCGAGGGGGACGGCCTCCAGATAGCCGAGCGAGAAGAGCAGCACGCAGTCCGCGACCTTGTCGCCGACGCCGACGAACCGGGTGAGCGAGTCGCGTGCCTCCTCGTACTCGGTGTCCAGGGCTTCCTCCGGGGTCGCCTCCCCCGTCGCGACCATCTCCGCGGTCCGCTGGACGTACGGCGCGCGGTAGCCGAGCGCGAGCTCCCGGAGTTCGGATTCCGTGGCTGCCGCGAGCTGTTCGGGGGTCGGGAACGCGTGGTACGTCTCCCCATCGAACGCGACGGTGTCCCCGTAGGCCTTCGCGAGCCGGGTCTGCATCCCGTGGATGCGTTCGACGCGCATCTGGGCCGAGCAGATGAAGGAGATGAGACAGGGGAACGGGGGGTCACGGACGAGCCGCATGCCGCGATACGTATCGTACGCGCGGTCGAGCAGCGGGTCGGCCGGGGTCCGCGCGACGATGGCGTCGAGGTCGTCGTCGAGCCGGAGGAGATGCGTCAGGAGGTCGGGCGCGTTCGGGGAGGAGGACTCCCACTCCAGGGCGTCGCCGGTCCAGCGCGCGCGGAGCACCGCCGGTTCGTTCGAGGGGGTGAACGACGCGGGCAGCACGGTGTGGTACCAGGCGTCCGCCCCCCACGCGTGGTCGTCCTCGAACATCCGGCCGTCCGCCCGGTCCCAGAGGTAGCTCTGGCCGGACTCGACGGTGGCCTGCATGTCGAACCCGCCCGCGAGGTCGCCCCCGGGAATCTCGCCCTCGTACATACCTGTCCTCCGGCGCTCCCGTGATTGGGCCTTTCGGGTTCCGACGGGCGAAACTTCTTGACACAGGAGAAGAAATACCGTGGTATGGACTGCCGAGTCGTCGTCGAGGCAGCGGTCCCCGTGTATGACGTTGGTAGCCCGGACGAGGCGGTTCGCATCGCCATCTCGAAGACCGGGGATATGCTGAACCCCGACCTGAACTACGTGGAGATCGAGATGGGGTCGCGGTCGTGTCCCCACTGCCACGAGGCGCTGGAACCGGCGTTCATCGCGGCCGACGAGGGGCTCGTCGCGCTCGAGCTGGAGATGACCGTCTTCAACGTCGAGCGCGAGGAGCACGCCTCGCGCATCGCGCGCAAGGAGATCGGGATGCGGCTGAAGAACATCCCGCTGGAGGTGCTCGAGGTCGAGGTTATAAAAGAGGAGGAGACGGACGCTGCGGACGAGAAGACCTCGCCGGAGGGGGACGACGGGGAAGAACCGACGGGCGAGGAGGAAGCGAACGACCAGCTGCCGGAGTTCGAGGACCTCCTCGACGAGTAGCTCTCGCGAGAACGCCGTCGCTGGTGGGTGTGGCTCTCGGGAGGACAGCGATCCGCTGCGACTCAGTCGGCGGCGGCGGAGACCGGCTCCTTGGTCTCCTCCGTCATCTCGTTCGTGATGCCGTCCGCCAGGGCGAAAACAGCTGCTTTGTGGTCCGTCTTCGATTTGTGGATCGATGTCGGTCGAATCCCGAGTTCGGAGTACTCTTCGTGTGCGACGGTCGCACCCGAAAGCTCCTCGTAGTGGTTACATACCTCTGCGAGCAGGCCGTGGAGATGAATGAGCTCCTGCTTCTTCATAGTCAGCCTTCGCTAACCAGCGGAGGGTTATATTATTATCCTGACAACCGTTAACATACATCGTCGTATTTCGGCCCGTGGGGCGCGTTATCATGGGATTCGGCTGCGGGCGTGCCGAACGGTTTTTCCCGGCGGCACGGATAGCAGGGGTATGAGCTACGACGACTATCTCGACCGGGCGATGGACCAGAAGCCCGACACCGAGGGGAGTGCCGCACGGTTCTCGCTGCCCGATTCGAACCTCCGCAAGGAGGGGAACGTCACCGTCTTCGAGAACTTCCAGGAGACGCTCGACGCGCTCGGCCGCGAGGCCGACCACGTGATGAAATACCTCCAGAACGAGCTCGGCACCTCCGCGAGCATCGACGACCGCGGGCGCGTCCGGTTCACGGGGGAGTTCAAACCCCGCCGCGTCCAGCGTGCGCTCACCGAGTACGCGGACGCCTACGTCCTCTGTTCGGAGTGTGGCCTGCCGGACACGAAGCTGGTCGAGGGCGACTCGAAGCTGCGATGTGAGGCGTGCGGTGCGACCACCCCCGCCGGGAACTAGAACTCCTTCATCGTCCGCAGGTCGTGTTCCGTTCGCGCGAACTCGGAGAGCCGTCGGCTCGCGTGACAGTTCGGACAGTGGAACGTTCGGGCAACCTCGGGGAGGTCGCTGGGGGAGGATTCCCAGTGTTTGCCGCACTCAGGACAGAGAAGTCTAACGTACGCTTCCACCATGCTACCTCAATGCGCCGTGTAGTGTGAAAAACGTTGTCATGAGGTGTGTGGACACGACTACTGCAGTACGGTGCGGTCGCTCGCGGTGTGAAAACGGAAAAACGGGAGACTCGTGGGCGGCTGGCCTACCCGAGCGATGTTACGCGGTGACGATGCCTTCGGCCTCGAGCAGCTCCTTGTAGCGGTTGCGGATGGTGACCTCGGAGATGTTCGCAACGTCTGAGACTTCGGACTGCGTCACCTTCTCGTTGCACAGCAGCGCGGCCGCGTAGACGGCGGCGGCCGCGAGGCCGACCGGTGACTTCCCGGAGAGGAGCCCGTCCTCCCGGGCGGCGACGATGAGCTTCCGGGCGCGCCGCTCGGCCTCGTCGGAGAGGCCTAAATCCGAGGCGAACCGCGGGATGTAGCTCTCGGGGTCCGCGGGGGCGATCTCGAGGTTGAGCTGGCGGACGATATACCGATAGGTCCGGGTGAGCTCCATCTTGTCGACCCGCGAGACCATGGTGATCTCGTCGAGGCTCCGGGGGACGCCGGCCTGTCGGGCGGCGGCGTAGAGGCTCGCGGTGGCGACGCCCTCGATGGACCGGCCGGGGAGCAGGTCCTCGTTGAGCGCGCGGCGGTAGATGACCGAGGCGGTCTCACGGACGTTCTCCGGGAGGCCCAGCGCCGAGGCCATGCGGTCGATCTCGCCGAGCGCCTGCTTCAGGTTGCGCTCCTTGGAGTCTCTCGTTCGAAAGCGCTCGTTCCAGGTGCGGAGCCGCTGCATCTTCGCGCGCTGGCGGCTGGACAGCTGCTTGCCGTAGGCGTCCTTGTCCTGCCAGCCGATGTTGGTCGACAGGCCGTTGTCGTGCATCATCTTCGTCGTGGGCGCACCCACGCGGGACTTCTGGTCCTTCTCGGCGCTGTCGAAGGCGCGCCACTCCGGACCGTGGTCGATGTTGTCCTCTTCGATGACGAGCCCGCAGTCGGAACAGACGACCTCGCCGTGTTCCGTGTCGGTCTCGAGGCGGGCGTTACACTCGGGACAGGTCGTCGTCGACTCCTGCTCCGCTACGCGTTCCGCCTCGCGCTCTTTCTCGCTGTAGGTTCGGATGTTCGTATCGCTCATGATGGGGTAGGTGAGATGCGACGGGCTGGAGGGCTTGTTCGAAAGGCCAATAAATCCGGCCCGTGCTCCTAACTCCTTGTTAGTCCGAAAAGTATATAAATCTATCGGCAGCGTGTGACGCTGAAACACACGTATTCCTCGGAATAACGCGATTCTACACGCTTCGGGGTGATCTGTCGCTCCCGTCACGTCAAATATTAGTATAAATAAACGTTACTGTCCCGGGGTCCCCCGGGTCGGGTCGTGGTTACCGGCGCCGCGCGAGCAGGGCCGCCCCCGCGAGCGCGACGATCGCCGCCGCGACACCGAAGCCGGGGCCGTTCCCCTCGGTGGGGGTCGCGTCGTCCATCTCGGTCATCTCCGTCTGCTCGACCGTGATGGCACCGGCGTCGACGACGATGTCACCGCCAGCCGTCGTGTAGGGGCCGTCGTTGGCGCCCTCACTGGCGACGAAGTCGTACTGCTCGTTGCCGTTCGTGTCGAGGTGCGGCATCGCGATGACGGTCCCGGACTCCTCGAGCGGGTCGTCGAGGGTGACCTCCACGTCGGAGTGCGAGCCGGCCTCGAGGTACGCGGAGCTCCCGCGCACGGAGTCGAACACCGCGCCATCCTGGAGCGAGGCGTCGTGGATGGTGATGAAGCCACCCTGCGAGAGGGACGCCGAGGCCACTCTCACGGTCTCCCCGGAGGAGGTCTGATCCATGATGGAGACGGAGGCCTGCCGGAGCGTCACCTCGGCGGGAGCGACCACGATGTCGCCGCCCGCGGTGGTGAACGGCCCGTCGTTCGCCCCGTCGGAGCGGACGAAGTCGTACCGCTCGTTGTCGTTCGTGTCCATGTGGGGCATCGCGATGAACGTCCCGGACTCCTCGATGCGCTCGTCGTTCTTCAGCTCGACCGTGACGTTCTCGTGCGTGCCGGGCGCGAGGTAGTCGCTCGTGCCGCGCACGGAGTCGAACACCGCGCCCTCGGTGAGCGAGGCGTCGTGAATCGTCACGAAGCCGCCACGGGTCATCGAGACCTCGGCGACGGTGAGGCTCGCGCCAGCGGTCGCCTGGCTCTCGAAGGTCACATCAGCTCGCGCGGGGAGCCCGATGCTCGCCGCGTCGGTGACGATGGTGTCACCAGCGGTGTAGGGGCCGTCTGCCGCACCCTCACTGGTGACGAAGTCGTACCGCTCGTTGCCGTTCGTGTCGAGGTGCGGCATCGCGACGGCGGTGCCGTTCGTCTCGTACGGGGTGTCGAGGGTGATCTCGACGTTCTCGTGCGTGCCGGGCGCGAGGTACGCCGAGGAGCCGCGCACGGAGTCGAAGACGGCGCCGTCCGCGAGCGAGGCGTCGTGGATGGTGATGAAGCCACCGTTGTGGAGCGTCGTGCGCTCGATGGTGACCGTCTCACCGTCGCTCATCTGGTCGGCGATGGTGACCTGCGCGGTCACGGTGACCGTCGCGGGGTCGAGGACGATGTTCCCCATCGAGGTGAAGGGGCCGTCCGCGCCACCCTCGCTCGTCACGAAGTCGTAGACGCGGTTGTCGTTGGAGTCCCTGTGCGGCATCGCGTAGACCTGGGTGGTCGTCGTCAGCGGCTCGTCGAGGGTGATCTCGACGTTCTCGGAGAGCCCGGACTCCAGATACGGGCTGGAGCCACGCACGGAGTCGAAGACGGCGCCCGCGGTGAGCGAGGCGTCGTGGATGGTGACGAAGCCGTCCTCGGGGAGGTCGGCTCGCTCGACGACGACGGTGTTGCCGTTCGAGGCCTGGTCGTCGATGGCGACCGTCGCGCCGATCGTCACGGTACCGGAGTCGACGACGATGTTCCCCATCGAGTCGGTGTACGGCCCGTCAGCCTCGCCCTCGCTCGTGACGAAGTCGTACTGCTCGTTGTCGTTCGTGTCCTTGTGCGGCATCGCGATGATGGTCGTCTGCGAGTCGAGCGGCTCGTCGAGGACGATCCCGACGTTCTCGTGGTAGCCCGCCCCCAGGTACGCGCTCGTCCCGCGGACGGAGTCGAACACCGCGCCGTCAGCGAGCGACCCGTCGTGGGCCGTCACGAAGCCACCCTCCGGGAGGAAGACGGACTCGACCTCCACGTAGTGGCCGCCGGAGGTCTGGTTCGCGAACGTCGCGCTCGCGGTGTTCATGATCTTCGCCTTCCCGGTGGTGAGGACGATGTCCCCGTTCATGTCCGTGTAGGGGCCGTCAGCCTCGCCCTCGCTCGTGAGGAAGTCGTACTGCTCGTTGTCGTTCGTGTCGAGGTGGGCCATCGGGACCACCGTCGCCGACGACGAGAGCGGCTCGTCGAGCGTCACGCGCACGTTCTCGTGGACCCCGGCGGAGAGGTACGCCGAGGTACCACGTACGGAGTCGAACACCGCGCCCTCCGTGACCGTCGCGTCGTGGATAGTGACGAAGCCGCCCTTCGCCAGCTCGACGCGGTCGACGACGAGACTGCCGCCCTTGGTGGGCTGCGTCTCGTAGGAGACGGTCGCGCTCGCGGTGACCTCCGCCGAAGTCATGACGATATTCCCGTCCACGGTGTAGGGGCCGTCAGCGCCGCCCGACGAGGCGACGAACTCGTAGATGCGGTCGCCGTCGGTGTCCTTGTGGGGCATTGCGATGAGCGTCGCGTCCTCGGAGATGGGCTCATCGAGGGTGACGGTCACGTTCTCGTGGGTGCCTGCCTCGAGATACGCGCTCGTCCCGCGGACGGAGGAGAGCACCGCCCCGTCAGCGAGTGTGGAGTCGTGGATCGCCACGAACCCACCGTTCGGGAGCGTGACGGAGTCGACCGTCACGGTCGTCCCGCCGGATGTCTGGTTCTCGAACGTTACCGTCGCCTGGTGGTCACCGGCGACTGCGCCGGATGCCCCTGCGATGAGGAGCGCCAGTGCCACGAGGCCGATACCTATGCGTCGGTGCATACCACACCATCCGGGAGACCCTAAAAGGGGGTTTGCCGAACTGTTCCCCGGACGTGGCCCCTCTCTCACCCAAATTCGTTCATGCTTTGCCGGTTCCCCCGGTCGAGGACAGCTCAGAGGGTCGGGAGCGACACCGTCGAGACGGTCGCGCGGCTCACGCTCAGGAGGTGGAACACGACGAGAAACGGGTGGAGGGCCGTGGGCGGGTCGTCAGTCGTAGGTGACCCACGTCAGGAACGCGAGCCCGGCGAACTCCAGCACGCGGAGGGTCGTCATCGCGCCCTGTGCGACCGGCGGGACCTGCTCGGCCGTCACGATCCACGTCGAGAGGGTCGGGTCGATCATGAAGAAGTACGCGGCCAGCAGGTTCTCCCCGGCGAGAAAGACGACGAACAGCAGGAGACCGAGGGTATGCTTCGAGCGGAGCTGGAGCCAGTTGCGGGCCCACACGTAGCCGAGCCCCGCCAACAGGAGGAGGTTCAGCACGGTGAAGACCCGGAAGAGATCGACCAATAGGGGCATCTATCTACACCTCCGTCCGCCAGCGCTCATATACACTTTCCCAAATTCGTCCCTACTCATGGGTCCTACTCATGGTTCATGATCGTCTCGATGGTCTCCCAGTGGACGCGCGCGGCCTCGGTGGGGAGGTAGATGGCCCCGTAGTCGTCGCCCGAATCCCGGACGATGTTGTTGTCCGCGAGCACGTCGAGGTGGTGTCTGACGGTCTTGTAGTCCAGCGCTAAGTCCTCCGCGAGCTGATTCGCGTTTCGCGGTCGCTCGTCGAGCGCGCGGAGGATGCGAATCCGGTTGCCACCTCCGCGGGTCCCGGTCAACACGTACCACAGGACCGCCTCCATCGGGTAACTGGTTTCGCCCAACCAATGTAAGCCCACCGGGAAGAGGCGAGAAAACGCCCCGGCGTCAGACGGTGAAGAGGTGTCCCTCCGTGGGAACGTCGAACAGCCCCACGCGCGCCCCCGCGTCCAGCCACGCGTGGCCGTAGGAGAACGACGCGAGGGCGTTCACGGGGTCGTCCTGCTCGCGGAAGTGCCGGCCGTCTTCGAGATAGGAGACAGCCATCTCCTCACATTCGAGGGCGGCGTCGTGGAGCGGAGTCCCCTCCGGCGGCGCGATCTCGGCGGCGTCGACCGCCTGCGCGAGCAGCTCTCCGTAGCGGTTCATCTTCTCGTCGAGGTCCGCGGGCATACCCCGTCTCCTCCGCGCGGGGGAGTAAGACTGTCGGGACTGCGCGCCGGCCGTCACAGGGCGCAAGGTAATTAGCCGCCCGGCCGGTACGGGGAGATATGACCGAGGACGCCGTACACCGACGGCTCATCATCGCCGGGACCGGTATCGCAGGGCTCACGGCCGCCATCTACGCCGCGCGTTCGAACAACGACCCGCTCGTGCTCGAAGGGGTCGAACCGGGCGGCCAGCTCACGCTCACCACCGACGTGGCGAACTACCCGGGGTTTCCCGAGGGCATCTCCGGCCCGGACCTCGTCAACAACATGAAAAAACAGGCGACGCAGTTCGGCGCGGAGGTGGACCACGGCGTCGTCGTCGACGTCTCGCGGGAGGGCGACTCCGGCCCGTTCACCGTCGAGCTCCGCGACGGCACCGTCTACACCTGTGACGCCTTCATCGCCGCGTCGGGTGCGTCCGCGCGCACGCTCGGCGTCCCCGGCGAGGACGAGCTGATGGGCTACGGCGTCTCCACCTGCGCGACCTGCGACGGCGCGTTCTTCCGCGACGAGACGATGCTCGTCGTCGGTGGGGGCGACGCCGCCATGGAGGAGGCCGCGTTCCTCACGAAGTTCGCGGAGAAGGTCATCCTCGTCCACCGCCGCGAGGAGTTCCGCGCGGAGGACTACTGGATCGACCGCATCAACGAGAAGGTCGAAGCCGGGGAGATCGAGGTCCGGAAGAACACCGAACTCCTCGAGATCAACGGCACTCCCGAGGGGGGCATCGAGGGCGTCCTGCTGGCCGAGAACCCCGAGGGCTACCCCTCCGAGAAGCTGGAGGACCCCGCAACGGAGACGTACGAGCAGGCGGTCGGCGCGGTGTTCATGGCCATCGGCCACACGCCCAACACCGACTACCTGCAGGGGACCGGCGTCGAACTCGACGAGGCGGGCTACCTGAAGACGCTCGGCGGCGACGGCGGTGGCCAGACCCGCACGGGCGTCGAGGGCATCTTCGGCGCGGGCGACGTGGTCGACCACCACTACCAGCAGGCCGTGACCGCGGCGGGTATGGGGAGCAAGGCCGCCATCGACGCCGACGAGTACCTCGAGGACCTCGGGCGTGCGGGGACGCAGGCCTCGGAGCCCGCGGCCGCCGAATCAGACGACTGAGCCCGTGGTTTTCGACGCGCTCTCTCGGCTCGAAGCCGAGTACGACGTGCGCGTCATCGCCGCCCGCGACACCGGGAGCCGCGCGTGGGGGCTCGCTGACCCCGACAGCGACTACGACGTGGGGTTCGTGTTCGCCCAGTCCGCCGCGGCCTACGGGAAGCTCGGCGAGTACCGGGCGAGCATCGACACTCGGGAGCGAGACGTCGAGCTCCACGGCTGGAACGTCAAGCGCTTCGGCGAGCTCCTCGCGGACTCCAACCCGTCCGCGCTGGAGCTGGTCCACTCCCCGGTCTCCTATACAGCGCATCCCGCGTTCGACGCGCTCGCCGAGGACGTCGCCTTCGCGCCGCTCTCGCTGTACCACCACTACCGTTCGCTCGCCGAGACGAACGCGGCGCGCATTCGGACAGGGACGGCCACGGTGAAGACGAACCTCTACCGGGTGCGCGGGTACTGCTACGCGCGCTACGTCCTCGACACCCACGCGTTCCCGGAGCTGGATTTCCCACGCTTTCTCGAAGAAGAGGCCGACCGCTTCGACGAGGCGGTGCTCACGGAAGCCCGCACGCTCGTCGACCGAAAGCGGGCGGGCGAGGGCGAGGTGTCGGTGGGTGACGCCTTCGGCGAGCTCTCACTCCCGAGCGAGGTGGACCCCAGAGAACACGCGGTCGAGCCCCCGGACATCGAACGCATCAACGCGTTCATCGAGTCGGCGCTCGCACACTGACCCAACAACCCCTTATGTGGCGGCCTGAAAGGAGGGAGCATGGCAGACGACACAGTCACCGTGCAGATTTCGGGACCCGACGGCGACGACGAAGTGACCCTCTCCGCGGCGCTCGTGGAGATGCTCGCGGAGAACGACGAGAGCGCGGCCGAGGTCGTCGGTGACCTCGCGCTGTTCGGCTGCGCCCAGCGCGCCCACGCCTCCGTCCACCACGGGCAGGGCGAGGCGCCCCAGGAGCTGCAGGACGCCGAGAGCGTCACCATGGAGCTGTTCGAGGAGCGCTTCGGCGCGACCTACGGCGAGCTAACGGGCCACCAGCACTAACCCCGATAGCGGCCAACGACCGGAGTTTCGACCGACCACCGGCTTCTTTCGACGCCAGCGAATTACCGAGAGTAATCTACCGGCAAACTATATTTGGCACTGTGTAACATAGTTCTAGTATGCCCATCGCAGGCTACGACCCGGCCGACGTCGACGAACGGCTCCGGGAGCTCTTAGAGGAGTGGAACGCCGAGGAGCTGCTCTCCCCCGAGCAGGAGCGCCGGCTCGAAGCGGGGGAGTCCCTGTTGGAGGTCCTGACGACCGACCAGCTCAGGGAGCTCGTTCGGACGCGACCGACCACGTGAGCACCACCCCGTCGTCGACGCGCGTCACGTCGTCGAGCGTGAGCTCCGGGAACTCGTCGACGAACCCCTTCCCGTCGGCGAGCGTCGGCGCGTCTCGCCCGCCGAGGATCAGCGCCCCCACGTAGACCGTACAGCGGTCGACGAGCCCCGCTTCGAAGAGCGAGAAGATGAGCTCCCCGCCGCCCTCGACCATCAGGTACTCGATTCCTCCCCGCTCCAGCGCCGCGAGCGCCTTCGGCAGCGCCACCCGGTCGGTCCCGGCGACGACGACCGCTGCGCCGGCATCCCGGAGCGCGTCCACGTCCTCGGCGACGGCAGCCTCACTCACGAGGACGAACGTGTCCGCCTCCCCCTGCAGGATCTCGGCGTCGACCGGGGTCCTCGCCCGCGAGTCCACCACGACCCGTGCGGGCGGCCCGTCCCGTACCGCGTGGTTCCGGCGCGCGTCCTCCCGCGCGCTCTCGTCGTGCCGGCGCAGCGACGGGTCGTCGGCGAGCACCGTCCCGACGCCGACCATGATCCCGTCCGAGCGCCCACGGATGTGGTCGACCCGGCGGAAGTCCTCGTCGCCGCTTATCGTCACCTGTTCCCGGCGACGGGTGGAGAGCTTCCCGTCCGCCGACATCGCGGCGTTCACGTGGACGTACATGGTGGTGATTCGCGTCTCGCGTGGCTTAGTTTCCCCGTCTATGATATTCCTGCCCGTTCCGTTTCTTGTTTTGTCGTTAGAGTGTAGTGACTGCCCTCGAGAACGCTTTGAGTGCCGCTGTTTGCTGTTGTGCGACCGAGTCCGCCAACAACGGGTAGAAAGCCCCGACGCGCTGGACTCGGTTCGGGACGCGCGCTCCTCGCTCGTTTCACTCGCTGCGGTGCTCACGTCTCCGAGCCTTCCTCCAGCGCACGCGAGGCCGGCTCTGCCGGCCTCGACAAGTCGCGGCGTTCACGAGAACGAAGTTCTCGTGCGCTCACGAGACGCGTCGCGTCTCGTGAACGGCGAAGCCGCCGCGCAGCCGCCCCTTTCGGTCCCACCCCGCAGTAGTTTCCGGGCTTTCCATCCTCGGTGGCTGGCCGACTAGCCGACCCACGGTGGCTGACCGATTTTTCGACTCGGGTGGACTGAAAGGGGCCGAGGGCTCGCGCCGGTAGGGGAGTCGGTGCGCGAGCCCTATTCGCGAAGCGAATATCTCGCGCAGCGACCGCGAGCACTCGGGGGCTTTCGAGGTGGTGTTGACGGCTGTCTCGGTGGTCCTCTCGGAGCCGGGGCAGTACGAGAAACCCCGTACGCCGCATGCCCCACTCGGCTCCGAAAAGAGACACCACCATCAGAATAGCGGGAACCCTTTTGCTGGCGGGGGTAAAATCCCCAGATGATGAATCTCGAAGACCATGCCGAGGAGCTCGCCTCCGACCTCGGCGTTGACAAACAGGAGGTCTTAGAAGACTTAGAGAAGCTCGTCTCCTACTCCGTCCCCGTGGACGAGGCGAAGGGGAGCCTCCGCCGGAAGTACGGCGGTGGCTCCTCGTCCGCCTCGGGCGGCGAACCATCCAAGAAGTCCATCGGCGACGTGACTACCGAGGACTCGAACGTGACGGTCACCGCGCGCGTGCTCACCGTCGGGGAGCGAACCATCCGCTATCAGGGTGACGACCAGCGCATCTTCGAGGGGGAGCTCGCCGACGAGACGGGCACCATCTCCTACACCGCGTGGCAGGACTTCGGGCTCACCGAAGGGGACACCATCACCGCCGGGAACGCCGGGGTCCGGGAGTGGGACGGCCGCCCCGAACTCAATCTGGGGCAGTCCACGACGCTCGTGCAGGAGGACGAGACCCTCGAAGTGCCGTACCCCATCGGTGGGGACCGCGAGCTCGCCGACCTCGCGCCGGGCGACCGCGGGCGCAACGTCGTCGTCAAGGTCGAGGAGTGCGAGCGCAAGACCATCGACGGCCGCGACGGGGAGACGGAGATCCTCTCCGGCGTCCTCGCCGATAGCTCGGGGAAGCTCCCGTTCACCGACTGGGACCCCCATTCGGAGATCGAAGCCGGGGGCTCGGTCCGTATCGAGGACATTTATGTACGGGAGTTCCGCGGCGTCCCCTCCGTGAACGTCTCCGAGCACTCCCACGTCATCGCGCTCCAGGAGGAGGTCGAGACCACAGAGGGTGCCCCCCGGATGGGTATCCGCGAGGCCGTCGACTCCGGCGGCGTCTACGACGTGGAACTGGTCGGGAACCTCATCGCCGTGCGCGACGGCTCGGGGCTCATCGAGCGCTGTCCGGAGTGCTCCCGCGTCATCCAGAACGGCCAGTGCCGGACCCACGGCGCGGTCGAAGGCGAGGACGACCTGCGCGTGAAGGGTATCCTCGACGACGGCACCGGCACGGTGACCGTCATCCTCGACGACGAGCTCACCGCCGACATCTACGGCGGGGGGGTCGAGAAGGCGAAGGAACACGCCCGCGACGCGATGGACAAGGAGGTCGTCGCCGAGTCCATCGCCGAGGACATCGTCGGCAAGGAGTACGTCGTCCGGGGCCAGCTCTCCGTCGACGAGTACGGCGCGAACCTCGATGCAACGTCGTTCGAGCTCGCGGAGGACGACCCGGCCGCGCGTGCGACCGCGCTGCTCGCGGAGGTGGACGCATGAGTTCCGTTGACCGCGGTCGACGACCTCACGCTCACCACCTCGCGGGGTGGTTCGCATGAGTTCCTCCGGCTCCGCCCCCGGCCGCCGCGAGGTCGCCTACCGCCTGTTCGCCGCGGAGTTCGACGACGCCGATTTCTCCTACTCCGAGAGCGACGAGGAGCGTGCCCCGAACTTCGTCATCACCCCCACCGGCGCGCGGGTGAACCGGCTGTTCATCACGGGTGTCCTGACCGAACTCGAAGCCGTGAACGACGACATGCTGCGGGCGCGCATCGTCGACCCGACGGGCGCGTTCGTCGTCTACGCCGGGCAGTACCAGCCCGAGGCGCTCGCCTTCCTCGAACGGGTCGAACCCCCGGCGTTCCTCGCGGTGACTGGGAAGGCCCGCACCTTCCAGCCGGAGGACTCGGATCTCGTCTACACCTCCGTCCGCCCGGAGTCCATCAGCGAGATCGACGCGGCCACGCGGGACCGCTGGGTCGTCTCCACCGCCGAACGCACCCTCGATCGAGTCTCGACCATCGCGGGCGCCATCGAGACGGGCCTCCACGGCGCAGAGCTCACTGCGGCCCTCGAATCTGTGGGCGTGACCCCAGAGCTCTCCGAGGGTATCGCGCTCGCGCTGGAGCACTACGGCACGACCCCGGACTACCTGAGCGCGCTGCGCGAGACGGCACTCGACGCGACGCGGCAGGTCGCTGGCGAGGTCGAGGAGGTTCGGTCGCTCACCCTCGCGCCCGGTGACGGGGACGGTGACGCCGCGCCGCTCGCGGACCCCGATATCGCGAAGGCGAGCGTCCCCGCGGGCTTCAGCGGGTCGACCACTGAGCCAGAGCCGGCGAGCGAGGAACCCGACGACTCCTTCGAACCGGTCGAGGAGTCCGAATCGGTCGAGGAGTCCGAATCGGTCGGGGAACCCGAGCCGGTCGAGGAGTCCGAGGCAGCATCCAGCGAGCCCGAACCGGAGGCCGAGATCACGGAACCAGAGCCGGAATCCGCCGCCGAACCAGAGTCAACCGACACCGAATCGGCGAACGAGCCCACCACGGCAGCGGAGCCGGAGCCGTCGTCCGCGACCGAGGAGCCGGAGACCGTCGCCGACTCCGAACCCGAGGACGACGTGGGCGACTTCGCCGCGCCGGAGTCCACGAGCGACGACGAGGACGTCGGTGACTTCGACGAGCCGGCTGGCGACGCGGCTGGCGACGAGGGGATGTACGAGATGGACGAGGAGACCCGCGAGCAGGTCGAGGAGGAGTTCGGCACGGAGTTCTCGACCGGGAGCGAGGTGGAAGAGCCCGGTGAGGCCGGCATCGAACCCGAAGCCGGCGCCGTGGAGCCGGAAAGCGAGTCGGAACCGGAGACGACCACGGAGCCCGAACCGGAGCCTGTCGAGGAGGACCCCACCGACGAGTCCGAGCCTGAGCCCGCGTCTGCCGAGGACGTGGACCTCGTCGACGCCGTCATCGACGCGATGAACGAGTTGCAGGACGAGGAGGGTGCGGAGAAGGAGGCCGTCGTCTCGCACGTCACGGACCAGTACGGCGTCGCGGCGAGCGAGGTCGAGGACGCGATCCAGGACGCGCTGATGAGCGGGCGGTGTTACGAGCCCGCCGACGGCGTCATCAAGCCCATCTGAATGCTCGAACCGCTCCCCGACGAGCCCGCGGCGGTCGCCACGCTCGGCCGGGAGCGGGCGCTCGTGGTCGCGGATTACCACGCCGGGCTGGAGGACGCGCTCCGGCGCGACGGCGTGGAGATTCGGACGCAGAGCGGCGAGCGACGCGAGCACGTGTGCTCCCTGCTCGACGAGACGGATGCAGATCGACTGGTCGTGCTCGGTGATCTGGCGAACGCCATCGGCCGACCGGGCGAGCGCGAGCGCCGTGAACTGGACGAGCTCTTCGCGGCCGTCACCGAGCGCGTGCCGATGACGGTGGTGAAGGGGAACCACGACGGCGACATCGAGGACGTGGTGGCCGAGTTGGGCTACGAGGCGCGCGTCGAGGTAACGCCAGGGACGGGAGTCCGGCTGGGGGAGGTCGGGTTCGCCCACGGCCACACGTGGCCCGCGCAGGAGGTCCTGGCGGCTCCGACGTTCTGTATGGCCCACGAGCACCCCGTCGTCAGGCTGGAGGATTCGGTTGGCGGCAGCCGACAGGAGCGCGTCTGGCTCCGCGGGCGCGTGAACCCCGAGACGTTCGCGGACCGATACGAGGTCCCACCCAGTGGGTTCGTCGTGTTCCCCGCGTTCAACGACCTGCTGGGTGGGACGTGGGTGAACCAGGGCCAGGACTTCCTCGCGCCGTTCCTCCCCGACGGGCTCGCGGACGGGGAGGCGTACCTCCTCGACGGGACCCGGTTGGGGGACTACCGGCGCGTCTGAGGGCGACCGCGCGACTTAATCGGCTCCCGTCCCTTCGACCGATAGTGACCGACGCTCGCGGTATGGACGCCTTCGCGCACCTCTCGGGACCGGTGCGACAGGCGCTTTCGGAACGAGGGTTCTCCACGCCCACGGAGCCACAGCGCCGCGCGATTCCACCCCTGTCGTCGGGGAATCACGGCCTCGTCATCGCCCCGACGGGGACAGGGAAGACGGAGACGGCGATGCTCCCGGTATTTTCGGCTATCTCCCAGCGTGAGGCACGCCACGGGATGCAGGCGCTGTACATCACCCCGCTCAGGGCGCTGAACCGCGACATGCGCGAGCGACTCGACTGGTGGGGTGAGACCCTGGATATCGAGGTGGACGTGCGCCACGGCGACACCACGCAGTATCAGCGCGGGAAGCAGGCGGACGACCCGCCGGACGTGCTCGTGACGACCCCCGAGACGCTCCAGGCGATGTTCACGGGGAAGAAGCTCCGGCGGGCGCTCGCGGACGTGGAGCACGTCGTCATCGACGAGGTGCACGAGCTCGCGGCGGCGAAACGCGGGGCACAGCTCACCATCGGACTGGAACACCTCCGCGAGTACGCGGGCGATTTTCAACGGATTGGACTCTCCGCGACGGTGGGTGACCCCGAGGAGGTGGGGAAGTTCCTGACGGGTGGGGCACCCTGTGACATCATCGAGGTGGCCGCGGGGACCGAGATCGACATCTCGGTGGAGGAGCCCGAGGTGACGCAGGCCGACGACCGGCTCGGCTCGAAGCTGATGACGGACGCCACGATCGCGAGCCACGTCCGGCGCATCGACGAACTCGTGGCGGAACACGAGTCCACGCTCGTCTTCGTCAACACCCGGCAGACGGCGGAGGGGCTCGGCTCCCGCCTGAAGGAGCTGGACACCGACATCGGCATCCACCACGGGTCGCTCTCGAAGGAGGCCCGCATCGACGTGGAGGACCGGTTCAAGCAGGGTGAGCTCTCGGCGCTGATGTGTACCTCGTCGATGGAGCTCGGCATCGACGTGGGGTCCATCGACCACGTGGTCCAGTATCAGAGCCCACGAGAGGTCTCGCGCATGCTCCAGCGCGTCGGACGAGCGGGCCACAAACGCGGCACCGTCTCCGAGGGGACGGTCATCACGACGCGCCCGGACGACACCTTCGAGGCGCTCGCCATCGTCACCCGCGCCGAAAACGGGGACGTGGAGGACGCGAACATCCACGAGGGGAGCCTCGACACGGTGGCGAACCAGATCGCCGGGATTCTGATGGGCTTCGGCGAGATATCCGCGCGCAAGTGTTACGAGATCATCACCCGCGCGTATCCGTTCCGAGACCTCCCCGAGGAGCAGTTCAAGGAGGTCGTCCAGGAGCTCTCGGGGAACCGCATCCTCTGGCTGGAGGAGGAGGCCGATAGATTAGAGAAGTCGAGCGGGACGTGGCAGTACTTCTACGCGAACCTCTCGATGATTCCCGACGAGGCCAACTACCAGGTGGTGGATATGGCCTCCGGCAGAACGGTGGGCACGCTCGCCGAGCGGTTCGTCGTCAACTTCGCCGAACCGGGCGAGAGCTTTATTCAAGGAGGGGAGATGTGGCGCATCACGCAGGTCGAAGAGGAGGAGGAGCAGGTGAAGGTGACACCGGTTTCGGACCCCGGCGGCGAGGTCCCCTCGTGGGTCGGCCAGGAGATCCCGGTCCCCTACGACGTGGCCCAGCACGTCGGCCGACTCAGGAGAGAGGCGAGGGAGGGGTTCGACGCCGGCCGGTCGCGCGAGGCCATCGCCCGCGATTTCGCGGAGCGGTATCCCATCGACGAGCACACCGCGAGCGAGGCGCTGCGACAGATCGAGCGCCACGAGGCTCCCCTTCCGGACGAGAACACCGTCGTCGTGGAGGCGTACGCCCGCGAGATCACGGTGAACGCCTGCTTCGGGCACAAGGTGAACGAGACGCTCGGGCGACTCCTCTCGGCGCTCATCGGCCAGCAGACCGGCTCCTCCGTGGCGATGGAGATCGACCCCTACCGCATCGAACTGGAGGTCCCCTCGGGCATCTCGCTCGGCGACGTGGCTGGCCTCCTCGAGGAGACGGACCCCGCCCACGTCGAACCCCTCATCGAGCTCTCCCTGAAGAACGCCGACGCCCTCAAATTCAAGCTCGCGCAGGTCGCGGCGAAGTTCGGCACGCTCAAGAACTGGAAGAAGGGCTCGGGCCGGAGCTTCGGGAAAGGCCGATTGCTGAAAGCCCTCGAGGACACCCCCATCTACGACGAAGCAATCAGAGAAGTGCTCCACGAGGACCTGGATGCCGCGGGCGCGGCCGACGTGCTCACCCGCATCCAGTCCGGGGAGCTCGCCCTCGAACAGGTGGGCGAGCGCACCGCCATCGGCATCGACGGGCGCTCCTCGGGCCAGGAGCTCCTCGCGCCCGAGAACGCCGACGCCAGCGTCATCGAGACCGTGAAAGAGCGGATTCAGGAGGACCGGGTCCTGCTCTTCTGTCTCCACTGCAAGGACTGGCAGACGAAACGGCAGGTCCAGCGCGTCGACGAGGAGCCCGCGTGTCCGCTCTGTGGCTCCACGCAGATCGCCTGTCTGAATCCGTGGGCCGAGGAGGTGGTGCAGGCCATCAAATCGACGGAGAAGGACGCCGAGGAGCAGAAGATGACCGAACGCGCCTACAAATCGGCCTCGCTCGTCCAGAGCCACGGGAAGCAGGCGGTCATCGCGCTCGCCGCGCGGGGAGTGGGGCCGCGGAACGCCGCGCTCATCATCAACAAACTCCGCGAGAACGAGGAGGATTTCTACCGGGATATTCTGGAACGCGAACGGCAGTACGCGCGGACGAAGTCGTTCTGGGACTGAGTCGGGCTGGGTAGTTGTTGGGATATTGAGAAGTTGATGCGAGCTGAGTGGTGGATACAGAGGGTGTAGTCAGCAACGCAGTGTGCTGGAAAGAGTGTTCTGCGCAAAGTCTCTATCCACTAAATATTAGTAGAATCTCTGACTTACACGTGTCATGGTGGAATTTTTTGGACGGGAGTTCAGTGAAATAGATTGGTTCTTTCTCGAAAAGCTACACACATTAGAGGATGAAGGGTGTGTTTATGACCGGTTCTGGAGAGAGGATTTAGAGAAGTTTGACTACTGTCGAATACAGTTCAATCCTGACGAGATTGTTAAATTCGTGGACGCTCTTCAAGCCTATGACGACTTTTTGGAATATCTGAATGAGGGAGACTCACGCGAGACCGCACTTAAGAGAATCTCGGACTCGAAAATAAAGGAAAGGGTCAAAGAGTATAATGAGTGGGTTGAGGCGGATCAAGAGTATTGTCCCGCGGCATTCTACGGTGATGAATTAGAAGCCCTCTTGACCGGAAGTGAAACGGAAAGATACGAATTTTTTGAAGATTCGTATAAAGGTAATCGACGATATCTGCTTGATGAACTAATTGAGGGGATTCCCGAATCAGCCACGATTCTACAAGATAGAAGAGACGACCGTCCGGATTTTGAGATTACTTGCGAACAGGATTTCCAAGACTTATTTTTCGCTCTAATTAAGCCGACATTCCCAACCGCTCTTTCAGAGGAACCTATCCCCCAACACGCCACAAAGTCAAAGAAGATCGACTTTGTGGTTCCAGAATTATCTCTCGCTATCGAACTGAAATATGTCCGAAACGAAAGACATGCGAAGAAACTCTCTGATGAATTGAAAGTGGATATTGAGAGTTACCATAAGCATCCAGATTGTACTCGGATGAAAGCAATTATGTGGGACGAGAAACGACTAATCACGGATAGATCGAATTTTGAAGAGGATCTCACAGGCCCGCGGACGATTGACGGATCTGAATTTCAAATTGAAACTATCGTTCTACCATAATAACGAAACGACTCCCCAATTGGTTATTTATTACACACTGCCTCACCGTCACTAAGCATAAGATAGCAACCACCTGCTCATGAGCAGGTGGTTGCTAAATACGCGCTGTATATTCAGCACGTCAGCTAAAACTTGTTTCCCATCAGGAGATTCAACCCAACACCTCAACAAATAGAGTAAATTACCTGCAACTCTCCGTTCTCGTTCACGGAGACGATGACACTCCCGTGGCAGTCGTCCGTCTCGATGACGACGGAACCGGATTGTCCGCCCATCGTCGCGGCCACATCGAACGACTTGACCCATCCGGATTCGCCTGCTTCGTGTTGTAGACTTCCCTCTCAGTGCCGGGTGGAAGCGTCACGGCCTCGTTGAAGACGGCCGCACCGGTCGCCTGGCGCGTCACCGTCACCTGCATCGTGCTTTCCGTTCGAAATAATAGACTATCCTCGTTAACTGTTCACACGCCTGCCCAACCGCTTTGTCCCCCCGCTCCGCGTCCCACTCCATGTCGGATCCCTTCGGCCGCGCCATCCGGGAGTTCCATCGCGGCGAGCAGGACGAGCCACTCCGCCAGCGTGACGGCGACGACGTCATCGAACACCCCATCGAGGCCTTCTACTTCGGCGACTACGAGGGCCACCCGTTCTTCGACGACCACCTCCGCGGCCCGATGCTCGACGTGGGCTGTGGCGTCGGCCAGCACGCGCTGTCCTACCAGGAGTGCTTCGAGGCAGTCGGCATCGAGGTGTCGGAGCACCTCGTGGAGACGGCCCGCGAGCGCGGCGTGACGGACGCGCGACTCGGCGATATGTTCTCGCTGTCCGCGCAGTTCGAGCGGGACCGGTTCGCTTCGATCCTCTGTTTCGGGACGCAGCTGGGACTCGGTGGTTCCCTCGGTGGCGTCGCGGAGATCCTGCGGGAGTTCGCGTACGTCACGGACGATGAGGGAACGGCCGCCGTCCACCTCTACGACCCGGAGCAGGGCGACCCCACGGGACTGCAGGGCTACCGACCTCGCCCCGAGCCGGGGCTGGCCCACCGGGTGTTCCACTTCGAGTACGAAGACGAGGTTGGGGAGACCCTGGTGTTTCTGATGCTCTCGCCGGACCGCCTGCGTGAGGCCGCGATCGGGACTGGCTGGGAAGTCGAAGAGATCGAGCGCATGGAGGAGGGCTCCGCCTACTACGCGGCACTCGAAAAGCAGTAAACGGGGCGTGTCGCTCCGGGACCTCCCCCTCGGCGGTCAGTCCGCCTGTGCGGGCGTGTCGGCGTGACAGTTCGCGGGTTCGCCGACCACGTGACAACAGCAGACGAATCCACCGCCCGGCAGCTTGGTGAGCGAGGCGTGTTCCTCGAAGACGGTTCCGTCGGGCCGGAGGGCCGTGGAGTGGCCCTCCCACGCCCCGGTCTTCTCGACGGACTCGAACACCTCCTCCCGGAGGCGGGACACCTCCTCCGGCGTGTTGTAGGTCTCCCAGTGCTGGCCGACCATCTCCGAGGTGTCGAGGCCGAACGGGGCCGCGAACGCCTCGTTGACGAGCCGGTAGTAGCCCTCGGCGTCGAGGACGGCGATGCCCTCGCGTGCGGCCTCCATCGCTCGTGCGCGAAGCCGGCTCTCCTCCTCCGCGCGGGCCTGCCCGACCGCGTTCCGAATCCGGTGGAGGAGCACGGTGTACTGGGCCGTCCCGGTCTCCTTCTGGAGGTAGTCGGTGACGCCCGCCGCGATGGCGTCGGCCGCGATCTCCTCGGACCCCCGTCCCGTAAAGAGGATGAACGGGAGGTGGGGCCATCGTTCACGGACCCGCCGAAGGAGGTCGAGCCCATCCCGCTCCGGCATCTCGTAATCCGAGATCACACAGTCGTATCCAGGGTCACCGTGGGTGAGGTCGTCGAGCGCCGTCGCCACGTCCGCCGCGGTCGTCGCGTCGATGTCCGGCGCCCGTGAGAGAACGTCGGCGACGAGCCGTCGAAGCCCTGCATCGTCGTCAACGACGAGCACACTGATCCCCTGGTTCATGTCCCCTACACCCGGTACAGGGACATAATCACTCCGGCCGTCGCACATCGTTTAGACCGTTCGAAACGGTTCATGTGGACCCGTGGAGCCGTTTCCGCGCCGCCTCGAAGTGCTCGGCGCGGATGACCACGTCGTCGGCCCGCGCGTTCGCCTCGTCGGGGGAGACCCCGTCCGCAACCTCGTGGATCGCGCGTAGAGAGGCCTCACGGACGAGCGAGGCGAGTTCCGCGCCAGAGCGCCCGTCGGTCTCCGCGGCGAGCGCGTCGAGGTCCACGTCCTCTCCGAGTGGTTTCCCCGCCGTGTGCACACGCAGAATCGCGGCACGGGCGGCCTCGTCGGGGGTCGGCACCTCGATGTGGCGCTCCAGCCGCCCCGGACGCAACAGGGCAGGATCGAGCGCGTCCCGGCGGTTCGTCGCCGCGAGCACGACGATACCGGGGTTGTCCGCGGCGTTGTCCATCTCGGTGAGGAGCTGGGAGACGACCCGCTCCGTCACCTCGTGGCTCTCCCCCCGCCGGGAGGCGATGGCGTCGATCTCGTCGAAGAAGACGACGACCGGGGCGGCCTGTCGCGCCCGCTCGAACAGCTCCCGGACGCCCTTCTCCGACTCGCCGACGTACCGGTCGAGCAGCTCCGGGCCCGCGACCCGGATGAAGTTCACGCCCGTCTCACCCGCGAGCGCTCGGGCGAGCAGCGTCTTCCCAGTGCCCGGTGGGCCGTAGAGCAGGACACCGGAGGGCGGGTCCGTCCGTGTCGCCTCGAACAGCGGGCGGTAGCGCAGGGGCCACTCGACGGCCTCCGAGAGCTGGGCTTTCGCGTCCTCCAGCCCGCCCACGTCGTCGTAGTCCACCGTGGGCGACTCGGCGACGTACTCGCGCATCGCACTCGGCTCCACGGCGGCGAGTGCGGCCTCGAAATCCGCGCGGGTGATGGTGAGCGGGTCCCGCGTGGACCGCTCGCGCAGGGCCACCATCGCGGCCTCCGTCGCCAGCGTCGCCAGGTCGGCCCCGACGAAGCCGTGGGTCCGGGCGGCGAGCCGATCCAAGTCCACGTCACTCGCGAGCGGCATGGCGCGTGTGTGGACATCGAGGATCTCGCGGCGGCCCTCCTCTCCCGGCGGCCCGATCTCGATCTCCCGGTCGAAGCGACCCCCGCGGCGCAGTGCGGGGTCGACCGCGTCCACCCGGTTGGTCGCCCCGATGACGACGACCTGCCCGCGCTCGTTCAGGCCGTCGAGCAGCGTGAGCAGCTGGGCGACGACGCGGTTCTCCATGTCGGCGTCCTCGTCGCGTTCCCCCGCGATGGAGTCGACCTCGTCGATGAACACCACCGCGGGGGCGTTCGCCGTCGCGTCCTCGAACACCGCGCGGAGCCGTTCCTCGGACTCGCCCTTGTACTTCGAGACGATCTCCGGGCCCGAGATGGTGTAGAAGGCGGCGTTCACCTCGTTCGCCACCGCCTTCGCGATGAGGGTCTTCCCGGTCCCCGGCGGGCCATAGAGCAGAACCCCCTTCGGCGGGTCGATGCCGAGTTCGGCGAACAGCTCCGGCTCGGAGAGCGGGAGTTCGATCATCTCCCGGACGAGGTCGAGCTCCTCGTCGAGCCCGCCGATATCCTCGTAGGTCGTCTCGCCGGGGCGGTCCCGTTCCGGCTCGGATTTCGGCTGGATACCGGTGTCCGTGCTCGTCTGCGAGGGGGAGTCCTCCGTCGTGGAGGTGGCTCCCTCGACGGAGAGCCGTGTCTCGCTCGTCACGCGCACCGTCCCGTCGGGCGTGGTCGACTCCACGTGGGCGCGCTCGCCGCCCGGAAGCCGGACGGTCTCGCCCGCGCGCAGCGGCCGGTCGAGGAGGACCCGTCGGAGGAGCCCCTCCAGGTCGTCGCCCGCGAGGTCGGGAACACGGACGTGGATCGAGCGGGCGTTCTCCACGCTCACGGGCCGGACGACGACGCTATCGCCGACGGTGACGCCGGCGTTCGCGCGGGTGTCGGCGTCCACCTGGACGAACCGGCCGGCGCCGCTCGCGGGCCAGACCTTCGCGACCGTGGGTCGTTCCCCCTCGATGACGACGGTGTCACCGGAGAGCACCCCCAGCGCGGAGCGGACGGATTCAGGGAGGCGGGCGACCCCGCGGCCCGCGTCGCGCTTCTCGGCGCTGCGGACCTCGAGGGTCACGTCATCACTCATATCTCCGAAGAGAGCGGCCCGGACCGTGATTGTTGCGCCGAAGTTTCAAGAGTGAGGCCGCGACCAGCGACCGTATCACCTGAGCGGTGCCACGGCGGACCTGGCGGGAGCGCGGCCCACCCGTCGTGGACGAACGGTCGGGCCGCCTGCTCGCCTACAGCGACTCGACAGCCTGCTCGATCTCCTCGCGCGGAACCGGGTTGATCCACTCGTCGGTTTCCCAGGCGTGTTGGACCGTCCCCTCGTCGTCCAGCACGTAGACCGCCCGCCGCGGCGTGTGGACCCCGGCCATCCCGTCGCGCTCGACGAGGAGGTCGTACGCCTCGGCGACCTCCCCGTCCACGTCGGCAAACAGCGAGAAGGGCGAGTCGATCTCCCGGAGGAAGGCGTTCATCGCGTACGGCCCGTCGCGACCGACGCCGTAGACGGGCACGTCGAACTCGTGCCAGCCGGCACGCTCGTAGCGGTGCCACCAGTTCTCCGCGATGGCGGAGAAGGCGAACCCGAAGAAGACGAGCACGCCACCGCGGTCGCCGAGCGCCCGCTCCAGCGTCCGCTCGCGGAACGTCTCACCGTCACACAACAGCGCCTCGAACCCCGGGGCCTGCTCTCCTGCAGTTGGCATACGCTCACCTGCATCACGGACCATGAAAAACCGCACGGGTACCCTACGCTGGCTTCTGCATCAGCCCGCGCAGGTCGTCGTCGCTCACCGACATCCCGTGTTTGTCCGCGGCGTGGGTCCGTGCGAGCTTCATGACTTCCTTCTCGTCGTCCGATTCGATACAGAAGGCACAGTCCATCCCGCTGTCGCGACACGCGATCTTGTAGCTCATGGTTGGTACCACCGTGAGGTATGCGCGCTGCGGTCAAAGCTCCCAGTCGACGAACCCCACCGGTTCGGGAAGCTCCGGCCCGAATCGGGTCGCCGCTGGAGTGAAGTGTGCCCCACTCCCAGAGGGGAGTATGAGTCTCACGCTCTACCGACTCGAGGGCTGTCCCTACTGTGAACTCGTCGTCGACCGACTGGACGAACTCGGTCTCGACTACGACTCCGTCTGGGTGGAGGGACTCCACTCCAAGCGCAACGAGGTGAAGCGGGTCTCCGGACAGCGGCAGGTCCCGGTCATCGTCGACGACGCGACGGGCGTGACGATGAGCCAGAGCGGCCGCATCATGGAGTACATCAACGGCACCTACGCGGAGGAGGACGTCACCGTCGACGTGAACCCCTGACCCCTACAGCGAGTGCGGGTCCTGCCCGGGGTCCTCGACGTTCGGCGCGCCCACAGCGAGTAACACGCCTTCGTCGTCACCGATGTAGCGGTGGCCGTGGCCCGTCTCCGGCCCGGCGATCCAGAACGTCCCCGGCCCGGCCTCGATGATCTCGGTGTCACCGGAGGGGCCGAGCTTCAGCGAGAACTCCCCCTGCAGGACGTAGTAGAGCTCCTCCTGTTCGAGATGTGCGTGGTACTGGATCTCCTCACCGGGCTCGAAGTACCAGAGCTTACAGCGGAGCTCCTCGGCACCGAGTGCGGAGTCGACCGCCCGGATGTTCAGATCCGGCGGGACCTCCTCGATCTCCGAGAGGTCCGTGACCGGCACGTCGTTCTCGTGGATGACCTTGTAGTGCATGCCATCCGAGGACACACCCCACGGGGTGAAAAGCCTTCACTCGCCGGCGATTAACCGACCAGTCGGTCGCGGAGCGCCGGCAGCACGTCCGTCACGTCCGCCCGGAGGTCGAAGGCGGCCTCGCTCGAGGCGTCCGTTTCGTCCAGGTTGACGATGGCGAGCGTCGCCCCGCGACGCGATGCTTCCCGTGGGAGTGACGCCGCGGGCTCCACCGTGAGCGAGGAGCCGATGGCGAGGAAGACGTCCGCCTCGCGCGCGAGCCGTCGCGCCTGGAACAGCGCGTCCTGCGGAAGCGACTCCCCGAACAGCGTCACGTCGGGCTTCAGGACACCGCCGCAGTCCCGACAGGTCGGTGGTGACTCGCCGGCGCGGACGGTCTCGAACGCCGGCGCCGCGTCGAATGTCTCTCGGCAGTCCGTACAGACGGTCCGGTCGCCGTTCCCGTGGATCTCGATTGGGTCGCTGCCCGCCTGCTGGTGGAGCCCGTCGACGTTCTGCGTGATGAGTCCCTGCACCTGGCCGGCGCGTTCGAGGTCGGCGAGCGCCTCGTGGGCCGGGTTCGGGGCGACGCCGTCGAACGCCTCCGCCACCAGCTCCGCGCGGTCGCACCAGAACCCCCCCGGGTCGGCACGGAACCGCGAGACGTGGAACTGTTTGGGGTCGTAGCGCGTCCAGATCCCATCCTCACTTCGAAAGTCCGGAATCCCCGATGCCGTCGAGACGCCCGCGCCGGTGAACGCGACGGTGGTCTCGGCCTCGCGGATGGCGGCCGCGAGCGCGTCGATATCGGTCATGGTCGCGCTACAGCCGCGCGCGATAAAACCTCACCCGTGGCGGTCGACCGCACGCCGGAGCTCCGCGCGGATGGCGACGCGCTTCACGAGCAGGAACCCCACGAGGATGCAGAGGAAGCCGGCGACGGTGTTGGGGGCGACCGGCTCGTCGAGGAGGAACCAGCCGGTCGCCGCGGCGAACAGCGGAATCGTATATTCGAGGAAGGAGACCTCGATGGGCCCGACGCGTTCGAGGAGGAAGAAGTAGAGCCCGAAGCCGAACGCGCCGGCGACGACGGCGAGGTAGCCGAGCGCGGCGAGCCCCCGGAGGGGGAGCGCGCCCGGCACGGACGGCTCGTCGGGGAGGGGCAACGCGGCGACGTGGAGGAGGAGTGCCCCGACGAGCATCGTCCACGCCTGCCGCGAGACGAGCCCCAGGTCGGGCGACTGCTCGGAGATGTAGATGGCGCCGACGACGAAGACGAGCGCGGACGCGAGGACGAGCGCGACGCCGAGGAGTCCCTCCGTCGCGAGCCGCGCGGGGTCCGGGTCGGCGATGACGACGACGCCCCCGAACCCGACGAGGACGCCGACCAGACCGATGGGGGAGAGCCGCTTCCCGCCGGGGGTGAGTCGCGTCAGCGCGGGCGTGACGACGGGGATCACCCCCAGGAGCACGGCGGCGACCGCGGAGGTGACGAACTGCTGGCCGGCGAAGAGGAAGGCGTGGTGGGCGCCGACGGTGAGCGAACCCCCCGAGAGGATGACGGCGAAATCCTCGCGTGTGCGGGGGCGCAGGGCCGCCCCCGTCCCGACCGCGTACGCGAACAGCGCGAGCGAGGCGATGTCGAACCGGACGGCGGCGAGCGTCACCGGGGGGAGGTAGTCGAGCGCGGCCTTCGTCGCGGGGAAGGCCGTCCCCCAGACGGCAGAGAGGGTGAGAAAGAGGAGAAGGGTCCGATAGCGGGTCATACCCTCGCTTGCCGAGGGCGGGAAAACGGCTTTCGATTCGGCGTTAGAACTGCGGGAGGTGTTCGATTTCGGACGTGTCGACCTCCTCGAACGCCTTGCGGCCGATGACGCGCCGGTGGACCTCGTCGGCCCCGTCGATGATGCGGAACGCGCGGACGGCCTCGTAGAAGTCCGAGATGGGGAGGTCCTTGCTGATGCCCGCGCCACCGCAAGCCTGGATCGAGAAGTCGATGATCTCCTGACAGGCGTTCGCCGCGTACACCTTCGACATCGAGACGGGGACCCGCGCCTGCTTCCCCTCCGTGATCTCGCGCGCCGCGTGGCGGACCATCGACTTCGTCGCGTGGAGTTTGATCTCGAGGTCCGCGACGCGGTGGCGCATGACGCTCTTGTCGCCCACCTTCGAGCCGAACGCCTCGCGCTCGCTCATGTAGGCCTTGGCGATGTCGAGCGCGCGGGTCGCCATCCCCGAGAAGCGCATACAGTGGGTGAGCCGGGCCGGGCCGAGCCGGGCCTGCGCGATGGAGAAGCCCTCGTGTTCGGGGCCGAGGGTGTTCTCGACGGGGACGCGCACGTTGTCGTACGTGATCTCGGCGTGGCTCTCGTGGATGAGGTCCTGTCCCAAATGCGGGATGTCGCGTTCGATGGTGACGCCGTCGGCGTCGGACGGGACGATGATGATCGAGGCCCCCTCGTAGGGGTGCGCGTCGGGGTCGGTGACGGCCATCACGAGCAGCACGTCGGCTTCGGTACCCTGCGTCGTCCACCACTTGTGTCCATTAATCACCCACTCGTCGCCGTCCTTCTCCGCGGTCGTCTTCAGCATCTTGGGGTCAGAGCCACCGCCGGGCTGGGGTTCGGTCATCGAGAAGCCGGAGTGGATCTCGCCCGCGACGAGCGGCGCGAGCCACTCCTCCTTCTGGGCCTCCGTGCCGAACATCTCGAAGGTGTGCATGTTCCCCTCGTCGGGAGCGTCGACGCGCATCGCGGGCGCACCGAGCAGCGAGCGCCCGGCCTGCTCGAACAGCGGGAGGACGTCGCGGAACGCCTCGCCACCGCCGCCGTACTCCTCGCCGATCTGCGGGCAGTAGACGCCGTACTCCTTGGCCTGCTCGCGGAGGTCCGCGATGACGGATTCGGGGACCGGACCCTGGCCCTGGTACTCTCGCTCTTTGGGGATGACGACTTCGTCCATGAACGCCCGTGCGTTCGCTTCCAGCTCGCTCGCGCGGGCCGAGTCATGATACTCCATGCCAACCCCATTGGAACACACCAATGTAAAACAATCGCCCCGCGAACTGTCGGGGGGCTGTGAGGTACCCGTAGGTATAGGGGGTTCCGGCTAGATTGGTTCCTTACAATGTTAGGTGAGCGCGTATGACGGCGGAGGACGACTACTTCGCGCGCATCGTCGACGAGGAGGCGCTCGCGGGCTATCTCCGGGAGGAGCTCGGCCCCGTCGACGTGTACGAGGTGGAACACCATCAGGAGGGCCACTCCAACGAGACGCTGTTCGTCACGTGGGGGGACAAGGAGCTCGTCATCCGCCGACCACCGCCGGGTGAGGTGGCGGAGACGGCCCACGACGTGCTGCGGGAGTACCGCGTCATCGACTCGCTGCAGGGGACGGAGGTGCCCCTCCCCCGAACCGTGCTCGCCTGTGAGGATCACGCCGTCCTCGGCTCCGACTTCTACGTGATGGAGCGCATGGACGGGGACGTGCTGCGGAACGACGAACCCGAGCGGTTCGCCACCCCCGAACACCGCGAGCAGGTGGGCTACCAGCTCGTCGAGACGCTCGCGGCCATCCACCAGGTGGACTACGAGGGCGTCGGGCTCGAAGTGGGGGACTTCGGCTACCCCCCGGGATTCACCCAGCGACAGGTCCGCCGCTGGTCCGAGCAGCTGATGTGGGGCTTCGAGGTCACCGTCGACGAGCGCGAGGTACCCGAACTCTACGAGGTGATGGAGTGGCTCTACGACAACGTCCCCGAGGAGACCCCGGCGACGCTCGTCCACGGCGACTACAAGCTCGACAACGTGATGTACGCGCCGGGGACGCCTCCCGAGATCAACGCCGTCTTCGACTGGGAGATGTCCACGCTCGGTGACCCCTTCACCGACCTCGGCTGGATGCTCTCCTACTGGTGGGACCCGAAGGACCCCGACCCGCCGCAGTCGACGGACACGCTGATGAAGGACTTCATGACCCGGGAGGGCTACCCCTCACGGCTGGATCTCGTGGAACGCTACGAGGAGCTCACGGGCTTCGAGTTCGAGCACGACCGGTTCTACCGCGCGCTCGCCGTCTACAAGCTCGCGGGGCTCGGCGAGATGTTCTTCCGGCGCTATCTGGAGGGGAACTCCGACGACCCGATGTACCCGAAGATGCGCGAGGGCGTCCCGGCACTCGCCGAGCGTGCGCTCCGCATCATCGAGGGCGACGAACCGCTGTGAGCCCGACGAACGTAGCTTTTTCAGCTTCGCCCCCGATCACCGGGTAATGGATCTCCCGGACGCCGTCTCGCAGATCGGCCTCCTCCTCGCCGTCGTCGTCTCCGTCGCCGTCCTCCTCCGACTCGCCCGCCCCCAGGGGAGGTGGGGGCTCCGCCTCCGGAGACGGCTCGTTGCCGGCGTCCCGCTCGGCACCGCCCTCACCGTCGCCGTCGTCGTCGGCTTCTATCTCGTCGTGCAGGGCGGGCTCTGGCACTGGTTCACCCCGATGACCATCCCGTTCCGTGCGTGGTCGTACTTCTACCCCTTGGGGATGCTCTCCGCTGGTATCGCCCACGCCGGACCGAACCACCTGCTCGGCAACGTCTTCGGCACGCTCACCTTCGGCATCCTCGCGGAGTACGCGTGGAGCCACTTCCCCGAGGAGAAGGGGAGCGAGACGTTCACCTCGCTCGCGACGAACCCGTACGCCCGGGCCGTCGCGTTCGCCGCCGGGTCGCTTCTCGCTGCCGTCTTCGGCTCGCTGTTCGGGCTCGGCCCCGTCATCGGTTTCTCGGGGGTCGTCTTCGCCTACGCCGGGTTCGCGCTCGTGCGGTACCCCCTCGCCACCATCGTGCTGCTCGCGGGGGACGGCCTCGTCGGCCAGCTCTACCGGGCGTTCAACAACCCGACCGTCACCGGGTCGGCGAGCCCGAGCTTCTCGACGCCGTGGTGGGCCGGCATCGCCATCCAGGGCCACGCAGTCGGCTTCCTGCTCGGGGTCGCGTTCGGGGTCGCCGTGGTCCGCCGCCGGAATCTGAAACCCAGCGCGGGGCTGCTCTGGTTCGGCGCGCTCGCCTTCGCCGTCTCGAAGGGGCTGTGGGCCGCCTACCTCTTTCTGGGCAACGGGAAGTTCCTCCTGCTCCGGGGGGTGGGCACGGCGCTCGTCTTCGTCCTCGCGGGGCTCGTCGCCGCGGCCGTCGTCGCGAGCGACCGGGATCTCGTCCCGCGCATCGACCTCACGCGCAAGGAGGCGGCGGTCGGCCTCCTCGTCTGCAGTCTCCTCGCGCTCTCGCTCGTCGCCGTCCCGTACAACCTGCTCACCGTGGGGGAGACGGACCCACAGGGCGCGACCGTCGAGGCTCGTGACTACACCGTCTTCTACGCGGAGGAGACGGCGAACCAGCTCGTCGCCGCCTACGACCTCCCGTTCTACAACGCCTCCGGGGTCACGGAGAGCGGCGTCATCGTCACCTCCGAGGCGAGGGGTATCTGGTGGTCACCCGTCTCGAAGTCGGAACTCGCCTTCCGGGGCGAGACCCGGGTCCGTGTCGGGGGAGTGGGCTGGCGCGAGACGGTCGTCGTGAACCGCACCGGCTGGACCACCGTCGGCGGGCCGACGGCCTACCGGGTCACCCTCCGACAGCCCGGTGAGGACCCGACGCTCGCCTACCGGTCGCCGCCGGCGACGGCCGAGCCCGTCATCCAGGGACGGAACGTCAGCGTCGTCCCCGCCGACACGGGCTTCCAGCTCCGGGTCACCGCGGGGAACGTCACGCGCGGGATCGCCCCGATGCCGGGGATAAACGAGTCGGCGACGATCGACGGGCTCCGGCTCGTCCGCGAGAAGGGGACGCTCTACGCCGTGGAGGACGGGACGAAAGTCAGGGTCGCGAAGAAGGAGACGTACAACTAGGCCCACTCGATGCGGAACACTTCCGTCTCGAGCTCGCGCCGCTCGTCGGTGTGGTGGTCGTACTGCCGGGGGAGGTCGAACGTCGCGGCGAAGGCGTGGGTCACCTCGCCACCGTTGTCGGCGGCGAACGCCTCGATGAACGCCTGCGAGCCCGCGTTGTGGACGGAGTAGGAGACGCTCGCGAGCGCCTTCGCCGTCTCCAGAAAGCGCCGGTCCGCGTGTTCGTTCCCCGCCTGCGCGCCGAACGGGGGGTTCATCACGACGGTCGCGTCCTCGACGCAGAACGGGGCCCGGGCCGCGTCGCCGCGAGCCCACGCGATGTCCGTGCGCGTGGCGACGCGGCGCTCGTTCTGTCTGGCCGTTCCGAGCGCCTCGGCGTCGATGTCCAGTCCGACGACGCGCTCGGGGCCCCGCAGCGCCGCCCCGAGCGCCAGCATCCCCGTCCCGCAGCCGAGGTCGAGTACCGTCCGGTCCTCGATATCCCCCTGCAGGTCGGCGGTGTGGATGATGTGGGCCGCCAGGTCCGGAGGCGTGTGGTACTGTTCGAGGTCGAGTCGCGGGTCGTCGAACCCCGCGACGACGGCCAGCTCCTGTTCTAACCGCTGGCGGGTCATTCCCGTCTGACGGCGAGTGTGACGCCCTCTCGGCGGGCGCGTTCACGGGCCGCCTCCAGTGCGGGCTCGACTTTCCCCTCGTCGGCGACGGCCTCGACGGTGAGCTCCAGCCGGCTCGCACCGAGCAGGGCGGCCGCACGGACGTGCTCTCGCACGCGCTTGACCTCCGACTGGGTGGCGAACGAGCAGTCCTCCTCGAAGCTCGCGGAGAGCTCCAGGCTCGCGGGGAGCTTCCCCTCGCAGGCGAGTTCGTACTTCAGGTCCCGGATGTACTCCGGGGCGGTCGATTCGAGGGCGTGGGCCGGGATGGCGACGGGTTCGGCGTCCGCGGGACGACAGGAAGCGACCGTCGATTCGAGGTCGGGCGTGGCACTCATCTTGCAACTCAATTCTCCATGGACATACTAATAGCTTTGTGTATGCACAGTAGTTATTCCTCGGATAGAGTGAAGTGGCCGGTGTGTGAGGAGGGACCATGCGCGAACTCGACCCACAGGCAGAAGCGCTCCTCCAGTTCCTCGCGGACCTCGGTGCACCGCCCTCCTACACGCTCTCGCCGGCGAGCAAACGCGACCGGCTGGAGACCTTCTTCGGCGGGAAGGAGGTGGAGGAGGTCCCCCGAACCGACGAGTTCACGATTCCGGGCCCGGCCGGTGAGCTCCCGGTGCGGCTCTACGGCCCACAGGGGGAAGCGCCCATCACGGTGTTCTACCACGGCGGCGGCTGGACCGCGGGGAGCCTCGACACCCACGACAACGTCTGCCGGGTCATCGCCAACCGCGCGGAGTGTATCGTCCTCTCCGTGGACTACCGGCTCGCCCCGGAACACCCGTTCCCCGCGGCGGTCAACGACGCCTACGCCGCACTGGAGTGGGCCGACGAGCACGGGGCGCACGTGAAGGGGAACGGCCAGCTCGCCGTCGCGGGCGACAGCGCGGGCGGGAACCTCGCCGCGGCCATCTCGCTCATGGCCCGCGACCGCGACGGCCCCGACATCGACCACCAGGGGCTCATCTACCCCGCCGTCGCCTCCCCGCGCGTCCACGAGTTCGAGAGCTACGAGGAGAACGCCGAGGGGTACCTCCTCGAACGCGCCTCCTGTGAGGACTACTACGCCTGTTACGTGCAGGACGAGGTCCACGCCCGGAACGCCTATCTCGCCCCGCTGTTGGCCCGCGACCTCTCGGGGCTCCCCGACGCCAGCGTCATCACCGCGGAGTTCGACCCCCTGCGCGACGAGGGGCGGGCGTACGCCGACCGGCTCGCGGACGCCGGCGTCGACGTCACCTTCGAGAAGTTCGACGGGATGATCCACGGCTTCGTCTCGATGACGGACGAACTCGACCGCGCCGAGGACGGCCTCGCCGTCATCGCCGACGGGCTCCGCGAGAGCTTCGGTCACCTGTAGTGCTAGCAAACCCCACGAAGCGCTCATACCGACCGGTCCGATAGCTACGCTGTGAACGCCGCGAACCCCGGCTTCGACGCCCCCGCGCTCGAGGCCCACCTCGCCGGCCAGCCCGTCCCCGACCAGCCCCTTCCTGCCGGGATGCCCACCCGCGGCGAGGAGCGCGTCCTCGGCCGACTCCCCGCCCCCGTCTCCACGGAGCCGACGCGGCTCGCGGTGCTCTCGGACCCGCATCTCTCGACCCGGCACGAGGGTGGCTGGAAGTGTTTTCACCGCACCGAGGAGCGCCTCCGGACGGCCGTGGCGGACCTCGCGGAGACCCACCCGGACGGCGTCGTCTTCGCAGGCGACCTGACGAAGGACGGCCACCCGGACGACCACGCGGTCGCGGCGGAGCTGTTCGGCTCTCTTTCGTTCCCCGTCGTCGGCGTCCCCGGCAACCACGACACGAAGGAGGGTGTCGAGCTGCCGTGGCTCGACCGCGGGCCGACCGCCATCGACGACCTCACCGTGGCGGGGTTCGCGTCGGCAGGCTACAGCCCCGAGGAGGGCGGGCGACTCGCCTCCCCGCCGACGTTGACGCACCTCGACGGCGTGGACATCGCCGTCTCGCACCACAACCTCGACGGGCTCGGCGTCCCGCCGTGGCGGGGCTCCTATCCGATGTGGACCGCGACCGAGGTCGAACGAGAACTCGCCGACGCCGGCGTCCCGCTCCACGTCTCGGGACACCTCCACATCCCCGCGGTCGTTCCCGCGACCGTCCCCGGCGGGGTCTCGCAGATCGTCGCCCCCGCGCTCTCCTCGTTCCCCTGTGCGTACCTCCTCCTCGATATCGACGCCACGGGAACCACGATCACCCTCCGCGGGGTCGCGGACGAGGCCGCGCTCGCCGAAGCGTGGGACGCGGCGCACGCGTACAACGACCGGTCGCGGCTGGCCGTGCAGGTCGCAGCCCGCCAGCTCGCGGCCGCCCCCGTCGTCCCCGCGAGCGAGGCCGCCACGGCGGACGACTGAGCCTTTATCACCCCCGACCCGGATACTCGGGGTATGGACTGCCCGCGCTGTGCGTCGACACTCGACCGCTACGAGTTTCGCGACCGGGTCGCCTACGGCTGTGACCGCTGTGGCTACGTCGGCGTCCCCGTCGAACACCGGAGCGAACTCCGCCCGGTCGAGTCGTGGGCCGACGCCATCAGACGGTTCAACGAGAAGGGTCGCCGAGTGGACGGCGAGGAAGACGGGTCGGTACCGCTGGATGCGGTGAAGCGGGCCGCAGCGGAGATCACCGGCGAGGAGACGTCGGCCGAGACGAACTCGGACGATTCTGAGGATACGAAGGACACGGATGTTTCTGGGGTGCGCGACGACACGGAGGAAGCGAACGACACGGACCCGACGCCCGCCATCCGGTGGGTCCCGGAGCCGGCCATCCGACGCGTCGAGGAGTGAGCGAGAGCGGTGGCTCCGCGGGTGAAAAACGGAAGGACGTCGCAGTGGAGACCGGGATCTGACTACTCGCCCTCGCCGTCCGCCTCGATGTCGACCTCTGCCTCTACGTCCTCTGCCTCCTCGTCTTCCTCCTCCGTTCGGGAGGCGACGAGCGCGCCACGGGCGACGGAGTAGAGCGGTTCGCGGGCACGGCGCACGCTGGAGATGCTGAAGGGGATGTCCGCCTTCTCGAAGCGCTCCTCGAACAGCTCCTCGAAGCCGGCCGGCGAGGAGGTCCCACCGGTGACGACGACGGGCACGTCGAGGCCCTCCTCGACGTCCTCGTCGTTCACCTCGCGGGCGATGTTCTCGATGACGTAATCGAGGAGGTTGTCGTAGTAGATGGCGAGGGCGCCCTCGACACCGCCGGCGTCCGTCTTGAAGTCGAGCCGGAAGTCCTCCTCCTTGATGGAGGTGACCTTGTCGACGGAGCGACCGGTGGCGTTCGCGGCCTGCTCGTCGATCCAGTCGCCACCGCGGGCGACGGAGAACGTCATGACCGGGACGGCGTAGTAGGAGAGACAGACGTTCGTCATCCCCGCACCGAAGGAGATGCCGAGCCCCGTGAAGTTCTTGTCCGCGAGCTCGGAGTAGATGACGGCCATCCCCTCGTTGATCGGCTCGGGGTTGTATCCCATGTCGCCGAGGAACGACTCCAGCGTCTTCTGGTGATACAGCGTGTTCATATCGGAGTCGATGGGGTCCGCCGGCGTCGAGAAGTAGACGCGCTCGTTGGGTCGGGAGGGCTCGCCGATGACCTGCTCGATGATGAGCTTCATCATCGGGATGGCGCTCTTCTCGTCGGAGGAGAGCACCCCCTGTTTCATCGGGCGGCGGGTCTCGCGGTTGAAGATGTTCGCGAAGTTCAGCGCGTCGTCTCCGACCACATAGACCTTGTCACCCTTGCGGATGTGGAGGACGTCGGAGCGGGAGAGCATCCGCTCTGCCATATCGGAGTACTCGATCTCGACGAAGGAGTTTCGCTGCTGGACGAAGACGGTCTCGTTGCCTTCCTGTCGGGCCGATACCAGGTTCATGGTACCGACGTCAATGCCTCGTGCCATGCGGAATAGGGACACGCCGGGGGGCATAAAGGTACGCTTCAAATAGTTATTTATGAGAACGAACAGGTGAAAAAATAGCCGCGTGGCTACAGTCCGAGCATCGCCTTCAGCCGCGCGAAGAACCCGCCCTGCTTCTGTTGTTCCTGTTGTTCGCGCTGTTTCTGCCGGAGTTCCCGTAGCGCCGCCGCCTGGTCGTCCGTCGTCCCCGAACTGCGGGCCTCGCGCTTCTCCCCGCCTTTCAGCCCCTTCAGTGCGTTGAGCGCGTCGTCGACCCCCTCCCCTCTGTGCGTCTTCGCCTGCGTCTTCTTGAACGAAGAGCTGTCCACGTCGTCGAACTCGGGGTTGATCTGTAGCCGTTTCGTCTCGGTCTTCTTCACGCCACCCCACGACATATCGGAGCCCTTCATCGCCTCCTCGATGTCGCGTTCGACCTGCGCGGCCGTGGCCTCCTCGTCGAGGCCGTCGTCCGCACCGCTCCCCTCACCCGCAGCGGCGGGCCCGCCGGAGACCCGCTCGACGTGATACGAGACGAGCGCCGCGCCGGTGGAGGCGATGACGGTGACGAGCCCCACCGCGTAGATGACGACCCCCTGCAGCGAGAAGTCCGAGCCCTGCACGTTCCACTGGCTCGGATAGACGGAGACGAAGAAGGCGATGGCCGCGAGACAGACCACGAGCCCCACCGCGGCCGCGTACGACGCCCGGCGGTCGACGGGCAACAGGACCGTCACGCCGACGAGCAGGGTCGGCAGCCCGAGCGCGCCGACCGAGTAGGCGATTTCGCGGACCCAGAAGAGGTCGCCGGGGGTGAGCGTCTGTTCGACCGCGAACAGGACGAGCCCGAGGATGCCGAGCGCGAAGCCGCCGAAGAAGAGCCCGAAGCCCAGATACACGTCGAGTTCGCGTTCCGGCTCCCCGAGATACCGTCTGTACAGTTCGACGAACCGGTCGTCGGGGGTGTCAGTCATGCGCGAGGGTTACGCGGGAGGGGTCATGACTGTTGGGCCTCTCGGAACATCACAGCCTGTAGACACTCCGACTTGCGTAGCGACCCGCACGTCAGGAAGGCGTCCGACCGCCCCGTCTCACTCGGCTCGGGCGAAATGCCCTTCCCCTCGGCCGCGAATCACCGACCAGTGACCAGAACGCTGCTCGTCGCGGGGACCGCGAGCCACGTCGGCAAGAGCACCGTCGTCGCCGGCCTGTGCCGGCTGCTCGCCGACCGGGGCGTCTCCGTCGCGCCGTTCAAAGCGCAGAACATGAGCAACAACGCGCGCGCCGTCGTCTCCTCGGACGGCGAGTGGGGCGAGATCGGCGTCTCGCAGTACACGCAGGCCCGCGCCGCGGGCGTCGCGCCCACGACGGACATGAACCCCGTCCTGCTCAAACCCCGAGGAGACGGGGAGAGCCAGCTCGTCATCCAGGGTCAGGCGGTCGGGAACGTCGCGGCCGGGGAGTACTACGAGGAGGGGTGGCACCGCGCCCGCGAGGCGGCCGAGGCGTCCTACGATCGGCTCGCCGCGGACCACGATGTCGTCGTCGCCGAGGGCGCGGGCTCAATCGCCGAAATAAACCTCCACGACCGCGATCTGGCGAACGTGGAGACCGCGCGGTTCGCCGATGCCGAGATCCTTCTTTTGGGGGATATCGAGCGCGGCGGCGTCTTCGCCAGTCTCTACGGCACGCTGGAACTCATGCCCGCGGACCTCCGCGAGCGCGTCTGCGGGGTGATGATCACGAAGTTCCGCGGCGACCCCTCGCTCCTCGATTCGGGTATCGCGGACCTCGAAGCCCGGACGGGCGTTCCCGTCCTCGGTGTCCTCCCGTACGACGACCCCGGCCTGCCCGAGGAGGACAGCGTCTCCCTCCCGGCCGAGGGCGAGCGGGCGGTGGTCGGGGACGAGGACGGGGTCCAGGACGAGCGCGCCGTCACCGTCGGCGTCCCGCGGCTCCCTCACATCTCCAACTTCACCGATTTCGAGCCGCTGAGTCGCGAGCCGGGGGTCCGGGTGGCATACCTGCCGCTCGGTGCCGCGCTGGATGACCTCGATGCCATCGTCCTCCCCGGCACGAAGAACACCGTCGACGACCTGCTGGCGCTCCACGAGGCCGGCTTCACCGACCGCCTCCGCGCGTTCGAGGGGCCGGTCGTCGGGCTCTGTGGGGGGTACCAGATGCTCGGGGAACGCATCACCAACGCCGCGGTGGAGGGGACCGGCGACGAGGACGAGGTCGAGGGGATCGGTCTGCTCCCCGTCGAGACGCGGTTCGAACACGACAAGCGAGTGGTCGAGACCGCCGTCACGGTCTCAGCCGGGGGGTTTCTCACCGGCGAGGAGGGCGACGCGTCGGGATACGAAATTCACATGGGACGGACCGTCTCGGATGCAGACCTCGCCCAACCGTTCGGCCCCGAGAGCGCGGCGGTCGGCCCTGTTCTCGGAACGTATCTCCACGGCCTGTTCGAGAACGATGCTGTCAGGGAGGCGTTCGTGGATTCGGTGTTCAACGCGGCTGGGACGGCGCGACCGAGGGCAACTGGAGAGATGGACTCGCCGTACGACCGGGCCGCGATACTGGTCGCGGGACTCGACATCCCGTGGTAACGCCATCGAGTTGTTTCTCGACCGCGGCGTCGTCACCCGGAGACTGTTTCCCACGTTACGTAGTGGGCACGGACTGGAGGTAGTCGTAGAGCTCGTCCATCACCTTCCCTTCGGCCCGTTTGAGATGCTCCCACGCGGTCGTCGGGGCGATACCGACCTGCTCGGCGAGCGCCTCGATCGACGTATCGCGGCCGGACTCGTAGTAGCCTTCCCTGATAGCCAGTGTCAGTACCTCCCGTTGGCGAGCGGTGAGTTCCTCGACGAGCTCGAATATGTCGATCTGGGTTGGGGCGTGCATCTCCTTGAGTTCGACGGTTCGGACGAGCTCGGTCTCGTTTCCGGTTGCCTCCAGCGAGTCGCGGATCCCTCCGAGGTCGTCGTCTTCCTCAAGATAGAGCGTCCACCGTTCCCAACCAGCTGTTATGGTAGTGCCGTTTCGGTAGTGGATCTCCATATCGGATAACCGCTCAGAGATGCTGTCCCACTGGTAGGCGTCGTACGTCATCGCGACGTAGACGCGCGAACGGTCGAGGGGTGAGAGGGGTTCGAGTGCGACGATCGGATCCGTCTGTTCGAACGCGTCGAGGAACTCCGGAATGACTCTCGAAGGCCCGGAGACTTCGATAATTCGCTTGCGGTTCGCGGTCCGTCCCGTCATCGACGACCGGGATCGAAGTGTCACCTCCGGATAGTCGGCACTCACATCACTCTCGGGTTCACCGTGGTGCCTGATGAGCAGCGTTACTTCTCGCATGTATTACCGGCCGTTGCGGCCATACATGGTTGTTGGCTGATGGCCAAATATATTCGGGGGTCCCTATTTGGTACATATTCTCATACTTCGTTCTGTAATGAAGACCCCTGACGAGACGAGGGAGTTCACTGACGAAGCTCTGAGCGGACCGACAATCGACCGGCGGACGGCCGTAAAACTGCTCGGCACAGCAGGGATTACTGGCCTTGCGGGCTGTACTGGTGGTAGTGGTGGTGACGGAGACGCCGACGGCTCCGGTGGCGGCGACGGCAGTGGCGGTAGTGGGAGTCCCTCGGACGAGCCTGCGGGCGAGCCGTCCACCGGTGGGCGACTCCGTGCGGGCTGGTTCACCGGCAGTATCGATGTGCTTGACCCACCCTACATCAGCGTTGGCCAGTACTTCCAGGTCGCTGCCAACGTCTTCAACGGGCTGGTGACGCTTCAAAAGGACCTGACCATCCGTGGCGACTTGGCCAAGGACTGGACCGTCGAAAACGACGGCAAGACCATTCGCTTTGAGCTGCGTGAGGGAGTCACCTTCCACAACGGTGATGCGTTCACCGCAGAGGACGTCCGGTACACGATCGAACGAACCATCACTGAGGAGGCACCGGCCGCCTCGAAGCTCGGAACGCTGAAGCCACTTGACGAGGACGGTGTCGTCGTCGAGGACGACTACACGGTGACGCTCAACTTCGAACAGGCGATGGCTCCGGCTCTCATCTATCTGACCCGTGGTCCGGGGCGAGCCGCGACCATCGTCTCGAAGACAGCCATCGAGGAGATGGGCGCGGAAGCGTACAAGACGAAGCCCGTCGGTACGGGCCCGTTCAAAATCGTCGAGCACGATGTGGGCTCGAAGCTCGTCCTTGACGCCAACGAGGACTACTTCGAAACCGACGAGGACGGCACCCAGCTTCCCTACGTCGATGGCATCGATATCGAGACGATTCCGGAGGCCGCGACGCTCGTCAACGCGCTTCGGAGTGGTGATATCGACTTCGCGAACCTCATTCCCCTGCAGAACCTCGACCGCATCAAACAGACGGAGAGCGTCACAGCATCCATCGCCCCCGGGGTCAACTGGTACGGGCTCGCGATGAACCAACGGCGTGATATCTTCAGCTCACGGAAGGCGCGGCTGGGAATCGCGAAGGTCATCGACAACGACAAGTTCGTCGAGACAGCCTACTTCGGGAACGCACTACCCGCGAAGGGCCCGATCAACAAAGCGACCAACTGGGTGTATCGTGAGGACAAACCCGACGACCAGTCGTACGACCCCGAAGCCGGGAAACAGCTCATCGAGGAAGCAGGCATCGCCGGCGAGAGCTTCAGTATCCTCGTCACCCAGGGCGACACCCGCGCGGCAAAGGCGATGCGCCAGCAGCTCAACGCCGCCGGATTCGAGGTCGAACTGGAGCAGGTCACGTCATCGACGTACTGGGACCGGTACGCGAAGCTCGACTACGACACCACGATCAGCGGCAGCGTCGGTGACCCCGACCCCGACCAGTCGCTGTGGAACTTCTACCGACTCCCCGACGAGGACGGGGTCTGGAACTGGACGGATTACGAGGACCAGCAGGTCCACGAGCTGCTCGACGAACAGCGCCGGGCACTCGACCGCGAGGAACGGAAAGAGATCCTCCAACAGCTCGAAGACCGCCTCATCCAGCAGGTCCCGCACGCCTACCTCGTCCACCAGAACGACATCGCCGCCTACACCGACGCGGTGTCGAACTTCACGCATATCCCCTTCATGCGCGACCTCTCTCGGGTCGTCGTGAACCGATAGGATGCGTCGGTACATCCTCAAACGGGTTGCACACGCGGTCTTCATCATGTGGCTCGTCGCGACGACGGTGTTCTTCGGGCTCCGCGCCATCCCCGGTGGCCCGGTTGCAACGATGCTGGGCCAGGAGGCGACACCGAAGGCAAAGCGAGCACTCCGCGAGCAGCTCGGGCTCAACGACCCGTGGTACGTCCAGTACAGCGACTGGATGGTCGATCTCATCACGTTCGAGTTCGGCCAGAGTCTCACCTCGAGCCAGCCGGTGGCCGACATCGTCGTCCAAGCGGCCCCGCGGACGGTCTCCATCGGCGCTGTCGCCGTCGTCGTCGGCCTCGGGGTAGCCATCCCAGCTGGCATCGTCAGCGCGACCAGAAAACGCGAACCGATCGATTATCTCGCCACTGTGGCGGCGTTCCTCGGCCTCTCGATGCCCGCCTTCTTCGTTGGCATCCTGCTCGCGCTCGTCTTCGGAGTCTGGCTCGACCTCCTGCCCGTGTTCGGCTACACGCCGCTTTCGGAAGGTGTCGTGCCGTGGCTGGAGAGCATCCTCCTGCCCGGCATTGCGGTGGGGCTCCCGTACGGAGCCGTCGTCATGCGGATGATGCGCTCGTCACTGCTCGAAGTGCTCGACGAGCCGTACATGAAGACGGCACTCGCCAAGGGGGTCAGCTCCAGAGTACGTCTCTACAAACACGCCCTGCAGAACGCGCTCATCCCCGTCGTCACGGTCGCGGGCATCCAGCTCGCGCTCGTGCTCGTCGGGAGTGTCACGGTCGAACTCGTCTTCGGAATTCAGGGACTGGGCCGCCTCCTCGTGGACTCGATGCTCGACCGGAACTATCCGGTGACGCAGGTGGTCATCCTGCTCGTCTCCGCGGTGCTGGTGTTCACGAATCTCGCAGTCGATCTGGCGTACACCGCCATCGACCCCCGAATCCGCTACGGAGGTGACGCTGCGTGAGCTCGGGCTTCGGTGAGAACCGTGGCACCTACGGCCCCGGTGAAGTGCCACCGGAGTACGAAGAGTCCGAGGCCGTCGAGGAGTTCAAGAGCACCCGTCAGCGCCTCGTCGAGGGGATTCTCGGCGATCGGATGGCACTGTTCGGCGCGGTCGTCATCGTGTTGTTCGTCCTCACCGCCGCGTTCGCCCCGTATCTCGCCCCCTACGGCGAGGAACAGACGTTCGGGTTCATGAAGGAGCCGGGGACGTACTCACAGGGTGACTTCGACGGTGACGGCGAACTGGAGCGTGTCTTCCACCCGCTCGGCACCGACTCGTTCGGCCACGATATCCTGACACGCCTCATCTACGGCGCACAGGTCTCGCTGCTCGTCGCGCTCGCGACGCTCGCCGTCGCCTTCACGTTCGGCACTACTATCGGTATCCTCGCTGGCTACCACGGCGGGTGGATCGATAGCCTGCTGATGCGATACGTCGACTTCCAGTGGGCGTTCCCCGAACTCATCCTCGGCGTCGCCATTATCGCTCTCTCAGGGGGGTTGGGCGTCGTCAACGTCGTCATCGCCATCGGGATCGCCTACATCGACGATTTCGCCCGGCTCATCCGGGGAGAGGTGCTCTCGATACGCGAAGAGGAGTATATCATGGCCGCCCAGACAGTTGGCATGTCCGACGTGCGCATCATGGTGAAGGAGATCCTCCCGAACGCGGTCGCCCCGCTCATCGTGCAGGCGACGCTGATGCTGCCATTGGCGATTCTCGCCGAGGCCGGGCTGTCGTTTCTCGGGCTCGGCGTCAAGCCGACGACGCCGACGTGGGGGCTGTTACTCTCGGACGGTCGGCAGTTCATCAGCGAGGCGTGGTGGATCTCGGTCATGCCCGGCCTCGCCATCATGGTGACCGTCCTCGCGTTCAACATGTTCGGTGACGGGCTGCGCGATGCCTTCGACATCGATGAAGGGGAGGTGGAGGCGCGATGACCGACCACCGTCTCCTCGAAGTCGATGGCTTGCGTACCCAGTTCCCCACAGCTCGTGGAACCGTGATGGCCGTCGATGGCGTCGACCTCACGGTCGAGCGAGGTGAGATCGTCGGGCTCGTCGGCGAATCGGGGAGTGGCAAGAGCGTCTTCGCCCAGAGCCTCATGGGTATCGTCGATCACCCCGGAGAGATCGTCGCTGGCGACATCCGCCTCGACGGCGAATCACTCCGTCAAAAGTCCGATAGAGCGCTCGAATCGCTCCGGGGCGGTCGGCTGTCGATGATCTTTCAGGACCCGATGAACAGCCTCAACCCGACGCTGACGGTCGGCGAGCAGATCGCCGAGACGGTTCGGCTCCACCAGTCGGTCGGAGAGTCGGTCTCGTTGTCCGCGGAGTTGAAGCGCAAACTGCTCGGAGCGACGAAGAACAGCGAGGCGTGGCGGCGCGCCATCGAGATGCTCGAAACCGTCGAAATTCCCGAGGCTGAGAGTCGCGCGAGCGACTATCCCCACGAATTCTCGGGCGGGATGCGCCAGCGCGCGATGATTGCGATGGCACTCTCGTGTGAGCCGGACCTCCTCATCGCTGACGAGCCGACCACCGCGCTCGACGTAACCGTACAGGCACAGATCCTCGACGAGCTGCGCGAGCTGAAAGACGAGTTCGACACCTCCATCCTGCTTATCACCCACGACCTCGCTGTCGTTTCGGAGGTGTGTGATCGGGTCGCGGTCATGTACGCTGGGAAGATCGTCGAACGGGCAACAGCCCGCGAACTGTTCGAAAACCCACGGCACCCCTACACCCAAGGACTCATCGCGAGCACGCCGCGACTGGATGCGCCGGGGGACCGTCTTACCCCTATCGAGGGGAACGTCCCGGACCTCATCGACATCCCGTACGCGTGTCACTTCGCGCCACGGTGTCCCGAAGCGGAACGCGAGTGTTTCGAGACCGACCCGGAGTTCCGCGAGGTCGGTGCGGAGGGTCACGAGGCGGCCTGTCTGCGACGTGGCCCATCGGAGGTGCAGCTATGAGCGGAACGGGTCAGCAACAGATGACTGAGACACCAGCAACCGCGGACGGAACGGGAGAGGTCGTCCTCGAAGCGAGGGGACTGAAGAAACACTTCGCGCAGTCCGACAGCCTGGTCGATCGACTGCTCGGCGGGAACGCCTCGGTGAAGGCCGTTGACGGCGTCGATCTCACGGTACACGAAGGAGAGACGCTGGCCGTGGTCGGCGAGTCCGGCTGCGGGAAGAGTACGCTTGGTCGCACCCTGCTGCAGCACCACGAGGCGACGGCCGGGAGCGTCCGCTATCGCGGGACGGAGCTGACGGGGCTTTCGGCCCGGGAGATGCGCCCCTATCGCCGGGATATCCAGATGGTGTTCCAGGACCCGCTGGCGTCGCTCAATCCGCGACAGACAGTGGGACAGATCCTGAAAGCGCCGATGGAGGTCCACGGCATCGGTGACTCGGACGCCGAGCGGACTGAACTGGCCCGCGAACTGCTCGAACGCGTCGGGCTGAAGGCCAACCAGCTCGACCGGTATCCGAAGCAGTTCTCCGGTGGCCAACAGCAGCGCGTGGGGGTTGCCCGTGCACTGACGCTGGAGCCGGATCTCATCATCGCCGACGAACCAGTCTCCGCGCTCGACGTGAGCGTGCAGGCGCAGATTCTCAATCTCCTGCAGGAGCTCCAGGACGAGCTGGACCTCTCGCTACTGTTCATTACCCACGACCTCTCTGTCGTCCGCTATCTCGCGGACCGCGTCGCGGTGATGTATCTCGGCGAGATCGTCGAGACCGCACCGACCGACGAACTGTTCGAGAACCCACAGCATCCGTACACGCAGTCGCTGCTGTCGGCCGTGCCACGCATCGACCCGGCGGCCCGGACCGACCGTATCCTTTTGAAGGGGACGGTGCCGAGCCCGCTGAATCCACCGTCCGGCTGCCGCTTCCACACGCGTTGTCCGAAGGTCGTCCCGCCAGCCGACTGGCCAGGTTCGGACGAGGCGTTCCGTCGGGCGTTCAGCTACCGCACGCGAGTCGTCGCGGGCGATCTCGACCCCGAGGCGGCGAAGGAGCGACTCCAGGCGGAAGGCCACCCTTCCGACGATGACCACATCGTCGAGTATCTCATCGGCGGGACGCTCACGGGAAGTCGTGGTGACCTTCCGGCAGACGCGGTTACAGTCATCGAGGAGGCGACCGCGGCCGTCGTCGCGGGTGACGAGGATCGGGCGGCGCGGCTCGTCGAGGAGGCGTTCCCCTCACCCTGTGCGGGTGAAGTGCCTGAGACGGTCGCGGTCGATGCCGCCCACACGGCGGCGTGTCACCGCGTCGAGTAGCGCACGCCGTCTCAGTCGAAAATCCGCGACTTCTTCGCTTCCGTGAACTGCTCGCTGGCCTCCCGAGCGGCGTCGTACACGCGCCGTAACTCAGTAATCGGTGTTTCGTGTTCGTCCACCCGGAGGTCGTGGTAGATGGTGGTTTCGGGCGCTTTGATTCGCAGGACTGCGGAGGTGTGTCCGCGCTTGTCGCCACCGGCCTCCTTGCCAGCTGCGAGTGCCGCAATGAGACACTCGCCGAGCTGTCCGTCGGTAGACTGGTACGCATCGATAGCCGCCGGGAGCGTCTCCCCGGTGGCGAGCATGTTGCCCGCGACAGTGATACCCTCGTCCTCGCGGACCTCATGTCCACACCAGCCATCACAGTCCGTCCCGGTGAACGCGAAGGCCTCGCCCCGATAGTCGAGTCCGTGGACCTGCCGGAGGGCACTGTGGTCGTCCTGTGCGAGCAGGCCTGTGAGGGCGTCGTCGACGGCGAGGTCCGAGAGCAGTTCGACGCCTCGTCGTCCGAGTCGAACGTTGACGAAGCTTTGCGTGCTGATGACTCCCTTGTGGGAGATGCACGGGGCTAACGCGCCGACTGCGGGTGCATCGGTCGCGACGGCGACACCGAAGACGGGACCGTCGGTCGTCTCCTCACGGACGCAGATGGAGAACGTCATGATGGTATCTCTGAGTCGGTGGAGGCTATATCACCACCCAAATTGATTCGGTTGTCGGTTTTAGCCGGTGTATCCGATTGGTTACGGTATATGGGAGATCTCGACAAGTACAACTCTCGCCGGTCGACCGTCTATGGCCAGCGAGGGGTCGTCTCGACGAGCCAGCCGCTGGCAGCGCAAGCGGGCATCGAAACGCTTCGGCGCGGTGGCAACGCCTTCGACGCCGCCGTGGCGACCGCGGCCGTACTGAACGTCGTCGAACCGACGAGTACCGGCATCGGTGGTGACGTTTTCGGCCTCTACCGCACTGCCGACGGTGACGTCGGTGCGATGCGCAGCTGCGGGGGTGCACCCGCAGAGGCGACGGTCGAGACCGTCCGAGCGGCGGTCGCGGACGGAACGGACACCGACCCGGCGGACGTGGAGATGCCCGACACCGGGCCGCACACGGTCACCGTTCCCGGTACTGCCCGGGGCTGGGAGACGACTGTCGAGGAGCTCGGACGGCTCACACTCTCGGAGGTGCTCGACCCTGCCATCCGTTACGCGACGGACGGCTACCCCGTCACCGAGGTCATCGCGAGCCACTGGGGGTACGCCGAAGAGCTGTTCACCGACGCCCATGCCCGTGAGGCCTACCTTTTGAACGACCGCGCACCGAAAGCGGGCGAGACGATGCGGCTCCCGAAACTCGGTGCGACGATGGAAGCCATCGCTCAGGAGGGTGCGGATGTCGTCTACGAGGGCCACATTGCGGAGACCATCGCTCAGGAGGTCCAATCGAAGGGGGGCTTCCTCACCGTTGATGACCTCGCGGCGTTCGAGCCGGAGTTCCTCGACCCTGTGAGCACGACGTACAACGGTGTCGAAGTGTTCGAGCTACCGCCGAACAATCAAGGGCTCATCGCCCTCGAGGCGCTCAACATCGCCCAGGCTCGCGAGGCGGGGGAGTACGACCTCCACTCCGTTGACCGTGTCCACGAGTTCGCGGAATCGACGAGACTCGCGTTCCACGATGGCCACCGCTACATCACCGACCCGAACTACGAGGAGATCCCGCAATTGAACGCGAAATCGTACGCGAGGGAGCGCGCCGAGCAGATCGGGACGGAGCGGCTCGAAGATGTCTCCTTCGGCGTGCCGAACGCCAACGCCGAGGACGCCGACACGGTGCTCCTGTGTGTGGCTGACGACGAGGGGAACGTCGTTTCCTACATCAATTCCCGGTTCGCTGGCTTCGGGAGCGGTCTCGTCGCTGGGGAGACCGGCATCGCGCTCCAGAACCGTGGCAGTTCGTTCTCGCTCGACGAGTCGCACCCGAACAAGCTCGAACCGGGGAAGCGGCCCTTCCACACGCTCATCCCCGCAGTCGCCCGTCTGGCCGAGGACGACTGGGCCGCCTTCGGCGTGATGGGTGGCTACATGCAGCCACAGGGGCACGTTCAGGTCGTCTCGAATCTCGTCGATTACGGGATGAGTCTCCAGGAAGCACTCGACGAGCCGCGGTGGCGCTACCGTGAGGACGGGAGCCTCGCCGTCGAGGAGCATATCGCATCGGGGATTCCGACGAAACTCGCCCGCAAGGGCCACGACGTGCGCATCCTCCCTGGCCTCCAGTTCGGTGGGGCGCAGATCGTCCGCAACGAGTCGGGAACGCTCTCGGGGGCGACCGATCCGCGCAAAGACGGGCTGACCATCGGCTACTGAGATGAGTGAAGAGACCACCTACGACGAACGTGCCCGTGACCACCTCGGCTTCTCGCGGTGGTGGCTCGTCGTCGCCGCGGCCCTGGCGATGGCCGTCGTCAGCCCGTACCAGTACGTCTGGTCGTCGATAGAGGGGCCGATGGCGGCAGACCTCGATATCCCCCTGACCCAGCTGGGACTGGTGTTCACGCTGTTCGTCATCGTCCAGTCCGGCTCGCAGTTCCCCGTCGGCTGGTGGCGGGACCGTCACGGTCCACGATTGTTGACCTTCCTCGCCGCGGGTCTCGCTGGCGGCGCGTACTATCTGCTCTCGTATGCCACCGCAGTCTGGCAGCTGTATCTGCTCTACTCGGTGGGGGCTCTCGGCGTCGGTATCGTCTACACGATTTCCGTGAACACGGCGCTGAAGTGGTTCCCAGACCGCAAGGGGTTCACGACCGGCGTCGGGACGATGGCGTTCGCTGGCGGAGCGGCGTTCTTCGTTCCCTACGTCCGTGCGAACGCCACGACGGGCGCGTACGATGCGGTACTTCAGAACATGGGCCTCGTCATCGGCATCGCCATCCTCGTCGCGGCAGTCGTCCTCCGTGACCCACCGCAGTCGTGGTACGACGCCCGGAAGGCCGATCAAGTGACTGCGGCGGAGGCCGACGGTGGCGATACAGCCCGTGACTACCACTGGCGGACGATGCTCGGTACCTGGCAGTTCTGGCTGATGTACGGGATGTTCGTCGCCGTCAGCGGCGCGGGGCTGATGTTGACTGCCAAAATCGTCTCCTTCGCGCAGGCGATGCAGCTGGATGCGGTTACGGCCACCGCGTCGGCGACGCTTCTCCCCGTCGCGGGCGGTATCGGTCGGCTCGTCCTGGGTGAGCTCTCCGACCGGCTCAACCGCCGACTGGCGATGGCCGCCTCCTTCAGCCTCTGCGGACTTGGGCTGTTCGCTGTCGTCGGGTTCAGTCAGACCGGAACGACTGTCGGCTTCCTCGCGGCCGTCGTTCTCGCGACGTTCTTCTGGAGCCCACAGTACACACTCTTCCCCAGCCTCGTTGCAGACTACTACGGCGAGTCGAACTCCTCGGCGAACTACGCCCTGCTCTACTCCGGGAAGATGTGGGGTGGCGTCTTCGGTGGGGCCGTCGCCGCATGGGTCGTCACCCAGGTCGGCTGGTCGCTTACCTTCCAGCTCGGGGGGGTGCTCGCCCTCCTCTCTGGAATCGCGGCTCTCGCACTCCGTGACCCCGGCCCAGCGACGAATCAATCTAATCACGCGACCCCAGCAGTCAGCGACGACTAGTGGCGAACTGGGTTCGTTTCGGGAACAGTCGCTTCAAAACGAGCGTCACCACGTCCCGTGGAAGGTGTCGAACTCGAGGCTCTCCAGCGGCTCCTCGCCGATGGCGATCTTATACTCCTGGGGCGTGAGCATCGGTTTCTTGAACTGCGGGCCGTCGTCGGTCGTGATGCGCGGACAGCCCGTGTTCACGTAGGCGTCGAGCCCGAAGTTCGTCAGGCGGTCGGGCGTGACCTCGTCCATCGTGATGAGATACGCGTTCTCGTTGTTCTCGACGATCTCCTGGGCGATCTCCCAGCGTCCCTGCCCGATTTTGGTACAGAAGATGACGCCGAACGTCTCGGCGTCCATCGCCTTGTGAACCGAAGCGTAGCGCTGTTTCATGAACTTCCGCGTGTCGGCGATGGTGACGACGTTGTTCACGGGGTCGGCGATGACGACGTTCTTGTCGGGGTGCTCCATCGCCAGCCCGAGGGGATGGAACTTCCCGCCACCCACATACAAGATCTGGTCGGCGTCGATGTCCGCGGAGGCGTAGTTGCAGCCGAGCACCTGCCCCTCGTGGGTGAGTCGGTCGTCGCCGCGGCGCGTGTGGACGGTGAACCCGCGGTCTTCGAGCCACTCGCGCATCTCGTCGAACTTGTTCATGTGCTGGGCGGTGGTGACGAGCCCGACGTCCGGGTCCTCTGCGGGGTCCGCGAGCGAATCGAGGGATTCCTCCATGATGGGGGTGACCGCCACGTTCGAGAAGAGGGGAACGTAGATGATCTTGTCAGACTCCTTCATCGGGGAGTGGCCGAAGTGGACGAACACGTCCGTCCGGCGCATGAGGAACGTATCGAGGTCGCAGGCGCCGTAGCAGGGCTGGCCCGAGATCATCACCTGCACGTCGTCGGGGAGCAGCGTCCGCAGGTCGTCGGCGACGGCCGGGCCGCGGCGCTTGAGCCCCTCGGGGAACTGGAGGCCCACCTTCGTCGCGTCGCGTTCCTCGACCGCCTCGGCGATGCGGTCGAGTTCGTAGTCCCACGTGCGGTCGTGTTTGAGGGCCATCCCCGTCCGCGTGAGGTCTCCCTCACCGTACTCCGACTGTTGGCTCATTACCTGCCCTTGCGAGTCACGCCGTATAACGTCCGTGCTTCCGGGGTGAGGCGTGCCAGCGACCCTCGAACCCCCACGCCCTCCCGAGATTGTTGCTAGATACATTGTGCATAAAGTTATGACCCGTCGGGAGAATTCATGACCCGAGACACTGCTATGTGGGGGAAATCACTTCGTGTTCGCACGCCGACACGTATCGTCACGGCGTATCTGGCCGTGGGGCTCCTCTGGCTTCTCACCTCGGATGCGATCGTCGCGGCCGTGGTCCCCCCGTCCGCACAACCGACCGTCCAGCTCTGGAAGGGGGTCGCGTTCGTCGGCTTCACCGCGATCGTGTTGTATCTGCTCCTCTCCCACGACATCGCCCAACGAGAACAGTACGAACAGCGGTTGCAGTGGAACCTCCAGCAGGTGAGCGTGCTCCAGCGCGTGATGCGCCACGACATCCGGACGGTGTCGAACATCCTCCTCGGCTACGCGGAGCTGCTGGACGACGACGTCCCTCCCGAGTGTCGCCCCTACGTCAACACCATCATCGAGCAGTCGGAGCGGCTCGTCCGGCTCAGCGAGAAGACGAGCCGGATGACCCGCGACCGGGGGCCCTCCGACGGTGACGACCTCGCGACGTTCATCGAGGCGCTCCGGGTCGACCTGCGCGAGCGGTTCCCCGAGGCGACGATCCAGCTCGACCTCCAGCGGTCACCCCCCGTGGTCTCCGCGCGAGCCGAGACCATCGCCGTGGAGCTACTCGAGAACGCAGCGAAACACGGACAGGAGGGCGTCGAGATAACCGTGCGGCTCCGCACCGACAGCGACCAGCTACGACTCACCATCGAGGACGACGGCCCGGGGCTCCCCCAACTCGAGCGCACCGTCCTCGGGCAGGAGCTGGAGGACCCACTTTCGCATTCCCGCGGAGTCGGCCTGTGGATCGTCCGCCTGCTCGTCGCCGACCGCGACGGCACCTTCAGCGTCGAGGAGCGCGAACCCACGGGGACGTGCGTCTCCGTCTCGCTCCCGCGGACGGAGCGAGCCGGTGCCCCTTCCGGCAACCCTTTAATCCACGGCACCCAAGCGCGAGCATGAGCATCGAGACGTCCGCCGCTGCGACCGACGCCGAGGAGAGCGTGTCCGACCTCGCCACGAAACTCGGGCAGGCCATCACCGAGACCGAGGAGTACCAGCGCTATCTCGAGGCGAAGGAGGCCGTCGAGAGCGACGAGGAGGCGCAGGAACAGGTGAAGACGTTCGAGTCCATCCGCGAGGAGTTCATGCTCGCCCGCCAGACCGGCGACGCGACGAACGAGGACCTCCGTGAGCTGCAGTCCGCCCAGCAGGAGCTCCACGAACTCCCCGTCATGCGCGAGTACCTCCAGGCGCAGTCCGCGCTCGAACTCGAACTGCAGGAGCTGAACACCCTCATCTCCGACGAGCTCGTCGTCGACTTCGGCGAGAAGGCCGGCGGCTGCTGTCAGGACTGATTCAGGAGCGCGATTCCCCGTTGTATGACCGCGTCGGTGACGAACAGACTCGTCTCCGAGGCGAGCGAACGCATTCGATCTGTGGCGGCTTCTTCCGACAGTTCCCCACGGCTGTGAGCCAGGGCGATGAGACCGACCGTGCCGTGAACCTCGACACCGCGTGACTTTGCCGCCTGGCGAGCGTCGAGGTCATCGGTGAGGAAAATCGCATTTCGATCGCGTGCCACACCCAGCGCTGCCGTCTCACCCGGGTCGAGATCTACGTCATCGATGTCGATATCTGGCACGACCGAGACGTCGAGGTCGCCGAACCCATCGGGAAGCCCACCCGTCGCGAGCTCGTCCCGGACTGTTTCGGGGATCAGGAGTTCGTCGATGCTACGCAGTAGTGAGAATGAGTCGATTTCGGCGAGGTGAATGAGTGGTCCCGTATCGGAGACCGCGATGATCACGCGTTGAGTCCCCACGAAACGTCCTCCTCGACGGCTTCGGCCTCTCGTTCTGCGCGCCGGACGAGGTCGTGCCCGACTGCCTCGATAGCCTCCTCACGTGAGAGCTCACCACGCAGAAACTGCGAGAGGATGACGTCGTTCCACAGCGCTTCCAGTCCGCGTTCGAGGGCCTGTTCGAACACCTGTGATTCCGGTACGTCACGGGCTCGGGCGATCTCGCGAACGCGCTCGGAAAGCTCGACGGCCATACTGAACAGTCGGTCGCGTTCGTATTTAAATTCAGGGCGCACCCCTCGCGTTTACTCCCCTCGCGGCTCCGGCCGTCGCCCCAGCGACACCACGAGCAGCCCCAGATAGGTGATCAGACCCCACGCGAGCGCGGCGAGCGTCCACGGGCCCGCGACGAGCGCGAGGACGTATCCGCCCGCGAGGACGACGGCGAGCCCCCCGAGTCGGACCCACTCGCGCTCCCAGAGGGCGAGCAGCGCGTCGAACCGGTAGAACAGCACCTCGATGGCGAGCGCGCCGAACACACCGACGGCGGCCGCCACCGGTCGCGTCATCGACCCGCCCGCCCCGAGTGCGAACACGCCCGCGAGCGCGGCGAGGGCGAGGAGACCGTCGCGGTGTCGGGGGTCCATGGTACTAGATACCGTTTTCACCTCTACTCCCTTATACGCCGTATGTCTTCCCCACCGGAGGACGCGCTCCCCCCGCCGTTTAGAGCCCTCTTCGAGGAAGCGTTCGACGCGCTCCTGCTGTTCGACGACGGCGGGTCGTACGTCGACGTGAACCCCGCAGCGACGGAGCTATTCGGGGTCGACCGGGAGTCGTTCCGGGGCCGCCCCGTCGGGACGTTCCTCCCGGACACCGAGCTCGCGGCCTCGATGTGGGACCGCTTCGAGCAGACGGGGTCGTACGCCGGTGAGGTCGAGATCCGGACCGACGACGGCGCGCGACGACGGGTCCGGTTCGCCATCGAGTCCGACATCTCGCCGGGGCTGCACGTCGTCTCGGTGCGGGAGCTGACGGAGGAGACCGGGGTGACGGAGGCGCTCGAGTCCACCCGGAACATCATGGACCGGGTGTTCGAGACCGCTCCGGAGGGTATCGTCGTCCTCGGCCCTGACGGCACTATCCGCCGGGCGAACGGCCGTGCCGAGGAGATCCTCGGCCTCTCCACCTCGGAGGTGGCCGGGCGCCAGTACGACGCCCCCGAGTGGGTCATCACCGACCACGACGGCGCGGAGATCCCCAGCGAGGACCTGCCGTTCGCGCGGGTGCTGGAGACGGGCGAATCCGTCTGGGAGTACGAACACGCCATCCGCCAGCCGAACGGCGCCCGCGTGCTCCTCTCGGTGAACGCGGCTCCCGTCATCGAGGACGGGGAGATCCGGTTCGTCGTCGCCTCCGTCACCGACCGGACGGAGCGCGCCGAACACGAGCGCTCGCTGCGTCGCCAGAACGAGCGACTGAACGCGTTCGCCTCCATCGTGAGCCACGACCTGCGCTCGCCGCTCGCCGTCGCCCGGGGCTGGCTCACGCTCGCCGAGACGGGAGAGCGCGAGGCGTTCACGGAGATCGAGGCGGCGCTCGAACGCATGGACCGGCTCATCGAGGAGCTGCTCACGCTGGCCCGGCGTGGCGCCCTCGTCGACGACCCCGGGCGCGTCGACCTCGCGGCGGCCGTCGAGGAGGCCTGGCGCCACACCGACCACGGGGAGACGGTTCTCGTCATCGACGAGGGGCTCGGGACGGTCGACGCCGACGGGAACCGGCTGGTGGAACTGCTGGAGAACCTGTTTCGGAATTCGGTGGAGCATGGCTCCACGGGCCGCCGGACGCAGTCCGGCGATGCTTTCGAACAGGACGAGGACCGCCCGCCGACCGTCCGCGTCGAGCGGCTCCCGGACGGGTTCGCGGTCGTGGACGAGGGGCCGGGTATTCCCGAATCAATTACGGAGGCGGTGTTCAACCACGGATACACGACGGACGAGGACGGGACGGGCCTCGGGCTCGCCATCGTCGCGGCGATCGCCGACGCCCACGGCTGGACCGTCACCGCGAAGCCCGGACCGGGCGGCCGCATCGAAGTCCGTTGGTGACCACAACGCTTAGCCCGCCGCCGTTCGGACCCGGAACCATGATCGCGTCTGACTGGGGCGACTGGCTCCCCCGCGAAGTGGAGACGGCGGACCCCGACGGTCTCGACATCTGGTATCTCGGCTGCAACGGCTTCGTCCTCAAAGCGGACGACGGCACGACGGTCTACATCGACCCGTATCTCGGGACGGGCGACCCGCCGCGAACGGTGCGGATGATCCCGGTGCCGTTCGACCCCGACGCACCCGACGAGTGCGACGCCGTACTCGCCACGCACGAGCATACGGACCACGTCCACGGCCCCTCGCAGGGGGCCCTCATGCGCGAGACGGGGGCCGCGTTCTACGGTCCCTCGGCCTCCATCGCGGTCACGCAGGAGGAGGGTTGGGTCGAGGAGTACGACCTCCGCGCCGAGCAGTTCCACGACGTGGCGGAGGGCCAGACGGTGGAACTCGGCTCGCTCACGATTCACGTCGAACCGGCACACGACCCCGACGCGGAACACCCCGTCTCCTACGTCATCGAGCACGACGCCGGGACGTTCTTCCACGGTGGGGACGCGCGTCCGTCCGAGCACTTCGCGGACATCGGCGAGCGCTACGACATCGACCTCGGCGTGCTGGCGTTCGGCTCGACGGGGATGATCCCGGACAAGGAGACGGGCGAGCCGACGCTGACGACGTGGTACTCCGACGAGAACATGATCGCGGAGGCGGCTCGCCAACTGGAACTCGACCGCCTGCTCCCCTCCCACTGGGACATGTGGCGGGGGATGACCGCGGACCCGACCGCGCTCCGTCACCACATCCGGTCGTTCGACGCGCCGCGGACCCTGGAGCTGGTGGAGATCGGCGACCGCGTCTCGCTGTAGCCCATCCGAGGGGGAGGAGGTCGACCCACCGACTAGATTTATACCGGTCTCGCCACACCTGAAGGTATGAGTAACACGAACCCGGAGGAGGTGAGCGTCGTCGTCTCCGACCACGGTGTCTCGGTGGAGAAATCGTTCGAGCCCGACGACTTCCCGGTCCCGGCGATCGCGTTCGTCATCCAGTCGACCCGCGACGAGAGTGTCGAGGTCCGCATCGTCGACGACGTTCCGGAGGACGTGAAGGCCACGGACATCGGGTTCCATCCGAAGTACGGCGCCGAGTTCTGGTCCGTCGACGGTGACCAGATCGTCTTCGAGCGACAGTTCGAGGCCGGCGAGGAGTACACCACGGTGTACGGGCTCCGCACGGAGGACTCCGGCGACATCGAGCGATACCTGAGCGAACCCACCATCGAGCGCGTCGACCCACCGGTCGAGGACGCGGGGGCGGCCATCCGCGAGGTGATGTCGGACGCCGAGCCCGCCATCCAGTCGGTCGACGAGGAGGCAGCCGACGCAGAGGACGGGACGGACCACGACGACCCGGAGGAGAGCGACCCCATCGAGCCGCTGGAGCTTCGGGACCCGAACGAGTCCGAGAGCGATGCAGCGGACGACACGGACTCCGAAGTAGACTCCGACGCGGCGGACTCGGTCCCCATCGAGACGGACGGAAGCGACATCGATGCGGTCGCCGAGGCGGAGCCGAACCCGCCACCGGCGGCGGAGTCGACGCCCGGAAACGCCGCATCCACGGCAGACCTCGCCTCGGCGCTCGCGGCACAGCTCCGTGCAGGTGCGGTCGGCGACGAGGACCTCGAGACGCTGCGGGATGCGCTCGGTGTCGAGGGGGACGGCCCGGTCGAGTCGGCGGGCAGCCTGAACGCGAAGATCACCCGACTCCAGACGGAGATCGCGGATCTGGAGGCGTACACGGACGCGCTGGAGGCGTTCCTCGACGAGAACGGGGACGCACAGACCCTCCTCCGGGACCTCCGGAACGGGCTGGAGTCGGTGCGCTCGAAGGTGAAGACGCTCGACGGGCGGTCCGCGACGACGGCGGAGGAGGTCGCCGACCTCGACGACGCGGTCGGCCGGCTGGACGACACCGTCGAGGAGATCCAGGGGACCGTCGGCTCGCTCGAAGGCGACGTGGCGGACGTGGAGGGTGAGGTGGCCGCTGCGACGAACGAAGTCGAGGACGTGCGCGAGGAGGTCGATAGCATGCGAATCCACGTCGACGAGGTTGACGAGGACATCGCCGACCTCCGCGGCGAACTGCGTGACCTCGAGACGACCGTCGAGGATATCGATGTCGACGAGATCGAGGTGGTCTCCGACCGGGTCGCCGAGCTCGACGACCGCCTGGCAGAGACCGCGGACCGACTGGAGGAGACGACGGAGCGGCTGGACGACCTGGAGAACGTCGAGGAGCAGATCGAGGAGACGACCCAGCGGCTCGACGAGATGGACGACCGGCTGGAGGACCTCGCGGCCATGCGCGAGCGGCTCTCGTCGGTGTTCGCGGCGGCCAGCCCGGCCCCCGACGACGAGGGCGATTACGAATAAGACCGAAACCGGGCCCGTTTTACTTGGGGGATTCGTTCACCCGCTAATGACAACCGTGAGGGTCGCGGTTCCCCGGAAGGGGCGACCGCTGGAGGCCGTCCTCAGCCGATTCGCGGACGCTGCGGACGCGCCGGACCGTGCAGAGGTCGTCATCGAGACGCTCCGCCACGAGAAGGCGGTGACGAAGGGCCAGCACGACCCGCACCATTCGGTGTACGACCGGCTCGCGGAGTACTCCGACCCCGCGGACCCGCTCGCCCCCGAGTACACGCTCCTGCGTGACGCCCGCGAGGGGATGCCGCGCCGCGTCGTCTTCGACTCCTGTGGGTTCGAACTCGACGACCACACCGTCCAGCTCGTCGGCCGGGAGGAGCCGTTCCGCGCGCTGCGAAAACACGAGTTCGCGCTGGGGTTCGACAGCGCCGACCTCGTGCTGGAGGAGGTGGTCGAACTCCGTGGGGAGCCGCTCTCGTCGCTCGAGGACGTGAACGAGCGGATCGACCCGCGGGACACGGACGTGCGGGTCGTCTCCGGGCTGGGGGACACCGTCCACCACACCCTGCTCTCGAACGAAGGAGTGCTCACCCGTGAGGCCATCGCGGCGTACGCGGGGCCGCTGTGTATCTCCCCGCGATACGAACGGCTCGTCGAGGCCGTCGTCGGGAGTGATGCGCTCGATGGGGTGGAGTTCTGTTACCCGAACGGGGACGAGGAAGAGGCCGCCATCGCCGAGATCGGCGTCGGCGTCTATCTCACGGTCACCGGCTCGACCGCCCGCGAGTACGGGCTGGACCTCGGTGAGCGCCTGTTCCCCTCCGAGACGGTCCTCTTGGCGAACGGAGACGAGACGACCGCCGCCGCGGAGGCCGTCGCCGATACCCTCTTCGAGACACCGCTGCCGGCCTGAGCCGGTCAGTTCGAGCTGTTGTTCGTCGGGAGCTGTGGGATGAGCCACGAGAGGAACGCCTCCGGGCTCCGGGTCTGGGTCCACACCCGTCCCTCGCCGGTGAACTCACAGACGAGCCCTTCGCCGGAGAAGAGGGTGGACTTCAGCCCGCCCTCGGCTTTGGTCTCGACGTCGATACCGCCCGAGTGGCTCACCATCGCCCCCGCCTCCGCGCGGATCGTGTCACCCGTCTCGAGCGAGAGGTCGACCTGGGCGTAGGAGGGTCTGTGTGTGATCTCGTACTGCATGACGGGGAGACGACGCGAGAGATGGAGAACGTTTGGGTCGATTCCACACGCTTTTGTCCGGTGAATCTGACGGCGTGGTATGCATCCGACCGCCGAGCGGTTCGCCGAGCAGGTGCAGCGCGAGTACGGCTTCGACCCCGAGGTTCGAGAGTTCCCCGAGGGGACGAAGACGGCCGCCGACGCCGCAGCGGCCATCGACTGTACGGTGGGCCAGATCGTGAAGAGTCTCGTGTTCGTCGCCAGCGAGGTGGTCGTCGTCCTCACCGCCGGTGACCATCGCGTGGACGAGGACGCCCTCGCCGTGGAGCTCGGTGTGGAGTCGGTCCGGGTCGCGAACGCCACGGAAGTGAAGGAAGCGACGGGTTGGTCCATCGGTGGGGTGCCACCGATCTGTCACGCGGAGGCGCTCCCCGTCTATCTCGACCCCACGCTCACCGACCACGAGACGATCTGGGCCGCGGCGGGGACCCCCGATGCCGTCTTCGCGCTGACGCCCGACCGCTTGGTCTCGCTGGCGGACCCGACCCTGGTCGACGCGTTCGAGTAACCGCCGCGCCGGCGTCCAACTCCCGGATGGATCTCCGAACCGTTCTGTGTGCCCTCTCCGAGCGCCGCTTTCCGGCCATACCCCCCGATTTCGGTGGTTCTGCGTTGCAGATGCGACAGTCGCGCCGGGGGCAGATTTTGTATAGCAACATACGCTTTATGAGTTTGACAGCTACCAGCGGTGTGTCGCTCCAAAGACGGCAAAATCGCAGGAGAACCCGAATATGGAGGACGAACAGGAGCTACAGAAGCGGAGGGCTCGGGGGGCGACCCACCGAACGAGCAGGCGGTCGGCGCCGACTCAGTTCAGTGAGTAGATGTGCTCCTCGTACACCTCGCGCACCCGGTCACCCCAGTTGTGGGTGTAGGTATCGATGATATCTGTCGCCACATCTCCTCTGAGGTACTTCACGATGCCTCTATCCCCGGTTCGGTCCCGGAGATGCGTGGTGAAGAAGTGCCGGAAGTAGTGGGGCGTGACGTTCTCCTCTGCGCCCCCGCCGGGGCGATACCACCCGGCTTCGGTGGCGTGGTCGGCGACGATGTCGCGCACCATCGCCGGCGTGACGCGTCGGCCCCACTCGGAGGTCGAACAGAACAGCGGCTCCGCGGGGGAGCGAGCGTCCGGACGCACGGCCAGCCACCGTTTCAACACCGATTTTAGCTCCCTGTCGATGGGTATCACGGTATCCCGTTTTCGCTTGTTCGAGGCCGTCCGTCGCTCACCGTTGACGACGCTCCCGCGGGCGGGCTCCGACGAGACGAACACCGAGTCCGGGCGGCCGTCGAGCCGCCCCCGGGGGTCGACCGGATAGGCCTCCCGAACCTCGGAATCGTCGAGAGACACGTCCCGCAGATCGAGGTTACAGCACTCGCCGACACGCATCCCGGTCTTGAGCAGCGTCACGACGAGCGCCCGCTCGAGCGGGTGGTCGATCCCTGCGACGAACGCGCGCATCCGGGGGACGCTGATCTCGCGGCGTGCCGGGTCCGTGTCGATGGATTCGTCCATCTCCTCTAAGACGAGCGTCATCGGGTTCGACTCGAAGACGCCGACCTGGGTCATGTAGGCGTAAAAGCGGTGGAGATACGACGCGTAGCTCGCGACGGTCGATGGGGCGTTCTCTCCCCGTAGTTCGTGGACGAAAGCCATACACTCCCGCTGAGAGGCGTCTGCGAGGCTCGTCCCCCGGCGCTCGGCCGTGAACGTCTCGAACCGCCTGAGGACGCGCTCGTACGCCTGGCGCGTCCGTTCCGTCTTCCCGTGGTAGGTGAGGTCCTCGACGAAGTAGCCGATGGGGTCCTCGACGCCGTCAGCGCCCATCGGTCACCACGTAGCCACCCTGTCGACCGGCGTAGATGACTCGGCCCTCGGACTGCAGGGTCGCGAGCGTCTCCTCCAGCCGTGTTTCGATATCCCCGGTGAGCCCCTCGACGAGCTCGTCCCAGTCGCGGGGGTCACCGTCCCGCAGCAGGTCGAGGACCCGTGCTTCGAGGTCCTGACCCCCAGGGTTCGTACCCGACGAAGCCGACTCCGCAGCTGGCTGGTCGGTCGTGTCGAACGAGAACTCCCGACGCCCCGCCTGGACCATCGACCGGACGAACTCGCTTTGGCTCATGTTCAGGTCCTCGGCCTCGTCGGCCCACAGCTCTTTTTGGTAGCGTGGCACGTACGTGCGGACGGCCACCCGCTCCTCGTCGCGTTCCGAACTCATGTGCGGGCCGACTCACCCCCAGATAATCAATCTACCCCAGAATACCGGATAAGGGCACTTATCGCCGATTTTGGTATCCAAAGAGCGGACCCATGTATGCATTATCTATATTTCTGATCCTATCAAGCGGTGCGAATCGTGACACTATAATCGATATTGGTGTTCTCGTGATCACGGTTCGCAATGTTGTCTTCCCCACTCTGCACAGGTGGGACTCGGTCGGTGGTTCGGCAGTTCACTATCGACTTGTATGTGATCGGTTCGATTCTCTGGGTCCTCGACCTTCGCGCCGAAGGAGTGTGAACCGACCCCTGTTTCGCCGCGTTTACCCCCAGAGTTGTGGGGGGAAGATGAGACTTCACGGGGTTTCTCTATGAGTGGGATGAAAATGTGCGGTAGAAGCGCTGTAGATGAGGTATAGTGTTTACTGAACCGAATACTGACCGATTCTAATTCTGTCCTCAAAAGTTGGTCAGTTTCGGCCGACTGCAGTTCTATTAAATAAACAACAAACAAGGGCTTAGTTTGTCCCGAGACCACTTCATGAATCACATCCTGCTATATGTACCAGCCACAACACACTCCCGGAATATTGGTTACAGCATTGTCAACTATGGCCAGCCTTCGGAGTCGGTCCGTTGTGGTTCAGCGGATGCGTCGTCGACGCGGTCCCGAACCGCCCAGCCGGCCGCCTCCGCGGCCTCCTCGATGGACTGGTACTCCCAGCCGTATTCGGCTGCGAGCGCGCCGTCCTCGGGCGAATCCCCGACGAAGACGTGTCGACCGGTGTCCAGGTGCTCGCGCATGTGCTCGAGGCTGCGGCCCGCGGGCTCCGGTTCGACGGGGAAGTCGTTCTCCACGTAGTGGTCACGGGCGAACTTCGTCACGACGAACGGGGGGCGGTCGCTGACGATACCGACGTACTGGCTCCACTGCCGGGCGCTCTCGAACGCGGATTCGGGGTCCACGAGTCGCTTCGCTGCGCGCAACTCAAACGCGAGCGTCAGCGTCACGTCGTCCATAGGAGCCCTCACCCCGCCGTGGACAAGCCGATTTCGACCCGCCGGCAACGATTGGTCTAGCATGAACATTTATGATAGTCTGCGTCATGGGTGGGAGTACGGATGCTCGCTGTACGCGTACACCACTGATTCTGCCCGACTGCACAGCGCGCCGACTACCTGCCCCACGACCAATGACCCGAAAACCCACACTCGACATCGAACCGCTCGTTCCCGAACTCCCACGAACCACCGATCCGACGCCGCTACCCGACGGCGGTACCCGGGCTCCGGAACGGCCGGAACGGCTCACCTGTACCGAACGGGACCGCCCACGGGAGGAACTCACCCCGATGGTTCCCGATATGCGCTAGGTAGTGCCACTGTTTAGGCAAACCTAAAGCACCAAGTACCGGCCCTCGTTCTCACTCTATATGAGTGAGTACACCTTCGACGACCTCAGCGTCGTCATGGGCACCTACAACGAGGAAGAGGCGATCGCGACCGTTCTCGAGGACATCGACCGCGTGACCGACGGCCGGGCGGAGGTCGTCTGTGTCGACGGCTCGTCCGACCGCACGCCAGAGATCGCCCGTGAGCATGGCGCACGCGTCATCGAACAGGAGCCGCAGGGGTACGGAGTCGCCGTCCGCGAGGCGATCCTCCAGGCCTCGCGCCCCGTCATCGTCACCACTGACTGCGACGACACCTACCCGATGGACGCGCTCCCCCGGTTCCTCGAACTCGTCAACGAGGGGTACGACGTGGTGAGCGGCGACCGGCTCTACCACGGTGCGGAGGCGATGCCGCGGTTCAACCGTCTCGGGAACGAGGCGTTCGCCCTCGTCGCCAGCGCGCTCATGGGCAAGCGCATCCACGACACGACCACGGGGATGCGGGCGTACCGCCGCGACGTGATCCGGCAGATCCGGTGGACGGAGAACACCGGGCTCTCCGCGGAGCTGCTCATCCGGCCCCTGATGCGCGACTACGACGTCTACGAGGAACCGATCAACTACGCCGAACGCCTCGGCGACACGAAACTCGACCCCATCGGTGGTGGCTACGCCATCCTGAAGAGCATCGTCAAGGTCTCGCTGCAGGAGCGCTTCCGCTGAGTTCCCGCGCCCGCGATATTCGGTTCGTTTTTCGGGAGTAGTGCTGATTAGTTGTCATTTCATCGAGAGTTCCTGCGCCGCGCGGCCAACTCATAAACTATAGACAGCTATATCAAATTGCCATCCATCGCGGCCGGTAGTCCACGGTCCGAGACACCCGATATCGACGGCGAGAGGGGTTCTCCGGTCGATAGCCGGCGTGGGAGCCCGGTGCCAGCGAGAGTCGGTTGAGATTACGCGTGTTCGCGTGCGCGAGAACCCCGTAACGTGCAAAAGTAAAGTGGCTCACCCGCGGAGAGGGCGATATGACTGATGTGGACATCGACGACGTGGACAAGGCGATCCTGTACGCGCTCCAGGAGGACGCACGGAACATGTCGTCCGGGGACATCGCGAAGCGAACCGGGACCTCGGACAGTACCGTTCGCAAACGTATCCAGCGGCTCGAGTCCAGCGAGGTGATCAAGGGGTACAGCGCCAGCGTCGACTACCAGAAGTCGGGGTACCCGCTCCGGATGCTGCTCTACTGTACCGCCGCCATCCCCGAACGCGGTGCGCTCATCCCGGACATCCTGGAGATCAACGGCGTGGTCTCGGTCCAGGAGCTCGTCACCGGCGAACAGAACCTCCTCGTCACGGCCGTCGGCGAGTCGGACAGCGACATCACCTCCGTCGCGCAGGAGCTCCTCGATATGGGGCTCACGGTCGCCGACGAAGTCCTCGTCCGGAGCCACGAGACGACGCCCTTCGGGAAGTTCGATCCCGAGACGCACGCGGAACACGACTCGTAGGGACCGGCGTCGTGCGGTTCTGGCGCCCCGGCCGGCCGCTCCTACCCTGCAGACACAGCGACCGGAGGGGCCGTGAACCCCCGTCGGAGCTCCATCGACATGCACCCCTGCAGAAAACCATAATGTTCTTTAATAACCAATATTCGAACAGAATGTGATCATAGATAGCTTTAACAAACAGTCTGTTCAAAGAGTGGAGTAAGCGCGACCAGATGTACACCCCGTGTGCTCTACCGGGTGTCCACCTGTGTCGTACTGAGCTGAACGATGTCAGGACACAGTTCGAAACCAACGGTCGGAGCGCTCCCGGACACAACGGTCGACGCACCGCTCGTGCCCGTCGCACTAACGTGGCTCGTGTGGTCGCTGTTCGCCGCAAGTATCGCAGTTCTGGTGGCCAAGCTCCGACTCGGCGGGGTGTGGGAACTCCCCGGACTGGTCGCCGTCGACGGGCTGACCGTCCTCATGTGGGTGGTCGTCACGTTCTTCAGCGGCATCGTCCACAGCTACTCGCGCCGCTACATGGCAGGGAGCACCCACAAGACGCGGTTCTTCCTCGCGATGTCCGGCTTCACCGCCGTGGTGATGGCCCTCGTCGCGGCCGACCACCTCGTGCTGTTCGCCGCGCTCTGGCTGGCGATGGGGCTGGTGATGGCGAAGCTCATCGGGACCATCGACGGCTGGAAACAGGCGCAGGCCGCGGCGGCGACCGCCCGCCGCTACTTCGTCGCCAGCAGCGTCCTGCTCGGTGTCGCTCTGGCGACGCTCTGGTGGACGACCGGCGCGACGACCATCTCGGGGATCGACGCGGCCGCCGACACGCTCGGCGGGACGACGTGGCTCCTCGCAGCGGGGGCGCTCGTGCTCGCGGCGATGATCCAGTCCGCCCAGATCCCCTTCCACGGCTGGCTGCTCTCCTCGATGACCGCACCCACGCCCGCGTCGGCCCTGATGCACGCCGGCTTCGTCAACGCGGGCGGCATCCTGCTGACTCGCTTCGCCCCGGTCATCACCGTCGACGCCACCCTCATGCTCGGCGTCGTCGCCGTCGGTGCCGCGAGCGCCGTCGGCGGGAAACTCCTGAAGTCGGTCCAGACGGACATCAAGGGGAAACTCGGCTGCTCGACGATCGGCCAGATGGGCTTTATGATCATGCAGGCCGGCCTCGGCTTCTTCGGAGCCGCCATCACCCACCTCATCCTCCACGGGTTCTACAAGGCCTACCAGTTCCTCAGCTCGGGCGAACAGGTCCAGCGCACGAGCCCGAGCGACCACACGGAACACACCCTCGGGCAGGTGACGAGCGTCACCGGCTTCCTGGTGGCCGTCGTGACGGGGCTCGCCGGCGGGGCGGTGTTCACGGTGCTCACGGGGAAGGGGGCGAGGGTCGACAGCGGGCTGCTGTTGACCTTCTTCGTCGTCTTCACCACGCTCCACGCCGCTCGCAGCGCGGTCCACCACACCTCGCTCTCGACGACGGCCCGCTACGGCGCCGTCCCGCTGGTGTTCTTCCCGGCCATCGTCGTCTACGCCGTCGTCTACGAGGGCGTGTCGGGACTCCTCCCGGTCGGCACGGCGACCACCGAGTTGACCCTGCTCCACGGGATCATCGCGGTCAGCTTCGTCGGCATCTACATCGGTATCGAGACCGGCATCCACGAGCACAGCAAGCGGCTCTACGTGGCCCTGTTGAACGCCACCCAGCCCTCGTCCGACACCCTGCTGACCTCCACGGAGGACTACAATGAGTACTGAATCCGCCATCCGCACCAGCATCGACGACGCAGCGACCACCGTCGGCTCCCTCTGGCCCATCCACTCGTTCGTGACGGCCAACCCCCTCGCCGGGTTCGAGGACCTGCCGTTCGACGAGGCCGTCCAGCAGGCCGGAGACCTCCTGGGTGGCCGCGGCTACCCCAGCGCCGAGACGTTCCGGACGGCGCTGGCACGCGACCAGATCGACACGGCCCACCTCGAAGCCGAGCTCGAGGCGCTCGGCTACGATGCGTCCCCCGAGACGCTCCTCGACCGGATCGCCGAGGCGGAGAACCCCACAGAAGAGGCCGCCGACACGGCTGCCGACCAGGTCGACCGCGTGCTCACGAAGTGGCTCTCGGCCTTCCTCGAGGAAGGGAGCGCCCACTGGTCGATGCCGAACCGTGAAGCCGGCTTCTACACCGCGTTCACGGGGATGGCGGCGTACGACAGCCAGATCCCGAAGAAGGGTATCGTCGCCGAGATGCCCGAGGACCCGCTGGAGACCATCGAGGCGGTCGTCTCGTCGTATCCGGAGAGCCAGTGGGTCCCCATCTTCGAGGAGCAGCTGGCGGCGCTCCCGGGCTGGACCGGCTTCATCAAACAGCGCGCGGCCGACGGCGGCGTCTGGCAGTCGACGTACCCCATCTCGCTGGAGGGGTATCTCGCGGCTCGCCTCGCGCTCGCCGACGCCTTCGACGCCGACCTCACGCCGTCGACCACCGGAAGCGAGGTGTCGCCCGCGGACGAACTCGCCGGGGCGTTCCTCCGCGCGTGGGAGGCGACCTACCGCGACGAGCTCGTCGGCACCGTCGCCGCCGAGAGCCGGGCGGCCGCAGACGAGGAGTCCGCTGCGCGCCCGGACGCCCAGCTGGTCTTCTGTATCGACACTCGCTCGGAGGTCATCCGCCGTCACCTCGAGAGCGTCGGCGACTACGAGACCCACGGCTACGCGGGCTTCTTCGGCATCCCCATGGAGTATCAGGGCTACGACGCCGAGGTCGCCGTGGACGCCTGCCCGCCCATCCTCGACCCGCAGCACCACATCACGGACTACCCGACCGACGACGACACACAGGAAGAACACGACCGCTGGGCCGAGCTCCGGGCGGCCGCCGACGAGGTCATCGAGATTCTCGAGGCCAACGCCGCCACCGCGTACGGCTACGTCGAGACGGCCGGCAGCGGCTACGGCATCTCGCTCGCAGCCCGCACCCTCGTCCCCGGGCGCGTCCACGACCTGTTCGACCGGACCGCAGCCCGCGTACCCGACGTCCACGAGTTCTGCGAGCCGCTGGTCCACCACCAGTACAGCTACTCCGGCGACCTCCCGGTGGGGCTCACGACCGAGGAGAAGGTGGAGTACGCCGCGACCGCCTTCGAGCTGATGGGCTGGGAGGAGTTCAGCCGCCTCGTCGTCTTCACCGGTCACGCCAGCGAGACGGCGAACAACCCCTACGACTCCAGTCTCGACTGCGGAGCCTGCGCCGGCAACCCCGGCGGCCCCAGCGCCCGCGTGCTCGCGAATATCTGCAACGACGCGGAGGTCAAAGACGAACTCCGCGACCGCGGGTTCGACATTCCCAAGGACACGGTGTTCCTCGCCGCCCAGCACAACACGACGACCGACGAGGTGGACCTGTTCGCGAGCGACGTGCCGGAGAGCCACGCCGCGGAGCTCGACCAGCTCCGTTCGGACCTCGAGACGGCCCGCGAGCGCGCGACCGCGGAGCGCGTGGAGTCGATGGGTGCCGACGGCTCCCGGGGGGTTCGCGAGACGGAGCGCCGGGCGGCCGACTGGGCGGAGACGCGCCCCGAGTGGGGGCTCGCCGGCAACGCCGGCTTCGTCATCGGCCCGCGCGCGCTCACCCGCGACTGCGATCTCGACGGGCGGGCGTTCCTCCACTCGTACGACTGGACGACGGACCCCGACGGGGACGCGCTGGAGGCCATCTTCACCGGCCCGCTCGTCGTCACGCAGTGGATCAACACCCAGTACTACTTCTCGACGGTCGACAACGCGGTCTACGGCAGCGGGTCGAAGGTGACGCAGAACCCGGTCGGCAACGTCGGCGTCTACCAGGGGAACGGCGGCGACCTGATGGCCGGCCTCCCGCTTCAGTCGCTCTTGGCGGCGGACGACGAGCCGTACCACCAGCCGCTGCGCCTCTCGACGGTCGTCCACGCGCCGGTCGACCGCGTGACGGAGATCCTGGCCGAGCACGAGGCGGTCGCCACGCTGTTGGACAACGAGTGGCTGGCGCTCACCGTCGTCGACCCGACGCAGGACCACCGCGCGTTCCACTACGAGGGCGCGCTGGAGTGGCGCCCGGTCACCGACGCCATCACGGCGCGCGCGGAGACCGCGAACGCGCCGACCGTCGCCGACGACTGACTCACGCTTCGGAACTCCTCGCCGAAAACAGGGTTCCTCGTTTCTCGCTGTTCTCCCGCTTTGGTCCGTCAGTAGCCCAGCTCCAGTATCGCCCCGCTGTCGCCGACGACGACAGGCCGCGTCGGTTCATGGCCGACAGAACGCCCACCAGTCGGAAAATGCGGGAGCCCCCTACCGCGTCGCGATGGTCTGGTTCACCGCCACGCCGTCGATGTACTCCCCGCCGGGGACGTACATCCCCTCGTGGCCGCAGTCCGGGGTGAGCGGGCAGACCTCGACTTCGGGCGGCCAGACGATTCGGACCTCCTCGTCCGTCACGTCGACCGCGAGCTCCTGTCGGTAGGTGACCGTCGCGCCACCCTGCTGGATGTACGTCACCGCGAGCGAGAGCTCGTCGCTCCCCTCGAAGTCGATACCGGGAGCACCCCGTGGCTCGACGTTCTCGCCGACGACGCGGGCACGCCCCTCCGCGTCGACGTGCGAGACGGTCCACGTGAGGGTGAGCGTCCCGTCCGTCCGTTCGGTCACGTCGTAGCTGACGGCGTCGTCGCCGTCCGCGAGCCGGACGGTGGAGACGCTCCCGAGGACCCCCGTTTCGAACCGGATGGTGTGGGTCGTCCCCTCCCGGACGTCGAGGGGCTGGATGTGGGCCTCCACGGGGTCGGGCTCGGGGGTCCACTCCCCGCGGTAGGTGTAGCGGTAGAGCTCCCGGTCCGGGTAGGCGTCGATGACCGGCCAATCGTCGTCGGGGCGCCGGTCGAGCGCGTACACCACGTCCCCATCCAGTCCGGGGTCGTTGTACAGCGACTGGAACGGGTGGCCGAGCCACTCCCCGTAGGGCGCGGGGACGAAGACGAGTGCGTTCTCCGACTCGACCGGGAACGGCTCGTAGGCGCTCTCGTAGCGCTCCGTGTACGCGCGGTTCTCCTCGACGACAGGGGAGAGGGCGTCGGTCTGTGCGCCGGCGGCGACGGGGGCGGTCACCAGTAAGACGGCGAGCAGCGTCGCGCGTACGCGCTGGTCGTTCGCGAAGGGGATCGCCGCCCGGAGTGTGTCGAACGCGGCGAGGAGACCGACCGCGCCGAACGCCCCGAGCGGGAGCAGCAGGTCGTAGTGGTAGAACGGCCCCATCTGGGCGATGAGCCCATCCGTCGGGTCCTCGAGGCTCGCGAGGACGTTCAGGTTTCCCCAGAACGCGACGTTGCCGACGACGACGGTAAGCACGACGCCCGCGAGGAGGACACGTAAATCCTCGGCTGCGATATCGAATCCACCGGGGCGAAAGCCGCGGAGCCCGAACGTGGCGACCGCGAGGCCACCGAGTGCGGCGACGGCACCGAACGGCGGGGCGGCGACCCACCGGGTCGCGAACTCCCACAGCACGCGGGCGTTCGCCTCCAGCGCGAGTGAGACGGTGTACTCCCGGGAGTAGCCGAGGATCTCCCTCGTTCCAAAGCCGATGCCGTCCCGTGGCGCGAACGCCTGGTACGGGAAGGTGAGCGCGTCGCCGGTGAGCACGAGGTTGTACGCCAGCGCGAGGCCGACGAACGCGACCCCGAGGACGCCGGTGGGGAGGTGATGGCGGACGGCGGCGCGCGGCTCGCGGGTGCAGGTCCACAGGGCGTGGACCACGAACGGGAGCGCGAACAGGAGGGCCGTATAGGGCCGGGCGAAGAAGGCGAGCCCCACGGCGAGGCCCGCGAGCGTGGCCCACCGGCGACTCCGGGCTTTCACCCCGCGCACGTACGCGTACGCGAAGCTCAGATTGAGGACCGTCGTCGTCGCGTACGGGAGGAACAGCGCCGTGTTGATGAGATAAAGTGGGGTAGCGACGACGATCGCGGAGGCGACGATTCCCGTGCGTGCGTCGAACGCCTCCCGGGTGAGCAGGCCGACCAGCGCGACGATCCCGGCGCCGACGACCGCGAGGACGAGCCGCGGGGCACCGATGGCGACCCCCAGCGCGAAGACGGCGGGGACGACGGGCTGGTACTTGGAGTAGAGCCGGTCACCCTCCTCGACGAAGAACCAGTGGTGGAAGGCGTCCGTATACGGCGTCGAGAACCAGAGTTCGCCGCCGAGCAGCAGACGCGCGTGCTGGAGGTAGACCCCCTCGTCGTGGTTCGAGGAGTGGTAGGGGAAGAGGTCGACGGCGACGAGGAGAACCAGCAGGCCCCCGAGGACGGAGAGGAACGCGAGCGCGACGTGTGCGGCCCGGTCGCGGTTCATTCCGAGGAGTCGACCGGTCGGCCGCCATCGGCGACCCGGGGGGCCCCCTGCGGGAACCCGGTCGTTCTACTCGACACAACTCGCGTCACTCCCTGCTCCCCCTCGGTCGCACGACGCTCCCTCGCGGGAACCAGGCCAGATCGTGATCCGCGGCGAGTTCGACGCGGACCCGTTCGTCGAGCGGCACCTCGTCGGCGTGGTTGTGCATACAGCCGACCACGTCACCGCTGTCCAGCTCGACGCGGTAGAGCACGGTCGGCCCGAGATATCGTCGGTTGACGACCTCGGCGTTCGTCGCGCCGTCGGGGTACGCCGCGATGTCGTCGGGGCGCACGAGCACGTCGATGTTCGTCCCGTCGTACTCGGAGGCGAGCCCGTGGATGCGGTCGCGGTCCACCGTGCCGACGCCGGTCTCGACGGTGTCGCCGTCGACGCGGCCGGCGAGGAAGCTCGCGTGGCCGAGGAAGGAGGCGACGAACCGGGATTCGGGGTGCTGGAACACCTGTTCGGGGGTGTCGACCTGTTCGAGCTGGCCCTCGTACATCACGGCCACGCGGTCGGAGATGGAGAGCGCCTCCTCCTGGTCGTGGGTGACGTTGATCGCCGTGACGCCCGCCTCCGTCAGGATACGGCGGACCTCCTCGCGCATCTCCACGCGGAGGTCGACGTCGAGGTTGGAGAACGGCTCGTCCAACAGCAGGAGATGCGGCTCGGGCGCGAGCGAGCGGGCGAGCGCGACTCGCTGTTGCTGGCCGCCGGAGAGCTCGTCCGGCTTCTTGTGGCCGTGGTCCGAGAGGCCGACGAGTTCGAGCAGGTCGTCGACCTTCCGTTCGCGCGCGGACTCCTCGAGGTCATCGAGACCGAACGCGACGTTCTCGCGGGCGGTGAGGTGAGGGAACAGCGCGAACTCCTGGAAGACGACGCCGATGTCGCGCTGTTCCGGCTGGAGGAACGTCGACCCGCCGGCGACCGGGGTGCCTCGGAGCTTCACCTGCCCGCCGTCGGGGCGTTCGAGCCCGGCGATGAGCCGGAGGGTGGTGGTCTTCCCGCAGCCCGAGGGGCCGAGCAGGGTGAGGAGCTCCCCCTCCCGCACGGTGAGCGAGAGGTCGGAGATGACCTCGGTCCCGCCGTAGGTCTTGCTTACGTCGTCCAGTTCGAGGACGGTGTCGTCGCGGCTGTCGGATCGGATGGGTTGGGTCTCACTCGACATCGTATCCCTCCATGGCGAGGATGACGAACATCGACAGCGCGCTCACGCCGAGCAGCGCGAGCGCGGGGATCGCGGCCTCCCCGAAGTGGCCGGCGTTGTACGCGGTCCAGACGCGGGTGACGAGCGTGTCGAACCCGGGAGGACGCAACAGGAGCGTCGCCGGCAGCTCCTTCATCGTCGTCAGGAAGACGAGCGCCGCGCCGCCCAGGACGCCGGGGGCGACGAGTGGGAGCGTCACGTCACGGAAGGCCCGCGCGGGCGAGCGCCCGAGGGTGCGGGCGGCCTCCGAGAGCTGGGGGCTGACCTGGAGGAACGCGGCGCGGGACGACCCCACGGCCTGCGGGAGGAAACGTACCACGTATGCGAAGACGAGAAGGGGCAGGAGGATAAGCCCGTTACGGTAGAGACTTCCGCCGTACCGGGCGCCGAAGTAGACGAGTGCAAGGCCCATCACGACGCCGGGGACGGCGTAGCCGACGTACGCGCCGCGCTCGATGAGCCACGTCAGCTTCGAGTCGTAGCGCGCGGCGAGGAAGGCGATGGGGACGGCGGCCACCGCGGAGACGACGGCCGCGGCCGCGGCGACGCTCACCGAGTTCGACACGTAGACGGGTTTGAAGACGAGCGACTCCGCGGCCACGGTGGAGCCGGAGCGGACGAGCCACATGCCGAGGATGCCGAGGGGGACGAGGAGTGCGGTGGCGACGACGGCGAGACACGCACCCGCAGCGGGCCATCGCCACTTCCCGAGCCGGACGAGCGAGGAGCGGGCACGGGGGTTCTTCGCTCGCACCCCGGAACCGCGCACGCGCGACTCGACGGAGAGGATGACGAACGTCACCACGACGAGCTGGAGAGAGAGCAGCGCGGCCTTGTAGCGGCCCCCGCCGAGCACGTCGTTGTAGTTCGAGTAGATGACGCGCGTGAACACGTTGTAGCGCATGATGGCTGGCGTCCCGAAATCCGAGAGCGTGTAGAGCGCGACGAGCAGCGAGCCGGCGGCGACCGCCGGACGGATCTGGGGGACGATGACGCGTTTGAACGCCCCCCACTGGGTGTGCTGGAGGGTGCGGGCCGCGTCCACCAGTCGGGTGTCCATCGACTGGAGCGCCGCGCGGGTGTTGATGTAGACGTACGGGTAGGTGTAGAGCGTGAGGATGAGCACCGCGCCGTGCAGGCCGTAGATGGAGGGGATGCGCTCGATGCCCAGGGGGACGAGGAGGTCCTGAAACGCCCCGCGCGGTCCGAACGCGGAGACGAAGGCGAACGCGCCGATGTAGGAGGGGACGACGAGCGGCATCGCGAGCAGAACCGTGAACGCGCGTTTGAACGGGAGGTTCGTGCGGACGGTGAGATACGCGCTCGGGACGCCGATGACGATCGACGCGCCGGTGACGCCCGCGACGAGCAGCGCGCTGTTGATGAACACCTGCTGGGTCGTGGGGCTCGTGAGCAGATCGAGCGAGCCGCGAGCGTCCCAGGCGCCGGCGAACACCCACAGGAGCGGTGAGAGAACGACGGCCGCGATCGCCGCCGCGAGCAGGGTGAGGCCGAGCGGGAGCTCGCGCTTTTCGTCCCCCAGCGAGATGGATAGCGAGCGCCCCTCGGTGGCCATGGTCAGACGTTCAGGCCGACCTCACGCATGAGCTCGAGCGTCGGGCCGATGTCGGCGAGCTGGGAGAGGTCCAGCCCGGACGGCGGGTTCAGCTCGTCGATGGTCGGCAGGTCGATCCCCTCGAACCGGATTCGCTCGATGTCGGAGATGAGGGGGTACTCGAAGGTGGTGGAGGCGAAGTACTCCTGGGCCTCCGCCGACAGCAAGTGCATGTTGAAGTTGTGCGCGAGCTCGGCGTTCTGCGCGGTGTCGACGGTGGCCGCGCCGGCGACGTTGAAGATGGAGCCGGCGTCCCCCTCCGTGAACGCGATGTCGATCGGGGCGTTCGGGCGCCCGGCGAGCACGCGCAGGGTGTAGTAGTGGTTGGCGAAGCCCGCGCCGATCTCGCCGTCGGCGACGGCCTGCGCGATGGCGAACTCGTCGTTGAACGTCGCCACGTCGGAGTCGATCATCCCCTGGAGCCACGCCTTCGTCTCCGCGCGGCCGTTGAGGATACGCATCGCGGTGACGAACGCCTGGAACGACCCGTACGAAGGGGTCCAGCCCATCACGCCGTCGAAGGCGGGGTCGTCGGGGAACGCGAAGATGTCGTCCGGAATGTCGCTCTCGGAGAACTGGTTCGTGTTGTACGGGATGGTCCGCGCGCGACCGGAGGTGCCGACCCATCGGCCCTGTGCGTCGTGGAACTCGTTGGGGACCAGATCGAGTACGCGAGCGGGAAGCGCGATGGTTCGGCCGTTCTCCGCGAGCGCGCCGAGCGCGCCGGCGTTGACGGAGTAGAACACGTCCGCCGGGGAGTTGTTCCCCTCGGTGAGGATCTGGTTCACGAGGTCGGTCGAGCCGCCGTAGCGCACCCGAAGTGTGAGATCGGGATAGAGGTCGTCGATGGTCTCGATGAGGGGGCCGACGAGCGCCTCGCCGCGCCCGGAGTAGATGTCGAGCGTGCCGGACAGATCCGGGAGTTCCGACATCGGAACGCCACCTTCGGCTTCGAAGCCCTCGCGGCCGGAGCCGATCTGGACCTCTTCGTCCTCGGGCGTCTCCGTCTCGTCGCTGTCGGTTCCAGTGGGCGTGGGCGTCGCCTGCTCGCCACAGCCCGCCAGTCCTGTCATGCCCGCGACGCCGGCCGCGTAGAGGAACCGGCGACGGGTCGTAGGTCGTGAGTCTTCCATTATCAGTTTAGGGTTGCCTAAATCGGTTATAGGTGTCGGTTCTCAGTCGTCCGCGGCGGCGGCCGCCTCGGCCTGCGCGTCCATCGTCTCGAGGGCGTCGAGGGCGTGGAGCCACTCGCGCATGTGCTCGCCGACGAAGTTGAGGAACTCGCCGTTCTCCCAGTCGTCGAAGGTGCCCTCCGCGAGCGCGTCGGCCATCGCCTCGTACGCCTCGGCGTAGGAGTGTGCTCCGTCGCCCACGCTGTCGACGACCTCCCAGACGTGCTCGTTGAGCTCGAGTGCGGGGACCTCGTTGTTGAGGTCGGAGAACGTCGAACGCGGGGCCTTGTTGTGCTCACACAGCGGGGCACCGTTGTAGATCTGGTCGCCGACGAGGTCGGCGGCGCGCTTCAAGAAGACGCCCGACCAGATGTCGTCGAAGCGACCGACGTTCCACTCGTTGTCGTCCATCGGGAGCTGGTAGAACGCGGGGATGACCTCGCGGCGGAAGGCGAGGTTCATCGAGCAGACGGTGAGATACTGACCGGGGGCGGCGACGAAGTCCTCGTCGTAGTCCTCCGCGCCCGTGCGTGTCTGGGCCTGGCCGTTCAGGTCGCCGTCCATGAGGATGCGGACCGCGTCGAGGTCGGGGACGTTCGTCCAGAGCCCCTGGGAGGCGACGACGGAGTCGATCTCGGCCTCGTGGGTCTCGACGGTCTCGTCCATCGCGGCGTAGGGGTAGCCGCGGGGGTAGAGCCCGTGCTCTTCGACGTTCTGGTAGAGGACGTTCACCCAGCGGGTGTCCGACTCCACGCTCTCGATCTTCCCCTCGTACGCGAGGTTCTCGAAGTGAGTGCCGAAGAAGTCCTCGTCGGTGGGGAGGGTGTCGTCGTCGATGAAGAAGCCGTACTCGAAGTCGTTGGCCCACATGTACAGCAGGCCGAAGGAGGTCTCGGCGTGGGACGCGGCGGGCACGAGGTGGCCGTACTCTTCGACCCCCTGCTCGGCGTACCACTGCTCTCGGCGGGTGCCGTCGTAGACGGCTCCCTCGACGCCCTCCTCCTCGAGCATCTGCTCCATCTCCTCGGTGTCACAGAAGTCCTCGGTCACGAGCAGCACGAACAGCCGGGAGAGGTCGAAGCCGTGGTCGCGGGCGTTCTGGAAGTACTCGCGCATACACTCGTACTCGCGAATCGTCGGGACGATCACGCACGTGTCGGTCATCACCCCCACATGTTTAGGGCAGCCTAAAGTACCTATCGCTGTCGTCGTAATGGTGTCGACGAGCCTCAACAAGCCAGCTGTCTGCGTGTTCTGGTGTGTGGACATATGACATACTGTTAAGTCGAAGTGGGTCCAATAGCTCTGACACGGGTGGTGAGGTGCCTCGTGGCAATACTCACCACGACATATATACACGACAGAAAAAATACTAGGGGCGCTAAGGACAGGATTATAGTTCAGCGCGAAACCATCGGCAGATAACTCACGCGGGCCGACGGGAAATCGCCTGCACGGCGAGTGGGAGTCGGACCAATCGAGAGGAAACCATGACACTGGAAAACCAGACCTGCGTCGTAACCGGAGCATCGCGCGGTATCGGTCGAGCAATCGCGGAGGACCTCGGGGCCGAAGGGGCGAACGTCGTCGTGAACTACCGCTCGTCCGAGGCCGAAGCCCACGACGTGGTCGACGCCATCGAGGACCTGGGGGGGTCGGCCGTCGCCATCCAGGCGGACGTCTCGGATATGGACGCCGTCCGGGAGATGCGCGACCGGACGGAACGGGCCTTCGGCGGGGCCGACGTGCTCGTGAACAACGCCGGGCTCACCGTCGACAAGAAGTTCGAGCACATGACCCGTGAGGACTGGGACACGGTGATGGAGGTGAACCTCGGCGGCGTGTTCAACTGCACGAACGCCTTCTTCGACGACATCAAAGCGGCCGACCACGGCCGGCTCATCAACATCTCCTCGGTCGTGGGCCAGCAGGGGAACTACGGGCAGGCGAACTACGCGACGACGAAGTCCGGACTGTTCGGCTTCACCCGGACCATCGCTCTGGAACTCGCCTCCTCGGGCTCCACCGCGAACTGCGTCGCGCCGGGGTTCGTCGAGACGGACATGCTGGAGACGGTTCCCGAACGGGTGAAAGAGAAGATCCTCCGCAGAATCCCGCTCGACCGGTTCGCCACGGTGGAGGACGTCTCGGGTATCGTCCGGTTCGTCGCCAGCGAGGAGTCATCCTACATGACCGGCCAGATTCTCGCCGTCAACGGCGGCATGGAGTGGTAAGATGGAGGAGCCCGGCACACAGTTCGACGCGACAGCGGACCCGCTCGCCGAACTCGACCGGCTGAAAGCCGAGGCCAAGCAGGGTGGTGGGGAGGAGCGCATCGCCAGCCAGCACGCGAAGGGGAAGCTCACCGCCCGCGAGCGCGTGGAGTACTTCGTCGACGAGGGCAGCTTTCGCGAGCTCGACACCTTCGTCGAACACCAGTCGACGAACTTCGACATGGCCGAGAAGAAGTACCTCGGCGACGCGGTCATCACGGGCTACGGAGAGGTCGAGGGCCGGAAGGTGTTCGTGTTCGCCCACGACTTCACGGTGCTCGGTGGCTCCGTGGGCGAGGCCGTCGCCGACAAGATCACGAAGGCGATGGACCACGCCATCGAGAAGGGGGTCCCCGTCGTCGGGCTGAACGACTCCGCGGGCGCCCGCATCCAGGAGGGGGTCGACTCGCTCGTCGGCTTCGCCCGCATCTTCAAGCGGAACACGGACGCTTCTGGCCTCGTGCCGCAGGTCTCCTGTATCATGGGGCCGTGTGCGGGCGGGGCGACCTACTCCCCGGCGCTCACGGACTTCACGTTCATGGTGGAGGACACCGCCCACGCGTTCATCACCGGCCCGGACGTCATCGAGACGGTCACCGGCGAGCGCGTCTCGATGGAGGAGCTCGGCGGCGCGAACGCCCACATGTCGAAGTCGGGCGTCGCCCACTTCTCCTACGAGGACGAGAAGGAACTGCTCGACGGGGTCCGGACCCTGCTGTCGTATCTCCCGCAGAACAACGTGGAGGACCCGCCGCGGGTGGAGCCGTGGGACGACCCCGACCGCGACGTGGACGCCTCGATGGTGCCCGAAGCGCCGAAGAAGCCGTACGACGCCGTGGACGTCATCGACGAGATCGTCGACGAGGGGTCGTTCCTCGAGGTACAGGGTGGGTTCGCCCGCAACGTCGTCGTCGGGTTCGCCCGGCTGGACGGTCGGTCGGTCGGCATCGTCGCCAATCAGCCGCGGGTGAGCGCGGGCACCCTCGACATCGACGCCTCGGAGAAGGCGGCCCGGTTCGTCCGCACCTGTGACTCCTTTAACGTCCCCATCCTGACGCTCGTGGACGTGCCCGGCTTCATGCCGGGGACGGACCAGGAACACCAGGGGATCATCCGCCGGGGGGCGAAGCTCATCTACGCCTACGCGGAGGCGACCGTCCCGCTCATGACGGTCGTGACCCGGAAGGCGTACGGTGGCGCGTACATCGTCATGGGCTCGAAGGAATTAGGAGCCGATGTGAACTACGCGTGGCCGTCCGCGGAGATGGCCGTCCTCGGGCCACGCGGCGCCGTCAACATCCTCTACCGGAAACAGCTGGCCGACGCGGGCGACACCGACGCGCTGCGCGAGGAGCTGATGGCGGAGTACCGCGAGGAGTTCGCGAACCCCTACAAACCGGCGAAACGCGGCTACATCGACGACGTGATCCGGCCGGAGGAGACCCGGCGACGGCTCATCGACGACCTCGAACTGCTCGACAGAAAACGCGGCGACAGCCCGCCGAAGGACCACGGCAACATCCCCCTGTGATGCAGATGCAAGAATCCCAGCCCCGAAGCGGGGACACGATGGACGGAGACGACGCGAAGCCACTTCCGGGCGACGAGCCTCAGGCAGTCCCGGTCGCTGACGGTGTCACCGCCCGACTGCCACCCACCGCGGGGGCCGCGGAGGCCGCGGCCATCGTCGCCGCCATCACGGCACACCTCCGGGCGGAGGAGGCCACCGAGGAGGAGGACGCGGTGCCGAGCGTCGACCGCTGGAAGCTGGCTGGCCGGCTCGGCTCGCGGACGCGCGGGCGGTTCACGCCGGACGGGGACCGGAACGTGTGGAAGCTGGCGGGGCGGACCCGTCGGCTCTGAGTTCCCGTGCACCCAAACGGTTCCGTGCACCCAAACAGTTAGGCCCCTGCCGCCGGCACTCACGCGCATGTCCGACGTTGCAATCATCGGGGCGTCGATGACCCAGTTCGGCAAGCGGGAGGGCTGGGTCGCCGACCTGCTCGCGGAGGCGGGAGAGGCCTGTCTACGGGACGCAGGCGTCGCCCCCTCCGAGGTCGAGCATCTCTACGTATCGAACATGGCCAGCGGCGAGTTCGAGGGGCAGACGGGCGTCCCGAACCGGCTGGCACACGACCTCGGCGCGCTCCCCGCGTACACCCAGCGGGTCGACCAGACCTCCTCCTCGGGTGGGGCCGGGATGTACGCCGCCTGGCAGTCGGTGGCGTCGGGGGCGAGCGATATGACCCTGCTCGTCGGCGGGGAGAAGATGACCCACCGCACTACCGCGGAGGCGACCGACGTCATCGCGTCGCTCACCCACCCGGTGGAGTACAAACACGGCGTGACGCTCCCCTCGTTCGCGGGGCTCACGGCGCGGGCGTACCTCGAGAAGTACGACGCCCCGCGCGAGTCGCTCGCGAAGGTGGCGGTGAAGAACCACCGGAACGGCGTCGACAACCCGAACGCCCAGTTCCGCAAGGAGATCACGGTGGAGACGGCGATGGAGTCACCCGTCATCGCGGACCCGCTCCGACTCTACGACTTCTGTCCCATCACGGACGGCTCGGCCGCGCTCATGTTCTGCCCGGTCGAGATGGCGGAGCAGTACACGGACGACTACGTCACCGTCGCGGGCATCGCGGGGGCGACTGACACCCACGTCGTCCACGAACGCGAGGACCCCACGGTGATGGGCGGTGTCGTCGAGTCCGGCCAGCAGGCCTACGAGATGGCCGGGATGGGCCCGGAGGACATCGACGTGGCCGAGCTCCACGACATGTTCACCATCCTCGAGTTCCTCCAGAGCGAGGGGCTCGGCTTCTTCGAACCCGGTGAGGCGTGGCTGGGTATCGAGGAGGGGATCACGACCCGCGACGGGGAGCTCCCCATCAACACCTCCGGCGGGCTCAAGAGCAAGGGCCATCCGCTCGGGGCCTCCGGCGTCGCACAGGGCGTCGAGATCTACGAACAGCTGATGGGTGAAGCCGGGAAGCGACAGGTCGACGCCGAGGTCGGACTCACCTGTAACGTGGGTGGGTTCGGCAACTGTGTCATCACCACGGTGATGGAGGTGGGCCGATGAGCCTCGAAGCGTTCCGCTGTCCGAACGGTCACACCACCTACCCGTCACACCCGCTGTGCCCGGAGTGCGGTGAGGAGCAGACCGAGACGGTGGACCTGACGGAGGAGACGGGCGTCGTCGTCACGTGGACGACCTCCACCTCGACCCCGCCCGGGGTGCGCTCGCCGAACCACCTCGCTATCGTCGAGTTCGAGGTCGACGGTGAGTCGGTGCGCGCGCTCGGTCAGCTCACGGAGCCCGCGGAGTCGGGGACGGAGGTGACGCCCGTCTACGTCGAGGAGCTCCGCGAACCGGGCGCGGGGATCCGCGAACCCGAGAGTCAGGACTGGGACGGCTACCGGTTCGACCCGGTGTAGTCACTCGCTCGCTGTTCTCCGAAAATCGGACACCCACACGGCGGTCCCGGCAGTTACGCCGGTGGGGTCGTGGCGGTCTCCGTCGTGTCGGCCCCGACAGCCTCCGCGAGCGCGGCGAGTCCGTCCTCGACGGTGAGCGTTCTGTCGTCCTGCCACCGCGGGTAGACCGCGGTGAGTTCGTCGCCATCGTAGACGGCGAGACAGAGCCCGGGCGTCACGAGGATCTCCGCGCAGACGCCGGTGAACGAGCAGTCGTACTGCCGGGTCCGGAACGCGGGATAGAGGCTCGCACCCTCCTTCTCGGCCCAGTCACGGAACCGCTCGTACTGCTCGATGGCCTCGTTGTCGATGCGTTCCTCGTCGTCGATGACGATCCGGTGTCCCCACGTGGCCGTCTCGACGTCGATACCGGCCTCCCGTAACGTCTGCAGACGGTCTAGTACCTCTCCCTTTCGCTCGCGTGCAACTGCCGCCGAGTCCGATCGGACGAATAGTTGCACGCGCGTTGGCGTGGTCCCCATAGTTGTACCTGCCGTGTGGTGTCGGCAGTCCATGTTATGGTGTGTGTTACCATATCCCTTTCCGAAAGGTTTCGGACAGGTCCTGTCGACGATATAACTGGTTCTGAACGTGACGGGGAACGGACTAGTCAGTCGTACATTTATTCGAATTCCGGGACGAGCGGGCCGAGAACGGGAGCTGACGGATGACGGCCGTGTGACTCGCCGCGGAATCCGTTCGGAAACGACCCGGAAACGACTCTACAGAAATCCGACAACTCACGAGGGGATCGGCCCGGCCGTCGGGACCTCCGTTATCGACCGGGTGAGTCGTCGTCTCCCGGCACGTCGTCGGCCGAGTCGTTGCCATCCGGGTGGTCCCCGTCGACCTCCTCGCGGATGGAGGCCAGCTCGGCGTCGACGTCGATGGTGATGGGCTCCGAGTCCGAGCCATCCTCGGGGGCCGTCTCGGCCGCGGCGAGACGCTCGCGGACCTCCGCACGGAGCTCGCGGGCCTCCTCGAGGAGGCGACGGGACTCGGGGTCCGATGGCTCCCCTTCGAATGCACGGGTCAGGTCCGCGAGCGCGGCGTCGAGTGTCTCGCGTGCGCTCCGCGAGAGGGCCTCCGCGCCACGGCCGCGTCCCTCACGGTCGCCACGGCCCCGGTCGACCCGTCCCTCCGCGAGACGGATCGTGCCGGCGAGCAGTTCGAGCAGTCGGATGTTCGCCTCCAGGACCGCGATGACCGCGGGGATGGTGTACTGTTCGGTAAAGCGGAGCAGTTCACTCAGCCCCCGTGGCCGCTGGGCGCGCTGGAGGGCCTCGAGCGTCTCTGCGAGCTCCTCGAGGAGGGGTGCGAGGTCGTCGGGGCGGTCGCTCATGTCCGTCCCTTCGCGGTGGGGCACCAAAACGGTGTGTCCGGTTGTGAACACGGCAAAACCCTTAATATATAATGGAGAGAATACTCTAAAAGAATACCAATGGGACAGGGTGCTTCCGAGACGGCGACCTTCACGCAGGCGCTTGCGAGCCTCAAGCGCACGGGGAGCAACATCCTTCTGGTCGGCGCGGCCGGTGACGCCCAGCACGGTGCGTGCAGCCGGCTGCTCGGCGACGAGTCGGAAGCACCCCGCGAGCGGCTCCTCGTCTCCGTGGGTGCGACGGCCGTCGACGAGCGAATCCAGGATGGAACGACCGTCATCGAGTACGAACAGGAGACGCGTTCGGCCGCCGCGAGCGCGTCACCCGCCGCGGACAGTGGCCCCGAACCGGCCCGCTACCAGACCGTCACGGATCTGGCGTCGCTCGGCCGCGAGATGGAGGCGGCCATCACCGAAGCGACCCGCCGGCCCGGCGGGCTGGAGCCCGCACAACTGCGCGTCTGCGTCGACTCCCTGCGCCCCCTGCTGGAGGAACACGGCGAAGAGCCGACATTCCACTTCCTCCACGGCATCACCCGGGAGATCGAGGCCGCCCGCGGCATGGGTCACTTCCATCTCCCCGTGAGCTACGACGACTCCGCGGTGCGGACGCTCGTCCCGCTGTTCGACGCCGTCATCGAGGTGCGGACCCGCGGAGACGGCCGCGAGCAGCGCTGGCACCTCCGTGAAGCCGGGCTCGTCACGGACTGGCTCCCCCTGTAGGCCGAATTTAGGCCGACCGAAACGTTTTACCTTTTAGGGTTACCTAATCCCGGTAATGGCAGCCACGTCCCCGACGAGTGAGACGACCGACGACGGTGTGCCGGCGCTCGCGTGTTATCGAACGTGCCCTGAGAAATCGGTGTTCACGGAACCCGGCAACGTGGACGGGTGGATCTCGACGGATACGACGGTCGAGTTGGAACGTTAAAACGCGTCCTCGGTGACGAGCGTGTCGTCCTCCAGGTAGTGCTGGAAGTGGTGTGCGTGCTCCTCGAGCGGTTCGAGGTGCTCGCGCAGGAGCTCGCTCGTCGTGTAGTCGCCGAGATCTTCGGCGAGCCCGATATGCTCGCGCATCGTCTCGATGATCTCGCCGAACATCTCCATGTCGTTCTCCAGTGAGGTGCGGATGTCGTAGACGTCCTCGTCCTCAGGCGTGACGGGCGCGTGTTCCTCGAACGTCGCGCCACCGGAGAGCGGGACGCCGCCCATGGCCTGCGCGCGCTCGGCGAAGGCGTCGGCCGCGAGCTCGAGGTCCTCGGCGACCTCACCGAGGTAGACGTGGAGGTCGCGGAACTCCGCCCCCTCGACGTTCCAGTGGTGTTTCTTGATCTGGTGGTAGGCGACGTACGCCGCGGCCAGGTCCGTGTTCAGCGCGTCGATGAGCTGGCGGGCCTTCTCCTCGTCGATGCGGAGGGCGTTCTCCTCGATGCTGCCGGCCTCCCGTCGAGCCGTCGCGTCGGATTTCTGGGTGCTCATGACTCGGTTTCACGTTCTCGCGTCAGCCCCTTAAACCTTGTTGCCACGACAAGTAAAGTTCTCTTTTCGAAAAGATATCTTTCTTCTATGGGTCAAAAACACCGACTTCCTCACGGTACGCCGACAGCTCGTCGGTCTGGAGGTCGGCGACGAGCGAGCGGCCCGCGACGTCGAGCGCGCTGTGGACCGTACCGTTCGGCCGGGCCACGAGCGACCGCCCCGCGTACGTGGTGACCGGGTCCAGCTCCCGGCGTCCCGTCCGGCCGCAGGCGACGGCCCATCGCACGCCGTCCAGCGCCCGCGCCCGGACGAGCAGCCGCCAGTTCGTCGCGTGTGCCGCGGGCCACGCGCCGATGACGAACAGCGCGTCCACGCGGTCCGCGGTGAACGCCGCGCTGTCCGCGACGAAGTTCAGGTCGTAGCAGGTGACGAGTCCGGTCCGGCCGAGCGGCGTGTCGACGATGACCCGCTCCGTCCCGGGGGTGAGGAGCTCTCGCTCGCTGCCCCAGAGATGTCGTTTCCGGTAGTAGGTCGTCTCACCCTCGGGGGTGACGTAGGCCGCGGTGTTGTAGAGCCGGTCTTCGTCCCGTTCTGCGAAGCCGACGAGGATCGCACAGTCGTTGGCCCGCGCGCGGGCTCGCACCCGGTCGAGTGCGGGCGCGTCACGGCCGAGCGCGACCGGGTCGAGGCGCTCGTCGCCGACGAAGCCGGTGAGATACAGCTCGGGGAACAGTGCCACCTCCACGCGGTCCGGGAGGTCGGCGACCCGCGAGTCGAGGCGGGCGAGGTTCGCCTCGGGGTCGAGATCGTCGACGGGGGCCTGACAGCAGGCGACGGTGTGCATGGGACCGCTCGCGGGCGCGGGCACAAAGCAGTCCCGACGAACGGCAGGGTCACTCCCGGTGGAGGACCATCGGCGCCCCACCCTCGAGGACGGCAGCATCCTCACCACGGGCGTCGAAGGTCGCTCGGGCTTGCCGGTCGTGGACCGCTCGCAGCGTGGCGAGATCGTCGTCCTCGAGCTCGAGCTGTTCGGCGAGCTCCTCCCAGACGTACGGCAGGAGGACGACGACGTACCGCTCGTCGTCGCGAAGGACGACCGGGTCGTAGGCGAACGCGCGTTTCCACTCGTAGACGAGGTCCTCGATACCGGGGAAGCCCGCGAGATACGACTGGACGCGGGCGACGAGCGCCGCGAGCTGGTCGGGTGAGGTGTCGTGTGCCTCGGCCACCGCGGTGACCAGCTCGGCCTCGAAGACGGGGAGGTCACGGGTCATGGGTGACAATCAGTTGGAGAGGGGAAAATCACAGCGAGTCGGGGACGGTGGTGCGGGCCCCGATGACGGCCCAGGTGACACCGATGAGCGCGAGCGCGTACAGCGGAACGAGCAGCGAGGCAGCCCCGACGGATGCGTAGCCCAGCGCCCAGCCGTAGAGCCAGCGGTCGTGCATACCGGGACCGGGTACCGAGCCCACTTTCCTGTGTCGATGGACCGAAACGGCTTCCCGGCTGTCGCCGCAGCGTTGCCTCCATGGACGCCCAGGAGACGGTCGTACGATTCATCGCGACCCACGACCTCGACTGCCCGCCCGCCTACCGGCTGCTCGACCTCACCGCCGAGGTCGGCGAGCTCGCGGCCGACGCGACGGACTCGACCTGATACTGGCTCCCCGACGCGGGCTACTCCGTCGCGGGCTCGCGCGCCACCCGCTCACCGTTGTGGCGGACGACCACGGCGTCGGGGTGCCCCTCGAGGACGAGCTCGAGGTCGTACTCGATGTCGACGAGACACTGGGTACACGCCATCGCGTCGTCCGGCTGGAACGAGCGTACCGCGACGGTGAGCTCGCCCGCCGTGGCGCGAACGTCCTCCAGCTCGGCGGTGTAACAGCCGTTGCGCCCGCCGATGACCCCGGAGACGGTGATCCGGTCGCCGTCGCGGGTGACCGTCGCCTCGTCGCGCCCGTCGCCACACGCCGTGTCGCGGACGGTGAACGACCTCGACACGACGGCCGGTTCGGGTGTCGATGTCGGCGTATCCGTCGGCGTATCCGTCGGCGTGTCGGTCCCCGTGGTTGGCTGGTCGTCCGGCTCGTCGGTCGGGCGGGTACAGCCCGCGAGCGCGATGCCGGTGACGGCCCCACCGGCCCGGAGGAGAGCCCGTCGATTCATGCTACTTCAGAGGCGCGCCGGGAGTAAGGCCGTTCGGAAAGCGCAAACGCGTCTTTGTCCTACGCCAGTACCGAGAGGGCGACGAACGCCGTCACGGCCGCGGCCACGAGCTGTGCGCCCCCGAGCGTGCGCCCGTCCAGCCGCTCGAACGCGACGCCCGCGAGGAGACCGACGGCGACCATCCCGCCCGTGATGGCGACGGCGTAGGCGGCGACGACGGCGAGCGCGGCCCCCGTCGAGAGGACGCCCGTTACGAACGCGAGCATCGAGACGGGTGGCGAGAGCGTGAACAGCGCGCCTGTGACGGAGACGACGAGGAGTCCCCGTGTCCCCTCCGCGTGGGGGAGGTGGCGGGCTCCGCGGGTCGCCCCGTGGTCGTGGCCGCGCTCGCCGCGGAGGGTCCGGACCCCCGAGCGCGCGACGAACAGCGAGACGAGGAGGAGACAGCCGCCGAGCACCGACCCGCCGACGGCGTCCAGCCGGTCGAGCGGGAGCCGTGCGGCGAGCACCGTCGCCACGGTGAGCCACGCGAGCACGAGCAGAACGTGGCCAGCCGCGAAGCTCGCGCCGACGAGCGCGGCCCGCTTCCTGCCCCCCTCGCTCCCCAGCGAGATGATGCCGGCGACGTGGTCCGGTTCCGCCGCGTGCGTGATGCCGAGCGCGGCCGCCGCGACCAGCAGCGAGAGGTCCATACCCCACGGTGCGGCCCCCGGTGCATACCGGTTACGAATCACCGGGACCCCGAGGGATTAGTCGGCTCCACCCCTTCCGTCGACATGGCCCGCGCTGCGCTGCCGCTCGCCGTAGTCTCCGCCGGCACGTTCACCGCGCTGGCGTTCGTCGTCGGGGTGTCGCAGGCCACGTACCTCCCGGTCGCGGTCGTCGTCGGCTGGCTCACCGCGGGGCTCGCGGGTGCACGTCGGGAGCACCCGGTGGGGGGACTCGCTCTCGGGAGTGCCCCGTTCACCCCGCTCACGATTTCGCTTTTCACCCTCGCTCCGCGGTACGGTGTGCTCGTGGTCGGGGGTGGTGTGATGCTCGGGGGGCTCGGCTACGCGATCGGACGGAGAATCCCACGTCGGACCGCGTGATGGGGGCGTTCGTTCCGACGGGTACCCGCGGCCGCGTTCAGGCGTACTGCGCGATGGTGTTCGAGAGGGTAGCCTCGTCCTGCACGCCGACCATGCGCTCTCGCGGCTCCCCGTCGACGAACAGATAGAGCGTTGGGACGCCCTGCACCTGGTACTCGCTCGCGATGGCCTGGTGTTCGTCCACGTCGACCTTCAGGACGGTCGCGGGGCTCTCGCGCGCGAGCGTCTCGACGGTCGGCTCCAGCAGCTTACACGGTCCACACCAGTCGGCGTAGAAATCGACGAGGACGACGTCCCGGCTCCGGACGAGCTCCTCGAACTGGGCCCGCGTCTCGATACGGATCGGGTCCGACCGTTCCCCGGCCGCCCGGAGCTGTTCGCGTTTCGCTTCTTGGATCCGTTCCAGTTCGTCGTCACTGTCGCTCATCGGTAGTGTGATGTATCCACGAGGAGTTAACGACTCGGGGCTGGTGCTCGCGAGTTACACGACCGTACCGAGTTAAGAGAGGCGGCGGTCCGGGCAAAACCGCCGCCGAGTGCCGGATGTCAGAGGCACCCCGGCACCAGTACAGATGTAAGGGGATGGCTTTACATCACTCACCGGGACGGCGTCCACCACCTGAGCAGTAGTATATAAACTCAGCCTTCATTTATATATGGTTGCTCACTCAACCCCAACCGATAACCCCATTCGTGAACATGTTAGAATGAACTACTATGGACGGTGTATTCGACGAGCTGCTCCCGCTGTTCTCACGCCGGGATGCGATGCTCGGGGAGCTTCGGGGCGAGCCGATTTCGAAGAGCGCGCTCGTCTCGTCGCTCGACATCTCCCGGTCGACGGTCGACCGGGCGATGCGTGAGCTCGCGGACCACGATCTCGTCGAGCGAACGGGGCAGGGGTGGGTGCTGACGCTAGCCGGTGAGCTGCTCGTCGAGGAGTACGAGAACTTCCGCCGCCGCGTCGCGGGCATCGAACGTGCCCACCCATTGCTGTCGTCGCTGCCGCCGAACGTGGGCCTCGCCCCGAGTGCGCTCGCCGGCGCCGAGGTCGTCATGGCCGACCGGACCGCCCCCTACCGCCCGGCGGAGGCGTATCTCGACCTACTCCGGTCCTCGGACCGTGCCTGGCTGCTCAACACGGCACTCACGGAGCAGTACGTGGAAGAGCTGGAACAGCTGGCCGTCGCCGGCGACCCCGATCTCGACGTCGCGTGTGCGGACTGCGTCGTGGAGCGACTCATCGCGGAGCATCGCGAGGTGCTGGACACCGCCCTGAAGAGCGGGACCGTCACCATGCGCGAACTCGACGACGACCTCCCGTTCAGTCAGGGGGTCTTCGAGATCGACGGAGAACGCCGGCTCGCCGTCCTCGTCTACGTCGACGACGGGCTCAAGGGGGCGATCGTCAACGACGACCCCGCGGCCGTGGCGTGGGGAGAGTCGTTCTTCACCGAACACTGGGAGGCCGCCGATCCGATCCCGACGCCACCGGCCACAGAGGACCGCTGAGGGGGTCGGCGCGCCGGCGGTATCCGGGGCTTAGAGACGACCTGTAGGTTTAAGGGCGCGGCCAGCAACCACGGCCGTATGGACGAACCTCAGGAGATTACCAGCCTCGTCGGCCGCGAGGTGTACTCGAACAACGGCGTTTTCGTCGGCCAGGTGGAGGACCTCCGACTCGATCTCGATGCCGAGCAAGTGACGGGGCTCGCCCTCTCGGAGCTCAACGGCTCGCTGTTCGGTGACCGGACGAGCGACGCCCGTGGCGTCATCATCCCGTACCGCTGGGTCCGGGCCGTGGGCGACGTCATCCTCGTGAACGACATCGTCGAGCGGTCGCGCGACCAGGCGGAAGAGGAAGAGTCCGCGGTCTAGCTGCCGTTCCCGCTCTCGCTGCCAGATCCTTCGACGCCCATCGCCTGGAACAGCTTCGAGCGAACCGCCTCCTCGGTCAGATCGAGCAGGGTGTCACGGTTGGAGCCACCACCTTCGAGCCCCGTGAAGATGCCGAGAGGAATCTCGACGCTCGCATCCGTGGAGTGGCCGACGACCTCGCCGATGCCGCCGAACGCGTCCTGCAGGACGTTCCCGATGTTCATCCGGATGTCCTTCGAGCGAGCCGTGAGGTAGATGTTCTCGTCGGCGATGGCGAACACCGCTGTGGTGGTGATTCCCTCCAGATTGAGGAGATGCTGGGCCGCCTGCGAGAGCGCGTCACGGTCGCGGATGAACCCCGCGTTCGAGACGAGATGCGACCCCCGGACGTCTCGGTTCCGGATGGCCTCCGCGAGCACGTCCAGCGTCTCCGGGCTCATCGACGGCGACTCCACCTGCTCTAAGGTGTCGTGGTCCGCGAACGGGTAGAGATACGCCGCGGCCGTGAGGTCCGCCGGCGTGGTGTCGCGTTTGAAATCCAGCGTCTCCGCGCGGATGCCGTACAGCAGCGCCGTCGCGACCTCGTCCGAGAGGTTGATGTCGAACTCCTGGATGTACTTCGTGAGGATGGTGGAGGTCGAAGAGACGTTCGGCCGCACGTCGACGAACGTCGCGTCGTAGTCGATCTCGGGTTCGTAGTGGTCGATGAAGATGTCGACCGGGCGGTCGACCACGGGCTCGGAGGCCTTCGCGTAATCGACGAGCGCGATGGTGTCGTAGTCCTCGAGGCTCACGTCATCGCGCGCCAGCAGGTCGATACCGAACAGATTCACGAACGCGCGGTTCTCCTGGTGACCGATCTCCCCCTCGTAGATGATATCCGCGTCCACGTCCCGCGACTGCGCGATGGCCTTCAGCGCCACCGCGCTCGCGATGGAGTCGGGGTCCGGCGACCGATGCGCGAGGATGGCCATCTTCCCGCTCGTGTCGTCGATGACCTCCGCGAGCTGCTCGGCTTTGTACTCCAGCTCCCCCGTCTCGAGCGCGCGAAGCGCCGAGTCCGCGATGACCGCAGAGGGGTTGACGACCACGTCGACGCCCAGCTTCTGGAGTTCGTCGGCCGTGACGGGGTCCGACGCGCGGACGACGATGAACTGGTCGCCGTCGCGCTCGCGGATGTTCTCCACGGCCGCCCGGTTCGCGCCGATATCCGACGAGAGGATGAGGATGACATCGCGGTCGTCCATCAGGTCCGCGACCTCCTCGTCGGCGATGTCGCCCGTGCGTGCGTCGAGGTCCTGGTCCCGCAGCGCCTCGACCCGGCCCTCGTCCTTGTCGATGATGAGGACGTCTTTCCCCTGGTCGACGAGCTCCTCGGCGACGGCGTGGCCCACGCTCCCGCACCCCAAAATCGCGTACGTGGACATCGACGCCATCGAAATCGCGGTACTCATGGTACACATGGGTGCGGCGGCACGATACTTATATTGCCCACTTCGTGTAAACGCGTGGCTAAGTGGCACAGGGCGGTTCAATCGACACCTATATGAGTTCCTCGTGGATACATCGAATTGCCTGGGCCGATAGCTCAGCCAGGCAGAGCGTCTGGCTCTTAACCAGACGGTCGAGGGTTCAAATCCCTCTCGGCCCGTTTTCCTGCGAACAACGTGAGCAGTGAAAACGCCACAGAGGGATTTGAACCATGCGAGACGAGCGAAGTGACGTCTCGCAACGGTTCACAATCCCTCTCGGCCCGTTATCGCAGCGCGAACAACTTTGTGAGCCCTGCGTCTCGTCGGCGAGAGGAGTTTCATCGAGGGGCGGAATGACCCCTCCCCCGATTCAGTTCCCGCTCTCCTCCACCACCCCATCCTCCGACAGCCCCAGCCGTCGCTCCCGTTCATCGGCCTCGACCACCCCGAAGAACTCCCCGGGCCCGGTCGGTTCGATGCTCCGGTAGAACGTCTCGCAGTTCCCCGCCTCGATGACGTAGAGCTCGGCCCAGAAGCCCAGCCCGCCGTCGTCGGTCTCGTTGTACCAGAGCCACGCGGGGACGTGGAGGTCGCCGGGGTCGTTGGCGAACCGGCGGAGGTCCTCCAGCGAGCGCCAGTACTGGATGGCGGCGCCCTTCGGCAGGCCCATGAAGGCGGGGTGATACCCCAGAAAGCCGCTGTCGGGGTCGGCTTCGAGCCGCTTGAATATCTTCGCCGTCTCGCGGCTGGCGCGAATCCAGCGCGGGAGCGCGCGGAGCGTGTTGAGCCGCATTCCGTTGATGTAGATGACGAAATCGCCGTCGGTGTCGGCGACGTGGCGTCCCGTCGAGAGCGAGGACATGAGGGGAGAGATAGGGCGCGAGCGGGCATTCGCCTATCGGCGCGTGGTCAGTCGTCCGCGGCTCCACTGCCGCGGCCCGCGTCGGGGGTCTTCAACACGGATTCGTCCGTCTCCGGGCCCAGCCGCTCCACGCGAACGCTCGACACTTTGAACTCCGGGATACCGGCTGTCGGGTCGAACGTCTCCCCCGTGAGCTTGTTCACCGCGCCCGCGGCGAAGTGCATCGGGATGAACAGCGTGCCGGGGCCGACCCGGTCCGTGACGGTGGCCTTGACGACGATGGAGCCGCGACGGGACGCCACGCGGACGTACTCGCCGTCGGCGACGCCCAGTCCCGTCGCGGTCTCGGGCGAGATCTCGACGAAGCTCTCGCCGACGTGGTGCATGAGTCCCTCCACCCTCCGGGTGATCTGGCCCGTGTGCCAGTGGTAGAGCACCCGTCCGGAGGTGAGGGTGTAGGGGTACGTCTCGTCCGGGAGCTCGCCCGGATGTCCGCCGTCGGCGGGGACGAACCGGGCCTTCCCGTCCTCGAAGTTGAAGTTCCCCTCCTCGTAGTCGTAGAGATAGGGGGTCCCCGGATGGTCCTCGTCGGGGCAGGGCCACTGGAGGCCGTGTTCGCCCTCTTCGAGCCGGTCGTAGGTGACCCCGCCGTAGATGGGCGTGAGGGAAGCGATCTCGGCCATGATCTCCTGGGGGTGGTCGTACGCCCAGTCGTACCCCAGCCGGCGGGCGAGCGCCTGGGTGATCGCCCAGTCCTGTCGCGCCTTGCCGGGCGGCGAGGAGGACGGCCGCACGCGCTGAATCCGGCGTTCGGTGTTGGTGAAGGTGCCGTGTTTCTCGGGGGCGGCTGCCGCAGGCAACACCACGTCCGCGTACTCCGCGGTCTCGGTGAGAAAGACGTCCTGAACGACGAGGAACTCCAGTTCCTCGAGTCCCTCGGCAGCGTGTTGGATGTCGGGTTCGGAGAGCGCGGGGTTCTCGCCGACGACGTACATCCCCCTGAGGTTCCCCGCGTGGATCTCGGTGAACATCTCGGGGACCTTGAGCCCCGGTTCCTCGGGTGGCCGTTCGCCCCAGACGGCGGCGAACGTCTCGCCGACCTCGTCGTCCGCGGGGTCCTGATAGCCGGGGAGGCTCCCCGGGAGGGTGCCCATATCCCCGCCACCGCCCTGTACGTTGTTCTGGCCGCGGAAGGGAGAGAGGCCCGCGCCGGGCTTACCGACCTGCCCGAGGACGAGCGCGAGATCGGCCATCGCCAGCAGGTTCTCGGTGCCGTGGCGCTGCTGGGTCATCCCCATCGCCCAGCCGAAGACGACCGTCTCCGCGGACGCCAGCGTCTCGGCCGCGGAGGCGAGTTCCTCTGGCGTGACCCCTGCGAGCTCCTCGACCTTCTCGGGGGTGAACGCCTGCACCTTCTCTCTCAGTGCCTCGAAGTTCCGCGTGTTGCGCTCGATGAACGCGCTGTCGTGCAGGTCGTTCTCGATGAGATAGCGGATGAGCCCGTTGAGCCACGTCACGTCGTAGCCCGGATTCGTCCGGGTGTACTGGGTGGCGTGCTCCGCGATGCCGATTTTCCGGGGGTCGAAGACGACGAGGTCGGCCCCGTTCCGGACGTTTCGCTTGATGCGCGTGGCGAGCACCGGGTGTGACTCGGTGGTGTTCGACCCCGAGATCAGGTAGGCGTCGGCCTCCCCCACGTCCTCGTTGATGCGGTTCGTCATCGCGCCGTAGCCCACCGTCTGCTGGAGCGCGGCGACGGTCGAGGAGTGACAGAGCCGCGCGCAGTTGTCGATGTTCTTCGTCCCGAGCACCTGCCGGGCGAACTTCTGGACGAGATACGCCTCCTCGTTGGTCCCCTTCGAGGAGGCGAGACAGGCCACGCTGTCGATGCCGTGCTCCTCTTGAATCCCGGAGAGCCGGTCGGCCACGAGGTCGAGCGCCTCGTCCCACGACGCGGGTTCGAGCTCTCCCTCGTCGTTCCGTACGAGGGGTTTTCGGAGGCGTCCCTCGCTGTTCGCGAACTCGTGGCCGAACTTCCCCTTCACGCACGTGGAGAAGTCGTTCGCGGGTGCCGCGTCCGGATCGGCGACGGGAACGACGCCGAGGGTGTCGCCGTCTTTCCCCCACATCTCGAACCGGCAGCCGACCGCACAGAACCCGCAGGTGGTCTCGGCTTTCTCGATCTCGCCGAGCCGGTGGTCCGCGACGAGGCTGGCGATGTCGAAGAGCCGCCCTTCCGAGAGGGTGTTCGACGCGACGCTCTCGGCCGTGTGCTCCGCCGCGAGGAACGCCTGCCGACCGAGTGCGCCCGCGAGCCCCTCCGCCTGCCGTCTAGCCCGTGCCGCGAAGCCGGCGAGCCCCGGTTTCTCGGTTTCGACCCCGGGCACGCCGAACGAGCGGTTCGGCGCGGGCGTGTCGTCGATCGTCTCCGCGGGTTCGTGTTCGATGACGCTCCCGATGGAGTTGCGCTGGGTGAACCCCGGGAGCGGGAGCGTCCCGGCCCCGCCGATGTCCTTCTCCGTGAGCGCACCCGTAGGGCAGACGGTGGCGCAGTGGCCACAGGAGACGCAGTCGGAGTCGGCCATCGTCTCCGCCTCGGACTGAAAGCCGATGCGGGTGTCCTCGCCGTGGCCCTCCACGCGGAGGACGCCCTCCACCTGCACGTCGTTGCAGGCGTCGACACACCGGGTGCACATGATGCACTTGTTGCGGTCGATCTGGATGAACGAGGAGCTGTCGTCGAGCGGCTCGTACTCGCTCCGGTCGTCGAAGACGCCGTAGCGCGGGTGGTCGACGCCCTCCGAGATGGCGGCGTCCTGCAGCTCACACCGACCGTTGCCGTTGCAGGTCGTACACCGGAGGTTGTGGTTCGAGAGGACTAAATCGAGGTTGACGCTGCGCGCCTCGTCGGCATCGGGGGTGTCGGTCTCGACCGAGAGGCCGTCCTCCGCGGGGAACGAACAGGCGGGGACGAGCCCGTGGTCGTCGGTGTCGACCATGCAGGTCCGACACTCACTGCGCGGCCCGATGTCGTCGCCACACTCTCCCTCGCGGTCGTAGTGACACAGCGCGGGGATGTCGGCGTCCGTGTCCACCCCGTCGCCGCCGACGCGCACCGAGTCGATGGCCTCGATGGCGTCGATGAGCGTCGCTCCCGCATCGACGGTGACGGGCTCGCCGTCGACGGTGAGGGTGGTCGGCCCCTCCAGGGTCCCGACGGGTGGGTCGTTCGCCGTCCCCGTCTCGAACGTCGCCGTGACGGGCGTCTCGGGGGTCGGGTCGTCGATGTCGGGTACGCCGGGGAGATGGTCGTGGGTACTCACTGGAAACACCTGTCGCTTGAACAGCGGCCGTCGGTGTGCGCGCGGAACTCCGGCTCGAACGCCTCGATTGCGGTGGTGACCGGGCGGGGGGCCTGCGCCCCCACCAGGCAGTTGCTGGAGCGTCGCATCACCCGCGCGAGTTCGCGGATCTTCTCGGGGTCGAACGCCCCGGAGTACACGTCTCGCAGGAGTTCGGTGAGCTGTTTCGTCCCCTCCCGGCCGGGGACACATCGGCCGCTGTTCTCCTCGCTCGCGAACCGGGCCCGCTCGCCTGCGACGGCGACGGGACACCGGTCCGAGAACAGCTCGACCACGCCGTCGGTGCCGAGCCCGGCCGCCGTGAGCGCCCGGGCGGTGGGGGCGATATCGAGGTCACGGGTCTGCCCGCCCAATTCCCCACCCACGACGGCGAATTCGAACCCTTCATCGAGGTCGACGGCCCCCCGCACGCCGGCGAGACTGTCGTCGGGCGCCAGCTCCACGGTCACCGGGTCCGCCACCTCGCCCGCGACCGTGACGAGTCTCGTTCCGGGGTCGCGACCGGTGTACGCGCCGGGGGTTGCGATGGCCTGCCGGACGTGCGCGAACGTCCGCGGAGTGTGGATGACCGTGGGCCGGCCGTACAGCCCGTACTCGGCGGGCGTCGGGGGTTGCAGCCGCGGTTCGATGCGGTCTGCCCCCTCCAGTCCCTCGAGCGCGGCGGTCGGCTCGCCTGCGCGGTACACGTCGGGGCCGGCGACGAGCTGTGGAACCACCGGAAGCCGGTCGGCTACCGCGTCGGTGGCATCACGGAGATGCCGCTGAAGCGCGGTCTCGGTCTCGTTCACGAGCAGCACTGCGTCCGCCGCGCCGACGAAGTCGGCCACGGCAGCGATCCCGTCGAGCACCGCCAGCGGGGCGCCAGCGAGCAGGGTCCGGTCACCCTGTGGGAGGCGACTCGCCTCGTTCGCGTTGCAGACGACGACCGGCTCTCCGTCCTGCTCGCGCACGGTCGTCCACGCCTCACTGACGAGGTCGTCGCGTGCGGCGTCCCCGCGGCCGCGGCCCCGAAGGCTCGTCCCCGCCACAGGCTCCGCGTTCTCAGTCGTCGAGACGAACGTCCACGCCGTCGGATCGAGGGGGTCGCGCCAGCCGCAGGGGGCGAGGAGCCGTCGTGTCCCGACCGCGAGCGGCCCCTCGCTCGGGACGGGAAGCGTCGTCGTGTCCGGGTCGTGAGTGATGGTCTCGCCCGGCAGCGGGTTGCCGGCCTCGACCGCCCGCACCACCTCCCGGACCGTCGCCGCCTCGGGGTGCCGGTGGACCACCGTCTCGCCGTCGGCGGTCGCGAGGAGCAGGACGCCGGCACCGCTCGGCCCCGTCCGGACGACCGGGGTATCGGCGGCGGTCTCACGCGCCGCTCGCGCGACGCGGTCCGCGGCCGTGCTGTCGAAGGGGGCGGAGACGCGAACCGCACGCGCATCGGTGCTCGGCCCGTCCACAGAACTCATTGACAGGGGTTCACACCGAGAGGGCAAAAATCCACACCCACCACGAAGCGTTAGGTGGTTGCTGTCCGTCACTCGGAGCATGACGAACCCCCAGTTCGAGACCGTCACCGACCGGGCCGTGGCCGCGCTCTCCGAGCCGGACCTCCAGTCCGTCTACACGGGCATCATCCACGCGGACGGTCGCCGCGAGTACTACTTCGGCAACGACACCGAGGACGCCACGGCGCTCCGGGAGGCCGCGGCGGTCCAGCTCGGGATGCTCCTGCGCGTCCTCGCCGACCAGTCGGACAGCGATGTCGACGAGCTCGCCGAGTTGGCCCGCGAGCGCGCCGAACGCATGGAGCTCGGGTGACTGTACCTTCTCGGCTCGCCACCACCTCCCCTACTACCGCGCCGCCGAGTAGTCACCCCTGCTCGACCCGGCGTACGACCTTCTCTTGGACATCGGTGACCACGGCCTCGCCCTCCGCATCCGCCGCCTCGAAGGTGGTCTCCGCGACGACCGACCAGGTCCCGCTGCGCGCCGCGTAGGCCACCCCCCGGACCGAGCGCCCGGCGACGAGCACGAAGCCGTAGGCCACCTTCCCGTCCTCCCGGCCGAACACCGGGTGGACGGCGTCGACGCGGTCGACCTCGCGGAGGGCGTCCAGCTCGCTGTGCGTGAGTCCCCGGTTCGGGAGCGACGAGACGATGGACATACTCGGGGGTGGAGAAAGGGAGACAAGACGCTTGGGTTCTCCACGAGCGGGACGGACGCGCTTACTCGCCGGGCGAGTAGTTCGGCGCCTCGTCCGTGATCATCACGTCGTGGGGGTGGCCCTCGGTCTGGCCCGCGGAGGAGACGCGGACGAACCGCGAGCGCTCTTTGAACTCCGGAATCGTCGCGGCACCGACGTAGCCCATCCCGGACTGCATCCCGCCGACGAGCTGGTGGAGTTCGCTCTCCAGCGAGCCCTTGTACGGCGTCGCGGCCTCGACACCCTCAGGGACGTACTCGTCGTCCTCGTCGGCGTCCTTCAGGTAGCGGTCGCCGCCGCCGGACTGCATCGCGCCCACGGAGCCCATCCCGCGGTACTGCTTGTACTTCTTGCCGTTCATCGTGATGACGCGGCCGGGGGCCTCGTCCGTGCCGGCGAAGTAGGAGCCGAGCATGACGGCGTCGGCGCCCGCGGCGATGGCCTTGATGGCGTCACCGGAGTAGCGAATCCCACCGTCGGCGATGACCGGCACGTCCTCCTGGACGGCCACGTCGGCGACCTCCGTGACGGCCGTGATCTGGGGCATCCCCGCGCCGGTGACGACGCGCGTGGTACAGATGGAGCCGGGGCCGATACCCACCTTGAGGCCGTCGGCGAAGTCGACGGCGGCCTCCGCAGCCTCCCGGGTGCCGATGTTCCCGACGACGACATCGGCCTCCACTGTTTGCTTGATCTCCTTCGCGGAGTCGAGGACGTTGAGGTTGTGCGCGTGCGCACAGTCGATGAACAGCACGTCCGCACCGGCCTCGTCGGCCGCGGTCGCGCGGTCCGTCTCGAACGGGCCGACGGCGACCCCGACTCGGAGGCGGCCCTGCTCGTCGCGGGCGGCGGCGTCGTACTCGCGCCGGGAGAGGATGCCGCGCATCGTCACGAGGCCGACGAGATGGTTCTCGGCGTCGACGATGGGGACGCGCTCGATCTTGTGCTCGTACATGAGCTCCAGCGCCTCCCGCGCGTCGACGTCCTCCGTCGCGGTGATGACCTCGTCGGTCATCGCGTCGGAGACGAGGTCGGCCTCACCGACCTCGAGGTAGGGGCGGATGTCGGTGCCGGAGATGATCCCGAGCACCTCGTCGTCCTCGTTCACGACGGGTGCCCCGGAGACGCCGGCGTGGGCCATCATCCGGTCGACCTCCTCGATGGTCTGCTCGGGGGCCGCGGTGACGACATCACGGATGATGAGTTCGTCCGCGCGCTTCACGCGCGTGACGTGCTCTGCCGTCTCAGACACGTCCATGTTCCGGTGGAGGACGCCGAGGCCACCCTGCCGGGCCATCTCGATGGCGAGGTCGGCCTCGGTCACGGTGTCCATCGCCGCCGAGAGGACCGGGATGTTGAGTTCGACGTTCTTCGAGACGCGTGTGGTGGTGTCGGCCTCGTCGGGCTCGACGCGGCTCTCCATCGGTCGGAGCAGCACGTCGTCGAACGTCAGCGACTCCGGTACCTGAAGTTTCTGCGAGAACGGAGCGGAATCCTTCGCCATGTAAGCGGTGCGGAGGCACATCGGAAAAACGTTGCGAGATAGGGGATGTTCGTGGCCACGAACCACGCCACGAACCCACACGACCACGCACCGGGTCGATGCTCCACCCCCGTGGATACACACGTTAGTGAGTATGTGTGCTCTGCCAGCGGTCAGAACATCTGTCTCGTCGCCGTCCGCGTGCGACCCGCACACCCCCCGAAGGTAGTTGGGTCCGAGGCGCGAACTGTCGACCATGGAACGGATTTCGACGATGCGGCTCTACGGGAGTGCCATCGCGCTCGTCTCGGGCGCTTACTCGGTGTGGCTCTCGACGATGGGGATGATGGGGATGACGACGACCGACTGGCTCATGCTCCTGGTGGGAGTCGTCGTGCTCGCCCACGGCGTCGCCCTGCTCACTCCCCTCGCTGGGAAACTCGGTCGGGCCAGCGGCCCACTGATGGTCGGCTACTCGGCCCTCATGCTCGCGCTGCAGGCGCTGATGCCCGCGGAGATGGGGATGCGGCCGGGGATGCTGTCGGGCTCGATGATGGGCGGGGACGCGGGGATGGTCGCCATCGCCGTCCTGATGCTCACGAGCGGGGTCATCATGACCACCCGTCGGGAGATGCTACCCAGCTCGGACACCGCGGACGCGGGCGAGTCGGCGGGCTGAGCCAGCAGCCAACTCGTCGACCCGGAGCCGTCGCGGACGACCGGTGTTCGGGAACGGACCCCGTCGGTGTACAGTCGTGCAGGGAGTTGTCGAATATCGGTCGAAAGCGAACAATCGGGGCGGAAACGAGCCAAAAGTTCCCGAGCCATGCGGGCAAGCCTCACACAACACTTATGATTGCGTCAACAATTGTTTGGGATATGGACTCCGCATGTCCCATCGCGCAGCGTAACGCCGGGCAAACCAGCCTCGACGCCGGCATTACATTTACACTCGCGACTGGGAATAAAGCGGAGAACTTCGCATTCGACTGGCTCGGGCGGAAATCCGTGCACGCCTGCCACTCGTATCGCGAATCCCATCACCCATCGGCGACGGGGTATCGCCACGCCGCCTGAGATGAGCGTTTCACGCCATCCGATCGCGCTCCGCCTAGAGCGCACCGTGGGTGAAGGGACGAAGCTTCTCGCGACCGTCATGGGCCTCCCGCTCGTCGACGGCATCTTCCCAGCCGTCGTCCTCGCCGGGGCGTTGAGCACCACGCTCGGCATCATCGAGGTCGGGCTGCTCATCTTCGGCGGTTCCGCCACTCTCGCCGTCGTCCTCGCCGAGATGGAGGGGACCCGCCGCGAGCAGGTCGCCTCGGTGCTCGCCGTCGGCGCGCTCATCATCGGCGTCGCGACCATCGAAGCCGCGCTCGCGCCGACCATCCAGTCGTTCCTGAACATGGAGATCTTCACGCGCTTCGCGGCGCTCGTCATCCTCGCCATCGCGGCGAAGACGGCCTCCGCGACGGTCGGGGAGTATCTCCCCTCGCCGGGGGTCATCATCGGCCTCGGGCTCATCGCCTCGTTCCAGCCCGGTGCGGTGACGATCCAGTTCGTCACGGACCCGATGCTCGTCGCCCGCGGCGCGGCTGCCGCCGGTGTCGGCGTCGCCTTCGCGCTGAGCGCGGCCCTGTTCGCCCCGTGGCTCCGCGGCTCCGTCAACATCGACCGCTTCCGCTTCGGGAGCGCCGTCGCGCTCGGGGTGCTGCCGCTCAGCATCCTCGGCATCATCCAGGCGAACGTCCCCCTCGCGCTCGCCGTCCTCGGTGTCACGGGTCTGCTGGCGTTCGACCCCGAAGGGACCCAGAGCGTCGGCGACTCCGCCGCGGCCGTCACCGACGGTGGCGACGAGGTCGAGGCCGACGACGCGGAGGCGGAGTACGAAGACGAGGAGTACGAGGACGACGCGGACATCTCCATCGACACGGAGGAGTCCGACGGCCCCTCGCTGGGCGACGGCGACCGCGCGCCGTGGCTCTGAGCTGACACCCGTCCTCACCCCTCCCCAAGACGTATTTTCCGACCCCGACACCTTCAGGTATGCCGACCGCCGACCCCGAGTTCCCCGCCCTCGAATCCCATCTCCGCGACGTGCTCGGCATCGACATCGAGCGCATCGAGACGCTGAGTGACGGGCTGAATCTCGTGCTCGAAGTGACGACCCCGGCGGAACGATACATCCTCCGGCGACCGAACGACCTCCGGCAGACGGGGATGTTCACCGACGTGGCGACGGAGTACCGGGTGCTCGACCGCCTCGTAGCGACTTCCCTTCCGGCTCCCGAACCGATCCATCTCTGTGAGGACCCGTCGCTTCTCGGTGCCCCGTTCACCGTGACGAGGTACCTCCCCGGCGAGACGGTCCCTCTCGGCTCGGACCTGCCGGAGCGGTTCCGGACCCCGGCGGCTCGCGAGCGACTCGCCCATCGGCTCGTCGACACGCTGGCGACGATGCACACCCTCGAGACAGCGCCGTTCGAAGGCGTCTGTGACCAGCACACGGTGGCCGACCAGGTCGCCCACGATCGGGGACGGCTGGACGTGGTAGCCGACGCGACGGGCGAGCCCTTCCCACGGCTCCGCGGGGTCGGAGAGTGGCTGGCGAGGAACGCGCCGGAGACGGGCGTGCGGACGCTCGTCCACGGTGACTACCGACCGGGAAACGTGCTGTTCTCGGGCGATTCTCTCCCCGAACTCACCGGTGTCCTCGACTGGGAGACCGCGATGCTCGGGGACCCCCTGGGCGAGGTGGGCTATCTCCTCCTCCGGTGGCGCGACGAGGACGACGAACCGATCTCGCTGGCCCCGCTGGAGGATGCGTACCCGGGCCACGATGCGCTCTCGACGATCCGACGAGCGAACGAGGCGGGGCTCGCGCCGTTCACGGCGAAGCCGGGCAGTCCTTCGCGGGAGGCGCTGGTCGCACGCTACGAGGCACGGACGGGGACCGCCTTCGAGCACGAGCGATTCTACCGGGCGAACGCCGCGTTCATGCTCGGGGCGGTGTGGGCGGACCTCCATCGGCTCCGGGTCGAGGCCGGCGCGGAGTCCGAGTGGAAACCGTGGGTGAGCTACATGGCGCTCATCGGGGAGGGGATCATCGACGGCGGCTAGCCGTCGGGAGCTAGAAGCCGCCGACGGCGAGGACCCCCGCGTCCAGAAGCAACAGCACGGCGACGACGCTCGCCGCCCGGAAGATCGTGTGGGCGTCGTGTGCCGGGGTGCGGACCTTCTCCTCGTCGACGCCCGAGCGGATCTTGCTCGCGCCGATCTCGACGAGCGCGGCGAGCGCGAGCCAGAGCACCAGCATCGTCACGACGAGATGTCCCAGCTGGGAGCCGGTCAGGCTCTCGACCGTGTAGAGCCGGCCGGCCTGGTGCCCCCCGGTGACGAAGAGCACGACGGCCGACGCGCGGGTGAGCGTGGTGAGTTTGCCGGTGGTCCGTCCGAGTACCTCCGGTGCGACGGTCCCGTCGCGAGCGAGTGGGAGGACGGCCCACGCGAAGAACAACACGGCGCCGGTCCAGGCGGCCGCGAAGAGCATGTGAACCGCATACGAGACGACGAGGTCGATCGGTGCCATACGGGGAGGGCGCGCGGACGCCTAATCAATCATTTCGTGACGAGCCACACCTGTTTGACTCGCGTCGACTCGGCTTGCACACGCTTAAGAACGGTGCGCCCCCGTCACCGAGTATGGAACCACGGGACCTCTCTTCGCACGTCGCCTACGAGGCGGGTCGTGGTATCGAGGAGGTGGCTCGCGAACTCGGGCTCGACACCGAGTCGCTCATCAAGCTCTCCTCGAACGAGAACGCCTTCGGCCCCGCGCCGAAGGCCATCGAAGCGATCGAGGCGTACGCGCCGAAGGTACACACCTACCCCAAGTCCTCCGCGGCGGACCTCCGCGCGGGGCTGGCGGAGCGGTTCGACGTCACCCCCCAGCAGGTGTGGCTCGCCAACGGCGGGGACGGCGCGCTCGACTACCTCGCACGGACGTTCCTCGACCCCGGCGACCGCGTGCTCGTCTCGAAACCCGGCTTCGCCTACTACGCGATGTCCGCGCGCTACCACCACGGGACGGTCGCGGAGTACCCCATCGAGAAGGAGACGGACTTCGCACAGACCGCGGCGAACGTCCTCGCACACTACGACGGGGAGCGCATCATCTACGTCACGTCGCCGCACAACCCCTCCGGGAGCGAGATGCCGCTCTCCGAGGTGGAGGCGCTCGCCGAGACCGTCGACGACGAGACGCTCGTCCTCGTCGACGAGGCGTACGCGGAGTTCTCCGACTCGCCGAGCGCCGTCACGCTGTTCGACGACTACGAGAACCTCGCCGTCCTCCGGACCTTCTCGAAGGCGTACGGGCTGGCCGGGGTTCGACTCGGCTACGCGGTCGTCCCGGAGGCGTGGGCCGACGCCTACGCCCGGGTGAACACCCCCTTCGCGGCCTCGGAGATCGCCTGCCGCGCCGGGCTTGCCGCGCTGGAGGATACGGAACACGTCGAGAAGACGGTGGCGGGCGCGCAGTGGGCTCGCGAGTACATCCGTGACACCCTCGAGGCCCCGACGTGGGAGTCCGCGGGGAACTTCGTGCTCGCGGAGGTCGGGAACGGGACGGAGGTGTTCGAGGCCGCGAAACGCGAGGGCGTCATCGTCCGCGACACCTCGTCGTTCGGTCTGCCCGAGTGTATCCGCATCACGACGGGGACCGAGGCCGAGACGAAGCGCGCCGTCGAGGTCATCAACGACGCGCTATGAGGGTCGCGGTCACCGGCACCCCCGGCACGGGGAAGACGAGCGCGACCGAGGCGGTGGAGACCGACCTCGCGGTGATCCACCTGAACGACGTGATTCGCGAGGAGGGGCTCTCCACGGGGACGGACCCCGACCGGGGGAGTCTCTACGCCGATATGGACGCGCTCGGGGAGTGGCTCGCCGGCAAGGACGACATCCTCGTGGAGTCGCATCTCGCCCACCGGTTCCCCGTCGACCGGGTCGTCGTCCTGCGGTGTCACCCCGAGGAGCTGGAGCGCCGGCTGAGAGAGCGCGGGGAGACGGAGGCCAAGGCGACGGAAAATGCGGAGGCCGAAGCCCTCGACGTGATCCTCTCGGAAGCCGTCCACGAACACGGACTCGACTCGGTGCACGAGGTCGATACGACGAACCGGACGCCGGCGGAGGTCGCCGAGGAGATCGAGGCCGTGATCGCCGGCGACCGCGAACCGAGCGCCGGCGAGGTGGACTTCGTGGGGTGGCTCTGAATGCTCGACCGGTTCCGAAGCGTGGCGAACCGCCTGCTCGAACCGTGGGTGAAGCTCGCCCTCGCGGTGGGCGCCACGCCCGACACCATCTCCGTCGTCGCCTTCCTCCTCGCCGTGGGGGCGGGCGGGACGTACGTGCTCGCGGGCGCGACCCCGATACTCTACCTCGCCGGAGCACTCCTCGTCTTCCTCAACGGCTGGCTGGACCTGCTCGACGGCGCCGTCGCGCGCCGGACGGACACGGCCTCCGCCGCCGGTGACCTGCTCGACCACGTGCTCGACCGCTACGCCGATATCGTCATCATCGTCGGGCTCGCGGTCGGCGTCGAGCAGTACGCCATCGGCCTCGCGGCCATCACGGGTGTGTTGATGACCTCGTATCTCGGGACGCAGGCGCAGGCCGTCGGCCTCGACAGGGTGTACGGGGGGCTCGTGGGACGGGCCGACCGCCTCGCACTCGTCGGCCTCGTGACCGCAGTGGCACCGTTCGCCCCCGTCGAACTGCGGGGGCTCTCACTCGTCGGCCTGCTGTTGGTGTTCTTCGCCGTGGTGGGCCACGTCACCGCACTCCAGCGGTTCTACTACTCGATGCGCGCGCTGGGTGCGGAATAACGCCACGGCGTGCGTTTTATACCCGGCGCTGGCAAAGGGCCGGTATGGTTCAGTGTGAGATGTGCGGCGCCGAGACCGGGGCCCCGAAGACGGTGAAAGTCGAGGGCGCGGAGCTCGACGTCTGCGCCGACTGTGCGGACTTCGGCACGGAGGTCCGAACCCAGCAGTCCTCCTCGACGTCGACGAAGTACTCCACCTCCTCGTCCTCCTCCTCCTCGAAATCCTCGGGGGGCGGCACCTCCGGCTCCGGGTCCGGTAGCTCGGGAGGCGGCTCCTCGCGCCGTCGCCGCGACATGTTCGACGAGATGGACGAGGTCGCGACGGACTACGACGACCGAATCCGCACCGCCCGCGAGTCGAAGGGGCTCTCACAGGAGGAGCTCGCGAACCAGCTCAACGAGAAGGCGAGCCTCATCCGGAAGGTCGAACGCGGTGACGTGCTCCCGTCCGACTCCGTCCAGAAGAAACTGGAGAAGGCACTCGGCATCTCGCTCACCGAAGGGGAGAGCGAGGACAGCGAGTGGGAAAGCGGCTCCTCGATGGGGACGACGACGCTCGGCGACGTGGTCAAGCGGAAGGACTGATATATAGGCCTCCGTTGGCCATCTCGGCCTCTATAGCGCTATTACGAAGCGTTTTCCTATCACTCGAAGAGCCTTCGGCATGGCGCGCGCCGAACAAGTCGGACCCGTCAGTGAACAGTTCTCGGAGTATCTCGCTGCGGTCGAGCGGTGCGTCCACGTCCTTCCGGACGCCATCGACGCGTACGGCCACGATACCGAGCGGTTCGCCGCGGCCATCCGGGCGGTCTCGAACCACGAGGACGAGACGGTCGAGTGTGCACGGAAGTTGCGGGCGACCCTGGCGGGGATCGACGGCTTCGAAGCCGGACGGGTGTATCTGATGCGCGGTGAGCTCGTCACCTATCTCACCGCACTCAGTGAGATCGCCACCAGCGCGGAGCGCGTGCTCGTGGAGCTGGACACCATCGAGCCGGCGCTGGGCCCCATCCGTGAGGGGCTCGCGGAGATGGCGCACGTGGCGGGTGTCGCCTTCGAGACGCTCGCTGCCGCCTCGCGGTCGTACGTTCGTGCGCTGGCGACGGTCGCGGACCCGCCCTCGCTCGGGGCCTCGCTCGACCGGGTTCGACGGCTCGAAACCGCGGCGGACGACCTGAAAGACGACTGTCTCCGTGAGACGTTCACCGGTGGCTACGGACCCGAGGCGCTCGTCCACCGCGAACTCGTGTTGGGGATGGACGCCGTTCCGAACACCATCGAGGACGCAGCCGACCACCTCGCGTACATGCGCGCCTGCACGGTCTGACGGCGAGGGGACGAAAGGCGAGCGAACGGTGGGTGAACGACACTGACCGGTCGGCTATTGAGAGAACATAGCAGGGTATTTTATACACCGTCGAGTACGGAGAAACATGACCACGAAGGGAACCGCCCTGAACGCCGAGTTGGTCTGCTACGTGGACGCCCCCGACCGGGTGACCGTCTACCCCGATGGGCTCGACGACATCGACCGGATGTCGACGTGGCTCTCGGCCGATGCCGCGGCGTTCCTCGACCTCGACGACTGCCGATAACGGTCGAACCCCTCCTTCTCTCGCGACAGCGCTATTCTCGCACGTCGCCTACAGATACGAATGAGCACGACGAGCACGACCGAACTCGACGCGACGGCGCGGGACGCGTTCCTCGGGACGGGCGGGACCGGTGTCATCGCGTTCGCGGGTGCGGCCGGTGCGCCCCCTCACTCGCTGCCGGTCTCCTACGGCTACGACGCGACCGCGGAGACGTTCTACTTCCGGCTCGCCCTCGGCAGCGACCACGAGAAGGCGCCCCTCGTCGAGCGCCCCGTCTCGTTCGTCGTCTACGGCACGGGCGAGGACGGGTGGCGGAGCGTCATCGCGACGGGCCACCTCGAACCGACGACGGACGAGGCCATCGCGACGGAGACGCTCGCGGGGCTCGAACGCGTGGACATCCCGTTCGTCGAGATGTTCGGGGAACCGCCCCGCGACCTCGAGTTCGGGTTCTTCCGGCTCGTCCCCGAGTCGCTGACGGCGCAGACGGAGTCGGCGGCCCCCCTCTGAACCGTCTCCGAGCCGTCTCCGAGCCGTCTCCGAACCCGGAGAGCGGAACACCAAAGGCCGGCTGGGTGGTCCATCTGGGTAATAATGCCCCCGCAGAACCGACCCGCCTCCCCCGCGCCCGACCGGCAGTGGTGGAAGGAGGCGGTCGTCTATCAGGTGTATCCCCGCAGTTTCAACGACAGCGACGGTGACGGGGTGGGTGACCTCCCCGGCATCACCGAGAAGGTCGGGTATCTGGACGAACTCGGCGTCGATGTGGTGTGGCTCTGTCCCGTCTACGAGTCGCCACAGGCCGACAACGGCTACGACATCGCCGACTATCGGACCATCGCCTCGGAGTTCGGGACGATGACCGACTGGGAAGCGCTCCTACAGGAGCTCCACGCCCACGACATGAAACTCCTCATGGACCTCGTGGTCAACCACACCTCCGACGAGCACGAGTGGTTCCAGAACTCTCGAGAACGGGTCAGCGGCTACGAGAACTACTACCACTGGCACGACGGCGACGTGGACGAGGAGGGGAACCCCGTCCCCCCGAACAACTGGGGGTCGTTCATGGGTGGCTCCGCGTGGTCCTACGACGAGACGCGGGGGCAGTGGTATCTCCACCTCTTCGATGAGAAACAGCCGGACCTGAACTGGGGCAATCCAGCCGTCCGCGACGAGGTCGTCTCGCTCGTCGAGTGGTGGCTGGAGAAGGGGATCGACGGCTTCCGACTGGACGCCATCAACCTCCTCTCGAAGCCGGAGGGGTATCCGGACAGCACGGACGAGCGGCGCCCCCGTGGGCTCGACCAGTTCATGAACGGGCCGCGCATCCACGAGTACCTCCGGGAGCTCTACGATCGGACGTTCGCCCACTACGACGTGATGACCGTCGCGGAGATGAGCGAGGTGTCCGTCGACCTCGCGGACGAGTATCTCGGGGAAGACGGCGACGGCATGAACATGATCTTCCACTTCGAGCACATGGACATCGACGCCGGACCACGGGGGCGGTGGGACCCGGAGGGGTGGGGCGACTGGAGCCTCCCCGAGTTCAAACGGATCATGAGCCGCTGGCAGACCGACCTCGACGGCTGGAACGCCCTCTACCTCGGGAACCACGACCAGCCGCGTATCGTCTCCCGGTTCGGCCACGACGGGGCGTACCACCGCGAGAGCGCGACGCTGCTCGCCACGTTCCTGTTGACCACGCGCGGCACCCCCTACATCTACCAGGGGGAGGAGATCGGCATGACGAACGACGCGTTCGACCGGTTCGAGGAGCTGGACGACCCGATGATCCGCGGGGCGGTCGAGGACGCCATCGCCGCGGGCGAGGCGGACTCCTTCGACGACCTTCGAGGCTTCGTGAACTACCAGAGCCGCGACCACGCGCGGACGCCGATGCAGTGGTCCGACGAGCCGCACGGCGGGTTCACCACCCACGAGCCGTGGTTCGCCGTCAACGAGAACTACCCCGAGATCAACGTCGCGGCGGCCCGCGCCGACGCGGCCTCGGTCTGGCACCACTACCGGGAGATCATCGCGCTGCGCCACGAGGAGGGCGCGCTCGTCTACGGCGCGTACGACCTGCTCCTGCCCGACGACGAACAGCTCTACGTCTACACCCGCGAGCTGGGCGAGGAGCGCCTGCTCGTCGTGCTGAACTGGTCGGCCGAGCCGGCCACCGTCGACCTCGCACACGAGCGATTCGCCGACGCGACCGTCGTCATCGGGAACTACGCGGATTCGGAAGGTCCACGCGGGACGTTCCGGCCGTACGAGGCGGTCGTCTACCGGTACTGACCGGGGAGGAGAAGTTCGGCCGGAACGGTCAGTTATTTCATCCGTCCCATCGGGGTGGGAGTATGTTCGTTCTCGTCAACCTCAAGGCGTACCCCTGTGACGCCGTCGACGTCGCCACCGCTGCCGCGAACGTCGCCGACGACCACGGGGCCCGCATCGCCGTCGCACCGCAGGCCGCCCAGCTCGCGCCCGTCGCCGAGACCGGCGTCGAGACGTGGGCCCAGCACGTCTCGCCGAACGACTACGGCTCGCACACCGGTTCGACGCTCGCGGAGGCCGTCGCCGACTACGCGACGGGGACGCTACTCAACCACTCCGAGCGGCGGCTGAAGCTCGCGGACATCGACGCGGGCGTCGAGGCCGCCGAGCGCGCCGGGCTGGAGACCATCGTCTGTGCGAACAACCCCCGGCAGATCGGCGCGGTGAGCGTCCTCGGCCCCGACGCGGTCGCCGTCGAGCCGCCGGAGCTCATCGGCACCGGCACGCCCGTCTCGCAGGCCGATCCCGACATCGTCACCGACGCGGTCGCCGCGGCCGAGGCCGTCGCGCCCCAGGTGGACGTGCTCTGTGGCGCCGGCATCTCCACGGGTGAGGACCTCGACGCGGCTGGCGAGCTGGGTGCGGAAGGTGTGCTACTCGCCTCGGGCGTCGCGAAAGCCGACGACCCGCAGGCCGCCTTAGAAGATCTCGTCTCGGGAATCTAGGGCTCGGGCCAGTCTTCTGCCGATTCTGGCGGTTTCGCCGGGGGAAGCACCTCGACGACGGCCGCGACCGCGGCGTCGAGCGTCTCCGGCTCCAGGCGGTTCTCGTGGGCCTCGTCGATGCGCTCGGTGATGCTGGAGGTGTACTCCCCGCGAGCGACGTGCTGGATGAGCCCCAGTTCGCGGAGGAGCCCGTTGCGCCGGTACGCCTCCGTCCGGGTGGCGTCCCCGCCCGCGACGACGTGGGCGTCCATCGGCGTGGCAGGGCCGTACTCGCGGTAGAAGGCGAGCATCCCCTGCGTGATGGCGTCGAGTTTCACGATCTCCGTGCGGAGTCGCTTCACCAGCGCACGCTGGTCGGGGCTGACCCCGTGGTCCGAGGGGAGCGGGTCGAAGGACGCCGGAGGCTCTTCCGTCCCCTCGTTCTCCGTGCTGTCCTTCCGCCTGTCCTTGATGCGCTTTGCCGCCTCAGCCTGGCGCTCGGCCCCGAAGTCGTCGGCGACGAGCGCGTCCGGGTCGGGCGCCTCCGTCGCGCCGTAGTCCACGCCGGAGCTGGCGTCCGAGGCCGCACTCGTCCCCCCGTCGGCCTGCGCCTCGCTTTCCGCCGACCCGCCGTTCATCGCCGGGGCATCGCGGGCGAAATCGGGTGCATCGAGCGCGTCCGCAGGGAGATGCTCCTCCAGCTGGGACTGATAGCCCGTGATGTCCTCCCGGAACGCCCGCCCCGTCGCGTGGGCCATCATCGCGCGGGAGAACTGCTCCGCCATCCGCGAGAGGTCACGGGCCTCCTCCAGCTCCTCTTCCAGCTCCTCGATGCGCTGTTGTTTGTTCTTCAGCTCCAGCTCGAGCTGCTGGACGCGCGACTCGCGCTGTTCCTGGGACTCGCTGATGGTTTCGAGTTCCCCCATCAGGTCGGCGGAGACGGATTTGAGCTCGGGGCGCTCGAAGTCGTCGAGCCCAGGGGTCGCGCCTGCGTCGAAGGTGCGCTTGCGCTCGAACTGCACGCGCCGGATGTCCTCCGACCAGTCGGTCATCAGGAACGCCTCGCCGTCGTTCATCCCCTCGACCGCCGATTCGTAGTCGCTCCCGAGGATACGGCCGACGACCTTCGTGTCGTTCCCCCACGTCAGCCGGTGCCACGTGAGCCAGTCGCACTGCGTGATGAAGTCCTTCTTCACGTCGGCGGGGCGCTGGCTGATGCCCGTGATGCCCAGCCCGTGTTTCCGGCCGCGCTTGCCGACCTTGATGAGCATGCGGCCACACTCGTCTAAGCCACCGCCTTCGGGAATCCACTCGTGGACCTCCTCGACGAGCATCAGGAAGGGCTGTTTCAGCTTCTTCTCCTTCGCGAAGAGATGCTTGGCGACTTCGGTGAGCAGTTCCTTGGCGTTGCGCTCGTCGAGGAAGGAGGAGACGTCGAGGATGATGGGGACGTTCTGTTCGAGCGCGAGCGTGGCGAGTTTCTCCGCGTGTTCGACGCCGACGCGGAGGTCACACTCCTCGTCGTCGCCGACGTGGAGGATCTCGTACTCCTCTTTCAAGCCGTAGTATTCGCCGTCGATGTCGACGATGAGGAGGCCGTACCCGCCGTCCAGCAGCTTCTCCGCGATGACCGACGCGGTGTTCGACTTGCCCGAACCGCTCTTCCCGGTCACGAAGCCGCGGCCCGTCAGGAGTTCCACGACGGGCAGCTCCACCGCGCGGCCGGCGTGCTCACCCTCGCTTTCCTCCCCAACCCGAATCGTCTCGGAGTCTCCCATTTGGACGCGAGTTCACGCGAGGAAGGGATAAGTCCGCGTCAGACACCTATCAGTTCGCGCGAATGATCCAGTGGGACTCGTCCTGTTTCTCCAGTATCGACGGCTCCCGGAGCTTGGCGATGTAGCCCGTTGGCTGGGCGACGAGTTCGTGGTCGGCATCGACGCGCACGAGGTTGCCGATGACCTGCGCGCGGGGGGGTTTCTGGGCCGCCCCGCAGTCGTAGACGGTGATGAACTCGTTGCCGTCACGGGTCTCGTGGACGATGACGTGCGCGTGCCGGGCGAGCTGCCACCGGTCGTCACCCACGGGGGCGAGTTTGTTCATACCGTCTGTACGCCGAGTCCGGACAAAAGCACTCGCCGGTCACGGCCGTCGCACGTCACGCCGTGCCACCTCGACGGTGACCCCGAGCCCGAACAGCCCCACCAGCACGGGACCGAACGTGTTCGGGTTCCCCCAGTCGAAATGCGAGAACGCGTCGAACTCGTGGTAGGTACCGTTCTTCTTCACCACCTCGGGCGGGACGCCCGACCCGTCCTCGTATCGCTGCGGGGTGCCGGCGATGGCGGCGTCGACCGCCTGTTGCTGCTCGGGGGAGAGTTCCTCGTAGTAGCCGGTCGGGCCGGCGTTGTGGGGGTAGTCGTCGTGTGACTGCTCGTAGACGTACTTGAAGTCCTGGTCCTGCATCGCGAAGAAGCCCACCACGCTACCGAGCACGATGGACATCCCGACGACGAGCAGCAGGAACTGGAGGGTCGAACTGCTCATACTCCGGCCAGTCCGCTGAGTCGGAAAACGTTACCGGACGGTTGGTCCATGGTACCCCGCGACGTACTACTCGAAGTCCTGGAGCGAGGTCTGCCCGCGTGCGGGTCGCGAGGGGAACGAGCGGGGCCGTTCCACCTCGCTTCCCATATCGCCGGTCTCGAACCCCGCGAGCGAGGCTTGCTCCGCGTCGGAAAACGAGAGGTTCGAGACTCTGACGCCGAGTTTGCGGACGCGGACGTCGTCGAACTCCTCCAGCAGGGAGAGCGCCGTCCGCTCCACCAGATCGGGGTTCGCGACGGGGCCGGGCAGCGAGGTCGCGCGGGTGTTCACCTCGAACGGTGGCTCCACGACCTTGATGCCGATGGTGCGGTAGAGCGCGCCCTTCGAGTCGGCGCGTTCCGCGACCTCGCTCGCGAGCCCGCGGACGATGTCGCGTTTCGTCTCCAGTTCCGAGGTGGGCGGGAGCGCCGACTCCGAGGAGAGGCTCTTCGGCTTGCCGACGGGCGTGACCGCGCGGTCGTCCCGGCCCTGCGCGTGGGCGTGAATCTCCTTGCCGCGCTCGCCGAACCGCTTTTTGAGGAGAGACGGGGCGGCCGCCGCGAGCTCCCCCGCCGTCTCGATCCCCTCCTCCGCGAGCGTGGCGGCGGTCTTCGGGCCGACGCCGTGGAGCTCCGAGACGGGAAGCGGGGCGAGAAACGCCTCCACGTCTTCGGGGCGGACGACCGTACAGCCGTCGGGCTTCTCGTAATCCGAGGCCACCTTCGCCGTGGACATGTTCGGCGCGACTCCGACGCTCGCGGTGACGCCGACCTCCTCTGCGATACACTTCTTCAGCGAGTAGGCGAACGCCTCGGCGCCGTCCCACCCGACGCCGGACACGTCCAGATACGCCTCGTCGATGGAGACCTCACGGACGACGCCGTCGGGGTCGGCCGAGGAGACGAGGTCGTGGAGGACGGCCTTCACCTCCCGGGAGACCTCCTTGTAGTAAGCCATGTCGACGGGGCGGTAGAACCCGGCTTCGCTCGGGTCGTTCCCCTCCTTCGCGGCGTCGACCTTCCGCGGGAGCTTCGAGAGGGCCTCCGTGATGGGCATCGCGCTGTCGACGCCGAACTCGCGGGCCTCGTAGGAGGCGGTGGCGACCGCGCCGATGGTCTCGCCCGGCTCGTACCCCATACCGACCACGACCGGCTCTCCCTCGAGCGCGGGCTCGCGCAGGCGCTCGCAAGCGGCGTAAAAGCAGTCCATGTCGACGTGACAGACCACCCGCTCGTCGCGCTCGACACCGGGGAGGCGGCCGCGTGCCATATCCGAGGATACGACGCCCGCCACCTTACCCTTCGGGAACCGGGGCGGAAGTGATAGCGGGGCGCACGCACGAGCGAGGTATATCCGTCGTGTCTACGAACGCTGCGGTGTGAAGCGTCGCCGCTACCTCGCGCTCGCCGGAAGCGGGCTGCTCGCCGGCTGCAGCGCCGGCTACCGAGGTTCGACAGCGGTCCCGCGGGACGAACTGCGACGGGGGGCGCCGCGCGATGGCATCCCCGCGATAACCGACCCGAGGTACGCTGCGAGCTGGGACGGTATCGAGATCACGTTCACGACCCCAGAGGGTCGCACTTCGACGTACGAGCCGCAACTCCATCCGAGTGACCTCGTGGTCGGTGTCGACTACGAAGGGGCCACACGGGCGTACCCGCTGAAAGTGCTCGCGTGGCACGAGGTGGTGAACGCCCCCGACGGGCTACTCGTCTCCTACTGCCCGCTGTGTCGCTCGGGGGTCGTCGCGAAACGGGTCGTCGACGGGTCGCTCGCGACGTTCGGCGTCTCGGGGTTACTCTACCGCGAGAACCTCGTGATGTACGATTCGGTGTCGGACTCGCTGTGGTCACAGCTGCTCGGGAAGGCGATTCGGGGGCCGGCGACGGGAACGGAGCTCTCGCTCGTCCCCGCGTCGCTCACCGACTGGGGAACGTGGCGCGAGCAGCACCCCGACGCCGAAGTGCTTCTCCCTCCACCGCTCTCGGACACCGTCGTGGGCGAGGTGCGGCTGAACTACGGGTTCGACCTGTACGGGCAGCTCTCCCGCGTGGACGACTATCTCGGCGACGAGTCGTACTCGGATACGCGGCTCCCGCGGAAGGCGCTCGTGCTGGGTGTCGCCCACGGCGGTGAGGCGACGGCCTACGCCTTCCTCGACATGCAGTATCAGCCCGTCGTCAACGACACCGTCGGGGGGCTCCCCGTCGTCGTGGTCAACACGGAGACCGGGCTGTTCGCCTACGAACGCGGGCCCCGACGGTTCGAGCTTCGCGACGGGCTGCTCAGCTCCGGCGGTGCCACCTGGACCCCTACGACCGGGGCGCCAGTAGACGCCGACGACCCGCTCTCCCCGGTCGCGGGTGCCACCTCGCTCTACTGGTTCGCCTGGCTCGCCCACTACCCGAACACCGAGGTCTGGTCGCGAGGGTGACCGTGGAGGGGAAAGAGGAATGATACCGTGGCGCATAGAGGCGTGTGCGGCGAGAGCCGTGGATGGGCCCATGCACGCACAAGAACCGGAGACACCGCCGACCGTACAGCTCCACCTCGAGCAGGAGACCGTCGCCCGACTCGACGACCTCAGGGAGGAGGGCGAGAGCTACGATGAACTGCTCAACGAACTCATCAGCATCTACCTCGCGACGGAGCGAGGCATCATCGCGGGCGTTTAGTCGTCCGCCCGCGCGAAGGTGTCGGTATCGACCGAGATGCCTTCCCAGTCGTGGTCGCCGTGGGCGCCCTCCCGCTCCTTGGCGCTCGCGGCCACCCTGATGAACTCCGCGTTCTCGCGTGCCACCGGGATGGTGTGGCCCCCGCAGTAGGAGAGCCCCGAGCGGATGCCAGCACAGAACTCTCCAACCACGTCCGCCAGTGAGCCCTTATACGGAGTGAGCGACTCAACCCCCTCCGCGGCCTCGACGTTGTTCGCCTTGTCCGTGCGCTCCTCGCCGGCCGCCGTGGAGGCCATCCCCCGCGACTGCTTGTATTTGACTCCATCAACCTCGACGACCTGGCTCGGGGCCTCGTCCGTCCCCGCGAACAGCGACCCCATCATCACCGTGTCCGCGCCGGCCATGAGCGCCTTCACCGCGTCACCCGAGGTCCGGATGCCGCCGTCCGCGATGATGGAGACGCCGAGTTCCTCGGCCTTCGTCGCGCAGTCCGAGACGGCCGTGAGCTGCGGGACGCCCGCGCCCGCGACCTTCCGCGTCGTGCAGTGCGACCCGGGGCCGATCCCCACCTTCACCGTGTCCGCGCCCGCGGCGACGAGGTCCGCGACGCCTTCCGGCGTGGCGACGTTCCCCACCACGAGGTCGGTGTCGGGGAACTCCGCCGCGAGCGCCTCCACCGCGTCGATGCAGGCGTCGAGGTGCCCGTGCGCGATGTCCATCATCAACACGTCTACGCCGGCCTCCACGTTCGCCCGCGCCCGGTCGAGATAGTCCTCGTTGATGCCGATGGCCGCCCCGACCTGCTCGCCTGCGGCCTTCACCTCTCGGACCTGCTCCGCCTGCTCCTCGATGGAGAGGAACCGGTGGATCGTCCCGAACCCACCCGCCTCCGAGAGCGCGATGGCCATCGCCGTCTCCGTCACCGTGTCCATCGGCGCGGAGAGAAGCGGATTCGCGAGCTCGACGCTCGGCGTGAGGTTGGTCGTCAGGTCCACGTCACTGCGACTGTCCACCGGCGAGCGCTGCGGAACGAGCAACACGTCCCCGTAACTCAGTCCGGTACGGATGTCATCCATGCCGTTCCTGTTGGAACGGAGGTAGCAGTATAAACCGTCCGGTTTACCCGTCGGACCCACTACAGGGGCAGTTACTCCTCTCCGATGAGCTCGGCCTCAGCCCCCGGCGGCCGGAGCTCCACCGCATGTCGCGTGTGCCGGTGGTGGACCAGCGCCCACCGACGCGCCGGCCGTTCCTCCAGATACGCCTCCCCGCCCGGACACCGTCGGCAGTCGACCCGCCACGGCGTCACGTCGTCGGGAAAATGCCCCGTGTGTCGCTCGTGGTCCAGCGCGAACTGCTCGACCGCGCGGTTCCCGGCCATGAGCTCGTCCAGCTCGAAATCGAGTTCCCACTCGCTGTCGCATCGTGAACACGTCACCGTCGGCACGCCATGCTCGTCTGTCGATTCGTCCATAGCCCGTCTTTCGACGCGAGGCACTTCTATGCTCGTTTCGGCGAGAAGCCGTTTCGAGAGTTCTACCAATACGGAGTTAGCGGTATACTTTCATCTAGGTGCAATGAGCGATGCTCGAGGTTGGTCGCCGGGGAGTGACGGCCCCCGCCGTGCGCGATGGCCGACACTCCTCCTCGTCGTGCTCGTCTGCAGCCTCGCGCTCGTCCCGCTTGTGAGCGCCCACGCGGAACTCATCGCGAGTGACCCGTCCGAGGGGGAGCGACTGACCGACTCACCCGCGGAGGTCCGCCTCGAATTCAGCAGTCGCGTCGAGAACGCGAACGTACGGGTCGTCGCCGACGACGGGACTCGCGTCGACGCCGGCCCTGCCAGGATAAACCGACAGGAGAACGGCCGCTTCGTCACCGTCCCGCTCGAAACCCTGGAGCGGGGGTCCTATCAGGTCCGGTGGAGGGTGCAAGCGGCTGACGGCCACACCACCAGCGACTCGTTCACGTTCGTCATCAGGGAGGCGACGCCGTCGCCCACGCCGACAGCGACCCCGACCGTAACCCCGACCCCGGCCGGCCAATCGACTCAAACGCCGACCCCGGCCGGCTCATCGACGCCGATTCCGACCGCAGCCCCGACAGCGACCCAGACGCAAACGCCGACGCCGACGTTTCCGGTCGTCGAACAGGACCCGCCGTCGCGCGACGCGGTTCTCTCGGGTGGCGCGGGCGGGTTCGCGGAAGTGAACCCCGTGGAGGCACTCGCCCGCGGGCTGTTGTTCACCTCGGTCCTGCTCCTCGTCGGCCTGCCACTCGCCCTGGTCGTCGTTGTCCGGCCGGTACTCGACCGGTCCGATCCGGTCGAGCGGCGCACGCGTATACTCGTCGCTGGTGCCGCCGGAACGCTCCTGTTCGCGGCGCTTCTCCTCGCGGCGATCAGGCTGACGGACATCGCTTCCCAGGTCTCGATAGCCGGCGTCCAGCAGTTCGTGGAGTCATCGCTGGGGCTGTATGCCGTCGTGCAGGTCGCCGCAGCCGCCACCGTTCTCGCCGTAACCCTCGCTGCCGGTCGCACTGGGCGACCGTTCGGCCCCCGACAACTCGGTGGCGTCTCGATAGCCGGCGTGCTCGCCCTCTCCACGATCAGCTTGTCGAGCCACTCGGCGTCGTCGGTCGGGGCCACCGCCACGCTCGTCGATATCACCCACCTCCTCGCGGTCGCCGTCTGGACTGGCGGCGTCGCCGCATTCGCGGTGGGGGTGCCGCCAGCCCTCCTGGACCTCGACCGAGCTGACCGGACGCGAACGGTCGGGCGACTCGTCCAGCGGTTCGGCCCGTTCGCCGTACTGAGCGTCGGCCTCGCAGGGGCCACCGGCCTCCTCCTCGGTGCCTGGCACGTCCCGGCCGCGACCGCGCTGGAGACGACAGCCTACGGGACGGTACTCTCGGTGAAAGTGCTGGTCGTCATCGCCGCGCTCGCCATGGGAGGACTCAATCAGCTCGTCTTCGGCAACCACCTCCCCACCGGCCCCCTGGAGACGGTGGCCGACGGCGGCCGTTCGATGGTCCCGTCCAGACGCACACTCAGTGCGTGGTTCGTCCGAGCCGTTCGTATCGAGTTCGCACTCCTCCTGGTCGTCATGGTTCTCGCGGGAGTGTTGACCGGCATCCCGACGGCCACCCATCAGACGGCGGCCGCTACCGAACCAGTACCGCTCTTCATACAGGAGGGAGACGACCCCGAAGTCCGGATGCGGCTCACCCCCGCTGCGGTCGGGTATAGTGTCACCGACATCACGTTCGTCAGCGACGACGAGCGGCTCACCGCGGACGGCGACGTGACCATCCGCATGCGCCACGCCGATATCGGACTCCATCGACGCCAGATCGCGGAACGACAGGACGACGGCAGCTACTCGGCGGTCGTACAGTTCCCCACGGACGGCCGGTGGATCGTCACCGTGACAGGCACGGTCGACGGCCAGCACGTCGAGGAGCAGTTCACCCCGTTCATCTCCGCGGCTGGTGCCGGTCACGACCACGGTTCGGAGAGCGACGAGGGGTTCGGGACACGTCTCCGATGGGGGGCAGTGATTACCGGCCTCGGCTCCGTCGTCGTGAGTGCTGGTCTGTTCCTCCGGCGGGTCCGCGACTGAACGGTCGAACTCCGCTACCGACAGAGTTCACTCCTCGGGTGAGTGGCTACTGAGAATCTTCACCAGAGAATAAAAGCCCGCAGAGCGAGAGATGTCCGGCACACAGGTCGTCCGCGAGCTAATCGTGAAACACGGGTAACGGTTTTGGTCACCCGTATACGACGTATACACATGGGGACGAAGACCGTTCGGTTAGACGAGCAGGTGTACGAGCGGATTCGGCAACAGAAGCGCCCGGATGAAACGTTTTCGGAGGCCATCGACCGGCTACTCGGTGGGTCATCGTTGGCTGAGCTCGGCGACATCTTCGACGATTCACAGGTCGAAGAGATGCGCGAAGCGATCGAGAAAGCAGACGAGGCGGACGCCGAGGAAGTAGCGGATGTACGAGAGCGATTCGATGATCGCTGATACCGATTTTCTGATTGCGCTGTCCGGTCGAGACGCGGACGCACACGCAAAGCTGGCCGCGCTGGAGGAGGAAGGCGTCCCGATTAAGATTCCCGCGATGGCGATGCTGGAGTTCTACATCGGTGTCGGTGCGGTGGCGACACCCGACCAGGAGAAAGACGCTCGGAGAGTGCTCTCACAGCATCCGTTCGTACCGATGGACGCGGAGATCGCGATGCGAGCAGGACGACGGATCAGAGAGCTGGACGCGAAGCAATTCAAAAAAGGAGAGGCTGCTATCGGCGCGACAGCCGAGGTAGAAGGGGAGAAAGTCCTCACACGGAACGTCGAGGACTTCGAGAAGATGGGGTTCGAAGTCGAGAGTTGGTGAGCAACGGGATTTGAACCACAGTCGGAGCAAAGCTCCTCCCTGATTCGAATCTCTGAGCCCGCGAAGAGATCTGAGCATCGAGCAACGCGAAGCGTTGCGAGTACGTTCAAATCCCTCCGCCGACAGATTTCACTTCTCGCGTGAGTGTGCAGAGTCATCGTCCGGGATTTGAACCACGGTCGCTCGCGTTGCTCGCTCCCTGATTCAAATCCCTCCGCCGACAGATGTCACTCCTCGCGTGAGTGCTCGGAGTGAAAGTATGGGGACGGAGGGATTATGAACCCCCTCCCCCGAGACAGAGGCCATACCGCCGAAATATGGCCGTCTCGTGGGAACCGCACCGCAAGTGCTGATGTCTTGGTGGTGCGCCGGAGAACTCCACGCCGTCTTGTGGGTCAATAACCAACGATGGTTCCGAATATCACCCCCGAACAAGCCGTAGAGGACTTTCTCATCGAGCGCCGCGAGGAAGTCAGTCGAGCAAGCCACCGCAACTACAAGTACGCCCTCAAGGAGCTGATACACTTCTGTGACGACAAGGGGATCGAGTACATCAACGATCTCGACCCGTACCACCTGAAGCAGTACAAGATTCGTCGTCGAAAGAGTGGCATCAAGGAGGTGACGCTGAAGAACAACCTCTCAACGCTTCGGGTCTTCCTTCGTTGGTGTGCCCAAGCCGGACTCCTTCCCGCAGGGATGGACGAGATGGTTCAGCTCCCATCTCTGAGTTCGGACCAGCGCTCGAATGACGATATGCTGACGCTGGACGAAGTTGAGGACATACTCGACTACTTCTACAAGTACGAGTACGCCAGCCGGCGGCACACGATCTTCCAACTGATGTGGCACTCGTGCTTGCGGATTGGAACGGTCATCTCGTTGGACGTGGAGGACTACAAGCCGAATAAGAATCTCCTCCAGATTCGACACCGACCCGAGACAGACTCCCCGCTGAAGAACGGTGAAGATGCGGAGCGCGTGGTCAACCTCGGAGACGAGATCATCGACGTGCTGAGCGACTACATTCAGGGACGCCGTGAACCGCGAACCGACGAGTACGGTCGTGAGCCATTGTTCACGACATCGTATGGCCGAGTCACCCACACGACCATTCGGAAGAACGTCTACGCGATGACGCGCCCGTGTGTCTATCGCAATACCTGTCCGCATAATCGACTCATCGAGGACTGCGAAGCCGCCCAGAAGAAGACTCAATCATCGAAGTGCCCCTCTACGATGAGTTCACATCCAGTACGTCGAGCCGCCATCACCTACCATCTCAATCGAAACTGGCCGAAGCAGAAGGTTAGCGAACGGGCGAACGTCAGTATCGACGTGCTGGAGGAACACTACGATGGGCGGTCAGAAGGGGAGCGGGCGATGACACGGAGGCAGTATCTGGATAATCTGTAACCTAATACTCTGGCTCCATTGGGACCCTCATTAGTTGACAGAATCACCGTGCGAGATACAGAGGATGTATTCAGCAGAGCATTGATCCGGAGAACTCCTTATGAACGTTTGCATCCACCTACAGTTATCAACAGCAATTATTCTTTGTCTCCTTACTCCTCACTGTCCATTTCGGTCTTTGCGCCTGAATAAAATCGAATTTGGCTTGATAGCGCATTGAGAGAGTTTACGGTATTCACCGAAAGTGGGTCAGGAATGGTTGCAGATATGGTAATTAAAAACCAGAAAAGGCCGTTATCAAGGGTAATGATGTCTGAGTCAACGTCAATATCTAACTCAGATTCAATCTCTTCTAAGATCTCTGGCGGTAATTCCGGCATATTGTCTGGCCCAAACATCCGTGAACTGGGCACAAAATGTTCAGAGAGAGGTATGCTACGGTTGAGTAGAAGAACATCGTTATCCACCAGCAAGATCATATGCCAATGGGAATGATTAGATATGAGAATATCCTCTAATGTGTCGTCAGCTATAGATTCTCTATCATATACCAAACATTGCAGTGGTTCAGAGATAGTATAATCACCCCCGATCATCGGTCCGAACCTATTATCAATTGACTCTGAGATCTGTGAAACTGATTTCAGTTTATCAAAATCTTTCTCCAGTGCTTGTTTTGTTAGCTGGCTTTTGACCTCACAAATGAACGCAACTGCTTCAAACGGTACCCACCGAAGTTCCCCGTTGCCGTCTCCTGTTTTGAATATTATTCGGGGTTTCGCCTGTGAGAAAGATGCGACCAAATCAATTTCATCATCGCCCTTTACGAAGTCAAATACGTCAAAGCTTATGAGATTCTTATCAATAACTGCAACCTTTGTATTTATATCGTATACGCCGCCAAAATACGAAGTTAGGAAATCAGAGAGTGTCTGTTCGTAGGCGTCCCCCTTGCTATTGGCGTAGATCTCACGTAACTCCTCCCAATCACGACTCAATTGTTGTTGAATCTGTTTAAACAGCCACTGGCCCTGATTATCTGCCATATTAGACATTAATGATGAGTCCACTTAACGATAGAGCCGACATCTACGCAAAGTGGGATTTAAAAAAGGCTCTCGCTGGTAAGTTTGGTTCTGAATTCACGCTGTCTATTCAGTACGGTCTCAAGATAGTAACAGCAATTGAAGATTCAAACAGGGCCGGAGGTAGATGGTCAGAATTCTTGGCCTCTGGGCCGGATGGTTTACGAAAATTTCCGTTCATCGAGCAGGGGCCACTACCGCCGAGCATCATTCGACCAAACCGCAAGAAGACTCGAGATCTCATTCGATGAGGGGTTCAAATCCTACCGTATCCTCAAACCGCTATTATACGCATAGAGGCGCTGTATGGCCATTTCTAAGCGGTTAAAATCAAAGTGGGGACGGAGGGATTTGAACCCCCGATCGTCTGATATCTCCGGTGTGCGCCTCGGAACTCCAGAGGGTCGTCAACGCGAACCGATGATCAGTCGGTCGCTCGGTATATCAGCTGGAGTTTCGTCCCGGGCGCGTAGCCTCTGGAGTCAGACGCCATGCCTGGCTTGGCCACGTCCCCTCGCCCCGACGTATGGCGATTACCACTAAAGGGGTTTCGATTCCGACGGTTGATGACGGGCCGGCACCATCCCCGTACATGGTCCGGGTGACGGTCCACGACGGCACCGAAACGACGACCCTCGACGTTCCCGCGGGGACGAACCTCCGGGCGGCGCTGCTCGATGCCGACATCGACCCCTACGGGACCGTCTCGGGGGCGCTCAACTGCGGGGGCCGGGGGCTCTGTGGCACCTGTGGCGTGCGCATCGACGAGGAGTCGGCGCCGGCCCACTGGCACGACCGGGCGGCAGAGCGGTGGGGCTACCCTCGGCTCTCGTGTACCATCGAAGTGACGCAGCCGCTCACCGTGCGGCTCGTGGACGGGAAAATCATGTGGGGTCAGCTGCTGCCCGATTAGCGGTCGTCGTCGGCCCAGTCGCAGTCCTGGCACTTGTAGCCCGTGACGAACTCCGTGACGGTGGGCATGTATCCGACCGCGACGACGTTGCCGCCGCAGTCGGGGCACTCGCGGTCGGCGTCGGTGATGTTCTCTGCGTCCATCACCGGCTCACCCTCGATGAGCTCTGCGAGCGTCTTCGGCGTCACCATCCGCCCCTGCACGACGCGGTTCTCGGCCATGGGTGTGGGGTCGAGACGGGAGGGGTAAGGTCTGTCGGGTTCGGTCGAGTTCCGGCGAGCTACGCGAGGGCCGCGGCGACGTGGTCGGCGCACTTCAACGCGAGCGCGGCGATGGTGAGCGTCGGGTTCATCGCACCACCGGTGGGAAACACCGAGGAGGAGGCGATCGAGAGGTTCGACACGTCGTGGGTCCGCATGCGGGCGTCGACGACCCCCGAATTCGGATTCGAGCTCATCCGGGTGGTCCCCATGTGGTGGTAGGCGGGGCCGGTGTTGTCGGGCCCGACGGTCCAGTCGATGGAGGCTCCAAGCTCCTCGAGGACGGCGTGCTGGATCTCGTTGGCCCGTGCGAGCGTCCGTTTCGTCTGCTCGGGGATGGACCACCGGAGGTCGGGGACGGGGTTGCCGTGGTCGTCGGTCCGCGATGTGTCGAGGGTCACTCTGTTCTCGGCTTTGCCGGGCATCCCGACCAGCGCCCCCATGGCGATGTGCGTGCCGTAGCTGTCGCGGAGCTCCGAGAGCAGCGAGTCACCCCAGTCGTCGGCCGCCATGGCCTGCTCGACCGGGGAGGGACCGGCGTAGTTGAGGAACTCGAGCTTGACGGGCTGGAACGCCCCATCCGCGGGCGGGATATCGCCGTCGGTTCCCTCGCTGCCGATGCCGGGGTCGTCGTAGAACTGGTGTGACTCCGTGGTGATGAACCCGATGTGGTTCTGTCGCGTTCGCCGGTCGAGCCGCCCGCCCGCGCCGGCGAAGAGGTGGTCCGTGAAGTACCGCCCCACGGCCCCCGAGGAGTTCGCGAGGCCGTCGGGGTGCGCGTCGTTCGCAGACAGCAGGAGCAAGCGGGGGATCTCGATACCCCCAGCGGCGAGGACGAACTGCTCGGCCTCGACTGCGTGCTCCGCGCCGTCCTTCGCGTACACCGCGCGGGTGACGCGCCCGCCGTCCTCGTCCGTCTCCAGCCGCTGAACGGGGGCTTCGGCGACCACGTCGACACCCTTCGCCTCCGCGTCGGCGATGGTGAAATCGGCCGAGTACTTCGCGCCGGAGGGGCAGACCGGCTTGCACGTACCGTAGCCGACACACGGCGACCGGCCGTCGTACCCCTCGGAGTTCCGGGCGTTGCCGACCGAGTGGGTGGTGATGCCGAGACGTTCACACGCGTCGGCGAAGATGGAGTCCGAGTAGGAGGGCGGGAACGCCGGCATCGGGTACGGCTCCGAGCGCGGCGGTTCGAAGGGGTTGTCGGACGCGCCGGCCACGCCGAGGGCTCGCTCGGCCTCGCCGTAGTACGGCTCGATATCGTCGTACGAGAGGGGCCACGCCCGGCCGTGGGTCCCGTCGAAATCCGACTCGTGGAGCCGCATCACCATCCCCTGCCAGTGGAGCGTCGACCCGCCGACACCCTTCACCCGGGCCACGTTCAGCGGGTAGTAGAGCTCTCCCGTGGTGGAGAAGGCGTCGCGGTCCCCACCCATATCCCAGACCTCGGGGTCGGCGTGTGCGGGGCGGATGCTCCGTTTCTGCCGTTCGGGGCGCTCATCGAAGTCGAACCGCGGCCCCGCCTCGAGCACGAGCACGTCGTGGCCCGCGTCGGCGAGCCGGTTCGCGACGAGCGCGCCCGCCGGCCCCGCCCCGACGATGACGGCGTCCCTCATCGCTCTCCCTCCGCTCCCGCTTGCTCCTCATCGTCCGGGCCTTCCCGATACGACTGCGTCCCGCCGGGGTACCCCTGCGGGTTCTCGATGCCGACCAGTTTTCCCCCCGTGGGCGAGGCGTACAGCGCGTAGAGCAGTTCGTTGACGACGAAATAGCGGACCCGGCCCGCGGCCGTTCCATCCGGGTCCTCGTCGGCCTCGTTCACGTCCATCTCTCTGAGGAGCCGGTCACGCGTCTCCCCGTCGAGCGTCTTGAACGCACCCCCGTACCACGCCGTGGCGTGGTCGTCGAGGACGGCCACCACGTCGAACACCTCGTCGGCGAACAGGGTCTCCGAGTCCAGTTGCCCTGTCACGTACGTCTCGACGAACGCGGGGATCCCCTCCACCGGGCTCGGGTAGACGACCTCCGCGACCGCGACGAACGTCTCGACGAGATGGGTTCGCGAGGGAGCGATCGCCTCAGATGGAGCCTCCTCGATGTCGGCCTCCTCGCTGGCGTTCCGGACGACTGCCGCGGTCCCGCTGGCTCCCACGATACCGGCACCCGCGAGCGCCGCGAGCGCGTCCCGTCGCGTCAGTTGCACACGTCGAGATTAGGTGAGCCTAAACTTAGGGATTGTCCTTCGCCGGTGGGCTCGATGCAGGAGGGGAGACCGCCCGAGGGGATCTGGGTCAGGGGATCGAGACGGTGTGCCGGAGCGTCCCGACACCCTCGATCTCGACCTCGACCTCGTCGCCGTCCGAGAGGGGGCCGACGCCCGCGGGCGTCCCCGTGGAGATGACGTCACCGGGTTCGAGCGTCATGTACGCCGTGATCTCGGCGATGAGCTCGGGGATGGAGAAGATGAAGTGGTCACGCGAGGAGGACTGCTTCGTCTCCCCGTTGAGCCGGAGTTCGATGCTCGCGTCCGACGGGACCTCCTCGGGCGTGGCGATGACCGGGCCGATGGGCGCGCTGTTGTCGAACGCCTTCCCCCGGACCCAGTTCTGCTCTCTCCGCTGGTCGTCGCGGTTCGAGATGTCGTTCACGCAGGTGTACCCCGCGATCACCTCCTCGGCCTCCGCCTCGGAGACGTTCCGGCAGCGCTCCGCGATGACCACGCCCAGCTCGGCCTCGTGGTCGATGCGCTCCTTCCCGGGAAGCAGTTCCACGTCCTGGTTGTGCGCCGCCACGGTGTTCGGCGGTTTCAAGAACAGCAGGGGACGCTCGGGGATGTCGCTCCCCATCTCCTCGGCGTGGTCCGCGTAGTTGCGCCCGATACAGACGATCTTCGAGGGCTCACACGGCGGGAGGAGCTCCACCTCGTCGGCCGCGAAGGACTCGGATTCGAGGGTGATTCGCGCGCCGTGGGTCGGGTGGGCGGTGATCTCGGCGCCGTCATCGCCGGTCCACTCGCCTCGTCGGACGCGGCCACCGGGGTCTCGAAAGCGTACGTGTCGCATACCCACACCACCGACCGGGGTGAAAAAGGGTTTTCCGTTCGATTGTGACGACGGGAACGCTCTTTACTCCCGCGTGTGGCCTCCCCCCATGGACGCACCAGAGTTCGATGTCGCAGGACGGAACGTGCTCGTCACCGGCGCCTCGCAGGGTATCGGTGAGGCCATCGCCAAGACCTTCGCCGCCGCGGGCGCCTCGGTCGCCATCTGTTCGCGGTCGATGGACCGCGTCGGCCCGGTCGCAGAGGAGATCGAAGCCGAGGGGGGGACCGCCTTCGCCACCGAGTGCGACGTGCGCGAGCGCGATGACGTGGAGGCGTTCTTCGCCGCCGCGGCGGAGGAGTTGGGCGGGCTCGACATCGTCGTCAACAACGCCGGCGGGGAGTTCGTCGCCCCGTTCGAGGACATCTCGGAGAACGGCTGGGACGCCGTCGTCGACCTCAATCTGGGTGGGACCTACCGCTGTGCACAGGTCGCCGGCGAGTACCTGAGGGGGGAGGGTGGCACCATCATCAACATAGCGTCGGTGAACGGCCAGCACCCTGCCCCGGGTGAGTCACACTACGGCGCGGCCAAGGCCGCCATCATCCGGCTCACCGAGACGCTCGCCGTGGAGTGGGCCGACGACGAGGTCCGGGTGAACTGCATCGCCCCCGGGCTGGTCCAGACCCCGGGCGTCGCGGAGACGCTCGGCATCGACGAGGAAGCCATGCCGCCGCGCGAACAGACGATGCGCCGCATCGGCCACCCCGAGGAGATCGCCGACCTCGCGGTGTTCCTCGCTTCCCCTGCGGCCTCGTTCATCACCGGCGAGACGTACACGGCGAAGGGGGTCCCCCGACCGGGGAACTCGATGAGCCACGACCTGGGGCTGCAGTAATCAGAGCACCTTCCCCATCCGCTTGTGGGGAATCCCCGCATCGAGGAAGGGCTCGTCGTCGCGTACCTCGTACCCCAGAGTCTCGTAAAAACCGATGACGGGGACCTGCGCGTCGAGCACGAGTTCGTCGTACCCCTCCTCGCGCGCGAGCGCCTCGACCTTCGCCATCAGCGCCTCGCCGACACCCGTCCCTCGGTGGGCCCTCCGTACGGCCACGCGCTGGACCTTCCCGACGCCATCGTAGTCGATGAGCCGCGCGGTGCCCACGGGTTCCCCGTCGACCGTCGCGAGGACGTGGGTCGCGGTCTCGTCCTTCTCGTCCAGCTCCAGCTCCTCGGGGACCTCTTGCTCCTCGATGAAGACGGCACGACGGATGGCGAACGCCGCCGCCAACTCGTCGTCGTCCTCGATACGTACGACGTTCATGCCGAGGGGATGGCTCGCCCGGAAAAAACGGTTACCCGACGCGCGTCGGGTGGTTACGCGAACTGCTTCAGGAGTTCGACACCGCGGTCCGTGCGGGCGAACTCCGCGGCCCGCCGCTCCTCCCCACAGTCGGGGCAGACGTACTCCGATTTCGGGTCGGGGAACGGCTTGGTGACCTCCCAATCCTTCGAACACGCGGGACACACGAACTCGACGTACGTCTCCTGCATACCTCCTCGTAGGTCGCCACGACGGAAAAAGACAGGGGCCGGTCGGGAGCCGTCCGGTGATTCTCGTCCTATGAACGCCAGTAGCCCGGCGTCAGGAGCACGAGGACGGGGATGATCTCGATGCGCCCGATCCACATGAGGAAGGTCATGAACAGCTTCGTCGAGTCGGGGAACGGTTCGTAGCTGGCGAACGGTCCGGCGATGCCGAACGCGGGGCCGACGTTGAAGAACGTCGACGCGGCGGCGCTCATGGCCTCGAACTCCGTGACCGTCACCCGGGCGCGTGAGGCGTCGACGACGACGACGATGGTGGCGGTGATGAAGAAGACGAGCGAGACCAGCGTGTAGGCGTAGATGTCACGGATCGTCTCCTCGGAGACGGCCTTCCCGCTCAGCCGGACCGGGCGGATGACCGCGGGGTGGGCGGCGGTGAACAGGTCACGCCGGAACGCCTTCAGGACGACGAGCCAGCGCAGCGTCTTGATGGAGCAGGTCGTCGATCCGGCCATCCCGCCGATGAACATACAGACGAAGAGCAGGTGCTTGGCGCCCGAGGACCAGAGGTTGAAGTCCGTGCTCGCGTAGCCCGTCGTCGTCACGATGGAGACGGTCTGGAACAGCGAGTGACGGGCGATGGACTCGAGGCTCGTGTGCGGGGCGCCATCGAGGGCGATGACGCCCGCGATGCCCAGCGTGAAGAAGCCGAGGATGCCGAGGTAGAACCGGAACTCGTCGCTCTCGCGGAGGCGAGCGAAATCCCCGCCGACGGCGTGGTAGATGAGAACGAAACTGGTCGCACCGACCGCCATGAACGGGATCGTCGCCCACTGGACGGCCGGGGAGAACGCCGCGATGCTCTCCGCACGCGGGGAGAATCCCGCCGTCGAGACCGTCGTGAACGCGTGGGCCACCGCGTCGTAGAGGGTCATGTTCGGGGCGAGTCCGGCCAGATGCAGGCCGTAGAGCACGGCGATCTGGAGCACCGTCAGCGCGAGGTAGATGCGCCCGAGGATGGCGGCGATCTTCGAGATGCGCGGGGAGAGCCGTTTTGCATCGCCCGTTGGGCTCTCCGCCTCCATCAGCTGTGCCCCACCGACGGAGAGCTGTGAGAGGATGGCCGTCGCGAGCACGAGGATACCGATACCGCCGAGCCACTGGAGGACCGCCCGCCACAGCATGACCGCCCGCGAGTGGACCTCGAAATCGAGGATGACCGTCGCGCCCGTCGTCGTGATGCCGCTCATGCTCTCGAAGAGGGCGTTCACGGGGCGGGCGAGCACCCCCTCGCCCGCGAGCACGAACGGCACGGCCCCGACGAGTGCGACGCTCAGCCAGGTGAGCGAGACCATCAGGAACGCTTCGCGGGCCTGGAGGTCGTCACTCTCCGTGAGCCCCTCCAACGCGAGTCCGACGAGTGCCGCCCCGACCATGGGGACGACGAACGGCACCACGTCGGTGCCGTCGTACAGGGCTACGGCGAGGGGGAGCGCGAGCGGGACCGGGAGCCACTTGAGGACCGTTCCGAGCAGGCGAAGGCTGACGCGCCACTCGACGCGCGTCAGCATCGCTCGGTCACCGCGACCCCGTGGGTCCAGCTACCTGCACCCGAGACGGGTCCGATATCGACGAGTCGCCCCGACATGGTTCTTTTTTCACCCGGGCGACGGTAAGAGTGTACCCCTCCCCGTCGCGGCGAAACCGGGGGGTCGCATGAACGATTAAGTTCTCGGCGGGCGAACTGAAACTGCCATGGACATTACTTGGCACGGACACTCCACGTTCCACGTTACCGTCGGTGAAACGAGCCTGCTCATCGACCCGTTCTTCGACAACCCGAAGACGTCGGTCGAGCCGGCGGACCTCGACACACCGGATTACGTCCTGCTCACGCACGGCCACGCGGACCACATCGCGGACGCCGCACACTTCTCCGACGCCACGCTCGTGGCCGTCCCCGAACTCGTCTCGTACGCGAAAGACGAGTTCGGCTTCGAGGACGCCGTCGGCGGGATGGGGATGAACATGGGCGGTACGGTCGAGTGTGGCGACGCGTTCGTCACGATGGTCCGTGCGGACCACACCAACGGTATCATGACCGACTACAACGCCTCGGCCGGGATGCCCGCCGGGTACGTCATCTCCACCACGAAGCCCACACAGGTCGCCGACGAGGCGTCCGAGACGTTCTACCACGCCGGCGACACCAGTCTCATGAGCGAGATGCGCGATGTCATCGGCCCGTTCCTCGAACCCGACGTGGCCGCGCTCCCCGCTGGCGACCACTTCACGATGGGCCCCTGGCAGGCCGCCGTCGCCGCCGACTGGCTCGACGTGGAGTACGCCATCCCGATGCATTACGACACGTTCCCGCCCATCGAGATCGACCCTGAGAACTTCTCGAAGGAGCTCGACGCCGCCGGCGCGAAGGCCGAACCGGTCATCCTCGAGGGCGACGAGACGTTCGTCTACCCGGTCGACTTCTGAGCACAATCGGACCATCTTTTTAATGTCGCCGCCCGTGGGTCAGACTGCAATGGCTGACATCGAATCCAACACCGTCAACGAGAAGGGCTTCGCGGCGACCTCCCGCGTCGGCAACTACGAACTCTCCATCGACGCGACGAACAAGGAGGGCCCGAACCCCAACGAGGTGCTGCTCGCCGACTACGCTTCCTGTTACACCTTCGCCTTCCGTGCCGGCGCCTCCCGTGAGCACGACCTCGACCTCGGCAAGATCGAGACCGCGGCCTCCGCGGACATCAACGACGAGGACGACATCGCCGACGACTCCGTCGCCTTCACGCTCAAGGTAGAGGCGGAGCTCGACGACGACCAGATCGCAGAGCTCATCGAGCTCGGTGAGGAGATCTGCCACGTCCACGCCGTCCTCCGCGAGGAGATCCACGCCGACATCACGGTCGAAGCCGACGCCTTCTGAAGCGACGCCCTGCCCGTTTTTTGCCAACGTTCTTGCCCGCCCAGTGCCAACGCCGCGCATGAGCAATTGGCAGGACCGAATCGTCGGCGCCCGCATGGCCGTCGACAACGAGTTCGCCCCCGAGATCACGAACTCACAGTTCTCCAGACAGGAGTGGGGGCTCATCATGACCGCCGTCGAGTTCGACATCGAGAACGCCGACACCGACGACGCACGCCTCGTCGCCGACACCTCCAACCTCGAGGACATCATGCCGGAGGTCGAGCGCGTCGCGAAGATGCAACAGCAGGCCGGGATGGGCGGCGAAAAAGAGAAGTCCGGGCTCCTCGGCTCCGTGAAATCCGCGCTCGGCCTCGGCAGTTCCAAATCGAAGAAGGAGACCGACGCCGAGAAAGTGGCCGCGGCCGAGGCGCTCGCACAGAACTACGCGACGGCGCTCCAGGAGCACCTCGAGAAGAACGGGTCGTGGGAGAGCGTGCGCGACGCTTACGGGTCGTCGTAGCTACCGCTCAGTATTTTTCGCCGGAATGCGAGACTCGCGATGCTCGTCTCGCGTGGCTCGGAGTACTTCGCTGACGCTCAGTACTCCTCGCCCGATTGCGAATCGGAGATTCGCATGCTGAAGAGTACTTCGCTAACGCTCAGTACTCTTCACCCGCGTGATACAACGTCATCTCCTCCGCCTTGTAGATGGCAATGAGTTCGTTGATGAGCTCGTCGTAGCTCTCGCCTTCCTCACACAGCTCGTCGAGCTTCCCCACCGTGGCCTGTGCGACTTCGATCCGGGGCATGGCTAAACAGAGGAGACGAGGGAAAATAACGTCGTTGCGGCCGGATTACAGCCGGTCGATGATGGCGGCTCCGACCTCCTCCGTGGAGGCGTTACCACCCAGGTCCGGCGTCGTCGGGCCGTCCGCGAGGACGCCCTCGACGGCCGACCGGACGTTCGCGGCTTCGTCCTGATAGCCCAGATGCTCCAGGAGCATCGCGGCGGAGAGGACGGTCGCCGCGGGGTTCGCGATGCCCTCGCCGGCGATGTCCGGGGCGGAGCCGTGGACGGGCTCGAACAGCGCGTTCTCGGGGCCGACGTTGGCGCTCGGCAGGAGGCCGAGCCCACCGACGAGCCCCGCCGCGAGGTCCGAGAGCATGTCGCCCGCGAGGTTCGGACAGATGACGACGTCGTACTCCTCGGGCGTGAGGAGGAGATGCATCGCCAGCGCGTCCATCAGTGCCTCGTCGTGGTCGTAGTCGCCCTCTTCAGCCACGTCGCGCGCGGCTTCGAGGAACTGGCCGTCGGTGACGCGCATCACGTTCGCCTTGTGGGCGACCGTGACGCGGTCGAAGCCGTTCTCGGCCGCGTACTCGAAGCCGAACGCCGCGATTCGCCGGGACGCGTCCTCGGTGATGACGCGGGTGAGCGTCGTCACGCCCTCGGAAATCTCGGACTCGATGCCCGTGTAGACACCCTCCGTGTTCTCGCGGATGAAGACGAGGTCCGTCTCCGGCTTGAGCGCGTCCACGCCGGGGTAGGCACGGGCGGGCCGGACGTTGGCGAACGAGCCGACCGCCTCGCGAAGCGGGAGGATGACATCGGCTGCGGTCTCGCCTGCGGCACCGAACAGCGTGGCGTCGGCGTTCGCAGCGAGGTCGTACGTCTCCTGGGGGAGCGCCTCACCCGTCTCTTCTTTGGTAGCGTCGCCCGCGTCCGCGTGGACGAACTCGAACGCGCCCACGGCATCGAGCACGTCGACTGCCACGGGGACGACCTCCTGGCCGATACCGTCGCCGGGGATGACGGCGATCTCCTCAGTCATCGCTCCGGACGTAGGGGAGGCTGGCCGCGGTGTCGGCCACGGCCTTGGTGTTCGACTTCATCAGCGCGGTGGTGTCCCACTGCCCCTCGACGAGCGCCTTCCGCTGGGCGTCGTCGACGGTCACGTCGATGGTCTGGTCGCCGTAGGTAACCGTCTCGGCCTCCACGTCGACCTCGATGGTCTCGTCGGGGTGCTCGTCCACCCAGTCCTGGAGCGCCTCGATGGTCTCCGTGTCCGCGGTGACGGTGGGGACGCCGAGCGCGAGGCAGTTGCCCGCGAAGATCTCGGCGAAGGACTCGCCGATGATGGCGTCGATGCCCCAGCGCACGAGGGCCTGCGGCGCGTGCTCACGCGAGGAGCCACAGCCGAAGTTGCTGTTGACGACCATCACGTTCGCGTCCGCAAAGCGCTCCTCGTTGAACGGGTGGTCCTTCTCGTTGTCATCGTCGTCGAACCGCAGGTCGAAGAAGGCGAACTCCCCGAGGCCGTCGAACGTGACGACCTTCATGAAGCGCGCCGGGATGACCTGGTCCGTGTCGATGTCGTTGCCGCGGATGGGGACGCCCGTCCCCTCCACGTAGTCGACTTCGGGAATCTCCTCGCTCATGGCTGTGCCACCTCGGGCAGTTTCCGCACGTCGGTCACTTCACCCGCGATGGCCGCGGCGGCGACCATCTCCGGGGACATCAGCACGGTTCGGCCCTCCTTCGAGCCCTGTCGGCCGATGAAGTTTCGGTTCGAGGAGGAGGCACACGCCTCGTCACCCTGCAGCTGGTCCTCGTTCATGCCGAGACACATCGAACAGCCGGCACCGCGCCAGTCGAAGCCGGCCTCCCTGAACACTTCGTCGAGGCCCTCGGCCTCCGCGGCGGCCTTCACCCGCTGGCTGCCGGGGACGACCATCGCGCGAACGGAGTCGTGGACCTGCCGGCCCTTCACGATCTCCGCGGCCGCGCGCAGGTCGGGCATCCGCGCGTTCGTACACGAGCCGAGGAAGGCCACGTCGATGTCGTACCCCTCCATCGTCTCGCCGGGGGTGACGCGCATGTGCTCCTGGCTCATCTTCGCCGTCTCCTGTTTGTCCGCGGGAAGCTCTTCCGGGTGGGGGATGGGTTCGGTGATACCGATGCCCTGGCCGGGGGTCGTCCCCCACGTGACGGTCGGTTCGATCTCCGACCCGTCGATGGTGACCACGTCGTCGTAGACGGCGTCGTCCTCCGAGCGGACGGACTCCCAGTACTCCTTGAGCTCCTCGAAGCGCTCGGGGTCGTCGGCGAACTCGGGGGTCCCCGCGAGCCACTCGTAGGTGGTCTCGTCGGGGTTGACGTAGCCCGCACGGGCACCGCCCTCGATGGACATGTTACAGATGCTCATCCGGCCCTCCATCCCGAGGCTCTCGATGGCCTCGCCCGCGTACTCGTAGACGTAGCCGACCCCGCCGTCGGTGCCGAGCTCGCGGATGATGGTGAGGATGACGTCCTTCGCCGTGACGCCGGGGCCGAGCTCGCCCGTGACCTCGATCTTCCGCACCTTCTTCTTCTCCATCGCCACGGTCTGGGTGGCGAGCACGTCCCGAATCTGGGAGGTGCCGATACCGAACGCCAGCGCGCCGAACGCGCCGTGCGTCGAGGTGTGGCTGTCACCACAGACGATGGTCATGCCGGGCTGGGTGATCCCCTGCTCTGGACCGATGACGTGGACGATCCCCTGCTCGCCCGTGGTCGGGTCGTCGAACTCGATGCCCGCGTCGCGGACGTTCTTCTCGAGTTCGCTCATCATCTCCTCCGCGGCGTCGTCGCCGTAGGGACGCGACTGGTCGCTCGTGGGGACGATGTGGTCGACCGTCGCGTGCGTGAGGTCCGGTCGCGCGACCTCGATGTCGCGCTCGCGGAGCATCCCGAACGCCTGCGGGCTCGTCACCTCGTGGATGAGGTGCAGCCCGACGAACAGCTGGTCCTGGCCGTTGGGGAGGGTGGTGACCTTGTGGTTCTCCCAGACCTTGTCGTAGAGGGTTCCTTCGCTCATGTTACGTCATTATCGGCGTCTACGCCGTCCTCCTCCCCGCGCATGTACGTGCGCGAGGCGCTCGGGGCGTTCTTCGGCGGCTCGTGGCTCACGTCCCTCATCGACGTGCCCTCACGGACCGGGTCGGACCCACCGTCCGCCGCCACCTGCTGGCCGCGGTTGTAGGTCTGGGTGTCCCCGAACGTCTCGTTCGTGTAGGGGTTCGTGTGGCTCATCTCGCCCAGCGTCTTCTTGTCCTCAGTCATCTGCGGTGGTTCGTGTCTTCTCTTTCTCTTCCGTCTCTGCCTCCTCGCCCCACGCGAACAGCGCGCGGAGGTCCTCGCCGACGGCCTCGATGTCGTGGTTCTTCTCGGCGTGGCGGAGCCGCTTGTAGCTCGGGCGACCCGCCTGGTTCTCGGTGATCCACTGCCGGGCGAACGTGCCGTCCTGGACCTCCTCTAAGATCTCCTCCATCCGCTCGCGGGCGGAGTCGTCGACGACGCGGTCACCACGCGTGAGCCCGCCGTACTCGGCGGTGTCGGACACCGAATCCCACATCTCGCCGAGCCCACCCTCGTACATCAGGTCGACGATGAGTTTGAGTTCGTTCAGACACTCGAAGTAGGCCATCTCGCGGGAGTAGCCCGCGTCCACGAGCGTCTCGTACCCCTGCTTCACGAGCGAGGTGACACCGCCACAGAGGACGGCCTGCTCGCCGAAGAGGTCGGTCTCCGTCTCCTCGCGGAACGTCGTCTCCACGACGCCCGCGCGGGTGCAGCCGATGGCCTTCGCGTAGGCCAGCCCGATGTCGTGGGCGTCGCCGGTCGCGTCCTGATTGACGGCGAGCAGTCCGGGGGTCCCCTCGTCGTTCTCGTAGTTCCGGCGGACGAGGTGGCCCGGCGATTTGGGCGCGACCATCGTCACGTTCACGTCCTCGCTCGGCTCGATCTGGCCGTAGTGGATGTTGAAGCCGTGGGCGAACTGGAGGGTGTCACCCGCCTCCATGACGGGGGCGATCTCCTCGTACACCGCGGGCTGGACCGTGTCGGGGACCAGCACGGAGACCAGATCGGCCTCCTTCGCGGCCTGTTTCGGCGTCTCCACGCGCAGGCCGTCGGCTTTCACCGCCGACCGCGAGGAGGAGCTCTCACGCAGGCCGACCACGACATCCACGCCGGAGTCCGCGAGGTTCTGTGCGTGGGCGTGGCCCTGCGAGCCGTAGCCGAGGACGGCTACCGTCTTGTCATCAAGATACGATTCGTCAGCGTCGTCGTCGTAGTAGAGTGGGTTCTCGAATTCGTCAGTCATTTCAGATGCTCCGGAACGATTGCTGTCTTCGTCTCTCCGCGTGCCAGCGCCGTCTGCCCGGTCCGGGCGATCTCGAGGACCCCGAACTGGCGGAAGGCGTCGATGGCGTCGTTGATCTTCTGTTCGTCGCCGGTGAGCTCGACGGTGATGGTCCGGGGGCCGGCGTCCATCGCCGTTCCGTCGTACATCTCCGTGATGGCGTGGACCTTGTCGGGCTCCGTGGCCTCGACCTTCACGAGCACCAGCTCGCGGGCGACGGCGTCGTCACCCAGCTCCCGGACGTGAATCACGGGCAGCTGCTTCTGGAGCTGTTTTTCGATCTGGTCGATACCGGGGTCCGGCTCCTCGACGACGAGCGTGATGCGCGCCCAGTCGTCGTTCTGCGTGTCCGCGACGGTCAGCGACTCGATGTTGAATTGTCGGCGGCTGAACAGCCCCGAGACCCGGGCGAGGACGCCGGGTTCGTGCTGGACGAGCGCCGAGATGACCGTCCGGCGGGGCTTCCGCTCGGCCTCGACTTCGGGGTCGATGCGGATGCCCTGGGAGTTGCGTCGCTTCGTCGGCCGCTGCCGTTCTTCGGGCGCGGGGCCCTGCAGTCCCTGTTCGGTCATAGCTGGTCCTCCGACAGCGCGAACTGTCCGTTGTCGCCACCCGACGTGACCATCGGGTAGACGTTCTCCGCGGGGTCGATGTAGACGTCGACGACGCTCGGCCCGTCGTATTCCAGGGCTTCCTGGACGACCTCCTCGACCTCGTCGTGCGATTCGATGCGGAAGCCGGCGGCACCGAACGACTCCGCGAGGGTGTCGAACTTCGGCACCCAGTTGTACTGCGAGGCCATGTGGCGGCCACCGAAGAAGCCGTCCTGCCACTGGCGGACCATGCCGATGGCCTCGTTGTTCAGGACGACGACGGTGATGTCGAGGTTCTCGCGGACCGCGACGGCCAGCTCCTGACACGTCATCAGGAAGGAGCCGTCGCCGTCGAAACAGACGACCTGCTGGTCGTCGTCCGCGGCGAGCCGGGCACCGATGGCGGCCGGGAGGCCGTAGCCCATCGCACCCAGTCCGTGGGAGGAGACCCACGTCCGTGGTTCGGTGTACGTCCAGTACTGGCAGGCCCACATCTGGTGTTGCCCGACGCCGGTGGTGACGATGGTGTCGGCGGGCGTGGCGGCGTCGAACGCCTCCACGACGAACTGCGGCTTGACGGGGCCGTCGGGGTCCATCGGGTAGTCCATCGGGTACTCCCGTTTCCAGGTCTGGACCTGCTCGCGCCACTCGTCGCAGTCGGGGGCGCGGGGCATGGCCTCGGTGAGCTGGCCGAGCACCTGCTTCGCGTCACCCAGAAGCGGGTAGTCGGCCTCGATGTTCTTCGAGACCTCCGCGGGATCGATCTCCACGTGGATGATCTCCGCGTCGGGCGCGAACGTCTCGACGCCACCCGTGAGGCGGTCGTCGAAGCGCGTGCCGACCGCGAGCATGCAGTCGGTCATGGTGATCGCCATGTTGGCGTAGCCGGTGCCGTGCATGCCGGCCATCTCCAGGGCGAGTTCGTGGTCCTCGGGGAACGCGCCGATGCCGGGCATCGTCGTGATGACCGGGATGTCGTTCTCCATCGCGAACGCGCGCAGCTCCTCTGACGCCTCGGCTTTGATGACGCCGCCACCCGCGAGGATGACGGGCTTCTCGGCGTCGGCGAGCACCTCGACGGCCTCCTGGACGGATTCGGCGCTCGCGCGCTCCGGCGGCGTGTACGTATCAGGCGTCCGCGGCTCGCCGGGCTCCTTGTCGGTCTCGGCGTTCGTCACGTCCTTCGGGAGGTCGACGAGCGTCGGGCCCTGTCGGCCGCGGGCGGCGAGGGCGAACGCCTCGCTCACGTCGTCGCCGACGGTGTCGGGGTCCGAGGAGAAGGTGTTCCACTTCGTGACGGGCATGGTGACGCCCACGGTGTCCGTCTCCTGGAAGGCGTCCGAGCCGACGAAGTCGGTCGGCACCTGGCCCGTGAGGGCGACGACGGGGTCGGAGTCCATGTTGGAGTCCGCGAGCCCCGTGACGAGGTTGGTCGCGCCCGGCCCCGAGGTGGCCATACAGACGCCGGGAACGCCGGCGACGATGCCGTAGGCGTCAGCGGCGTGAGCCGCGCCCTGCTCGTGGGCCATCGTGATGTGGGTCATCTCGGAGTGGTACAGCGCGTCGTAGACGGGCATGATGGCGCCGCCCTGCACGCCGAAGAGGTGTTCGACGCCGGCGTTCTCGAGTGCCCGGACGACGGACTCGGCGCCGTTCGTGACGGGGCGCTCTTCGGCCCGCGCGTCGGCGTCGGCGTCGGCGGTCGCGTCGGTGTCGGTGTCGGTGTCGGTGTCGGTGTTCGTGTCCGCGGGTGCGGAGACGCCTTCGCCGCTCATGGTTCACCTCCGGTGCGATACGGTCGTGTGTGGTCTGTGTGTGGTGTCATTGGATACTGCTGGGTGCGCTCGAAGTCGGTGCGATACGGTCGGGGGGAGGATGATGAGGGGCAGGTTACGCCCCTACAATAATGAGCGTCCGAACGGCGGCGGCGCTGGCGGCGGGCGTGCCGGTCTGCGTCGCGTGCCGCGTCATCAACACGAGCGTACGGCATCGGACCCTGATAAACCTTGGTGGTCGGGCAGTCGTTGCCGCGCGCGTGCGTACGCGGTCGCTGGCCGTTCGAAACGCTCACGGAGGCCATCTTACGCGCGGACCTCCTCGCGCTTGGCGACGCCGTGCTCCTCCGCGAAGCGCTTCAGCGTCTCCATCGTGACCCGGCGCTTCTCCGCGCCGAAGTCCTTCACCGCTCGAGTGATCTCCCGAACCTCCGTCTCGGTCGGGTCGTAGCCGGCGTCGTACAGGCGCTCGCGCACGGAGTGGGTCCCCGTGTGCTTGCCCAGTACCAGCTCGCGTTTCGCACCGACCATCTCGGGGGTCATCACGCCGGGTTCGAACGTCGAGGCGTTCTCGATGACGCCCGCGGCGTGGATGCCCGACTCGTGGGAGAAGGCGTTGCGACCGACGACCGGCTTGTTGGCCGGGACGACGATGTCCGACTTCTCCTCCACGATGCGCGCCAGCTCCGTGATGCGCGTCGTGTCGATCCCCGTGTCGACGTTGTACAGGCTCTCCAGCGACATCACGACCTCCTCGTAGGCCGCGTTCCCGGCGCGCTCGCCGATGCCGTTGACGGAGACCTGCGCCTGTGACGCACCGCCTTCGAAGCCAGCCAGCGCGTTCGCGGAGGCCAGCCCGAAGTCGTCGTGCGTGTGCACGTCGATGTAGGCATCCGTGTGCTGCGTGATGGTCTCGATGAGCGACTGCATCCGGTTGGGGGTCGCGACCCCACAGGTGTCCGGGATGTTGATCCAGTCCGTTCCGGCGTCGGAGACGGCCTCGATGACCTCGATGAGGAACTCCCCATCCGTCCGCGTGGCATCCATCGGGGAGAACATACAGGTCACCCCGGCCTCTTTCACGCGCTCGACGGACTTCACGGCCCGCTCGACCGCCTCCTCGCGGGTCGCGTGCATCGAATCCTGCAGCTGCACGTCGCTCGTCGAGACGAACACGTGCACCATTTCGACGCCCGAATCGAGCGCGGCCTCTACGTCCTTGTCTACCACACGGGCCAGTCCGCAGACCGTGTTCGTCGTGCTCGCTGCGATGTCGGAGACCGCCTCGAACTCCGCGTCGGAGTTGACCGGGAACCCGGCTTCGATGACGTGGGTGCCCATCTCGTCGAGAATCTCGGCGATCTCTCTCTTGTCGTTGTAGGAGAACGATGTTCGCGGCGACTGCTCGCCGTCTCGCAGCGTGGTGTCGAAAATACGTGCCTCGTTTATCTCCGAGGTGTCAGTTAACGTACCCTCGAAGAACTCGATCCGCCGGCGAAGCCGACGAACCCTCGTTGCGCTTTGTCATAGCATTCTGTCCAAGTCACTCGCCAGTATATAAGACTTGCCTTCAGACAGGCGAGACGCTCCTGCCGAGAACTGACTGTCGACTGTCGCACAGCAAAACCACATGACGTAAACGGCCTTATACAATTTTGAGTCCACAATATGCTACCCAATACCTTGGCCGCGATAGGGTCTTTAAATAATCGTGCAACTGTAAGTTGTGTTCTTTTCTATCTGGAATTATCTGAGACGCGGCTCACGCGCGGTCCCGGATTGAAACCTTCAACCCTGTGCCGACGGGTGGATTTTTCTCCGGGGGCGTCGATTCCCGGATATGGCTGATTTCGACCTCGACTTACAGACCGCGGAAGGCGAGATGGCAGCGGAGATCGACCCCGGTGACATCGTGCTCGGCGTCCTCGACGGCTCCACCCCGCCCGAGGAGTGGGTGGAGACCATCGCCAGCGGGTCGGTGCTCGTCCTCCACGTCGACGGCGACCTCGCGGAACTGGCCGAGGGCTTCGCCCGCGAGGTGAAGGACCTGGGAGGCGAGTTGATGCATTTCCGGGGCTTCCTCGTCGTCGCACCCCCGGAGATGGACATCGACACGTCGCGGCTGGGGTGACTACTCCGGCCCCGAGACGAGTCGGTCGACTTGCTCGCCACACTCGGCGCAGTAAAGCAGGTACGCACCGTCCTCCTCGTCGAACGTTCTCCCAGTCATCTCCCCACACTCGGGGCACTCCTCCTCGATGACGGCGTCGTCCGTGGCCTTCGGGGCACCCACAGCGACGACGCGCGCGGGCACGTCCCCGACGGCGACACCCTTCTGCGGGTGGTCGCGCGGGACGAAGAACACCTCACCGGCCTCCACGACGTACTCGCGGTCGGGCGTCTCGAACGACACCTGTCCCTCGATGACGTAGAACAGCTCCTCGTGGTCGGGATGCGAGTGGGTCCCCCACGGGAGGCGCTGCCCGGGGTCGGCGACGAAGACGTTGAAGCCGAATTCGGTGATTGAGAAGGCCTCGTCCACCTCGAACTTGTGGCGGGTGGGGCTCGGTGCGTCCGGTGCGGCGTCGGCGGGCAGGTGACCGTAGTCGTCTGTCATGTGCTACCCTATCAGGGGGAACTAGATGAATGTGAGGTAGTGGCCGTCCGGGTCCCTAACACGAACCCCGTCGCTCAGGTACTCGACCTTCTGCACCCGGTCCTCGACCGCGGCGAGGGCGGCCTCGGGGTCGGCCTCGATACCGAAATCGACGTGCACACCACCGCGCGCGTCCGCGAGCCCGAGCTGGGGCTCCCAGAGTTCGAGGTCGAATTTTCCCGTCGTGAGCCGGATTCGCCGCCGTTCACCCCCGCGGTCCATCACCTCGAACCCCAGGTCACGGTAGAACCGCTCGGCGTCGTCGAGCGACTCCACTTCGAGGACCAGCTCGAAGATGCCCGTGATCCCCTCGCCCTCCTCCGCGCGCTGGCCGATCTCCACGCAGTTTCCATCTATGTCGTAGAAGTAGAGCGATTTCGCCGAGCCGAAGGTGACCTCCTCCAGGTCGAACTCCTCCGAGAGCCGGTCGTACCACCCCGCGTACTCCCCTGCCGGCGTGGCGAACGCGTAGTGGGTGTGGAGCCCACCCCGAGGAACCGTCGAGGGCGCGCGAAGTATCAGGTCGGTCTCCCCCGCGGCGAGGGCGACTTCGGTGGCGGACTCCTCGATAGTGGAGAGATGCAGATGCTCGCGGTAGAACGCCACCGCGGGGTCGAGGTACTTCGTTTCGAGGGCGAGGTGGGTGAGCCCGGCGACCATACGCTCCCTTCGCACGCAGGGGGCAAAGCGGTGGTGCCTGCCTCCTCGCTATCCTTTTTCCGGGTACCGCCCCTCTCCCGAGATATGCCAATCAAGGGCTCCGGCGCGACCCAACTCCGCGAGATCGACCGGTTCGACGGCGGCTTCGGCTGGATCGCCTACCCCAAGGAGGGGATGCAGCGGGCGAGCCACGCGCTCGTCTCGGACGGGAAGGTGTACGTGGTCGACCCCGTCGACGCCGACGGGCTGGACGATCTCCTGGCGGAGGAAGGGGAGGTCGCGGGCGTCGTGGTCCTGCTGGACCGGCACCTCCGGGATGCCGCGACCATCGCGAACCGCCACGACGTCGCCGTACACATCCCCGCGTGGATGTCCGGAGTCGAGAAGAAACTCGATGCGCCCGTCGAACGGCTCGGTGACGCGCTCGGCGACACCGGCTACGAGGTGCGCCGACTCGTCGACTCGCCGTTCTGGAAGGAGGCCGCACTCTACCACGAAGGGAGCGGAACCCTGCTCGTCCCCGAGACGCTCGGGACGGTCGACTACTACACGACGGGCGACGAGCAGGTGGGGGTCCACCCCGCGCTCCGGCTGTTCCCGCCGAGTCAGCTCCGGCCGCTCGCCGTCGAGCGCCTGCTCGTCGGTCACGGGGCCGGGGTACTGGAGAACGCGGAGGCACACATCGAGGACGCCGTCTCCGGGTCGCGAAAGCGCGCGCCGCGCGCGTGGATGGAATCGTTCGCCTCGTTCCTGCGGAGCTGACGAGAGCCACCGGGATTATACGTTCCGCGTGGCTAGTAGTGGTGTGGTATACGTCACCCGCGGGCTCGTCACCGCGTTACTGGAGTTTGCCGGGGAGGCCGACCCCGAATCGGTCGCCCTGGCGCTGGCGACCACTCCCGCCAGCGACCTTCCGGAAGCCGACCTCGATCCCGAGGCGTCGGTGTTCACGGACTTCTATCTCCCCGACGCAGGGCGCTCGGTCAACGCCGTCTTCGGGATGGACCTCGGGCGGCCGAACACGGATGGGCGGTTCGTCTCCCACCCGCAGGGGAAGCTCGAACTCGTCCAGACGGACGACTTCGCGGCCGTGATCTTCGTCGCGATTCCACCCTACGACGAGTCGAGTCTGGCCGCGTTCGGCCGCTCGGGACGTCGCCTTCCCCTCGAGGTTCTCGACATCGAGCCGCCGGAAGCACGGCTGGACTACTGACGGGGGACTGAGACTACTGCAGGTACCCTAAATCTCGGAGCTGGCTCGCGATGTCCTGAAACTGTGCCTCCGTCAGCTCCCCCTCTCGCTGGTGCTCGATGACGATACTCCGGAGCAGGAACCGCACCAGATCGGAGGTCGAGGAGAAGCTCGTCCCCTCGATGGTGTCGTCGACGCGCTCGGCCAGCTCCTTCGGGATCGAGACGGTGGTGTACTCGGTCATACCCTCCCTCGGGCACGGAGGGGAAAAGGGATTGCGGGAGAGCGAAACCGTTTTTCCCCGACCCCCTCTCTCACGGGACATGACGCGGGTGTGTCTCGTCGGCGACGCGGACGTGAACCTCCGGTACGAACTCGTCTCCCGCGAGACCGCCCGCGACGCGCTCGCGACCTACGACCTGCGCGAGCCGTTCGTGAACACGGTGGCCTTAGAGACCATCAGCCTCGGCTCCGCCGTCTCGCTGTGTAACGACCTGAACTGGTATCTCGTCCGGTTCGTCGAGGAGGTCCTGGTCCTCGAACCCTCCGTCTCCGAGGAGGAGTGGCTCTCCCGGAAGCTGGCGCGTGCGGTCCGGGACAAGGAGGTCACCCCCGAGGAGTCGGGGCGCTATCTGAAGGTGTTCGGGGTGGAGGAGACGGAGGAAGGACGGAAGCTCGTCGAACCGATGTACGTCACCCGCACCGGCCCCGAACTCCCCGAGTACGACCTCCGCGACGTCGAGGAGACCGTTCGGGTGCGGGTGACCGAGGCCGAGTTCGGGGCATAGCGTCAGAACCACAACACGTTTTTCCCACCCCGGAGGACGAGCGAGTGATGCCCTCCAACTCACTCGTCTCGCGGACCGCGACGCACCTCCAGCGCGTGTGGCCGCTCGTCCTCGTCCCCGTCGTTGCCACGCTCCTGAGCGTCGGCGAACTCGCCACGCTCCTCGCGAACACCGACCACGAGTTCTCCGTCACGTTCGGCGTCCCCCGGCCAGTCAGCACGCTGTTCTCGTTTCTCAACGTCATTCCTGACGGCACGACGGTGTACGGACTCTCGGCACTCGACCCGCTCGCCGTCGCCACCACCGTCGCCTCCATCGTCCTCACCGGGGTGCTCGCCGCCGGCTATCTCGGGAGCATCGACGCTGCCCTCCGCGGGGAGTGGTCGTTCGTCGCGTCACTGCGGCGGTACGCTCCCCCGTTCGTCGGCCTCGCGCTGCTGGAGGCGGGCGTCGGCCTGCTGTTCGCACTCGTCGCGCTGTCTTCGCTGGGGTCCGGGCCGGTCCTCATCGTGTTCGGGGTGGGGCTATTCGCCCTCGCCTACCTGTTCTTCACCGCGCCGTACCTCGTCGTGGTCGAGGACCGCGCGCTCGTGGCCGCGCTCCGGGGTGCAGTCACGCTCGCGACCGGGGACATCCGCGTGCCCGCCTTCTTCCTCGCGTACATCGCCCTCTCGGCGGTCTGCTCCGTCCCCATTTCATGGCTCGCGTACACCGCGCCCCCGGCTACCGCGTCCTCGCCACGCTGCTCTGTGCCCCGCTCGCGCTCGCGCTCAACACGGCCACGCTGCTGTTCGTACGCGATATCACGAGCACGGAGTCGCAGGCGACCCCGAATCAGTCGAACATCCCGGTGGACATGTAGCGCTCACCGGAGTCCCAGTACACGGTGATGACGAGCGGGCACGCTTCTTCCATCCCGCCGTCGGCGAACAGATCGGTCTGGGTACTCGGGCCGGGGCACTCTGCATCCGGGTCCGCGAGACGCCCGGCGACCCGCTTCGCCGCGAGGTTCGACGCCCCCGACGACTGCCCCACCAGAATCCCTTCCTCGCGGGCGAGCCGGCGACACTCTTCCTCAGCGGCCTCAAGCGAGACCGTCTCGACCGAGTCGATGAGTTCGGTGTCCAGATTGGGCGAGACGAACCCCGGCCCCATCCCCTGGAAGGAGTCTCCCTCCGGCTCCTCGCCGGAGAGGACGGCGCTGTCCTCGGGCTCGACAGCCACGATCTCCATCTCGGGGAACTGCTCGCGCAGGCGGCGACCGATGCCCGTGATGGTCCCCCCTGTGCCGACACCCGCGACCAGTGCGTCGACGGTGCGGTCGCCGACCTGCTCTAAAATCTCGGGGCCCGTGGTGTGGTAGTGAGCGTTCGGGTTCGCGTCGTTCTCGAACTGCCGGAGCTGGTAGGCCCCCTCGGCTTCGATCTCGTCCGCCCGCTCCTTCGCGTCGGAGATGTCGCCCTCCACGAGTTCGAGGGTGGCGCCGTACGCCCGCATGATGCGCTGGCGCTCGGGCGACTTCGATGCGGGCATGACGATGGTCACGTCGTACCCCTTCGCCGCGCCGACCATCGCGATCCCGATGCCCGTGTTCCCCGAGGTGGGTTCGACGAGCCGGTCACCCGGCGAGATCTCCCCCTCGCGTTCCGCGCGTTCGATCATCGCCAGCGCCGGGCGGTCCTTCGCCGACCCGCCGGGGTTCTTCGACTCGACTTTCGCCGCGATCTGGCTCCCTGGAGGCGAGGACACCTGGACCAGCGGCGAGCCGATGCTCTCCAGAATCGACCGGTTCATTGCTCCCGGGTAGTCGGTCGGCGGTTAAACGCCCTGTGGACACCGGCAGGTGCTGCCGTCGGTGGGGATTTGTGTTGGTACGACGTAGCACGACCATGTCCGTCACCGACGCCAGCGCGGACGCCCTGCGACGGGGGCTCGCCCCGGCCCCCGCGGACGCGACGCTCGTGGGTGTCGTCCGGGACCCCGACCCCGGCTTCCGCCGGCTCGTCGACACGAACGTCCCGGAGCTGGCACCCCCAGCTCCCGTACTCGCCGACGCCCGAGAGGTCGCAGCGGAGTTCCGCATGGCCGGGATGTGCGCCGAGGGGGCACACAACGCCGCGTGGGACGACGTGGGCGTTCTCGAACGCTACCGGGACCGACTCGACGACGACCCGGCAGCCAGGACGGCCCTCGATGGCCTCCGGGAGCGCGTCCGGGCGGGGGAGTCACTCGTCATCGTCGACACCGTCGGCCCGAATCGGCGATCGCACCGGGTCGTGCTCGCGGAGCGCCTGGCTTGCACGGAGCGCGGGCGTTAAGCCTCCGCGTGAGGTAGGGCGAGCCATGGAACTCGAAACGATGCGCCCGAACCCGGTGTTCGACGCGGACTCCTACGACGATGCAGTGCAGGCGTTCGCCGCGGTCGCCGACGAGATCGAGGTGAAGGTGTGGGGTGGCGACTGGTGTAAGGACTGCCGCAGCCAGCTCCCGGACTTCGCCGCGGGGCTCGACGCCGCGGGCGTCCCCGCCGAACGGATCCACCACTACCCGGTCGAGAAGAACGACGACGGCTCGAAGTCCGGGCCGAAGGTCGAGGAGTACGGCATCGAACTCATCCCGACCGTCGTCGTCGAGCGCGACGGCGAGGAGGTCGCCCGGTTCGTCGAGGACGAACCCGAGCCGATACTGGTCTATCTCGCGGAGCGGCTCTAACTCACAGGCGTTCTCGGGCCCATTCTAACGCCTCGTCGAGCGACCCGGTCGGCGGCGAGCAGGTGAAGTTCCGGCAGGCGTAGACCGTCGGCCCGTCGCGCGCCTCGCGGCCGGCCCAGATGGGTGGGGCCGCCGTCAGGTTCAGGGTGTCGAGCCACGGCTCCAGTTCCTCCGCCGTCGGGGGGCGCACCGACAGGGTGTACGGGTCGAGGAACGTGCTCGCCACCTGCTCGCGCCACGCGTCCGGAAGCGAGTCGGCCGCGACCGTCAACTCCAGCTCCCCGTGCGTGTGCGCGTCGGTCGCGAGCGCGAGCGAGGCGTGGCCCGCGGGGTTCGTTTCGACCTTCGTCGCGTGGCTGGCAAGGGTCGCTTCCGCGGCCTCGTCGAACCCCGCGTCGGGGGCGAACGCGGCGAGCGAGTCGAGGAGTCCCGCGGCGACGCCGGTGCTCGCGGGCGTGGAGGAGTCCCCGAGCTCCTGTGGACGGGCGATGAGCGACTCTCCCGCCGCAGGGGTGAAGTACAGCGTTCCGGCATCGGGGTCGTAGAACTCCCGGACGAGCGCCCGTGCCAGGTCGAGGGCGAACGCGAGATGCGCCACCTCGCCTGTGGCCTGATACAGGTCGAACGCGCCGCGCGCGAGGAAGGCGTAGTCCTCGAGGTAGCCGTCGCCTTTCACCTCGCCGTTGGCGTAGCGCCTCGACAGGGAGTGGCCGTCCCACAGGTGTTCGCGTACGAACTCGAGCGCGGCCGCGGCCGTCTCCGCGAGCACGGGCTCGGAGAGCGCCCCCTCCGCGAACGCGGAGATCATCAGCCCGTTCCACGAGGCGAGCACCTTCTCGTCGCGCGGGGGGCGGACGCGCTCCTCGCGAGCCGCGTCGAGTTCCTCGCGCGCGCTGGCGAGCCGGGCCTCGATGTCGGCCTCGCTGGTGTCGAACTCCGCCGCGAGCTCCTCGATGGATTTCGCAATCGTCAGCACAGTGTCGCCCTCGAAGTTCCCGGCCTCGGTGATGCCGTAGCGGGCGCAGACGAGCTCGGCGTCCTCGTCGAGCGCCTGCGCGACCGAGTCGGGCGTCCAGACGTAGAACGCCCCCTCCTCGCCGCCGCTCTGGGCGTCGAGCGTGGAGAAGAACCCGCCGTCCTCGTGGGTGAGTTCCCGCTCCACGAACGCCAGCGTCTCCATCGCCACCTCGTGGTAGCGCTCCTTCCCGGTCAGTCGGTAGCCCGCGAGAAACGCCCTCGTGAGTTCGGCCTGGTCGTAGAGCATCTTCTCGAAGTGGGGGACGACCCACTCGCGGTCGACGCAGTACCGGTGGAACCCCCCGCCGACGTGGTCGTAGAGCCCGCCGTTCGCCATCGCATCGAGGGTCTCGGTCAGGACCTCTCGGTACGCGTCTCGCCTCTCGCGGTCGAACGCACGGGCGAGAATGTGGAGTTTGCCGGGCTGGGGGAACTTCTGGCCCTGGCCGAAGCCACCGTACTGGCGGTCGGCGGTGCGGAGCGCAGCGTTCGCGGCATCGGTGAGGGTCGTCTCGGCGGGCTCCGTGGCCTCGGAGACGGACTCCAGCTCGTCGCGGGCCGCCCGCGCCCACTGTTCCGCACGGTCCTCGATCTCCGCTCTATCGTCGGGGGTCGCCCACGACTCCGCGATGCGTTCACAGAGACTGCGGAAGCCGGGCATCCCGCGTTTCTCCTCCTTCGGGAAGTACGTGCCCACGAAGAACGGCTTTCCGTCGGGCGTGAGCCACACGGAGAGCGGCCACCCCGCCTGTCCGCGGACGAGCTGGCAGATGGTGATGTACACGGAATCGAGGTCCGGGCGCTCCTCTCTGTCCACTTTGATTGGGACGAAGTGCTCGTTCAGCACCTCGGCCACCTCCGAGTCTTCGAACGACTCCTCGGCCATGACGTGACACCAGTGACACGCCGAGTAGCCGATGGAGAGGAAGATGGGCACGTCGCGCTCTCTGGCCTCTTCGAGCGCGTCGTCGTCCCACGGCTGCCACGCGACGGGGTTGTCCGCGTGCTGGCGGAGATACGGTGACTCCTCCGCGTCGAGACGGTTTTCCATACCCCACCTACGGGCGTCCGGTCCCTAAGTGTCGGGCTTCGCGGGGGAGCGAGGGCGAACATTGGTAACACCTCGCGTTCTGGGTGAGCTATGTCCGAGCGACTCGATACCTACCACTTCTACGAACGGGACTGGGAGAGCTACGACGACCTCTACGACTCCTTCGAGTGGGAGGTCCCCGAACGGTTCAACATGGCCCACTACGTCTGTGACCGCTGGGCAGACGACGAAGGGCGCGTGGCGCTGTACGCGGAGGACGATAGCGGGGCGAGAACCGAGTACACCTACGCGGAGCTCCAGCGAATCGCGAATCGACTGGCGAACTACCTCCGTTCGCAGGGTGTCGAACGCGGCGACCGGGTGGGAATCAACGTCCCGCAGCGCCCCGAAACCGTGTTCGCACACGTCGCCTGCTGGAAGCTCGGGGCGATGTCGGTCCCACTGAGCACGCTGTTCGGCCCCGACGCGGTGGGCTACCGGCTGGACGACGCGGGGGCCGTCGCCGCCATCGTCCACGAGTCCAACATCGACAACGTCCGGGAGGCCCGCGAGTCCCTCGACGACCTCGACACCGTGCTCACGGTGGGTGCGGCCTCCAGAGAGGGTGACGAGGCCGACTTCTGGGACGCCATCGACGACGAGAGCGAGGAGTTCGACACCGTCGACACCGACGCCGAGGAGGACGCCATCCTCATCTACACCTCCGGGACGACGGGGGACCCGAAGGGCGTCCGCCACGCCCACCGGATGCTGCTCGGCCATCTCCCGCTGTTCCTCACCGCGTTCTGTAACCTCTCGCTCGAAGAGCCGGACGTGTTCTGGACGCCCGCGGAGTGGGCGTGGATCGCCTCGCTGTTCGACGTGGTCGTCCCGGGGCTCTACTACGGCAAGCCCGTGGTCGCGTACGACGGCGGGCCGTTCGACCCCGAGCTCGCCTTCGACCTCATCGAGCGTTACGGGGTGACGAACTTCTTCGCCCCGCCCACCGCACTCCGGATGATGATGCAGGTCGAGGACACCTCACAGTACCGACTCGACTCCATCCGCGTCGTCGCCAGCGGGGGTGAGTCGCTCGGGCAGACAATCGTCGACTGGGCAGACGAGGTGTTCCAGGGTGCGGCCGTCCACGAGGGGTACGGCCAGACGGAGGCGAACATGCTCGTCGGGGACTGCACCGCGCTCCTGGAGTTCCGGGAGGGGAAGATCGGAAGGCCCGGACCGGGTCACGAGATCGCCATCGTCGACCCCGAGACCGCAGAACCGACGGTGCCACAGGGAGAGGTCGGCGAAATCGCGCTGCGCTACGAGGGGAACCCCGTCTGTTTCGTCGAGTACTGGAACAAACCCGAGAAGACGCGCGAGAAGGTCCGGAACGGCTGGCTCTGCACGGAGGACTTAGGCTGGCTCGACGAGGACGGCTATCTCGTCTTCGAGGGGCGCAAGGACGACGTCATCATCTCCGCGGGCTACCGCATCGGCCCCGTGGAGATCGAGGAGACGCTGGCGGGCCACGACGCCGTCGCGGACGCGGCGGTCATCGGCGTTCCCGACGCCGAGCGCGGCGAGGTCCCGAAGGCGTTCGTCGTGCTCACCGCGGGGTGGGAGCCCACGGAGGGGACCCGCGACGCGCTCCGCCAGCACGTCCGTGACCGGCTGGCGAAGTACGAGTACCCACGAGAGATCGAGTTCCGCGAGGCGCTTCCGAAGACGGCGACCGGGAAGCTCAGGCGGGCGTCGCTGGAAGAAGCCGAAGAGAACTGAGCGGCGCTACCGCCGGGCGACGATTCTGGCGGGGGCGCCGTCCCCCTCCCGGACGGCCATCGGGAAGGCGAACACCTCGACGCGTTCCCCCGCGAGCGAGTCGGGAATCGCGAGGTTCTCCGCGATGAGCACTCCCTCCGAGAGGAGCCGCCGATGGACGGGGTAGGCGTCCCAGTCGTCGGGGCGCAGGGCGCGCGGGCGGTCGGGGCTGCGGGTGTCGACGGCGAGCATCCGCACCCCCGCATCGAGCAGCCAGTCGGCCGCGTCCGCAGAGAGTCACGGGTACTCGTGGTACGACGCCGTTCCGTAGCGGTCGCCCCAGCCGGTTCGCAGAAGGAGGATGTCGCGGTCCTCGACGGTCCCGGATGCGGCCTCGAGGGTAGCCGGCGTGAGTTCGCGGGGCTCACCGCACGCCACGTCGAGAACGATGCCTTCACCGGTGAACCGGTCGAGCGGGAGGTCGTCGATGGTCGGGCCGTCGGCGAGGAAGTGCCGGGGGGCATCGACGTGCGTCCCCGTGTGGGTGGAACAGCCGAGCCAGCTCAGCCCCACGCCGTCGTCAGGGACCGTCGACAGCCGGTCGAGTTCCGGTGGGGGGCCGGAGCCGTGGACGGCGTCCGCGTCGAACGGCTGGGTGAGGTCGACCCACATCAGCCCGCCTTCTGGACGACGAGCAGGAGCGATCCGAGGGTGAGCAGGAACACCGCGAGCGTGATGGAGACGCCGGCGATTGCGGTCCCCTGGAGCGACCCGCGCGCGTAGCTCAGGCCGATGCCGACCGCGAGGCAGGTCACCCCACCGTTGACGATGAGGACGACGCCCTCGGCCGGTGGGAGGTGGTCGTGGTCCCGTATCGCGGCGTCGACCCCCGCGAGGACGAACGCGCCGACGAACCCGGCACTACCGACGGTGAACAGCCAGCCGAGCGCCGCGGTCGTGGACTGGCTCGGGGAAACGCCCCGTTGGACGGCATCGAGTCCCTCGTTCACGAGTGGGATGGCAGCCGCTTCCCCGGTGAACAGGAGTGCGATCCCGGCGGCGAGCAGCGCCGCGCCACCCACGGCGAGGGCGACAGCGGTCCGCTGGGGTGCGTTGGGCCCGACCCGTCCCCGGGTAGCCGCGACGACGGTCCCGACGGCGAGGATGAAGACCAGTCCGGCGACGGTACCGACGGGGGAGAACAACAGACGGAACAGCGAACCCGTGACCATATCCCGGTGAAGCGAGCGTCGGAGACAAAAAGACTCCCTCCCCGATCAGACACGTTCGTGTATACATCCGTCCCCCGGAAGAGCAACCTTTACACTCCTATGCCGTCCCTCTCCTCGCATGAGTGAAACCGTCTTGCTCGTCGGTGGTGGCGGCCGCGAACACGCCATCGCCCGCGCGCTCGCGGAGGACGTGACCCTGTACGCCTGCGCCGCGAACCGGAACCCCGGTATCGCCGGGCTGGCCACGGCGTTCAAACAGCTCGATGAGACCGACCCCGACGCTGTCGTCGCCTACGCCGAGGCCGTCGACGCCACGCTCGCCGTCGTCGGCCCGGAAGCCCCCCTCGCGGAGGGGGTCGCCGACGCACTCGACGAGGCCGGCATCTACGCCTTCGCCCCCCAGTCGACGGAGGCTCGCATCGAGACGGACAAGGGGTTCCAGCGGGAGTTCCTCGAGAAACACGAGATCCCCGGGAACCCGGCGTTCGAGGTGTTCTCGGACGACGAGGCCGCCTGCGCGTTCATCGACGAGTACGACGGCGACCTCGCCGTGAAGCCGGCCGGGCTGACGGGCGGGAAGGGCGTGAAGGTCATCGGCGACCAGTGTACCCCCGAGGAGGCGAAGGCGTACATCCGCGAGAACGACTACGAGCGTATCGTCCTCGAGGAACGCCTCGTCGGCGAGGAGTTCACCGTACAGGCGTTCGTCGCCAACGGTGAATACAGAGTAACGCCCGCGATTCAGGACCACAAGCGCGCCTACGAGGGCGACGAGGGCCCGAACACCGGCGGGATGGGCTCGTACTCCGACGCGACGTTCGAGCTCCCGTTCATGACCGAAGACGACTACACCGCCGCCGTCGAGATTCTGGACGCCGTCGTCGCGGCGCTCGACGGCTACAAGGGGATTCTCTACGGGCAGTTCATGCTCACGGCGGAGGGGCCGAAGATCGTGGAGTTCAACGCCCGCTTCGGTGACCCCGAGGCGATGAACACCCTTCCCGTCCTCGAGACGCCGTTCGTCGATGTCATCACGGCGGCCCGCGACGGCGAGCCGCTCCCCTCCCTGGAGTTCGCGGACGAGGCGACCGTCTGCAAGTACGCGGTCCCCGAGGGCTACCCCACCGACCCCAAATCGGGCGCGCTCGTCGCCATCGACGAGGAGAGCGCCGGGGACGCGCTGCTGTTCTACGCCTCCGTCGACGCCCGCGAGGACGGTATCTACACGACCACCTCCCGGTCGTTCGCCGTCGTCGGCGTCGCGGACACCATCACGGAGGCGGAAGCCATCGCGGAGGAAGCACTCGAGAAGGCCGGCGAGGAGGGGCTCCGCTCCCGCCACGACATCGGGAAGGCCGACCTGCTCAAACAGCGCGTCGACCACATGGCCGAGTTGCGCGGCGAGACGCGCGTCGAGTAGCTACCGCGTCACCGGAAATTCGAGTGCGTCGCTCGCGGTGTAGCGCCGCGGGTCGACGCCGTTCTGCGAGAGGTCGAGGTCGTAGCGCACGGTGACGACTCGCTCCTCCCAGTCACCGAAGGGGACGACGACGAGGTCGAGTCCGAACGAGCCGGTGCCCTGCGACCCCAGTTCGGGGATGTCGACGACCGTCGCGTCCGCCTCGCGGTTCCGGCCGAACGTCACCCGTGGCGTCGGATAGCCGGACAGGCGGGTCATGAACACCTCGGGGAGGGGCTTCCCCGGCTCGTTCAGTTGAATCTCGTACCGAACGGCATCGAGGTGTGTCCCTCCGCGGTGCCAGACGAACAGTTTCAGTGGGATGGCGTACTCGGGAGCCGGCACCCCGAATCGGAGCGCGGAAACCTCGAGTATCCGTTCCTCACCGCGGGTGTAGACGTGGTGCGTCTGGTCGTCCTCGCGTTCGGTGCGTGGGTCGCGGAGTCGAGATTCCGTAACGGCCGAACAGCCGGCGAGACCACCGAGGAGGGTCGTGCCGGCCAGCTGGAGGGCTGTGCGACGGCGCATACGCGATACCTGTCGCCTTCAGGACATACCTCTTCCGGCTGTCGCGCCGCTTTTCCCGTTCGCCCACGAAGGGGGGCCAGTGACAGACGACGCCTCCGCCGACCGCCCCGACGAGGAGCCGACCCCCGCGATAACCGAGATACGGGAGGACGACGGACCCACCTTCGACCTCTCCATCGACCGCTTCTACGATGTCCTCGAATCCCGCGAGCGGCCGGTCGTCACCGCCGGCGAGGTGGCCCGCGCGCTCGACTGCACCCACGCGCAGGCGGCCGAGGCCCTCCAGCGACTCCGCGACGAGGGCCGGCTCGACACCCTCGACGTTGAGCCCGACCCCGTCGTGTGGTTCCCCCGCGACTACAAGGACACCCAGTCGCGCGAGCGGGTCGTGGTGTTTCCCAAGCGCCGCCAGATCATCGTCGATCAACCCACGCAGTTCACCCGCGCCCAGCTCTCGCAGTTCGCGCACCTCGACGACACCAACCGCGAGGAGGGGTACATCTACGAGGTCAGACAGGAGGACGTCTGGCAGGCCCCTCACGATTCGCTCGACGGGCTCCTCCGGACGATGCGCCAGGCGCTCGGCCAGCGCGCCGAGGTCTTAGAGGAGTTCGTCACCGCCCAGTGGGAGCGCGCGCACAAGTTCAGACTCTACACGCACGACGACGGCTACGTCGTCCTCGAGGCGAACTCCGCCGATCTGCTGGGGAACGTCGCCGAACAGAAGCTCGAAGCGGGCCTCATCCGCGCGCGCATCTCCGATACGGAGGCGTGGGTCGCGGAGGGGAAGGCCGCCGAGATCAAACGCACCCTCTACGACGCGGGCTACCCCGTCCGCGACGAGCGCCACCTCGAGGAGGGTGACCCCCTCGACATCGACTGTCTGCTGGAGTTGCGCGACTACCAGCAGTCGTGGGTCAACCGGTTCGTCCAGCAGGGCTCCGGCGTGCTCGTCGGGCCGCCCGGCTCCGGGAAGACCGTGGCCGCGATGGGCATCATGGACGCGATGGACGGCGAGACGCTGATTCTGGTTCCCGGGAGAGAGCTGGCCGAGCAGTGGCGCGACACGCTCGTGTTGAACACGTCGCTCTCCCGGGAGCAGGTCGGGCTCTACCACGGCGGCGAGAAGCAGATTCGCCCCGTCACCGTCGCGACCTACCAGACCGCGGGGATGGATAGACATAGAACGCTGTTCGAGGAGCGCAAATGGGGGCTCATCATCTACGACGAGGTGCATCACGTGCCGGCACCGATTCACAGGCGCTCTGTCGACCTGCAGACCACCTCCCGCCTGGGATTGAGCGCTTCGCCAGTACGGGAAGACGACAAACAACGCGAGATATTCACCCTCATCGGTCCTCCGATAGGAACGGACTGGGGCGCGCTGTTCGACGCGGGCTACGTCGCGGAACCCGAGATCGAGATTCGGCTGATTCCCTGGGCCTCCGACATGCACGCCAACGAGTACGGCTCCAGCGCGGGTCACGAGAAGCGCCAGCTCGCGGCGGCCAACCCCGCGAAGGAGGAGGAGATCCGCGAGATCCTCAGAGACCACCCCGGCGAGAAGGCCCTCATCTTCGTCGAGTATCTGGAGCAGGGCGAACAGCTTGCCGGGGCGCTCAACGTTCCCTTCATCTCGGGGGAGATGCCCCATGCTCGCAGGAGAAAGCTGTTCGAGGAGTTCCGCCACGGCCCGCGGGACGTGCTGCTCGTCTCCCGCGTGGGGGACGAGGGTATCGACCTCCCCGAGGCGGAGCTGGCGATCGCCGCGTCGGGGCTGGGTGGCTCACGTCGGCAGGGGACCCAGCGGGCGGGCCGAACCATGCGCCCCGAGGGGCGTGCGCGGATGTACGTGCTCGCGACGCGCGGGAGCACGGAGGAGGACTTCGCCCGCCAGCGGATGCGCCACCTCGCGGGGAAGGGGATTCGGGTGACCGAGCGCGAGTCGGTGGCGTGGAATTAAGCCCGCGGCTCGCCTTCCTTCTCGCGTGAACGACGACGCCCCCTCCCGCTACGACCGCCTCTCCCGGCACCCGACGCCCGGCCCGCGAAACTCGCTGTGGTCGTGGCCCGACGAGAAATCCCTCCTCCAGTTGATCTACAACTACCTGTTCGTCACCGTCGCGCGGCTCGCGCCGTTCCTCCGGGTGAAGAACTGGGCGCTCCACCGGCTGGGTGTCACGGTCGGCGAGGGGGTCTCGTGGGGACTCGAAGCGACCCCGGACGTGTTCTGGCCCGAGCTGATCACCCTGGAGGACCACTGCATCGTGGGCTACGACGCCACCTTGCTGTGCCACGAGTTTCTCCAAGATGAGTACCGGCTGGGCGAGGTAGTCGTCGGCGAGCGCGCGATGATCGGTGCGGGCGCTATCGTCCTCCCCGGGGTCCACATCGGAACGAACGCGCAGGTGGCGGCGAACTCGCTCGTCACCGAGGACGTGCCGGAGGGGGAGACGGTCGCGGGTGTGCCCGCGGAACCGGTCGACCGCGACTAGTTCCGAATCCGGACGATGCCCGACCGGAACACCCGGCGGTTCGGGATGATGTACTCCTCGCCGTCGCTCTCGATGCGCGTGACGAAGGTGTCCACCTCCTGGACGATACCTCGATGCCCGTCGATCTCCACCTCGTCACCGATGGAGTAGGGCTCCGTGAGAAGCAGATAGATACCCGCCGTCGCGGAGCCGAGCAGGTCCCGGAACGCCAGCCCGCCGATGAAGAAGACACCGAAGGCGTACGCGGCGAGCAGGACGATGAGTGCGAGGACGGCGACGTTCAGCTGGGCGAGCGCGACGAGCGCGGCGATGTAGAAGATGCTGTACTTGACGAGCGTCGGCAACAGCGTCACCTCAGCGAGCTTCACCGACCGGAGGCGTTCGCTCGTCGCGAGGGCGGCCTTCTCCCCGACGAGCAGGCCCGTGACGACGACGATGGCGGCGATGAAGAGGTTCGGGAAGTAGTTCGTCAGCTGCGTGATGAAGATCTGTGTTGCGACGACGTCCAGTAGCTGGAGGGCGACCACGACGGCGAGCGCGACGACGAACAGGCCGACGAGCCGCGAGAGGATGCCGACCGTCGAGGTGCCGAGGTTCCGGGCCGAGCGCTCGAACGGGGTCCCCTCGACGGCCTCCGCGACACCGAACCGGTCGAGCCAGCGGGTCACCACCGAGGCGGCCCAGAGGCCGACGGCGAGCCCCAGAAGGAGGACGACGATGGCGAGAAGGAGGTTCAGCTCGTCGGTCAACAGCTCCTGGACCGTCCGAAGCGCGCCGTCGAGCTGAGCCATCAGTACTCCTCCGGGTCGAGTTCGAGGATGAGTTCACCGGCCTGGAAGGCGCGGACCAGCCCGTCGGACTCCGAGAGGACGATACACACGGCGTTGGTGTCACGGGTGATGGCCCCCGCGGCCATGTGGCGCGCGCCGAGTCCCTTCGGGATGTCCACGCCCTCCGCGGAGGGTTCGAGATACCGGTACGCGGAGACGATCTTGCCCGAGTCGGAGATGATGAAGGCACCGTCGAGCCGCGAGAACTCCTTCAGCATGACGTTCACGATGGGGTCGCCGACGTGGACGTGCGACTTCTCGAAGGGGTTGTACGAGAGCGGGCGGGACTTGTTCATCACCTTCCCCGCGTCGCCAACGACGAACAGCGCGCCGACGCGTTTCCCCTTCTGGCCCTTCTTCCCGAGTTCGATGGCGACCTCGAGCACGTCGCGGATGACGGACGCCTCGGCGCGGGAGTTGACGAACAGGTCGTAGACGCCCGACCGGGAGAACTCCGAGGCCTTCACCCGGGTGATGCTGTCGATGCTATCACCGAAGATCTTGGTGCCACAGGCGACGATGTCGCCGTCCTCGACGTAGCCGTTGTCGATGGCCCCCTCGATACCGAACCGGATGCGCTCTTTGATATCCGCGAACTCCAGCGGGAGTTCGACGTAGTTGTCCGCACCCACGGCGTTCTCGGGCGAGACGACGATGACGGGGAGGTCCGCCTCCGCGAACGTCTCGACGTACGAGGCGCTCGGGGAGAACAGACACACGGCGTCGACGTCGGCTACGATGCCCCCAAGCAGCTCACGGAGGTCGGTCATTATCCTATCATCTATTCCGACAGGAAAAAGGTTTGTGGGACGGCTTGCGGACGGCTTGCTACTGTCCGACACCCTGACAGAGTGTCACCATCCGTATCATTCCGGACGACTGGCGGATTGAAGGCCGCTCCCCACCTCTCCCCACCCATGCGCGACTACGCACCCGGCTTCCAGTCCACGGAGGAGGAGGTCGACACCCGGCTCCCGCTCGCCACCCCGGACTGGCTCCGCGGCACGCTCATCCGGAACGGCCCCGGCCAGTTCGAACCCGGCGGGAGACGGGTCGCCCACTGGTTCGACGGGCTCGCGATGCTCCGCGCGTTCACGGTCGGCGAGAACCTCCACTACCGCAACCGGGTTCTCGACACCACGGCGCGGGAGGCCGCCGAGCGAGGGGAGGCCGTGGGCGGGTTCGGCACGGACTCGGGGCGCTCGCTCCCCCGGCGCGCGCTCGACGCGCTCGCCCCACCGGAGGCGACCGACAACACGAACGTCCACGTCGCACGGCTCGGCGGGGAGTTCGCGGCACTGACGGAGACCCCCAAACTCACGCTGTTCGACCCCGAAACCCTGGAGACGACGGGCAGGACGAGCTATCTGGGGGAGCCGTCGGGCCAGCTCGTCACCGCACACCCCCACCACGACGCCGACCGCGGGGAGACCCTCAATCTCCACACCCACTTCGGCCGCAAGAACGAGTATCGGCTCTCGATCCAACCGGACGGCGTCTGGTCGCGGCGAACGCTCGCCCGGCTCCCCACCGAGAAGCCCGCCTACGTCCACTCCTTCGGGCTCACCCGCGAGCACGTCATCGTCACGGAGTTCCCGCTCGTCGTCACCCCGCTGAAGCTCCTGTTCCCGTCCTCGAAGTCCTTCATCGAGCGGTACGACTGGACCCCCAAGCGTGGCACCAGAATCCGGGTCGTCTCGCGGGAAACCGGCGAGGTCGTCGTCGACGCCGAGGCGCCCGCCACGTTCGCCTTCCACCACGTCAACGCCTTCCAAGAAGGTGGGGAACTCGTGTTCGATCTCGTCGCGTTCGACGACGCGTCCGCCATCGGGGCGCTCTACCTCGACGAGCTCACCGCCGACGACTTCGCGTTCGCCGGCGGGCGGCTCGACCGCTACCGGCTCGCGCTCGACACGGCCGAGATCTCGGTGGAGACGGCCTACGAAGGAGGTATCGCCCTCCCGCGCCACTCCCCGAAGGTCCACATGGACCCCTACCGGTACGTCTACGGCCAGGGCACCGCGGGCCAGCCGGTCACCGACTTCCCCCACGAACTGCTGAAGGTGGACGTGACTTCGGGAGACGTCGAGCGCTTCCGCGAGGAGCACTGGTACTTCTCGGAACCCGTCTTCGTCCCCCATCCCGAGGGAGTCGCGGAGGACGACGGCGTCCTCCTCGCCGTGGCGCTCGATACGGTCGCGGAGACCTCGCGGTTCGTCGTCGTGGACGCCCAGTCGATGCGTCTGGTCGATTCGGTCGCCCTCCCCCACGTCCTCCCGTTCGACTTTCATGGCGCCTTCTTCAGGGACGTGCCGCCAGCGTGAGGCCGACGGTAGAAAACAGAACTCACGTGCTCACGCCGGGACGTCCGTCCGTTCGACGACGGTGTACCCCTCGGCTTCGAGCGCCTCCCGGACGCGTTCGTCCAACCGTTCGACCACCGTCTCGTCGAACCCCCCGAACGGCCTGTCCTCCCTCCAGAGGTACAACTCCCCCGCCTCCGGCTCGGCGAACCGGTACCGGCGGCCGTACTTCCGGCCGTTGTCACCGTAGGCGACGACGGAGACGTACGGCTGCTCCGCGTGCCGCGTGCCCGCGTCCCCCTCCTCGGGGTCGTAGTCATCCCACCGACCGACCTGATAGACGCTGACCCACTCGAAGTCGGTGAGGTTCGTCGAGTACCGGCCGATCGCCAGCCCCTTTTCGACCGTCTCGCGGTCCCACGTAACCGTGTCGCCGGTTTCGATGTCCCGACCGACCACGCGCTCGGGGGTGATCTCGACGACCTCCCACGTGTCCAGCGTCGGGGAGCGCACGCCGAGCTGCTCGCGGTGGAACACGTCACCCTCCTGCAGGTACTCACCCGCTCGCAGGTGGATGTACGCGGGACTCCCCATCCGGAGCTCGATGTAGATCTCCGCGGGGTCGGTCCCGAAACGGGCGTCGAACCCCTTGAATCGCTTCGTGGTCGCGGTCGTCGTCCGATTCTCGTCTGCAGTCAGGTCGCTGTCGTACATCTTCATGGGAGACACCCCTTAGAGGTTGCACAGAGAGGCGGTAGTCAGGTGCGGTACGTCCAAGAAGGCTCAGAAGAAGGCTCGTCCGGGCCTGCGAGGGCAGCCTTCGACGGTCAGCCCTCCTCAGCCCTCCTCAGCCCTCGACCTCGATCCGCGTGCCCTTCGGCGGGGCGTCCGCGGGAATCGGTAGCGTCACCTCGAGGACGCCGTTGCGGTACGAGGCGGTTATCTCACTCTCCTCTATGTCCTTCGGCAGCCGGAAGGACCGGTGATACGTCTTCTTGCGGTCGTGAGCGTCGTCGACGTGTTCGGCGGCGACGTTAAGCTGGCCGTCGTCCCACGTGACGCTGATCTCCTCCCGCTCGAACCCGGGCATATCGACGGTGAGTACGAAGGCGTCGTCCTCCTCGTAGAGTTCGACGCCCTCGAACGCGCGTTCGAACAGCCCGGTCGGGAACAGCCGGGACGGCAGGTCGAGCCCCTGCGTCCAACTGCTCGGAGTCATCACTGGAAGCATTCTCTTTCACCTCCCTATCCAGCCGAACAGTACGTCGTAATCCAATATCACGTTTTCGCGCGAGCCACCCGACGGCCAGCGCGGGGGGCTCAGCGCGCGACAGGATTTCACGTCGCTCGGACAGAATATGCGTGGGACAGGATTTGAACCGCTGGCGCTCACTGCGTTCGCGCCATGCTTCAAATCCTGACCGGACGATTCTCACGACTCTCCCCTGCGGTCGAGCCGGAGAATGCGTGGGACAGGATTTGAACCTGCGGACCTCTATAGGACAGCGTCCTAAGCGCTGCGCCGTTTCCAGGCTTGGCTACCCACGCGCACCCGCATATACTCGAAACCGCATTAAGAGATTGTCGTTACAGAATCTCGGCGTCGCTCCGGTCGGCGATGGAGGCGGCCAACCCCTCCGCGTCGAACGACAGGTCCTCCACGATTTCGATCTCGTCACCGACCCCGAACTCCCCGGGAGTCACCACGTCCGCGCAGATGCCCCCGCGGTCGCCCGCGAGCGCCTTCGCGACCCCGTCCTCGCCAGCAACCTCCTCGACGTGGACGCAGGGCGGTCGGGGCCGAGTCCCCTCGAAGACGGCCTCGCCGACCCTGAAACGGGTTTCCAGCAGGTCCGTCACGTCCACCCCCCGGGTCACGACGTTCCGGCGGTGGCGGCCATCGGTGAGGTCGATGCCGGCATCGCGGATGTCGTCGATGATCTCGGCCTCGATGAACGTGACCGCACACACGTCGAACGGGGAGTAGTAGCCCTTCCCGGTGGCGTAGCGGTCGCCGGCGAGCCCGCCCTCGATGGCCTCGATTCGCTCGACGGAGACCATGGGCTCGCTGTCCGCATCGGCGTACCAGATGCCCTCGACACGACCGGACATGTGACAAGTACTGACACGAGCGGCGATAAACGTTGCCAGGCGGGCCGACGAGGGCGTTAAGTCCCCGCGTTCGCAAGGGAAGGTATGTACCGGGCGAGCGACGAGGTGGCGAACGAGGCGTGGCTGGCCGCGCTCGACGAGGCGGCCGACCGGCTCGACCTTCCCGCGCCCGTGCGCTCGCGTGCGGCCGATCTGTTCCTCTCGACGGTGCCGGAGGGGGACCGCTCGAAGAAGCCCGCGCTCGCCGCGGCGCTCTACGTCGCGACCCTGACGGAGGGGGACCGGCGGTCGCAGGGCGACGTGGCCGACGCGGTGGGGGTGTCGCGACTCTCCGTCCAACAGCGCTGGAAGGACCTGATGCGCGAGGCGGGGCTGGAGCCGCCGAGCTGGTAGCGAATCAGACGAGGTTGCCGTGCTCGTCGATCTCACCGTTGACGATGCGCGTCGAGGAGATGATGTCGCCGTCTTCGGCGACGACGTGTGGAACGACCTCGATTTCGAGGGGGTCGAGCCCCTTCTCCGCGCGGACCTCGTTGACGATCTCTGCCCCCTTCTGCGTCTCCGGGGAGACGATGAGCACGTCGAACCCGGGCTCCGTGGCGATGCCCGTGGGCTCTTCGAGTTTCCTGACCTCGTAGGAGCGGTCGTACTCCGTGGCGAACGACTCGAGTTCGGCTTCGAGCGTCGCTTTCCGCTCCGGGAAGGGCCGGACCGGGCGGGCTTCGCTTCTGGTCTCGGGCGCGAACTCGTCGCTCGTCAGGCCGACGGTCACGTCACCGAGTTCGAAGGCACGCTCGAACAGCGCCCGGTGGCCGTCGTGAATCGGATCGAACGTCCCGCCCAGCACGACCTGCATACCACCGGAATCGGTGTCCCCCGGTAAAGTGGTGTCGCTAGTCGTCGCGGTCGTCCTGCCGGGTATCGTCCTCGCTCACGTTGATGGTGACGGGACTGCTGTTCGGCGTCTCCCCCCCGAGCAGGCTATCGAGGTTGAACACCGTGTTCAGCTCCTCCTGGACCTCTTCGACGATGCTGCCGACGAGCTCGGCCGGCGGCATCGCGTCGTACTCGTAGGGGTTGTTGCCGGCTCCACCCGACTCGCGCTTGCCGCGGGTGACCTTCCCCTCCTCGTGGAGCGCGGCGAGCGCCTCACGGACGGTGGAGGGGTAGAGGCCGGTCCCGTCGGCGATCTCCTCGCTCGTGGCGTGGGGGTGCTCGCGGAGGTACACGTAGATGCGGGCACGGGTCTCCGTGTCCAGAATCCACGAGAGCAGGTCGACGAGCCTGGCGTCGAGCCCCTCTGCGGTCTCCTCGAGTCGTTCACGGACGTCCTCCTGGACGCCGTCATCGTTGGAATCGTCAGCAGACATGTGTCGTTCGTGTTGCGACACGAAGATTTTGCCACGTATAAAACCCACGGACGGGTCGGTTCTCTGCCGACAGAATGCCCCGGGCAGTGGTCGGCTCAGACCCGAAGCGCGAGGGCGTCACAGAGCGCCTCGATCCCCTCCGTCTCGAGGAGTCGTCGCTGCATCGCGGCGCCGCTCTCCGCGTCGTACAGTTCTTTGATACCGGAGACGCCGAGCCGTGAGGCCTCGCGGTCGACGACCTCGCCCAGCCCGATCTCACCGTCCATCTCCCGCGTCAGGAACGAGGCGTCGTGCCCGTGGCGCATGGCCCGCCACTTGTTCTCGTCGAGGGGTTCACGCCGGTGGGCGTACCCCTCCTCCCCGTCGTCGTACCGCGCGGCGAGGTCCTCGACGAGCGCGTAGGTGTACTCGACGAACGCTATGACGCGGTCGGGGTCGGCCTGTCCGTCCGGCGCGCGGATCTCGACGCTGCCGTGGCCGGAGTGGGGGCGCACGTCGTACCAGAGCTCGCCGCGGTCGTTGATGCTCCCGTTCTCGACCATCAGCCGCTCGAACGCGGCGAACGCCTCGAAATCCTCGAACGCCGTCGGCATCCCGGTGTTCGGCAGCGCCTCGAAGATCTTCGCCCGCGCAGACGAGAGCCCGGTGTCGTAGCCGTTCCAGAACGGGGAGTTCGCCGAGAGCGCGAGCATCACGGGGAGATACCAGCGGAGCTCGTTCGCGATCCAGACGGCCTTGTCCGCGTCGTCCACCCCGACGTGGACGTGGAGCCCCGCCGTCGTATTTCGATGCTGAGGGTACTGAATCCGGTCGAGCTGGGACCGGTAGCGGGGTTTCTGGGCGTGTTCCAGTTCGCGCCACTTCGCCGCGGGGTGGAGCCCGGCCGCCGCGATGCCGTAGCCGTGCTCGCCCGCGTAGTCGAGGAGTGCCCGCCGGACCGCGAGGAGGTGCTCCTCGGCGTCGCCGGGGGATTCGATGAGCGGCGTCTGCGTCTCGATGACGCATTTAAACAGTTCGTGGTCCAGCCGACCGTCCAGCAGCTCGGGGGGGTCCGCCTCGTAGACGAGCGTGTCGCTACCCGAGACGGGCCTCCCCGCGGAATCGACGACGAAGAACTCCTCCTCGATTCCCAGCGTACCCATCCGGTCGAAGGCGTCGGCGGACCCCAGTTCCATCGGCCAACCATCCGACGGCATCGGCTAAAGGCGTTCTGTTACCTGCGAGTCACCGCTTCTCGGCGACCACGGCGAGATGGTCGTCGTGGAACGGCTCCAGTCGCGCCGTCTCCAGCACGTCGTACTCCGCCGCCAGTCCGTCGAGCACGCCCTCGAACACCTCACCCGGGTCGGCGACGACGTTCTCCGAGCGGGCCTTCACGGCGAGCAGGAGTCTCCCCCCGGCGTCGAGGAACCGCGCGTTCGCACACGCCACCCGCGCCTGCCCGCGGGTCGCCACGTCCTGCACGATGACGTCCACGGGCTCCACGACGTGCGCGTACGTCTCCGGTTTGCGCGCGTCCTTCAACAGCGGAAAGAGGTTCTCGCGGGCTTCGGCCACCGCGATGAGGTCACGGACGGGGCGTGCGGCGAACTCCACGGCGTAGGTGGGCCCCGCGAAGTCCGCGACGTGCGAGACGGTCGTCCCCGAGGCTGCCCCCAGATAGAGCACCGTCTCCCCGCCGTCGAGTCCCGTCTCCATCCCCTTCTCCAGCATCGCGCCGAGCTTCGAGCGCCGGGCGTCCCACGCGCGCCAGCCGTCGTGGGTGGGCTCGCCGTAGACCGGCGGCCCCTGCGTGGCGAGCCGGTCCCGGCCGTCGAACGCCCGTCTGGTGACGCCGTCGATGGTCATGCGTCACCCCGCGAGCGAATGCGCTCCATGCGCTCGTCCAGCTCGCGTTCCAGCGCCGGCTTCAGCTCGCCCGAGTAGTGGTCGACCCGGGCCGCGATGGCGAGTTTCCCCGCGAGCGCGCGGGCCGCGCTCCCGCGCTCGTCCGGGTGCGTCCCGCGCACGTACTCGTGCGTGAAGATGATGCCGTGTTTCGGAGACGGGGCGCGGCCCCGGAGGTGGGCGAACAGCGCGTCCTCCGCGCCGAGCACCTGCACCGTCCCGGAGGGTTTCTTCGCCAGCGCGTCCAGCCCACCCGCGATGGCGATGAGCCGCGTGGCGAGCACCGGCCCCGCCAGCCGCGAGAGATTGGGTGCCACCTCGGGCGCCGTGCGCTCGATGTACGAGCGAAGGGCCGTCGCCTCCTCGTCCAGTTCCACCACCCGCTCCGCGAGCGCGACGACGCGCTCCTCGTTCGGGTCTGCGGGGTCGCGCGCCGCGACCGCGCGGGCGCCGTCGACACCCGCACCGACCTCGTCGAACAGGCTCCCGGCCCACTCCGCGACCCGTTCGGCGAGTTCGTTCGCCGTGCGGTCGCAGTCGTCCATCGCGCGGATCGCGTGCATCAGCTGTCTGTCGCCGGCACGCTCCCGTTCGACGACGCCCGCGCGGGCCGCAGCGATGCTCGCCTCGCGCAGGAGCGAGTAGTACGCCTCCTCGCTGTCGGCGAAGCCGGCCTCGACCGCGCGGGCCGGCCAGTCCTCCGGGGAGTCCGCCGACCCCTCGCGGATGCGGCCCGCCGCCGTCTCGGTGTCGCCGGGGTCGACGCCGACGAACCATCCGTTGTCGCTCATACCCCGAGTCCGACGCGACGGGTGAAAGGCCCCTCGGTTAGCGACATGCCACCGTGCGGCCGTTACCGAGGTCCGCTAAGGCAGGAGTGCGCTGGTAGCCGCCTTCCGTCCGAACGATTCGCTCATCGGTGACGAGATACGCCACGGGCTTTTCGGCCCCGTCCCAGTGGACCTCGATCGGCGTCCCGGTGTCCGCGTCGTCGTTCTCGTACCCCCCGTTCGTGTAGGAGGAGAGCCGGACCACCGAGACGTTCCCGTGGCGGGTGACCCGCACGTCTGAGACGTACACCTCGATGTAGGTCGTCCGGGCGTCCACCTTCTCCGCGTGGAGGTACGCCCGCTCGAACGACTCGACGTACGACGCCGTCGCGTTCCGGGACCACGTCTCGGGCGGCGACGGGTAGGCGTACGATGCCACCTCGTCGTTCCCGGCCGGGGTCGGCGTCACCGCCGTACACTCACCCGTCGGCGTCTCGAACGTCACCGGCAGGGGCGTCGGAGACGCCGAGCCGTTCCCGCCAGGGTCGGTCGTCCCCGGGCCGGCCGGGCCGGCCGGGCCACCGAGACAGCCGACGGCGAGACACAGGAGGGCGATTGCGAGGATGTGGAGGGCGCGCATACGACGTGCTCCTTCGCCGATAGGTAAAAACGTTCAGATGAGTGAAACGACTCTTGGTGTCTCCTCAGCCCATCGCCTCGAACGGCTCCTTGCAGTCGTGACAGAAGTGCATCGACCGGCACAGCGAGGGACCCTTCGGGTGTTCGCGCTCGGTGTTCGTCCCGTCGCAGTACGGACAGGCCATTTTCTTCGTCGGCGAGGTGTCCGCGGAGGGGTCGAGCCGTCTCATATCGCCACCCCGAACTCCCGGAGCTTTTTCCTCCCCGTCTCGGTGACGAGCTCGACGTTCCACGGCGGGTTCCAGACGAGTTCGATCTCCGCCGAGTCGACGCCGTCGGCGGACTCGGCCGCACTCCTGATGTCGCCTTTGAGCATCTCACGCGCGGGACAGCCGGTGTAGGTGAGCGTCATCGTGACGATCGCCGTCGACTCCTCGACGCGCACGCCGTAGATGAGCCCCAGGTCCACGACCGAGACGGGCATCTCGGGGTCCTCCACCTCGTAGAGGGCGTCCCAGACGCGGCGCTCCACGCCCGAGGAGCCCTCGCCCGTGTTGGGGAGGTCCTCGGGGGCCACGCCGGGGGTGTAGTCGGTGTACGAACAGTAGTTCGGGGCGTCGAACTCCTCGATCTCCTCGATCTCCTCGAGTTTCTCGGTTTCGTTAGACATCGTCGGGGTCCCTCATCAGGCGTCTCGCCTCGGAGCGGTCGAGCAGCTCGTAGGTGTAGGTGAACTCGTTGTAGAGTTTTCTCCACGAATTGGTGTGGGAGCCGTCGCGTCCCCGAACGGCGGGGAGGTCGACCGACTGGGCGTCGGGCACGTCGAGGTCCAGCGACTCGAAGAACGGCGTCACGACGGCGAGCCAGTCCTCCTGCAGTTGGGGCAGGGTGACGGGTCGGATGCCCAACTCGACGATGGCGTCCTCCTCCTCGGTGGGGGCAAAGAGGGTGAGCGCGTGGGGGAACAGCCGGTCGAGGGCGTCCTGCACTCGCGTCTTCCCGTCCTCGCTCTCGCAGAGCCGTTCGAGCCAGTTCTGTGCGTGCTCGCGGTGGTAGGCCTCTTCCCCCTGCACCTTCGCCACGCGGTCACGGATGCGGGGGTACGAGGAGTCCGCGAGCGCCTCCAGGAGGAGATGCTCGTAGGAGTCGTAGAGGAACGTCCGGCAGACGGCGTCCGCCCAGTCCCCGCGCGCGAAGGGCTGTTCGACGAGCGTGGAGTGACGGAATTCGTCGGGGGAACGCTCCCAGATGAGGTCGGGTTCCTCGTAGCCGAAGTCCATCAGCAGGTCGTACCAGAGCCGCGCGTGGCCGTACTCGTCCTGCGCGATGTTGGCGATGGCGATATCGGCCTCGAGGGTGGGGCCCCGCACCTGCCACTCCGTGTAGCGCTCGGCGACGACGAACTCGTCGTCCGCGAGCGTTTCGAGGAACGCCTCCACCGCGGCGCGCTCCTCGGCGGAGAGCTCCTGGGGACCGGCGAGCGCGCTCATTCCTGTGCCTCCGCGCGACCGCGTTCGGCCTCCTCCTGTTCGCGCTGGGAGTCTTCGATCTCTTGAGCGAACGTCTCGTCGGTGTTGTAGTTCGTCGCCCAGCGGTACTCCTTCTGGGTCGTGCCGCCCATCTCGACGCCGATGTCGTCGGCGGAGACCTCGTGGATCTCCTCTTTCGGGACGACCCACAGCGAGTGGGCGGGCTTCCGCCGTGCGTGCATGATCTGCGCGTACATCATCGCCATCTCCGCGTCAGGGGCGTGGACGTTCCCCACGTGGACGTGGTAGTCCTTCGAGCGCTCCTGGCGGAACACCTCCCAGATCATCAGTCCGCCCCCGCCGCGCTCGTGGGCGCGGCCGGCCCCTCGATGGCGTCACGGACCCATTCCACCGCTTCCTGCGTCCGGTGGCGCTTGTTGATCTGCCCGACCCCCGTCGGATACTCGTTTTTCGCGATCTGGAAGAACTCGTCCCAGTCGAGCTCCTCCTCCTCCACCTCGTAGAGGTCCGTCTCCTCGTTGTAGGAGATGGTCGGCGTGTCCGGGATCTCGAGGCCGTACTTCTCCGCCTTCGGGAGGTAGACGTTGAGGAAGGCGGTGCGGAGCTCGTCGTTACCCATCGTCTTCAGCCCCGTCTTGAGGCCGAAATCCCCGTGGGTCGACCGGTCGTTCGTCGGCCCGAAGAACTGGAGGATGCGCGGCCACCACTTCTCGAACGCCTTCTGCAACTCGAGCTGGTCGCGGCGGGTGCCCGTCGCGAGTTCACGGAGGATGTCCTCACCGTGTTTGATGTGGAACCCCTCCTCGAAACAGATCTTGTCGATGGCGTGGGCGTACGGCTCCCACGAGGTTCTTTTAAGGGTAGCTTGCCGGCGCATCGCCGCACCGTCGACGAAGAACATGATCATCGGCAGCTCGTACCAGCTGTCGATGGGGTAGTGGAAGCAGTTGAGGAACTTCCCCTCTCCATTCGCCAATTCGTCCAGCATCTGCTCGCGCGTCTTGATGCCGAGGTTCTCGGCCGCGCGATACAGCAGCTGGCCGTGGCCGATCTCGTCCTGCACCTGCGCGGAGACGGCGAGCTTGCGGTCCAAGGAGGGGGACTGCCGGATGTACGGGCGCTCGATGTACGCGCCCATGATCTCGGAGTTCGCGTGGAACTGGATCATCCGCGTTGCCGCTTTGCGGTACTCCTCGGGCATGTCGTCGTTCGGCCCGAACGCTCGCGGGCCCGCGCGTTCGAATACCTCCTCAAGATTCATGATAGACTCTACGTGGGGCGTTCACATCCCGATTCACCCGCACATGGCGTGGCTTTATATGCAAATCGTGCGTAGTTCCCGCATGATTTCGGAGTGCCTCGTCGTCGAGTTCCGGGTCACTGGCGACGACTGCCCCCTCGCCGAGGCCTCCCGTGCGACCGGCGCGGCCATCGACGCACTCCCGCCGCTGCTCAGAGGTGATGGCTACACCCTCCATCAGGTCTCTACGCAGGATTCGGACGTGGGGGCGGTGCTCGACGCCGACGAGCGCATCCGGTATCTCCACGGCTCCCAGTCGGACGGGCGATACACCTACCGCTTCCTCTCGAAAGGGCGGTGCGTCGTCCACGACCTCATCGACGAGGGCTTTCTCGTCGAGTCGATGCGTGTCGCGGGCGGGACGGAACACCACGTCGGCGCGGTCGTCGGCCACGACGTACTGGAGGGGGTGTTGCAGGCCGCGGGCGACGCGGTGGGTGTCGGCATCCAGCGCATCTCCCCGCTCGGCGACGACGCGGAGTCGACCGTCGCCTCGCGGTGGGACCTCACCCCCGCACAGGAGGCCGCCGTCCGGGCCGCGTTCGAGGCGGGCTACTTCGACGTGCCGAAACGGTGTACCGCGAGCGAAGTCGCCGCCGAGTTGGGCATCTCGAAGAGCGCCTTCCTCGAACGCCTCAGACGGGCCCAGTCCTCACTCTTCGGACAGATACTGGTCTGATGCACCCTGCGGCGTTCCACTCGCCGAGCGTGCAGCTTTTTTATACACAGCGCGAACGGCGGGGTGATGAGTTCTGGGGCGGTTATCTGTCTCGATTCGGTCGCCGCGCGGGCGGTCGCTGCTGTGTTCGCTCCCGAGTGGGTTCGTGAGGTCTCGAGTGTCGACGCGGTCGACGCGGAGACGGTGGGCTGCGTGCTCCTCACCCCGCGCGACGGCTGGGAGCGCGACGTCCGGACGCTCCGTGCCCGCGCGCCCGACCTCCCGGTCATCCTCACCGGCAGCGCGGACCCGAAGGCGGGTGCTATCGCCTCTCGGCTGGGCGTGGAGTACGCCCCCGAGGAGGCCTTCGACGACGGTGCGGAGACGCTCGGAGACCGCGTGGTCGCCGCACTCGACCGGTCGAGCTACGAACTCGAACGGGAGCGCCGGGAAGAACAGCTACCGGCGGCGTGTGACCGCTACGAGGAGGTACTCGAACGCGTCGAGGACGGGTTCTTCGCCGTGAACGACGACTGGGAGTTCACCTACCTCAACGAGGGGGGCTACGAGGTCATCCAGGCGGCCGCAGCGGCCCACGTCGACTTCGAGGAACTCCCCGGCCAGAACCTCTGGACGGTCGTCCCGGACGCCATCGGCACCGCGTTCGAGGAGCACTACCGGGGGGCGATGGCGACGCAGCAACCGACCTCGTTCGAGGCCTACTACGACCCGCTCGACACGTGGTTCGGGGTGACCGCGTACCCCTCCAGTGACGGCCTCTCCGTATTCTTCAACGACATCACGGAGCGGAAACAGCGGGAGACCGCGCTCAACGAACTCCTCTCGACGACCCAGGAGCTGATGAACGCCGACGACCGCGAAGCGATCGCCGACATCGTCTGCGCGGCCGCGGCGGACGTACTCGGACTCTCACTCAACGCCGTCCGGCTCTACGATGCCGACCGCGACCGCCTCGTCTCGGCAGCGGTGAGTGCCGGCGCGAGAGAACAGATCGAGGAACTCCCCACGTACGCCCCCGGGGAGGGGCTCTCTGGGATGGCGTTCGCACGTGGTGAGGCACTCGATAGCGAAGCCGCGGAGCGGACGATACCCGACAGCTACGGCGAGATCGTCTCGGCGTTCGTCATCCCCCTCGGGAACTACGGAACCCTCTCCGTCGGGACGACCGACCCCGGTGGTATCGACGAGGACCAGCGGACGCTCGCGCGCATCCTCGCGGCCAACGCGGAGGCGGCGCTCGACCGCGCGGAGCGCATCGAACGGCTCCAGCAGTACCGCGCCATCCACGAGAACGTCCGCGAGATGGTGTACGTGCTCGACGACCGGGGCTCCCTTCAGGTCGCGACGGACGCCCTCCTCGACCGACTCGGCTACGACCGAGCGGCTGTCGAGGGGACGCACGTCTCGGCGTTCCTGACCTCGGATGCGCTGGCAACTGGCGAGCGACACCTCGCCGCGCTCCGGGCGAGCGACGAGGAGAGCCGGACCATCGACACGACGCTGACGACTGCCGACGGGGAGACGTTCCCCGTCGAGGTGGAACTCTCGACGCTTCCCGACGGCGGCAGCGTGGGTGTCGTCCGCGACCAGTCGGAGCTGAAACGGGAGCGGTCCCGGTTCTCCAGTCTGTTCGCCCGGACGCCGGACGCCATCGTGGATATCATCGTGACCTCGAACGGCCCCTACGTCCAGCGCGTCAACGCCGCGTTCACCGAGACGTTCGGTATCGACAACGACGACGCCGTGGGCGAGCCGCTCAACGACCTCATCGTTCCGGAGCGGGACGTGGCGGGGGCGCGGAAACTCGATACGGACGCCGAGCAGGCGCTCACCGAACCGGTGGAGGTGACTCGACAGACGCCGAGCGGCCCGCGGACGTTCCTCTTCCGGGCCGTCCAGCACGGCTCGACGGAGCAGGGACCGCGGATGTTCGGCATCTACACCGACATCACCGAACGGGAGGCCGACCAGCAGCGTATCGCCATGCTGAACCGCGTGCTCCGGCACAACCTCCGGAATACGAACACGGTCGTCGAAGGGTACCTGAAGATGGTCCTGGAGGCCGTCGACGGGAAGACCGAGACGTTCGCACGGCGGGCGCTCGACGGGGTCGAACGCACCAACCGCATCGTGGAGAAGGTCCGAACGATAGAGCGGGCACTCGACCGAGCGGACGACGGCGACCGGCGGGTCGACCTCGCCGGACTCGTCGCCGATGCGAGCGAGGCCGCCCGCGAGCGGAACCCGGACGTGACCGTCGAGACGACGGTAGAGCCGGTCGACGTAGTCGGTGGCGATCTGCTGCGGACCGCGCTGGTCGAGCTCGCCGAGAACGCGGCCCTGCACGCGGGGGACGCCCCGCACGTCACGTTCGACGCGACGGTGTCCGGCGAGCGCGTCCGGCTCCGGATCGAGGACGACGGCGACGGGATTCCGGTCCGTGAGCGCAACGTCCTCACGGGGGCCCAGGACATCACACAGCTCCAGCACAGCCGCGGGCTCGGCCTCTGGCTGGCGAAATACGTCGTCGAGTCCGTCGGTGGCGAGCTCTCGTTCGCCGACGGGGGGCGGACCGTGGTGCTCGAGCTCCCGCGAGCGGCCGACTAGTCGGTGAGGAACGCCGTGACTGCGGTGTCGAACCGCCCGGCCGCGTGGACGACCGCGTCGTGCCCCCAGCCGTCGAGGCGTGTGTGGGTCGCATCCAGTCGGTCGGCCGTCGCGGCGAACGCCTCGTCGGTGAAGAAGGGGTCGCGCGTCCCCCCGACGACGAGGGTCGGGCACTCGGGACTCGCGGGCTCGTGGTCGAGACACGCCCGGGCGGAGACGCGGAAATCGCGGGGCGCGCGGGGTGCGGTGACGAGGTCGTAGCCACGGGCGACGAGCCGCCCCAGCGTCGACAGCGGGCCGCGGGTGACGGCTCTGACTCCCCGGTCGTAGATGGCGTGCCAGTCGCCGACGCTGGCCCAGTCGCGCCACTGGGCGATGGACCGTCTCCCGTGTCGCGAGAGCCGGTCTCCCGCGAGCGCGTAGGTGCAGGTGCGGACGCGGTCGTCGCGCGCGAGGTGACCGGCGATGAACCCGCCCATGGAGATGCCCACGAGGTCCACGGTCCCGAGCTCGTCGAGGACGGCGCGGTAGCCGTCGGCCATCGAGCGCGTGGTGGCGTCGGTGGGGAGCCCCGCCGGTCGCGAGACGTAGAAGACCCGTCGCGGAACACCCGCACTGGCGCAGGCTCGAGCGAGGCGTCGACAGAACGCGAGGGCGGCGGCGTCGAACCAGTGCTGTTCGCCGACGCGACACAGTGGGTCGTTCAGACCGGGAACGACGAGCAGCGGGTCGCCCGTCCCCCACGCGACCGCGGGATAGCCGGCGACCGTCGTCGAGAGTCGAGGCGGCTGCACGCCCCCCACTACGGACGCCGGGTAAAATAGCCAGTCGGTGGCGGAATCAGAGTTGACATAGGGGAGACCGGCTCTTCCGACCGGAGCAGACGGATCCGCTATGAAACTGGCTTTTCAGCAAACCGCAAGAGGGCGAGAGGGTTTCAACAGAGCCCTCGCTGTTTCCTTTAGAGACCGAGAAACGCCTCCGCGTTCTCCCAGAGGATCTTCCGCTGGACCTCCTCGGGGAACCCCAGCTCGCCGAACTGCTCCAGCCAGCGTTCCGGGTCGAGCATCGGGTAGTCCGTCCCGAACATCACCTTGTCCTGCAGGATCGAACGAGAGTACTGGAGCACCTGGTCGTCGATGTACTTCGGCAGCCAGCCGGAGAGGTCCATGTAGACGTTCCCCTTCTGCTGGCAGATGGCGAGCTGCTCTTTCTCCCACGGGAACGCCGGGTGGGCGATGAGGATCTGCATCTCCGGGTGGGCCGCGGCCACGTCGTCGATGAGCATCGGGTTCCCGTGTTTGAGCGTGAGGCCCCGACCGCCCGGCGAGCCCGCGCCGAGCGTGGTGTTCCCGCCGTGGAAGACGACGGGGACGCCGAGCTCCTCGATGGTGTCCCACAGCGGCTCGTGTTCGGAGTCGGACGGGTCGAACCCCTGGGCGATCTGCTGGAACTTGAACCCCGAGAGGTCGAGGTCCTCGACGCAGCGGCGGGCCTCCGCGACGCAGTCGTCCTTCAGCGGGTCGACGCTCCCGAAGCCGACGAAGAAGTCCGGATACGCGTCGCGCACCTCCGCGACGTAGTCGTTCGGAACGGGTGGGTTCCCCGTGTTCGTCTCGGCGTCCCACCCCAGCAGTACGGTCTTCCCGATGCCCGCGGCGTGATACTCCTCGACCATCGCGTCGTAGTCCCACGGGTCGAGATCCATCCCGAACTTCCGGGCCGCGTCCTGCATCATCTCCCCGCCCGCGTCCTCGAGGAACTCCGCCGTCGGCTGGTGGGCGTGCGTGTCGATGGCACGCGGCTCGCCCTCTTCTTTGAGTACGTCTAGCATACTCACGAGAGGCGCCGCAGTCGCGAAAAAGGTTGCCGCTTTTTTACGCCTGTTTCGGGATCTCGATCGCCCCGATCTGGTCCAGCAGGCCGAGGAAGTCCACGCAGACGAACGACTCCGCGATCTTCCCGTTCTCGATGCGGTTCATGACGAACCCCTCGATCTTCCCGTAGTTCCGCTCGTTGAAGATCTCCGTGTTCAGTTTGCGGACGACCTGCTTGTTGTTCTTGGCGTCGGCGATTGACATTGCAGGTGAACGGTCGCCCTGCCGGGGGATAACCGCGCGACGAAGGATGGAGAAGAACCGGGACGGTCGCGTCGAGCCTCAGGCCTCCGGGTCCCGCTTGAACAGGAACTTCATGTCCCCCTCGAAGACGCTCTCGCCGTCCTGGTTCGTCGTCAGCGCGTCGATGACGACGAGCCCGGCGTCGTCGCGGGACTCGAGCGCCCGCGTCTCGGTCACCTCGAACGTCGCGGAGAGGGTGTCGCCGACGTAGACGGGGTTTTTCAGATCCATGTAGTTCATCCCGAGGAAGGCGATGACCCGGCGTTCGACGAACCCGCAGCGGTGGACGAGCCCGGTGGTGATGACGAACGTGAACGGGCCGTGGGCGATGCGGGCCCCGTAGCCCGTCTCGCGGGCGTACTCGTCGTTCGTGTGGATCTCCTCCCAGTCGCCGGAGACCCCGGAGTACGTCACCAGGTCGGCCTCGGTGACCGTGCGGCCCGCGCTCTCGAACGTCTTGCCCACGTCCATCTCCTCGAAGTAGTGCGGTTCGTACGTAACTGGCATACGAGGGGGTCGCCGCGTGGTATGATAAGTATTGCCGCTTCTTCGTCTGTTGACGTTTCGCTCGAACTGGGTGGCAACCCTTCGTAGGGTGCGGGAGCTATTTCATACTGGACCGCAAGCGGTGGAACATGCACCCAGCAACGGAGGGATGCCCGTGACCGAGGCCTATCTCGTCGGCGCGGGCCAGTCGGATTTCGGCTCGTTCCCCGAGGAGAGCTACCGCTCGCTCTTTCGGGAGGCGTACGAGACGACGCTCGACTCGGTGCCGGCGGGGATGGACCCCGACGCCATCGACGAGGCCGTCATCGGGACGCTCGGGGTGGGCGGTCGCCAGCTCGGCCTGTCGGGGCCAGCCGTCACCGAGCACGTCGGGCTCCACGGGATTCCCGTCACCCGCGTGGAGAACGCCTGTGCCGCCTCCGGCTACGCGGTCCGACAGGCCGTGCAGGCCGTGAAATCGGGGATGGCCGACGTGGTCCTCGCCGGCGGCGTCGAGATCATGACCGACGTCTCCGGGGACGCCGTGCGCTACTGGCTCGGCGTCTCGGGGGAGACGGAGTGGGAGCGCCTTTCGGGAACCACCTTCGCCGGCGTCTACGCGCAGATGGCGAGCGCGCACATGGCCGAGTACGGCACCACGAGCGAGCAGCTCTCGCACGTCGCCGTGAAGAACCACGCCAACGGCGCGAAGAACCCCCACGCCCAGCTGGGGTTCGAGTGCTCGCTGGAAGACGCGATGAACGCCCCCGTCGTCGCGGACCCGCTCACGCTCTACCACTGCTGTCCCACCACGGACGGCGCGGCCTGCGCGCTGGTCGTGAGCGAGGACGTGGTCGACAAGTACACGGACGACCCCATCCGGGTGGCGGGCGTCGGCGCGGCCTCCGACCGCGTGGGGCTGTTCCAGCGCGACACCTACACGGGAGTGCCGGCCTCGAAATCCGCGGCCGACACCGCCTACGAGATGGCCGGCGTCGCTCCCGACGACATCGACTTCGCCGAGGTCCACGACTGTTTCGCGATCGCCGAGCTGATGGCCTACGAGGACCTGGGCTTCTGTGAGCGGGGCGACGCGGGCGAGTTCATCGAGTCCGGGGCGACCCGGCCCGACGGCGAGGTCGCGGTGAACACCTCCGGCGGCCTCAAGAGCAAGGGTCACCCCATCGGGGCGACGGGGGCCGGACAGGTCGCCGAGGCGTTCAACCAGCTCTCCGGTGACGCGGGCGACCGGCAGCTCGATGCTCCGACGAGAGGGCTCACGCACAACGTCGGCGGCTCCGGTGGGGCGGCCGTCGTCCATATATTCGAACGGGAACAGGAGGTGGGCCGATGACCGGTATCCACGCGATGGGCGCGTACGCCCCGTCGAAGCGCGTCTCCGGTGAGGCGTTCGCCGAGGCGTGGGGTCGCTTCGAGGGCTCGGGAATCGAGTCGAAGGCCGTGCCGGACGGCGACGAGGACGCACTGACGATGGCTACCGAGGCCGGCAGGCGGGCGCTCGAGGTGGGCGCGTTCGAAGCTGGGGAGATCGAGTATCTCGCGTTCGCGACGACCACACCCCCGCTCGAGGAGGGGGACCTCGCACCCCGGCTCGCCTCCCTGCTCGCCGTCCCGGAGACGGCGGCGGTCCGGACGCACACGGGGAGCACCCGCGCGGGGATGGAGGCCCTGCTCGCCGCCATCGACGCCGACGCGACGGGGCTCGTGCTCGTCGCGGACGCGCCCAGCGCCGAGCCCGGCGACGCCGTGGAGCACGCGGCCGGAGCCGGTGCCGCGGCGTTCCTCGTCGCCCCCGACGCACCCGTCACGGTCGAAGCGAGGACAGAGGTGAACGACCCCGCCCCCGGAACGCGGTTCCGGGAGGCCGGAAGCAGTCGCGTGGAGGCCATCGACGCGGGGACCTACGACCGGGGGCGGTTCGTCAACCCGGTTTCGGAAGCCGTGTCGGCCATCGACGCCGACCACGACGCGGTCGCGTTGCAGGCCCCGGACGGGAAGCTCCCGTACCGCGCGGGGAAGGTCGCAGGGCTCGACGCGGAGGCCATCCACGAGGCCGCGCCCGTCCACGACCTCGGCGACCTCGGCGCGGCCTCGGTGCCGGTCGCGCTCGCCCGCGCGTTCTCCCAGGGGGCCGAGCGCCCGCTCGCCGTCGCGTGGGGCTCCGGCAGCGCGCTCGCCTGCGCGCTCGCGGGGTCGGCTCCCGTCTCGCTCGCGCTCGATGCGGGTGAGGAGGTCACCTACGCCGAGTATCTCCGGCTCCGGGGTGACATCACCGACGGCGAGGTCTCGGGCGGCGGCGCGTACGTCTCCGTCCCCACCTGGAAGCGGTCGCTCCCGCAGCGCCATCGGCTGGAGGCCGGGAGATGCCCCGAGTGCTCGGCGCTCGCGTTCCCACCGGACGGTGCGTGTCCCGACTGCGGCGGACTCGTGGACTTCGAGCCGGTCCGCTTGCCGAAGACGGGGACCGTGGAGGCCGTGACGACCATCGGTGCGGGCGGCGCGCCCCCGGAGTTCGCCCCGCAGCAGGCCCGGTCGGGGTCGTTCCCCGTCGCCATCGTGGCGTTCGAGTCGGATGGTGGGGTGAGCCTGCCGATGCAGGCCGTCGCCCCGGTCGAGGTGGGTGATACCGTCACCGCGATACCCCGCCGTATCTACACGCAGGAGGGGGTCACCCGCTACGGCCTGAAGATCCGACCACTCGACTAACACTTATTCCTCCTGAGGTGCCTTCTCCCCTATGCAAGTGGCAGTTCTCGGTGCGGGGACGATGGGGCGGGAGGTGGCACGGGCCTGCGCGCTCGCCGGGCACGAGGTCAGACTCCGTGACACGGACAGTCTCGTCGTCCGCGAGGCCGTCGACGCGATCGGCGAGCAACTGGGTCGGCGCGTCGAGCGGCGGAAGCTCTCCGAGAGCGACGCCACGGCGACGATGGACCGCATCGTGCCGACGCAGAACTTCGCGGACATGACCGGTGTCACCGTCGCCATCGAGGCGGTACCGGACGACCTCACGACGAAACGGGACGTGCTCTCCACCGCGGAGGACTACTTCCTCACGGACACGGTGCTGGCGACGACGACGGACACCCTCCCGGTGACGGACGTGGCGAGCGCCCTCCAGCGCCCGGAGCGTGCGGTGGGGCTGCACTTCTTCGAGCCGGTCGACCTCACGGGCATCGTCGAGGTCGTCATCGCCGAGCAGACGGAGGCCGGCGCGGCCCAGCGGGCCACCTCGTTCGTCGAGTCGCTGGAGAAGACCCCCGTCGTCACCCGCGACTCACCCGGGTTCGTCTCCTCGCGGCTCGCGGTCTCGCTCGGCGTCGAGGCGATGCGCCTGGTCGAGGAGGGGGTCGCGCACCCCCGGGGCGTGGACAACGCGATGACGCTCGGCACCCACCACGCCCGCGGCCCGCTGGAGCTCGCGGACATCGAGGGGCTCGACTCGCGGCTGGAGACGCTGGAGTACCTCTACGACGAACTCGGCGAGCGGTTCCGGCCGCCACAGCTCCTCAAGCGGAAGGTCCGGGCCGGAAAGCTCGGCCGCGAGGCGGGCGAGGGGTTCTACGTCTGGGAGGCGGGCGAGCCGGTGGCGGCCGCGGGTGACGCGCCCGACCCGATGCCTTCCGGGGGGAGCGACCACCGCGAACTCCTCCGGTCACGGAGCGGATCCGGGGAGGGGGACGGCGGGCAGTGAGCGACGCGCCCGAGGCGCCCACCCCGGAGGCCGACGGGGACCCGGACCGGGTCGAACCGACCCGCGTGGTGGAGGAGCTCACCGCGCTGAAAGGGGAGATCGACGACCCCGAGGTGAAAGCACGGCTGAAGGAGACCATCGCGCTCGCCGCGGAGCTGCAGTCCCCCGGGTTCGGAAACGTCATCTACGGGTTCGACCGGGCGGACGCCACGGAGATGTTCCTCGGGGCGGTGCTGTTCGGTATCCCGATGTTCGTCGAGGGCGGGACCGGCGAGGTCGGCGCGTTCGTCGCCACCCACCCCGCGTACCTCCTCGGGACGCTTGTCGGAGCCATCGCGCTCGTCGTCGGCATCATCTACGTCGCGGACTTCCAGGACGTGCGGGTCACGAACCCCGTTCTCGGACTCGTTCCCCGCCGAGTCGTGGGCGTCATCACCATCCCGTTTCTCACCGCGCTCGTCGTGATGACCGCGTGGGGGCGGGTCGACTGGGCGGACCCGTGGGTCGCGCTCTGTACGGTGACGGTCGCGTTCGTCCCGATGAGCATCGGGGCCGCGCTCGGTGACATCCTCCCCGGGAGCTAACGCTTCGTTTTTCCCTCCCGGATTCCCAGTTCCCCTATGAGCCTCCGGAACGACATCGCCCCCGACACCCTCCCCATCTCCCTCGAAACGGAGGGGATCGAGGTCAGCTACTCCGACGGCCGCTCGACCTTCTATCACGGCGTCCCGACGAAGACCGACGGCGCCGTCACCTGTGCCCCCGGGAAAGAGGTCCACATCCTCGTCACGGACCCCACGAACAGCGAGGGCGTCCTCGTCTACGTGAACGACCGGAAAACACACGACGAGATCCTCGAGGATTCGGGGGTGGGCCGCGTCATCATCGACCGCGGGGAGCGCGAGTCGCTGTTCCCGGGCGTCGAGGCCGAGAACCACGGCTACCGCATCGAGGTCGAGGCCGACCCCGAGGTGGCGCGCGGTCGGGTCTTCGTCTTCGTCGAGGACGACTGGGGCGAGCAGTCCTACGAGATCGTCCGGGAGGGTGCGGTTCCCGAGGGGCAAGACGAGAGTGGGGACGAGCACGGAGACGACCCCGTCCCCGAAGACGACCCCGACCCCGAAGACGAATAATGCCCCTCCAGAAACGCTGGCATCCCTTGGCGCGCAAGACGGTGGGGACGGTACCGGACCGCTACGGCGTCTACGAGCTGGGTGACGAGAACGGGACGGTCATCGCCGTCGACCACGGCCCACTGAAGGACTCGCTGAAGGAGGCCATCGCGTACGGCGACGGGGCGCAGGTGCGATGGGAGGCGACCCAAACTCGCGAGCAGGCGGAGCGGTTGGCCGAGGAGCACCGATCTCGACTATAGGCCGTTCTGTTTCGCGATCGTGTTCAGCTGGATCTCGTCTGTCCCCTCCACGATGCGCATGACGCGTGCGAGTTCCAGCCCCTCCATGAACGGGTTCTCCTCGGCGACGCCGTTCCCGCCGTGGACGCCGACCACGTCGTCCGCCACGTCGAAGAAGACGTTCGTCGCGAGGTACTTCACGATGCTCGATGCCTCGACGGTCTCTTCGCCGGTATCCATCTGCCACGCGAGTTGCAGGCCCATCGCGTCGGCCGCGCTAGCCCGGGCGCGCCCCTCGGCGAGCCTGTGTGAGACGCCCTGGAACTCGCCGATAGGCTGGCCGAACGCCTCCCGGTCGGTGGCGTACTCGAAGCCCTTCTCGAGGAGGAACTCGGTGTGCCCGAGCGCCCGAGCCCCGATCTCCAGTCGGCCAAGGGAGAGGAACGCCATCGCGTCGTAGAACGCTTCGTCGACGCGCCCGAGCACGCGAGAGTCGGGCACGCGCACGCTATCGAAGACGAGTTCAGCCTGCTGGCCGGTCCTCCCCACGGCGTTGTTCAGCGAGGCGACCTCGTACTCGTCGGCCTCGACGAGGAAGCAGGTGATACCGCCGTAGCGCCCGGCCTCCTCGATGGGCGTGGTGCGGGCGAACACCTGCACGAAATCGGCGTAGGGGCCGTTGGTGATCCACTGTTTGGTGCCGTCGATGACCCACTCGTCTCCTCGCTTCTCGGCCGTCGTCGCCATCGCCGGTGAGTCGGAGCCCGCACCGGGCTCCGTCTGGGCGAACGCCGTGGTCTTCTCCCCGCGGATGGCGGGCTTGAGGTAGTTCTCGACCTGCTCGCCCTCGGCCTGTGCGAGCAGCGGTTTCGGCCCCTCCGGCCCGGCGAGGACGAACTCAGTGAGCCCCGGGCCGTGGCTCGCGACGTGTTTCACGGCGCGGTACCACGTCACGTTCGAGACCCCCTCCCCACCCACCTCCTCGGGGAGGTTCATGGCGTAGAAGCCCGCCTCCGCGGAGCGCTCGCGGACCTCGTCGATGGCCTCCAGCACCTCGGGGACGAACCGGCCGTCGGGCTCGTGGCGCAGCCGTGGATTCGACCACGTCTCGCCGAGCTCCGCCTCGATAGGTGTGACCTCCTGCTTGATGAACTCGTCGAGCGAGTCCAGGATGAGCCGCGTCTCCTCGTCCGTGGCGAAGGAGACGCCGGCGGATGCATCGTGCATGGGCGACGATGCGCGGGGAGGGGGATAACTGTGGGGTGTCAACCCGCGGAGGTGTGCGTAGCGTTAAGTGTCCACACGGAGTCGCTGTGCTATGCAACTCGATGGGGTCCGCGTACTGGACCTGACACGACTGCTTCCGGGCCCGTACGCCACACAACTGCTGGCGGACGCCGGCGCGGACGTGGTGAAGGTCGAAGACACGGGCGCGGGTGACTACGCGCGGGCGATGCCGCCGCTCACCGACGAGGGGTACGGCATCGTCTTCGACGCGGTGAATCGCCACAAGCGGTCGGTGACGCTGGATCTGAAATCGGAGGCCGGCCGGGAGGCGTTCTACGCGCTCGTCGAGACGGCGGACGCCGTCATCGAGAGCTTCCGGCCGGGGGTCGTCGACCGGCTCGGCGTCGACTACGAGACCTGCCGGGAGCACAACCCGGGCATCGTCTACTGTTCGCTCTCGGGGTTCGGCGCGACCGGCCCCCTCGCTCAGCGCCCGGGCCACGACCTCAACTACGCAGGGGTCGCGGGGATGCTCGATATGACCCGCGCCGGCGAGGACGAGGTGCCGAGCGCACCGGGCTATCCTGTCGCGGATATGGGCGGGGGGCTGCTCGCGGCGTTCTCGATTCTCGGGGGGCTCCTCTCGCGCGAACTCGGCGGGGAGGGAGGTGAGTACTTCGACGTGTCGCTCACGGACGCGGTGGTCTCGTTCGGCCAGACGGTCGCACCCATGGCGCTGCGCGATGAGAACCCCCGCCCCGGCGACACGCAGCTCACGGGCGCGTACCCGTGGTACGGCGTCTACGAGGCGAAGGAGGGGTACGTCACACTCGCGGCACTGGAGCCGCAGTTCTGGGAGGGGTTCTGCGAAGCCGTGGGACACGAGGAGTGGATCTCCCTCCACACGACCGACGACCCGGCCGAGCGCGAGGCGCTGCGGGAGGCGCTCGAAGCACTGTTCGCCACGCGAACGCGCGACGAGTGGGTCGACCGACTCGCGGACGAGGACACCGCCGTCGACGGGGTGTACACCCCCGAGGAGGCGCTCTCACACCCACAGATCCAGTCGCGGGAATACGTCCACGGGGGCGAGCGCCCGAGAGTGGGCTTCCCGCTCCGAGGCAGCGACGTGTCACACGAGGCCGGTGACCTGCCGGCACACGGTGAGCACACCGAGACGGTGCTCCGGGAGGCCGGGCTGGACGACGACGCGATGGCGCGGCTCCGCGCGGAGGGGGCGATATGAGCCACGGCCTGCTGCTCCCCCAGCGCGGCGACGACCCGGTCCCCCTCGCGGTCCGCGCGGAGGAGCTCGGCTACGAGTCGGCGTGGCTCGGCGAACTGTGGGGGACCTCCTCGGTGGTGACGCTCACCCGCATCGCGGAGCGGACAAACGAGATCGACGTGGGAAGCGCCATCCTCAACGTCTTTTCGCGAACCCCGGCCGTACTGGCGATGACCGCGGCGAGCATCGACGACGCCTCGGACGGACGGTTCCGGCTCGGAGTCGGCACCTCCACCCCGAAAGCCGTCGAGGACCTCCACGGGATGACGTTCGACCGCCCCGTCAGGCGCGCCCACGAGGCTATCGAGCTGACGAACGCGCTGCTCGGCGAGGGACGGGTCCAGTACGACGGTGAAGTGTTCCACGCGGCGGACTTCCCCGGGCTCGGCACCGACATCCCGGTCTACCACGCCGCGCTCGGGCGGGCCAACCGCCGGGTCGTCGCCCGCCTCTGTGACGGCTGGATCCCCCACAACGTCCCGTTCCCGGAGCTCCCCTCGGCGTTCGATTACATCGTCGACCACCTCCCCGAGGGGCGCTCGCCGGACGACATCGCCGTCGCGCCGTACGTTCCGAGTGCGGTGAGCGAGGACCCGGCCGAGGCACGGGACGCTATCCGCGGCCACATCGCCTACTACGTCGGTAGCGGGAAGGGGTACGAGCGAGCCGTGGCCTCACGGTTCCCCGGGGAAGCCGAGGCCGTGGCGAGCGCGTGGCAGGCGGGCGACCGCGGGGAGGCCGTCTCGCTGGTGACCGACGAGATGGTCCGCGCGCTCGGAATCGCAGGCACGCCCGCGGAGGCGCGCGAACAGTTCCGGTCGCTGCTGGCCATGGCGGTCATCGACGAGCCGCTGGTGACGATTCCGAACAACGCGACCGACCTCGCGGAGACGACGATCGAGGCGCTGTCACCCCAGGCGCTCGCGGAGGAGCCCGCGGAGTGACTGGCGCTTGAGAAGGACGAAGCCGACGAAGACGACGGCGAAGCCGACGAGGACGAGGGGTTTTATCGGCTCGTCGAGCACGAGGATGCCGGCGACGGTGGCCACGAGCGGGACGACGTAGGCGACGAGACTCGTCTCCATCGCGCCGTACCGTTCCAGCATGGTGAAATACAGGAAGAAGGCGATGGCCGTGGCGAACACGCCGAGGTAGACGACGGCACCGACGGCCGTCGGCGAGGACGGAACGGTGAACGACTCCGCCAGCCCCGCGCTGACGGCGTGGAGGATGACCGCCCCGATGAGCATCGACCACCCGGCCATCGCCGTCTGGTCGAGCGAGGGGTTCGCGCGCTGGACGAGCACGCCACCGAGCGCGACGCTCGCCACCTGCGCGAGGACCAGCAGTTTGCCGAACGTATCCCCGGCGAGGAGGTTCGCGGGGTCCGGCTGGACGACGAGCCCCACGCCGAGAAAGCCGAGGAGGATGCCGACCGCACCCACGGCGGAGACGCGTTCGTTCGGCAAGAGGGGAAGCGCCCACAGCGTCGTGGCGATGGGGACGAGCCCCTGCAGGACGGCAGCGATCCCACTGGGAACGGTCTGCTGGCCGATGAAGAGGAAGGCGTTGCCCGCGACGAGGAAGCAGCCGCCGGCGACGACGGCCGCGAGGTTCGCGGGGGTGGTGGGCCGCCAGCGGTCGGTCGTCACCGCGTACCCCAGGAGGAGGACCGCGGCGAGGTCGTAGCGGAACGCCGCGAACAGCACGGGCGGGAGGGCATCGAGACCGATGGTGATGGCGGGGAAGGAGAGCCCCCAGAGGACGGCGAGCACGGCGAACGGGGCGACGGCGCGGAGTCGGCTCACTCGTCTTTCACCACGCGCGGCGAAGGGATCTGATCCATACGCTGACCACGTGGTCAGCCCCGAAAAACGGGTCGATTGGGGCGCGCCCGATGTCGTCACGGCGACACATACTTGACGGCCCCCCGTGACGCCGGAGTATGACCGGGGGAACGACGCAATGACAGCCGATTCAGGAGCAAGCGACCGACTCACCGCGGGAGACCCGCTCGAACAGTATGATTACGGGAGCCACTGGGTCAGCGAACAGATCTCGCGTGGCGCACTCGGGATCCAGCACCCGCTGCTCGTCAGCGTGCTCAAATTCGGACTCGTCTGGAACCTCCTCGCTGCGGCGTATCTGGCCGTCGCCGACACGACGTTCTCACCGGGATATCTCGTTGCCTCAGGACTTGGCCTGCTGTGGGTCAACATCGCCCCGTATCTCATCTGGTACTACGACGAGCGGGTGCTCCCGTCGTTCTTCGAGCGACTGGGCGAAATCCTGCCCGAGGAGGCGTCAGTCGACGAGCTCGCGGAGAAGTACACCACGATGTTTGCAGAACCGCAGCCGCTCGTGGCGGCCTTCTGGACCGTTGGAACCGTCGCCATCGTGTTCGCGGGGACGGATGTGCTTCGGGCGCAGGGGATGGTCGGGACCGGAAGCGTGTTCATCTGGACGACGTACGCCTACGCCCTGTTCATCGGTCTCGTCCTCAGCCACGGCTTCATGGGGCCGGTGTTGACTCTCCGGCTCATCGGCGAGGTGGCGGAGGCGGACCTGCAAATCGATCCGCTTCACCCCGATAATCTCGGTGGACTGAGTACGGTCGGCTACTGTGCCATCCGAACGACGCTCCTCTACTCGACGGCCTCGCTGTTCCTCCCGCTGCTCTTCCGGTTCAGTGCAGCCAGCGCGAGTGGTATCGTCATTTTCGCCTTCGCCACCGTCTATGTCTGCACGATTCTCGGGACGTTCCTCTACCCGACGCTGCGCGTCTCTTTGCGAGCCCACACGCTTCGAGATACCGCGCTGGAGAGGATTCGGCGGGAGTACCGGCAGGTCGAAGCCGAAATGCAGACCCCGGACCGCGACGAGCTCTCGGAGTTGAACCGTCGGCTCGAACTCCAGCGACTCCAGACCAAGTATCAGAACTTCAACTCCGTCAGCCTCTACCCGCTCCAGACGAGCATCCTCGCCCGGCTTGCGGGGTCCGTGTTCCTTCCCCTCCTGTTCATCTTCGTGGAGTTCTACGTCCCGAAACTCATCTGAGTTCAGAAGCTGAACAGGTCGATACCGCCCGTGACGCCGACGACCTGGCCCGTGATGTAGGAGGCCTGTTCGGAGGCGAGATACGCGACGAGGTTCGCCACGTCTTCCTCTTTGCCGAGTTTCCGCATCGGGGTGGCCTTCGCGATGCGGGCGAAGTGCTCGTCGAACTGCTCCAGTTCCTCGATGTCCATCTCCGCGAGCTGTTTCATCACGATGTTCGGCGCGATGATGTTGGCGGTGACCCCCTTCTGGGCACCCTCCAGGGCGAGTGTCTTCCCGAAGCCGATGAGCGCGGCCTTCGTCGCGGCGTAGGAGGCCTGTCCGAACCCACCCTGCCAGCCCGCCATCGAGGACATGTTGATGACGCGACCCCACTCCCGGTCGAGCATCCCTGGAAAGACCTCGCGGGTGATGTTGTAGGTGCCCGTGAGGTTGATGGCCACGTCGCGGTCCCACAGCTCGTCGTCGTAGTCGCGCATGAGCGACCGGGCGTCGACCATCCCGGCGTTGTTGACGAGCACGTCGATCCCCCCGGTCTCCGCCTCGACGGCGGCGACGGTGTCGGCCACGTCCTCGCGGTCGGTGAGGTCGCAGGCGACGGCGTGGGCCTCGCCCCCCTCGGCGTCGTTGAGGTCGTCCGCGAGGGACTGCGCCGCGTCCTCCTTCACGTCCAGCACGACCACGTCCGCCCCCTCGGCCGCGAGCACCCGGCAGTCTTCGCTCCCGATTCGCCCCGCGCCCCCGGTGACGAGGGCCGTCTTGTCAGCGAGTCCGAAATCCATTACGACCCCTCTATCAGGGGCGTTCGGGATAACGGTTCGTACCGAACAATCTCCCGTTCGTTCCCGGACGTTTGTTTGCCAGACAGTAGTTCTACCGCGGAGAATGGAACGTTCACGACAGCGGAGCGAAAAATATCCGGAGATGTTGTCATACTAACGGCACGCAGTGCGAAAGCTTGAAACACGTTAGCCGGTAGGAGAGGATATGGCACAGGAAACCACCATGGAACGTCGCGCGTATCTCGCGGCCGTCGGGGCCGCAACCGCGGCGCTGGCCGGGTGTACCAGCAACGGGGGCAGCGACGGTGGCAACGATGGCGGAAACGACGGCGGCAGTGGCGGGAACGACGGCGGCAGCCAGAACGAGGACACGCCGACGGAGGACGCCCTTCCGGAGAAGGTCGTCATCGGGTCGGACATCCCGTACCGGCCGTTCGAGTACGAGACGGCCGCCGGCGAGCTGAAGGGCTTCGACGTGGACATCGCCCGCTCGGTGTTCGACGAGCAGCTCGGCGTCGAATCCGAGTTCGAGAAGACCTCCTTCGACACCATCATCGCCTCGCTCAACCAGGGGAACTTCCGCGTCATCATGTCCGCGATGACCATCACGGAGGAGCGCGCCGAGAAGGTCGACTTCTCCGACCCCTACTTCAGCGCCTATCAGACGATCATCGTCCGCACGGGGAGCCCCATCGACTCGAAGGAGGACCTCCGCGGGAAGACCGTCGGCGTCCAGAAGGGGACGACCGGGCTGGCGGCCGCCGAGGAGCTCAAAGCCGAGTTCGACGGCAACCTCGAACTGAAGAAGTACGACCAGATCACGGGTGCGTTCGACGCCCTGCTGAACGGCCAGGTCGACGCCGTCATCAACGACAACACGGTCAACGCCGAGTTCGTCAACAACGAGGACGGCGCGCGCTTCGTCGAGGGCGAGGGCGCGGCCGCCGAGCAGGGCCAGGACGCCCCGCCGTATCTCACGCTCTCCGTCGAGAACTACGGAATCGCGTTCCGCAAGGACGACGACGCCTTCCGTAAGAAGGTCAACGAGGCGCTCGCCGCGATCAAGGAGTCCGGCACGTACGACGAGATCTACGCGAAGTACTTCAGCGGATAACGCCCCCCTCCGATTTATACCAAACCGAGGTAATCACTACCAATGGCAGGATCATATTCGGGCGAATCGTCCACCCAGCGCGTCGAGGAATCCGTCATCAACGATACGACGCTGAAGTGGGGCGGTGTCGCGGTGTCGTCGATATTCTCGCTGGCCGTGCTCGGCCTCATCGGCTACATCGTCTACGCGAAGGTCGACTTCGGGCTGCTCCAGACCATCTTCCCCCGGTTCGTCGACGCGTACCTCCTCGTCCTGCGTATCTTCGTGATGGGGAGTGTCCTCTCCGTCATCGCGGGGATCTTCGTCGGGTTCGGTCGCGTCTCCAGTACCTTCCCGACCGGGGCCGTCGCGAAGGGGTACGTCTCGTTCTTCCGCGGGACGCCGCTTCTGTTCCAGATCATCATCATCTACTTCGGGATCCCCGCGCTGTGGACGGGGACGTTCCCGATTCAGGACTGGGAGATCCCGGCGGCGGTCATCGCGCTCACGCTCAACCACGCCGCGTACATCGGCGAGGCCATCCGCGGCGGCATCGGCGCCGTCCCCGAGGGGCAGATGGAGGCCGCACGCTCGCTCGGGATGTCCTACACGCAGGGGATGCGCGAGGTCATCCTCCCGCAGGCGTGGCGCAACGCGCTCGCCGCCATCGGGAACGACCAGGTCATCCTCGTGAAGGACACCTCACTGCTGACCGTCATCGCCGTGCCCGAGATCATCAGCGTGTTCCGGTCGGTCAACAGCGCCACGTTCGACCCGTGGACGCCCATCGTCCTCACGGCCGTCGCGTACCTCGGTATCACGCTCCCGCTGGGGTACGTGGTCTCGTACCTCGAGGACCGCGCCGACTGGGGGGGTGAGACGAATTGAGCCTCCTCGAGTTCGACGCCGTGGACAAGTACTACGGCGAGACGCACGTCCTGAAGGGCGTCTCCCTCGATATCGACGAACGGGAGGTCTGCGTCGTCATCGGCCCCTCCGGCTCGGGGAAATCGACGCTCCTCCGGTGTGCCAATCGCCTGGAGGAGATCCAGGGCGGCGAGGTGCGGCTCGACGGGACGCCCATCTCGGCCGAGGGCGCGAACGTGAACGCGCTGCGCCAGCAGATCGGGATGGTGTTCCAGAGCTTCAACCTCTTCCCGCACAAGACCGCACTGGAGAACGTCACCCTCGCGCCGACGAAGGTGAAGGGCCTCGAGAAAGAGGAGGTGCGGCCACTGGCCGAGAAACTACTCGACGAGGTCGGGCTCTCCGCACAGAAGGCCTCCTACCCGAACCAGCTCTCCGGCGGGCAACAGCAGCGGGTCGCCATCGCCCGCGCGCTGGCGATGGAACCGCGCGTGATGCTGTTCGACGAGGTGACGAGCGCCCTCGACCCCGAGCTCGTCGGGGAGGTGCTCGAAGTGATGCGCGGGCTCGCCGAGGACGGGATGACGATGATGGTCGTCACCCACGAGATGGACTTCGCCCGCGAAGTGGGCGACAGAATCGTCCTCATGGCCGACGGGAAGATCGTGGAGACCGGCCCGCCGGAGGAGTTCTTCACGAACCCCAAGACGGACAGAGGCAAGCAGTTCCTCTCGAAGATCCTCTGAAGGGTCAGAAGAAGTCCGAGAGCCCGGACTGCCCGTCGTCTTTCTCCGCCTCACCGGAGCCGTCAGCCTCGGCCGTGTCGGCGTCCGTCTCTGCGGGCTCGCTCCCCCCGCCGAGCGTGGCCTGCGCGGGACCGTCCTCGGTCGCATCCGCGTCCGCGTCTCCGTCCGCTGCGTCCGCCTCGTCCGCGTCCTCCCCTGCATCCTCACGCGGGGCGAACGCCCCACCCGAGTGCTCGACCGCCTCCTGTTCTTTCAGCTCCTCTGCGTCCGCGACGATGCTCTCGACCTTGTTCGTCGTCTTGCCCGAGCCGGTGATAAAGGAGACGTGTTCGGCGTCGAGGTCGTAGCGCGCGGCCATTCTCACGGTGAGCTCGCGGTTCTTGCAGTGGTGGGTCATCACGGCGAGGAACGGGAGGATCTCGCGGCGGGCGGTGGCGATGGAGACCCCCGCGTGCTCCGCGATCTCGCGGGCGATGTAATCCCGCGTCTTGTCCTTCGAGGAGCGGTAGGGGGCCCCGCCGTAGCGCGTCCACCCGCCGGAGGTGCCGTTCCGGGCCGCGGCGACCCCGGCCGCGACGTTGTCGGTGGCGTAGCGCCAGTAGGAGTAGTTCTGCGTGGCCATCACGCGCCCGAGCCACTTGTCCGCGCGGGCGAGGTGGTCGTACGCACGCACCAGCTCCTCGGAGTCGTAGACGAGCGGGACCTTGTCCTCGATCCAGAGCAGGAGGTTATCGGGCGTCTCGTCGACGTTGTAGGCCGTCTTCAGCGCGGCTTCGGCCGATTCCTCCTCCTTGAGGACGGCGTCGAGGAAGTCGAAGATGCCCTCGGTCTTGTCGCGGTCGCCGGAGACCACGTCCTCGACCGAGACCGACTCTTTCCCGTCGGCGACGGCCTGGAGGTCCTTCACCGCCCCGCGGAGGTCACCACGATTCCCCTCGGCGATCTTCTCCAGTGCCTTCTCGTCGAAGGCGATCCCTTCCTTCCGGCAGAGATCACGCAGGACGGGGACGATAGAGCGCGGGGAGACGTCGCGGAACTCGATGGTCTCACAGGCGTTGCGGAGCCCGCGTGACATATCGTAAAAGTCGTTGGCGATGAGGATCATCGGCTGGGAGGCCTCCTTCACCAGTCGGGTGACGGCGCGAGCACCGCCGCGGTCGTAGTTCCCGTGGATGTTGTCGGCCTCGTCCATGATGACGAGGCGTCGGCCGCCGGAGCCCCCCGAGAGGGTCCCCGAGCGCGCGGCCTCGCCCGCGACCCGTTCGATGACGTCCGCCGTCCGCTGGTTCGAGGCGTTCAGCTCGATGACGGGCCAGTCCATGTCGTTCGCGAGCGCGTGTGCCGCCGAGGTCTTGCCCACCCCCGGCGAACCGTGGAGGATGACGGCCTCGCGGTGGTCGTCCCACGTCCGCGCCCACTCGGCGAGGGCGTCGCGGGCCTTGTCGTTCCCGCGGACCTCCGAGAGCGTGGAGGGACGATATTTCTCCGTCCAATCAGCCATTGTCCGTGGTAGGCAGGAGGTGCGTTTAGTGGTTGCGGAGCGGTGGGGCGTGGTCCGATGCCGCACGCGCGTAACTATCAATTTAATTGAACTTCGGGGACTGCGACCCGCTCCACTGCCGGGGAGCCCCTCGATGAGAGCGGGAACTCGAGAAATCGTCAGCCACCGATGAGATAGCCACCCCATCAGAACGTTTATTCAGATAGGAGTCTATCGTATCGAAAACCACCGCGATGATGTCTAATTCTTTTGAAACGAGGCTCCCCACGCCGCTGGTGACACTCTATCGGAGTTTCGTCTACACCTGCCTGTATCTGGCACTCATCGCCGTCGGGGAGACGATCATCGTGACGGTCCTGCTCGACCTCCCGTTGAGCCTCGCGCCGGCGACCATCGGGCTCATCGTCTTCTCGGTGTACGTCAACGACCAGCTCATCGACCTGGACGACGGGGACATCCCCGATCCGGGTGAGGCGGCGTTCATCGCCCGGCACAAGGACCTCCTGTACGTCTTCGGTGCCGTCTCCTACGGGATCGCGCTGAGCCTCTCCGTCTGGGGTGGGCTGTTGACGTTCGCCATCGCCCTCATTCCGGGGCTTGCGTGGATCCTCTACGCCTCCGACGTCATCTCCACGTTCACCGAACGGACGGGGGTCAACTTCAGACGACTGAAAGAGCTGTTCCTGCTCAACAGCCTGCTCGTGGCGTTCGCGTGGGCGATCACCCTCGTCCTCATCCCCGTGGGCTACGCGGGGCAGGTCCCCGTTGCGGGCGTGCTCACGATGGTCGGCTACTTCCTGTTGCGCGTGTTCAAGAACACCGAGGTGTCGAACGTCGCGGACAGAGCAGAGGACGAGGCCCGGGACATCTCGACGCTCCCGACGGTCCTCGGTGTCAGGCGGACGCAGTGGGCGTTCCACGCCATCGACGCACTCACCGCCGTCGTCCTCGTGGTCGCGGTGGCGCAGGGGTATCTCCCCGAGACGCTCTCGCTCGCCCTCTTCGTCGGGCTGGCCTACTCGACGGTCGTCGTCCGGCTCGTCGACCGGTTCAGGAACGCGGACGTGCTCTCCCGGCTGGCCGAGTACGAGTATCTCGTCGTTTTCGGGACGCTCATCGTGCTCTACTTCCGGACGGCTCCCTCCATCGACATCTCCTTCGAGCAGGTGATGCCGGTGACCATCGCGGTCGCGCTGATGGTCGCCATCGGCATCGGGATCTCCGCGAGCCTCCTCGCGTGGCGGGAGTACCCCGAACCCGGGGCGCTCCCACTCATCCTGCTTCTCGCGGGCCAGACCTGGTGGTCCGCCACGCTCTTCTTGGAGTTCCAGGCGACGACCTTCGGGGCGAAACTGCTCATCGCGAACGTCCGGTGGGTCGGGATCGTCCTCATCCCGCTCGGCTGGCTGTTATTCTCGCTAGAGTACACCGGGCTCAACCGCTATCTCCAGCCGCGCTACATCCTCGGGTTGAGCGTCATCCCGGCGATGACGGTCTTTCTCGCGTTGACGGACGACTACAACTCCCTGCTGTATCAGGGGTCCGTCGTCGTCGAGCGGAACGGCCTCTCGTATCTCGCCCGCGAGTCCGGGCCGTGGTTCTGGGTGATCGCGGCGTACACGTATCTGCTCGGGCTGCTGGGGGCGATCCCCCTGCTGGAGCTCATCCGCAGCGACAACCTCCTCTTCCGGGGTCAGAGCATCGCCCTCCTGGTCGGCATCGCGGCCCCGTGGATCGCCAACGTCCTCTTTCTCGTCGGCTGGGTCCCCGTGACGGGGTTCGACCCCACCCCCATCGCGTTCGGCGTCTCCGGCGTGGCGTATCTGGGGGCGCTCACCCGCTTCCAGCTGCTCGGATCGAGTCCGACCCCGAGCCGGTCCGCCCGGCGAGTCGCCTACGAGCGGATGAGACAGGGTGCGATAGTCGTCGACCGGAGCGGCTTCGTCATCGACATCAACCCGAAGGCGGCGGAGATGTTCGACACCACCGTGGGCGAGACGCTCGGGCGACCCGCCAGCGAGGTCATCCCGCACTACGAGGAGCTTCCAGCCCACGATACGGACTCCGCCCTCATCGAAGACGAGCGCAGGAACCGCTCGTACGAGGCGACGGTGAGCGAGCTCACCGACCCGTACCGTCGCACGACGGGGCGTATCATCACCCTCAACGACGTGACGGACATCCTCAAACAGGAACAGCGGATCAGCGTGTTGAACCGTATCCTCCGGCACAACGTCCGCAACGAGCTGAACATCGTCGACGGGCGTCTCGAGCTCGCTCGCGAGCTCGTCGACGACGAGGTGGGCCACCACCTCGAGACGGCCCGCGAGAGCGCACACCGCATCATCGATGCCGCGGACCAGGCCCGGCGCATCGAGCAGATGTTCCGCGAGAGCGAGTCGACCGTCGCCGTCCCGCTCGTGGCGACCGTCGAGCGGGTCGTCGAGACCGGGCGGGCGACCTTTCCGGAGGCGGAGATCGACCTCACCGTCTCCACCGCCGTGGGCGATGTCGCTGCGGTCTCCGTCGTGGACCGGGAGCTGTTCGGCCAGTCGCTCTCCGAACTCATCGAGAACAGCGTGGTCCACAGTGACCGCGACGCCCCGAGCGTCACCGTCGAGGTCGGGGTCGACGGCGACCGTGCGTACGTCCGCGTCGTCGACGACGGCCCGGGGATCCCCACCCTCGAACAGGACGTGCTGAACGGCCGGACGGAGACCGCACTCGAGCACAGTCGTGGCCTCGGGCTCTGGCTCGCCCAGTGGACAATCTCGCTCTCCGGTGGGTCCCTCGAGATCGGCCAGCGAGAGCCGTGCGGGAGCGTCGTCACCCTCCGCGTTCCCCTGGACAGGGGGGAGTCGGGTACCGACACAGGGGCCTGAGGCCGAGAAGGGCCCGGGACCGTCCCGGGGCCGTGACGGGAACGTCCCAGGAGCGCCACAGGAGCGCCCCGGAAACGGTCCACAGTTCCTCGTGCGCGAGTGCCGAGTTGTGAATCTACATACGATAGTTAGCAAGAGCTATTAACTAAGAGAAAATAGATAATAACATGAGCGAACTCACGCGCCGTGGTTTCCTGCTCGGGAGCAGTGCGGCGATGGTCGCGACGGCTGGGTGTCTCGGGACGCAAGCCGGCGCCACGGAGACCGGTGGAGTGCAGGCCTCCTTCTTCGTCGTCTCGGATTTCACAGCGAACGTCACGGACGGGGAGCTGGCGGTCGAGACGGTCGTCCCGTTCGGTCAGCACGGCCACGGCTGGGAGCCGGGGCCGGACGTTCAGCGTGCCGTCTCGAACGCCGACGCCTTCGTCTACGTGGGCGAGGGGTTCCAGCCGTGGGCCGACAAACTGGTCCGGAACATCCGCGACGACGGGAGCGACGTGGCCGTCATCGAAGCCTGGGCAGACGTCGAGCTCCGCTCGGGGACCGAGGACGGGCACGACGAGCACGAGGAAGAACACGGAACCCACGAGGAAGAACACGGAACCCACGAGGAAGAACACGGGTCCAAGGACACCGAGACCGAACACCACGACAAACACGAGGGAGACCACGAGACCGAACACCACGACAAACACGAGAAAGACCACGACGGCAACGACAGCCACGCGAGCCACGCGGGCGCCGTGGACCCGCACTACTGGCTCGACCTCGGCCGCGCGGCGCGGTCGGTCGAGACCATCGCGGCCGGGCTGGGGGACGTCGACCCCGCGAACGCCGACACCTACCGGGCGAACGCCGCGGCCTACACCGACCGGCTGGCCGCGCTCGATGCGACCTACGAGGAGCGGCTGGCCGGTCGGACGAGGGACACCGTGCTCGTCGCGGGCCACAACTCCTTTCAGTATCTCGCGGAACGCTACGGCTTCCACGTGGAGTCGCTCGTCGGGCTCGCGCCGGACGCCTCCCCGACGCCGAAGGACGTGGCCCGCGCACAGGCCGTCATCGACGAACACGACATCGAGTACGTGCTCGCACCGGTGTTCGAGTCGGACCGCGCGGCCACCCAGCTCGTCGCCGAGACGGACGCGAAGGCGGTGCTCCCGCTCACCCCCGTCCCGACCCTGACCGAGGAGTGGCGCGAGAACGGCTGGGGCTACCTCGAGGTGATGGAACAGGTGAACCTCCCGAGTCTAGCGAGAGCCCTGGGCGCGGAATGAGCGTCGTCGAACTCGATTCCGTGACGTTCGGCTACGGGGACCGCCCCGCCATCGAGGACGTCTCCCTCACCGTCGAATCGGGGGAGTTCCTCGGGCTCGTCGGCCCGAACGGCTCCGGGAAGACCACCCTGCTGAAGCTCATGCTGGGGCTGCTCGAACCGGATTCCGGGCGTGTGCGCCTGTTCGGCCAGCCCGCCCACCGCGTCGGCGACGGCACCCGCGTGGGCTACGTCGCGCAGGCGGCCGGGACGGCCTCGGGGATGCCCGTCACCGTCCAGGAAGCCGTCCGGATGGGGCGGTACCCCCACGTCGGCCGCGGGCGCTTCTCGCAGGCGGACCGCGACGCCATCGAGGAGGCGATGGCCCGCGTCGGCGTGACGGACCTCGCCAGCCGGCGCGTCGCCGAGCTCTCGGGGGGCCAGCGCCAGCGCGTCCTCATCGCGCGGGCGCTCGCTGCGGACGCCGCGCTGCTCGCGCTCGACGAGCCGGCGGTCGGCGTCGACGCGGACTCGCGGTCCGCGTTCTACGACCTGCTCGGTGAGCTCAACGACGAGGGGCGCACCATCGTCCTCATCGAACACGACATCGGGGTCGTCACCGCGCGTGCGACCCGCATCGCCTGTCTCAACCGGGAGCTGTTCTTCCACGGCCCGCCCGAGGCGTTCGCCGACTCCGAGAGCCTCCGGGAGGCCTACGGGGCGAACCAGGGCGTGCTCGCACACCACCATGAGTGAGTTCCTCGCCGAGATGCTCGGCTTCCCGTTCATGCGACGGGCGTTCCTCGCCGGACTCTGTATCGCCGTCATCGCCCCGCTCGTGGGCTCCTTTCTCGTCCACCGCCGGCTGGCGATGATCGGCGACACGCTCGCGCACACCGCCTTCGCGGGGGTCGCGGTCGGGCTGTTCCTCTCGAACGTCCTCGCGATACCGGTCTCCCCCTATCTCACGGCACTCGTCGTCGCCAGCCTCGCCGCGCTGGCGATACAGGTCCTCTCCGAGCACACGGAAGTGTACGACGACGTGTCGATGGCCATCGTCCTCGCCGGCGGGTTCGCGGTCGGGACGGTCCTGATCAGCCTCACCAGCGGCGGCATCGCCGTCAGCATCAATCAGTACCTCTTCGGGAGCCTCTCGACGCTCACGAACGCGGACGTGCGCCTGCTCGTCGGGCTCTCCGTGCTCGTCGTCGGGGTCGTCGCCGTCACCTACCGGGATCTCGTCTTCGTCACCTTCGACGAGTCGGCCGCCCGCATCGCCGGCGTCCGCGTCCGGTGGCTCAACCGTCTGCTCGTCGTCCTCACTGCGATGGTCGTCGTGGGGGCGATGCAGCTGCTCGGCGTCATCCTCGTCGCCGCGATGCTCGTCGTCCCCGTCGCCGCTGCGACGCAGATCGCGGGAAGCTTCCGCGCCTCCATCGGCCTCGCAGTGGGGTTCGCGCTCCTCGCGACCCTCTCCGGGACGACGCTCTCGTACGCGTACGGGGTCGCTGCGGGCGGCACCATCGTCATCGTCGCTATCGCGCTCTATCTGGGCGCCGCGCTCGCCGCTCGCGCGTAGGGGTCGCCACCTCCTCCCCGGCCGATAGGCCCACAGCCGTGCCGTTCACTCACACCCCACGGCAAACGCTTTTATACTGCCTCTCGACGCTCGGGTATGCAGCTCTTCCCGGAGGAGATGGCGAGCGAGCGGCTCCGCTTCGAGCGCGTCCACCCCGACGAGACGGATGTCTTCGAGTTCTACGAGCATCAGAAGCGCGGGGCCCCCGGCATCGACGCCATCACGCGCTACGTCACGTGGGACCCCGCGGCGACGCCGAAGGAGACCGCGGAGTTCATCGAGCACTGTGGCGAGCAGTTCGAGGCGGGCGAGGGGGCCACCTACGTCGCCCGGCCGCGCGAGGGGGAAGCGGAGGCAGGCGAGTTCGCCGGTGTCGCCGGGATGGGCGTCGACTGGGACCGCCGCACGGCGACCTTCGGCACGTGGCTCCGCAAGCCGTTCTGGGGCCGCGGCTACTCCGGCGAGCGCGCCGCGCGGTTCATGGAGCTCGCCTTCGACCGGCTCGACCTGGAGTGCGTGACGGTCAGCCACGACCCCGAGAACACCCAGAGCGAGCGCGCCATCTCGAAGTACGTCGAGCGGTTCGGCGGGCGACGCGAGGGGCGCATTCGGAACGACATCGTCATCGACGGCGAGCCCCGCGATTCGGTGCGCTACTCGATCTCGACGGAGGAGTGGGCCGCGAACAGCTGACTGAACGGCCACAAGAGGTATCGACCCGCCGGGAGAACGGCGGCACATGAGCGAGAGACCGTACGCGACGGGCGCGCTCGCCGGCGCCGGCGCATGGCTCCTCGGCTACCTGACCACGTTCCTCCTCACGGGGTCGCGGGTCCGCGATTCGGGGCTCAGACGCGCCATCGAGCTGTTCGGTGGCGAGCTCCCGACGTGGAAGGTCGTCGGCTGGGTGTTCTACAACGCCCACTTCGTCGAGACGCGGTTCGAGGGTATCTTCGGCGGCACCGCCTCCTTCGTCGGTGGCGAGGACGGCTTCACCCTCCTCCTGTACGTTGTCCCGCCGGCGCTCCTGCTCGCTGCGGGGCTCGCGGTCGGTCGCCGGGCTGGTGCGGAGACGCTCGACACCGCCAACGCGGCCGTGACCGGCGCGACCGTCTCGCTCGGATACGCTCCGCTCGCCGTCGTCGGGCTGTTCCTCTTCGGCGTGGAGGGGGCCGCCCCCGTCGTCGCCACGGGAATCCTGCTCGCGGCGGTGTTCTACCCCGTCGTCTTCGGGGCCGCGGGCGGCGGCGTCGCGGCACTCACAGGTCGCGACTGACCATCTCGGCCCAGGTTTCGAAGCCGAACTTCCCGTAGAAGGCGTAGGCCCGCTCGTTGTCGGGATCCACGTCGAACACCACGCGGTCGAGCGGGAGGTCCTGACTTCGCGCGTGGTCGAGCCCCGCCTCCAGGAGCTCGCCAGCGAGCCCCGTTCCCCGATGGTCCGGCACGACGTAGATCTCGTTGAGCACCGCCGCGTCCCAGATCATCGCCATCGATTCGGGGAGCATGAACGCGTAGCCGACGACTCCGCCATCGTGCTCCGCGAGCAGCAGGCAGTCCTCGCTGTCCGTCGCGCGTGCCACCCAGTCGAGATACCGTTCGCGATACGTGTCGGTGAGCTTCTCGTCGTACGTCGCCGATTTCTCCGCGTTCTTACTCCCGAGTTCGCGCTCGAACGCCTCCTTCAGCGTCCAGAGTCCCGCGGTGTCGGTCGGGGAGTCGGAATCGTACGCCCTGATGTCCATACCCGGGGTTCCACACGGGGGGTATTCGGCCTGCCGGTCACGCAGTCTACCGGTCGCGCAGGCTGTCGATCACGGGGGCTGCCGGTCACGCAGTCGAACCGCGACGGCGAGCAGGCTCGCGACGGTGAGAAGGAGGTGCCACCCCCGATAGAAGACGGGGAAGGTCCGGCGCACGTCGCCCGTCTCGACGCCCTTCTCGGGGTCGATACCGCTGCCGACGTGATGCTCACGGGTGGAGCCCTGCTGTCCCACGTCGATGCGCGGCTGGGTGCTCCCGGCGCCGCCACCACCACCGCTCGCGGGTGCCTGGCTTCCGGTCACCTCCACGAACGTCTGGAAGAACCCCTCTCTCGTCGCGTAGCCGAGCTCGCCCGAGACGGAGACGAACTGGTCGTAAACGGGATAGAAGAGGTTCACCCCGCCGGCGGTGGCGAGGTCGAGGCCGATGGCCGCGACGGCGAAACAGACGACCGTGACGGGGAACACCTCGGCACCCCAGTCGCCGTACCGCTCCCGGATGCGCGAGTCGGGACGGCGGAGGTCCCAGCGCACGAGCGCCCCGGCGGCGAGCGGGAGCAGTGCGGTGTGCAACAGCGCCCGATGGGTCGACTCGACGAGCAGGCCCGCGAACGCGTCGAGGTCGGCGAGGACGACGACGGCTGCGATGAGCCCCAGCGCGCGCCTGTCGAAGTGGTCCCGCAGGAGCCCCGCGGCGAGCAGCCAGGCGAACGCGACGTGGACGACGGTGGAGGGCATCAGCGACCACCTCCGCGCAGTCGAGTGGCGAGCACGACCGCCGAGGCGACGACGAGGACGAACTGCCAGCCCGTCTCGACTACCCGGAAGATCCGGTTCGCGCCAGCGTCCGGGCCGCGCGTCGGGTTGAGCGGGGAGGGGACGAAGTAGTCAGCCGTGCTCCCGCGCGTGCCCACCTCGAGGAACGGGCCGCCGGTCGTGTTCACCTGTACGAACGTCTGGACGAGCCCCTCCTTGTTGTTCAGTTCGAGGACCCCGACGAGCGTGTAGAACTGGTCGACGAGGGGCCACAGCGCGTTCACACCCTCGATGTTGAGCAGGTCGAGGCCGATACCGGCCACGAGGAAGGAGGCGAACGCGGCCCAGATGACGCGCACCCCGCGGTCCCCGAAGCGCGCGGCCAGGTGTCCACCGCTGGTGGCCCAGTAGAGCCCGACACCAACGAGGAAGGGCCAGACGAGCGTGTGGAGCGCGGCGTTGTGGCCCCCCTCGACGAGAAGCGAGAGGAGGGCGTCGAGGTCGGGGAGGGCTGCAGCGGCGAGGACGACGGCGACGCTCCGCCGGTCGAGATGGGGGCCGAGGAGGGCCGCGGCGAGCAGGCCGCCGACCGCGACGTGGACGGCCGTCGGGGGCATCACCCGAGCGAAGGGCGGAACGGCCTTAAGCGCGCCGCCGAATCGATGGGTATGGACGGGTCACCGAAGCGCGAACTCGCCGAGAAGATCGCCGGCGAGGTCGTCCTCTCCGACGACCCCGGCGCGACCCTCCGGAAGTGGCGCACGGACTTCGAGGTGGCCCAGACCGACCTCGCCTCCCAGCTCGACGTCTCGGCCTCCGTCGTCTCGGATTACGAGTCCGGGCGACGGCAGTCCCCCGGTATCGGGATGGTCCGCCGGTTCGTCGAGGCGCTGCTCGCCATCGACGAGGCGAGCGGCGGGAGTCACATCCGGCAGTACGCCCGTGTCATCTCCGCGGGGTTCGAAAGCGACATCGTCCAGGACCTCCGGGAGTACTCCGCGACCATCCCCATCTCGCGCTTTTACGACGCCATCGAGGCCACCGAGGTCGCGGAGGGCCGCGCGACCACCATCGCCGGCCACACCGTCATCAACTCCATCGAGGCGATCACCCGCCTCTCCTCCGAGGAGTTCTACCGGCTCTACGGCCAGTCGACCAACCGGGCGCTCGTCTTCACGGAGGTCACCCGCGGGGAGTCCCCGCTCGTCGCCCTTCGGGTGGCGACACCGACCCCGAACGCCGTCGTTCTCCACGGCATCTCGGAAGAGGACCTCTGGGAACACGCCCCGAAGCTCGCGGGCGTCGACGGCTTCTCGCTGGCCGTCACCGAGATCGGGCTCAACGAGATGCTGGAAAACCTCCGGCAGCTTCCGTAGCGCGACCCGTCGTTCTCGTCGGTCGGCACTAACAGCGATACCGGCGGCTGTCTGCCGAGAATTTATGACTGATTTTGTATAACTAGTAGTATTCACAAATGATAGTTCTTCGTCCTCATCGAGATTCGTTCCAGCGGCAGTTCGCTCACGAATCCGACCGGCAATCGAGAGAGTACTCTCCTTAAGCGCTACAGAGGCGATAGTGGGGAGATATCTCCCGGAAATAGTCCGACCGGAGAGATGGTTCGAGATCGTCGCCCCGACACGCTCGAAGAGTTCACACGATACTGTATGAACAGGCGTTTGAACCCGGTAGAGTGTCCAGATGCGACGATTCAGCTCCCATATTCTCGCGTGGAGAAATGGGGCACCACCAGCCAATTCGATAGTATTATTTCTTATATGTATATACTCAGTTATCTGAGTAGTACTCGGTCAATCGGAGCGGTTGTGACTCCTCTACGCGCGAGGACAGTCAAAAGAGAACGAGCGTCGCCGTGAGAGATCGGATAGGCGTTACAATCATACTTCTGTAATGGACTCAGGCGAACGTCGGGAACTCGTCGTCGGACTCCTCCATGTTGACGTTCACCTCGATGACGTTCGCGGTGTTGATGACGTTCTCGATGAGTTGTTCGTGGTACTCGGACCGTTTCATCCGGCGGACCGGGCCGGAGACGCTGATGGACCCGAGCACCCGACCGTGGCGGTTCGTCACGGGCGCGCCGATGGCCTGTAGCCCCGTGATCTCCTCCTCGTCGTTGAGCGAGTAGCCGCGATCGCGGATGGTCTCCAGCTCCTCGAACAGCGCCTCGCGGTCGGTGATGGTGTTCTCCGTCTTCGCCGGGAGCCCGTACCGGTCGACGATCCACTCCACGCGCTCGCGCGGGAGGTGCGCGAGGATGGCCTTCCCCGTCGCCGAGAAGTGGAGGTAGTCGGCGCGTTGGAGCTTGTTCACCTGGTAGTCGCTGCCGACCGCCTTCTCGCCGCTCACCTTGTAGAGGTTCACGCCGAGTCCGTGCTGTTCGGTCGCCAGATGCGCGAACTCCCCCGTCTTCTCCGCCAGCTCCTCCATCTCGGGCTTGCCGATGCGGTAGAGGATGTTCTGATATCGAACGTACTCCCCGACGAGCAGGAACTGCAGGGAGAGCTGGTAGGTGTCCCCCTCCTTGACGACGTACTTCTCCTCGCGCAGCGTCGAGAGGTAGTTGTACGCGACGCTCTTCGAGAGGTCCAGATGCTCGGCGAGCTCGGTGACGCCCGCGCCGTCCAACTCCTCTAGCGCCCGGACGACGTCGAACGCCCGGGACACCGTCTTCAGGGTCCGCGGCGACCCCGTCGTGTGTTCGTCGGACATACCGAAGCTTCACTCCCGGACCGACAAAGGTGTTTGTATCTCACAAACTGATTATGTGAACCGGATGCCCTGTTCCGGGGAAATACCCCGTTTCGGGGAGTTTCCGAGTTCGACTTTCTCGCGATTCGGGAGAATTCAGCCGATTCAGGCGGTTTCGAGCGCTATCGGACATATTGTTCTCATTATGCGAACGCCAACTACGGAGAAGGGGCCCGGGAGGCAGTGCTCGCGAGAGGATCGAGGGAGCTTCCTGTCGGACCACTGCGTCGGACCACTGCGTCGGACCACAGTGGCGAATCACGAGCGGCGGGCTGTGGAGACCGTCGAGAGAGTGAGCGGACGACGCGAACGGAACGAGACGAAAACGAGAACGAAGAGCTACTGCGTGGCGAGGTCGGCGACGGCCCCCGCGAGGACGCGGGTGGCGTCGGCGCAGTCGGTCCAGTCGGTCCACTCCAGGGGGTTGTGCGAGATACCGTCGCGGGAGGGGGCGAAAAGCAGCGCGGCGTCGGTCACCTCGGCGACGTGCATGGTGTCGTGGCCGGCCCCGGAGTGGAGGTCCATCGTGGAGAGGTCGGCGTCCTCGCCCGCGGCGTGGAGGGCGCTCCGACACCGTTCGCTCATCTCGATCGGACGGCGATCCCACGGATGCTCCAGCGTCGTCTCGACGGGCCGTTCGGCCTCGATACGGTCGAGGCTGTCGCGGGCCTCGGCGATGACGTGCTCGATGGAGCCGTAGTCCACGTCCCGGACGTCGACGGTGAGCGAGACGTTCCCGGCGATGACGTTCGGCGCGTTCGGCGAGACATCGAGTTTCCCGACGGTGCCGACGACCGTCTCGGACTCGGCGCGCCGGTCCTTCGTCGCCCGCTCCACGTCGAGGACGAACTCGCTGGCCGCGGTGAGCGCGTCGGACCGGTCGTCCATCAGCGTCGACCCGGCGTGGTTCGCCTCGCCGGAGATCTCCACCGCACACCGGGAGAGGCCGACGATGCTCGTGACGACGCCGGCCGGCACGTCGGCGTCCTCGAGGCGCTCGGACTGCTCGATGTGGAGCTCGAGCCAGGCGTCCCACGCCGAGGCGTCGACGACCCCCTCACCGCGATAGCCGATATCGGCGAGGACGTCCCCGAGCGGGATGCCGTCCTGGTCCTCGATGGCGAGCGCCTCCTCGGCGGTCATCGCACCGGTGGCGACGGCGGACCCGATGAGCCCCCCGCCGAACCGCTGGCCCTCCTCCTCCGTGAAACAGACCACGTCCACGGGCCGGGTGGGTTCGACGCCGGCGTCCTGCATCGCCCGGACGCTCTCCAGTGCGGCGTAGACGCCGAGCGGCCCGTCGAAGATTCCGCCCTCGGGGACGGAATCGAGGTGGCTCCCCGTGGCGACGGGCGCGGCATCGGGGTCCGCGCTCTCCGGCACCCAGCGACCGACGATGTTACCCACGTCGTCGATGCGGATCGTGAGCCCGGCGTCGCGGAGCCGTTCACAGAGGAACTCCCTCGCCCGGCGGTCGGCCTCGCTCCCGGTCAGCACCGTCCGCCCACGCCCCTCCGCCGTCGGCACGGCACCGAACTCCGCGTTCGACTCGATATCACTGCGGAGTCGCTGCTGGTTGACTTGCATTGTCCTTGGTCGACACGGTTTGTGGTTCCCCTATTTTACTGTTTGGCATCGAGACAGCGGTTCGAGCCGAGCAATCCACCGCGAACGCCCGTGAGACCGCCAGCAGTGGCGGTAATCCCCTGGCGAGCACCTCCCGGGCCCGGAGCAGGGGCGCCGACGCCAGCGAGGAAGGAGTTGTGAGTTCCTTAGTCACGATTATACCTTCAGTGTCACAAGTTTTAATACCCATTAACCAACTTCACCGACTGTATGCAAGATGATGACAAGGGAGCCGACTCCCCGGAGAGCAACGCGACCCCTTCGCTCAGGGGTCGTCTCGGTCGCCGCACCTTCCTCGGCGCGACGGCGACCGCGGGGAGTGCGGCTCTCGCGGGCTGTACGGGCAGCGACTCGAACAGTGACGACAGTTCCGGCAGTAGCGGTGGCGGCGGCAGCGGCGGCAGCGGCGGCGGCAGCGACGAGACCGAAGCCGCGGCCTCCGCGAAGATGGGCGGCACGCTCCAGTGGGGCGGCGCGGTCCCCGTGCAGGGGCTCGACCCCCACATCGACACCTCCGCGGCGTCGAAGCGCGTCCTCGAGAACATCTACGAGGAGGTCGTCGCCCTGCAGGACGACTACTCCATCCAGCCACATCTCGCCAAGTCCTTCGAGCAGTCCGAGGACAACACGCTGCTGACGTTCGAACTCCGCGAGGGCGTCACCTTCCACGACGGGACGGAGATGACCTCCGAGGACGTGCTGGCGACGTACGAGCGCGTCGCCAACGGGGATTACCTCGCCACCGGCTTCTTCGACTTCGTGGAGTCGATGTCCGCGCCGGACGACTACACCTTCGAGATCCAGCTCACCCAGCCGTTCGCCCCCTTCCTCGCCAAGATGGCGACGGCCGAGCTCGCGGTGATGCCCGCGGAGAACGCCAAGAAGGACATGGTCGAAGAGCCCATCGGGACCGGCCCGTACAAGTTCGAGAGCCGGGAGATCGAATCCTCGTTCACGATGGTCAAAAACGAGGACTACTGGGGGGCCTCCGAGGAGGAGGGTCCGTTCCTCGACACCATCGTCAAGACGGAGATACCGGACCCGAGCGTCCGCATCCGGTCGTTCCTCGCCGGCGAGTACGACTTCATCAACGGTATCGCGCCGAAGGACGTCTCCCGCGTCGAGCAGGCCTCCGGCGTGCGCTTAGAAAAGCAGTTCCCGAAGTCGCTCGTCTACCTCGGGATGAACTGTGACCGCGCCCCGTTCGACAACAAGGACGCGCGGCTCGCGCTCGACTTCGCCATCGACAAGAAGAAGGTCACCGAGGCCGCGCTCTACGGCACTGGCCAGCCCACCGCGACCCCCGCGGCCCCCGGCAGCCCGTGGGTCAACGAGGACATCCAGCCGCGGCCCCGTGACCTCGAGAAGGCCCAGGAGCACCTCGACGCCGCCGGCATGTCCGACGGCTTCTCCGCGACGTTCAAGATCCCCCAGTCCTACCCGACGCAGGTCCAGGGGGCACAGGTCATCGCCGACCAGGCGAGCGACGTGGGCATCGACCTCGAGATCCAGCAGATCACCTGGAGTTCCTGGCTCTCGGACGTCTACTCGAAGCGGAACTTCCAGGCGACGACGAGTTCCTATCTCGCGCTCTGGTACCCCGACGTGTCGTTCTACAAGTTCCTGCACCCCGAGGGGGCGTTCTTCTTCACCAACTGGGTGAACGAGGAGTACAACGCCCTCGTCGAGGAGGCGCGGACCATCTACGACGTACAGGAGCGCGCAAAGCTCTACCACCAGGCGACGGAGATCCTCCACGAGGACCGCGCAGGCCACCTCTTCCTCTGGTGGCAACCCAGCCTCTACGGGGCCGCCGACCACTACAAGGGCGACACCGGTGCGCCGGACGGCTCGACCCTCCAGTTCCGCGACAACTGGCTCGACAACTGATCCCCGTCATCGATGTACAACTACGTACTCCGGCGTATCGGGTTCATGGCCGTGACGTTGTTCTTCGTCACGCTCATCACGTTCGCCGTCACGAACATCCTGCCGGGCGACGTCGCCCTGCTGATACTGGGGCCGAACGCCAACGAGCAGTCACTCGAGGCGTTGCGTGCGCAGCTCGGGCTGAACCGACCGTTGTACATCCAGTACATCGATTGGGTCATCGGCCTCCTGCAGGGGAACATGGGCGAGTCGCTGCGCTTCAGCGAGCCCGTCACGTCGCTCATCGCCGAGCGGCTCCCCCGCTCGCTGATGCTCGCGTTCGCCGCGACGTTCATCGCCGTGATCCTGTCGATCCCGCTGGGCATCTACGCCGCGGTCAGGCAGAACGAAGCCCCGGACGTGACGGCGTCGATGTTCGCCTTCATCGGCATCTCGATGCCCATCTTCCTGTGGGGGCTGGTGTTCATCCTCGTGTTCGCCGCGTGGTTCAACCTCTTCCCGACCGGTGGGTACGTCGCCCCGAGCGAGGACTTCGTCGGAGCGATGCGACACCTGATCCTCCCCGCGGGGGCGATGGGCATCGCGCTCACCGCCTACATCATGCGGATGACCCGCTCCTCGATGATCGAGGTGATGAGCGAGGAGTACATCAATCTCGCACGGGCGAAGGGGATGAGCCAGCGCGTCATCGTCCTTCGGCACGCGCTCAAGAACGCGGTCATCCCCGTCATCACCGTCATCGCGTTCCAGTTCAGCTACGCGTTCGGCGGGGTCATCGTGCTGGAGGAGGTGTTCGTCTGGCCCGGCATCGGTCGGTTGACGCTGACCGCCATCCAGAACCGTGATATCCCCCTCATTCAGGGGTGTATCATCATCATCGCACTGATATACATGTTCTCGAACCTCGCCGCCGACCTGTTGTACGCCTACTTCGACCCGCGGATCCGCTACGGAGGTGGTGAGTGATGGCCACCGACGGCGCCACGCGGTCGACGGGGGCCAACCGGTATCTCACCCAGTCGCAACGCGACCGGATCGCGCGGTTCGTCAAGAAGTTCCGGAACAACACCAAGGCGATGATCGGGCTGACGCTGGTGTCGTTGCTCGTCGTCGTCGCGATCTTCGCGCCGGTCATCGCACCGTACCCCATCGACGAGACCAACATCGACGAGCGGTCACAGCCGCCGTCGCTCGAACACCCGTTCGGGACGGACGACCTGGGCCGTGACATCTTTAGCCGGGTCGTCATGGGGAGCCGCATCTCGCTGCGCGTCGGCTTCGGGGCCGTCGGGGGCGCGCTCGTGACCGGGGCCGTCATCGGCGTGGTCGCGGGCTACGCCGGCGGCCTGACCGACGAGTTCCTGATGCGAGTGATGGACGCCGCGATGGCGTTCCCGCCCGTGTTGCTGGCACTGACGCTGCTCGTCGTATTGGGGCCGGAACTCCGGAACGTCATCATCGCGCTGGCGTTCGTCTACACCCCCTATATCGCGAGGGTCTCACGCAGCGCGGCGCTGGCCGAACGGAACGAGGCGTACGTCGAGGCGGCGGTCGCGCGCGGCGAGAGCAGCGCCCGCATCGTCTTCAGCGAGGTGTTCCCGAACTGTACGGCACCGATGCTCGTGCAGGGGTCGCTCACCGTCTCCTTCGCCATCCTCGCTGAGGCGAGCCTGTCGTTCCTCGGGCTGGGGGCACAGCCCCCGAAACCGTCGTGGGGACTGATGATAAACGCGGGTCGCGGGTTCATGGTGACCGCGCCGTGGATGCTGCTGTTCCCGGCGATAGCCATCGCCATCGCCGTCATCGGGTTCAACATGCTCGGTGACGGGCTGCGTGACGTGCTCGACCCCAAGGTGGAGGCGATAGAATGAGTGCGAACACCCCACTGCTCGACGTGCGGAACCTCCGGACGGAGTTCCGCACCGACGCCGCCCCCGTCGTCGCCTCGAACGAGGTGTCCTTCTCGCTGCGCCGCGGCGAGACGATGGGGCTCGTCGGCGAGTCCGGCGCGGGCAAGTCGGTGACGGCGCGCTCCATCATGCGTCTCATCGACTCGCCGGGCGAGATCACCGGCGGGCAGGTGGTCTTCGACGGCGAGGACCTCTTAGAGAAGTCGGAAAAGGAGATGCGCGACATTCGCGGGAACCGCATCGCGATGATCCCGCAGGACCCGATGTCGTCTTTGAACCCGGTGATGACCGTCGGGACGCAAATCACGGAGACGATCCGTCGCCACCAGGACGTCTCGAAGGCGAAAGCTCGCGAGCTGGCCATCCAGTCGATGGACGACGTGGGCATTCCGGACGCGGCAGAGCGCATCGACGACTACCCCCACGAGTTCTCCGGGGGGATGCGCCAGCGCGTCCTCGTCGCCATCGGGTTCTCCTGTGAACCCGACCTCATCATCGCGGACGAGCCCACGACGGCGCTCGACGTGACGACGCAGGCGAAGATCCTCGACCTGCTCAACGAGCTACAGGAGCGCGAGGGGACGGCCGTGCTGATGATCACGCACAACCTCGGTGTCGTCGCGCAGACGTGTGACCACGTCGGCGTGATGTACGCCGGCAACCTCGTCGAGACGGCAGCGCTCGGTGACCTGTTCGACCGCCCGAGGCACCCCTACACGCGGTCGCTCATCGACTCCATCCCGGAGGTCGACACCGAGTACGACACGCTGCCCACCCTCGACGGCGCGATGCCTGACCTCGCGGACCTGCCCGAGGGATGTAACTTCGCCCCCCGGTGTGCCCACGCGACGGAGGCCTGCCGGACGGGTGGCGACCCCACCCTCGGGGCCGTCGCCGGAAGCGACTCCCGCGCGGCATGCATCCACGCGGACGACCTCGACCTCTCGGAGAGCACCGTCCCCGAGTCGGAAGGGGGCCGCGGTGAGGTCGACCGTTCCGGCGAACCGCTGTTCGAGGTCCGGAACCTCGAGAAGCACTTCTCCGCGGGCGAGGGCGTCTTCGGCAACGTCCACATCTCACGAGAGGGTGGCGGGCTTCCCACCATCGAACGCCGGTACGTGAAGGCCGTCGACGGCGTGAGCTTCGACATCTACCCCGGGGAGACCGTCGGGCTCGTCGGCGAGTCCGGCTGTGGGAAGTCCACGGTCGCGCGCACGGCGCTGCGGCTGCTCGAACCGACCGACGGTGAGGTGTTCTTCGAGGGCCAGCCGCTTCACGCGCTGGGATCGAGCGAGGTGCGAAGCCTGCGTCGCGAGATGCAGATGATCTTCCAGGACCCCCAGAGCTCGCTCAACCCGCGCAAGACCGTCGGGCAGATCATCGGTCGCGCGATGGCGAAACACGACATCGCCCACGGCGAGGAGAAGCGCCAGCGCGTGCGGGAGCTGCTCGAACGCGTCGGCCTCTCGGGGGCCGCGTCGACGAAGTACCCCCACGAGTTCTCCGGCGGGCAACAGCAGCGCGTCGCCATCGCGCACGCGCTGGCCGTCGAGCCGAAGCTCATCGTCTGTGACGAGCCGGTCTCGGCGCTCGACGTGAGCGTGCAGGCGCAGATCCTCAACCTGCTCAACGAGATCCAGGCCGAGGAGAACATCTCCTTCCTGTTCATCTCGCACAACATCGGTGTCATCCGGCACATCTGTGACCGGGTCGCCGTGATGTATCTCGGGAAGATCGCGGAGTTCGGCAGCATCGAGGACGTGTTCTCCGCGCCGTTCCACCCCTACACGGAGAGCCTGCTGTCGGCCGTCCCGCACGCGAATCCGAACCGCGAGACGGACCGCATCCTCCTCGAGGGGAGCGTGCCGAGCCCCATCAATCCGCCATCGGGCTGCCCGTTCCAGACCCGCTGTCCGAAGAAGATCGGCGAGGAGTGTGAACAGCACCTGCCGGCGCTGGAGGCCGTCGACGGCGACCACCACATCGCCTGTCATCTCTCGGAAGCCGAGATGAGCGAGCGCGACTCGTTCATCACGCCCAGCCAGCCAATCGAGACCGAGTCGGACTGAAAACACCCCTTTTTCGGACGTGAGCTTCGACCCGAGGTAGTATCAATAACAATAGATAAACTCAAAAATCACAATAACCTGAGTAGAATATTGGCCCCGTAGACGCAGGGACCGATATGGATGACTTCGTCCGGAAGTAAGCCACTAAGCAGCATTTGGGCCGTATCTATCCAGATTTGGCATCAATCCGGAACGGGACAGGATATCCGAGAACGAAACGGATTCAGACAGTTCACAGGCACCGAATCGGAGTGGTAGGAGTTTCAGAACAATACCGACGAACAGCAGTCTTACTCCAAATTCATAATATAAATAGATATTTTTGCATTTCGAGTGTTTGTGGTCCGAGTCCCACCGTCGAGAGCCCCGCGACCGCACAACAGAGATTGGTTCGCGGAGTAACAGTTAAGAGGCTGTGTAAAGCGTGCTTTACTGTAAAGCATACTTTACGACAAGTGCGCTTTCCACACTCCCATGACAACGACGAATCCAGTGCAGAGCGGTCGGCGGTACAGACGCCTCTTCTTCGGCATCATCACCATCGGTGTCGTGGCCTTCTTGGCCGCGATGCTGGTCGGGCAGTTCTTGGCTGGCCTCGTGGTATACACGGTCGCCGTCGTGGCCGGCTTCGCGCTGTTCTTCTACGTCCGGTTCAGCGACTCGCTGGCGATGGGCGACGAGCGGGAGAACGAACTCGAACGGCGGGCGAGCCACCTCACCTTCGAGCTGTTCGGCTACGGTGGGCTGTTCACCTTCATCACGCTGTTCTTCCTCGACGCGACGGGACGGTACACCCTCGATGGGCCCGCGGAGACGCTCCTGTACGCGTTCGCGGTGGTCTCGCTGGGCTGGGGGCTGGTGTACGCTGTGCTTCGGGTCCGGCGATGAGAAACGACCTCCGGGAGCGCCGCGGGGAGACGGGTGAGAGTCAGGCGGACCTCGCGGCCGCCGTCGGGGTCACGCGCCAGACCATCAACGCCATCGAGCGGGAGCGCTACGACCCCTCGCTGGAGCTGGCGTTCACGCTCGCCGACCACTTCGACTGCCGTATCGAGGACCTGTTTCACCCTGGGTAAATCCCACACGATTCAAGCCCCGAAGGCGACTACACCCGGCAATGGGTAACTCGAATCTGCGGCAGCTGGCGGTCATCGAGGAGGTGCCCTTTGCGGAGCTGGAGGGGAGCATCGTCGCCGTCGACGCGCACAACTGGCTCTACCGGTATCTCACGACGACGGTGAAGTTCACCCGGGAGTCGGCGTACACCACCGACGCGGGCGAGGAGGTGGCGAACCTCATCGGCGTGATACAGGGGCTCCCGAAGTTCTTCGAGCACGACCTCACCCCGGTGTTCGTCTTCGACGGGGGGGTCACGGAGCTCAAAGACGACGAGGTCGAGGCGCGTCGTGAGCAGCGTGAGCGCTACGAGGAGCAGCTGGAGGAGGCGAGAGAGAAGGGCGATTCGGTGGAGGTCGCGAAGCTCGCCTCCCGCACCCAGCGGCTCACGGACACCATCATCGAGACGACGACGGAGCTCCTCCGGCTGCTGGACGTGCCCGTCGTCGAGGCACCTGCCGAGGGCGAAGCGCAGGCCGCCTACATGGCGCGGAAGGGGGCGGTCGACTACGCCGGGACGGAGGACTACGACTCGCTGCTTCTGGGCGCACCGTTCACGCTCCGGCAGCTCACCTCGAAAGGGGACCCCGAGCTGATGGATTTCGAGGCGACTTTGAAAAAACACGATCTGACGTGGGAACAGCTCGTGGATGTCGGGATCTTGATGGGTACGGACTTCAACGAAGGCATCTCGGGCGTCGGTCCCAAGACGGCGGTGAAGCTCATCCACGAACACGGCGACCTGTGGGCCGTCCTCGACGCGAAAGGCGAGCATATCCAGCACGCCGATAGAATTCGAGAGATGTTCCTCGACCCCGCGGTGACCGACGACTACGCGTTCGACACCGCGCTGGACCCGGATATGGCGGCGGCGCGAGCCTACGTCACCGAGGAGTGGGAGGTCGCCGAGACGGAGGTGGAACGGGGATTCGAGCGCATCGAGGAGTCAGTCGTCCAGACGGGGCTCGACCGCTGGACCTGACCGCTGCGACCGGCGCAGTCGGTCTTCAACCGAGAACCTGCCACGACACCCACCCTTTATCTGGGATAGAAGCGTTGGACGGGAGTATACGACTATGGCATCTTCTGATTCGCCGTCGGACGCCGAGGCCGGGGAGTCGCGGGTGTTCGACGAGCAGGGGAACGTCGAGCCGGGCGTCCTCGACAAGGACTTCTTCGAGGCGCTGGTCGAGAACGGCTCCGACGCCATCGTCTCCATCAACGAGGAGAGCCATATCCTCTTCGCGAACCAGGCCGTCGAGCGGGTGTTCGGCTACACGCCCGAGGAGCTGACGGGCGAGCCGCTGACGACAATCATGCCCGACCGGTTCCACGAGGCCCACCACGACGCGGTCGCCGAGTATCTCGAGACCGGAGTTCGAAACCTCGACTGGCAGAACATCGAACTGCCCGCGAGACACAAGGACGGCCACGAGGTCCAGCTCTCCATCACCTTCGAGGAACACGAGTACGAGGGCGAGCGCGTGTTCTCGGGGATCATGCGTGACATCACGGAGCGGGTAACCCACGAACGCGAACTCGAACGACAGAACGAACAGCTGGAGAAGTTCGCCTCCATCGTGAGCCACGACCTGCGCGACCCGCTGCAGTCCGCGAAGGCGAACATCGCCCTGCTCGAAGCGCAGTACGGCGAGGAGGTGCTAGTGACGGAGCTCGACGAGATCCTCGACCGGATGGACGCGCTCATCGGCGACGTGCTCACTCTCGCGAAACAGGGGAAGAGCATCGGGGAGACCCAGCAGGTGCCGGTGAAGACCGCCGCGGAGGACGCCTGGCGGACGGTCAGTCCCTCAGATGCCGTTCTCTCCGTCGACGACGACCTCGGGCGGGTCGAGGCCGACCCCGAACGGCTGGAGACGCTGTTCCAGAACCTCATCCGCAACGCCGTGGAACACGGCGGTGAGGAGGTGACCGTCTACATCGGTTCGCTCCCCGAGGGGTTCTACGTGGAGGACGACGGGGTCGGCTTCGACGTGGCGGACCCGTCGCAGCTGTTCGAGTACGGCTACACGACGAGCGAGGACGGGACCGGGTTCGGGCTCAACATCGTAAAGCAGATCGCGGACGCTCACGGGTGGAGCGTCGAGGCGACGGAGGGCGACCGTGGGGCCCGGTTCGAGTTCCACGAGATGACGACGACGAGACAACCATGACATCGGATACCGTAGAGCCAGCTGACGACACGACGACGACGGAACAGCCGAAAGGGACCGTGCTGGCGGTCGACGACCAGAAACGCATCACACAGGTGTTCCAGCTCTGGCTGGGTGACGAGTACACCGTCCGCACCGCCAACAGCGGAGAGGAGGCGTTCGACCAACTCGACGACACCGTCGACGTGGTGCTGCTCGACCGCCAGATGCCGGGGGTCTCCGGTGACGAGGTGCTCGAGTACATCCGCGAGGAGGGGTACGACTGCCGCGTGGCCATGATCACCGGTGTCGACCCGGGCTTCGACATCGTCGACATGCCGTTCGACGACTACCTGCAGAAGCCGGTCGACCAGGAGACCGTCCTGGAGACGGTCGAACGGCTCCGGTCCGTCGGCGAGTACAACGAACGCGTCCAGCAGTTCCTCTCGACGGCGAAGAAGAAGGCGACCCTGGAGTCAGAGAAGCCGAACGCTGCGCTCGAACGGGACGACCGGTATCAGTCCTTGCTCGACAGCCTCGCCGAACACCAGCGGCACGTGGACGAGCTCGTCGACGAGATGGGGCCCGAGGAGTTCGACCAGCTCTTCAAGAGCCTCCCGTCGCCCACGGAGGACGCGGACTCGCCCGACGAGGAGTGAGGGTTGGTCCGGAACGAGCGCCTGGCCCGTGAGGGCCGATACTCAAAACGCGTCGATGCGGGTCGCCGCAGCCGCATCGCGCGCGGCCCACGCGAACAGCTCGGCGGGCTCCAGTTCCTGCAACTTCGAGAGCCGTCCCCGTGTCTCGGGTCGCGCCGGCGCGAGGCGATTACAGCCCGCGGGGATGGAGGCCTCCTCGTAGGTCCCGAGCGCCTTCGCGCGCTCGACGATGGCCGGCTTGTCGAGAGTGAGAAGCGGCCGGTGGACCGGGAGACGCGTCGCCGCGCTCGTGAGCTTCAGGTTGCGGGCCGTCTGGCTTGATTTCTGGCCCAGCGCCTCGCCGGTGACGATGCCGTCCGCACCCTCGCGGTCGGCGATCGCTTCCGCGACCCGGAGCATGTAGCGTCGGAGCGAGAGCATCCGTCCGCGGTCCATGGCGTCGGCGAGCGCGGCGACCGCCTCACCCCCGTCGACGACGTACGGCCGCAGGTCGTGGGTCGGGGCGAGCCGCTGGAGGCGGTTCACCGAGGCGACCGCACGGGCCTCGTGGTCCGGGCCGCCGTACTCCCCCAGCTCGATGTAGACGGGGATCACGGGTGCGCCGCGCCGGAGCAGTTGGTAGGCGGCGACGGGCGAATCGATGCCGCCGGAGACGAGCGCGACGACCGGCTCCTGCGTGCCGACGGGGAGCCCGCCGGGGCCGTCCCGTGAGTCGACGAAGACGAACGCCTCCTCGGCTCTGACCTCCACACGGACGGTGAAGTCGGGAGCATCGAGGTCGACGCTGGCGTGGGCCACCCGTGATTCGATCTCGCTGCCGGCCGCGCGCTGGAGGGCCATCGAGGAGAGCCCGCCCTCGGGACACCGGGCTCGGACGGCGAATGTCCCCGTCTCGTACAGCGATTCCGCCGTCTCCGCCAGCGCGTCGACGACCGCGCCGCGCTCGGGGGCGACCGTCCGGCAGACCGAAAGGGAGGCCACGCCCGGAACCCGCGAGAGCACCGCGCCCGCGCGCTCGGGATCGGGCGTGCGGACGAGCGGCCGCGTGGGGAGCCGTTCGACCCGGCCGTCGACCCCCTCGGCGTCGATGACGGCACCCAGGTTCGTACAGAGCTGGCGCTCCATCCGGCCGCGAACGCCGGAGGACTTCGCGCCGATCTCGCCGTAGCGGACGAGCACCGTGTCCGCACCGGGAGGTGTCATTGCCGGAGAGAGCGGAGTCGAGAATAAAAACGCGCCGGGAGCGTGCTCGCACGGAAGCGGTCGCCCGAACGAGCGACCGCAAGCTTTGTTCGCCCGAGACCGAAGGGTTGGGTATGACACCCGAAGACGTGGCCGCGCTCATCGAGGAGTCGATTCCGGACTGCGACGCGACGGTCGAACGCGCCCGCGGCGAACACGACGACGACCACCTGCGCGCGACGGTGGTCTCACCCGCCTTCGAGGGGAAGTCGCTCGTCGAACAGCACCGGATGGTGTACGACGCGCTCGGCGATCACATGACACGGAGCGTGCACGCGCTGGAGCTGACGACGCGCGTGCCGGAGAACTGATTCGAGAACTGACCGGCGAACGGACTGGTCAGAGTTCGGGCGGGCTGTCCCGACCGATGCTGATCTGGTGGGCCTCCACGTCCTCCAGCGCCGCGACCTGCCCGCCGATGTCGACGAGTTCTTCGCCGGTGTCGACGGTGAGCGCGGCCGTCTCGCGGTTCGTGCCGACGGAGATGTCGACGACCTTCCCGGCGACGGTGCGGCTCTCGCCGGTCGCCACGTCGCGCCCGACGATGCGGGCGTAGAAGGTCCCGTTCATCGCGGCGAGGTCGCTCACACAGCGGCGGATGGTGGCGTAGCGCCGGGGGAAGACCGGGTCTTCGTCCACGTCGGTGAGCGTCTTGGCGCTCGTCCAGACGACGGTGTTGAGGAAGCCGGAGACGAGGAAGCCGAGCTCCGAGCGGTTGAAGATGACGCCGTAGCGGTCGCGGTCGTTCCTGAGCGCCTCCCGGGTGGCGTAGATGGAGTAGGTGCCGTCGGCGACGGCGACGACGGGGGTCGTGAGCCCGCGGCGGGCGCGCGCGTGAGTGGCGATCTCGGTGTAGTCGTACTCCTCCGGGGAGGGGACCTCCGCCGCGGGCGAGAGGAGCAGTTCGATGTTGACCCCGCGGGCGCGGCAGGCCCGGAGCTGCTCTTCGAACCGGCCGACGAGCGCCGGGGAGACGGAGAGGACGAGTTCGTACTCCGCAGCCTCGATGACGTCGCCGAGATACCGGAGGATGGTCGACCGCGATTTGATGAGTGTCACCGCCTCCGAGTCACGGGCCGGGGTGGTGTACTCGCGTTCGAGCTCGTCGACGAGCTCGTCGAGGGAGGTCTGGAGGTCGGCGAAGGCCTCCTCCGGGTCGATGGCGAGCACCTGCATCGGGCGGGTCTCCTGGAGTTCGACGAGCCCGGCGTCCGCGAGGCTGCGAACGGTGTCGTAGACGCGGGGCTGTGGGATGTCCGTCTCGTCGGCGATCTCCGAGGCCGTCATCCGGCCGTGACGCAGGATGGCGAGGTAGGCGTCCGACTCGTACTCGCCGAAGTCGAAGCGCTCGCTCACCCGCTGGAGCGCACCACGAGGGTCACCGGGAGTCATTGTCGGGGAGTCGGCGAGACCGGTAAAGAGTGTGTCCCTTCCGTGACCCAGTCAGGAGCCGTTGCCGACGCGGATGACCCTGAGAAGCGAGTAGACGGGGACGCCGTCGAGCTCCTCGACCCCCTGCTTGTCGACGAGGACACAGCAGGCGACCGGTTCGCCACCCTCCTCGCGGATGGCCGTGATGGCCTCGCGCATCGTCGTCCCGGAGGTGATGGTGTCGTCGACGAGGTAGCACTCGCGGTCGCGGATCTCCGCGAAGTTCCGAGAGAACGTCCCGCCGAGATCCTCGATGTCACCCTCTTCCCACTGGTGTTTCGCGGGGGTGTAGGTCCCCAAATCCGTCTCCAGTTCGCTCGCGATGGTCGTCGCGACCGGCGCGCCGGCCTTCTCGATGCCGATGGTCAGATCGACATCCTCGCCCTGCTTCGAGAGGAGGTCGGCCATCGCCTTCCCGGTATAGCCGAGCCGGGTGCTGTCGCGGCCGAGCGCGGACCAGTCGACGTGGATGTCGTGAGGGCCGCCCGAGTTCTCGGGCTGGGTGGTCGTGGGCTGTGCGGCGTTGCCGGCGCGCTCGACGAGCCAGCTCGCGGTCTCGCGCGAGACGTTGAGCTCGTCGGCGATCTCCCCCTTCGAGAGCCCCTGTTCCGCCAGCTCGGCGGCGCTCTTGATGAGGTCGTCTACGTTCTTCATAGTGTGTCGAACTGAACCGCGGTCTTAATGGACGTTTCGTCATCGACAAACGCTTCGCCGGCGTGGTCGAGGTCGTACACCCCGGTGACGAGGTCCTCGAGCAGCCAGTCGGGGAGCCCGGCGAGGGTGTCGATGGCCGCCTCGAAGTGGTGGACGCCGGAGTTGACGCTGCCGACGAGCGCCTTGTTGTTCATCACGAGGTCCTTGTGGAAGCTCCCGCCGTCGATGTCGAACTCCCACGAGTCGGGGACGCCGAGGAGCGCACCCACGCCGCCCGGGGCGAGCGCGTGGACCGTCTCCACCGCGTGTTTCGCGTAGCCGGTCGCCTCGTAGATGAAGTCCATCGGCTCGTAGACGCCCGGAATCTCGGCGACGGGTGTCTCGCGGGAGTCGATGTACGTCGCGCCGAGCCCCTCGATGATGTCGATGGTCGGGTCCGGGCGGTCGCGGCGGCCGAGACAGTAGGTGCGGTCGTAGCCGTCGAGCATCGCGAGGGTGAGCAGGCCGAGCGGCCCGTTGCCGAGCACCAGGCCCGAAGACGGGTTCCAGTCGAACGCGGCGCGGGAGGCGTAGGCGTGTTCGATGGCCTTCTCGGAGATGGAGAGGGGTTCGACGAGGAAGCCGAGGGGAGCGAGCTCGCGGGGGAGCGAGACGAGCGTCTCCGCGGGGCTGGTGAAGTACTCGGTCATGAAGCCGTGCGCCCCGGCGATGCCGCGTTCGACGCAGGCCTCGGGTGGGGCCATATCGGGCTGGCCGCGCTCGAAGTACTCGTTGGTGCCCTCGACGGGGGGGCGGCGGACGGTGGGGACGACCACCTCGCCGACTTCGAGGTCGGTGCCGTTCGGGTCCTCGACGACGCCGACCGCCTCGTGGCCGAGCACGAGGTGGTCCTCGCCCTCGGGGTAGCCGCCGTGGCTCCCCGAGATGACCTCGCGGTCAGTGCCGTCGACGCCCACGCGGAGGGTGCGGACGAGCGCCTCACCGGGTGCGGGCTCCGGTGTCGGTTTCTCGATGACCGACGGGGTGGTCTCCCCCCGACGGATGGCTACTGCGTACATACTACCGTCTACCCCCCACTCCGACAAAAGATTTATCCTATTTTGAGTAAATATCTGAACCATCGTCGCGGGTGGGGTTTTTGCACCCGTCCGTGGTGGATACCCCATGGAACGCTACGACCAACTGTATCGGCTCTACGACGAGTTCGATACCGAGACCCTGCGCGCGTATCAGGAGTTCACGGATCTCTTTCCGGCCATCGACTCCCGGGTCGCGCTGGAACACTGGCAGAACGCCAGCGACGAGCTGGAGACGCGAAAGGACGCCATCCGTGGCTCCTTCCGGGCGACCGGCGAGACGTTCGCGGACATCGCCGCCCACGCGACCCGTGACCAGGCGTTCGCCGCGCTCGACCTCCTGAACAAGTACGACCGGGGGGTGAACGTCTTCGTTCTCGACGTGGACGAGACGCTCCGCTCCGCGGGGGGGACGGACAACGAGATCCCCCGGGAGACGCTGCATCTCCTCACGGAGTTCCACGAGGCGGGGATGCCCATCGTCGTCTGTACCGGCCAAACCCTCGAAAACGTGAAGGGGTTCATGATCCAGGGGCTCGGCAACGAGATCGTCCACTCCGGCACCCTCTCTATCGTCTACGAGGCCGGCACGGGCGTGTTCACCCCCGGTCACGGGTCCGCTACCAAGCAGCTCCTGTACGAGGACCTCGCGCCCGAGATCCGGAACGTCTTCGACCGCGTGCGCTCGCGCATCCTCCCCGACGCGCCGGAGGACATCCGACGGGGCTGCCACCTGCAGGGCAACGAGTTCAACGTCACGCTGAAACCGAACTTCGAGACCGGGAGCCGCGAGGCGAAGGAGATCATCGACCACGCGCTCTGTTACCAGCTCGATCTCCTGGGTGAGGCCGTCGTCGAGGAGCTGGACGAGCCGCACGACCCGGAGCGCGCCGGCGAGTGGACGCGCGCCTTCTACGCCGCACAGGACCCCGAGATCCGTGGCGTCCTCGAGACGCGCGGCGGGCTCCCCGAACTCGACACCGACGACGTGCCCGCGGGCGTGGTCGACGTGTTCGAGCGCATCGACGTGGCCTACTACGAGGCCGACGCGGCCGAGATCGGGAGCCTCGAGCTGAACAAGGTCGTCGGCGTGGAGGGAGCGTTCGACGTGCTCGGCATCGACGACCCGTTCGCGCTCGTGATGGGCGACTCAAAGAGCGACCTGCGCGTGATGGAGTGGATCGCCGAGGAGGACGCCGGGCTCGCCGCCGCCCCGGAACACGCCTCGCGCGACGTGCTCGATCACGTGCTCGACACCGACGAGCTGGTGTTCGACCGGGGGAAGGCGACCGAACCACTCAGAACCGTCTACGCGCTCAATCGGCTGGCTGATATCCGATAGAGAGAGAACGAGAGGCTGCTGTTTTTCGCCGGGTCAGTACGCCCGCATCTCGAAGCGCAGGCGGTCGCCGTGCCGGACGTTGCTGTCGGAGGTGAGTCGCTCGCCGGGGGAGCGCGACTCGCGGATGGCGACGGTGTCGGTGCGCAGGCGGTGGCCCTCGAGGATGGCGGGGCGGACGTGCGGGCCGTACTTCTCGGCGAGCGCGCTGACGACGTCCTCCACCGTCGCGTCCTCCGGGACCGGGACGTTCGCGCGTCGCGCGCCGGCACGGGCGACGAGCGAGCCCTCCAGTCTGACTTCTACTGACATACTCACGGTGATGTTTGCGAGGTACTAAAAGTTTACTCAGATACGAAAAAGCATTGGCGCAATCGTTATGCCCGGGGCTCGTGAACCCCTGTGTATGACTGGCGAGGCACCACAGCCGGGTGCGGCCGACCCCCTCGGACTCCACGGGGTCGTCCCCCCCACCGTCACCGCGTTCCACGAGGACGAATCGCTCGATACCGAGGCGACCGCCGCCCACGCCCGCTTCGTCGTGGACCACGGTGCGACCGGGGTCTTCCCCCTCGGCACGAACGGGGAGTTCCCGCTCGTCACGGGCGACGAGCGACGCGCCGTCGTCGAGTGTGTCGTGGACGAAGTCGGAGAGGAGGTCCCCGTCATCGCGGGCGTCGGCGCACCCAGCACGCGCGAGACGGTCGCGCACGCGGAGGACGCGGCGGCGGTCGGTGCGGACGGCGTCGTCGTCGTCACGCCGTACTACTACCCCTTAGATGGCGACGCGGCCGTCGCGCACTACGAGCGCGTCATCGAGGCCGTCGACGTCCCGGTGTACGTCTACCACATCCCGAGCAAGACGGGGAACGCCCTCTCGCTCGACACCGTGGACCGACTCGCCGAGGCCGGCGTCGCCGGCATCAAGGACTCCAGCAAGGACGTGCCGTGGCTCGGGCAGGCGATCGACGCCCACCCCGAACTCACCTTCCTCGCGGGCTCCGACTCGCTTCTGTACCCCGGCTTGCAGGTCGGCTGTACCGGGATGGTGAGCGCCGTCGCGAACGTCTTTCCCGAGCTCGTCGTCGACCTGTTCGACGCCTACGACGCGGGAGAGCGCGACCGGGCGCGCGAGCTCCAGAGCCGGGTGTACGACGTGCGCGACGCGATCAAGCGCGGGCCGTACATGGCCGGCGTGAAGACGGCGCTCACGCTTCGCGAGGACACCCCCAGCGCGGGGCCGCTCCGGAGTCCCCTGCGGACGATGGACGACACGGACCGCGAGGCGCTCGCCGACGACCTGCGCGAACTGGCGCTCCTCTGAGCTCATCGCCGCGCAATCGGGCGATTTAGTACCGCCAATCGACTAGCCCCCTCAATCACCTACCTATGACCCCCGAACGAACCTGGTGGAAGGAATCCGTCGTCTACCAGATCTATCCGCAGAGTTTCAACGACACCGACGGCGACGGCGTCGGTGACATCCCCGGTATCATCGAGAAGCTCGACTACATCGAATCGCTCGGCGTCGACGTCGTCTGGCTCAACCCCGTCTACGACTCGCCGCACCACGACGACGGCTACGACGTCCGTGACTACCACGCCATCCGCGAGGAGTACGGCACGATGGAGGACTGGGACCGCCTCCTCTCCGAGCTCCACGACCGGGACATGAAGCTCATCATGGACCTCGTCGTGAACCACACCTCAGACGAACACGAGTGGTTCCTCGCCTCGAAGGAGGCCCCCGAGGGCGAGTACGGCGACTACTACATCTGGCACGACGGCACCCCGGCCGAGGGCGCGACCGACAGCGAAGGCCCCGCCGACAGGGCTCCCCCGAACAACTGGGAGTCCGCCTTCGGTGGCGGCGCCTGGAAGTGGGATACCGAGAGAGATCAGTACTATCTGCATCTGTTCGTCGAGGAGCAGCCCGATCTGAACTGGGAGAACCCGGACGTGCGCGAGGACATCTACGAGATGATGCGCTGGTGGCTCGACAAGGGGATCGACGGCTTCCGCATGGACGTCATCAATCTCATATCCAAGCCGCAGGAGTTCCCGGACGACGACCCCGACCGCGCGTGGCCGGCGATGGGCCACTGCTCGGACGGCCCTCGCCTCGACGAGTTCTTAGGCGAGATGCGCGAGGAGACGTTCTCGCACTACGACACCATGACGGTCGGCGAGATGGCCGAGGTCACGCTCGACCAGGCCCGCCGGCACACCGGCGTCGACGGCCCGCTCGATATGGTGTTCCACTTCGAGCACATGGGCCTCGACTACGACGAGACGGAGGGGTGGTGGGCGGTGACCGACATCGACCTGCGTGACCTGAAAGAGGTCGTCACCCGCTGGCAGACCGGGCTGGAGGAGGGGTGGAACGCGGTCTACCTCGGCAACCACGACCAGCCACGGATCGTCTCGCGGTTCGGCGACGACGAGCGCTACCGCTACGAGTCCGCGACGCTCCTCGCGACGCTCATCCTCACCCTTCGGGGGACGCCGTTCGTCTACCAGGGCGAGGAGATCGGGATGACGAACTACCCGTGGGAATCGTTAGAGGAGAAGGAGGACGCCCAGACCGTCGGGCGCGTCCTCGAGGCCCTCGAGGAGGGACGCATCGAGAACTTCGAGGAGGTGAAAGAGCTCGTGCGCTACCGATCGCGGGACAACGCCCGGACGCCGATGCAGTGGGACGAAAGCGAGAACGCCGGGTTCACGACCGGCGACCCGTGGCTCCCCGTCAACGAGAGCCACGACGAGATCAACGTCGCCGCCGAGGAGGCCGCGGAGCGCTCCATCCTCGACTACTACCGCGAACTCATCGACCTCCGGCACGACGAGGACACCCTCGTCTACGGGGAGTACGAACTGTTGCTCCCCGAGGACCGGTCCGTCTTCGCGTACACGCGGACGCTGGAGGGAACGGAGTTCCTCGTCGTCTGCAACTTCGACGACACGCCGAGCGAGCCGGCCCTCCCCCTGTCCGAGGCGACGCTCGTCACCAGCAACTACGGAACCGTGACTGAAACCGAACTGCGACCCTTCGAGGCCCGTGTATACCGACGCTGAGATGACCCGGAACGTCGTATCGAGCGAGACCCGCGCCTGGTGGAAGGAGGCCGTCGTCTACCAGATCTACCCGTGGAGCTTCAACGACTCGGACGGGGACGGGGTCGGCGACCTCGCGGGCATCATCGAGAAGCTGGACTACCTCGACGAGCTCGGCGTCGACGTGGTGTGGCTCAATCCCGTCTACGACTCCCCGCAGGTCGACAACGGCTACGACATCTCCAACTACCGCGCGATCCACGACCAGTTCGGGAGCATCGAGGAGTGGCAGTCGCTGCTCGACGGGCTCCACGCGCGGGAGATGCGGCTCATCATGGACCTCGCGGTGAACCACACCTCCGACGAGCACGACTGGTTCCGCAAATCCGAGGCGAATCCCGACGGCGAGTACGGCGACTACTACCTCTGGCATCCGGGGCGGCGGACCGTACGCGCCGAGGCCTCTCCCGGCCCCGCGGACCGCGCCCCGCCGAACAACTGGGAGTCGCACTTCGGCGGCCCCGCGTGGGCGTGGAGCGACGTGCGCGAGGAGTACTATCTCCACCTGTATCACGAGCGCCAACCCGACCTGAACTGGGCGAACCCCGCGGTCCGCGCGGAGATTCACGACCTGATGCGCTTCTGGCTGGAGAAGGGAATCGACGGCTTCCGGCTGGACGTCATCAACGTCATCTCCAAGCCGGAGTCGTACCCCGACGGCGACCCACGCTCGGGGTGGATCGGTCGAGAACACTTCGTCAACGGCCCGCACGTCATGGATTATCTCCAGGAGCTCCACGACGAGGTGTTCGCGGAGTACGACGCCATGACGGTCGGCGAGATGCCGGACGTGACCGTCGAGCAGGCCCGCGCGTACACGGGTGAGGACGGGCCGCTCGATATGGTGTTCAACTTCGACCATATGCGGCTGGACTTCGGTGAGACGGGCCGGTGGGCCATCGGCGACTGGTCCCTCCCCGAGTTGAAGGCGGTGTTGAGCGAGTGGCAGACCGGCGTCGACGGGAGCGTCTGGCCCTCGATGTTCTTCGAGAACCACGACCAGCCGCGGATCGTCTCGCGGTTCGGCGACGACGAGCAGTTCCACTACGAGTCCGCGACGCTGCTCGGGACCATCCTGCTCACCCTCCGGGGGACGCCGTTCGTCTACCAGGGCCAGGAACTCGGGATGACGAACTGCGAGTTCGAGAGCCTCGACGAACTGCGTGACGTGGACACCATCAACAACGTCCGGATGCTGATGGACGAGCGGGGCGTCTCTGACTACTCGGAGATCCGCGACCTCGTCGAGCACCGCGCGCGTGACAACTCCCGGACGCCGATGCAGTGGGACAGCTCCGAGCACGCGGGGTTCACGACGGGCGAGCCATGGCTCCCCGTGAACCCGAACCACCGCGAGTTGAACGTCGCCGACGAGCGCGCGCGCCCCAACTCCGTGCTCTCGTACTACGAGTCGCTCATCGATCTGCGCGACGAGTCGGAGACGCTCGTCTACGGGGAGTACGAACTGCTCCTGCCGGACCACGAGTCCGTCTTCGCGTTCACCCGGACGCTCGGCGACGACCAGCTCCTCGTCGTCTGTAACTTCGACGAGGGGTACACGTCCGTTCGAATCCCGGGGCTCGACCCCGCATCCGAACTACTGCTCGCGAACTACGACGACGTCCCCCACCAGTCACCGCTCGACCTCCGGCCGTTCGAGGCGCGGATCTACCGACGTACCTGACGGCTACAAAACTTTTACTACACATCGAGTTAAATCGCAATGCATGAGCAAGGACTACGCCGACCTGCACGACCCCAACGCGGAGTACACGATGCGAGAGCTCTCCGCCGAGACCATGGGCGTGACGGCGAAGCGCGGTGGCGGACGCGATGTGACGATTACGGACGTCCAGACGACGATGGTGGACGGGAACTTCCCGTGGACCCTCGTCCGAATCTACACGGACGCCGGCATCGTCGGCACCGGTGAGGCGTACTGGGGCGCGGGCGTCCCGGAACTCATCGAGCGGATGAAGCCGTTCGTCATCGGCGAGAACCCCCTCGACATCGACCGTCTGTTCGAGCACCTCGTCCAGAAGATGTCCGGTGAGGGGAGCGTGGAGGGCGTCACCGTCACCGCCATCTCCGGTATCGAGATCGCGCTCCACGACCTCGCGGGGAAGATCCTGGAAGTCCCGGCCTACCAGCTGCTGGGTGGGAAGTACCGCGACCGCGTCCGCGTCTACTGCGACTGCCACACCGAGGCCGAGGCCGACCCCGAGGCCTGCGCCGACGAGGCCGAGCGCGTCGTCGAGGACCTGGGCTACGACGCCCTGAAGTTCGACCTCGACGTGCCGAGCGGCCACGAGAAGGACCGCGCCAACCGGCATCTCCGCCCTGGCGAGATCCGGCACAAGGCCGAGATCGTCGAGGCCGTCACCGAGCGCGTGAAGGACCGCGCCGACGTGGCGTTCGACTGCCACTGGACCTTCTCCGGCGGCTCGGCGAAGCGGCTCGCCGCCGCCATCGAGGACTACGACGTCTGGTGGCTGGAGGACCCCGTCCCGCCGGAGAACCTCGAGGTGCAGGAGGAGGTCACGAAATCGACGCTCACGCCCATCACGGTGGGCGAGAACCGCTACCGCGTCACCGAACTCCGCCGACTCATCGAGAACCAGGCCGTGGACATCGTCGCGCCCGACATGCCGAAGGTCGGCGGGATGCGCGAGACCCGGAAGATCGCGGACGTGGCGAACCAGTACTACGTCCCCGTCGCGATGCACAACGTCTCCTCGCCCGTCGCGACGATGGCGAGCGCCCACGTCGGCACCGCGATTCCGAACTCCCTGGCCGTGGAGTACCACTCCTACGAACTCGGCTGGTGGTCGGACCTCGTGGAGGAGGAGGTCATCGAGGAGGGGTACATCGAGATTCCCGAGAAGCCGGGGCTCGGCGTCACTCTCGATATGGACACCGTCGCCGAGCGGATGGTCGACGGTGAGACGTTGTTCGACGAGGAGTGAAGCGACTCGTCGAGCCTGCGAATCCCCGATTCGCATCGTTCGACGAGGAGTGAAGCGACTCGTCGAGCTCGTGAACCCGTCAGGGTTCACGGTGTTCGACGAAGCGTAGCGAGCGGAGCTTCGTCGAGCCTGCGAATCCCCGATTCGCATCGTTCGACGAGGAGTGAAACGACTCGTCGAGCTCGTGAACCCGTCAGGGTTCACGGTGTTCGACGAGGCGTAAGCAGCTAACATAGAACCGCAGCCGTCCGTACCTTTTTACGCGAGAAGGGGGCCAGCGACCCCATGCCAGTGTGAGTCGCCACGGTGTCGTACGCGGGTGTCCGGCACCCGACACCGTGGGCCGTCCGTGTCGGCTGTTCGTTACAGCGTGAGCCGTTCGACCGTCGTCCCGGCCGCGTGGAGATCGGTGTCCGTCGCGGCGGCGACCACCACTTCGGTCTCGCCGTGGTCGACCTCGACGTGGAAGGTCGCCGTGCCGTCCTCGGGTTCGGCGTAGGCGGTGTCCGAGCCCGTCTTGATGGCGACGGCCTCGCCGTCCGTCTCGACCGTCACGGCGAGGCGGTCACCCTCGAACGCCGTGTCCACCCACAGCGATGGACCGTCTGGGCGGTCGGTCTCCAGATAGCGCTCGCGGAGTGCCGTCGGTGTCTCGATCGGCTGGCCGGCGTCGATGCCGTGGGCGAGCCGGACGAACTGGGCCATGCTCCAGGCGAGCGGGGTCGCGGAGCCGGTGCCCTCGCCGAACGACCAGTTGAACTCGGTCGGGGCCTCGCGGTCCCAGACCTGCTCGGCGAGCATCCGGCCGGAGTTGGCGAACCCGGCCATCGTCCGGAGGAGGTTCTCCGGGGCGAGTTCACCCGACTCCGTCCCACGGAGGAGCTCGTACTCGCCGCGCTCGCCGGTGAAGATGGGCCAGAGTCGGCCCTTCCCGGCGGACTCGATGTCCCACGGGGCGCCCTGCTCGTCGCGTTCGAGCTCGCCGTAGCTGTCGCCGGTGTAGCGGTAGAACGCCGGGCCCTGCGGGGTGTCGACGCGGATCGTCTCGTCGACGATCTCGACGGAGTGCTCGATGACGGGGTCGTCCGCGGGCTTGATCCCGAGCCGCGGGAGTTCGAGGAACCCGCCGTCGATGATCTCGCGTTCGTCCATCGCGGGCCCGTCGTTCACGAGCGCGCGGGTGGCGCCCTCCTCGGGGTCGCCGTTGCGGGTGATCCGGAGGTAGTACGGGGGCTCGAGCGTCTCGGTTCCCGTGTCCGTGGCGGTCCAGTCTTCGACGCGGGCGGTCCAGTCGTCGGCCAGCGCCAGCCACGCGAGTGCGTCGCCGTGCTCGCCGCGGTCGAGCGCGAGCGCGCCGGCACAGCCGAGGCCGGCGATCTCGGCCGCGATGGAGGACGGGGAGTAGCCGGACTCCTCCTCCCAGCGCTCCTGCTGGGTCGCGGGACCGTTACGCGCGACGTAGTCCGCGGAGCGGCGGATGTTCTCGTAGGAGTAGTCGGCCTCGTCGATGCCGATCCCGGCCTCGGCGAGCTGGTAGGCCATCACCTGCGGGAAGGAGATGTTGTCCATCTGCTCGCCGCCCCAGCGGGTGCGCCCCTGGAGATAGGTGTTCTGCGGGATGAAGCCGGTCTCGTCCTGCTGGTAGTCGTAGATGTACGCGAGAGCGTCGTGGGCGGTCTCCTGATCGCCGACGGCCTGCAGGACGGTGAACACCTGATAGAGGTCGCGCGACCAGACGAAGTTGTAGCCGTACCCCTTCTGGCGCTCGGCCTCGACGGCGTCACCCCACGGGACGGAGGGTGAGGCGATGCCGGCACCGAGGTAGGTCTTATCCTCGACGGCGCGCAGGGTCATCAGGCAGCTCCGGTACTGGGCGGCCAGCTCCCCGTCGTCGGCGACCACCTCCGGGAGCGGCTTGTCCGCGAGCCAGTTGGCCCACGACTGGCAGTACGCCTGCCGGACGGTGGCGTAGCCGCGGGCGAGCGCCCCCTCCGCCTCCCCGAGCGCGCCGACGGTGTCGGCGTCCTCGGCGAAGCCGAGTGCGAGGGTGTCGGCGAGCGACGCGCCGGTACCGAGCCGCCCGACGAGCACGAGGTTGCCGCCGTCCGTCTCGTCGACCGATTCGGGCTTGACGCCGTCCGCGAACAGCCCGCGGAGCTCCTCGGAGCCGGCGCGGGCGACGGTCGCCCAGTCGAACCGTGAGTCCGCGGCGAGCGCGAGCGCGATGCTGAAGGGGGAGCCCTCGTCGTCGACGAGGAGGGTGTCCCCGGGTGCGTCGAAGGTGTGGGCGTCACGGGCGGCGAGGTGGTAGGCGCCGTCGTGGCCGAGCCGGAGCCCCCGGTCGCGGTTGCCGACGCTCGTCAGCGCGGTGTCGGCGACCGCGTAGAGCTCGTACTCGTTGTCGTCGCGCGCCTCGAACGCGAGGTCGACGATGACGGCGTCGTGGGAGGGGTCGGTGACGTACTCGGCGGTGAGCTCCCACTCGTGGCCCTGTCCGCGACCCGTCTCGGTGACGGTCTGGCGGAAGACGAGCGCGTCGTCCTCGACGGGCTCGACGTGCCGGGTGACGGTGTCGGCGTGGTCGTCACGCCGGCTCTCGTTGTGGGTGCGGGCCGTGTAGTCCGACTCGGGGTCGGCGTCGACAACGAGGAAGTCGAGCGTCCGGAGGTTCATCAGGTCGACGCGGGGGTAGCGCACCTCCGTCAGCGCCCCGTCGGTGAGCGTGAACCACACCTTCGAGGGGGCCTCGGCGCGGTGGTCCGCGACGGTGCCGACGCCGTACTTCTCGCCGGTCGTCCACCGGGGAACCGCCTCGGGGCCCTCCGGCGTCGTCGCCGCGGGGAGCGCGTCGAGATCGGAGAGCAGGGCCGTCGTGTCGAGCCGGACGGCGTGCGACCAGCCGAGCGGGGTAGCGCTATCGAGCGTCCCATCGTCGTACACCTGTTCGGCGAGATGGCCAGAGTCGGCGGCGAACGGGCCGTCAGCCGCCATGAGGCTGTAGAGGTCCGTCGCGTGCGCGAGGAGGGTGTCCGCGTTCCGACCGTGGTCCTCGAAGAGCATCGCGGCGCGGGCGAGGGCGTTCGCTCCCCAGCCGGTCGTGACGGACCAGATCTTGGGGCCGGCCTGGTCACCCATCCGCCAGGTGTCGCCCTCGAACCGAATGAGCCCGCGCACGTCGCCGCCGTCACGGTGGAGCCGGTCGACGGCGACGACGAGGTGCGACTCCAGCCGGTCGAGGTGGTCGTCGGTCAGCTCGCCGACGGCGTCGTAGGCCGCGAACCCGGAGACGAGCGCGAAGGAGGCCGCATCGAGCCGGTCGTCGAGCTCGCCGTGGTCGAGCCGGAGTGCGTAGTGGCTCCCGGCCCAGAGCGCGTCGAGCGAGTCGAGGACGGTCTCCGCCTGCTGGCGCGCGTGGTCGCGGACCGCGGTGGAGAGCGGTGCCGCCGCGACGGTCGCGTACGCCTCGAGGAACGTGGCGGCGGTGTGGACGAACCGCCCGTCCATGTTCTCCCAGAGGTTCTGACAGCGTGCGGGGAGCCCGTCCTCTAGCGTGTCGTCGAGCGAGTCGAGGCCGGCCTCGATGGCGTCGACGATGGCGCCGTGGAGCTCCGCGTCGACGACGTTCGGGCGCTCGGTGATGAGCTCCGCGAGGAAGGTGATGACGGAGGCGGTCTGGTCGGCCTGGTACTCGACGAGGTTGCTCCCGTCGACGCGGCCGTTGGCCCAGCCGGGGGCGATGGAGCCGTCGACGGCCCACGCGCGGTGGGGCCACGAGCCGTCCGCCGTCTGGGCGTCCACGTAGAACTGCGCGGTCGCTTCGAGGTCGCCCGCGACATCGATGCCGAGCCGGTCGTTCGCGTCCAGCAGGTAGCTCGCCGTCTCGGCGTCGTCGCGGAACCAGGTGTAGCCGTAGCCGCCGGAGGCGACGTAGAACGGGTCGTGCTCCGGGCTGGCGATTCGGCCACCCGCACGGCCCTGCAACAGCGAGAGCGCCCGGAGGTCCTGTGTCACCTCCTGTCGCCGCGGAGTCTCCTCGGGCGCGTCGACGGCGACCTGTTCGCGGGCCACCGCGCGGAGGTCCTCGGGCGTGACGTGGGTCGCGGCCGCGTGGCGGATGTCCGCGAGCGCCTGCTCGCGGGTCGTCTCCCGGTGATCGGAGAGCTGGGTGACGAGCGTCGCGGTGGAGGCCCGGCCGTCGCGTTCGAGCGGGGTCGAGACGACGAGGTCACCGCTGAGGTGGGTGTCCTCGTAGCTCTCCTTCTCGGCGCGCCGCGGGAACGCCACGGGCTCGTGGTCGAGGATCTCGTGGAACCGTTCGGGGATCTGGCCGCGGACGTTCTCGAGGCCGTTGGTCGCCGCGACGTAGTCGTGCTCGTCGCGGTGGAACACCTCGACGACCGTCTCCTCCCCGTTCTCGTCGCCGAGCTCGTGGATGAGTCGGCCGACCTGCGTCTCCCGCCCCTCGGGGGCGAAGGTGAGGAAGGCGGTGAGTTTCGCGTCGGGGGGGACCTCCCCACGGAGCTCGACGTGCGTGACGTGTGCGCGGCCGAGCGTGAGGTCGTACTGGTGGACGGTGAACTCGCCGGCGTCGTACTCCGTCTCGACGAGCGTCGTATCGCCGTAGTAGTGCTGTCGGACCGGGTCGATGTCGTCGAACCACCGGATCTCCTCGTCGGTCTCGATGCCGAACCGCGAGCGGTCGACGCCGTAGAGCCCCGAGAGTGGGGCGGAGTGGTCCCGGAACGACCCGTCCGGGTGGACGTACACGAGCCGGTCGCCGTAGCCCGAGAGCGTCCCTTCGTGAGTGGGGACGCTGCCGGGGAACGGCCCCTCGTCTCGCTTATAATCGTTGAGAGCGGTACGTAGTCGCATACTCGACCGGATGCGGTGCCGTACATAAAGACTGACGATTTCGGCAGATTGTTACTCGGAAATGAGTAAAAATCATATCCCCCGGGACCCCACACGCACGTATGCACCACCCAGGGCCACCCCGGTTCACGGCCGTCGGCGAGGCCGTCGAGCTGGCGCCGCGCGACCCCGACCCGGCCGCGGCGTACCACTGGACCGTCGTCGAACAGCCAGCCGAGAGCCGCATCACCCTCGGCGACGACCCCGTCGAGGAGCTCGTCCCCGATAGTGCTGGAATCTACCGCGTCGAACTCGACGCGCCCGACGGGACACACCGCCTCACCGTCCGTGCGTTCCCGGCCGACAAATCGGTTTCCAGTGACGACGGCTGGAGCGGTTCCGGGCTCAGCGGCGTCTCGGGCAGCGCCCGCCACCTCTCGGGCGTCGGCAGCGGCTCCGGCTCCGGCCGGGGGAGCGCGAGCGGCGAGGGCGGCCGTCCCCGCCTCCGGCTCACCGGGACGCGCGACGGGGACACGGTCTCGCTCTCCGCCGAGGTGACCCCGCACCCGGATTCGGCCGACGACCCGAGCGATTTCGACGTGGAGTTCTACGTCGACGACCGCGACGCAGGGGAGCTCGATGTCGGGACCCAGGCCGCCACCCTTCCGCTTCCCGACGAGCCGGTCCGCGTCCACGCAGTCGCCGTCGGCGAGCAGTACAGCGTCCCCGACGCCGTCCGCGTCCATCCCGATGGGTCGGTCGAACGGCTCTACGTCCCGCCGACGTGGGCGACCGACGCCACCATCTACGAGATCTACGTCCGCGGGTTCGCCGAGGAGGACACCTTCGCCGGCATCGAGGCCAAACTCGATTATCTCGAGGCGTTCGGCGTCGACACCCTCTGGCTCACGCCCGTCCTCCAGAACGACGACGCGCCGCACGGCTACAACATCACGGACTTCTTCGACGTGGCCAGCGACCTGGGGACACGCGAGGAGTACGAGGCGCTCGTCGACGCGGCGCACGACCGCGGGATGCGCGTGCTGTTCGACCTCGTGCTCAACCACTCCGGCCGCCAGCACCCCCACTTCGAGGACGCCTACGAGAACCCCGACTCCCCCTACCGCGACTGGTACGAGTGGCAGGACTCCGGCGAGCCGGGCACCTACTTCGACTGGGAGAAGATCGCCAACTTCGAGTACGATTCGCTCGAGGTGCGCCGACACCTCCTCGACGCGGTCGACGAGTGGGCACCCCTCGTCGACGGCTTCCGCTGTGACATGGCGTGGGCCGTCCCCAAGGCGTTCTGGCAGGAGATCCACGACCGCGTGAAGGCGCACGACTCGTCGTTCCTCCTCCTCGACGAGACCGTCCCCTACGTCGCGGATTTCCACGAGGGGATGTTCGACGTCCACTTCGACACCACCCTCTACTTCACCCTCCGCGAGATCGGTCGCGGCCACGCCGACGCGGACGCCGTCTTCGACGCCATCGAGCAACGGGCGCGCGTGGGGTTCCCCGACGACGCGGGCTTCATGACCTACATCGAGAACCACGACGAACACCGCTTCATCGAGGAGTGCGGCCGGAGCGAGACGCTGGCCGCGGCGGGGGCGCTGTTCACCCTCCCGGGCATCCCGATGGTCTACTCCGGCCAGGAGTTCGGTGAACACGTCCGCCGGGGCCACGTCGACTGGGACGCCTTCGACGAGTCGCTGTACGACCACTACAAACGGCTGCTCGACGCGAACGACGAGCTGCCGGCGCTCGACCGAGAAGCCGACTTCCAGCGGGTGGAGTACGCAGCCGACTCGAAGGGCGTCACCGCGTACGCCCGCGGGACGGGTGACGACCGCGTCCTCGTCGTCCTGAACTTCGGGCCGGGGACGGAGGAGGTGTCACTCCCCAGTGAGCGGTACGAGCCGACGAACCTCCTCACGGGCGAGTCGGTCGCAACGTCGAAGGGGGTCGCCGTCGAATCCGTCCTCATCATGCAGGCGGAACCATGAGCGGCCCACGACTCCGTCGGGAGGAGACGCGCGCGCTGGCCGAGTGGCAAGCGTCGGTGCTCGAGAGCCACGACGACCGGTTCGAGGCCGCGACGGAACTGGTGCGGCGACTCGGTGGTCACTGGCGCGGCGACCACGCGGAGTTCGGGTTCTGGACGCCCGACATCGACGGGGATGTCGAACTCGAACTGCTCACCCCCACGGACGACGTGGACCCCGGCGACCCGGACGGGACCGCCAGATTCGACCGCGCGGTCGTCGAGACGGTCCGGGAGGGTGAGTTCACCTGGGCCGCCGTCGAGGGCGTCCGCCCGGGGACCCGGGAGGAACTCGGCACCCTCTACCAGCTCGTCTACGAGCACGAGGGCGAGCGCGAGACGGTGACGGACCCGCTCGCCGCCTCGCTCCCGTTCGGGGCGTTCGCCCCGCCGGAGCTGTACGACCTCGATCGGCTCGACGCCGAGCGCCCCGACCGCGACTACTTCCAGTCGCTCGGCACCGACGAGGAACGAGTCCCGACGAGCGAGGACGACGGCCTCCCGCGCATCGAGCCGGCGACGAGCATGGTCGAGATCCACCCCGGGACCGCCACGGAGTCGGGGTCGCTCGCCGGTCTCGCCCGCGAGTTCGAGCGCCTCGCGGAGAAGCGCCGGGACGGGGATGCGCTCACCCCCGCGGAGGCGAACCTCGCCGGCTACGACGCGGTCCAGCTGATGCCCGTCGAGCCCATCACGGAACACGACGAGCAGTCGTACTGGTCGCCCGTCGACCGCTCGGCCGACGAGCTCGTCGTCGAGCTCGCGAACCCGGATATGGTGAACTGGGGCTACGACATCGTCATCTCGGGGTTCTCGACGGTGAACCCCGCCATCCTCGAGTCGGGGCGGCCCGACGAACTCGTCGACTTCATCGCCGCGTGCCACGACCAGCCCGACCCCGTGAAGGTCGTGTTCGATATCGCGCTCGGGCACGCCGACAACGGCGCGCTGGAGCTTCTGACAGACGAGTACTTCTCCGGGCCAGGGATGTACGGCCAGGACCTCGATTACACCCACCCGGTCGTCCGCGCCGTCCTCCTCGAGATGCAGCGCCGGAAGATGGACTTCGGTGCCGACGGCATCCGCGTCGACGGCGCCCAGGACTTCACGAACTGGGACCCCGAGCGCGGCGAGTGGCACGACGACGCGTTCCTCGCCGAGATGGACGCCGTCACCCAGGAGGTCGCGGGCCGCGAGTACCGCCCGTGGATGATCTATGAAGATGGCCGGCCGTGGCCCCGCGAGGACTGGGAGCTCGCTTCCACGTACCGGACCCTCATCGAGCAGCACCCCCACGCCTTCCAGTGGTCGCCCATCACCTTCGCGCACAACACGCCCGCGCTGCTCACGTTCTGGGCGACGAAGTGGTGGCGCGTCACCGAGGTGGCCGAGTTCGGCCAGAACTGGATCACCGGCGTGGCGAACCACGACACCGTCAGGCGCGGGACCCAGCGCGCCGTCCCCGAGTCGTGGGAGGACGGCGACCCCATCAACCCCTATCTCGGCGATTCGCCAAGAGAGACGCTCGCGCGGGCCTACGACAACCCCGCGACGAACGCCCTCATCCACGGCGTCCTGCCGGGCGTCCCGATGGACTTCCTCAACGCGAACTTCCGCGCGCCGTGGGGGTTCGTCCGCGACACGGACCCCGCCTGGAACGTGAAGGTCGTCGCCGACGAGCACAACCTCGTCGAGTGGCAGGTCACCGAATCCCGGTTCCACGACGAACGCTTCTTCACCCGGATTCAGGCCCTCGGCTTCGACGACCGCGACGAACTCGCCACGTTCGTCCACGCGCTCGCCAACGCCGTGGAGGCGACCGACTACGACCTCGAACAGATGGCCACCATGCTCGCCGCGCTCGACCCCCCGCTCGGGGAGGGAGAGCCGACCGCGGCGGACTTAGAGGCGTTCGCCCTCGCGTGGATGCGCGACGTGGCCGAGTTCGCCAACCTCGACCACTGGCGCGACGCACAGGACCCCGAGCGCACCGCGTTCGACCGCTCGATTCGGGAGTTCCGGCAGGCCCGCCCCTGGCTCCGCCACGACCTCTCCGAGGCGGAGACGTTCGAGTATCGCCATCCCACCGACGGCGCGGTGATCTATTATGGCCACCGCATCGGCCCGGACGAGGAACTGCTGTTCGTCGCGAACATGGAGGGAATCGCGACGGAGGTCGTGCCGACCGAACTGGCCGACGTGGGTGCAGAGGGGTGGGAGGTCGCGCTCACCTCACTCGACGAGCAGCCCGTGGCTGATGAGCCGGTGACGCTGGAGAACGCGGAGATGGTCATCTTCTCGCGGTGACCTGGGGATTTTGAAACCCTGATAGGTGATGGGTTTCGGTGGGCTTGCTGAATTCACGGGGGAATCTTGCACGGAGCAATTTCCCCGCTTTCAGATAGGTCGATCGGTCAATACAGGTAATCGACTGACGTGATAGTTACAGCGAGTCCGCATCTAAATACGCCTCGGGCGGTACTTGACTAATCTCTTCTAAAATTTCATTCCAGTATTCGATATCGTGGCTCCCTACTTCCAGATCATTTATGAGTGAGATCGAGTGTGAGAAGTTTTCGAGGGCCTTGACTTTCTTCCTACGGGAAGCAACAATATCCGATCCTACTCTCTGGTACCACTCTTTTTGTTCCTGGGAATTTGGTCCTGAAGACGCAATTAGGCAGGCTCGACGCATTTTCTCAAAACTTGGTGTATTCCCTCGTACGAAATCATCATCTGGAAAGGCCGAACAAAGTTGCTCCACTGCCCGCTGCAAATAGTCACCGTGCCCAACAGGAGCGAAGATCTCCCGATATGCACTGAGTGGTTGAAGGAGATTGAACTTCCAGATCTCATCTCGGTCCGTTACTTCAATCTTGATAAACATTTCGTCGGGGAGTTGTTGGATCCTCTCTTCTGTATCAACCTCCCATAGCAATCCATCTACGTTGTAGATACTCGGGTCCAATAACAGCAAGAGGTAGTTCGGACTGATTGGACAGAAAATCTGCCTCCCAATCAGATTTTTTGTTGCCGAATCTATGTTTTCAAACTGCTTCTCTTGGAACTCCACTACTGGTTCATCAGATGTAAAAAAGGGGAGATCGGTCTTGTTTTCTATCAGCACCCAACCCATGTATTGTAGAAGCGTATGTCCCTCAGAGGTAGTATACGAAATTGCTGAGGGCCAATCCTGTACCCCTTCATTGAACTCATCAAATGGCAGCCTCTCCTTAGGATCGTAGTAGAGCCGTGAATTGATACTGCGGATAGCTTGGAACGATATAAACGAAGATACGCCGGGGATATCCTTTGCTGATAGGACCTCCCCGTCCAAGATATTCCGGATAGTGCTAATCATCTCTCTTTCAGCGATGTTCGTTTCACCATCTTCCAAGAGGCCGTTTGCGAAGTCCTCATATGACGCCGCTTTTTTTATTGAATAACGGTCCCGTGGCGAATGATAGTCCCCTCCACCATGTTTGTCAGTGAGTGAATATCTAGAAATGAGTCCCTCTCCGCCCGGAGAAAAATTTTGGAGATATGATTGTGGGACAATATGCTCATTCACCATCTGATTGAGTGAAAAGACATTCAGCAAAATAAAATTTACTGGCATTAATAGTGTTCAGATTTGTTGAGATCCACAACGACTGAGACAAACAGCGTATTAAATAGGGGGCACCCATTCAGCACGGGCCGATCGGATTCTAAGTGGCCTTGATACCAGTCAGATATCGCCAAACCCGACTTCGGCAGGCACTACATCCAGATCAGAAACGTCTTTGAGGCGTTTCTCTAGCTCATTTGCAGTCGTTCGGTAGACATCATGATAGATGCGCATTTGGGCATCACCATCCGGGTCCATATCTCGCACAACGTCGGCCCGCTGATACTCACCACTATCAAAACGGAAAAAAGCGTAATCCGGCTCCGAAATAAAGAGAGCCGACTCACCCGATTCAAATTCGTCAATTTCAGAGTCGGTTAGCATCTGTTCTAAGCTTAATCGAAGTTTACCTGGGAGTGACATAGGAGACCCTTGTCCTAACAGCATTATAACAATTCCGGACATATCGAAAATATATAAAAAATCACCCGCTATCTATCGCCCATCGCTTCTGTCCGTCTCCACGAAGTTAGACAGTACCAATGGCTCCTCTTACCCCCGGTCGTGGTGCTCCGTCAACCCCCGGAGCCGGTCGGCCACATCCTCGTCGAGCCCGGCGCGGGTCACGCGCCAGTCCCAGTTGCCACCCAGCGTGCCGGGTGTGTTGAACCGCGCGTCGCTCCCCAGCCCCAGCACGTCCTGCAGGGGGGTGATGGCGAGCACCGCGTCGGAGCCCCAGACGGCATCGAGCACGTCCCACTCGATCTCGTGGCCGTCAGTGTCCAGATAGTAGTTCGCGCAGTCGCGCTGTTCGGCGTCGAGGGATGCGTACCAGCCCACCACGGTGTCGGTGTCGTGGGTACCGGTGTAGGCGACGTGGTCCTCGGTGTAGGTGTGAGGAAGATAGAGGTGGTCCTCGGTACACCAGTCGGCGTACAGCGGGACGCGCATCCCCGGGATATCGGCGGCCTCACGCAGGGCGTGGAGGTCCTCCGTGAGGTGGCCCAGGTCCTCCGCGATGGCGGGCACCTCCCCGAGCTCGGCTTCGAGCGTCTCGAACAGCGCGTGGCCGGGGGCCTCGTGCCACTCGCCCTGGTTCGGGTCCGTCGCCTCCGCGGGGATGGCCCAGTACTCGGAGAACCCCTTGAAGTGGTCGATGCGGACCACGTCGACGAGGTCGTAGAGGCGGCGGAACCGCCGGACCCACCAGTCGAAGTCGTTCGCGGCGAGCGTCTCCCAGTCGTACAGCGGGTTCCCCCAGCGCTGGCCGGCATCGCCGAGGTCCGGCGGGACGCCCGCGACGGCCGTGGGGCGGTTCTCGTCGTCGAGCTGGAAGGCGTCGGGGTTCGCCCACACGTCGGCCGAGTCGGCCGCGACGTAGAGGGGCACGTCGCCGATGAGGTCGATACCGCGGGCGTCGGCCGCCTCCCGGAGCGTCGCCCACTGGCGGTCGAAGCAGAACTGCCGGAAGGCGTAGTGACGCGTCTCCTCCGCGAGGTCCGCGCGTGCGTCGGCAAGCGCGTCCGGGTCCCGGGTCCGGATGGCCGCGGGCCACTCGGTCCAGGCGATCTCCTCGTAGGAGTCCTTCAGCGCGCGAAAGAGGGTGTAGTCGGCGAGCCAGTCGGCCTCGCGTTCCCGGAAGGCGTCGAACGCAGCCCGTTCCTCCTCGGTGGCGGTCGCCTCGAAGTGGTCGAACGCCTCGCGGAGCGTCTCGTCGGTGTAGGCCTTCGCGCGGTCGAACTCGACACGGTGGGGGTCGAAGTCGGGGCGGTCGTCCAGCGCGTGCTCGGGGAGCCAGCCCGCGGCGACGAGGGCGTCGAGGTCCACGAGCAGGGGGTTCCCCGCGAACGCGGAGTACGACTGATACGGGGAGTCGCCGTGGATACCGACGGTCGGCCCGAGCGGGCAGACCTGCCAGTAGCGAACGCCCGCACGGTCGAGCCAGTCGAGGAAGGTGTGTGCCGGGTCGCCGAGGGTTCCGACCCCGTCCGGTCCGGGGAGCGCCGTCACGTGCAGGAGCACGCCGGCGCTGCGGTCGAACTGCATACCCACGCTTCTCACGCACCCCGTTTCAACGGTGCGGTCACGGGCAAACGTGAGGTCTTTGCCGACGCCGCCCGCAGGCGGTGGTATGTCAGCACTCGTCACCTTCGGTGAGACGATGTTGCGGCTTACACCCCCGGACGACGACCGCGTCGAGCGCGCGGACAGCTTCGAGGTCCACGTGGGCGGCGCGGAGAGCAACGTCGCGGTCGCCGCCCAGCGGCTCGGCGTCGAGAGCGCGTGGCTCTCGAAGCTCCCGGAGACCCCGCCCGCCGCGCGCGTCATCGGGGCGCTCCGCGAGCAGGGCGTCGACACCCACGTCGCGCGAAGCGAGACGGGGCGGGTCGGCACCTACTACCTCGAGACCGGGGCCGACCCGCGGGGGACGAACGTCGTCTACGACCGCGAGGCGGCGGCGGTCCGCACGGCGACGACGGGCGAGCTCGCGGTCGAGGCCATCGAGGACGCCGACGTGTTCTACACGAGCGGCATCACCCCCGCGCTCTCGGAGACGCTCGTCGAGACCGTCGCGGCGCTGTTCTCGCTCGCGAACGCCGCGGACACCCACGTCGCCTTCGACGTGAACTACCGCGCGAAGCTCTGGACTCCCGAGGAGGCCCAGGACGTACTCCGGGGGCTGCTCCCGGCGGTCGACACCCTCGTCGTGGCCGAACGTGACGCCGAGGTCGTGCTGGACCGGCACGGGGCGGCGGCCGATGTGGCGGCCGACCTCGCGGCCGAGTACGACTGCGAGACGGTGATCGTCACGCAGGGGGCAGACGGCGCGACGGCGGTCCACGACGGCGAGACGTACGACCAGCCCGTCTTCGAGGCCGCGTCCCCGTATCCAGTCGGGACGGGCGACGCGTTCGTCGGCGCGTTCCTCGCGGAACGCCAGCGCGGCGGAAGCGTGGCTGACGCGCTCGCGTACGCCGCCGCGGCCGCGGCGCTCAAGCGGACGATACCGGGCGATATGGCGCTGTTCTCCCACGAGGAGGTCACGGAGGTCATCGCCGGCGCGAGCGGCGGAATCTCCCGCTAGGCGGCGTCGACCGTCTCCGTCGGCGCGGTGAGCACCGCCCGCTGGCGGACCAGCACGACGATGCCCGCGCCCACGAGGACGAGCGCGCCCGCGACGGCGAACGTGAGGGTGAAGCTTCGGGCGCCGAGCCAGCCGCCGAGGACGCTCCCGAGCCCGCCCGCCAGGGCGGAGAGGGCGGTGTAGACGCCGAGCGCCTCCCCGCGGATGGTCTCGGGGGCGATGCGCGTGACGAGCGTCGCGGCCGTGACCGCGATGAACGCCCAGGCGATACCGATGACGAGGAAGACCCCACCCGTGGCGAGGAGGCCGAGCGCGGTGGAGTCGAAGGCGATACCGACCACCGCGACCGCGGGGAGCGCGACCCCGCGGACCGAGAGCCCGACCGTCTGGAGCAGGCTGGCGTCGTATCGCGCCGACAGGGTTCCGGCGGGGGCGTACGCGACCGCGGCGCCGATGGAGGAGACCAGATAGAGCCCGAAGATGGCCCCCGCGTCGAAGCCAGCGTCGGTGAGGAACACCGGGAGCGGGGCGAAGAACGCCGCGAACCCGGCGAAGAAGAGCACCACCGCGCCGAAGTAGATGGCGAGGGTCGCGGAGAACCGATCGACGAACCGCCGCGGGTGGAACGCGGCGGTGGTCCAGTAGAGCCGCCCGAAGCCGAAGGGGAACGTCGCGCCACGGAGGTTCAGCCGTCGGGCGCCGGCCATCGCGCGAGCCAGCCGCGGCCCGCGGGCGTGGCGACTCGGGAGCACGGCGTCGTCGGAGGGGAGCAGTCGCAGGCCCACGAGCAGCCCGGCCGCGGCGGCCGCGGCACACGCGACGAAGAAGGACTGCTGGACGGCGAGCGGGGGGAGGAACCGTCCACCGAGCGCGGTCCACGCCACACCCAGGACGAGCCCCGCGGCCCAGCCGTACCCCTGATAGGCGTTGAGCTTCGCGTAGCGGTCGCTCCAGCGCGACTCCGGGACTCCGGAGACGACCATCAGCGAGAGCACGGGGGCGACAGCACCCGCCGCGAACCACAGCAGGGCGTTGGCGACGATGATGAGCGGGATGGACTCGATGAGGGGGATGGTGACGAGCGCCGCCGTCGCCAGCGCGATGCCGGCGAGCACGAACACGCGACGACGGCCGGTCCTGTCGGCGATACGACCCACGACGAGCGCGCCCGGTGCCCCCACGAACGCCGCGCTCGCGGCGAGCAGCCCGAGGACGGCGGGGCCACCGCCGAGTGCGACGACGTAGAGGGGGACGAGCAGCGAGGCACCACCGAGCGCGACGGACGCGAGCGCCCACGCGGTGAGCCAGCGAGTAGCGGTCATATCGGGGGGAGCCGCGGGACCGAAAAGGGTCTTGCCGTTCACAGCTGGTCCAGCACGCGCTCCGCGAACCCGGTGAGCGCGGCCTCCCGGTTCTCGCCCTTCACGGCGACGGTGACGTGGTCGACGCCGAGGTCCGCGAGTCGACGGACGTAGTCGACGTACCACTCCGCACCCGCGCGGTAGCCGAGGTGGATCGGTTCCGGTTCTGCCGTGGGGTCGTCCGTGAGGTCGACCCGGACCGCCATCGCGTAGGGTTTCTCCCCCGCGAGCTCGCGCCAGTCCGCGAGATACGATTCGAGGGTGTCCTCGGGGAGGTGATAGAAGAACCAGCCGTCGCCGTGGTCGGCGAGCCAGTCGAGTTCCTGCCGGCTGTGACCGGTCGGGAGCAGCGGCACCGTCTCCTCGGTGGGTTTCGGAACGAGATCCATCCCGCCGTCGAGCTGGCCCCACTCCCCGTCCAGCGTGGGGTACTCCTCCCGCCAGAGCGTTCTGAGCGTGGTGACGGCCTCGCGGAACCGCTCCCCGCGTGCCTCGATCTCCCTGTCGAACGCCGGGAACTCGAGGTCGCGGTCGCCGGTGGCGACCCCCATCACGAACCGGCCGTCGGAGAGCTGGTCGAGCGAGGCGGCCTGCTTGGCCACATGAAGGGGATGGCGAAGCGGGAGGACGACGCTCGCCGTCCCGAGCGCGATCTCGTCCGTGTGGGCCGCGGCGTAGCCGAGGAACGTCCACGGGTCGTACGTCTGGCCGGCGTCGCCGAACCGGGGCCAGAACAGCGGCACGTCGCGCGCCCACAGCGCGTCGTAGCCCAGCTCCTCCGCGAGACCGGCGAGCCGCATCTCCCGGTCAGGGTCGGGACGCTCCGTTCGGGTACCGGTGAGTGGGAACCCCGTTCCGACGGTCAGCTCCCCCGAGAAGAGCCGGTCGAAGCCGGCGTTGCGGTGGCCGTCGTCCATATCCGTGCTCCGGGAGCGGTGACCGTGATTCTGCCGGCCTCGGTGGGTTTTTCCGGCCCTCCCGTGGAGAGGGGGTATGCACGACATCCTCGTCGCCGGCGAGACCCTCATCGACTTCATCCCGGGGAGCGCCGGCCCCCTCGCGGAGGTGGAGACGTTCACCCGACGGCCGGGTGGTGCGCCGGCGAACGTCGCCGTCGGCCTGTCGCATCTCGACGCGACGCCGTGGTTCTGGACGCGCGTGGGCGACGACCCGTTCGGCGACACGCTGGTGGAGACGCTCACGGAGCACGGCCTCCCGGACCGGTTCGTCGAGCGGGACCCCGAGGCGAAGACGACGCTCGCGTTCGTCGAACACGACTCGATGGCCGACCGGACGTTCTCCTTCTACCGGGACGGCACCGCGGACACGCGCATGACCGCCGGCGCGGTCCCGGACGACGTGCTCGCGGAGGTGTCGTGGGTCGCGGTCGGCGGGGTGACGCTCGCGTCCGAGCCGGCGCGGACGGCGACGCTCGACCTCGCGCGGCGCGCGACCGAGCAGGACGCCACCGTGGTGTTCGACCCGAACGCCCGGCCCGAGCTGTGGGGCGACGACTTCCCCGAGCTGCTCTCGACCATGTTCGCGCTGGCGGACGTGGTGAAGGCCACCCCCGAGGACCTCGCCGAGGCGGGCATCGAGGGGACGCCCGAGGAGCTCTGTGAGGCGGTCCACGAGGCGGGGCCGCACACCGTCCTGCTGACGCTCGGCTCGTCGGGGGCGGTGGCGTCGGCGACCGCGGAGGCACCGTGGGGGCCCACGCTGACCGAGCATCCGGGCTACCCGGTCGAGCCGGTGGACACGACGGGCGCGGGTGACGCGTTCACCGCGGGCGCGCTCGCGGCGCTCGCGGACGGGGAGGCGGTAGAGGAAGTACTCGCGTTCGCCAACGCGGTGGCCGCGACGGCGACGACGGCGGAGGGGGCGATGACCGCGCTCCCGACGCGGGCGGCGGTCGCCGAGTTCCGGGACGAACGGGCCTGACATCCTCCCACGACTGAAGTCGTGGGGTTCCACGGTCACAGACCGTACCCACGACGGAGAGGTTCCCCACTCACCGATGGTGGGGTTGTGGGCCGTGCCAGTACGGCCCCCGACCGAGATAGCGGGCTTCATCTACCGCCACGGTGGCGTGCGTATCCGTACCTCGGACTCGGCACCGCAACCGACGAACGGCGACACAATCAACGGTTCGCCGGTTGTCGGCTTCATCCCACGACTAAAGCCTGGGCTTTCGCCTCGAAACTCTGTAAGACGCGAAGCGTCCGCTATCGGGAGCCGGGCCGTCACGCGAGCATGACGACCCGGACCTCCCCGCCGCATTTCGGGCAGTCGCGCAGCAGCCCCTTGGCGAGGAACGTCGCGTTGCAGGCTGCACACTCGACGTAGTGCATCGTGCTATCACTACGCACGCAGGAGAAATAACTGTTTTCAGCCGCTCAGGGCCGCGTCGTCGCCCACACCGCCAGCGCGCCGAGCACGATGGCGGGGATGAGCGGGACGAACAGGTAGGTGTCCCGGTAGCCGAGCCCGAACAGCGAGACGGTCTCGCCCGCGTGCGGGAAGTAGAACAGGTAACTCGGGACGATGACGAGGGCCACGATGATCCACCCCACCAGCACCCAGCCTCGCCAGTCGAACTCGCGGTCGGCCGGGTCGGCGGTCGGTTCGTCGGTGTCGGGTGTGTGGACGTAGCCCTCGTCGTCGTTCACAGTTCGCTATCGGGGATTACCACCACCTTGCCAAAGCCTTCTCGGTCCTGGAGCATCTCGTGTGCCGTCGCGATCTCGGACATCGGGAGCGTCTCGCGGATCTGCGGTTCGAGGGTCCCGTCCCAGACGAGCGGGAGGACGCCGTCGATGTCGGCGTTCGACCCCATCGTCGAGCCCATGATGTCGTACTGGTTCCAGAACAGGTCGGTGATGTTCACCTCGACTTTGGGGCCGCCCGTCGCCCCGCAGGTGACGATGCGGCCGCCCTTCGCCAGCGAGGACATCGAGTCCTGCCACGTCGCGCCGCCGATGTGGTCGATGACGACGTCGACGCCGCGCCCGTCGGTGAGGCGGTCGATGGCCTCCGCGAAGTTCTCGGCCTCGTAGTTGATGACGTGGTCGGCACCCAGCTCGCTCGCCGCATCGAGCTTCTCCTGTGAGGAGCCGGTGGCGTAGACGGTCGCGCCGGCGTGGTCGGCGATCTGGACCGCGGCGTGGCCGACCCCACCGGAGGCCCCGAGCACCAGCACGTCCTCGCCCTGCTCGAGCTCCGCGCGGGAGTGGAGCATCCGCCACGCGGTCTGGAAGACGAGCGGTGCGGCCGCGGCGGTCTCCCAGTCGACGTGGTCCGGGACGTGGACGAGGTTCTCCTCGGGGAGCGTCGTCAGCTCGGAGTGGACGCCCGTGGAGTGCTCGCCGATGATGGTGTAGCTCGTACACAGCGAGTGTTCCCCCTCGCGGCAGTACTCACACGTCCCGCAGTAGGAGCCCGCACAGACCGCGACGCGGTCGCCCGGCTCGAAGCGCGTCACGTCCTCGCCGACCTCCTTGACGACGCCAGCCGCGTCGGAGCCCGCGATGTGGGGGAACTCCCCGGGCGAGGGCATCCCGCGACGGGTCCACACGTCGAGATGGTTGAGCGCGCCCGCCTTCACGTCGACGAGCACCTCACCGCGCGATGGCTCGGGGTCCGGAAGCTCACCGTACTGCAGTACGTCCGTGTCGCCGTGCTCTTCGTAGAAGACTGCCTTCATCGACCTGCAGTGTGTTCGCACCCCTCAAAAACCCTCCCCACCGGGGCAGCACTTTCCCCCGTAGCTGCTTTATCGCCGCGGCCCCGCGTTCCGGTGTGACCAGACGCGCCCTCCTCGGTATCGCCGTCCTCGTCTGTGGCCTGCTCCTCGCCGGCGTGGGCGCGGCCGTCCACCTCGACGCCCAGCAGTGCCGGCTCGTGGAGTTCGTCTCCGTGACGCCAGCCCCTGAGAACGCCAGTACGGAGCTCCCGGAACGCGCGTTCTCGGACCTCTCGACCACCGAGCAGTCGGTGTTCCGCTCCGCGCTCTCCGCCGGGGGTGACGCCGAGGCTGCGGGCGTGCTCACGCGCCGCGGGAACATCGAGCCCGCGCTCGTCACCTACGAGGGCACCGAGTACCTCGTGCGCGTGGGCCGCGAGTCGGGGTGTGGCGACCCCCGCGGGCCGCTCGTGGTCGGCCCGGTGCTCGCCGGGGTCGCGCTCGTCGGCGTCGGACTGGGGATCTCGAAGGACGGCGCAGCCCCCTGATTTTTGCCCCGGGCCGCGTAGGCGCGGGCATGAGCGATCACGCACCCGAGGACGATGCGGAGGAAGGCAATAGCCACGACCACAGCCACGACGAACAGCACCACGATGACAACGGGGGCGACCATCACCAGGGTGACGGCCACGGCCACCATGAGCCCCACGACCACGACGAGGACCACAGCCACGACCACCACCATCACGACCTCGACACCGTCCGGGCCGCCGTCGTCACCGTCTCCTCCTCGCGCTCCGTCGACGACGACCCCGCGGGCGACGCCATCATCGCCGCGTTCGAGGACGCGGGCCACGAAGTCTCACACCGCGAACTCGTGAACGACGATTTCGACGGCGTCCAGGGGATCGTCGACCGGCTCGTCGACCGGAAGGACGTGGACGTCGTCGTCACCACGGGAGGGACGGGTGTCACCCCCGACGACGTGACCGTGGAGGCCGTCGAACCGCTGGTGGAGAAGCAGCTTCCGGGGTTCGGCGAGCTGTTCAGACGGGAGTCCTACGAGGAGATCGGCTCGCGCGTCGTGGGCACCCGCGCGACCGCCGGGGTCGCCTCGGGCGTCCTCGTCTTCTGTCTTCCCGGCAGCGAGAACGCCGCGCGACTGGGCGCGGACATCATCGTCTCGGAGGCCCCGCATCTGGTCGGGCTGGCACGCCGGGACGAGGAAGACGAGGAGTAACCCCTACGGCGCGGGACAGAACGTCGCCGTGAGTATCGCGCGGTCCTCGCTGTCGTTGTGCGCGCCGTGGGCGACCCCGCGCTCGTGGACGACGACGCCGGGGGCTGTGACCCGCTCCTCCGCGTCGTCCTGGATCACGGTGACGGTCCCTTCGAGCACGTGGAAGACGTTCGTGGACCCGCTGTGTTCGTGTGGTTCGATGCGCGCGCCGGGGCCGAGCGCGAACGCCTTCACCAGCGTGTCGTCGTTGAACGCCACCTCCTCGGTGAGCACCTCACCCTCCTCGGGGTGGAGGTCCGGATAGCGGTTCATAGTCCCCTTCTCGCCTGCGAGGGATTTAGTTCCGCGGGCCCTCCACTCAGTAGTTCCGCGGGCGTGCGGCTTTTGGCCGTTCCCGTCGAAGGACCGTCATGGAGTACGTGCGCGTACAGGGCGTCGAGGTGCCGGCGATCGGACTTGGGACGTGGCGGCTCACCGGCGACGCGTGTCGCCGCACCGTGACCGATGCGCTGGAGCTGGGGTATCGCCACGTCGACACCGCGCAGGTGTACGGCAACGAACGGCAGGTCGGCGCCGGCATCGCGGATGCGGACGTGGACCGCGAGGACGTCTTCCTCACCACCAAGCTCTCGGGCGGGAATCGGGGGTACGACGACGTACTGCGCTCCGTCGACGAGTCGCTCTCGAAGCTCGACACCTCGTATCTCGACCTCCTGCTCATCCACTTCCCGCGGCCGGGCGTCCCCCTCGGGGAGACGCTCGCCGCGATGAACGAACTCGTCGACGCGGGGAAGGTCGAGCATATCGGCGTCTCGAACTTCAGCATCGAGCGGCTCCAGCGGGCCCGCGACCTCTCGGACGCACCCATCTTCACCGACCAGGTGCAGTATCACCCCTACTGGCCCCAGACCCGGCTGCTCGACTACTGTAACATCCACGGCGTGATGCTCACCGCCTACTCCCCGCTCGCGCAGGGGGAGGTGCTCTCGGACCCCGTCCTCGAGGAGATCGGCGACCGCTACGGGAAGTCGCCGGCGCAGGTCGCGCTCCGCTGGCTCGTCCAGCAGGAGGGAGTCTGCACCATCCCGAAGGCCACCTCGCGGGAGCATCTCGAGGCGAACCTCCAGGTGTTCGACTTCGAGCTCTCGGCCGAGGAGATGGCCCGCATCCGCCGTCCTTCGAAGCTCAAGGCAGCCCGCGGCTTCCTCAGACAGAGCCTTCCCCTCTGAGTTGTATCACGCATCCTAAAGGTCCCTCGCCTCGTATTCGTGGGCATGGTAACTACGCTCCGTGACGGGGTCTGGCAGATCGACCTCACCGGCGTCAACGCCTATCTCGCTGACGACGACGGGACGCTCACGCTCATCGACGCGGGGATGCCGACCCACACGGGTGCCATCCGCGGTGCCGTCGACGCGGCCGGCTTCTCCGTCTCGGATATCGACCGCGTGCTCATCACGCACTTCGATATCGACCACGTCGGGGGGCTCGCCGCGCTCGGCGTCGACGAGATCTACATGGGCGCGCCGGACGTGCCCTACCTGACGAAGGAGGCGAAACCGCCGCTCGGCAACCGGAAGGGGGCGCTCCAGCGGGTCGTGAGCCCTCTCATCAGACGGCCCGACGCCGATATCACTCCGGTCGCCGACGGGGACACGGTCGGCTCCTTCCGGGTGTACGCCACCCCCGGCCACACTCCCGGGCACGTCGCCTACGTGAGCGACGCGCTGGACGCCGCGTTCGTCGGCGACCTCGTGTTGGAACGCGACGGGGAGCTCAGACCGTCCCCGTGGTACCTCTCGTACGACACGGAGCGGGTCCGCCAGTCCATCCACGAGCTCGCGGACGAGGAGCCCGCCGTCGAGGTGCTGGCGATGGGCCACGGTGTCCCCTTCACCCGGGACGGCTCCATCCGGCTCGCGGAGCTGGGCGAGCGCATCGAACGCCGCTGAGCGCGCAGGTTTATATCGCGTAGCTGACTACGTGAGGTAGTGCGCGTGGACAGTCTGCTCTCGTTCATCCGGACGGCCGACCGCCCGGAGCGGACGCTCGCGCTCGTCAACCGGACGGTTCCACGCCCGTTCCAGACCCTGCTGGAGGAGACGTTCGAGGATCAGGGGATCGTCGTCCGGGAGGCGGCGGTCCCCGACGAGGCCGCCGACGTGCTCTACCTGCTGGACGGTGACGACCTCGTCGCCACCTCCCCGCTCTCGACGCTGCAGGAGACCGTCCTGCTCGTGAACTCCGACCTCTACATCACATCGACCCGTGGGTTCGATGACCTCGAACTCCCGGCGGTGATTGAGGAGCTCGCGGAGACCCGCTTCTCTCTTCGTGGCTACCCGGAGTCGAACAAGGAGAAGCTCCTGCTCATCGTCCTCTCGCGGTGTATCGAGCGGCTGGCGCTGGACGGCGACGGCGGGACCCTGCGTGCGTCGTTCCAGCGGCTCTCGCGGCTCCGCGACGAGCTCGGCACGCGGGAGGTGTACGAGCGGCTCGGCGAGACGAACACCGATGTCCACGTCTACGGCGTCCCCGACCGGTCGCCCGCCATCGACGCGCTCTCCGTCCACGGCGGGGAGTCGACGGAGTACCGTGACTCGTGGTTCGTCGTCTACGCCCCGGCGTCGCCGGAGGCGGAGCACGCGGCACTCGTCGCCATCGAGACAGCTCCTCGCGAGTGGGACGCCGTCTGGACCTTCGACCCGGAGACCGTCCGGGCCGTCGACGCCTACATCGCGGCGACGCTCTGAGTCTCTCCCGGCCACGGGGTACGTGGACGCGCTGCGAAAACGGTTCAGTTAGTCGACGCCGCCACTTCCTCCGCGACCACGTCGGCCGCGATGAGCTCGGGGTCGACGATGGTCGCGGCCTTCCCGCGCACGAACTCCGGGACGCTGTCCCGGGAGTAGACCAGGACGCGGAGGTCCTCCTTCAGGTCGCGCGCGACGGGAATCGAGGTCGAGAGTCCGACGTCCGTGATGATGAGGATGTCGGCCTCGAGCACCCCGGCGTCCTCGAGCGCGGGGCGGGCGCCCGTCCCCTCGACGGGGACGACCTCGACTCCCTCCTTCTCGAGGGCGTCCATGAGCCCGTCCGTGTCGGGCCCGACGAGCAGTGCTTTCATTCGTACTCGATGGTCGCGGGCGGTTTGTGCGTCACGTCGTAGGCGACGCGCGAGACGTTGTCGAGCGTGCCGGTGATGCGCGACTGGATGCGCTGGAGGGTGTCCCAGTCCAGCTGCTGTGCGCGCGCGGTCATGCCGTCGCGCGACTCGACGGACCGGACGCAGACGACCCAGCCGTGGACGCGGTTGTCACCCTTGACGCCCGTGGCCTTGCCGATGACCGCTGCAAAGGCCTGCCACGGCTCGTGTTCCGCGGTCTCCTCCTCGACGATGTGGCACGACTCGCGGGCCACCTCCACCTTCTCGGGGGTGACCTCGCCGACGACGCGGACGGCGAGCCCCGGGCCGGGGAACGGCATCCGCTCGGCGATGACGGACTCGAGGCCGAGCGCGCGGGCGACCTCGCGGACCTCGTCCTTGTAGAGGTCCCGGACGGGTTCGACGATGCCGTCGAAGTCCACGACCTCGGGCAGCCCCCCGACGTTGTGGTGGGACTTGATGTTCCCCTCCGACTCGATGCGGTCGGGGTAGATGGTCCCCTGCACGAGGTACTTCGCGTCCGTCTCCTTCGCCTCGCGCTCGAACTCACGGATGAACTGCTCGCCGATGACGTGGCGCTTCTCCTCGGGGTCCGTTACTCCTGAAAGTTCCTCGAAGAACCGCTCTTCGGCGTGGACGATCTCGAGGCCCTCGAGGAAGTCGAACGTCTCGGCGATCTCCTCGGTCTCACCCTTCCGCATCAGGCCGGTGTCGACGTAGACGGCCGTGAGCTGGTCGCCGATGGCCTCGTGGGCGAGCGCGGCCGCCACGGAGGAGTCGACGCCCCCGGACAGCGCGATGATGGCGTTCGCGTCACCGATCTGGTCTTCGATCTCTGCTTTGGCTTCGGGGATGAACGAGTCGACGTCGACCATCAGTTCCCACCCTCCGTCTCGAGGACGGCGTCGAGCAGCCCCACGAACGGCGGGGAGGCCCGGCCGGGGCGCGAGCGGAACTCGGGGTGGAACTGCGTCCCGAAGAAGTACGGGTGCTCCTCCGATGACAGTTCGAGGATCTCCATACGGTTACCAGCCGTCCCCGAGAACTTCAGCCCCGCGCTTTCCAGCTGCTCGATGTACTCGGGGTTCACCTCGTAGCGGTGGCGGTGGCGCTCGGTACAGGAGCCGCCGCCGTAGAGCGATTCGGCGATGGTGCCCGACTCGATCGCCGTCTCGTGGGCGCCGAGCCGCATCGTCCCGCCCATGTCCTCCACCTCGTACTGCTCGGGGAGGATGTCGATGACGGGGTGGGCGGTCTCCTCGTCGAGTTCGGCGGAGTTCGCTCCCTCGAGCCCGCAGACGTTGCGGGCGTACTCGACGACGGCCATCTGGAAGCCCAGACAGAGCCCGAGGAAGGGCACGTCGTGCTCGCGGGCGTAGCGGATGGCCTCGATCTTGCCTTCCGTGCCGCGCTGGCCGAATCCGCCGGGGACGACGAGGCCGTCGGCCTCCTCCAGGCGCGATGTGTGCTCGCCGTTCATCTCCTCGGTGTCGACCCACAGGACGTTCACGTCGACGCCGTGCTGGAGGCCGGCGTGTTTCAGCGCCTCGTGAACGGAGAGGTAGGCGTCCTCCAAATCGTACTTCCCGGCGAGGGCGATGTCGACCGTCCCCTGCTTCTCGCGGGTGACGAGCTCGCGCCACTCGCGGGTGCGCTCCTCGTGGGGGTCGGCCTCGTTCGCGATATCGAGGCGGTCCATGACGTAGTCGTCGAGCCCCTCCTCCTCGACCATCAGCGGGACGTGGTAGATGTCCGGCACGTCCGGGTTGGAGAAGACGGCCTCCGTGGGCACGTCACAGAACAGCGCGATCTTCTCTTTCGTCTCGGGGTCGAGTTTGTCCGCCGAGCGCCCGATGAGCACGTCGGGCTGGAGGCCGATCGAGCGCAGCTCCTTCACGCTGTGCTGGGTGGGCTTCGTCTTCTGTTCGCCGTTCTTCGAGTAGGGGACGAGCGTGACGTGCATCAACAGGAAGTCGTCGTCCTCCTCCTCGTGGGCGAACTGGCGAAGGGCTTCGAGATACGGCATCCCCTCGATGTCACCCACGGTGCCACCGACCTCGACGAGACAGACGTCGTGGCCCTCGGCGGCCTCCCGGATGCGACGCTTGATGTCGTCGGTGATGTGGGGGATGATCTGGACGGTCTTCCCCAGGTAATCGCCGGCACGCTCCTTCTGGATGACGTGCTGGTAGGTCTTCCCGGTGGTGACGTTGTGGTCGAACGTCATGTCGATGTCGAGGAACCGTTCGTAGTTCCCCAGATCGAGGTCGACCTCCCCACCGTCTTTCAGTACGTACACTTCCCCGTGCTGGTAGGGGTTCATCGTCCCCGCGTCGACGTTCAGATACGGGTCGACTTTGACGGCGGTCACGTCGAAGCCGGCGTTCTTCAGCAGCCTGCCCGTGCTGGCGGCTGTGATTCCTTTACCGAGCCCCGACATGACGCCGCCGGTGACGAAAATGAACTTCCTCCCCAGTGAGGGGTCGTAATCCGTGACGGACTCCGTCGGCATACCGACGATGTGAAGGGGGCAGTAAAAACGGTTCCGGGACGGGCGAGCCGTGGCAGAGCTTGCCGGGAGGGGGTGAACGGCACACCGTCGCCCTCGTCCGATTTTCAGCTTCGGTTACAGGTGGTCGGTGAGGAACCCCGCGACCCGGGCTGCCACTTTCGGGGCCTGGCCGACGAAGAAGTGGTCGGCGCCCATCCCCTCCACCGCGAAGCCGAGTTCGCGGGCTCGCTCGACGACCGGCTCCCAGTCGGCTGTCGAGTCGCGCTCCCCGTAGAGCACGTGGACCGGGCAGGCGATGTCCGGAAGCGCCTCCACCGCGTCCACCGCCGCGGAGATGCGCGCGGCGGGCGCGAGCGCCGACACTGCCGCGAGGTCCGGCTCCGCCGCGGCCGCACACAGCGCGAGACAGCCGCCGAAGGAGAAGCCGAACAGCCCGATAGTAGAATACTCCTCCCGCGCCCACGCGAGGGCGTTCCGCGCGTCCGCGAGCTCTCCTGGACCTGCATCCCACTCGCCGTAGTCGAACCGGAGGCAGGCGGTCCCCGACTCCCCGAGCGCGTCGCTCACGGCCTGGAGTCGGGTGTCGGTGCGCTTCCCACCCATCTGCGGATGCGGGGGGCAGGCGACGACGACGGTGTCCGATTCCGGATTGTCGAGCGAGGCCCGCACGTCGCGCGTGCCGGGGACGAGCACGTCTTCCATACCCCACCTCCCCGCTCGGCACCCAAGAACTCAGGGGTTCAGCCCGTAGAGGGCGGCCCGGACGAACACCAGGATGGGGATGATCTCGAGCCGACCGACCCACATGTTCAGGAGGAACATCGCCTCCGCGAGCCGGGGCATCGTCGGCCCCGTGATGCCCGTCGAGAGCCCGACGTTCCCCTGGGCCGAGGCGACCTCGAAGAAGGCGTCCACGAACGGCGCGCCGGTGACGTTGGTGAGGACGAGTGCCGAGGCGAACAGCACGATGAGCCAGAGCAGCGAGACGATGGCGGCCTCCGAGAACTCACGTTCCATCTCCTCGCGCGCGAGCCGTCGGTCGCCGAGGGTGGCGGTGACGACGGCCGAGGCCGGGAGGAACACCCGCGAGAACTGCCATCTGATGCCCTTCGAGACGGTGTACGCGCGGATGACCTTGATGCCGCCGACCGTAGAGCCCGCGGCCCCGCCGACGGTCATCGCCCCCGCGAGGATGAGCTTCCCGCCGTCGGACCAGCGGCCGATGGGCGAGGACTGAAAGCCCGTGCAGGTGAGCGCGGAGACGAACTGGAAGACGCCGTCCCGTGCGGCGTCGACCCGTGCGGCCGAGACGCCCGTCACCTCGACGAACGTGCCGAGGGTGCCGAGCCGGGCGGCGAAAAGGAGGTTCTGCGCGACGAGGAGCACGGAGCCGACGAGAAGCAGGACGAACAGCCACCGGGTTTGCAGGTCCGACACGAGCGGCCGGAGGTCGCGGTTCTTCAGGATGCCGTAGTGAACCGGGAACGCGATGGCCCCGAGAGTCATGACCGGGAGGAGGACGCCCTCGATGAGCGGCGAATTGTACGTCTCGATGGAGTTGTCCGTGACCGAAAACCCACCCGTCGAGAGGCCGGTCATGGCGTGGTTGACAGCCTGCCACGCCGCCTCGCCCACGGGGAGGTCGGGCGCGCTAGCGACGATGGCCCCGAAGAGGAGCACCACCGCGAACACGGTGTACCCGACGAAGATCTTCCACACCGTCCGCACGGTGGAGACGACGCTCGGGTGGATGCGTTCCTCGCGCGTCTCCGAGCGGTAGAGCGCGTACGAGCCCGAGCCGGGCCGCGCGAGGATGGAGACGGTGAGGACGATGACGCCCACGCCGCCGACCCACTGGATGAACGAGCGCCACCACTGCACCGCGTGTGGGAGCGAGGGCTCGTGGACCGCCATCGTGAGCCCCGACCCGGTCCACCCACTCATCGACTCGAACAGGGCGTGGAGGGGGTCGCGGAAGTAGACGAGCGAGGAGCGAGAGGTCACACCCCAGACCGTGACGGGGTCCCACGAGGCCCCCGCGGGGACGAACGCGGCCATCGCCGCGGTGGGGGTGAGATGGGCGGCCAGAAGCAGGGGGAGCGCACCGAACAGCGCCGTCGTGAACCATCCGCCCGCGGCGATGACCATCCCGTGTTTCATCCGGGGGGCGGGCGCGTCGGCGAACGCCCGACGGGCGAGCAGTCCTGCGCCCGCGGTCACGCCCGCGGCGAGCGCGAACGCGAGTGCGGGGTACCACTCCGCGAAGCCGAGGGCGACGAGCGTCGTGACACTCATCAACACCGACTGCATCGCCACCAGCGAGCCGACGTCCCGGAGGATGGTCGCGAGGTCGGCAGGAACGCCTCGAACCGTTTCGCGGCGCATCGTTCAGTCGTGGTCCTCGTGGTGCCCGAACACGTCGGTCACGTCCGGGGTCGCCCCTTCGGCCGCGTAGACCGTGAGGAGGTCTGCCTCGTGGATGACGGTGTTTCCGCGCGGCGTGATCGGTGGCCCGTCCCCGTCACGTTCGATGGCGACGATGAGGAGGTCCTCGGGAAGCAGCCCCTCGCGGTCCGCGTCGGCGATGGTCTTGCCCGCGATGGGTGCCTCCTTCCCGACGACGATCTCGAACACCTCGGCCTCCTCGCCGACGCGCATGTAGTCGACGATGGAGGGGCGTTTCACCGCGCGATAGAGGTACTCCGCGATGAGCCGCTGGGGGTTCTCCATCGTGTTCACGCCGATGCGCTCGAACAGCGCCATGTGCTGGGGGTCGTGGACGACGCTCACGATGTCCGGCACCTCGAGCTCCTGTGCGAGCAGACAGACCATGATGTTCGTCGCGTCCCGGTCGGTCGTCGAGAGCAGGGCGTCCGCCCGGTCCGCACCGGCGTCGACGAGCGTCTCTTTCACCGTCGCGTCGGCGTTGATGACCAGGCAGTCGAAGGCGCTCGCGGCCTGCTCGGCCTTCTCGGGGTCCCGCTCGACGACGACCACCTCGTTGCCACCAGCTGTCGCGATCTCGATGAGCGGGGTCCCGATGTCGCCCGCACCGACGATGACGATGTACATCTGTCGGGCGTTCTCCGGGATGGTGGGAAAAGCTACCGACCCGTCCACGAAGGTCAGTCGACGACGGAGACGGCGAGATCGTAGCCATCGCCGAGCGAGAAGAGGTCCTCGAAGACGGCATCGATGAACCCCGCGAGGTGGTTCGCGTCGGCCTTCGCGGAGACGAACGTGACGCCCTCGGATGCCTTTCTGGTCTCGGGCTGTTTCACCTTGAACACGGGATGCTCCGCGAGGAACGGCTCGACCGTCTCGACGGGGGCCGGGACCCGGAGCACGCTGTTCGAGAACTCCAGCGTCTCCCCGCCGGCCTCGATGCGGAGTGTCTCGGTCTCGCCCCGGTGTGCGTGGAGGGCGCGGACGAGCGTCACCCGGCGCTCTCGTGAGTCCATTGGCCGATGATTCACGGGAAGGAGAAAGAAGCTACCGACGTGCGAACCCCGTCACCCACCCCTCGTCGTCCGTCTCCAACTCCTCGACGGTGAACCCGGCCTCCCGCAGGTGGTCCTCCATCGCCGCGGCCGTGTGGAACCGGAAGTAGCGACCTGCCTCCCCCTCGTGCTGGACGACCCGCTCGTCGTGCTCCTCGTCCCGGCCGCGCTGGACGGAGACGAAGAGGACTCCACCAGGCGAGAGGAGGTCGTGGAACGCGGCGAGGGTGTCCGTGAGGTCCGCCACCGGCAGGTGGAGCAGCGAGGCACACGCCCAGATGCCGTCGAACCTCCTCTCGCGGAAGGGGAGCGCCCGGAGGTCACCCTGCACCAGCTCGGCCGCACACTCGTCGCGGGCGATGTGAAGGGGTGCACGGGCGAAGTCGACCCCCACCACGTCACATCCCCGGGCGGCGAGCATCGCGGCGTCCCGACCGGGGCCACAGCCGGCATCGAGGACGCGCGGCTCCGGTGGCAGGCGGCCGCAGAACGCTTCGATCGCGGGAACGAGCGCGGTGAGGTCCTTCGTCCGGTCGTGGTACGCCTCCGCGATGGCCTCGTACGTACGGCGGGTGCGTTCGACGGGGTCCATGGGCGGTAAGCTCGGCGTGATTGTATAACTCTTTTAGGCGGCCGGGAGAACGACCGCTGTAATGAGCCAGCCACACATCCTGCTGCTCGGGCCGCCGGGGGCAGGGAAGGGGACGCAGTCGAAGCGTATCGCCGACCGGTTCGACGTGGAACACGTCACCACGGGCGACGCGCTCCGCGCGAACAAGGACATGGACATCTCCGATCTCGACCTGGAGCACGACACGCCGCGCGAGTACATGGAAGCCGGCGAGCTCGTGCCCGACGCCGTCGTCAACGAGATCGTGAAGACCGCCCTGGAGAACGCGGACGGCTACGTCCTCGACGGCTACCCGCGCAACCTCGACCAGGCGGAGTATCTCGACTCCATCACGGAGCTCGATGTCGTCGCGTCGCTCGATGTCTCCACGGAGGAGCTGGTCGACCGCCTCACGGGCCGGCGCGTCTGTGACGACTGTGGCGCGAACTACCACGTCGAGTTCGCCCCGCCCGAAGCGGACGGTGTCTGTGACGACTGTGGCGGCGAGCTGGTCCAGCGCGAGGACGACACCGAGGAGACCGTCCGCGAGCGGCTCCGCGTCTTCGAGGAGAACACCCAACCCGTCATCGACTTCTACGAGGGCGAGGAGGCGTTCGTCACCATCGACGGCGAACAGACGCCCGACGAGGTGTGGGCGGATCTCGAAGCCGCCATCGAGAAGCGCGTCTGAGCGGCCCTCTCGCCTTCTCTCACCGGTCGTCCGCTGGTGGTTCGAGATACGTCCCCAGCTCGTCGACGACGGTCCGGACGAACGACTCGTCGAGTCGGCCCTGCCGGCGAACGAGCGCGGCGTGTTTCGGTGAGGCGACCGCCCACGGAGAGGCGTAGCTCTGGCGAGGCATCCCGCCTTCGATCCAGTCTGCCTCCTCGATCGGCACGGTCCCGTCGTGCGGTGTCGTCGTCAGCGTGACCGTCATGTACTGTTCATCGCCGAAGGGGTGGGATCCGTTGTTCAGGATAAGCCACGGACGGGGGTTCTCCCCGGATTTGAACGGGTCCGGTCCCCAGACGACATCGCCCCGCCGGTAGCTCATTCGCCGTCCTCGTCGACGGCGTGTTCCAGCCACTCCTCCATGTCCTCCTCGCCGAAGCGCTCGTTCGCCGCCCGCGTGCTCTCCGAGAGGCTGGTGTAGGCTGCGATGTCGGCGTCCGTTCCGAGTGCCCAGTAGTTCCCCTTGTGACGGACGAGCCCCCGGTCCTCGAGCCGGGAGAGGACGACGCTGATGCTCCCGGCTTTCACGCCAGTCGCGTCCCGGATCTCGCTCTGCGTGAACGCCTGGTCCGGGTTCGAAGCGAGGAACCGCATGACGCGTTCGGCGTTCGTCTCGCCGTTCTTCTGCAGGCGCTCCGGCGAGGACGATTCGAACGTGTCGATGTCGATGGGCATATGTATTTGTTGTATTCCACTGTATTTAGTGTATTTGCAGTATCCGACAGGATACAGCGCCGTTCCTCCACGGATAATCACGACACAGCGAGTCGAGTGAAAGACTCATATAGTCGCTTCCCCCAGCGCGGAGTAGCAACCATGTACGGCGATTTCGAGAACGGCGACGAGGCACCCGGCGACGAGGTCCGACGCATCATCGAGGAGGCCGACGGGCTCTCCACGCGCGGCGTGGCGACGACGCTCGGGATGCCGGAACACGAGGCCGAGGAGGTCATCGAGGAGCTCTCCGCGAGCGGCGAGATCGAGCGGGACGGCGACGGCCTGTGGGTCGCGCCCGGTGCGGGCGGCCCGGACGACCCCTACATCTTCTGAGTGGACGACCCTCGGCCTGCGGCTTTTTGTCCGCGCCCGTCGTCGCCCCGGCTATGACACCGAGCGCGGGCGAGACCCACGCCTTCGACCGCACGTTCACGAAGGCCGACGTCAGGCAGTTCACGGAGCTCTCGGGCGACGCGGGCGACCACCACGTCGAGGAGAACGCCGACGGACAACTGCTCGTCCAGGGGCTGCTCACGGCGACGCTCCCCACGAAGGTCGGCGGCGAGTTCGACGTACTCGCGCGCCGGATGACGTTCCACTTCCGGCGGCCCGTCTGGACCGGGGAGGAGGTCCACTCGGAGGTGACGTTCGAGACGGTCGCGGAGCGGCCGGACGGGAACCTCGAGGTCGAGGCGGTGTTCGACTGCACGCGCGAGAGCGAGCCCGTGTTGCAGGGGACCTTCGAGGGGCTCATCCGACAGTAAAACGTTGATAAGCCACCCCGGGCTAGAGGGGCGTAATGGTACGTACCGCACAACGGGTCGAGGACCTCGTCAGCGAGGACCCGGCCATGGCCGACGCGCTGGAGGTCGTCCTCGACCGGTCCGAGGACGGCACCGTCGCCTGGGCCGATGTCTCCGACTCCCTCACCAGTGGGCAGTGGGGCCGGCTCATCGAGAAAGGCCTCCTGGAAGACGACGGCGGGGAGGGGTTCCGCGTCACGGACCCCGACGCCGTCCGCGAGGGGCTCGAATCGGACGTGGAATCGCCCGAGATCGACGAGGACTCCTCGTGGTCGAAGTACGACAAGCTGGCCGCACTCGGCGCGGTCGGGCTGTTCGCGGGCTACTCCGTGGCGAGCGTCCGCAACGCCATCGGCCGGACCATCGACATCTTCCTCGGACCGGTCGACGCGATGCTCCCCTTCTACGCCGTCGTCCTCGTCCTCGCGCTCTTTACGGGGCTCTACTCCACCATCCTCCAGTCGAACCTGATGGACATGGAGAAGATGGGGAAGTACCAGGAGCAGATGAAGGAAATCCAACAGCGCCGCAAGGACGCCCAGGAGCGCGGCGACGACGACGAGTTGGAGAAGATTCAGGAGGAGCAGATGGAGGCGATGGGCGACCAGATGGGGATGTTCAAAGAGCAGTTCCGCCCGATGGTGTGGATCATGCTGCTCACCATCCCGGTGTTCCTCTGGATGTACTGGATGATCCTCACCCGGACGCCGACCCCGGAGTCGTTCACCATGCCGCTCGTCGGCACCGTCACGTGGACGGAAGGCGTGCTCGGCCCGCTGCAGGCGTGGATCCTCTGGTACTTCGTCTGCTCGATGGGCTTCACCCAGATCATCCGGAAGGCGCTGCACATCCAGACGACTCCGTCGACGTAACGCCAGCCCCGGCATCGCGCCGGTGGGGCGTGTCCCTCGGCCACACACCCCCGCAAAAGGGTAATCCATTTTAACGGCCCCGCCGGAGTGATTACATGCTGATTACCATCTCGGGCCCGGCGGGCTCCGGCAAATCTACCGCGGCCGCCAAGCTCGCGGACCTCCTCGGCTACGAGCACGTCAGCGGCGGCGACATCTTCCGTGAGCTCGCCGCGGAGCGGGGGCTCACCCCCCTCGAACTGAACAAGCTCGCCGAAGAGGAGGACGACATCGACCGCGATCTCGACCGACGGCTCCGGAAGATCGCCGCGGAGTCGGACGATCTCGTCCTCGAATCCCGGCTCGCGGGCTGGATGGCCGGTGAACACGCCGACTTCCGCATCTGGCTTGACGCCCCGCTGTCCGTCCGGGCGAAGCGCATCTCCGAGCGCGAGGAGAAGTCCGAGGAGCTGGCGCGCAAGGAGACGAAGGCCCGCTCCGAGAGCGAGGCGCACCGCTATCAGGACTACTACGGCATAGATATCTACGACCTCTCCATCTACGACCTCGTCCTCAACACGGCACGGCTGGACCCCGACGGCGTCGTCGAGGCCATCGGTACCGTCGTCGAGGCGTACAATCCCGAGGGCGACGAGGGGAAAACGCCCGTCACCGTCGATTACGACTTCTGATGCGTCCCGCTCCCGCCGACCGCACGGTCGAGGAGGTGCTCTCCTTCGGGGTGGTGAACCTCGACAAGCCGCCCGGCCCCTCGGCACACCAGGTCGCCGGCTGGCTCCGCGATATGACCGACGTCGAGCGAGCGGCCCACTCCGGCACCCTCGACCCCAAGGTCACGGGCTGTCTCCCCGTCCTCCTCGGGGACGCGACCCGTGCGGCTCAGATCTTCGACGACGCGGTGAAGGAGTACGTCACCGTCTTCGAGGCCCACGGCCGCATCCCGGACGACTTCCCCGCCATCGCCGCGGAGTTCGAGACGGAGATCTACCAGAAACCACCCCGGAAGAGCGCGGTCTCGCGCCGCCTCCGCTCACGGCGCATCCACGCCATCGACATCCTCGAAACGGAGGCGCGTCGCGCCCTCCTCCGCATCCGGTGTGAGTCCGGCACCTACATCCGGAAGCTGTGTCACGATTTGGGGCTCGCGCTCGGGACGGGCGCGCACATGGGTGCGCTCCGGCGCACGGCCACGGGCGGCTACACGGACGCGAGCATGGTCACGATGCACGACGTGGCCGACGCGCTCGCCGAGTACCGGGAGGAAGGGGACGACGCGTGGCTCCGTGAGGTCGTCGCCCCGGCCGAAGAAGCCCTCGACGCGCTCGACCTCCCGCACGTCGTCATCGCGCCCAGCGCGGCCGAACAGGTCGCGGAGGGCGCGCCCGTCTACGCCCCCGGCGTCATCGACTGCGAGGGCGAGCGCGGCGAGCAGGTGGCCTGTTACACGCCGAACGGCGCGGCCGTCTGTCTGGGGACGCTCGTCGGTGATCCCGAGGAAGAAGCGGCGACGGTCGTCGACCTCGACCGCGTGCTCGTTTAGTCGTCCGCGGCCGCGGCCCGTTCGGGCCCGTTCGTCATCTCCACCGACCCCGTGAGTTCGCGGTAGGGGTACGGCATCTCGATCTCCTCGGCGTCACACCGCTCTTTCACGGCCTGGACGTACTCCGAGCGGGTCTTCACGAAGTCAGCGCGACTCGGCTCGTCGATCCAGATGCGCGACTGGAGCCCGACGTAGGAGTCGGCGAGCTCCGTCACGCGCACCGACGGCGCGGGGTCGTCGAGGATGCCGTCGTGCTTCTCCGCCTCCTCGACGATGACCGCCTTCGCGTGGTCGAGGTCGTCGTCGTAGCCCACGCCGAAGGTGAACGTCACGCGGAGTTTGTCCTTCGCGACCGGGTTCGTGAGCGCCGTGTTCGCGATCTCGCTGTTCGGGACGGTGATGAGTTCGTTGTCGAACGTCCGCACGCGCGAGACGCGGAAGCTGATGTCCTCGATGACGCCCGACTTGCCGTTCCACTCGATCCAGTCACCGATCTTCACCTTCGGGTCCGAGATGAGGAACACCCCGGCGACGACGTTGCCGATGAGGTCCTGCGCCGCGAACCCGATGGCGAGCGTGAGCGCCGCGGCCACCGTCGCGAAGGAGGCCAAGAGGCTCCCGAAGCCGGCGACCGCCATCGCCACGGCCAAGGCGACGAACAGCACCGCCGCCCGGACCACCTTCATCCCGGGCTGGACGATCGTCCGGTCGATGCCGCGGGCTTCGAGCACCCGACGAACGACCGGAACGGCCACCGCCTTCCCGACGACGTACACCACCGCCAGCGTGATGACGAACGCGGCGAGGTCCGTCGCGAACTCGATCGAGTTCGGCAAGAGCTGTGTTCTCACGTACTCGTCTATCCGACCGACGATGCCGGTCTGCAGGAGCATCTCACCTCGGCAAACTCACGCCTGCTAAAAAATTCTGGTGGCTCTCAGAGGACACATCCCCACGCCGAAACGAAGCCCTTATCCACCCATCCGCCATCGGTTAGAATGCAGTACGCGACTGGGACCGTGGGGTAGTGGTATCCTCTGCGGATGGGGTCCGTAGGACCTGAGTTCGACTCTCAGCGGTCCCACTTTCTGCGGAGCAGAAATGGAAGCACGGAGCCGCGCGCAGCGGCCCCCGTTGCCGTCTACGGAATGGCACTCGAGCGACCTCTTGCCAGCCACGTTTTTTGTACTCGCCGCGTGACCGTCAGGTATGCCCGGCCCCGTATTCCTCGATGGCGACCGCGTGACGCTGCGTCCCGCGACGGAGGCAGACACCTCGTTTCTGCTCCGTGAGTGGAACAACCCGGCCGTGCGCGCCAGCCGTTCGGACCTCTACCCCCGTGACCGCGGCGATCTCGAGGCGTATCTCGGCGGCCGGTTCGGCCGCGAGAGCCGATCGCTCGCCCTGCTCATCTGCCACAACGGCGACGCGGTGGGGCTCGCCATCCTCTCACGGGAGCAGCCGAACGACGTCTCGTTCCGACGCGGCGAACTCGCCTTCTGGGTCGCCCGCGAGGAGTGGGACAACGGCTACGCCACGGCGGGCTCGCGGCTGCTGCTCTCGCACGCGTTCGGTCGGCTCGGTCTCCACAAGGTGACCGCGGCGGCCTTCGAGAGCAACGGTGGCTCGCTTCGCGTCCTGGAGAAACTGGGGTTCACGGAGGAGGGTCGCCACCGGGAGGAGGCGCTCAACGGCGGCGAGTGGGAGGATTTCGTCCGGTTCGGGCTGCTCGAAGACGAGTGGTTCGGGCGGGAGTAGAAACCGAGCGTCCGTTCAGTCGTTCCGCTTCACGCCGGGGTTCGTCACCGCCCCGTTAGCCGCGGAGTCGAACAGCATCCCGTACTTCGCGAGGACGCCGGAGTCGTAGGCCGGTTCGGGCTGTTCCCAGTCCGCGAGTCTGGCGTCGAGCTCCTCGTCGGAGAGGTCGACCTCCAGCGTCCGGTTCGGGATATCGACCGTGATCTCGTCACCCTCCTCCAGCGCGGCGATGGGGCCGCCCACGAACGCTTCGGGGGCGACGTGGCCGATCATGGGGCCACGCGTGCCACCCGAGAACCGACCGTCGGTGAGCAGCGCCACGTCGTCCTCGTGGCCCGCACCGACGACGGCGGCGGTGACACCGAGCATCTCGCGCATCCCGGGGCCGCCTTTCGGCCCCTCGTTCCGGATGACGATGACGTCGCCGGACTCGATGTGTCCCTCCTGGACGTAGGCCATCGCGTCCTCCTCGTTCTCGAAGATTCGCGCCGGCCCCTCGTGGTGGAACTTGTCGTCGCCGGTGACCTTCAGCACCGCGCCGTCGGGCGCGAGGTTCCCCTTCAGGATCTTGATGGCGCCTTCGGCCTGCTTGGGCTCGTCGACGGTGTAGAGGAAGTCCGCGTCGATATCCTCGTCCGCGGGGAGGTCGAGTTCCGCGAGTTCCTCCGCGATGGTGCGACCGGTGACGGTCATCGCGTCGCCGTGGATGAGCCCGGCGTCGAGCAGGCGACGGATGACGACCGGCACCCCACCGATCTCGTGGAGGTCGTTCATGACGCTCTGGCCGCCGGGCTGGAGGTCGGCGATCTTCGGCGTTCGCCTGGAGATCTCGTCGAAGTCGTCGATGTCGAGGTCGATGCCGGCCTCGGCGGCGAGCGCGAGGAGATGGAGGACCCCGTTCGTCGAACCGCCGATGGCGGTCTGGACGGCGATGGCGTTCTCGAAGCTCTCGCGTGAGAGGATGTCGGAGGGTTTGCGGTCCGCCTCGACCACCTCGAGGGCGAGTTCGCCGGCGCGTTCGGCCACCTCGTAGCGCTCGGGGTGTTCGGCCGGGGCGCTCGCGGAGCCGAGCGGCGCCATGCCGAGCGCCTCGGAGATGGAGGCCATCGTGTTCGCGGTGAACATCCCGCCACACGACCCCGCGCCGGGGCAGGCGTGGCGCTCTAAGTCGTCCAGCTCCTCGGCGGACATCTCGCCCTGCGCGTAGGCGCCGACGCCCTCGAACACCTGGACGATGGTCACGTCGCGGCCGTCGTGCTGGCCGGGCATGATGGAGCCGCCGTAGAGGAAGACGCTCGGGAGGTCCGTGCGGATGGCGGCCATCAGCATCCCGGGGAGGTTCTTGTCACAGCCGGCGACGGTGACGAGCGCGTCCATGCGCTCGCCGAAGGCGACCAGTTCGACGGAGTCGGCGATGACCTCCCGGGAGATGAGGGAGGCTTTCATCCCCTCCGTCCCCATCGAGATGGCGTCGGAGATGGTGATGGTGCCGAACTCGATGGGCATGCCGCCCGCGGCGTCGACGCCGTCGAGGGCGGCGCCCGCCACGTCGTCGAGGTGGACGTTACACGGCGTGATGTCGGCCGCGGGGTTGGCGATGCCGACCATCGGCGAGGAGAGGTCCTCGTCGTCGAACCCCATCGCGCGGAACATCGCGCGGTGGGGGGCACGCTCCGGCCCCTCGGTGACTTCCCGGGACCGGAGCGTCTCGTCTTTCTCCCGTTTCGGGGATTCCTGCTGGCTCATACTCGCCGCTGGACCCGGAGCGGCTTAACTCCCGTCCTCCGGACAGACGTTGCAGTCAGATGGTGCCGGTGGCGAAAGCGAATTACTCCTCTCGCCCCCAGACGAACCGATGGCACGGGTCTCGGCCGGCGCACGGCTCCACTTCGGCTTTCAGAACCTCTCGCTCGCGCACGAGCGCCTCTACGGCGGCGTGGGCGTCGCGCTCTCGGAGCCGCGCGTGACCGTCACGGCCGAGGCCCACGACGAACTCGACTGCCCGGACGAGCTCGTCGCCGAGTACGCGTCTCGAGCGTGTGCCCTCCTCGACGTGGAGGGTGCACTCGTCCGCGTGGAGGAGACGCTGCCACGGCACACGGGGCTCGGCTCTGGCACCCAGCTCGCGCTCGCGACGCTCACGGCGATCGCGGACGCACACGGGGTCGCGGTCGACGTGCGCGAACACGCCCCCGCGCTCGGTCGCGGCGGCCGGTCGGGGGTCGGCGTCGCGGGCTTCGAGGCCGGGGGGTTCGTCGTGGACGCCGGCCACCCCGTCGAGCAGTTCACCACCCAGACCCCGGCCGTCGGCGAGTGGACCGTCCCCCCCGTCGTCGCCCGCCACACCCTCCCCGGGGACTGGCGGTTCGTCCTCGTCGTCCCGGACGCACCCTCGGGACGGAGCGGGAACGCGGAGGACGAGAGCATGCGCGCCGTGGTCGAACGGGCCGACCCCGCCCTCGGCGACGAACTCGCGGGCATCCTCTCGCGACGCATCCTCCCCGCCGTCGCCGAGGGTGACCTCGCGGAGTTCGGGGCGGCCGTGAGCGCGTTCGGGCGGCTCAACGGCGCGTGGTACGCCGACGAGCAGGGCGGGGTGTATCGCCCCCCGGCAGGCGAGCTGGTCAACGCCCTCTCGTCGTCGCCAGCCGTGGTCGGCGTGGGCCAGTCATCGTGGGGCCCGGCGGTGTTCGGTGTGACCGACGCGGCTCGCGCGGACGCGGCCCGAGCGGCCGGCCGGGAGGCGCTCGACCGCGCGAACGTGTCGGGTGACGTGCTCGTCGTCTCCTCCGCCGAGCGGGGTGCTGTCCGTGCGCCCGATTTTAAATAGCATCCGTCACAAGAACGGGTATGCAGCGCATCCCGTTCGGTATCCGCCGCCTCGACACCACCATCAGTGGCGGTGCCCCCTCGGGGAGCGTCGTCCTCCTGTCCGGCGAGGCCGGGGCCGGGTCCCGCGAGTTCATGTACACCACCGCCGTGATGAACGCGCTCGCCACCGCCGACGAGGAGCTGTTCGACCTCTACTACGGCGACATCGACGAGGGGACGACCGTCCCGCCCGAGGTCCACTACGTCTCGTTTACGGCCGACCGCAAGCAGGTCCGCCAGGAGATGGAACACGCCCTCGACCCCGAACTGGTGGACGCCTCGATGGACGCGGTCACCTTCCACGACCTCTCCCCGGAGTACTTCCGGCTCTCACCGGTCCCGCGGAACTGGTACTCCGAGCGCACGGCGACGATCACCGACCTCGGTGCGGACGACGACCGGACGAGCGTCCCCGAAGCACTCGGCGACCGGCTGTCCGAACACGCGGAGGGGAACCTCGTCGTCATCGACTCGCTCACGGACCTCATCAGCGCGGCCGAGGACGACCTCTCGTGGAACGAGATCCCCCAACTGCTGAAGGGAATCTCCCGGGCTGCCCACCGGTGGGGCGGGCTCATCCTCATCCGCGTGAACCACGAGACGCTCACGGCGGAACAGCACGGCCAGCTCGTCGATAGCGCTGCGGGCACGCTCATGTTCGAGTGGGAGTCCGGCGGCTCCACCCGCGCCCGGACCCTCGTCGTCAGGCAGTTCCGCGGCGTCCTCTCGCGCATCGAGGAGGAGAACATCGTCCGCTTCGAGACCGAGATCGGCGACGCCGGCTTCGACATCAGCGACGTGCGGAAGATCCGGTGAATCCTGTTGTTTCCGGGCGAACTCTTAACTGCTATCCGGCGTTACGATGGGGTAGAATGGCAAGCGAGTCTCAAGACGGGGGGAGGTTGTCAGAGCCGTTGCCTGATGACCTCACACGGTGGCTCGACGAGCGTGCCGAAGAACAGGGGGTGAGCCGGGAGACGTTCGTACAGCGCCTCGTGAACGCGTATCGGCTCGCGACCGAATCGGACGCGTCACTCGCCGATACCGACGACATCGAGGCCGTCGTCGAAGCGGTGGTCGAGGCCCGCCAGCAGCCGTCGGAGGAGGCGCTTGCCGATCTCAAAGCGGATATCGAGGCGGATACGGAGAACAAACTCGACGACGTCCGCCGACGCGTCCTCCAGGTGAAAGAGGAGGCGGAGAGCCGTGCCCCGGCGGACCACGACCACGAGGAGTTCGCGCAACTCGACGACCTCGAACGCTCCGTCGCGGAGTTCCGCGAGGAGTTCGAGGACTTCCGCGACACCGTCGTCGCACACGACGACCGGCTCGACGACACCGAGGAGGCGATGGCGGACCTCGACGGGAAGCTCACGCGCGTCGCCCACGCCGTCGTCCAGCTCCGGTCGTCCGGCTCCGAAGACGGGACGCTCGACCGGCTGAAACACGAAGCCGCCATCGAAGGCGTCGACCAGGCGAACTGCGGCGCGTGCGGTGAGTCCGTGAACATCGCCCTCCTCACGGAGCCCGCTTGCCCGCACTGCGATACGCAGGTCCGGGGGGTCGAACCGGCCAGCGGCTTCTTCGGGAAGCCACGCCTCACGGGCGACCGGAGCGAGGACGATGAGTGAACAGGACCGGGAGGACACCGCGGACAGCGTGGACCCGCTGGACGAACTCGACGATGTGGAAGTCGAGTCTGACCCCTTCACCGACCTCGGCGAGGTCACTCCCGACGACGACCCGTTCGAGGACCTCTCCACGGAGACGCCGGACGAGGCCGACCTCTCGACGCTCCTCGAGGGACCCCCCGAAGAGGAGGACGACGGGCTCATCGCCCCCGCGCTCGACGAGGACATCGAGGTCGTCAACGGCGAGGCGGTCGTCCCGAAGCGCCGCTACTGCGAGCAGTGTGAACACTTCTCCGCGCCTCCGGACGCCACCTGCACCTACGAGGGGAGCGAGGTGCGCGAACTCGTCGACATGAACCACTTCCGCGTCTACCGATGCCCGGTCGTCGCCAGGCGGCTCGGCCTCCGCGGCTACGACGACTGATTTTTTGGCCTCGACCCCGGAGCACGAGTATGCAGTTCTGCGACGACTGTGGGTCGATGATGCACTCGGACGGCGACGAGATGGTCTGTAAATCCTGTGGCAACCGCGTCGCGAAGGACAGGGACCTGAGCGAGCAGTACACCTCCACCGAGGAGCAGGCCGGCGACGAGCTCATCGAGACGGAGGAGGGCGCGGAGTTCGAGGGCAAACCCACCACGGAGGACGTGAAATGCGAGGAGTGCGGCACCCGGAAGGCGTGGTACACCATCAAGCAGACCGGGAGCGCGGACGAACCCCCGACCCGCTTTTTCAAATGTACGGAGTGCGGCTACAGATGGAGAGGCTACAACTGAACGTATAGCCGGCCAAGCTAGGTGTTTCGATAGCCGGCAGAAGTGGCCATTGGCGGGATGTCCGAGCGAGGTCCTCCGGACGCGAGCACCGCGAGCGTCCGGCCTTTTTGGTGAAGATTTTTCGAGGAGCGGTTCCCGCAGCGAGCGAAGCGAGAGAGGAAACCCGACGAAGAAAAAGGTTCAGGGGAAGAGACCGCGCATCTCGTGCGCGTGACCGACCCGTTCGAGGGCAACCGCATACGCCGCGGTCCGGAGGTCCGGACACTCACGCGCGGTGTAGGTGTCGAGCATCTCGTCGAAGGCGCGGGTGAGTCGGCCTTCGAGGTCCTCGTTCACCTGCTTGAGGTCCCAGGAGTACTGCTGGCTGTTCTGGACCCACTCCAGATAGGAGACGATGACGCCGCCGGCGTTCGCGAGGATGTCGGGGACGACGGGGATGTCGCGTTCGAGGAGGATCTCGTCGGCGGCGACGGTGGTGGGGCCGTTGGCGGCCTCGACGACGAGGCTGGCCTCGGTCTCCCGCGCCACGTCCTCGGTGATGACGTTCTCGATGGCGGCGGGGATGAGCGCGTCCACGTCGAGCCGGAGGAGCTCGTCGTTGGAGATGCGAGTGACGCCCGCCTCGTAGCCGTCGAGGGTGGCGTTCTTCGCGACGTGCTGTTCGACGGCCATGACGTCGAGGCCGTCGGGGTCGTAAATTCCTCCAGAAACGTCGGAGACGGCGACGACGGTGGCACCCATGTTCGAGAGCAGGCGGGCGGTGACGGAGCCGACGTTCCCGAAGCCCTGGACGGCGACGGTGGCGTCCTCGAGGTCGCGGTCGAGGTACTCGAACATGCGCTCGGTGGTGATGGCGACGCCGCGGCCGGTCGCTTCGAGTCGGCCCGCGGTGCCGCCGACCTCGATGGGCTTGCCGGTGACCACGTCGGGGATGACGTAGCCGCCGTACATCGAGTAGGTGTCCATGATCCACGCCATCGTCTGCTGGTCCGTGTTGATGTCGGGGGCGGGGACGTCGATGTCCGGGCCGATCATCCGGCGGATCCCCTCGGTGTAGCGGCGGGTGAGGCGTTCGACCTCGCGGTCGGACATCTCCTTGGGGTTGCAGACGACGCCACCCTTGGCACCGCCGTAGGGGAGGTCCACGAGCGCGGTCTTCCAGGTCATCCACCCGGAGAGCGCCGTCACCTCGTCCATCGAGACGCCCGGATGGTAGCGAATGCCGCCCTTGTAGGGGCCGCGTGCGGAGTCGAACTGGCAGCGGTAGCCCTCGAACACCTGGACGGAGCCGTCGTCCATCTCGACGGGGAGGCTCACCTTCAGGGTCCGCTCGGGGTGTTTGAGCCGCTCGAACACACCGGGGTCGATGTCGATGTACGGTTCGGCGTTCTCCATCTGCGCCAGCATGTTCTGCAGCGCGTCGTCAGCCATGCAGCCAACGCGGTCCCCCTCCGGTTTAAATCGTGCTAGTTCGCTCGGGTAGAGACAATACTTGCCACGGCAACCACGCGCACTCCCTATCGGGCAACCGCGCCTTTCAAACGCTCCCCCGACAGAGAGCCGATAATGGACGACCACGAGTACGAAGCCCCCGACCGGGAGGAGTTCACGGAGAACCCGCTCGGACACACGCGGGTCCACGCGGGGATGACCGTCGGCGAGCTGGTGGAGGAGTACGGCCACGCCGGCATCGGTGCGGAGTCGGTCCACGAGTCGGCCGACATCCTCGCGGAGATGCTCGGCGACGAGGACTGCACCGTCTTCCTCTCCGTCGCGGGCGCGATGGTCCCGACGGGGATGCGCCGCGTCATCTCCGATCTCGTGCGCGACGGCTACGTCGACGCGCTCGTCACGACCGGTGCGAACCTCACTCACGACACCATCGAGGCCATCGGCGGGAAGCACCACCACGGCCACGAGGGGCACGAGGGGAAGACCACGCGCGAACACGACGAGACGCTCCGCGACGAGGAAGTGGACCGAATCTACAACGTCTATCTCCCGCAGGAGTACTTCGCGGACTTCGAGTCACACCTCCGTGAGGAGGTGTTTCCGGTCCTCGAGGAGGCGGGAACCGTCACCATCGAACGGCTCTGTCGGGAGCTGGGGCGGGCGAACGCCGAGGTGAATGAAAAGCAGGAGATCGAGGAAGACGCGGGGCTCGCCGCCGCGTGCTACGAGGCCGACGTGCCCATCTACTGCCCCGCGGTGCAGGACTCCGTGCTTGGCCTGCAGGCGTGGATGTACTCCCAGACCTCCGCGTTCGCGCTCGACGCGCTCGGGGATATGACCCCGCTCACGGATTTGGCGTTCGAATCCGAGACCGCGGGCTGTTTCCTCATCGGCGGTGGCGTCCCGAAGAACTTCACCCTCCAGACGATGCTCGTCGTGCCCAAGTCGTACGACTACGCGGTGCAGGTGACGATGGACCCCGACTACACCGGGGGACTCTCCGGCGCGACCCTCGACGAGGCGCGCTCGTGGGGGAAACTGGAGAAGGACGCCCGCAACGCGACGGTCCAGGGCGACGCCACGGTCTTCCTCCCGCTGCTCGTCGCCGCGGCCCGCGAGCGACTGGAGGGCTGACCCCGACCGAAACCCCGATATAGCCCCCCCGGCTTGTGGGGCTCACACGTGCGACGCCCTCACAGCTTCGGTCTCCTCGTCGGTCTCGCGGTCTACGCCTACGCCCTGTTCCGTGGAGCCGCGACGCTCTCTCAGACGGTCACCTTGACGGTGCTCCTCTCCCAACTGCTCGTCTTCTTCGCCGTCCCGTTCGCGCTCGGCTACGCCGTCACCCGGCTCTCCGACTCGGGGCTCCGGACCCCCTCGCTCGCGCTCGTCGCGGCCCTCGCGTTCGTCCTCGTCGCCAGCCCGCCACCGGAACGGCTCGACCTCTTCATCCTCGGTACCGTCGCCGTGGTTCTCGCCGTTGCGGGCGCGGAGGGGACGATCACCCGACTGCGGGACCGTCGATGATTCTCAACTGTGAGAATTGGGGGGATACGTTCATACGCTTCCCTCACCCATCTCCGATGTCGATCCGCTGCGTGTGGCGGATGGCACCGTATCATGAGCGCCTCGAACACCAGAACCCCCTCGAACGCCGACGTCCCCCACTTCGACCTCGTCTGTGCCCTCGACGACACGGACTCCCCCACCGAGGTCACGGTGTTCGCTCGGGACTCACTCGAGACGCTCGCGACCGAATGGATCACCATCGACGTGGACCACGCGGTCCCCGTCGACGAGATCAGGTAATCACCCCCGTGGACTTCCCCCCCGAAGCCACAACCGCTTTCTTTCGCAGTCCACTACCACTGAGCGGCCGATGACGAGAGCTCTGGGCCGAACCGGACTCGGCACCCGGTGATGAGGAACCCTATGAGTGCCGAGGCCAGCTTTCTGCCGTGCGACTCAGACTAACCGAGGGGACCCGTTCGACGCTACTCTTCAGCCAGCTCTTCACCCGCCAGATCCCCGTCGCCGCCCCCACGCTCACCCAGCTCCTGATCGATCATCAGGAGCCCGGGGCCGTCGTCGCCGACGTGCTTCAGCTTGTCCAGGATGGCCTGGGCCGTCGCCTCTTCTTCGACCTGTTCCGCGACGAACCACTGGAGCATGTTCTCGGTCGCATTGTCGTTCTCCGCCCGGGCGAGCGCGACGAGGTCGTCGATCCTCTCGCTGATCGCGACCTCGTGCTCGTAGGCCGTCCGGAACGCGTCACTCGGGTCGGCCCACTCCGTGGGTGGATCGTCGAGTCCCGCCAGGGTCACCCGGCCGTCGCGCTCGTTGACGTAGTCGTAGATCCGCATCGCGTGGGCGTGTTCCTCTTCCGCCTGGGCGCGCATCCACGACGCGAAGCCTGGGAGGCCCTCGTCCTCGTAGTAGGCCGCCATGGAGAGGTAGACGTACTCCGAGTAGAGTTCCGCGTTGATCTGCTCGTTCAGGGCGTCTTCGACTGGTTCCTTGAGCATACACGTGGCTATACTCTCGGAGCATGCATCATCATTGGGGTCGTCTAGGTCGACGCACGCACGCAGATGCTGTTCGTCGGGTCTCGAAGGACCTCCGGCTGGATGAACGGGACACACGGCACCCGGTCCGCCTCGTCGTTGTCCCTCGCTGTGGTGCTCGTTCGGTGTGAGGAAGAACTACACGCCGCGGTCCGGCCAGTCCATGACGCCAGGGCAGTCTCAGAGATGTCGAGCTCCGCCGAGAGTCGTCTCCAGTGTTTCCAGTCGCTCGGAGAATCGTCGCCGTCCTCCTCCCGTGTCCTCCTTCTGCCGCACGATGTGGCGAGCGCCCACAACGCCGCAGTGCAGTACGTCCTAGGCATGTGCACGTCGATTCGGTGACGCGTCCTACGTCGCCTGCTCGATGGCCATCTCCAGATCGGCGATGATCTCCGCGGGATCCTCGATACCCACGGAGAGGCGAACCATCTCGTCGGTCACGCCCGAGGCTTCCTGCTCCTCGTCGGTGAGCTGCTGGTGGGTCGTGCTCGCCGGGTGGATGATGAGCGTCTTCGCGTCGCCGACGTTCGCGAGGAGGCTCGCGAGCTCGGTGGACTCGACGGTCTTCCGGGCGGCCTCGTAGCCGCCGGAAACGCCGAAGGTGATCATGCCGCCGAAGCCGCCGTCGAGGTACTTTTTGGCGTTCTCGTGGGTCGGGTGCGATTCGAGACCGGGGTAGTTCACCCACTCCACGTCCGGGTGGTCTTCCAGATGTTCCGCGACGAGCATGGCGTTCTCGCAGTGGCGCTCCATCCGGAGCGGGAGCGTCTCGATACCCTGCAGGGTCTGCCAGGCGTCGAAGGGGGACTGCTGATTGCCCAGGTCACGCAGGCCGCGGGCGATGGCGGCGTAGGTGAACGCGGCTTCGCCGAACGTCTCCGCGAAGTTGACGCCGTGGTAGGCGGGGTTGTCCTTCGCGAGCTCGGGGTACTTCTCGGGGTGGTCGGCCCACGGGAAGGAGCCGCCGTCGACGACGACCCCGCCGATGGTCGTGCCGGAGCCGTGGAGCCACTTCGTCGTGGAGTTCCAGACGAGGTCGGCGCCGTGTTCCAGCGGCCGGCAGAGTGCGGGCGTGGCGAACGTGTTGTCCACGAACAGCGGCACGTCGTTCTCGTGGGCGATGTCCGCGATGCGCTCGATGTCGGGGGTGTCGAGCGCGGGGTTGCCGATGGTCTCGAGGTGGACGAACGCCGTGTCCTCGTCGATGGCCTCCTCGTAGGCGTCGTAGTCGAGGGTGTCCACGAACCGGGTCGTCACGCCCCGGCGCTCGACGGTGTGGGTGAGGTAGGTGTAGGTCCCACCGTACAGCGAGGAGGCGGAGACGACGTTGTCACCGGCTTCGGCGAGGATGAAGTTCGTGAGGTCGAACGCGGCCATCCCCGAGGAGGTGACGGCCGCGCCCACGCCCCCTTCGAGGGTCGCGAGTCGCTCCTGGAGCGTCTCCAGCGTGGGGTTCATGAGCCGCGAATAGATGTATCCCGGCTTCTCGAGCGCGAACTGCTTGGCCGCGTCCTCGGCGTCGTCGAAGACGAACGAGGTGGTCTGGTACAGCGGCGGGGCCCGCGCCCCCGTCGCCGGGTCGGGCTCCTGACCCGCGTGTAGCGAATCGGTCGAAATCGTCCGTTTGTCTGAGTCGTCGCTCATACGTACCCCGCGTCGCGCCCCATCCTATAAAGGGCAAGGAGAATACCTGCACCTTTAGGCGCGGGATGAATCCGACAACTCCTCCACAATCCACCGTCGATAGCCCGACTGGATATTCCACGCCGAAATCCGAACTGTTTCAACAGAACGCCACATAACCTGTTATGGAAGCGTTCCACGATGCACATCCACCGAACCTATCGAGCGAAAATCCTCAACCACAGTCAGGTAGAGGACTCGCTCGACCAACACGGGTGGAGTGCGTCGAAACTCTGGAACGTCGCAAACTATCATTCCCGCCAAGTATGGGATGAGACGGGCGAGATTCCAGATGATTCGGACTTGAAGAGTGAGTTGAAGACTCACAACAAGTACAAAGGATTGCACTCGCAGTCCAGTCAGCGCGTTCTGGAGGAACTCGCTGAAGCCTTCAACTCGTGGTACCGCAAACGCAAGAACGATTCTCGTGCGAATCCGCCCGGCTACCGCAAGAAAAACTACTACGACTCAGAAAGCCGTCGCGTCCACGAAGAACACCCGCGAAGCACGGTTACGTGGAAGCAGAAAGGCATTCGTCACGACACCAACAACGGGCGAGTGCGCCTTTCGAAAGGCGCGAATCACAAGGAACACCCCCGAGCATGGGAATACATCCTTGTCGAATACGAAACGCTCCCCGGAGCCACCGTCGAGAACTTGTAACAAGTCAGAATCGTCTACGACAAGGCGAAAGGGCGCTGGGAACTGCACTTAGTGTGTAAGCACGAAGTCGAGACTCCCGACGATCCCGGTGACGAGACGGCAGGTGTTGACCTCGGTATCTGTAACTTCGCCGCCGTCGCATACAGCACCGAAGAAGCCGACCTATATCCCGGCAACCGCCTGAAACAAGACGGGTACTACTTCCCGAAAGAGATCGCCAAGTGTGACGATTCAGGCGGCCAAGAAGCAACTCGATTGCATGCGAAGTGGTCGGAGCGTCGAACCCACTTTTTCCACTCCTTAGCCAAACACATCGTTGAACGGTGTGTCGAACAGGAAGTTGGCCGCATCAACGTCGATGAACTCGCTGGTGTTCGTGAGGATGAGAACGGCGAGTCAAAGAACTGGGGGAAGCACGGCAACCTCGACCTGCACGGGTGGGCGTTCGACCGTTTCACCAACATCCTCGAATACAAGGCCAAAGTCGAGGGTATCGAAGTCGTAGAGGTTTCAGAGCGCGACACGAGCAAGACGTGTTGTGTCTGCGGTAGAGAAGACGATAATCAGCGTGTGGAGCGCGGCTTGTACGTGTGCGAGACGTGTGATGCGGCGTTCAACGCTGACGTGAATGGGGCGGAGAACATCCGTCTCGACTTGAACCAAAGTAACTCCGAGTCTGTACCCGGTTTGGGTGAGGATAGGAGTACCGGCTGGTTGGCACAGCCCGGAGTCTACCTTCATGACTTGTCCAGCGGATTCCAACCGCAGGCTCAAGTGGTAGACTGCAAACCTTAATATCCCAATCCAGCGGCGCGGTGCCGTGGGATTCCTCCGACTTCAGGCGGGGGAGGATGTCAATGATGGCGCTGTCTGTAAACGATGCGCACTCCCGAGGGACTGAACCCACAACTGCGGATACCGACGAAGGACCCGCTGGATGTGCCGTATCTGGCATGGATTCCACCGAGAACCGACGATGTGTGTACGAATATCTATCCATACCGATTTTGTATATTCGAACGTCCAGCAAACAACTCATTTGGCGAACGAATGGCAATCCTTATCCGTGGGTGGGTACCCTGTTTAGTTGCAATGGCAAACGGTAAGGTTGACTTCTTCAACGACACTGGCGGCTACGGTTTCATTACGACTGAGGACTCTGACGAGGACGTGTTCTTCCACATGGAGGACGTTGGCGGCGAGGACCTGACCGAGGGTCAGGAAATCGAGTTCGACATCGAGCAGGCCCAGAAGGGCCCCCGCGCGAAGAACGTTCTGCGCGTCTAATTCCGATTCCACCGTCGCTTGACGGCGACATCGTGTAATCGCGTCTTTTCGATACGCTACGCTCCGAGAGCGGGAGCTCCGGCACACGTCGTGACCCCGACTCGTAGGGCGAACTGTCGATACCCGCGAAGCACCGGCTGGATGTGCTGCATCTAGCGGTGATCCCCGTGAGAACCGACGATACGTGGGCAAAAGTCTACTTCCACTTCTCTTTCGAATTCAAACGTCTATCAAACGACGGTATCAGTAGACGAATGGCAACCCTTATCCGTGGGAAGGTACCCCGTTTAGTTGCAATGGCAAACGGTAAGGTTGATTTCTTCAACGACACTGGCGGCTACGGTTTCATTACGACTGAGGACTCTGACGAGGACGTGTTCTTCCACATGGAGGACGTCGGCGGCCCGGACCTCGAGGAAGGACAGGAGATCGAATTCGACATCGAGCAGGCCGACAAGGGCCCCCGCGCGAAGAACGTTACGCGACTTTAAATCGGTTTCACGGTCGCCTCACGGCGACACTGTGTAATCGCGACTTTTTCAGGACGCTACCCGGACAGCGACGCCTACTCCTCCCGCAACAGCGCCTCGTCCCCGTGTCGCTCGCGTAGCTCTCGCAGGTACTCACGCTGTTCTTCGAGCCGCGGCGGTAACTCGGCGTAGGCGTCCGCGAACATATCGTCGATGTCGCGTTCCGCCTCGTCGAGCCGTTCGACCCGGTCGGCGACCTGCCCTTTCACCGTCTCTTCGATCTCCGCGATGCGCTCGTCGTCGAGCAAGCCACGGGAGCGAAGATAGCGTTCCAGCCGGTCGATGGGGTCCTTCGCCTTCCACTCCTCGACCTCGTCGTCCTCGCGGTAGGCGGTGGGGTCGTCGGCGGTGGTGTGTGCCCCGTAGCGGTACTGGACGGCTTCGATGAGCGTCGGGCGCGCTCGCCCCTCCGGCTTGCGGGCCTTCGTCACCGCCGCGCGGGTGGCCTCGTAGACGGCGAGCGGGTCCATCCCGTCGACCTGGATCCCCTCGAAGCCGTAGGCCGTCGCCTTCTGGGCGATGGTAGCCGAGGCGGTCTGCTCCTCTCTCGGCACGGAGATGGCCCACTGGTTGTTGTGGCACATGAACACCGCAGGCACGTCGAAGACGCCGGCGAAGTTGAGCCCCTCGTGGAAGTCGCCTTCCGAGGTGGCCCCGTCGCCGAAGTGACAGACGGACACCTCCTCGTTCCCCTTGAGCTTCGTCGCCCACGCGAACCCCGTCGCGTGCGGGATGTGGTCGGCGATACAGATGTTGAGCGGAAAGACGTTCGAGTCGGCGAGCACGGCGTTCCCGGACTCGTAGCCCGCCCAGTAGTGGAGATACTCCGCGGGGAAGCCTCTCGTCAGGGGCGCCGCGTGCTCGCGGTACTGGTAGAACACCCAGTCCCGGTCGTCGAGCGCGTACATCGAGCCGAACTGTGCGCCCTCCTGCCCCGCCATCGGGGCGTAGGTGCCGATGCGGCCCTGCCGCTGGAGGCTCACCATCCGCGTATCGAAGTGCCGGCCCAGCTTCATCTCGCGGTAGAGCGCCACCAACTCCTCGTCGGAGAGCGTCGGCTCGTACCCGTCCGTGAGTTCCCCGTCGGGCGTGAGAAACTGCACCCGGTCGTCGGGCTCGCGTGCGAGCAGTGCCCGTGTGTCCATGTCCCCCGTTTGCAGGGGGGTGGCATAGTTTCGGTGGTCCCGGCGGTGGCTACTCGGGGCGTGGCTTCTCAGGGAATGGCTACTCCGGGAACAGCTCCTCGCGCTCCTCGATGGCGTCGATGCGAGCCACCTCCTCTGGGCTGAGCGATAGCTCCGCAGCCGCGAGGTTCGCCCGTAAGTGCGCCTCGGAAGAGGCCTTCGGGATCACGCGAATCCCCTGCTCGAGCAGCCACGCGATGGCCACCTGCGCGGGGCTCGCGTCGTGTGCGTCGGCGATCTCCGAGACGACAGGCAGGTCGAACACTCGGCCCCCGGCCAGCGGGGAGTAGCCCACCAGTTCGTAGTCGTTCGCGCGGGCGTCCGCGAGCGCGCGAGTGGGGCGAAAGAGGGGGTGGTACTCCACCTGGTTCGCGGCGATGGGGGACTCGAGGTGTTCACGCGCGTGTTCGAGGTCGTCCGGCTCGAAGTTCGAGACCCCCACCTCGCGAACCAGCCCGTCCTCGCGCAGGGCGTCGAACGCGGGGAGCGTCGTCGCGGGGTCGTACGCCTCGATGGGTCGGTGGACGTACAGCAGGTCGACGTGGTCGAGCCCCAGTCTCTCGAGGCTCGCTTCCGTGCTCACCCGCACGTCCTCGGGCGCGAGGTTGCTCGCCCACACCTTCGTCGCGACGGTGAGCTCCTCGCGCGGCGTGTCGGCCATCGCGATGCCCTCGCCGACGACGGCCTCGTTCTCGTAGATCTGTGCGGTGTCGAGATGGCGGTAGCCCAGGTCGATGGCGCGCGCGACGACCGCGGGGTCGTCGATCCCCATCGTTCCCAGACCGACCGGTGGGAGCTCCATGGGAACCCCTCGCGCGAGGTGTTCCTAATACTCTCGATATTCGGGGTGGTGGCGGCGGGAACTGCCGCTTCCGAATCGGGCGATAAACCGTGATAGACGCCCGAACACGGCGGTCAAGGACAAGACCCTTATGTGAGAAACGTGTCCTCCGAGCCACCGCACAATGAGCGCGGCTTCCCGTTCCAGTCGAATCCAGCGACTGTTCTTGAAGTACCAACACGTGTTCGTGTTCCTCGCGCCCGTCCTGTTCGTGACGGGCGTGTACGTCGGTGCGCCGACGCCCGAGGGGGCCTCCGGCTCGAGCTACTGGCTCGAATACTGGTGGCTGTTCCCCTTCTTCCTGCTCGGGGCGACCACCGTGAACACCATCGGGATCAGCGGCTCCGCGCTGTTCGTTCCCTTCCTCATCTTCCTCTTCCCGCTCATCGCCGGCTTCGGGCTGGAGTCAGAGACCATCGTGAAGATCGGACTCATCTCCGAGTCCTTCGGGCTCTCCAGTTCCGCGCTCGCGTTCATCCAGTACGGGCTCGTCGACCGCCGACTGGCCCTCTCGCTCGTCGTCGGCGCCATCCCGTTCGTCATCGGCGGGGCGCTCCTCTCGTTTATCATCCCGGAGGCGGTCTTCCAGTTCTTGCTCGGCATCGCGCTCACCGCGGCCGCCTACCTGCTGTTCCGCGCGGACCTCGACCACGAGGAGCCCGGTGAGTCCAGCACCGAGGACGCGGTCTCCGCCGACGGCGGCCCGGAGCTCCCGGACGACGACGAAAAGATCGGTCACGCCGGCGTCTCCACCGACGAGGAGGGCGTCGTCACCCGCGTCGACCGCGACGGGAACGACTACCGCTACACTCGTCAGGGGTACACCGAACGGTTCGCTAACTACTCCGTCGGGGGGATGTTCCAGGGACTCGCCGGCTTCGGAATCGGCGAGCTCGGCATCATCTCGATGCTCCGCACCTCCGTACCCGTCCGGATCGCCATCGGGACGAATCACATCGTCGTCGCCTTCACCGCGGTCCTCGCCTCGCTCGTCCACGTCTTCGGTGGCGGTATCGTCGGCGGCCACGCCGTCGACCTCGCGACGACCCCGTGGAACATGGTCGTCTTCACCGTCCCCGCGACGGTGACGGGCGGACAGATCGCCCCGTACGTCGCCTCGCGGCTCGACACCAAACTCATCAAGAAGGGTGTCGGCGCGCTGTTCACGCTCATCGCGCTCGCGCTGTTCGGCATCGCGGTCGGCCTCGCCTGAGGACCTCTCCCCGTTTTCCAAGCTCCGGACTGACCTTCCCACGGAGTCCCCCACCGACCCCCATCGAGGCCCCCAGAGAGCGCGACGAGACGGGAGCGACTGCTCGGCGAACTCGGATTAGAACTGCTCGGTGATGTGGCCTTCCCGCTTCAGCTGTTCGGCGTCCTGTTCCGTGTAGCGCCACTCGATGTTGGCCTTCTCGTCCTGCCAGTCCCACGGCTCGACGAGGACGATGTCGCCCTCGTTGATCCAGGTCCGGTACTTCATCCGGCCCGGGATGCGGCCGAGCCGTTCCTTCCCGTCGGCACAGCGGATGCGGACGTGGTTTCCACCGAGCATCTCGGTGACGAGGGCGAACTGTTCGTTCTCGTTGGGCATGCGGAGGTTCCGTCGCCCACCTTCCTCTTCGCTCATATACCCACTCCGTCTGGGGCACGGATAAGTCATTGGAGACGCGCGGTAGCGTGTCGCGTGGCGGCCGTGTCGTCGGGATGGCGACGAATCGCCGCCGGACGGTCAGAATACCGCCAGTTCGCCGACCGCGCGACGGGCGCGGACCGTCGGCTGTCGCGACGAGCCCGCTCACCACGGCGACGGCTCGGCTCGTGCGCGACCGTTTCCTCCACGCGCCCCGTCGCGGAATCTCCCCCGACGTTCCCGACCGTACCCTTTCGGACGTGAAACGGTGCGCAATCGCCGGCGAGCGTCCGAAACTCGGCCGATACCGTTCCGGGATTCACGCTGAGGATATCCGCGGCTTACCCCCTACCCTCACGAACCCTCACCTGATGGCAACTACCACCAGGGGGAGAACCCTCGGTCAGCGGTTCGTGGGGCGAAAGCGGCTCGCGTCCGTGGCCCTCATCGTAGCGCTCGTGTCGGTGGCGCTTCTCGTCCGGCTCTCGCTGGCGCCGGTGACGACCTCGCCACAGTACCTGCCGTACTTCCAGCTCATGCTCGCGGGGACCATCATCGCGTTCCTCCGCCACGAGGTCGGCGTGGACACGTTCGGGCTGTTCGGTCCCATCGTCATCGCGCTGTCGTTCGTCCCCATCGGCCCCTTCTGGGGGATGGTGGTGTTCCTGAACGTCTTCCTCGTGACGCTCGTCACGCGGCTGTTCCTGAACGCCTTCCGCGTGGGGACGGCCCACCGCATCGCCGTCCTCGTCATCGTCGTCGGGGCGACGACCATCGTCATCCAGTCGCTCGCGATGGCCCCCGTCGTCGCCGAGACGGGGGTCGCCCCCCTGCTGTTCCCCGCCATCATCACCGCCTGGTACGCGGAACGGTTCGCCGGCGTCGTCGCCGAGCTGGGGTGGGCCTCGCCGGGGAAGCGCCTGCTGTGGACGCTCCTCACCGTCGTCGTCGCCTACCAGGTCATCACCTACGACCCGCTCATCCGGTTCGTCGCGCGCACGCCGGAGGTCTGGCTGCTGCTCATCGCCGTGAACGTCTTCGTCGGCACCCACGCTGCGGTCCGGGTCCGGGAGTTCGGGCGGTTCAAGCGCCTGCTCCCACACGAGGGGTCGCGGCTCCGCCGGATGCTCCGTGGCCTGCGTGACAGCACCGACGAGACGGACGCCGCCGGGAGCGTCCTCACGATGAACGTCCGGAACCGCGAGTACGTCGACCGGTACAACCCCCGGGCGCTGTTCCCCCACCTGACGAAGGCGTCGATGAAGCGGACGTTCCACGGTATCGGCATCCCGACGCCCGAGACGTACGCGATGGTCGAGAGTCACGACCAGCTCCCCGCCCTCGCCGCCGACATCGCGCGCCGTTCGGGGTTCGTTATCAAGCCCGCCGCCGGCCTCGGCGGTGAGGGTGTCCTCGTCGTCCGTGGCCGCACCGAAGACGGGCTCTACCGCACGAACGCGGGGACGCTCACCCTCGACGACATCCTCACCCGCGTCGAGCGCATCCTCGATACGAGACGCCCCGGCGGCGGGCGGGCGGGGGTGATCGTCGAACGGCTCGTCGCCCCGACGCGGTTCTTCATCGACCTCTGCGGTGACGGCGTGCCGGACGTGCGGGTCATCGTCTTCCGTGGCCACCCCGTGATGACGATGCTCCGGCTCCCTACCGCTGACTCCGACAGCGTCGCCAACCTCCACAAGGGCGGGATCGGCGTCGGCGTCGCGCTCGCAACCGGGACGACGACCGGGGCGTTCCAGCAGACGACCGACCGCTGGCTCGAACACCACCCCGATACGGGTGCGCCGCTCATCGGCGTGGGCATCCCGGACTGGGAGGCCATCCTCGAACTCGCCGTCCGCGCCGCTGCCGCCTCGAAACTCGGCTATGCGGGCGTCGATATCGTCGTCGACGAGGCGAAAGGGCCGCTCGTCCTCGAGGTGAACAAGCGCCCCGGGCTCGGCATCCAGAACGCCAACCGTGCGGGACTCCGGTCGCGGCTCCGGTTCGTGGAGTCGCTCCCCCCGACGGCGGAGTTCGCCCCCGTCGACGAGCGGGTCGCCGCGGCCCGCGCGTGGGACGGCCAGGGCTGGCCCTCCTCCGAGACGGCGCGGTCGACCGCCCGCCCGCCCGGCCACCGCCCGACCCGTGAGGGGGTCGTCTCCCCGGAGCTCCCCACCGAGTACGCGGCCCTCCTGCTCGCCGTGGTGTGGTTCTTCATCGCCCCGCTGGCGCTCGCGGCCGCCCTGTTCAGCCCCGGCATCGAGCTGTTGCAGGCCCTGCTCGTCGTCCCCGTGGTCGCCTTCCTCGCCTTCCTGGTCTGGCAGACCCGCAAGTGACGGGGTCGGCGTCACGCCTTTCTGACTGGCGTCCATACACAGCCCTGTATGTCGAAGCGATCCGGCGTCTTCGACGACCTGCAACGGGAGATGAGCGAGACCGGGGAGCGACTGCGCACGCTGTTCGCGGAGTTCCGGTCGGGGGACCGCTCGAAGGAGGAACTGAAAGCCGCGCTCGAACGGGAGGCGACGGAGACGGGACGGAACGTCACATCAGTTCTCGAACAGGGCAAACGGGAGCTGGACCACGACGACCGCTCCGTCCTCGAGACGCTGAAATCGGAGTTCCGGAACCGGTAGGCGACGGCGCACTCGGAACCCCCGGAAAACTCCGTCCGCTCCCCGCAGATTCGTTCTTTTCCCTGACACGACGCGTATCAGCACGCTTATCGCGCCCGCTCGAATGCCCTGTGGTGTACAGTTATGACGACGAGTGGAACCGAGCCGTCCACCGAGCTCGAGACGGGTCTCCAGTCCGAGGCGCCGTCGATAGAGTTCCGTGGCGGACCGATAGTGAGTGCGCTTCCGATCACCCTCTTCATCCTCTGGGCGGTCTTCCAGTCCGGCGTGCTGGGGGTGGGCGACACGACAGGGCTCGTCGCGGGAATGCTCGTCTCGCTCACCGTGGGGATGCTGTTCGTGAAGGGCGACTGGAAGACCTACGCCGACGTGGTGTTCGAGGGGATGACCCAGCGGGTCGCCGCCACGGCCATCGTCGCCTGGCTCTGGGCCGGCATGTTCGCCAACACGCTCCAGGCCGGCGGCTTCGTCGGCGGGCTCATCTGGGCCGCCGACAGCCTCTCCGTCGGCGCGGCGATCTTCCCCGCGGTCACGTTCCTCCTCGCGGGCCTGCTCGCGACGGGGATCGGGACCGGCTACGGGACGACCGTCGCCTTCGCGGCGCTGTTCTTCCCCGCGGGCGTCGCCCTCGGTGCCCACCCCGTCCTCATGTTCGGGGCCATCCTCTCGGGCGCCGTCTTCGGTGACAACCTCGCGCCCGTCTCCGACACGACCATCGTGAGCGCCGTCACCCAGGACTCCGACATCGGTGGCGTCGTCGCCTCCCGGTTCAAGTACGCCATCATCGCCGCGACACTCGCGTTCATCGCGTACGTCGTCGCCGGCGCGTCGATGGCCGGCGAGCCAATCGCCGGGGCGGCCGCCCTCCTCGGTGAGCGCGCCGAGGCGTTCGGCCTCCTCCATCTCGTCTCGATGGGCGTCGTCATCGTCCTCGCCGTCCGCGGTCGCCACATCATCGAGGCCGTCTCGTGGGGGCTCTTTACGGCCATCGCGTTCAACCTCGTCTTCGGCCTCGCCGAACTGACGGACATCCTCGTCTTCTACGTCCCCGAAGGCTCGAGCTACGCGGGCCTGCCGTTCGTCGCCGCGAACGCGGAGCTCGCCGGCAGCGTCGGCGGCTCCATCTACACCGGGGCGCAGGGCTTCTTCCCGCTCATCGTCCTCGTGCTCCTCATCGTCGCGGGCGCGCAGGTGATGATCCGGGGTGGCGGCTTCGCCGCGATCCAGGACTTCCTGCTCGAGACCGTCGCCACGGGCGTCCGCCGCGCCGAGGTGACGATGGTGCTCGGCACCGCGATGGTGAACGCGATGATCACGATCAACACGGCCGCGGAGATCGCCATCGCACCGTACATCGCCCGCATCGGCCAGCGGTTCAACATCAACGGGTATCGCCGGGCGAACATCCTCGACGCGAACACCTCCGCCCTCGGCTACATCTTCCCGTGGGCCGGTGGCGTCCTCGTCGGCTACGCCCAGCTCCAGACGCTCCCCCAGCAGTTCTCGTGGTTCACGGAGAGCCTCGTCGTGAACCCGGTCCAGGTGTGGCCCTACGTGTTCCACGGCTGGTTCCTCTTCGGCGTGTTCCTCTTCGCCGCCGTCACCGGCTTCGGGCTCGAATACGTCTCCGACCGCGAGAGTAAGGAGGTGAGCCGCGTATGAGCCGCTTCAGTGCGTTCCTCGCCGGCCTCAGCCTCCGGAGTTCGAAACCCACCTTCGACGCGGGCCAGGAGTTCTCCGCGTTCGTCACGGGCCACAACGGCACCACGCCGCTCGTCCGCATCGGTGACTCCGTCCTCCGCGTCGGGAACGCGGACACCGACGACCTGCCCGTGGACGTCCGCGCCCGCTTCCGGGTGACGGCGTTCGACGACGACCGCCACGAGGGCGAACTCGAACTGCTCGGTATCGAAGCCGCGAGTTCGTTCTAAGCCGATTCCCGGCGGACCACGCCGTCTTCCTCCTCGAGTTCGTAGCCGAATCCCCTGAGTAGCCGCAGGCTCGTCGCGACGTGGTCGGTCCGCTCCGGAAGCCGAACTTCCCCGCCCGCGAGCGCGAGGAAGAGCACCAGTTGGTCGGCGAGGTGGGCGTCCACCACGGCATCGCGCTCGTGGAAGGCGAGTGCCGCATCCACGGCGTCGTCGGCCACCGCCTCGGCGGGAACCCCCTTCTCCCCCAGCGCGGTGAACCCGACGGGGTGGTCGTAGGTGAACACGAGGGTGAGCGCCGCACCCGCGGAACGAGCGTCGACGACCGACTCGTGGCTCTGAACCTCGATCCCGGCCTCGCGCAGGCGCTCGCTCGCCCGGGCAGCCAGACGGCCGGCCACGTCCGCATCGGCGAGCCGCTGTTCGGCCACGGCGTAGGCGTCGGCTGTCTTCAGCGGGCCGCGCTCGGTGCAGGCGAGCGGCGAGAGTTCCGAGGGCCGGAGCTCCAGTGTGGCCGTCCCACCGCCTGCGGGGTAGAACCCGCGCCGCTCGACCGAGACCGACGCCTCCAGCCCGAACGAGCGCACGACCGGGAGCTTCACGTGCTCGAAGTAGTCGATGGGGGGTGACCACCGCACGTCCGTGCCGCCGGTGGCCGTCACGGAGAGCGGCTCGTCGATGGCCGTCGCCAGCGGGAGGACGGTGTCGAAAAGCAGGGTGATGGCCCCCGCGGTCCCGATGTCGATCTCGTAGTCCCCTGAACGAACGGCCCCGGGGTCGAACCGGATCTCGGTGCTCCCCTGCTCTGCCCCCCGGACGTCGGCGTCCGTGATCTCTGCGAGGAGCCGGACCCCGGCGAGATGCTGCGGGCGCAGGCCGGGGGAGTCCCGGCTCCCGCGGATGTCTCTCACACGGATCGCCTCTCCCCGGCAGGCGGCGAGCGCGAGGCTCGTGCGGAGCAGCTGCCCCCCGCCCGCGCCCCCGTCGATGGTGTGCATACCGGGGCCACTCGGGGGAGCGAGAAAACCCTACGGCTCGTCCGCGTGCCGGACGATGAACACGTCGTACTCCGGGTCCGAGGAGACGGGCGCGCCCACGCTGGTGATGGGCCGGGAGACCCGCCCGGCGTTCTCGGAGCCGATGAAGACGATGGAGGCCCCGACCTCGTGGGCCACCTCCCGGATGGTGCGGGCCACGTCCATCGCGGTGGAGGCGAGCGAGCTGTCGTTTCGCGGCGTCTCCAGGCGGACGGCGGCCTCGGGCGCGAGCTCGCGGGCGCGGGCGACGAGCCGCTCGGCGACGGCGTTCGGGTCGAACCCCTCGTCCACCCACCCGCGCTCGCGCGCGTACCCCCGGTCCGTCGGGACGACGGTGAGCACGAGCACCTCCTCGTCGGTGTGGTCCGCGAAGGTGAGCGCACGCTGCAGCGCGGTCCGCGAGAGCGGCGTGTCGTCGAACGGAACGAGTAAGACCATGGGTCGTGTTGTCGCTCCGAAACCTTCAACCCTGCGCGCCTGCCCCACTCCTCCCCCGAAACCGCCAGACTGGGGGCGGTTCTGGACTCAATTTGGGTCCCACCCGGCCCATCTCGGGCCCCATCTCGGCAAATCGCTTTTTAGCCTCTTGGCCTCCCGACAGCCGAGGTCCGAAATGAACGCACGAACACTCATCGGCGCGGTGCTGGCGCTGCTGACGGTCTCTTCCGGAGTCGTCGGCCTCGTCAGCGCCACCCCGACGGACGACCGAACCGACGACGAACACCCCGACGCGGCCATCGACCGCCACCTCGCGCACCTCCAGGAACGCTTCGACCTCTCAGATGCGCAGGTCGAGGAACTCCACACCCTCATCACCCGGATGCACGAGCAGGGGGCGTCGCGCGCTGAAATCAAGCGCGCCGTCATCGCCAAACTGGTGGAGTGGGACAAAGTCGAGGAGCGCGACGTGGCGAAGCGCCTCCTGAAGCACTTGCAGGAACGCTTCGATCTCACGGACGAGCAGACCCGCGAACTCGCTACGATGGCGACCCGGATGCACGAGAACGGCGCATCGAGGGACGAAATCAAGCGCGCCATCTACCTGAAGCTCGTCGCGTGGGAGAAGGTGGACGGCCACCGCGCGGACCACATCCGCGCGTTCCAGGCTGAGTTCGACCTCTCCGGACAGCAGGTCCACGAAATCCTCTCGACCGTCACCGAGATGCGCCAGGGTGGCGCGACTCACGCGGAAATTCGTGAGGCCGTCGGCCGTCAGCTCGTCAGCTACGGGGCCGACCCCGCCGACGTGAAGGAGGCCTACGCGAAGTACCGCATCCACCGGCTGGCCGAGCGCTTCGACCTCACCGAGGAGGAGACTCGCATCGTCGCGGAGACGGTCCGTGACGGTGTCGCGGCCGGTGACACCCCCGCCGAGATTCGGGAGGACGTGCGCGCCCTGCTCGAATCGTGGGGTAAGCTCGACGGCGACCGCGCGACCGACCGGCCCGTGCGTGAAACGACCACCGACCGCCCCGCTGACGCCTCCACCGACACCGCCACGCCAACTCCCGCGTAGGCCGTGTGACAGCCGCTACAGCAACGCTCGGTGAAACAGCCACCGGGCGACGACAGCCCCACCTCCACGCCGGGGGGACTGAAAGGGGCCGAGGGCTTTCGAGGTGTTGGTGTCACTGGTCGATACGACGACTCACCAGCAAGTGGGGGCTTTCGGGGCTGTTGGTGGTGGCACCCGAGGCAACCCACATCAAAACGAAAAACCACGAGACGTGACCGGCCAATCCCAGAATAAAACCAACCGCGACTTTTTATACCCGACCGGAGAACCGAATCGTAGATGCGTCGGGTGTTGTGGTGGCTCATCGGTGGCACGCGCGGTGGGAAGAACCGCGTCCGCGTCATCAGAGCCCTCCACGACACGCCGATGAACGCGAACCAACTGGCCGAACGACTGGACCTCGACTACAAGACGGTCCAGCACCACCTCGAGCTCCTGACGGAGAACAACGTACTGATGACGATGGGCGATGGCTACGGGAAGACGTACTTCCTCACCGACCGGATGGAACAGAACCTCGACGTGCTCGACGCCGTCGCGAAACAGGCGGGTGTGGAGACGGGCGTGGAGGGGGACGGATGAGCGCCGATGCCACCCGGCGGACGGTGCTCACCGTCGGCTTCGCCGCCTTCGCCGCGCTCCTCGTGACGGCGCTGTTGATGACCGCCATCGGCCCGCGACTCATCGACTCCCCGCGGCTGGCGACGCTGCTGCGCGCGAAGCTGTTCATCTCGACGTTCACGCTGCTCGTGCTCGTCGTGCTGGTCGCGGAGTACGCGGCCATCTACCGCGAGATGCCGAACCAGTTCACGCTCTCGCTTCTCCTCTTCAGCGTCTCGCTCATGCTCTACGCGTTCGCGTCGAACCCCATCCTCCCCCGGCTGCTGGGCTTCCGGACGGGAGCGGGGCTGGGGCCGTTCACGTTCCTGCCCGACCTCTTCGCCGCGATCGCGGTCGTGGTGCTGCTGTATCAGTCGAACAAGTAGCCCCTCTGCGAACGGTTCTCGCGGGTCGCAATCACACGGCGAGTACCGTTCAGAAAGCCTGAAACGGGTGGTGTCGTTATCGAGGGCAATGAGCTACAAGATCGGCCTCGTGGGGAAACCCTCCGTGGGGAAATCTACGTTCTTCAACGCGGCGACGATGAACGACGTGCCGGAGGGTGCCTACCCGTTCACGACCATCGACCCCTCCGTGGGGGAGGCGTACGTGCGGGTGCAGTGTGCCGCGCCGGAGTTCGACCAGACCTGCACCCCGAGCGTGGGCTACTGCGACGAGGGGACGCGGTTCGTCCCCGTCAAGCTCGTCGACGTGGCGGGGCTCATCCCCGGCGCACACGAGGGGAAGGGGCTCGGCAACCAGTTCCTCACCGACCTGAACGAGGCGGACGTGCTCGTCCACGTCGTCGACTTCTCGGGGAAGACGGACGCCGAGGGTGAGGCCACGGAGGGCCACGACCCGCGAGAGGATATCGCGTTCTTGGAGGAGGAGCTCGACATGTGGTACCTCGAAATCATGGAGAAGGGGTTAGAGAAGTACGCCAACGCCTACGACAAGGAGAACACCGATATCGAGGTCGTGCTCGCCGAGCAGATGTCCGCGTTCAAGACGAACAAAGACGAGGTGAAGAAACTCATCCTCCGACTGGACCTCTCGCTCGACCCCACGGAGTGGGACGACGACGACGTGTTCGCGCTGGCCCAGGAGATCCGAAAGGAGACGAAGCCCATCGTCATCGCGGCGAACAAACTCGACACGCCCGAAGGCCAGGCGAACTACGAGGAGATCAGCGACGACCCCGACTACGAGCATCTCACCATCGTTCCCGCGAGCGCGCACGCGGAGAAGGCGCTGAAGAACGCCGACGAGGCCGGCGTGGTCGACTACACGCCCGGTGCCGAGGATTTCGATATCACGGGCGACCTCTCGGACGAGCAGGAACAGGGGCTCGAACGGATCCGCACCTTCATCGACGCCTATGGGGGAACGGGCGTCCAGCAGTCGCTCGAAGCGGCGCTGTTCGACGTGCTCGGCCTGATGGCGGTGTTCCCCGGCACCGCGAACGGGAAGGGCGACGAGAAGGGGACGTTCCGCGACTGCTTCCTCCTGCCCGACACCTCCACCACGTCGGATTTCGCCTACCACATCCACTCGGACATCGGCGACGGCCTGCTCCACGGCATCGACTGCCGGAACGGGCGGCAGGTCGGCGGGAGCCACGAGCTCGACCACCGCGACGTGGTCGAACTCATCACGACCGCCCAGTAACTCAGGCGAGCAGCACGGAGGTGTTCCAGAGCGTCACGACGGTCCCCACGAGGGTCACGGCGAGCGGGACGGCGATCTTTCCGCGGGTGTGTGCGACCCGCCACACGAGGTAGAAGAGTCCAAAGGTGAGCAGTTTGAGGACGACGAGTCCCAGATAGCCGTGGCTCCCCACGAACGCCCCGGCGATGGGGCCGGCTTCGGCGCCGCGGTCCGTCGCGAGGCCGATGTACGTCGTGACGAGGTCGCCGACGCCGTAGGTGAGGACGGCGGCGACCCAGAGCCGACGGCTCACGCCGGGGACAGAAGCAGCACCGACGCGGCCGCAGTCAGCAGCGTCAACGCCCCCAGCAGAATGAACTCCGTCGTCGGCGCGAGTCCCCGTGTGGTCTGGCTGGTCATACGACTCCTGTGCGTCTCCCGTAATTAAACCCCGGTCCAGTATCGAGACGTGAACCCCGACTCATCGTGGGGTCACCGGTAGAGCGAGAGGTAGATCATCGTGAAGCCGACGATGAAGGGGACGGTCTCCGCGATCTGGAACAGCGTCGTCGCTTGCGTGACGGCCGCGGCCAGCTGGGTGTTCAGGTTCGTCACGGCGACGCCCATCGAAATGAACGCGAAGCCGATGAAGGCGTACTGGAGTCGCTGGCCGCCGCGCTGGCTGTACGCCTGGAAACTGATGAGCGTGAGGCCGAGCGAGAGGCCGAAGAGGACGAGCCGCATGAGCGCGAGGACGATGACTGCGACATCTATCATGCAGGAAGGGCCGCGGGGAGGGGCTTAGTTCATTCGCCAGCTACACTCACTCGCCGGCGAGGTCGTCCCACAACCGGGAGAAGCGGTCGGGGACGTTCTCCTTCCGGTAGATACGCACCTGGTACTCGTCGTCCTTCAGTGCGATGACGGTGCTGTCGAAGTTGCACTCGTAGACGTTGTAGTGGTTCCCGTCCTCCGCCACCGCCGTTGCCTCCGTGACGAGGTCGTGTTCCTGCAGGAGCTCGAGCCGCCGATAGATGGTCGGCAAGGAGAGCTCACACTCCGCGGCGAGCTCCTTGGCAGGGCGCGGCTGGCGACTGATCGCGGCGAGGACCGTCCGAGCGTGTTTATCGCCGATGGTATCGAGGACCTCCTCGATACTCCGTTCTCGTGCCACATCGGGGATACCACATGCGGGGATAAAGTACTTCAGATACCTGTAACCCGTGGGACAACTGTCGGGCTACGGCAACGTCACGGTGTAGGTCCGTTCTGAGCCGTCGGCGAACTCCAGCGTGAAGACCACGCTCTCGCCGCTGAGGTCGACCGGCGAGCCACCGACCCTGAAGTCCCGAATCGTGACTGTCTCCCCGTCGGTGAGACTGATGGTCGGTGAGAGGGCGTAGGTCGTCCCGACGTCCATCACGCCGTTGAAGCCACCTGTTCCGGAGGATTCGTCGACTTCCTGCCCGCTGAACTGGACGGTGTCGGCACCGACGGAGGTCCCTTCGATGGTGATGTCCGTGACCGTCCGTGGATCGCTGGTGACGACGAACTCGACCGCCATCCCGCTGTTGCCGCTCCCGACGGTGCTCACGGAGCGGATGCCGACACGGTCGGCATCCGACAGCAGGTTGGAATCGTCTTCTATTTTGAACACGTATCTCGAGACGTCTCCGTTGTCGTATCTCACCGCCAGCGTGAGTTCCGGGGTTTGTGAGTTCTCCGCACCGATTAGCGTGAGGTCGACCTGAGCGTCCTCACTGCCCCCCGAGGGAACCGTGTACGTCGAAGGTAACGAAATGTACGAGCCACCGACGGGAAGGTCGACACCTTCGAACTCGACGGATTCCACACCACTACCGCTCGAAATGAGCCTGGCTGATACCGCTTCACGGGCCGTCGATCCGGTGTTTTCGAAGGTCAGAGTGGCGCTCTTTTTATTGTTCGCGGCGTCAACCTCTGACAACAACACACCGGAGTTGTAGCCGCTGTTGATCCACTCGTCGCCGATGGATTCGGTGGTGGCTTCACTGACGCCGACGGTGAACACGGCCCGTTCGGCGGCCGACCCACCGCTGTTGATGGTCGCGGTGGCGAACGCCGTCCCGGTGCTGCTCGGCGTGAACGTCACGGTCGCTTGCCCGTTCGCGTCCGTCGTCACCGTCCCCGTGTCGAACGTCCCGCCGCTGGAGGAGAAGGACACCTTCTCGTTGGCGACGGGGTTGTTGAACTGGTCTCGCACCTCGACGGTGAGCTCGGTGGCCTCGATGCGGGCGAGTTCGATCGTCTGGTCGGTGACGGGAGTGAGGTAGCTCGCATCCGGGGGTGAGATGCCGGAGCCGACCGCGACGGCCGCCAGCCGGAGCTGATAGCTCTTGCCCGGAACCAGCGTGATGTCGACGGTGTTCGGCTGTGCGCCGGCCGCCACTGACTGGACGTTCCCACCGTTCGCCGAGAGCTCGTCCTCGAGGATGGCCTCCCACTGAGCGGCCGAGAGCTCGGTCGTGATGGTGACCGTGATGGGACTCCCCGTGTCGGCGACGGTCACGGTCCGCGAGGGCGCGGACAGCGGCACCACGTCCAGCGAGAGCGGTGTCGCCTGGCTCACGTCGCGGCTCCCCTGAATCGCGACGAGGTTGATGCGGTTCCCGTCGACGATGCTGTCACCGCCCACGACGTTGGCGTTCCCGTTCTCGAAGACGTTCAGGACGGTCCCGGACGCGTAGCGGACGTCCGGTGCCCCCTGGTAGACGTTGTACGAGGAGCGGTAGGTGATCGCCTGGGAGCTGAAACTCCTCGCCGTGCCGTCCCAGTAGTCGCCGACCTCACCCGTGGCCTGCGCGTTCGTGATGGTGAACGTCGCGTCCTCGCTGGTCGACAGGGTGCCGGAGACCGGCGGGGGGTTGAACAGCAGGAAGCGGTTGGGGTAGTAGAGCCCCATGTCGATGACGCTCAACTGGTTGCTTCCGGAGCCAGCGACGGAGTCGATGTCGTCCGCGAGCTGGAGCATATCGCCCTGCACCTGCTGGCTGTGCTGGAACTCCACCTGTTCGTTCGCGCTCGGTACCGCCGTCGCTTGCACGATGATGAGCAGTGAGATGAGAAGCCCGAAGAGGAGAATCGCCCCCAGGAGCTCGGACACACCCCGGTCGTCGCGGAAATCCATTGTGGTATACATGACGTTTGTATTTAAATCAGTTTGCTCGGAGTCAGACGAACGCGAACGCCACCGTCGCGAGGCCGACGAGGAAGATCGCGTACTTCAGTCCGGACAACAGCGTGTTGTCGGCCAGCTTCCCGGCGAGCAGACCCGACCCGAACCCCTGGATCACCGCGGAGTGGAAGAAGATGGCCTGATAGGTCGCGACGGGGACGTTCGTGAACGACAGCGGGACCTGCGTGCCGTCGGGTCCGGGGTCCCCCTGGCCCGCCGCGGCCTCGGCGATGGGGCCGAGGTAGGCGGCGTCCAGAAGCAGGACGACGAGCAGGTAGACCAGATAGCCGATGACGACGATGGCGATGTAGGAGGTCATCTCCCGCGTGCGCGCCCGCTCCAGCTTGTACCGGGCACGGGCGTCCTCCGCCGCGATGGAGAGGACCCGCGAGAGGTCACCCGTGGATTCGAGCCCCTCCGCGAGCAGGCGTGTCGTCCGTGCGAGCTGGGGGATGCGCAGCCGCGAGCCGAACGCGAGCAGCGCGCCGGACGTGTCGTTGTTCCAGATGATGTCGTTGCGGACCTTCCGGAGCTCGCTGGCGACCAGCCCCGAGGAGGAACGGACGACGAGGCTCAACCCGTCGGTGAGGGTGATCCCCATCTTGTTCGCGGACGAGAGGATGTTCAGCGTGTCCGGGAGCCGGCGGGACATGATGTTCTCGCGGCGACTGCGGCGCTCGTGGTAGTACGAGAGCGGGATCGTCGCGATGAGCAGCGGCACCACGACCAGCCCGACGGTCGTGAGCAGCGGGAGCTCGATGAACGCGTCCATCGAGATCGGGACGGTCCCGGAGAACACGAGGACGGCCATGAAGAACAACGCCCCCGGGACGGAGAGCGCGAGGACGTACAGCGGCTCCTGTCGGACCGGTTCGAGGGGGTTCGCCAGGTACTCCTTGATGACGTCGAGCCGACGCTGCTTCTGGTAGGCCTCGAAGCGCTCGTCGGCCTCGACGAGTTCCGCGGGGACGTCGAACCGCGACCGCGACGGCGCGTCGACACGCCCCTTCTGGACGTACGGCTCCGAGAGCGTGCTGATGAGGACGAGGAACGCCACCATCCCGACGGGGATGACGGCGTAGACGAGCAGCGAGATCTGCGTGAGCGTGTTCCCGCCGACCAGCGAGATGACGACGAGGATGACGACGAGGAACAGCGGTGCGGCGACGAAGCCGACGATGAACACCTCGGACATGATCGAGAGCGTCTCTAAGAAGTCCTCCTGTGAGTCCATCGCCTCCTCCAGGTACCCCTGCGCCTCGCTCTCGAGGAAGGGGGTCACCTCACCGCCGGAGTCGAGCACCGAGAGCAGGTCGTCGAGGAACTGCTCGAAGTTGTCCGACGGCGTGAGGTTCCGGGTGTTCGCCAGCGCCGTGATGAGGTCGTTCCCGAAGATCTCGATGTCCCGGACGATCTGGTCGGACTCCAGTGCCATCTCGCCGTAGGTGTCCTCCGCCTCCGAGATGGAGCGTATCACGTCTGTGAGCGCCATCCCACCGTACGACAGCGCGTACATGTAGACGATGGCGTGAGGAAGCATCACGTCGATCTTCTGGGTGCGGGTGACGACCTTCGAGGCGGGGTAGTACTTCAACAGCGCCCAGGTGACGCCGCCGAACAGCCCGCCCAGCATCAGCGTCAGCGCGAGGCCGCCGAAGAACACGCGGTACTGCCCGACGAACGAGGCGACGGGGCCGGTGATACCGTACGGTGACTCGATGGTGCCGAGCACGCCCGAGACGGACAGCGCGAAGGTGAGCGCGATACCGAGCAGCGCCCCGACGATACCGACGGCGATGGCGTACAGCGCGCTGTTCGCGAGGTACTCGTCGTAGGAGATCGCCATCCGGGCCTGGTTGAGCGTCCGCTGGTAGTCCGCGTAGTCCGCGGGGCGCGACCGGAAGTACGCCCGCAGGTAGCCGAACTGCTCGCGGTACACCTGCACGTCGTCCTTCGTGGGGTCGCGAAGCCCGCCGAGCCCTTCGAGGGCGTACTCCGGCGGGGGGTTGACCTCCATGTCCTCGGCCCGGTCGAGCGACGCGGAGCCGCCGGGGAACTCCCGTGGCCGGTCGTCGGGCGTGATGACGCCGTCGAAGAGGTCGAACAGGACGCCGATGCGTTCGTCGGAGGCGGTGTGGTCGTAGCCGCCGTCCTCGCGCGTCGCCGTCGTCGAGTCGTGGTCGAACTCGAATCCGCCGAACTCCTTCTCGCCGGACTCCTTCTCGCCGGACTCCTTCCCGTCGACCCCCTTCTCGTCGACCCCCTTCCCGTCGCTCATGGCTGGGGTGTCACCGAGTAGCCGTGACGCATGACCTGTCCGACGACGTACTCGGGGTCCTTCGCGTAGAGCTGGATGACCGCGGCCACGTCGCGGTAGTCACGCACGTCCTCCTCGACGAGGAACCGGAGGATGGCCTCGCGGCGGGCGATCTCCTCGGTCAGCATCTCGTCGGACCAGCCGCGCTCCTCGGCGATCTGCTGCATCACCACGGAGTCACCCACCTGTTCGTGGGTGTCGTTGCGGGCATCCCGCTTGAAGATGTTGCGCGTCCGCAGCGCCATCGGGTCGTTCTCCGGCGGGTCGAGCATCTCCGTCACCTGCTGGTTCCGGCGGACGCGGCTCTCGCCGACGTACGTCTGCTTCTGGATGGAGATGATGTCGAGGTCCTGGATCATCGCCCGCGGCACGGACAGCGGGGGGTTCTGCAGGCGATTGAGTACGGTGTCGATGGAGTCCGCGTGCATCGTCGTGTAGGCCGTGTGGCCCGTCCCCATCGCCTGGAAGAAGGTGAGTGCGACACGCTCTTCGGTCCGGATCTCACCGACCAGCAGGTACTCCGGGCGCTGCCGGAGCGCGGCCTGCAGGAGCCGGTACATCGTCACCTCACCGCGGCTCTCGTTCGAGGCAGACGAGCGGGTGACCGACTGGATCCAGTTGTCGTGCGGGAGGTCGATCTCGCGGGTGTCCTCGATGGTGATGACCTTCGAGTTCGGCGGGATGAAGAACGAAACCGCGTTCATCGAAGAGGTCTTCCCCGAGCCGGTCCCGCCCGCGAAGACGAGCGATTTGTTCGACTCGATGGCGAGCCAGAAGTACGCCATCTGCTCTAAGGAGAAGGTGTTCCAGTTGACGAGGTCGACCGGCGAGAACGGCACGTCGGAGAACTTCCGGATGGTGAAGTTCGAGCCGCGCGTCGAGATCTCCCCGCCGAGCGTCAACTGAAGCCGTGAGCCGTCCGGCAGCGTGGCGTCGAGCAGGGGGTCCGAGACGGAGATCTGCTTGCCGGCACGCTGGGCGAGCCGGACGGTGTACGAGGAGAGCCGGTCCTTGGAGAACTCCACGTTCGTCTCCAGATCGCGGTAGGCGCGGTGGTAGACGTAGACGGGGACCCCGGCCCCGTCACAGGAGATGTCCTCGACCGCGCTGTCGCGCATGATCGGGTCGATGGGGCCGAACTCGATGAAGTCGCGCCGGAGGTAGTAGAGCAGTTTGTGCATCGATCCGGCGCTGACGCTCTTCGCGTGGTTCACGACGAGGTCGGTCACCTCCTCCTCGAAGACGCGCTCTTTGTCCCCACGGTCGTCCACGTCCTGATACATCAGGCTGTTGCGCAGGTACTCGATGAGGTCCTGGCGGACGTAGCGTTCGAACTCGTCGAGGTCGGGCTCGCCCACGCGGTAGCGGTACTCGCGTTCCCGTGGGTCGTAGAGGACGGAGATGTACGCGTACGGCTCGTTCACCCACTGGCGTTCGACCTCCTCGAAGCGGTCGAGATAGTCGAAATCGAAGAACGCCTCCTCGAGGAACAGCTCGTCCGGCCTGCCCAGTCGGTCGTCGGCGTGCTCCGCGAAGTAGGCTTTCACGTCGCCGATGATCTCCTCGCGGATACCGGCCTGGTCCGGAACGTCGGGGTCGGTGAGCTCTTCGCGGTCCCCCCCGAGGACGGCGATCGCACGCTGGCCGACCGAGTCCCCGAGGTCACCGTCCTCGGGGAGCTCCCGGTCGTCGTCCGTCGTGGTGATGCCCGGCGCGCGGTCGGGCGCGGTTTCGACTGGTGCGTCGATGAACAGCCCCGAGAACGCCTCCCCCTCATCGGTGGTCTGGCCATCGGCGGCGGTACCACCGTCGGACTGCCCCTCCCCGTCCCCGCGGTCGGGGTCTCGTTCATCACTCATAAGATATGTACCACACAGCCGTCGAGGACTAAGACTTTTCGTGCAGAAACATCACGTAGCTTAAGGATTCCGGGGCGGCGCGCCCCGTTTCTTCCCCGATCGACTACTCGACGGTGTTCCGGAGGACGCCGATCCCCTCGTACTCGATTGCGATCTCGTCGCCGCGCTCTAAGAGCCCGGGGTTCGCCGGGCTGCCGAAGGAGATGACATCGCCGGGGTGGAACGTGAACCGTTCGGAGAGGAAGGCGATGACCTCCCGTGGCTTGATGAACATGTTCGCCGTGTTGTCCTCCTGGCGCAGTTCGCCGTTGATGTGGGTGGTCATGTCGAGCCCCACCGGGTCGACCTCGGTGTCGATGACGGGACCGAGCGGGGCGCTCCCGTCGAACGCCTTCCGGGCCGTGCGGCGCTCCTGGTCCAGACAGTCGAGGTCGTTCAGGATGGTGTAGCCGCGGACGGCGTCGTCCACCTCGTCTTCCGAGAGCTCGTGACACGCCACGTCGATGACGGCCGCCAGCTCCCCCGCGTAGGTGAGCTCCTCGGTGAACGACGGGTACTCGATGGGGCCGTCGGGATCACACAGCGAAGTCGGGCCCTTGATGAAGAAGTCCGGCTCCTCGGGCACGTCGTACCCCATCTGGTCGACCTTCTCGCCGTAGTTCCGCCCGACGCAGTAGAAGACGCGCGGCACACAGGGGGCCTTCAGCGTCGCGTCCTCGCCGACCGTGTACGTCCCCTCGTCGGTCGTGACCGTCCCGTCGTCGTACTCGCCGTCGAGAACCCCGTCCGCCGTCTCGATGCGTGCCAGTTTCATGCAGGGTGGGACACGCGAGGCGACAAACGGCTTCCGGTTCACTACGGGGTGTGTTAACACACAATCGTTTTCTCTCCGCCGGCCGAACAGACCAGTATGGCAGCAGCACCGAGTTTCACGACACGGTATTCGTTCGAGGGGGCGTCACCCGAGGTCCACGAGGACGCCTCGGTCGCCCGCGAGTCGACGCTCGTCGGGGACGTGACGGTCGCCGCGGACGCGAGCATCTGGCCGGGCGCACGCCTGCGCGGTGACATCGGGCCCGTCTCGGTCGGTGAGGAGTCACACGTCGGGGAGAACGCCACGCTCCACGCCTCCACGGTGGGCGACCGGGTGATGGTCGGCAACGGCGCGGTCATCAACGACTCGACGGTCGAGGACGGGGCGCTCGTCGGCTTCAACGCCGTCGTCGACGAGTCCACGGTGGGCGAGGGGAGCGTCGTCGCCTCGGGGGCCGTCGTCACCCCCGGAACGACCATCCCGCCCGAGTCGTTCGTCTACGGGAGCCCCGCGTCGGTCCGGCCGCTCTCGGAGACGACCATCGACACGGACCGGCTGTTCGAGCGGTACCACTCCGGCGAGTACGCGAACCTCGCGAACCGCCACGAGGACCTGTTCGAGTGACCCTCCCCTTCTTCAGACCGGCTCGATGAGCGAGGCGTCGTCGTTCGCGGGGCTGTTCACCCGCGTCGAGACCGGATACGCCCGCATCCGGTCGCTCGGGTAGGGCGTAAGCAGCTCCTCGTCCGGCCGTTCGAGCCACTCGCGTTCCCGCCCCTTCGGGAGGATGACGGCCATCCGGTGGTGGAGCTCCCCGACGAGGTCGTTCGGTTCGGTGGTGAGGATCGTGAACGTCTCCTCGGGCTCCGGTCCGCCGGTGGGGCCGCTACCGCCGAAATCGCCGAGCCCCGTCTGTTGCTGCTCCGGCACGCGCCGCTCCCACAGTCCCGCCATCGCGAACGGCTCGTCATCTTCCAAGGCGACGCGGTGCGGCTGTTTCCCCTCCTCCGTCTCCACCCACTCGTAAAAGCCGTCGGCGAAGACGAGACACCGCCGGCGCTGGTAGGCCTCCCGGAACGCGGGCTTCTCGTCCGCCGTCTCGGCCCGGGCGTTGATGAGCCCGGAGAAGCCGTCGTCCGCCCACTCGGGGACGAGCCCCCACGTCTGGAGGCTGACCCGCTCGGGGTCGTGGTTCGTCACGACGGGCAGCGACTGCGAGGGCGCGAGGTTGTATCGGGGCTCCCAGTCGACGTCGAACGTCACGTCGAACCGGTCTTCGAGCTCGGCAGGGGGCGTGAAAAGCGAATAGCGGCCGCACATGACGCTGTGTTATCCTGCCGTCGCGTTAAGTCCTCCTCTCGTGTTGGTGATTCGGAGGTGAGGGGGGTGGATGAATGAGTGCGACAGCTGACAGCACTACCTCGAAAGCCCCTCAAAATTTCACCGTGGGGTGGGACTTTCGAGGTAGTGTTGCCGGACCCGTTATCTCTGATTCACAACCGAACTGGAGCGTTCGCGATGGCCACTCGAACGAAACCCCATGCACGAGGCCACAGATCGACGAATACACCCCAAATACGCCCCGCGAATTTAAACGGGAGAACGACGAACCATGACCCAGAGTCTCATGGCGAGCGACGAACCGGAGTTCCGGACGGCCGCGGAGCTGGCAGCCGAGCAGGCGGCCGCGGGGCCGGACTTCACCATCACCGAGCGGCCGACGCGCCGCTATCCGCGGGGTGGTGGGGTGGAGTACGAGGGGCAGATGGTGTTCACGCTCGTGCCCACGCCCGAGCGGTCGGACGATACGCTCGCGGCGCTCGTCGAGTCCGTTCTCGACGAGGAGCCGTACACCTACGGGGACTGGTTCGACCTGCCGATGCCGCTGTATCTGGTCCACGACGACGAGACGGGGGATACCTTCCGGGTCGCCGTTCGCGACGGGCGGGTGGAGTTCCATATCCTCCCCGCGACGGGGGAGGCGGGACTCCACGCGCTGTACGACCGGCTGGTCGCGGCGAGCGACGCGCGGTGGCACGTCGACCGGCGTTAGTCCTGCGAGAGGCCGAACCCGATGACGAGGAACGCCAGCGCGAGCACGAGATGGAGGAGGTTGTCCGCGAAATTGATGTTCAGGAGGCTGGCGGCGAAGCCGGTCGCGACGAAGCCGATGACCGTCACGAGCAGGTACGTCACGCCGAGCACCTTGCTGTACGTGCCGGCGTACTTCCCGCCCGCGGCGTAGCCCGCGGCGAGGCCGGCCAGTCCGGAGCCGAGGTGGACCACGTCGTGGAGGTAGTTCCGGCCGAAGACGACGAGCTCGCCGTTCGCGCCGCCGAGCGCCGGGCCGAGGACGCCGACGAGCGCGAGCACGCCGCCGAAGACGATGGCGGCCGTCGTCTGGATACCGTTCGATTCGGGGGTCTGTACGGTGGCGGTTTCAGTGGCCATGGTACGTGTTGACGGAGCACGAATCAGATAAAAGCGATTTTCCCAAGACTCGCCCGAGGGTGACCCAAATCTCCTCCACATCGACTGTCACACCCATAACCGACTTGTCCCACCCCTCCGTTCCGCGAGTATGACCGTTTCACGCGACGTCGAGTTGGAGGGCCACATCATCGACTCCGGGATGTTACAGGCCGCCTTCGGCATCGTCATGGACAACGGTGGGGAGTTCGACGTGGAGGAGTTCGACATCGGCCGCGAGAAGACGGCCACCTCCTACGCGCGGCTCCGCATCTCCGCCCCCGACGAGGAGACGCTGCAGGCCATCGTCCACGAACTCCACCACCACGGGGCGAACCCCGCGGACGACGCGGACGCCCGACTCGAACCCGCGCCCGCGGACCAGGTCGTCCCCGACGGCTTCTACTCCACGACGAACCACCCCACGCAGATCCGCTACGACGACGAGTGGATCCCCGTCGAGGAGATCGAGATGGACTGTGCCGTCATCGTGGAGGACGGCGACGACCCGCGCGCGTACACGAAGGTGCTCAACGCCATCGAGGCGGGCGATCAGGTCGTCGTCGGCGAGGCCGGCATCCGGGTGCGCCCCCCGGAGCGCCCCCGGGACACCGAGGGAGCCTTCGGCTTCATGCAGGGCGGGATCTCCTCGGAGCGACCCTCGGAGACGACAATCGAGCAGATCGCCGACGCCATCGACGAGACGAAGCGGGAGGACGGCAACGTGCTCGTCGTCGCCGGCCCCGCGCTCATCCACTCCGGCGCCCGCGAGGACCTCGCCCGGCTGGTGCGTGAGGGGTACGTCGACGGCCTCTCCATCGGGAACGGCTTCGCGGTCCACGACCTCGAACGCGACCTCTACGGGACCTCACTCGGCGTCAACACGGAGACGCTCGACCACGCGCGGAAGGGCCACAAACACCACATCTACACCATCTCCGAGATCATCCGCGCGGGCTCCATCCCCGAGGCCATCGAGTCGGGGCTCGTCGAGTCCGGCGTGATGTACGAGTGTGTCCAGAACGACGTCCCCTACGTCATCGCGGGCTCCATCCGCGACGATGGCCCGCTGCCAGACACGATCACGGACGCCGTGGAGGCGCAGAACGCCATCCGCGAGCAGGCGCGCGAGGCCGACATGGTGCTGATGCTCTCGACGCTGCTCCACTCCGTCGCCGTCGGCAACTGCCTCCCCTCGACGACGCGCGTCGTCTGTGTGGATATCAACCCCGCGACGGTGACACAGCTGCTCGATAGAGGCTCCGCGCAGGCGGTCGGGATGGTGACGGACATCGGGACGTTCGTCCCCATCCTCGCCGAGAAACTCTTAGATTAGACGCCCGGGACCGTCTTCCGGAAGGAGATCAGCGCCTTCCGGGCCTGCTGGACCTGCCGGGCGACCTCGGGGTCGACATCGCCGGCGATCTCGTGGAGGCCGTTCTGGATCTTGTCGAGCCGACCGTGGTCGGGTTTCTTCTCCCGTTCCGCGAGCTCGTCACACTCGTCCGCGAACCCCTCGAGTCGCTTCTTCGGTTCCCCGGTGCAGTCGGCGGCGGCTTCGCGGAGGAGCTCCGCAGTTCGCTGGAGTTCAGTGTATGCCATATCGTATCATTCGATACCGGGGGTGAAAACCCCCTCGGCTCGGCGCGCTACTCGGTGAGGGGAACGCAGACGACGGGGAGCGGCGTCGAGAGCAGCAGGTCCTGTGCCGTCGACCCGAAGAGCATCTTGCCGGTGGGGGAGCGCTTGCGGATGCCGATGACGAGCTCGTCCACGTCGTGTTCCGCCGCGAAGTCGAGGACGTCCTCCTGCGGGGCGTTCCCGCGGATGAGCTGGTGGGTGTCCGCGCCCTCGATCTGCTCGTCGAGGACGTCGAGCGCCTCCTGCCCGTCGATGACGTCCTGGTCGCTGGTCCGGTCACCGCCGTGGAGGCTGTTGACCCCGTAGACGGTGTCACCCTCCTGGACCCGCTCGTTCATGTACGCACACACCTTCTCGCTCGTCTCGGCGCTGTCGGTTCCGATGAGGAACGTTGTCATACGAGCGTAGCATCTCCCCCGAACATTAAAAGAGCTACCTCCGCTCGGTGACAGGTTCACGGATGGATGTGGCGACGGACACGAGGGGCGGGCCGACGCGGGCAACGGTTTTGTGGGCTCCCCTCGGCAGGGCAGTATGACCAACTTCCTCTTCTGCTCGATGGACGCCGCGCTCATCGGCGACATCGCGTGGCAGGTCTCGAGAGAGGGCCACGACGTGCAGTACTACATCCACGCGGCGGGCGACCGCGAGATCGCGGACGGGTTCGTCACCAAGACCGACGACTGGGAGGCCGAAATCGAGTGGGCCGACGTGGTCGTCTTCGACGACATCTGGGTGGGCAACGAGGTCGGCACCGGGAAGCTAGCCCAGGAGTTGCGCGAACGCGGGACGGCCGTCGTCGGAGGCACCCCGAACACCGACCGGCTGGAGGAGGACCGCGGCTACGCGATGGAGGTCCTCGCCGACCACGGCATCGAGACGCTCGAACACCAGGTGTTCACGGACTTCGACGCCGCCATCGACCACGTCGAGGCGAACCCCGCACCCTACGTCATCAAGCCGCTGGGCGAGGTGCAGAACGTCAAACGCCTGCTCTACGTCGGGCGCGAGGACGACGGGAGCGACGTGGTCGACGTGCTGCGCGCCTACAAGAAGGCGTGGGGCCACCGGATGAAGGGGTTCCAGCTCCAGCGCCGGGTGGAAGGCGTCGAAATCGCCGTCTGCGGCTTCTTCAACGGCAACGAGTTCATCGAACCGATCAACTTCAACTTCGAGCACAAGAAGCTCTTCCCGGGGAACATCGGTCCCTCGACGGGCGAGATGGGGACCTCGATGTTCTGGGCGGGCCGGAACGAGCTGTTCCGCGAGACCCTCGGCAAACTGGAGGGGTGGCTCGCCGAGGAGGGGTACGTGGGGAGCATCGATCTGAACTGCATCGTCAACGCCGACGGCATCCACCCGCTGGAGTTCACCCCCCGGTTCGGCTACCCGACCATCATCCTCCAAGAGGAGAGCTTCGAGACGCCAACCGGCGAGTTCTTCGAGGCGCTGGCGAACGGCGAGGACCCCGGGCTCGAGGTCCATCGCGGCTACCAGATCGGCGTCCGGGTGGTGCTCCCGCCGTTCCCGTTCGACGACGAGGCGACCTACGCCGAGAACTCCCGGAACGCGGCCATCGTCTTCGAGGGTGCGTACCCGGGTGTCGAGGGGGACCGCGTCACCACTTCCGGCACCGCTCCCGAGGGGGTCCACATCGAGGACGCGAAGCGCGTCGAGAACCAGTGGCGCGCGGCGGGGGAGTCCGGGATGCCCCTCGTCGTCACCGGAAAGGGGGAGACGATGCGGGAGGCGCGCGAGCAGGCCTACGCACGGATCGACGAAATCGTCATCCCCAATATGTACTACCGCGACGACATCGGGGAACGGTGGGTCGACGGGGAAGGCGACCGGCTGCTGGCCTGGGGGTATCTCGGGCCGTGAGTCTCACCGAGCCTGAACTCACTGACCACTGAGGGTTTTCGGTATCCCCCACAGATTGCCGATTTTCGAGGGACAGGGGCCGTGTTTTGCCGGTGCTCGGAGGAACACCTAAGTCGGTTCCATCCCTATATATCAGACAGCGAATGGTTGACGAGTCCCAGCTTGCGGAGAGCAAGTCCATCCACAAGCAGACGGGGAAGACGTTCTACTACGCGACCCGGGTGCTCCCCGAGCGGGTCCGGGATGCGACCTACGTGCTGTATGCGTTCTTCCGGGTGGCTGACGAGGTCGTCGACAACGACACCGGGTTGTCGACCGCGGAGCAGCGCGACCGCCTCGCGGCCATCGAAGCCGCCGCGCTGGGGCGTGAGCTGACGGACGACCCCGTGCTCTCGGCGTTCGCCGAGCTCCGCGACCGGTACGACATCCCCGCCGAGGAGGTGGAGACGTTCATCGAGGCGATGGCCGCCGACACGGAGAAATCGCGCTACGAGACGTACGAGGAGCTGGAGACGTACATGCGCGGCTCCGCGGCCGCCGTCGGGGTGATGATGACCCACGTCATGGACCCCGACGAGCCGGACCACGCGATGCCCCACGCCGTCACGCTCGGCGAGGCGTTCCAGCTCTCGAACTTCCTGCGGGACGTGGGCGAGGACATCGCCGAGCGCGACCGGATCTACCTCCCCGGCGAGACGCTCCGCGCCCACGGCGCCTCCTTCGCCGATATCGAGCGCCGCGAGGCGACCCCGGGCGTCCGGGGGGCCATCCAGTCGGAGCTCCGGCGCACCGAGAAGCTCTACCGCGAGGGTGTGGCCGGCATCAAGTACCTCCCCGAGGACTGCCAGTTCGCCGTCCTCCTCTCGGCCGTGCTCTACGCGGACCACCACCGGCTCATCAGGGACCTCGACTACGACACCGTGACGACGACGCCCTCCCTCTCGACCGCGCGAAAGGTCGCGCTCGTCGCGAAGACCCGCTGGCACTGGGCGTGGAACAAGGACCCCGAGGCCGTCTTCGCGAAGGTCGCGGCGGTGCCGAGTGCGGAGACGCACCACCACGGCCCGGAGCCGGGGGCGCCGTCGCCGGCCCGCTAGCTCCGAACTGCCCGCCGGCGCGCGAGCCACGGCGGCATCGGGATGTCGAACCGCTCCGTTCGCCAGAGTCCCACGCCGATGAGCGCCGCGAGCGCCACGGGGATCCAGTTGCCGAAGTAGGCGTTGATGGACCCCCAGAGGATGACGAACGAGACCAGGTCGTCCAGCATGAACCGACAGCGGTCGAGCCGGGCTCTGAGCCCCGCCCGCGAGAAGCCCCAGTCGAGAGCGAGTACGGCGACCGTCGCGGAGAGCACCCAGCCCTGATAGTTCGACCACGGAACGCCGTAGTACGCGCCCCCACCCTCGTAGGCCCAGAAGCCGAGGGCGACCGCACCGGGGTCGAGGACGAAGTCGATGACGAGCACGAGCGCGATGACCGAGAGTAGCCGAATCGGGGCCGACTCTGCCCGAGTTCCGAGGAGCAGTAGACAGAGGAGGTAGGCGTTCACCACGAGCGGGAAGAAGAAGATGGGGAGGCCTACCGGCACCGTATCGAGGAGCATCGGACCGAGGTCGACCCCGTACTCGAAGAAGCCGTAGGGCCAGCCCGTCTTCACGCCGAGATACTCGATGCCGTAGGCGTAGCCGGTCAGGAGACCGAGCGCGACGGCCGCACGCCTCCCGATCTCGGGGAGGACGCCCGCGATGAGCGGGAGCCGCATCACGAGGGTGCCGGAGACGATGAGCCACGGGTTGAAGCTCAACGGGCCGAGCAGGGCCTCCGCGCTCGCGGTGAGCAGGATCGCGCCGAGGACCGGAAAGACGACCGCGATGGTGAAGCGGTGCTCCTCGACGAACGCGTCGAGCTCGCGTTCGAAGTCGGCCCGCGACTCGGGGAGCGAGAACTCAGCCATACAGCATCACCCACAGCCCCGCGAGGGTCATCACCATCCCGACGAGGGTGTTGATGGCGGGATACCACCAGTAGGCTTCTTCGACGGGGACACCGGCGCGCACGATACCGAAGACGAGGACGGGGTAGGCCAAGAGCAGCGCGGTGAAAAACGGGTGGACGAGGAGGAACACCGCGGCTGCCGCCAGCCAGCAGGCCGCACAGTAGCCGTAGGTTTTCGACTCGCCGAGATACGTCGCCGTCGTCCGGATGCCCGCCGCTCTATCGGGTTCGATATCGGGAATCGCGGAGAAGGTGTGCATCCCCATCGTCCAGAGCCAGCCCGCGGCAATCGCGGCGAGCGGCGGGGCCTCACCCGCGAGCACGGTGTAGGCGATAACGGCCGGGAGGATGTAGAGGCCGTTCGAGAGCGAGTCGAACAAGGGCGTGGTCTTGAATCTGAGTGGGGGGGCCGAGTACTCCACTGAGAGGAAGACCCATGCGCCGAGCGCGAGCACGCCCGCCCGCGGAAGCACGGGCACGAACGCGAGCGCGAGCGCCCCCGTCGCAACCACGAGCGCGGGGACGAGTCGCCCGCCTACGTATCTGACTTCCTTCTCGTCTTTCTTCGGGTTCGCCTCGTCGACGTCCCGGTCGAACACGTCGTTCACGCCGTAGAGGAAGACGTTCGCAGGAAGGAGGAAGTAGCAGAACAGCGCGACGGCTACGGGTGAGAACAGCTCGCCGAGCGAGCCCGCGCCGTAGGTGGCTCCGACGATGACCGGTCCCGCCAGATAGAACCAGAACCGAGGTCTCGAAAGCCGGAGGAGATAGCCCGTCGCCGTCGACTCGGGGGGGAGTCGCACGAACTCAGACATCGTCGACGAGCGCGTTCGCCGTGTGCTCACCGGAGATGAGACACATCGGGACGCCGATACCCGGGGTGGTGAAGGAGCCGGTGAAGTAGAGGCCGGGGACCTCCGTCGAGCGGTGGCCGGGGCGCATGATGGCCGTCTGGCGCAGGGTGTGGGCCAGCCCGAGCGCCGTCCCCTGAATCGAGTTGTAGCGGTCCGCGAACTCGCTGACGGAGAAGTGTTCTTCGAGGACGATTCGGTCGCGGAGTTCGACGCCCGTGTGCGCCGCGATATCGTCGAGGAGCTTCTCGCGGTACTCCTGTCTGGTCTCCTCGTCGTCGTCCAGCCCGGGAGCGATGGGGACGAGCGCGAACAGGTTGCTGTGTCCCTCGGGGGCGACGGTGTCGTCGGTCTTCGAGGGAACGCAGAGGTAGTACGCCGGGTCGTCGGGCCACGCCGGGCGGTCGAAGATCTGCTCGAAGTGCGGGTCCCAGTCGTCCGGGAGGACGAGCGTGTGGTGCGCGAGCGGCTCCACGTCGCCCTCCACGCCGAGGTACATCAGGAACGCGGAGGGGGCGTACGTCTTCTTCTCCCAGTACTCCTGGGAATATTGGCGTTCGTGCTCGGGGAGCAACTCCTGTTCGGTGTGGGCGTAGTCCGCGTCGGAGACGACCTTGTCGAACCGCCGTCGCGAGCCGTCCTCGAACGCCAGCTCGAACCCCGCTTTTCTCGAAATGATCTCGCTGACGGGCATCCCCGTCTCGTAGGTGACGCCGAGTTCCTCGCCCAGCTCGACGAGGGCATCCACGACCGCGCCGATACCGCCCTCGGGGTAGTAGACGCCGAGGTTGAAATCGACGTGGCTCATCATGTTGTAGAGCGCGGGGGTGTTGGAGGGCGCCCCGCCGAGGAAGACGAGGGTGTACTGCATGATCTGCTGGAGCTTGTGGCTCTCGAAGTAGTCGGAGACGTAGTCGTCCATCGTCCCGAGCAGCTGGAGCCCGATGGGCGCGGCGCGCAGCACGTCCAGATCGACCCAGTCTCTGAGCCGGGGGCGGTCCTCGTAGACGAACTGCTCCATCGCCACCTCGTAGTGGGTTTCGGCGGTGTCGAGGTACTCGTAGAACGTCTCACCGGCCCCCTCCTCGTAGGACTCGAACGTCTCGGCGTTCGCCTCGAGGTCGGGGACCATGTCCACCCGCTCCACGTGTTCGGACGGGCGCTGCCCGTCCGAATCGTCCGCGGCGCTTCGCGCCGCGCTATCCTTGAAGAAGATGCGGTAGTGGGGGTCCAACCGGTCGAGGGTGTAGTACTCCTCGGGGGTCTTCCCGAAGTGGGCGAAGAAGCGCTCGAAGACATCGGGCATCAGATACCAGGAGGGGCCCATATCGAAGCGGAAGCCGTCGCGTTCGAGCCGGGAGGCGCGGCCTCCGAGCTGCTCGTTCTTCTCGAAGACGGTCACGTCCGCGCCGGCGTCCGCGAGGTAACAGGCGGTCGAGAGGCCACCGAAGCCGGCACCGATGACACCGACCGAGAGACCGGAGAGCGAAGCCATGCGCGAAAGAGGGGCGGAGGCATCTAAAACGCCGTGGTGTGGGATGTTACTGCACGTTCCCGCGGTGAACTGATACTGTTTTTACGTGTCGAGGAGATACTCACTCGTATGACGAACCCCGTGCGCCGGGAGTCGCTGCTCCCGGCGTCGAAGCCCGTCGCGGTCCTCCACGTCGAGGACGACCCGGACTTCGCCGACCTCGTCGCCACCTCCCTCGAACGCATCGACGCCCGGTTCGAGGTCACGACCGAGACGGATCCGCGGGCCGCCCTCGACCGCGTCCGTGCCGGAGAGCCGGTGTTCGACTGCGTCGTCAGCGACTACGACATGCCCGGCATGAACGGGCTCGACGTGCTCGAAGCGGTCCGAACGGACCGGTCGGAGCTCCCCTTCATCCTCTTCACCGGGAAGGGCTCGGAGGAGATCGCGAGCGAGGCCATCTCCGCGGGCGTCACCGATTACCTCCAGAAGGGTGGTGGGATGGAAAAGTACCAGGTGCTCGCGAACCGCATCCTGAACGCCGTCGAGGCGTACCGGGCGGAGCGGTACGCGGATCGCGGACTGCAGGCCATCGAGACCGCACGAGACGGCATCGCCATCCTCGATGAGGGGGGACACATCCAGTATCTCAACACCGCCTGGGCGGAGCTGCTGGGGTACGACCGCGAGGAGCTCCTCGGCGTCCACTGGGAGGCGCTCTACGAGACGGATGCGGTCGCTCAGGTGTACGACGAGTTGCTTCCCCGCGCCCGGGAGGGGGGTTGGCGCGGCCGGACGACGTTCCTGCGGAAGGACGACTCGCTCGTAGATGTCGACCACACGCTCACGTACACCGACGACGGCTCGCTCATCTGCACCATCTCGAGCGCCGGGGAGCCGACCGTGGTCGGATCGGCGACGATGTACGAGCGGGCCGTCGAGGAGGCCCCCGTCGGCATCGTCGTGGCGGACCCCTCGGCCGAGGACAACCCCATCGTCTACGCTAACGAGCGGTTCCGCGAGCTGACCGGATACGACGAGGAGGAGGTCCTCGGACGCAACTGTCGGTTCCTGCAAGGGCCGGAGACGAGCGAGGAACCGGTCCGACGGATGCGCACTGCAATCGAGGAGGCGGAGCCCGTCACCGTGGAGGTGCTCAACTACCGCAGGGACGGGACGGCGTTCTGGAACCGCGTTCGCATCGCCCCGTTGGTCGACGAGGACGGCGACGCGGAGCTGTTCGTCGGGTTCCAGGAGGACGTGACGGAGCGAAACGCCGACGAGCGACGGCTCCGCGAGACGACCGCGCGGCTCGAAGCCCTCTTCGAGCACTCGCCGGATATGATCGCGATACACGACGCCGACGGCGTCATCCGCGACGTGAACCGGCGGATGTGCGAGACACTCGGCTTCGACGAGTCGGAGCTCGTCGGGAAGACCGTCTGGGAGATCGATACGGCCACCGACGAGACGCGAGCACGTGCCTTCTGGCGTGAGCTCCCGACGAACTCCCCGCGACGGTTCGAGGGGCGTCTCCAGCGAAAGGACGGCACCACCATCCCCGTTGAGGTCCACCTCATCCGGCTCGACGTGGAGGGTGAAGACCTCTTCGTCGGTATGGACCGGGACATCTCCGACCAGAAGGCCCGCGAGGCGGAGCTGGTCCACCAGAACGAACAGCTCGACCGGTTCACCAGCGTCGTGAGCCACGACCTCCGGAACCCACTGCAGGTCGCCGAGGGCCGGCTCGAGCTCCTCCGCGAGGAGTGTGACAGCCCGCATCTCGATCCGATCGAACGCTCGCTCGGCCGGATGGACACGCTCATCGAGGACCTCCTGACGCTCGCACACGGGCGGGGCGATTCGATGGAGCTGGTGTCGGTCGACATCGCCTCGCTCGTCCGGGACTGCTGGGAGATGGTCCAGACCGAGGACGCGGCGCTCGTCGTGGAGGCCGAGTTGACCATCGAAGCCGACCGTCCCCGGCTCCGACAGCTGTTCGAGAACCTCATCCGGAACGCCATCGAACACGCAGGCACCGACGCGACGGTGACGGTCGGCAGCTTGCCCGACGGGTTCTACGTCGAGGACGACGGTCCCGGGATTCCAGAGAGCGAGCGAGAGGCTATCTTCGAGTTCGGCTACAGCACCCGTCCGTCCGGGACGGGGTTCGGGCTGAACATCGTCGAACAGGTCGCCGAGGCACACGGGTGGGAGCTCACGGTGACGGAGGGGAGCGACGGCGGCGCGCGGTTCGAGTTCACCGGGATTCGGACCTGACCGAGGTTCGGACCTGACCGAGGTTCGGACCTGACCGACCGCCGCAACGGAAACGACGATAGGCCCTCCATCCGTTCTCGGGATATGGACAGGACAGTCGTCGTCACCGGTGCGTCACGGGGGATCGGTCGGGCCATCGCGGAGTCGTTCGCGGAGGCGGGCGCACTCGTGGTCGCCTGCGCCCGTGACGCTGACGCGCTCGCGGACCTTCCCGAAGAAATCGTCACCCAGCGCGCGGACGTGCGCGACGAGTTCGACATGGAGCGGCTGATGGAGACGGCCGCGCGGGAAGGCGGGGCCATCGACGTGCTGGTCGCCAACGCCGGGGTCTACCACGGCGAGGCCGGCCACACCCCCATCACTGCGGAGAGCTACGCCGCGTGGGACGACCACGTGCGGACGAACGGCCGCGGGGTCTTCGCCGCCATCAAGGAGGCGGTCCCCCACCTCGCGGCCGACGCCAGAGTCCTCGTCTCCTCCGGCCGCATCGCACGCGAGGCGAGACCGGGGTTCGGGAGCTACGCCGTCTCGAAGGCGCTCGCGGAGGCGACGGCCCGCCAGTTTGCCGCGGACCTCGATATCCCGGTCGGCGTCGTCGACCCCGGAATGGTCACTACGGAGCTCACCGACGGGATGGAGGGGCGGGCCCCCGAGGAGGTGGCCGGACTGTTCCGCTGGGCGGCGACCGAGGCCCCGGCCGAGGAGCTCGACGGCGGCGTTCTCGACCTCGGGGCGTGGAAGCGGGCCACCCGCTGAATTAATAACTCTCGATTGAGGGTTGTGAATCGGGGTACTTATTACTGGCACTCCGTATCGGATTACCAGTGTCAATTTCGACGTTCCGACTGCCTCGCATCGGGGCGGTCTCGCTTGTCGGGCTCGCCTCGACGCTGTTGTTCGTCGTCCTCGGTGGCGTCGCCTACCTCACCGGTGAGACGAAGGTGCTCGGCATCTCGGTGGCCGCGTTCCTCGCGATGGCGCTGTTCGCCGTGCCGGGCGTCCGCGCCGCGGAGTCGGGCAACGCCGTCCGTCTCGTCTGGGGGTACGGCCTGAGCGCGGGCGCGATGGTCACCTCGGCCGCGGTGTTCCTCGTCCCGCAGGCCATCGGTATCGGCCAGAACACCGGCGTCGGCGGTCAGGTCGGCGGCTTCGGGGTCGCCGCCGGTATCCTCGCCGGCTACGCCGCCCACACGGTGGGCCATCGGCTCTCCCATCTCGACACGCCGTTCGACGACACGGCCGTGCAGATCGCGGCCCACGCGCTCTCCGCGGGGCTCATCATCGGGACCATCTACGCCGCGATGCCCGACCTCGGCCTCCTGCTCGGACTCGCCATCGTCTCGCACAAGGGGCCGGTCGGCTACGCTGCGGCCCGCCGGATGGCCCGCGCGGGCAAGGACGCCTCCGTCCTCCTGCTTCCCGCCGCGGGGGTCGGTCTCACGGCGATCCCCGTCGCCGTCCTGAACCCCACCTTCCCGGGGGCGATGCAGGCGGCCGTCTTCGGCTTCGCCGCCGGCGTCTTCCTCCACGTCGCGATGGACTTCCTCCCCGTCTGTGAGGCCGGCAGCGAGGTCGCGGAAGTCGCCGAGATCGAGGAGCACGACCACGCGCTGCTCGACCGCCTCCGGATGCACGCGGTGGCCTCCACCGCCATCGGTGGTATCGTCGTCTTCCTCGCGTGGCTCGTCATCGCGTGAGCGGTCATCGCCTGAGCGGTTTCCGGTATCGCAACTCCGTCACCTCCTCCTCGAGCCCATCCTCGATCTCCCCCACCTCCTCGTAGCCGTGGCGCTCGTAGAACCCCGTCGCGCGGTCGTTCTCGGCGAAGACGCCGAGCTCCATCGCCTCCGCACCGGCCTCCCTCGCTCGCGTCTCCACCGCCTCGATGAGTGCCGACCCGACTCCTCGATTCCAGTGGTCGGGGTGGACGTAGAGCCGGCCGAGCGCCCACTCCTCCTCCTCCCGTTCCACGCCGTCCGCGAACCCCACGACCTCCCCGTCGACCTCGGCGACGACGAACGCCGGCGCGTCGGCGAGGCGGTCCCGGAGGTCGTCGATGCCGTACCAGCGGTCGAGGAGCGCTGCCACCTGCTCCTCGCCGATGATGTCGGTGTACGCGGTGCGCCACGCCTCGCGCGCGACGGCCGCGATGGCGGGCGCGTCGTCGGGTCGGGCCTCGCGGAGCTGCATGCGCCGAGTGACGCCGGAGTGACACAAAAACCTCCCGTTCAAACAGGAATTTGAGGTTAGCGGTGGCTTATCTCCTCACCTCGCTATCAGGTGGTATGCACACCAGACGTGCCGTCATCGCGGGGTTCCTCGGGTCCGTCGCGCTCGCGGGCTGTCTCGGCGACGACCGCACCGCTCCTCGCGAGGACCCGGCGACCGACCAGCCGGACGACGACCTCCCCCCGGCCGGGGACGACGGCCCCGACGACAGCCAGCTCAGCGACCGCGAGTACCCGCCCGGGACGACCCACGAGGTCTCCATCGTCGCCACCGACGATACTCCCGAGATTCCGCTCGCCATCTCCATCGAACTCGCTGACCCTTACGCCTCGTCCGGCTCCCCACCCGCGTTGCTCGTGCGGGTCACGAACCTCTCTGATGGGACGCTCGGTGTGGGCGAGGAACGCGGCGCGCTGTTCCGGTACGTCGGCGCTGACGGGACCATCCTCCTCCCGCACGGCGAGTACGCGGTCGACCGCGAGCCGGACCGCACGACCCCGGAGTACCCCACCAACGACTGCGGCGGGCTCACGGAGGGGATCGCCATCGCCGAGTACTACGGCACCCACACGCTCCCCGCGGGGAGCTTCGTGGCCGGTGCCGTGGGGCTGTACGCCACCGACGACGGCTGTCTCGCGTCGGGCGAGTACCGCTTCGAGACGACGTACCAGACCTTCCCCGAGGGCGATATCGGGGCCGAGACATCGGGGCAGGCGACGTGGGGGTTCACCCTCCGCGTCGAAGAGGTGGACAGCGAGTAGCACAAACGCCCGTTTGACGTTCCTGAAGGCCTATCCCAGCTCCCCGATTCCCTTCATCCATGCCCTCCCGACCCTCCCGACGAACCCTCCTGCGCGCGCTCGGCGCTGGCACGAGCACGGCGCTGGCTGGCTGTTTGACCGGCTATCGACCCGATACCGGGCAGAACGAACTCCCGCCCGGTCCCGAGAATCCACCCATGAACGCCTCCCATCACGTCGCCATCGAATCGCGCGACGCGCTCCCGGACTTCCCCGTCGTCCCCGAAATCGAGGTCGTGGAGCCGTACGCGATGCCCGAGCACCCGCCCGTCCTCCGGGCGACCGTTCGCAATCCTACGGACGAGCCAGTCACCATCGGCGAGTATCGCGCGGTCGTCTTCATGTACGCCCACGCGAAGGACCGCGCGATCCTGCTCCCGCACTCCGAGCGCGTCGTGAACGGGACGCCGACGCCCACCGGGCGGGAGTATCCCGTGGTCGGCGACGGCTGCTGGCGGCTCACCGACCACGTCCCGGTGACCGCCGAGTACGGCACCGTCGAGGTGCCCGCGGGAGGGCGCGTGAGCGCGCTCGTCGGGCTCTACGGGGCTCCCGAGCAGTCCGCCTGTCTCCCCACGGGTAACACGCGGTTCACCGCGAGCTACTCCATCGCCCCGCTCACCGACGGGAAACGGCAATCCGGCCGCTGGGGCTTCGCCCTCCGCGTCCGCCGTCTCGATTAGAGGCCGGTCGGGTGTTCGATGTACGTCGTCTCGATGCCCCAGTCCTCGACCAGCTCCTGGAGCGACTGCACCCCGAACGTCTCCGTCGCGTAGTGGCCCGCGAGGAAGACGTGCATTTCAGCCTCCTTCGCCTCGTGGTAGGCGGGCTGTTTTCCTTCCCCGGTGACGAGCGCGTCCACACCGAGCTCGCGGGCCTCGTCTAGATAATCGGTCCCGCTCCCGGTGAGGATGGCTACGTCCGTCACCTCGTCCGGGCCGAAATCGAGATGCTGGACGGGCTGGCCACCGGTCGGCAGCTCGGCGAGCCGGTCGCGGATGCCCTCCGGGTTCCGGGGGGTCCCAGCGCGGGCACGCTGGCCCGTGTGACCGGGGCCGTGCCGGCCGAACGGCTCGACGACTTCGAGGTCGAGATAGTCGGCCACGCCCGCCGCGTTCCCGTACTCGGCGTGCGCGTCGAGCGGGAGGTGGACCGCGTAGAGCGAGAGGTCGTTGTCGAGGAGCGTCTTCACACGCTCGTACTCCTTCCCGGTGACCGTGTCGATGCCGCCCCAGGAGATGCCGTGGTGGACGACGAGCACGTCGGCGTTCTCCTCAGAAGCCGCCTCGAACGTCTCGACCACGCCGTCGACGGCGAAGGCGGCTTTCTCGACGGTGCCCTGCTCGGGGCCGACCTGCAGGCCGTTCTCGGCGTAGTCACTGCCCGCCCACTCCGCAACGTCGAGCGTCTCGTTCAACCGGTTCGCGAACGTCGTGAGGTCCATACACCGGCTTCTCGCGGGGGCAAAAAAGCGGTGGCGACTCAGCGGTCGCCGGTCGCACGGTGTGAGGCGTGGTGCGAGAAGACGAACTCCCGGCAGAGCTTCGCGCCGAGCGTCGCGGCCTGCCCGTCGTCCCGGTCGTTCACCTCGACGACATCGAAGCCGACGCACTGCGGCGCCACGGCCCGAACCACGTCCCGCATCTCGCGGGGGGTGAGGCCGTAGGGCTCCAGCGTGCCCGTGCCGGGCGCGAAGCCGGGGTCCGCGGCGTCGATGTCCACCGAGAGGTAGGTGCGAGCGTCGAAGTCGGGCTCCCAGTCGGCCACGTCTTCGGGGGGGACGACGGTCACGTCCGCCTCCGTGGCGCGCTCCCACTCCGCCTCGGAGCCGGTGCGGGCCCCGAGGATGACGGCGTTCTCGACATCGCCTTCGAGGATGCGTCGGGTGACGGTGGCGTGCGAGAGGGGGTTGCCACCGTACGCCTCGCGCAGGTCGAGGTGGGCGTCGAGGGTGACGTACACCTCGGGGTCGGTCGCGCGGACGTTCGCGGCGGTGACGGTGTGTTCCCCACCGAGGAGGATCGGAATGGCACCGTCGTCGGCGAAATCCGCGCACTCGCCTTCGAGGAACTGGAGGTACTCCGCGGCGTCGTCCCAGGCGTGGAGATCGCCGGCGTCGTGGACGGCGAGCTTCGAGAAGTGGTGGCCCGTCCGGTGGTCGTAGTCGTCGAAGGTCCGGGCGAACCGGCGCAGCCGCTCCGGGCCGAAGCGGGTGCCTGGCTGAAACGTGGTGGAAACGTCGAGTGGCGCGCCGTAAATGACGTAGTCGGCCTCGTCGAGAGGGGCGCGCGCACCCGGGAACATGGGCCTTAAACGACCTTCCGCTGGCTCTCGTACTCGAGGTACTCGATCTCGTCGTCCGAGGAGGGGTCGATGTCGTCGGGAATGCGCATCGTGAACGTCTCGTACGTCTCGAGGTCCATCACCTGCATGTCGTCGCCCGTGACGGAGACGACCTGGCCCTGCTTGCGCGTGATGATGGGAACCCAGCACTTCGCGTCGACCGGGTTCGTGAAGTTGCGCTTCTGGCCGTCGAAGACGCCCTTGCCCTCGATACGGGCCTTGGCGCTGCCGTGTTTGCCGGGCTTCGACGTGCTGTATGCGTTGATGAGACAGGGGGTGTCCTCGATCATCACGTAGCCACCCTCCTGCAGGTCGCGAACTTCCTTCTGCTCTTTCGCCATGGACGAGCGTTCTTCCCACGTGGGTATAAACGGTTTGATAGCGCGGCAGGCGGGGCGCGCCCACCCTGCGAACGGGACTCAGGCGTGGCGTTCGAGGAAGGCGTCGAGCCGACCCAGCCCCTCCTCCAGCTCCTCCGTGGGGAGCCCGAACCCGAGCCGGAAGTAGTCCGGCTGGCCGAACGCGTTCCCGGGCGCGAGGACGACGCTCTCCTCCTCGACGACGCGCTCGCAAAAGGAGATGCCCGAGTGGAACCCGTCGGGGACGGTGATGAAGCCGTTGACGCCCGTCGGCTCGTACCAGTCGAGGCCGTGTCGCTCGACGAACGCTCGCGTCTTCTCCCGGTGGTCGTCGGCGAGCGCGCGGTTCTCGGCCAGAATCTCCTCCCTTTGGGCGAGCGCCTGTGTCGCGATATGCTGGCCGTGTTTCGTCGGGGAGATGGTGGTGTAGTCCTTCCAGTTCCACGCGGCCTCCACGACCTCACGGGGGCCGGCGAGCCAGCCGAACCGGCAGCCTGCGAGGCCGAACGACTTCGTCACCGACGAGGTGGAGATGCCGTACTCGCCGAGACTGGAGACGGGGGGAAGCGGGTCCTCGGCGAGGAGGCGGTACACCTCGTCACACAGCAGATACGACCCGTTGTCGGCCGCGAGGTCGTAGACGGCACGCACCGTCTCCTCGCTCAGATACCGCCCGGTGGGGTTGTTGGGGTTGTTCAGCACGACGAGCGCGGTGTCGTCGCGGATGGCGTCGGCCACGGCGTCGACGTCGAGGTCCCACTCCGGCGGTTCCAACTCGACTTTCGTCACCTCCCCGAACGCCTCGGGGACGGCGTAGAGCGATTGGTAGGTGGGCGTGACGACGACGGCGTGGTCGCCCATCGTCGCGGCGAACGCCAGGAAGTTCGCCTCCTGACAGCCGACGGTACACAGCACCTCGTCGGCGTCGCGGCCGTGGTCGTCGCCGATCGTCTCTCTGAGTTCGGGGTCCCCGTTCGTCGGGATGACGTAGCCCATCTCGCCGGGATCGGAATCGAAACGGCTCGAATCGAGCGAGCGAATCCCCGACTCCGCGAGCATGATGTCGGCGTCGTGTTCGAACCGGGCGAAGAAGCGCTCCAGCTCGAAGGGGTCGATGTCCATGCGAGGGGGTATACCCCCGCCGGGAAAAGTCAGTCGTTGCGCCGCTGTCTGAGGTTCTGTCTGGTGAACTGCGGGGTCGCCCGGATCCCCTTCCGGGAGCGGAACGACCGCCACAGCAGGAAGCCGACGACGGCCGCGCCACCGAGCGCGACGAGCGCGCCCTCCGGGCGGTTGAAGGCGTACATCACCGACGCGGAGAGCGTGGTGGTCGCGAACAACAGGCCCAGAATCAGGCGTTTGGCGAGGCGGTTGACGAGCAGCTCCTCGTCGGCGAGTTCCACCTGTACGGTGAAGTCCTCGCGGTTGACCCGGTCGAGCGCGGACTCCAGTTTCGGCGGGACGCGCACTACGGACTTCCCGAAGTTCTGGAACTCCGTCGCGCGGTCCTCGACGAACTCCCGGGCACCGCGTTCGAGATACCCCTGCTCGCGGAGGTAGCTGGTGGCGACCTCGATGAAGTCGAAGTCGGGGTCGAGGGTGACACAGACCCCCTCCACGACGGTCGCGACCCGAAGGACGAGCGCGAGGTTCGGGGGGAGCCGAAGGGGAAACTCGTAGATGGTGTCCTCCACCTGCGAGACGATCTGCTGGACCCGGTACTGCTCGATGTTCTCCCCGCGGGCGTCCGCGATGGCGAGCTCCATCACGTTCGCCATCACCTGCCGGTCGGCGCTCGGCGAGAGCGTCCCCATCTCGATGAGGGTGTCGAGGATGGCCTCGATGTCCTGCTGGGCGATGGCCATGTAGAACTCGACGATCTTCCCCTGGATGAACGGGTCGACGCGGCCGGACATCCCGAAGTCGTAGAAGACGATGGTGCCGTCGTCCTGCACCGCGAGGTTCCCGGGGTGCGGGTCGGCGTGGAAGACGCCGTCCTCGACGATCATCTGGAGGTAGACCCGCTGGAGCGTCTCCGCCAGCGAGGTCCGGTCGACGCCGAGGCTGTCCAGGTCGTCGATCTCCGAGATCTTCGTGCCGGGGACGTACTCCATCGTCAACACCCGGCGTGTCGAGTGGGACTCGATGACGGAGGGGATCCGCACCGTCTCGGTCTCGAGGAAGTTCGCCCGGATCTCCTCTAACATCCGGCGTTCGCGGTTGTAGTCCATCTCCTCGCGGATGGTCTTCTCGAACTCGTCGGCGAGCGTCTCGAGCGAGAACGAGCGCGTCTGGTCGACGAACCGCATCAGGATGGGCAGCGAGAACCGGATGACCCGGAGGTCGGCCTCCACCAGCTCCTCGATGCCGGGGCGGCGCACCTTCACGGCCACGTCCTGTCCGTTCACGCGGGCGGTGTACACCTGCCCGAGCGAGGCCCCCGAGATGGCCTCGGTGTCGAAGTCGGTGTACACCTCGTCGATGGGGCCGAGGTCCTCCTCGATGACCTGTTTCGCGCCCGCCCAGGGGGCGGCGGGCACGTCGTCCTGCAGGCTCTCGAACTCCTCGACGTACTCCGGCGGGAGGACGTCCGGGCGCGTCGAGAGCAGCTGCCCGAGTTTGATGAACGTCGGGCCGAGCGTGAGCATCGACGAGAGGAGCGACCGGGCGCGGCGGCGGCGACGCTCGCTGGAGACGCGCCGGGGGCCGCCGAAGAGGAGGTACTTCTTGCGGTCGCGGGCGTAGGCGACGAGCAGGGGGAGGAACTGGTAGGCGACGACGAAGAACCGTCGATACGCGCGGGCGACGGCCACGGTCAGGCGTCTTCGACCGGCACGCTCGTCCCCGTCGCGCCGGCCTTCGGGAGCTGGATCTCGAGGACACCGCGGTCGATGGTCGCCTCCGCCTGGTCACCGCTGACGTGCGGGGGAAGCGGGAGTTCGGCATCGAGGAACAGCGAGCGCTCCTCGGTGAGATAGCGGAACTCCGTGGGCAGGGACTTCTCGCGGCGCGCTTCGATGCGGAGTCGCCCCTCCTCGACGGCCACGTCGACGGTCTCGGCGGTCGCACCGGGCAGGTCGAGGACGAGCAGGTAGGCGTCGTCGCTCTCCAGTAGGTCTGCAAACACCGTCTCGGGAAGGTCCCGCAGGGCGTCGCGGAGCGCGTTCATACTCTCCCTCAGGAGGGCATGGGCGAAAAAGCCCGCGTTCCCCACACCCGTCGCCGGTATCACTTTACCCGCAGCGGCGAAGGGTGTGGTATGGACTCCGGCTTCAAACAGGTCACCCGCGTGGCCGACGCCCGCGCCGCCCTGCGCGAGCGCGTCGACCACGTCGGGACGACACGCGTTCCCCTCACCGCGGCGGACGGTCGCGCCCTCGCGACCCCCATCGCCGCCGCGCGAGACGTGCCACACTACGCCCGCGCCGCAATGGACGGGTGGGCCGTTCGTGCCGAGGACACGTTCGGCGCATCGGACCGCTCGCCGGCCGTCCTCCGCGAGGGGGACGCGATGAGCGCGAACACCGCCGTGCGCGTCCACACCGGGAGTGAGCTCCCCGACGGGGCGGACGCCGTGGTGATGATCGAGCACACCGACCGATTCGGCGAGGAGGTGGAGGTGTTCGACGCCGTCGCCGAAGGAGAGAACGTCGCGCCCCCGGGCGAGGACGTGAGCGAGGGGCAGCATCTCTACGACGCCGGTCATCGGCTCCGACCCTCCGATTTGGGGCTGCTCCGCGGGACGGGGCTCACCGGGCTGGAGGTGTACGAGCGGCCGACCGTGGCCGTCATCCCCACTGGTGAGGAGCTGGTCGAGGCCGACCCCGCCCCCGGCGAGGTCATCGAGACGAACGGGCTCACGGTCTCCAGGCTCGTCGAGCGCTGGGGTGGCGAGGCCACCTACCACGACGTGGTCACGGACGACGAGGCGGCGCTCTCCGATGCCATCGGAACCGCGGCCGCGACCCACGACATCGTCGTCACGACCGGTGGCTCCTCCGTCGGCGAGCGCGACCTGGTCCCCGAGGTCGTCGCGGGACTGGGCGAGGTGTTCGTCCACGGGGTCGCGCTGAAGCCGGGCCACCCCTGCGCGCTCGGAGTGACGGACGGGACGCCCGTCCTCATGCTCCCGGGGTATCCGGTCGCCTGCATCGTCAACGCCCAGCAGTTCCTCCGCCCCGCGGTGAAGTGGGCCGGCGGCCTTCCCCTGGAGGCCCCACCCTCCAGGGAGGCGACGCTCGCGCGGAAGATTCCGAGCGAGCCCGGTACCCGCACCTTCGCCCGCGTCCGTCTCGAGGAGACGGACGACGGCCTCGAGGCCCACCCGACCCGCGCGTCCGGCTCCGGGGTGCTCTCCTCCGTCGCGCTCGCGGACGGCTGGGTCGTCATCGAGGAGTCCAGCGAGGGGCTCGCGGAAGGGTCGACCGTCGCCGTCGAGGAGTGGGAGTACGATGCGTAAGGAGTTCCGCGATCTGGCGGAGCCGGACGAGGCCCACCGGATCATCGAGGGGCTTCCGCTCGCGCCCGATTCGGAGCCGGTCCCGCTCGCGGAGGCGCGGGGACGCGTGCTCGCGGCACGCATCGACGCCCAGCTCGACGTGCCGGGGTTCGACCGGGCGAGCGTCGACGGCTACGCACTCAAGGCGAAGGACACGTTCGGCGCGGACGAAGCCGAGCCCGCCCGGCTCACCAAAGTCGGCGAAGTCCACGCAGGGGCCGAACCGGACGTGGTCGTCGGTGAGGGGGAGTGTGCCGAGATCTCGACGGGCGCCGTGGTGCCTGAGGGCGCCGATGCGGTGGTGATGGTCGAGCGAACTGACGAAGATGGCGACGAAATTCTGGTCCGCACCTCGCTCGCCCCCGGCGACCGCATCATGTTCGCGGGCGCGGACGTGGCCGCGGGCGAACGGGCGCTCGGGCCCGGTACACGGATCACCTCGCGCGAGATCGGCCTGCTCTCGGCGCTCGGCATCGACGAGGTGCCCGTCCGTGGTCGCCCGACGGTCGGCATCATCTCGACGGGTGACGAACTCGTCCGCCCCGGCGAGTCGCTGAACGCCGACGCGGGGGAAATCTACGATGTCAACAGCTATACCATCGCCGCGGGAGTCGAGGAGGCCGGCGGCGAGCAGACGCTCTACCCGCACGCGGGCGACGACTACGAGGCGATGGAGTCCTTGCTCAGGGAGGCCGCGGAGGAGTGCGATCTGGTGCTCTCCTCCGGCTCCACCAGCGCGAGCGCGGTGGACGTCATCTATCGCGTCGTGGAGGAGACGGGTGAGCTCCTCTTGCACGGTGTCGCCGTCAAACCGGGCAAACCGATGCTCGTCGGCACCATCAAGGAGAGCGCCTACGTCGGCCTGCCGGGCTACCCGGTCTCCGCGCTCACCATCTTCCGGACGTTCGTCGCACCCGTCATCCGGGCGGCGGCGGGGCTCCCGGAGCCGGCCACCGCGACTATCGATGGGCAGATGGCCGTCGAGGAGCGCTACGCCGAAGGACGACTCCGCTACATGCCCGTCGGCCTCGTGGAGTCGGGAGAGGACCTGCTCGTCTACCCGGTGGACAAAGGGTCCGGTGCGACCACCTCGCTCGTCGAGGCTGACGGGGTCGTCGCCGTGGACCCCGATACGGAGTATCTCGCCGAGGGGGAGACGGTCGAGGTGCAGCTGTTCTCCCCGGACGTGCGACCGCCCGCGCTGTTCGGCGTGGGGGAGGACGACCCCGCGCTCGCGCGCATCCTCGATGCGGTCTCGAACCCCCGGTATCTCGGCCTCGGCTCCCGCGAGGGGCTGCGCCGGCTGCGCAACGGGATTCCTGACGTGGCCGTCACGACGCAGACGCTGGAGCTCGACGCCGAGGAACTCGGCTCGTGGACCCGGGAGTGGGGGCTCGTCGTCCCCGCGGGCAATCCCCGGAACGTCGAGGGGCTCGGTGACCTCGTCGACCGCGAACTCTCGTTCGTCAACCGAACGAGCGCGTCGGGGCTCCGAACCTCACTCGGCAACGCCGTCGCCGAGTTGGCGACCGAGCGGGGGGAGAAGCGGCACGCCCTCGTCGAGGCCATCGAGGGCTTCGACCGGGGGGTTCGCGCCCACGAGTCGCCCGCTCGGCGCGTGCTGGCGGGGAAAGCCGACGTGGGCCTCGGGCTTCGGGCGACCGCCGCGTCGCTCGAGATGGGGTTCGTCCCCGTCGGCGAGGAGACGGTGCAGGTGCTCGCGAACCCCGAACGGATCGAGAAATCGGGTGTCGAGCGTCTGCGCGAGGCGATCGAGTCGACGGACGTCTTCGACTCGCTGCCGGGCTACCGTCGTTAGTCCGACGCCGACTGCGAGAAGAGGTCGTCGAACGTCTGGACGCGATGGTCGGCCATCACGCACAGCCCCCGCCGTTCGTGCCCGTGGCGTTCGACGTGGATCCCGTCGAGCCCCGCGTTCCACGCGGCACCCACGTCCTGGGGTCCGTCGCCGGCGAGCACGCCCCGCCCGTCGGCGCCGATGTCGTCCATCGCCATCCGGACGGGCCGGGGGTCCGGCTTCCACCCCGTCTCGTTCGTACAGCAGACCACGGTGTCGAACCAGTCGCGGATGCCGAGGTGGTCGAGCACGGGGTCCGCGAGGTACTGCTGGCTGTGGGTGACGACCCCCAGCGGCACGTCGAGGTCGGCGAGGAACTCGGCGTCCGGGTAGAGATACGTGTGGTCCGCGCGGGCCTCCCCGTCCTCCTCTGCGTGGAACGCGTCCCAGAACGGTGCGACGGGGATGTTCCACCGCTCCAGCTGCTCGTTGCGCGGCCCACCGAGCCCGTGCCAGAGGATCTCCGCCTGCTCTTCGGAGAAGTCGTACCCGATTCGCTCACCGACGCGGTCGAACACGTCGTGGGTGTAGCCCGGCTCGACGTCCACCAGCGTGCCATCGAGGTCCAGAAGCCAGAAGTCGTAGTCGTCCGCGACCATTCACCTGCTCTAGGTGAAGCCCGGATAAGTGTCTTCTGTCCCGGTTTATCATCGGAATTGCGCGCCCGCGGTCAACTCGCCCAAAGGTAGTTACCAAGGGGAACCCTCTACCGGACGTAATGAGTCTCGAAGGCGAATCCGCCCCCGACTTCACGCTCGAAAGCACGGCTGGTGGTGAGGTCTCCCTCTCCGACACCCTGGAGGACGGCCCGACCGTCGTCCTCGTGAACCGTGGCTCCTGGTGTAGCTTCTGTGCCGAACAGCTCCAGACCTTTGATGAAGTGGCCTACGACCTCTGGTTCAACGACGGCGTCGACATCCTCCCGGTCGTCACCGACGACACGCAGGCGCTGACGGAGATGCGCGACCGCTTCGACCTGGGGTATCAGCTGCTCGCCGACCCCGAGGGTGAGGTCGCAGAGCAGTACTCCGGCACCGAGGAGACGAGCCACGGCGTGACCGGTATCGCCGCGACGTACGTCATCGACGAGGACGGTATCGTCCAGTACGAGCAGGTCGCGGACCACCCCGCAGACCGCACGTACGGCAACTGGGTTCGCTACTTCATCCGGAACGAGTTCACGGATATCTTCGCCTGAGGAGCGTAGCGACGAACGCAAAGGCTCGTCGCGGGAACGCAGTGACCGCGACGGTGTGTTCGCCTGAGGAGCGTAGCGCCGAAGGCGAAGGTTCGAAAGACGAGTATAGCGAGTCTTTCGGCGTATCGACGGAAGGCCCCGAACACGAGGGTCCTGTCTGAATCCCCTGTGTCCCATCGCACGAACCCTTTTCAGCGAGAACGCCGAATCCCCGGTATGGAGTCGAACGCTCGCCGTCCGGGCGACCAGAGTAGTGTCACCGTCGTTGTGAGTGATGGGTATTTTGTCGCGACAGACGAAGAGACGGGGGTGACGAGTCAGGGTGAGACGAAACCGGAGGCGCTCTCTAACCTTGCGGAAGCGCTGGAACTCTACTGGGAGGCAGACGACGCAGAGCCCGAAGAGTCGAACGCCCCGTGGCTCTAACTGGCTGAGGTTTATAGAAAGTACGAGGCGAAAACCCACGGCTTTAGCCGTGGGATGAAGCCGACAACTGGGGATCAAACCACACTTCAGTAGCAGGCCGACTCCCCGATATTTAAGAATCACCCGTTCGACATATAAGATATGGAGGTGCGGCGTACTGTCCCCGTTGCGCTCGATGTAGACAGCGACGACGCCGCACTCCTCGAAGACACCGTAGACACGTTTCTTTGGTGCGCTCAGTACGTCGCAGACCACGCTTTCCAAGGCGAGTACGTCACCACCAGCAAAACCACGCTGGACGACGAAACCTACGACGACGTGCGCGAGGAAACAGACGGGTTCAACGGTGGACTCGTCCAAGCCGCTCGGAACAAGGCCGCCGAAGCCTGCAAAAGCGTCGTCGTACGGTGGAAGAACGGGAAGAACGCGTCGAAGCCGACGTTCACCAGCCCACACGTTGTCTACGACCGCCGCACCGCGACGTTCCACGACGACTACGTGAGCCTCGCCACCACAGACGGTCGCATCGAAGCCGACTACGTACTGCCCGACGAGGATAGCGACACGCCGCACTCCAAGTACCTGTTTTCAGATGAGTATGAAACGACGGGTGCGGAACTGCACTATCGTGACGGCGACTGGGTGCTTCACGTCCACTGCAAGAAGGAGGTGGAGTCTGACACGTCGGAACAGGCGACCACCGAGAACGGAACGGTTCTTGGGGTTGACCTCGGCGTGAACAACCTCGCTGTCACTAGTACGGGCACGTTCTGGACTGGCGACGAATTCGACCACTGGCGAAAAGAGTATGAGAAACGGCGTGGGTCGCTCCAACAGCGCGGGACGCGCTGGGCACACCAGAACATCCAATCAGTCGGACGGAAAGAAGACGGACGGTTCAAACAGATGCTCCATCGCATTAGCAACGAACTCGTTGCAGAGGCCCGCGAAAACGAGTGTTCGGTGATAGCGTTCGAGGATTTGACCGACATTCGTAATCGAACTGGTGCGTCGTGGGGACACAAGTGGGCGTTTGACCGCCTGTACGACTACGTCGAGTACAAGGCCGAAGAATACGGCATCTCCGTGGAGCAGGTTGACCCTGAGAACACGAGTCGGCGTTGCTCGCACTGCGGGTTCACGCATCCAGACAACCGCGAGGACGAAGACTTCGAGTGCCTGAAGTGTGGGTATGAGAACCACGCCGACTACAACGCGGCGAAAAACATCGGCTTGCGGTATCTCCGTCGCAACCAAACTGGGGGCGACGGAGGCGCACCCTTGGGCGTGCGCTTGAACAGCGGGATGTTGAACGTGAACGGAGGCTACTCTCCTGCCTCATCCGAGGCCAGAATGGGAGTCCACGCTGAATCCCACCGCTTTAGCGGTGGGTAGCTCAAGACCGATGGCGGAGCCAGCGTCCCTCGTGCCTCGACGACCCTACTCCGGTGCGGAGGTCATTCGCGCGCTCCAGAAGTGGCGGTTCGTACGCGTCAGCCAGCGTGGGAGCCACGTGAAACTGAAGTACAGACACCCGCACACGGATGAGGTTCGGACGGTCGTCGTGCCGTTGCACGACGAACTGGCGACAGGGACGTTGCAGGACATCGCAAAACAGGCCGGTGCGAACGATTTTCAGCGGTTCCTCGACGCACTCGATGACCTACTTTGAGACCCGCACGCTGCTCCCGAGATACTTGTGGAGCACCTCGCCCGCGTCCTCGGCGCGAAAGAGGTCCAGATTGTCCTCGATTTCCTCGGTGAGCGCGTCCAGATACGGCTGTGAGCAGACGAGTTCTCGAAAGGAGACGGACTCCACTTCGACGCCGAGGGTGTCGGTCGCCAGCTCGCGCAGGTGGCCTTCGTCGTTCACCTCGCCGCGCCAGAGGTTGTCCCGGAAGAACAGCCAGTCGTCGTCACCGGGTGGTGCGGCCTCTTTTCTCAGGACCGTCTCGAAGCGCCGCGGCTCGACGGTGACGGTGGGGTCGGTGCTGTCGACCCGGAACCGGACGCGGAAGACGTAGTGGGCCATCCTCAGTCGGCGAGGTCGTTCAGCCGCGCGGCGAGGTCGATGTCCTTCTGGGTGATGCCGCCGGCATCGTGGGTCGTCAGACGGACCTCGACCTCGCGCCAGCCGATGTGCATGTCGGGGTGGTGGAACGCCTCCTCGGCGAGGCCACCCGCGCCGGCGGCGAAGCCCACGCCCTCGAGGTACGACTGGAACTCGAAGGTTCGCGTGATCTCGTCGCCCTCGCGCGTCCAGTCGTCGGGGAGTCGGTCGGCGATCTCGCTGTCGGAGAGGAGTTCGGCCATAGGCCCTCTATGTGGGGCAGGAAGAAAAAGGTCAGTCGTCGGTGAAGATGGACGTGGTGTGGGTGACGCCGATCTCCTGTTTCGCCCACTGTGAGCCGAGCAGGGCGAGGCTGGCGGCGACGAGCGTCGCGGCGAGGGCGGCGTAGGCGACGGTGGTGTCGAAGTTCTGCCGGCCGAGCACGAGCAGGGCGGCGACGATGGCGGCCGCGAGGCCGGTCACGAGCTTCGTGCGCTCGGCACGGAGCCAGACGGTGGCCGCGACGAGGCTGCCGAAGGCGGCGAGGGCGAGCGCGTAGTAGACGACCTGGACGGCCTCGCCGAAGGTGACGAACAGTCGCGGGGTGAACACGGCAGCGACGGGGAGCGCGCCCGCGGCGGCGAGCGTGGCCGTTCGTGCGCGGGCGGCGGTGCGGTCGAGCGCGCCCTTCCAGGACCACGCCGCGGCGAGGGTGAGCAGCGCGAAGATCGAGGTGGCCGTCGCGAAGTGCGCGATGAGGATGGCCCACTCGTACTGGAGGACGGTGAGCCCCCCGAGCACGACCTGCACGGGGAGGATGACGAGCGCGAGGGTGCTCGCGTACTTGACGCGCGATTCCTGGCCGGTGCGCCACGCCTGTATCGTCGTGGCGAGGATGACGAACCCGGTGATCATCGCGACGAAGCGGTGGAACCACTCGATGAACGACGGCCAGTTGGCGGGGAACAGCCCCAGAAAGCCGTCACAGAGCGGCCAGCGCTGACCACAGGTCAGCCCCGCGCCCGCGGCGGCGGTGTAGACGCCGAGGAGCATCAGGACGCCCGTCAGGGCCGCGGTGCCCGCGGCAAGCTTGCGGAACTCCATGTGCGGGGGTCGGGCCTCCCCGGTCATAAAGGACGCTTTCCCGGACGGCCGACCTGTCAGTCGGTATCTGTCTCACGGGTAGCTTTTTGTCCCCCCTCAACGCCAAGCCGGTATGGGACTCGACGAGGATTCACTGGAGTATCACGAGCAGGACCCACCCGGGAAACTGGAGATTTCGACGACGAAGCCCACGAACACACAGCGCGACCTCTCGCTGGCGTACTCGCCGGGGGTCGCCGCCCCCTGCCGCGAGATCCGTGACAACCCGACGGACGCCTACAAGTACACCGCGAAGGGGAACCTCGTCGGCGTCGTCTCGAACGGCTCCGCCGTCCTCGGACTGGGGGATATCGGCGCCGCCGCCTCGAAGCCCGTCATGGAAGGGAAAGGGGTGCTGTTCAAGCGGTTCGCCGACATCGACGTCTTCGACATCGAGCTCGACCAGGACGACCCGCAGGACATCATCACCTCGGTGAAGGCGATGGAGCCGACCTTCGGGGGGATCAACCTCGAGGACATCAAGGCCCCGGAGTGTTTCGTCATCGAGGAGGCCCTCCGTGAGGAGATGTCCATCCCCGTGTTCCACGACGACCAGCACGGGACGGCCATCATCTCGGGTGCGGCGCTCGTCAACGCCGCCGACGTGGTGGACAAGGAACTCGACGAGCTGGATATCGTCTTCTCCGGGGCGGGCGCGTCGGCGCTCGCGACGGCCCGGTTCTACGTCTCGCTCGGGGCGTCGAAAGAGAACATCGTCATGTGCGACTCCTCGGGCCCCATCACGCCGGACCGCGACGACGTGAACGAGTACAAACGAGAGTTCGCCAACGAGACGGACGCGACGGACCTCGCGGAGGCGATGGCGGGGGCGGACGTGTTCGTCGGGCTCTCCATCGGGGGGCTCGTCTCCCAGGAGATGGTCCAGTCGATGGCCGACAACCCGATCATCTTCGCGATGGCGAACCCCGACCCCGAAATCCCGTACGAGGACGCGAAGGAGGCCCGCGACGACACCGTCATCATGGCGACGGGACGCTCGGACTACCCGAACCAGGTGAACAACGTGCTGGGGTTCCCGTTCATCTTCCGCGGCGCGCTCGACGTACGCGCCACCGAAATCAACGAGGAGATGAAGGTCGCGGCCGCTCGCGCGCTCGCGGAGCTGGCACGACAGGACGTGCCCGACGCCGTCGTGAAGGCGTACGGCGACCAGCCGCTGCAGTTCGGCCCGGAGTACATCATCCCGAAACCGCTCGACCCTCGTGTGCTGTTCGAGGTGGCGCCCGCGGTCGCCCGGGCGGCGATGGACGCCGGCGTCGCCCGAACGGAGCTGGACCTCGAGAAGTACGTCGAGCGGCTCGAAGCCCGGCTCGGCAAGTCGCGGGAGATGATGCGCGTCGTCCTGAACAAGGCGAAGTCCGACCCCAAGCGGGTCGTCCTCGCGGAGGGTGGTGACGAGAAGATGATCCGCGCCGCCTACCAGCTCATCGAACAGGGGATCGCGGAGCCGGTGCTCATCGGCGATCGCGAGCGCATCTGGGCCATCTCCGAGACGCTGGGGCTGGATTTCGACCCCGAGATCGTCGACCCGGAGGAGGGGAACCTCGAGGCCTACGCGGAACGGCTCTACAAGCTCCGCAAGCGGAAGGGCATCACCCGGCGTGAGGCGAGCGAGCTGATCCAGGACGGGAACCACCTCGGGAGCGTGATGGTGGAGATGGGTGACGCCGACGCGATGCTCACCGGACTGATGCACCACTACCCCTCGGCGCTGCGGGCCCCGCTGCAGGTCATCGGCACGGCGCCCGACGTGGACTACGCCGCGGGCGTCTACATGCTGACGTTCAAGAACCGCGTGGTGTTCTGTGCGGACACGACGGTGAACCAGGCGCCCGACGAGGAGGTGCTCGCCGAGGTCACCAAACAGACCGCGAAGCTCGCCCGGCGGTTCAACGTCGAACCCCGCGCGGCCCTGCTGTCGTACTCCGACTTCGGCTCCGTCCGCAACGAGGGGACGGCGAAACCCCGGACGGCGGCGCAGAACCTCCGTGCGGACCCGCACATCGATTTCCCCGTCGACGGGGAGATGCAGGCCGACACCGCCGTCGTGGAGGAGATGCTCACCGGTACCTACGAGTTCTCGGAGCTCGACGAGGCGGCGAACGTGCTCGTCTTCCCGAACCTCGAGTCCGGCAACATCGCGTACAAACTGCTCCAGCGGCTGGGCGGTGCGGAGGCCATCGGCCCGATGCTCGTGGGGATGGACAAACCGGTCCACGTCCTCCAGCGGGGCGACGAGGTGAAGGACATCGTCAACCTCGCGGGGGTCGCGGTCGTCGACGCCCAGGAGCGCGCGGACGGGGACGGGCGGTAGACACCGGCCGCACTCGACCCCCGCCATCGGCTCTCGCCGAGCAGGCGGCACCCGTGTGTGGGTTGACATCTGGCCGATTTCTCCCGGTTTTTTCTGAGAAAACCGCTGGGCCACCACACTTTTCAGCCTCTTTCTTGTACATAGTGACATGGCTCGGGAGACCGTCGAGCGGCTGACTGGGTACCTTCTCAACGAGGCGGGTGACGGGCTCCGCACGGTCGTCGTCATCCACGAGGACGGCTACGACACCCACTATCTCCGACACGACCTCCGCGGGGAGTACACCGAAGACCGGTTCTCGGAGGTCGTCGAGACCTTCCGAGACACCAGCCCCTCGGAGGCTCCCGACATCGAGGGGACCCCCATCGGCACGCGTCGCGCCGTCGTCACCTACCACGAGAACGCGTTCGTCCTGCAGTTCCCCGTCTCCGACTCCGATAGCGTGCTCATCAGCCTCACCGCCGACGCGGGCCGCGACCTCCTGGATTTCATCGAGAGCTGCCAGCAGATCACCCGCGCCGACGCCGACGCGCCGAAGACGCAACAGTCGGCGCTCTGACACTCCTCGCGGCTCACGGCGACTCGCCGGGGGAACTCAGACGAGATCGGGAAGCTCGTCCATCGAGTCGATCTCGTAGGTCGCCTTCGGGCCACGCGCGTCGGGGCCGTACGCCACGGCATCGAGTCCCGCATCGACGGCGCCGGCGATGTCGTGTTTGTAGCGGTCACCGATCATGACCGCCCGGTCGGGGGCCACGCTCGCCGCGTCGAGCGCGGCCTCGTACATCCGCGAATCCGGTTTCGTGTAGCCGACGGCCTCGCTCGTCGTCACCGCGTCGAAGGCGTCCCACACCTCGAAGGTGGTGAGCATCTTCTCCGCCTCTTCCGTATCGATGTCCGAGACGATGCCGACGTGGGTGTCCCGGTCGGCGATGGTCCGGATAGCGTCGACGACCCCCGGTTCGGGCCGGAGACACTCCCGGGTCGCCGCCTCGAACATCGGCCACCACTCCTCCTCGGGTGGTGGGGTCTCGAACAGCGACGCCGTGGCCTTCAGGTAGCCCGCCTTCGCCGTCTTGTACTCCGTCCCGGTCCGGGATTTGAAATGAGAGCCGAGCACGGATTTCCACGACTCGAAAGCACCACCGGGAAGATCGTACTCGTCGTCCAGCCGGTCGAGGAAGCGGGCGTACCCCTCCCGAACGGATCTCAGTTCGACGATGACGCCACCGATGTCGAAGAAGACGGCGTCGTAGCTCTCGTGGGTCACGGCGAGAACACCTCCACGCCGTCGACCCGTTCCGCACCGATCGCCCCGGTCGCGGCGAGATGCGAGAGCGCGCCGAGCACCTCGATGAACACGTACTCGGGCGAGCGGTCGCCCGCGAGGGCGGTCGTCACCTCGGGGGCGGTCGAACCATCGGGGGCGAGCGCCTCGCGGACCCGGCGCAGCCGCCGGTCGAGGCTCCCGCGGTCGCGCTCGATGGTTCCCCCGAACGCGGTGTGGACGGGGCCGTGGCCGGGGTACACCCGGTCGACCTCGAGCGCGGCGAGGGTGTCGAGCGCGCCGTAGAACGCCTCGAAGGTCTCCGAGACCGCGTCGGTGAGCCCGCCGTGGATGGCGGCCGCGCGGAACGGTTCGAGGGCCATGTCGCCGGCGAAGAGGGCCCGGTCCCCGTCGACGGTCCCCCGATAACAGAGGTGGTCGGCCTGGTGGCCGGGCGTGTGGACCGCGGTGAGCTCGTGGCCACCGGGCGCGATGGTGTCGCCGTCTTCGACCCAGACGTCGACCCGGTCGGGCGGGAGGAGCGCGGCGTTGCGCTCCAGCGATTCGACGGCCATCGTGACCGCGGTTTCGAGGCGCTCTCCGCTGAGTCCGGCTCGGGTGGCGTTCGCGCGGACCTCGGCGGCGAGGTCCGCGGGGTCGCGCCGCAGGCGGTCGCGCACGCCGAGCGGGGCGTAGACGGTCGCGTCGCTCTCGGCGAGGACGGTCGGCACCTGCCCGAGGTGGTCGCTGTGGGGGTGTGTGAGCACGACGTGGTCGATATCCGCGAGCCGGAGGCCGGCCGCGTGGAGCGCGTCGGTCAACGGCGCCGACTCGTCGGGGACGCCGGCATCGACGAGCACCAGCTCGTCGCCACCGAGGAGATAGGAGGCGACGTGGCCCGGTGGCCAGTCGATGGCGTACTCGATGCGCTGGACGGCGGACAGGCGGCTCTCGGTCATTCGTTGGAAACTCTCCATCGATGGGGATAAGCGTTCGTGTCGCCGCGATGTGTGCCCAGTACGCGCCCTCGAACGCCCTGCCGCGCCACACACCTTTATTAACAACAGGGAACAATCGGCCACTCGGAATTAACAATGGTAACTACGCACACGCAGGAGGGGCGGCGATGACGGCGAACGAGCGGTTCAGTATCGACGGGCAGACGGCCATCATCACCGGCTCCTCGCAGGGCATCGGGAAGACGACGGCCGAGGTGTTCGCCGAGGGAGGTGCGAACGTCGTCGTCACCTCGCGGAGCCAGGAGAAGGTCGAGTCGGTCGCGGAGGGGATCAACGAGAGCGACGCGCCCGGCCGCGCCATCGCCGTGGAGTGCGACGTGCGCGAGCGGGAGGCCGTGGAGGCGCTGTTCGAGGCCACCGTCGAGGAGTTCGGAAGCGTCGACATCCTGCTCAACAACGCCGGCGCCTCGTTCATGGCCCCGTTCGACGACATCTCCGAGAACGGCTGGAAGACCATCCTCGACATCAACCTCACGGGGACCTACCACGGCGCGCAGGTCGCGGGCGAGTACATGGACGAGGGTGGCGTCATCGTCAACTACGCGTCGGTCGCGGGCACGCAGGGCGCACCTTATATGAGCCACTACGGCGCGGCGAAGGCGGGTGTCGTGAACCTCACCAAGACGCTCGCGTACGAGTACGCCGACAAGGGCATTCGCGTGAACTGCATCGCCCCCGGCTTCGTCGCCACGCCCGGCGTCGAGTCCCAGATGGGCGTCTCGGCCGACGATGTCGATAGAGGCGAGGTGAAACGCCGGATGGGCCTCCCCGAGGAGATGGCCGACCTCGCCCAGTTCCTCGCCAGCGATGCGTCGTCGTATCTCGTCGGTGAAACCGTCACCGCACGCGGTCTCCCGGACATCATGGAGACCCCGGACGTATGACCGACCGGGACGTCTTCCTCCCCGTGGCAGCCCAGCCGAGTGTCGACGCGCTCGTCGAGCAGGCACAGGTCGCCGAAGGGTTAGGATACGACCGCGCGTGGCTCCCCGAGACGTGGGGCCGCGACGCCGTCACGGTCCTCACGAGCATCGCGCACGCCACCGACGAGATCGGTATCGGCACCTCCATCATGCCGGTGTACTCCCGGTCGCCCGCGCTCATCGGCCAGACCGCGGCCACGCTCCAGGAGGTTTCGGAGGGGCGGTTCCGGCTCGGTCTGGGCCCTTCCGGCCCCATCGTCATCGAGAACTGGCACGGCGTGACGTTCGGGAACCCCCTCAAACGCACCCGCGAGACCGTCGATATCGTGAAGCAGGTGCTCTCCGGCGAGGAAGTGAGCTACGACGGAGAGTACTTCGAGCTGGAGGGGTTCCGGCTCCGGTGTGATCCGCCGGAGCCGGCGCCGAAGGTCGACACCGCCGCCATGGGGCCGAAGGCCGTCGAGCTCGCGGGTCGGTTCGCCGACGGCTGGCACGCGCTGTTGCTCACGCCGGACGGTCTGCGTGATCGCCTCGAGGACCTCGAACGCGGCGCGGAGATGGGCGGCAAGTCCATCGACGACGTGCGCGTCACGCTCTCGCTGAACTGCTGTGCCCTCGAAGACGGCGAGGCGGCCCGGCGGCTCGCCCGCGGGCACACTGCCTTCTACGTCGGCGGGATGGGCACCTACTACCGCGACAACCTCGCCCGACAGGGGCACGAGGCGGTCGCCCACGAAATCTTCGACGCGTGGCAGGCGGGTGACCACGAGGAGGCCATGGCCGCCATCGACGACGACCTCCTCGACAAGTTAGCGGTCGCCGGCCCCCCCGAGGAGTGCCGCGCCCAGCTCGAAGAGTGGGAGGCCATCGACGGCGTGGACTCGCTGTCGATCTCCTTCCCCCGCGAGGCGAATCTGGAGCAGATCCGCGAGACCATCGAGGCGCTCGCCCCCTGACTACCACTCCTCGATTCTCGCTCGCGCCGTCTCGTATCCCGTCGTCGTGGTCCACGTCTCCCCCGAGGCGACGTGTTCCACCTCGTAGCGCGCGCCACAGTCGCCACAGCGCCGGCGCTCCGGCTGGGTGACGCTCGCGGAGGCGCGGTGGCGGTGGACGACCCAGTCGCAGGCGTCGTTCTCGCAGGTCAAGCGCAGCCGGCCGTCCGAGAACCGCGGACAGGTCGTCGCCACGTCCAGCCGCGCGGCCTGCCGTTTGAACCGGGAGCCGTGGCCCGCCTCACCGAACTCTTGGTACTCCCACGCGTGGATGAGCTCGTGTCTGACGACGGCCTTCAGCTCCGAGAGGGAGAACGACTCGGCCGCACGCCACGCGAGCCGGACCGTGATCTCCCCCGTCTCGCGGTCGAACCGGCAAGCGCCGGCCCGGCGCTTCGCCCGGGTGGAGACCTCCCAGTCGATGGAATCGAGGTTCACGTCGAGGTCCACGATGTGGGCGTAGCCGCGGGCCCACCGGAGCAGGGCGTCGTGGCTCTCGAAGCTCATAGCACCCCGTTCGCGAGGAGGACCGCACCGACGAGCAGCCCGAGAAAGAGGGCGTACAGGACGACGCGAAACCCGAAACTCATTGTCGGATGGGGCGCCCCGCGGCTACTTCGATATTTCGCCCCTCTTCGACGTGGCCGATGACACCGATGTCACATGAGTGCGAGGAGGAAGCCCACCCGTTTACGGGTGGGAGGAATCCGACCTCCTCCACCAACCACGAGCGATAGCAGTCCCTGCAGCGCCCGCCCCGGACGGCAGGTACAAAGACCTGGGTCACCTCCCTTCGAGTATGACGGAACAGGCCACGTTCGGCGGCGGCTGCTTCTGGTGTATCGAGGCGGCGTTCAAGGAGCTCGACGGCGTCCACGAGGTGACCTCGGGGTACGCCGGCGGCCACACGGCGAACCCCTCCTATCGGGAGGTCTGCACCGGGAACACGGGCCACGCCGAGGTCGTCCAGCTCGAGTACGACCCCGAGGTCATCTCCTACGACGACCTCCTGGAGGTGTTCTTCACGGTCCACGACCCGACCCAGCTGAACCGGCAGGGGCCGGACGTCGGGACGCAGTACCGGTCTATCGTCCTCACCCACGACGACGAACAGCGCGAGCTCGCCGAGTCCTACATCGAAGCGCTCGATGAAGAGGGCGGCTACGACGACGAGGTCGTCACCGAAGTCGAGCCGCTCGAGACGTTCTACCGCGCCGAGGAGAACCACCAGGACTACTTCGAGAAGAACCCGCAGGACGCCTACTGCTCGATGCACGCCCAGCCGAAGATCGAGAAGGTCCGCGAGAAGTTCCAGGAGAAGGTCAAGGCCTAACGCAGCGAACGCGAGGCGCGGTCAGAAGGCGCCGGTCGCGGCGTCCGCGTCGAGGATCTCCACCAGTTTCTCGTGGATCTCGTCGACCGGCGGGACGCTCCGCGTGGGGTCGAGCCAGTGTTCCCCGATCCACCGGTATCTGATCGTGCGGTCGGTGTCGATGAGGAAACAGGAGCGCCGGGAGCGCTCGACGAGGCCGAACACCTTGTACTTCACGTCGAACGCCTCCGCGACGGAGAGGTCCTCGTCGGAGTACATGGGGAACTGGAGGCTCAGTCGCTTGATGAACTGCTTGTGCGAGCGGGTGCCGGATTTGCTGATGCCGACGACCTGCACGTCGTCGGTCGCGGCGAACCAGTCGAAATCCCGGAACGCGCACCACTCATCGACGCAGTCCGGGCTGAAGTCGGCCGTGTAGAAGGCGAGCAGCACGGGGCCGTCCTCGAGGAGTTCTTCGAGCGGCACGTCGCTTACGTCCCCGTTCGGCCGGACGAGCGGCGCGGTGAACGCCGGGGCGCGGTCGCCGACCTCGAGCCCAACTGTCTCTGCCATAGTAGCTTCTCGGCCGCAGCCAACTTAACGGGTCGGGGTCCGTGCGGTGGGGCAGATATATGCCCCCGCGCTCGGACCCCCTCTCTATGAGTGAGACGTACACCGGCGCCGACCTGTTCGTCGACGCCCTGGAGACGTACGGTGTGACCCACCTCTTCGGCAATCCCGGGACCACGGAGCTCCCCGTGATGGAGTCGCTGTCCGACGCCGACGTGGAGTACGTCCTCGGCCTCCACGAGGACGCCGCGGTCGGCATGGCCGCTGGCTACGCGGCCACCCGTCGGTACCACAGCCACGACGACCCCGATATCTGCCCCGCGGGCGTCGTGAATCTCCACATCACGCCTGGGCTGGCCCACGGCCTCGGGAACATCTACGGCGCGTCCTATACGGGGGCCCCGCTCGTCGTCACCGCCGGCAACCACGAACTCGACTTCCGCCACGAGGAACCGCTGCTGACGGGTGACCTCCAGCAGCTCGTCGAGCAGTTCTGCAAGGAGACCGTCGAGGTGACGCACATCGACAGCCTCCCGATGCTCCTCCGACGCGCCTTTCGTATCGCGCTCACGCCCCCGACGGGCCCCGTCTTCCTCTCGTTACCCGTCGACGTGATGATGGCAGAGACGGACGCCGAGCCGGAACCGCTGGGGCCGATTCCGAACGCGGGGGCGGGCGACCCCGCACAGATCGAGACCGCCGCGGACGCGCTCGTCGACGCCGAGAAGCCCGTGCTCGTCCTCGGTGACGAGGTGGCCCGCAACGACGCCGTCGAGGAGGCCATCGCGCTCGCGGAGGCAACCGGCGCGCGCGTCCACGGCGAGATGCTCGGCTGTGAGGTGAACTTCCCCACCGACCACGAGCAGTGGATATCGTATCTCCCGCCGCGTGGCGACCTCGGGGCGATGCTCCAGAACACGGACACCCTCGCGTTCGTCGGCTGTTCGACCAACACGACGCTCCTGCGCCACGAGGGACGGCTGGTCCCCGAGGACGCCACGACGGTCCACGTCTCCCCGGACGCCCGCGAACTCGGGAAGAACGAGCACTCGAACGCCGCGGTCGTCGGCGACCCCGGCCTCGTGATGGCCGACCTCACGGCGCGTGTCGAAGACCGGCTGGACGAGGATATCAGGGAGAGCCGGCTGGAGGCCGTCGCCACGATGAAGGCCTCCCTCGCGGACACGATGGCCTCCATCGGGGAGGACCCCGCCGAGGAGGGCGACCAGCGCGCCTCGAAGGCCGAACTCGTCGACGCGATGGAGGCCGCCGCCGAGGCCCACGACGACGACGTCTACATCGTCGACGAGGGGATCACGGCGAAGTACGCGCTGCTCACCCGATACGACCTTTCCCCACAGGGTTACATCTCCAACAAGGGGGGCGGCCTCGGCTACGGCCTCCCCGCGAGCATCGGGGCGGCCATCGCCGAAGGGATGCGCGAGGACCCCCGGACCGTGGTCGGCTTCATCGGCGACGGCTCGTATCTCTACTACCCGAACTCCGTCTACTCCGCGGTGCGCGAGGACGTGGACCTCACCGTCGTCATCCCCGATAATCGAAATTATCGCATCCTGAAGGACAACACGAACGCCATGCTCGGCGGGTCGGACGAGGACCACGAGTTCATCGGGATGGACTTCGAGCCGCCCGTCGACATCCCGAAGAACGCGGAGAGCTACGGCGCGCGCGGCCAGCTCATCGAGACCCGCGACGGCATCGAGGAGGCGTACGCCGCCGCGCTCTCACGCGATGGCGTGGACGTACTCGACATCCTCGTCCACGACTAGTAGAACGAGTCCGCGATGATGTTCTTCTGAATCTCGGAGGTGCCGTCGTAGATCTTCGTGATGCGTGCGTCCCGGTAGTAGCGCTCGACGGGGTGGTCGGCCACGTAGCCCGCGCCTCCGAACACCTGGATCGCGTCGTCGGTCACGTCGACCGCGTTCTCCGAGCAGAACAGTTTCGCCATCGACGCGAGTCGGGTGGCGTCGTCGGCCCCAGCGTCGAGCGCCGCCGCGGCGCGGTAGGCGAGCGAGCGACCCGCCTCGATGCCCGTCGCCATCTCCGCGAGCGTGTGCTGGATGGCCTGGAACTCCTTGATTCTCTTATCGAACTGCTCGCGCTCGTTCGCGTAGTCGCGCGCGGCCTCGAACGCCGCCTGTGCGACCCCGGTCGCCTGCGCGGCCACGTCCACCCGCGCGGGGGCGAAAAAGTCCATGAGCTGGTAGAACCCCTTCCCCACCTCGCCGACGACGTTCTCTTCGGGAACCCTGAGCCCATCGAGCACGATCTCGGCGGTGTCCTGCGCTCTGATTCCCAGTTTGTTCTCGATACGGGTCGCCTCGTACCCCACGACGTCCGTCTCGGTGAGGAACGCCGTGATGCCGCGGTGGCCTTCCTCAGGAGCGGTCTTCGCCATGATGATGGCCACGTCCGCGACGGTGCCGTTCGTGATCCACATCTTGTGGCCGTCGATGACGAACTCGTCCCCGTCCCGCTCGGCCCGGGTCTCCATTCCGGCCACGTTCGAGCCGTGGCCCGGCTCCGAGATGCCCGTGGCGATGGGGGTCTCCCCACCGGTGATGCGGGGGAGCCACGCCTCGCGCATCCAGTCGTCGCCGTACTCGAGGAGCATCCCCGTCCCGAAGTCAGCCGCGGCGATTGAGCCGCCGACGCCGGGGTCGCCGCGCCACAGCTCCTCGGTGACGATGGCGGTGGAGACGGCGTCCATCCCTGCTCCCCCGTACTCCTCGGGGATATGCGCGGCGACGAAGCCCAGTTCCGCGGCCTCCTGCCGCAGTTCCTCGGGATACCGTTCCTCAGCCTCGTACTCGCTCGCAATCGGTCGAATCTCCCCCTCCGCGAAGCGCCGGACGGCGTCGCGGACGGCCGCCTGTTCGGCTGTGAGACGAAAGCTCATATCCGCCGTTCGGTGTGTCGTGTCTTAGCTCTCCCGCAGGGTCCGGTCGGCTGCGGCCCGAATCTCCTGGTTCCCTCGAATCAGGTGGGTCTGGTCGACGCCCGCGACGAGGAAGTCGAACCCCATCGCGGCGAACCGCTCCACGCTCTCGGGGGTCGCACCGAGCGTGCCGACGGGGGTATCGGTCGCCTCGCCTGCGGCGAGAATCGTCTCGACGGCGTCGGTAAATCGTGAATCGTCGAACTGTCGGAAACAGCCGAGGGTCGCGGAGAGGTCCGCGGGGCCGACGAACAGCGCGTCCACGCCCTCGACCGCGGCGATGGCCTCCGCGTGGTCCACCCCGTTTGCGCTTTCGATCTGGACGAGGAGGACGGTCTCCTCGTTCGCGGTCTCGAAGTACGAATCGAGATCGCGGCCGTAGCCGGACGCGCGCGTGCCGGCCACCCCGCGGTTCCCTTCGGGCGGGTACTTGGCGGCCTCGACGGCTCGGCGTGCCTCGGCGTCCGATTCGACCATCGGGACCATCACGCCCCGGACGCCGACGTCGAGCAGGCGCTTTATCGCCCCCACGTCGTTGTCGACGGCGCGCGCGAGGGGGACGCTCCCCCCGGCCTCGACCGCGCGGACGAGGTTCGCGATGGTCTCGGTGGAGTTCGGGGCGTGTTCGGTGTCGAGCATGACGAACTCGAACTCCGCGGCGGTGAGCTCGGCGATGGCGGGGTCGGAGAGCGCGACCCAGCCACCGACGAGCGGCTCGCCCGCACGGAGGCGGTCGTGGAACATACCCGCGAGAAGCGGGTGGAGAAGAAAAAGCCCGGTTACTCCAGCCGCACGCGCCCGCCCTCCTCCACCGTCTCGGGGAAGATCTTCCCCGGATTCAGGATGTCGTTGGGGTCGAACGCCTTCTTGATGCGGCGCATCAACTCGACGCCGACCTCGCCGTGTTCGAGTTCCAGGTACTCCCGCTTGCCGAGGCCGATCCCGTGTTCGCCGGTGGCGGTCCCGCCGACCTCGATGGCCCGCTCGACGATTTTCTTGTACACCTCCTCCCCGGCGTCCACCTCCGCGGGGTCGTCGGGGTCCACGAGCACGGTGTAATGCAGGTTCCCGTCGCCCGCGTGTCCGAAGCAGGGGACCATGAGGCCGTGTTCGTCGCCGAGGTCCTTCGCGTAGCGGACGAGCTCGGGGAACGAGGAGATGGGGACGGTGATGTCACCGGGGTGGATGGGGGCGCGGTCGGGGTCGTACGACTGCGCGGCGAAGGCGAGCTCGTCGCGGGCGCGCCACAGCTCGGCCATCCGGGGGTCGTCCCCGTCCGCGAGCTCGAACTCGACCACGTCGTGGGCCGCGAAGATGGCCTCACAGAAGGCGATCTCCTCTTCGATACCGTGGTTCGCGTGGAACTCCACGAAGATCATGGCCGAGTCCGGCAGCCCCGTATCCAGATAGGCGTTCGCCATCGCCCCCGACAGCTCGTCGATGAGCTCGATCTTCGCCACGTCCACGCCGGACTGCACCGCGTCCATCACGGCCTCCGCGGCGTCGTCGAGCGACGGGAAGACGGCCCGCCCGCCCTTGATCTGCTCGGGCAGCCCCTCGAGTTCGAGGGTGGCGCGGGTCACGACACCCAGGGTCCCCTCCGAGCCGACGATGAGTTCCTTGAGGTTGTAGCCCGCGCTCGTCTTCACGGCCTTCGACCCCGCGGTGAACACCTCCCCATCTGCGGTGACGACTTCGAGTTCGAGCACCCAGTCGGCGATCTCGCCGTACTTCACCGTCTTCTGGCCCGAGGCGTCGTTCGCGATCATCCCGCCGATGGTGGAGATGTTCGCGGAGGAGGGCATCGGCGGGAAGAACAGCCCGTGGCTCTCGACGGCCTCGTCGATGGCGGTGCCCATCACCCCCGGTTGGACATCGATCTGAAAGTCGTCCGGGCGGATGTCGAGGACCGCGTTCATCCGCGTCAAATCGAGACTGATGCCCTCGAACGCGGGGACGGCGTTCCCCTCGAGGCTCGTCCCCGCGGCGTAGGGGGTGACGGGGACGCCGCGCTCGTTCGCCGCTTCGAGAACGGCGGCCACGTCCTCGGTCGACTCCGGGTAGACGACGGCGTCGGGGGTGACGCCGACACCGCGCTGTTCGCCGCCCCAGTCGGCCGCGTGGCTCGCCCGGTCCGAGTCGCCGACGGAGACCTGCTCGTCGGGGAGCACCGCCGAGAGAAACGTGCAGTCGTGTGGCATACCACACACGACTCGCGTACGGACATAAAGGTACGTCGCGCGCTGTCGGCCCATCACGCAGGGTCGGTGCTTTTCTCGCTTCCCACCGAGAACGGCGTATGGAGATTCGAGTGTACGGCCCGTTGCGGGCGGCCACCGGCGGTAAATCGGTCGTGGTTGCGGTCGCGGACGACACCCCGACTGTCGAGGAGGTGCTCGCGGCGTTCGTCGAGGCCTACCCGCGGGCGGAGGGGCACCTGACCGACGCGAACGGCGACCTCCAGCCGAGCGTGCGCGTCACCTGCGAGGGGGAACGCGTCGAGCTCGACGAGACCGTCCCCGCCGAGGGTACCATCGAGCTGTTCCCCGCGATGCGCGGGGGCTGACGGCTCAGGCGTACTGCTCGCGGACGGTGTCGGCGAGTCCGGCCTCCTCCAGCAGCTCGACCGGGGTGAGCATGGTCAACTGGACGACGCCGGGGAGTCGGGCGATCTCGACGCCACCGGTGAACGTACACCGCGAGCGCACCTCGCCCTCGGTGATGCCGAACAGCTCGCTGGCGCGAGCGAAGGCGTTGTCCGTGGCGTCGTTGATGGTCGCGCCCGAGCCGATGACCTGGATGGGGAGCGCGTCGTGGAGGTGGTCGACCGCGTACTCCTCGGCGAGCGCCTCGCCCGTGGCGCGCTCCTCGGGGCTGTACGGCTTCGCGATGTGCGGGAGGTCCTCCTCGTTCGGGAGGAGGATGGGGCCGGGGAGGGTCACGTCCTTGAGGACGGAGACCTCGAGTTCGGTGGTGCCGCTCACGTCGGTGGTGTGCAGCGAGAGCTCCCCGTCACCCTGGTTCGCGTGGAGGTCACCGACGTAGAGCCCCCCGCCGGGGACCCGGACCGGGCAGATGAGCGTCGCGCCGGCCCGCACCTCGTTGGAGTCGAGGTGGCCGTCGGTTCTGGCTTCGAGCGCCGCTTCGTCCGGGAGTCCCCAGTCGTGTTCGGCGCCGATGAGGAACTGGCCGAAATCACCCGCGTTGTGCGAGTCCGGGAGTTCGACCTCGGGTGTCGTCCCGATGTTCCCGATGAACGGCCGGAGACGGCCGAGCGTCCCCGGCATCTCGTCGGGTTTGTACAGCAGGATGGGGTGCTGTCGGGAGTTCTCCGGCAGGGCCATCGCCTCGTCGGCCCGGTTCGCGAGGTCATCCGCGCCGTCGGGCCCCACCGTGATACCGACGGTCCGGTCGTCGTCGAAGACGACGGTGTAGCCGTACTCGAAGCCGAACGAGGAGGCGTTCGCCCCGCACTCGGCACAGCGGATGGAGCCCTCACCGGTCCCCTCGACGACCGTCTCCGGCCACTCGGTCCCGCACTCGGGACACCGGTGGTCGACGAACGGGTCGTCACCGAACGCCTTCTCGCGCTCGGCCATGCTGCCGGTACTGGTCGCGAGACTCGTCACGGAGACGTCCTTGATGTGGACGACGAGCGCGTCGCCGGGCTCCGCGTTCTCGACGGCGATGGGTCGTGTGACCTCGTGGCCACCGCGGAACTGCGGGGTGATCATCGGCCCCCAGCAGCCCGCGGGGGTGTGGGTCGTCACGGTTCCCCCGTCCGCGACGGTTCCCGCCCACTCCTGGTCCGGTCCGACGAGGCCGAGCGTGAACGCGTCGACCTCCAGCCGGTCGTGGATCTGTTCTGACATCACCCGCGGTTTGGAGCCGTCATTAGTTAGCAGTTATGACAGTGGCGGCCTCGGCCGGGAGTCCGACCTGCCGGCTGACGTATAGTTAAGGAGCCGGGGTGGGAACCGCGGGCCATGCAAGCGATTCAGGTAACCGAGTTCGGAGACAGCGACACCCTCGAGGTCGTCGAGACGGACGTGCCGGAGCCGGGTCCCGGCGAGGTCCGCATCGAGGTGCGCGCCGCGGGGATCAACTTCGCGGACATCATGCAGCGCCGCGGTCACTACCACGGCGGGCCCGAGCCCCCGTACGTCGCGGGGATGGAGGTCGCCGGCGTCGTCGACGCCGTCGGGGAGGGCAGCGAGGAGCGAAGCTCCTCGGGCCGTGCGAGCGGGCAAGGCCCGCGAGCAGATGTCGGTCGCTCCGAGGGCGACGAGGTCGTCGCGATGGTCGACGGCGGCGGCTACGCCGAGTTCGCCGTCGCCGACGCGCAGGGGCTGTTCGACATCCCTGAGCCGATGAGCTTCGAGGAGGCCGCGGGCTTCCCGGTGCAGTTCCTCACCGCGCACAACTGCCTGTTCGAGTGGGGCGAGTTGGAGGAGGGCGAATCGGTGCTCATCCACGCCGCCGCGGGTGGGGTCGGCACCGCGGCCGTCCAGCTGGCGAGCAATGTCGGCGCGCACGTCATCGGGACGGCCTCGACTTCCGAAAAGCTGGAGACGGCGAGCGAGCTGGGCTGTGACGTCCCGATAAATTATACCGAGGAGGAGTTCGTCGCGCGGGTGAAGGAGGAGACTGACTACGGCGCGGACCTCGTGCTCGACGGTATCGGGGGCGAAACGACGGAGAAGAGCCTCGACGCGCTGAAGGAGTTCGGTCGGATGGTCTCGTACGGCGCGGCCTCCGGGCGCCCCGGCCGGCCGCCCACGGACAAACTCCTGTTCGGGAACAAGACGGTGAAGGGGTACCACCTCGGCCGCGCGCTCGCCCGCCAACCCATGTCGGTGCTGGAGGCCGTCCCCGCCCTGACGGAGCAGCTCGCGTCCGGCGCGCTCGAGGTGCAGGTCGGCCACACGTTCCCCCTCGCGGAGGCACGGGCGGCCCACGACGCCATCGAGAACCGTGAGACCAGCGGGAAGGTCGTGCTCGTCCCTTAAATCGGCGGCCTGACTCTCCCGATTGTTTTATTGGAAACGCTTTTTTCGCCCCCTCTCACAGTCGGGAGTAGATGACTAACCTCGTCACAGATATCGAGGCGCAGGCGACGGCCACGCCCGATGCCACCGCGATCGGCTTCGAGGGACAGGAGATCTCCTACGGGGAGTTCTGGACCCAGACGCGACAGTTCGCGCAGGCGCTCGCGGACGCGGGCGTCGAACCCGGCGACCGCGTGGGCGTCTATCTCCCCAACCTTCCGCAGTACGTGATCGCCTTCCACGGCATCATCGCGGCGGGGGCCATCGTCGTCCCGATGAACCCCCAGTACAAGTCCCGCGAGATCGAGCACCTGCTCTCGGATTCGGGTGCCACCGCGGTCGTCGCGCTCGCCGACCTCGTCCCGCAGGTGACGGAGGTCCAGCCCGAGACGGCCGTCCACACCGTCGTCTCCGTCGGCGGGGACGTGGAGGGTGCCGCCTCTTTCGAGGCGTTCCTCGCCGACGAGGAACTCGACATCGTCCCCCGCGAGGACGACGACGTGGCGGTCCAGCCGTACACCTCGGGGACGACGGGCCAGCCGAAGGGCGTCCTGCTCACGCACGGCAATCTCGCCTTCGAGGCGCGTGCCTCGGGCGAGATTCACGACGGCGTCCACGCCGACGACAAGATGCTCGGCGTCCTTCCCCTCTTCCACATCTACGGGATGACCGTCACGATGCTCGGCACCCTCGTCGACGGGGGGAGCTACTGGCCGATGTCTTCGTGGGACGCCCAGGAGGCGCTCTCGCTCATCGAGGAGGAGGGGCTCACCATCGTCCACGGCGTCCCCGCGATGTACAACGACGCCATCAACCAGCCCAACGCCGAGGAGTTCGACCTCTCCTCGGTGCGATTCGCCAACTCCGGGGGCGCGGCGCTCCCCATCGAGGTGATGAACCAGTTCGAGGAGACCTTCGGGGTTCCCCTCCACGAGGGCTACGGCCTCACGGAGACGGCGCCCGTCACCCACGCGAACCGCCCCGAGAACCGCCGTCCCGGCTCCATCGGCCAGACGATTCCGGGCGTCGACGCGAAGATCGTCGGCCCCGACTTCGAGGAGCGCCCGCCCGTGAAGAAGGGGCCCGTCGACGAGGAGACGAACCTCGACGACGTGGTGGGTGAGGTCGTGATTTCGGGACCCAACGTGATGAAGGGCTACTACGGCCTGCCCGAGGCGAACGAGGAGGCCTTCACCGAGGAGGATGGCACCCGCTGGTTCCACAGCGGCGACATCGGCTACTACGACGAGGACGGCTTCTTCTACATCGTCGACCGCGAGAAGCATATGATCGTCACGGGCGGCTACAACGTCTACCCCCGCGAGGTCGAGGAGTTGCTCTTCGAGCACCCGGACGTGGCGGACGCCGCCGTCGTCGGCAAGCCCGACGAGCGCCGCGGTGAGACGGTGAAGGCGTTTATCGTGCCGACGCCCGACGCCGAGGCTACTCCTGAAGATATCAAGCAGTACTGTCTGGAGCACCTCGCCGCGTACAAACACCCGCGTGAGGTGGAGTTCACGGACGAACTCCCGCGGACGACGACCGGGAAGGTCCAGAAGTTCGAGCTGCGCGACCGCTAATCCTCAGAGCGGTTCCAGTTCCTCTCGCAGTCCGTCCAGTACGGAAAACGTCTCTCCGCGTCGCTCTTCGAGCCACTTCAGGAGCCGCGCGGCCCATTGCAGTTTCTGTGCCTTCATCGCGTCGACCGAGGGGTCGTCGAACTGCCAGCCGGCGAACGTCAGGGTCCCGGCCCCGAAGGCGTCCGCCAGGAAGGCACACCGGTCGCCGTCGGTGAACCCTCCGAAGTTGTGGACGTGTGCCCGGGGTTCCGCCTGCGTCGTGGCGAGCACCTGTTCCCGATTCATCTCCGGGACCCACCGTTCGAGGAGGGGGACGTTGTCCCCGTGTGCGTGAACCGCGACGGGGGTCCCCTCGTGGGTGAGTTCGACGCTCGTCTCGGGGTCGCCGTCGAGGTCCGTGACGAGCACGTCGACGGTGAGTCCGTGGTCGCGGAGCACGGTCGCCGCGCTCGATGCGACGACGCTGCGGTCGGCCTCGCTGACGGCGTCGAGCTCATCGGGGAGGGTGGGGGCTGCACCGACGATACAGACGGTCTCACCGTCGAGGAACCCCAGTCGCGAGCGGTCGAACGGCTCCGTGAGTTCGGCGAGCCGGTCTCGCGCCCGCTCGTCGCCGTCGCTGTCGAAGCCGAAGTCGTCGAGGATCTCCCGATACACCGGGCTCCACGTCTCGTAGTGCATCGCTCTCACGGTGATAAGTATGGGCCCGAAGGGCGACTACGTACCCCTACCCGGGTGTGCGCCCTTCCGGCTTCCACCAGCCCATTCTAATGGGTCTGGCATAAGTCTTCTCTTGAGCGCGGACCCAAACCGGGTTCCGGCAGACGGGTGTCTGACGTGGAGCCGACTCACAGCGCCCGCGCCACGCCGTCGATGACCGGGGCGAGCTCCCCCTCGGCGTCGTTCGCGCAGAGCGCGCGCAGCCCCGCGACCGTGCCGAACAGCAGGGTTCCCGCCTCCCCCGCCGCGACGGTGACGCCCGGAATCTCCGTCGCGAGCGTCGCCAGCCGGTCGCGTGCGGTCGGGGCGAGCTCCACCGCGAACGTCCGGGTGACGGCACCTTCGGGGTCCGCCTCCCCGCCGACGCGGTCGAGGTGTCGTTCCGCTTCCTTCGGAGTCGTCACGTCCAGCTCCTCCACCGCGGGCGTGCGGACCCGCTCGCGGGCGAACCGGTGGCCGACGAGCGCCGCGTCGCGTGTCTCGGCCACGTCGTGGGTCCGGATGACGTGGGCCCCGCGCTCGACGGCCATCGAGGTGGCGGCGAGCGAGACGGGGAGCGCCTCCTCCGTCGAGCGCCCGGCGAGCTCGCGCAGGAAGTTCTTGCGGTTGATGGAGACGAGGATGGGCTGGCCATACCCCCGAAATTCACGGAGTCGCTCGAACGTCTCCCGGTCCTGTTCGAGCGTCTTCTCCTCGGACCACCCGCCGAACGCGGGGTCCACGATGGTCTTGTCGGTGAGCCCGTTCAACTCGAGCGCGTCGTAGATGTCGTCTACCTCCTCGACCGCGCCGGGCCGTTCCAGGTCGGGGGGAGAGGCCATCTTCGCTACGGCCACGTCGTACGCCTCACAGACGCGCGGCATCTCGGGGTCGGCGAACCCACAGATGTCGTTGACCATGTCGAATCCGCCCTCGATGGCCGCCTCCGCGACCTCGTGGTACCGGGTCTCGATGGAGAACACCGCGTCCCCGGACACCGACTCGATGGTCTCGATGGCGGTGTCGAGCCGGTCGAGCTCCCCCTCCGCGGAGAGCACCTCGAACTTCTTGTTCGCGGACTCGAGCCCGACGTCGACGATGTCCGCGCCCTCGCCGATGAGCCGCTCGTCGACGTACTGGGCGGCCTCGGCCGGGTCGTCGAACACGCTCGGTTTGTAGGGGGATTCACTGGAGACGTTCAACACGCCCATGATCCGGGGTGGATGGTCGTCGCCGATCTTCAGCCCGGCGGCGTCTACCGTTCGCATAGGATGATTTGGAGTGGTCGACACAAATAGGGGCTGATTCCGGTAGTCCGACCGACCCATGACGCGCCGCTTTTACCCCTCGACCGGCTACCGCGGGTATGGGAAAGGTCTCTGTCGCCATGCGGGGCTGGCGGTTCGACGAGGACGACATCTTCGACGAGCACGGCGAACTCCGGCCCTTGGAGGAGATTCCGAAGGACGCCCGCGAACGGCTGGTCCGCCTGACGGTCATCACCGGCGCGCCGTGTGACGCCTGCTGGCTCATCCACGGGGACGAGAACATCGAGCAGTGTAACGTCGCCGGCGCGGTGTACGGCGAGGCGCTCCACGAGGTCGTCCTCTGTCCCGAGCACGAGAGGGACTTCCTCTACTGGTTCCGCGAGGCCGGCGGGCGGGAGTACGTCGAGGAGCCCGAGGCGTTCGCGGACGCCTTCCACGAGTGGTTCCTCGACGACAACCGCGCCCCCGAAGGGTACGAGGGGCTCGAACACGTCGAGACGGACCCGGATTCGGTGCCACAGCCCGAACCGGACGTCGAGATGCCCTCGCTGGAGGAGGAGCTCGCGGAGATGAGCGACGAGGAACTCGAAGCGCTGGACGTGAACCTCGACGACCTCGATATATGAACGTCGCCGTCGTCGACCCGCAGACGCCCGGAAACATCGGGACCATCGCCCGCGGGATGAAGAACTTCGGGCTCTCGGAGCTCCTGCTTGTGAACCCCCCCGAGCTCCCCCGCGAGAGCGAGGCGTACGGCTTCGCCGGCCACGCCCGCGAGGACGTGCTCCCGAACGCGCAGGAGGTCTCCTTCGACTACCTCGTCGAGAACTTTCACACCGTGGGCACCACGGCCATCACGAACGAGGACGCTCGCAAGCACGTTCGGTACCCGTTCAAGACGCCCGTCGAGTTGCGTGAGTCGCTGAAGGAGGTCGATACGGAGACCTGTCTCGTCTTCGGCCGTGAGGACACCGGGCTGACGAACGAGGAGATGGCGCGGCTCGATGAAGTCGTTTCCATCCCCGCGAGCGAGGAGTACCCCGTGATGAACCTCGCGCAGGCCGCGACCATCGTCTTCTACGAGCTTCGAGAGCTGAACGTCGAGGGGTACCAGCTCCCGGAGAACGTCAAGGAACGCGCCCCCGAGGGGGATATCGAGGCGCTCTACGAGCAGTTCGCGTCCTTCCTCGAGTCCATCAATCACCCCGAACCGAAACGCGAGAAAGCCACCAGACTCTTCCGCCGGGTGATGGGTCGGGCGCACCCGACCGTCCGTGAGGCGACGACCCTCCGCGGCATCTTCCGGCGCGCGGGTGACCTGCTCGAACACCCGGAACGGCTGGAGGATTAGGGCTGCTGTTTCCCGAGGTAATCGACGAGCCCGTCGACCACGTCCGCGCGACGGGTCCAGATCGCGTCGTAGTACCTCCCCCGATGCGGGTGGTCGTCGACGGGGCCGTCCTCGGGCACGGTTTCGGGCTCGACCTCCTCCGCGAGCAGCGCCCCGCCGGTCGGGCCGTCGCGGACGACGAACCAGGTCTCGCGGAGCTCGTCGGTCAGGTCGGTGTGGACGGTGATCCCCTCGTGGTCGGGGAGATCGATGTCCGGCTCGCCGTAGATGTGGATCTCCACACCGGCGGCCGCCAGCCGACGGTAGAGGTCCCACGTCTCGGCGTCCGCGGTGACACGCGAGAGCCGTCTGAACCCCGCGTGGACCGTCCCGACGCCGCCTCGCCCGGCCTCCAGCTCGAACTGCCGACTCACCCGGACGAGGGTCTGCGGGTCGGCGTAGTGATCGCCGTGGACCGACCGGTAGGCCTGCTGTATCACGTCCGGGACCGTCTCGCGCCGGAGCACTGAGTCGTCGATGGTGACCGCCGCCGCGACGGTGACGAGCTGGTCGGCCGCGAGGAACTCCCCGCCCCGGTGGAGGAGCGCGACGGAGTTCGGGAACCCCTCCACCTGCCGCGTCTCGACGGTCACCGCCAGCCCCTCGAAGAACGCGCGGATCGCCTCGAGATCGGAGTCCCCCACCGTGGGGTTACAGGCGACGAGCGTCAGGTCGTCGCCCGTGAGCACGTCGCGCACGTGCTGGAACGACCGGACGCTGATGGCGTGGACCGTCCGCTCGTGTTCGACCCGCTGGACGTCGTAGGGCGCCGCGGGCTCCCACTCCGTCGTCTCCCCGTCGACGGTCACTCGCCGTTCGCTCCCCGTCTCTCCCTCGCGGAGCTCGACGCGCACGTCGAACAGGGAGCCGAGGGCACCGCCACCGTCGGTGTCGTGGTCCGTACAGACGAACAGCGCCCCTTCGTCTCGCGCGCGACCGGTGAGCAGGTGGAAAAACCGGAACAGCCGCTTCCCGTCGGAGTAGACCCGGAGCGTCGACAGCGAGTCGACGCCGACCCGGATGCGGTCGTACCCGGCCTCCGTGAACGCGGTGACGGCCTCGGTGGTCGCGATGGCGATGCCCGTGAGGTCCGAGGGGGAGTTCACCACGTGGACGCGGTCGTCCGTCGTCGCCGTCCCGGTCGCGTCGACGACGGCAACCCCCTCGACATCGAGCGCGGGAACGGCCGCAAAGAGCGTCTTCGCGTCCATATCCGTCGTGATGACGATGGCTGCTTCCCCCGCGTCGACACCGGCCGCAAGTAACTCTATGAGGAGCGACCGCTTGCCCGCCATCGGCGGCCCGAGACACCGGAGCCGGCTCCCCGCGGCGAGCGACTCGACCGGGAGGCTTCCCGCGGTTGTGTACATACCACATAAACGCCGTGGGGCGTTAGAAAAGTATCGCCGGACGGGGCTCAGGCGCGTTTCTGGATCTCCTCGCGCAGGACGGCGGAGACGAGCTCACCGTCGGCCTTCCCGCGGAGCGCGCCCATGCACTCGCCCATGAGCGCGGAGAACGCGCCCATCCCCTGTTCGTCCACCTGTTGTGCGTTCCGCTCGACGACCTCGACGATGGTCTCGCGGACCGCCGCCTCGTCCACACCGGCGAGTCCCGCCTCCTCGACGGCTTCCTCGGGGGAGAGGGTGGGATTCTCTGCGAGCGTCGTGAGCACGGGGTTGACGCCCTCCTTCGCGAGCTCGCCGTCCTCCACGAGCTGGAGCACCGAGAGGAGCTGGTCGTCGGTGAGCCGGTCGACGGCCACGTCGTCGCGCCGGAGCTCCGTGAGCGTGGATTCGAGGGTCCCCGCGGCGAGCGTCGCGTCGATACCGGCCTCGACGGCGGCCTCGAACAGCAGCATCCGGCGGCCGTAGGCGACCTGCTCCGCGAGCCCGGCGTCGAGCCCGTACTCCTCCTGGTAGCGCTCGACCTTCTCCGTGAGGAGTTCCGGGGACTCGATCTCCGTGGGGTCGAGTTCGACCGGGGGAACGTCCGTCTCGGGGTACATCCGGGCCGCGCCGGGGAGCGGGCGCATGTAGCGGGAGGTGCCGTCGTCGTTCGCGCCGCGGGTCTCCTCGGGGACGCCCTCGATGGCGACCTCGGCACGGGCCGCGACGGCCTCGATGGCCTGCTCCGCGATGTCGGTCGCGGCCGCGACGAGCGCGACCGCGTCGTCCGCACCAGCCCCGACGGCCTCCCGGAGGGCCGCGACCTCCGCCTCGGTGACGCCGTACGCCGGCAGCTCGTCCGTGTGGAAGATACCGCCCGCGCCCGAGCGCTTCGCGTGGTCGGAGAGCTCCGTTCCCAGCCGCCTGTCGGGCTGGATCTCCGTTCCCACGAGCCCGTCGAAGCCGTAGAGGGGGACCGCGGTGACCGTCTCCGCGCCCGCGATGACGCCGGAGTCGGTGTCGGCGAAGACCTCGGTCACGTCCTGCGGGTCGCCGACGCTCGCGTCGCGGGCTTCCAGCGCGTCTCTGATCTCGAGCAGTGCGACCTGCCGACCCACCTCCTTGCGGACGATGTCCTCGAGGTCGTCGAGCGCCTGCACGCCCTTCATCTCGACGCGCGCGCCCTCCGCGATGGAGACGTTCACGTCCTGCCGGATGGTGCCGAGCCCGCGTTTCACCTTCCCGGTCGACCGCAGGAGCATCCCGATCTCTTCGGCGGCCTCGCGCATCTGTGCGGGCGAGGAGATGTCCGGCTCGGTGCCGATCTCCACCAGCGGAATCCCGAGGCGGTCGAGCGAGAACTGGACGCCGTCGTCGGTCTCCTCGACGCGGCCGGCGGACTCCTCTTCGAGCAGGAGGTCCGCGACCCCGACCGGGCCGTCGGAAGTCTGGATGACGCCGTCGGTGGCGACGAGCGTGGAGCGCTGGAAGCCGGAGGTGTTCGAGCCGTCGACGACGATCTTCCGCATCACCTGCGCCTCGTCGACCACGTCCATATCCAGCAGCGACGCGACCTCGAGGACGACCTCCTGTGCTTCGTCGTCGAGCCGGTGTGGCGGCTCGTCGTCCTCCTCGACGAGACACGTCGTATCGAAGGCGAGATACTCGAACGTCTTCTCGACGCGCGACTCCTCTAAGGCGGCGTCGTCGATCTCGCCCAGTTCGGAGCGCGTCGGGTGGAGATACCGTTCGAACGAGCGGGCCGCCTCCTCGGGCTCTCGCCGCGCCGTCGGACAGTTACAGAAGAGCTTCGTCGCCGTGTCCAGCTGCTGGTGGATCTCCAGCCCGGCGACGAGGCCGAGGTCCTCGTAATCGTACTCGGTCATTGGTGGCGAGTCGGACGGCGGGGGGCAATAATCCGACGGTCCTCGTTAGACGACGCCCAGCTCGCGGAAGAACCGCACCTGCTTGTACATCCGGCAGCCGACACAGAGGTCGAGGGCCGCGGCGACGCCGGCGAGGAGGCCGACCATCGCGGCGACCGCGAGCGCGACGACCGGGAAGCCGGCGAGGACCGCCACGGAGGCGATGGCCGTGAACGTCGCGCCCATGAGCTTCGCGAAGCGGTGCGGGGAGGCCGGCTCCGGCTGGTCCGGTTTCCCGACGACGGGGATCAGCACGCGCTTCCAGAGGAATCCATACATATCGACGCGCCAGCCGGTGGCGACGCTCGTGAGGAGGATGGCCGTGACGGCGTAGAGGGGGGCGGGGTTCCCGGTGACGACGAACGCGGCCATCCCGAGCGTGGTCATGGTCTGGCCGAACCGTGGTGCCCGGGGGTCCACCATCGCGACGGACGGGGTGCCCGATTGGGAGCTCATTGCGAGGAGTTACGATTCCGTTGGTTAACCGGTTTGCGCATTCGTGCACGGCGCTCGACCTGCCGCAGGCCCCGCTCAGGCGGGGAGCACGGCCGGTGTGAGCGTCCCCTCCAGGCGCTTCACCGAGTGGAGGAAGGCGCTGTCGAGCGGTTCGAGGTCGTCGATCTCGAACTCGATTCGGTCGGCCGCGTCGAGCAGGGCCTCGATGGCGATACGGGTCTCCAGTCTGGCGAGCGGCGCGCCGAGACAGAAGTGGATGCCGTGACCGAACGCGAGGTGGGGGTTCGGGATGCGCGTGGGGAGGAAGCGGTCGGCGTCGGGGAAGGCCGCGGGGTCGCAGTTCGCGCTCGCGAGCCACGCGAACACCAGCGCCTCCTCGGGGATCGGCTCGCCATCGAGGGTCGCGCCCTCGCCCGCGACGCGCACGACGGACTGTACCGGGGGACGGAACCGCAGCACCTCCTCGACGGCCGACGCCACGGGGACGCGGTCACACCGAAGCTCCTCCCAGCAGTCGTACTCGGCGAAGGTCCACAGGCAGTTCGTGATGAGGTTCGTCGTGGTGATGTTGCCCGCGACGAGCAGGAGGACGCAGAAGGCGAGCAGTTCGTCTTCCGTGAGGGGGTCCCCGTCGATATCCGCCTCGACGAGGACGGAGATGAGGTCCTCACCGGGGTTCGCGCGGCGTTCCTCCAGCACGTCGGCGAAGTAGTCGGTGAGCTCCTCCAGCACCGCCGTCCGGGACGCGACGATCCCGTCGATGTTGTTCTCGTCCACCACGGGCGGCGACTCGATGAGGTCGTCCGACCACGCCTTGAACTGGGCGCGTTCCTCGACGGGAATCCCGAGGAGTTCGGCGATGACCATCACCGGGAGGGGCCACGAGAGCGTCTCGACGGCCTCGAACTCCCCCGCGATGCCGTCGAGCAGGCCGTCGGCGAGCTCCCGGATGTGTTCCTCGAGCGTGGCGAGCCGACGGGGGGTGAAGTGGGCGTCGATCACCGACCGAAGCGCGGTGTGGCGGGGCGGGTCCATCGTGATGATGGAGTCGGTCGCCATCGGGTTGTCGGCCAGTTCCTCCATCTCCTCGGGGAGGAGGGCTTCGGTTCGCTTCGAGGAGAAGTGCGACCAGTCGGCCAGCACGCGCCGGCACTCGTCGTAGCCGAACACGTCGTAACACTCGCGTTCGGTGTCGTAGACCACCCCTTCGGCGCGCATCTCGGCGTACCACGGGAACGGGTCGAGCCGACGTTCCGGCGACTGGAGGGGCTCGGGGAGCCCGAGAACGGGAAGCGGTCGTGTGGTGTGCTTTGCCATAGCTCCCCTACGCGGGAAGCCAAGATAGCCTGCGCGCCCGGGTCAGTCGTCGCCGAGGATGCCCGGCTCCGTCATCTTCGCGGGGTCGAGCACCTCGTCGGCCTCCTCCTCGGAGAGGTAGCCCTCCGCGACGACGACCTCGCGGACGGTCTTCCCCTCGGCGAGCGCCTTCTTGGCGACCTTCGAGGCCTTGTCGTAGCCGATGGTCGGGTTCAGCGCGGTGGCGAGCGCCATCGACTGCTCGACCTGCCGCTCGCAGTGCTCCTCGTCGGCTTCCAGTTTGGCGACGAACCGCTCCGCGAACACGTCGCTGGAGTTCGCGATGAGCTGGGCGGACTGGAGGAAGTTGTGGGCGAGAACTGGTTTATAAAGGTTCAGGTCGATCTGCCCCTCGGCCGCGCCCGCGGCGACGGCCGCGTCGTTGCCGACGACCTGCTTGTGGACCTGGTTGACGGCCTCGGCGACGACGGGGTTGATCTTGCCGGGCATGATGGAGGAGCCGGGCTGGTTCTCGGGCTGGTCGATCTCGCCGAGCCCGTTGCGCGGGCCGGAGGCGAGCAGCCGGAGGTCGTTGGCGATCTTGTTGAGGCTCCCGGCGACGGTGCGCAGCGCGCCGTGGGCCTCGGACATGGCGTCGTGGGCGGCCTGCGCCTCGAAGTGGTTGTCGGCTTCGCGGAAGCCGAGCCCCGTCTCGGCGGAGATGTACTCCGCGGCCTTCGCGGGGAACTGCGGGTGGGTGTTGAGCCCCGTCCCGACAGCCGTCCCGCCGAGCGCGAGCTCCGAGAGGTGTTCGCGGGTGGCGGAGACCCGGCGGATGCCCTTCTCGATCTGCGTGCGGTAGCCGCCGAACTCCTGGCCCAGCCGGACGGGCGTCGCGTCCTGCAGGTGGGTGCGGCCCGTCTTGACGACGCCGTCGAACGCCTGTTCCTTCGCGGCGAGGGCGTCCGCGAGCTTGGTGAGCGCGGGGATGACGTCGTTCTCGACGGCCTCGAGCGAAGCGATATGCATCGCGGTCGGGATGACGTCGTTGCTCGACTGCCCGAAGTTCACGTGGTCGTTCGGGTGGATCTCGCGGGTGCCCATGTCCCCACCGTAGATCTCGGTGGCGCGGTTGGCGATGACCTCGTTGGCGTTCATGTTCGAGGACGTGCCGGAGCCGGTCTGGAACACGTCGACCGGGAAGTGCTCGTCGTGCTCGCCGGCGATGACCTCATCGGCGGCCGCGATGATGGCCTCCGCCTTGTCCTCGGGGACGAGCTCGAGGTCAGCATTTGCGCGGGCCGCAGATTTCTTGACGACGCCGAGTGCACGGATGAACCGACGACCGAACGTGATACCCGAGATGGGGAAGTTCTGGACGGCACGCTGGGTCTGGGCGCCCCAGTACGCCTCCGCCGGCACCTGCATCTCACCGAGACTGTCCTCCTCGATTCGGAAGTCCTCGCTCATGGCTCCCCCTCCGCGGGGGGTTACGTAAAAGCCACCGAAACGTGCAGACTCGGCCGTACCGGGCCGGCTTCCCGACCGCCATCGTGACGGCGAAACTGTGTAATTATTAACTCGGATTTCGGTAGTAATTCTTTTGGCGCTGTGCGTGCGGGTATGACGTACGGATATGAGTGACACGCCATTACATAACAGGGACGTCGAACAGGACGTCCGGGAGTTGGGTGCGCTTCTGGGGGACGTCATCCGGGACCAGTCGACCGACGACGCGTTCGACTCCGTGGAGACCGCCCGCCGCGCGGCGATCGACTACCGACGCGGCGATGCGGACTCCAGAGCCGCGCTCGAATCGGAGGTCACGGAGATGTCCGCGAGCCTCGAGAGCGAGGTCGCGCGGGCGTTCACGACCTACTTCGAACTCATCAACCTCGCCGAGGAGCGCGAGCGGGTCCGGGCCATCCGGCAGGGGAACGAGGCCGGGACGGTCGCCGACAGCATCGCCGCGGCGGTCGACGCGCTCGACGAGGCCGACGCCGACGCGGAGACGGTTCGAGGGGTGCTCGACGACGTGCTCATCGAGCCGACGTTCACGGCCCACCCGACGGAGGCCCGGCGAAAGACCGTGAAGGCGAAGCTCCGGTCAGTCGCGGGCCACCTCCGGACGCTGGACGAAGGGCGGTTGACCTCAGACGAGGAGGCGGCTCTCGAACGCGCGCTCGACGCCGAGGTGACGAGCCTCTGGCAGACCCCGCAGCTTCGCGAACGCGCCCCCGAGGTGACCGACGAGGCGCTGAACGTCCAGTGGTACCTCGAGAACACGCTGTTCGACGTGGTCGGCGAGGTGTACGACGAACTCGAGAGCGAGCTCGGCGAGGCGTACGACGACCTCTCGGTGCCGAAGCTGTTCGAGTTCCGCTCGTGGGCGGGCAGCGACCGCGACGGCAACCCCTACGTGACGCCGGAGACGACGGCGAAGACGCTCGAACGCCAGCGGAGTGTGGTCCTCTCGAAGTACCGCACGGCCCTGAAACGCCTCTCGGGCGTGCTCAGTCAGGACGCGACCCGTCTCGACCTCGGCGAGGAGGTCCGCGAGCGGCTGGAGGTCCACGCCGACGCCCTCCCCGCCGCCGCGGAGGAGGCCGAGACGCGCTATCCGAACGAGCCGTACCGCCAGCTGCTCAAGCTGATGCGCGAGCGCGTCGACCGGGTGGGGAGCGTCCGGCCGGGCGGCTACGACGACCACGGCGCGCTGCTCGCCGACCTGGAGGTCATCGCCGACGACCTTCGGCGCAACGGGGCCGAGACGGTCGCGGCCGAGCACGTCGACCCGCTCGCGCGGCAGGTCTCCACGTTCGGCTTCTCGCTCGCCAGTCTCGATCTGCGTGACCATCAGGCGAACCACACGCAGGCGGTGACGGAGGCGCTCGCCCGCGAGGGGATCGACTACGAAGCGCTCGACGAACAGGACCGCGTCGAGCTGCTCACCGATGCCATCCTCGAGGCCGACCCCGTCGTCGACGTGGGGGACCGGACGGGGCTCTCCGACACCGCGGCGAAGGTGCTGGAGCTGTTCGACTCCACCGCCGAGTGGCAGCGTGAGTACGGGGTGGACGCCATCGACACCTACTGCATCTCGATGTGTGAGGAGCCGTCGCACGTGCTGGAGGTGCTGTTCCTCGCGGATCAGGCCGGCGTCGCGGACCTCCCCGGCCACTGCGGGCTGGACGTGGTCCCCCTGCTGGAGACGGAGTACGCGCTGTCGGGTGCGCGGCGCATCATGGGGACGCTGTTCGAGAACGAGGCGTACGCGGCCGCTGTCGAGGCGCGCAACGGCACCCAGGAGATCATGCTGGGCTACTCGGATTCGAACAAGGAGAACGGCTATCTGGCGGCGCAGTGGTCGCTGCACCGGAACCAGAAACGGCTGGCGGCGATCTGTGAGGACTACGACATCGACCTCCGGCTGTTCCACGGGCGGGGCGGGTCGATCTCGCGGGGTGGCGGGCCGATGAACGACGCGCTGCTCGCGCTGCCCCAAGAGACGGTGACGGGGCAGGTGAAGTTCACCGAGCAGGGGGAGGCGATCGCCGAGAAGTACGCGAACCCGGACATCGCCGAACGGAACTTAGAGCAGATGCTGAACGCCCAGCTCCGCGCGCGGTACCGGGCGGTGGAGAGCGACGAGGACCCCGTTCCCGAGGCGTGGCACGAGGCGATGGAGACGGCCGCGGACGCGGCCCGCGCCGAGTACCGCGACCTCCTCGAGACGGAGGGGTTCGTCTCCTACTTCGAGCAGGCCACCCCCATCACGGTCATCGAGGACCTGAACCTCGGCTCGAGACCGGCCTCACGCAGCGAGGAGCGGTCGGTAGAGGACCTGCGGGCGATCCCGTGGGTGTTCTCGTGGACGCAGGCGCGGTGTATCATCCCCGGCTGGTACTCGCTGGCGACCGGACTGGAAGCCTACCTGGCGGAGGGTGGCGACATCGAGATGCTCCGCGAGATGTACAACGGCTGGCCGTTCTTCCGGACGATGATCGACAACGCGGGGATGTCGCTCGCGCGCACGGATCTCGAGATCGCGGCGGGCTACGCGGACCTCGCCGACGAGGAGCTGCGCGACCGCATCTTCCCCCGGCTCACGGACGAGCACGACCGCGCCCGCGACCTCGTCCTCCAGATCACGGGTGACGACGGGCTGCTCCACCGTGAGTGGCTGGAGGAGAACCTCGCCCGGCGGAACCCCTACGTGGACCCGCTGAACTACCTCCAGATGAAGCTCCTCGGCCGGGACGACCACACCGAGATGGAGGCCCGGACCCTCCGGCTCACCGTGAAAGGCATCGCCGCGGGGATGAAGAACACCGGGTAGTCAAATATTCACTCACTTCTGAATAAATTACTCAAGCTTTAACACGTAGGAGCGAGTATTGCCGGGTATGGGTCTCGAGAATGTCCTCGTCGCCGTCGGCGAAGGGGACGAAGACCGGATCGAATCGCTCGCGCGGACAGCCATCGACATCGCCGGCCCCGCCGGTGCCACGGTCGAGCTGTTGCACGTCTTCTCGAAGGACGCCTACGGGGACCTCCGGGAGAAACTGGAGTTCGACCCCGACTCGGAGGTCACGCCCGACGACGTGGCGAAACGTCACACCACCATCCGTGAGTTCGGCGACATGCTGACCGAGGCCGGCGTGGAGTTCACCTGGCACGGCCGCGTCGGGGAGAAAGAGGAGGAGGTCGTCGACTTCGCCGAGGACGCCGGTGTCGACCTCCTCATCGTCGGCGGCCGCAAGCGCTCGCCCACCGGGAAGGCCGTCTTCGGGTCGACGGCGCAGGCCATCATGCTGAACGCCCCCTGCCCGGTCACGTTCGTCCGCAGCGACTGATCACTCGACGACCGCAGCCTCGAGCAGCTCCAGCGGGTGCCGGATGTCGTAGCCCGTCCCGTGTTCCATCTGCATCGCGCAGGTGGGACACTCCGTCATCCCGGTTTCGCCCTCCGCGGAGTCCATGTGGTCGAACATCTCCTCGCCGATCTTCATGGAGGTCTCGTAGTTCTCCGCCTTCCAGCCGTAGGTCCCCGAGATGCCGGAACAGGAGTCGCCCACGTCCTCGATGGCCATCCCGTCCACCTCGCCGAAGAGTTCGACCGCCTGCCGGTCGAGCCCCTGATTCCGCGCGTGACACGGCGCGTGGTAGGCGATATCCTCGAACGCCACCTCGGCGGCAGCGACGTCCTCACGCACCGACTCGTGGATACGCAGGTACTCGAGCGCCTCGTAGGTGTGCGCGGCCACCCGCTCGGTGTCGGAGAACTGGAACAGCTCCGGGTACTCCTGTCTGAGCGCCATCGAACAGGAGGTACAGGAGGCGACGATGTCGTACCCCTCGTCGATGAGGTCCGAGAGCGTGTCGACGTTGAACTTCGCCGCGCGTTTCGCGTCCTCCAGCATCCCGTTGGCGAACATCGGCGTGCCGGAGCAGCGCTGGTCGGGGACGACGACCTCGTAGCCGTAGTGTTCGAACACCCGGACCATCGCCTTCGCCACCTCCGGGGTGTTGTAGTTCGCGTAGTCGCCGTGGAAGTAGGCGACGCGCTTCTCCTCGCTTTGAACATTGGCTCCCCCCCGCTCTGCTCGCGCCTCCCGCGCTCGCTCTTTCGAGGCGGCTGCGCCGCCTCGCTGCGCCCACCACTCCGTGAACGGCTCCCTCGCGAATTCGGGGAACTCCCGTTCGCTCGTGATGCCCAGCAGTTTCTCGTTGGCCCACTGGGTCACCCGCGAGCCCATCACGAGGTTCGTGAGCCGCGGCACCTTCGAGCCGATGCGGGCGAGCGTGCCGTAGTTCGCGAGGATGCGGTTGCGCCAGTATTCGCGCGACAGTTTGCTCATGTGCTCCGCGACGTACTCCCCGCGTGCCGTGTTGTGCATCTCCGAGAGTGGCACGTCGGAGGGGCAGGCCCCGTCACACCGCATGCAGTTCGAACACTTCATCACCGACTCGTCGATGTCGGTGTCCTCCTGGCGTTTGAGCCGCCACTGCTCCGGCCCCTGGAACTTCGGGCCGGGGAACTCGTCGTCCACCTCCGCGACGGGACACGACACGTCGCACGCGGAGCACTTGTAACACGAATCGGCACCGTCGCGGAGGTCGATCTCCTCGCCGGTGAACACGTCGATCAGTCCGTCGTCTGTCTTGCTCATTTCAGATCAGCTCCCCCGCTCGCTGCCCGGCCACGTAGCCGGTCGCGAGCGAGACACCGCTTCCCGATTTCTCGGCCGCGATATCCGCCCCGCCGACCACGCCGCCCGCGGCCCGCAGGTTCTCGTACTCCACTTCGCCCTCGCCGTCGAGGGGGCGCGCGTCCGCGTCGATACCCACGCCGAAGCGGGCGAACGGGTGGTCGCCGTACGCCCCGTCCGCGAACCACTCGTACCGGTTCTCGGGGTGCGCGACGTGACAGCCGAACACCGGCTCCCGGACGACCTCGCGCGTGGAGTCGATGCCCTTCCCGACGAGCCCGCCCGTGGCGAGCACGTACTGGCTCGCGGCGTAGGGGACCCGCGTGTGGGTGTGCTCGGCGACGACCTGCTCGATCTCTCCTTCTGCGGCATCGAAATCCACCACGGGGTTCCCCGTCTCGACCGCGACGCCTTCGGCATCCAGCGCCTCGTACAGCCGCTCCTGCAGGCGCAACCCGAGCAGCGAGGGTGGTCCCATCGGAATCTCGAACACCGTCGCCCCGAGGTGGGATTCGAGCGCCGCCCGGACCTCGCTCGCGTGGTCCTGGCCGAGGACGGCCGGGAACCCCACGCGCGCCGCCCCGTCGAGGTGGGGTTTCACGCGCTCGGCCAGCTCCCGGCGCACGGAGGGCTCCTCGTCGAGCAGTTTCGCGAACCGCGTCACCTTCGCGTCGTCCCGGAGGTCGCCGGGGAACGCGACGGTCGCGCCCGACACGTCGAAGGGAACGCCCGCGCGCTCCAGGTGGGCGGCCGCGAGCGGCGCGTCGAGGTCGGGTTCGGCCTCGAATCCGACGAGCAGCGTCTTCTCATCTCTACTCGCCAGCCCGGATGCGACCGAGTCCGGGTAGCGCGCCGTGGGTTTCACCGACCCGACGTGGGTGGGGACGAGCGCGTTCGCGTCCGTGTGGCCACCCCGATACTCGGCCACGGAGTCGAACAGCGCGAGCCCCTCGCGGAGGGTGTCGGCTCCCAGGATGCGGTACGGGTGTGTCTCGGGAAGCCCCTCGATGGCGTCGTACGGGTCGGCGACGAACGCCCCGTCCACGACCCCGAGTGCGTCGACCAGCCCGGAGGCGAGTCGGAGGGAGGACTCCTTCTTCGAGAGGAGTCGCACGCGTGCGCCCTCACGTGCGGCGGCGAGCGCGGCGGTCACGCCCGCGAGCCCACCGCCGACGACGAGCACGTCGTCCTCAATCGCCATCGGCCACCTCCGCGCCCGCGTCGAACGCGCCCCAGTCCACGTCTCTCTCGACCGGGTCCGCGTCCCGGTTCATCGTCGTCGCCTGCAGCGTGTAGTTGAGCGCGGCCTGCGAGAGCTGTTCGCCCCACAGCGCGTGGCGCTCGCCCTTCCAGCGCTCCTCGACGAGTTCGGAGAGCGCGTCGTCGACGACCACCTCGTCGTGGGAGGGGTAGAGCTCGCTCGCGATGCGGTGACAGCAGAAGCCGCCCTGGCAGTTCCCCATCGAGGCTCTCGTACGGAGGCGGACGGCGTTGAGGTCCGTCCCGGACTGCTCGATGGCGTCCTGCACCTCGGCGCGGGTGACGGCCTCACACGAACAGAGCACGGGGTTCGGGTCCGCCTTCGAGAGCACGTCCTCGGTGCGGGAACCGAGCCGCTGGGTCGAGCGCCGGGCGACCGGTGACCGGAGGCCGAACCGCTCCATCGCCGCGTCGAGGTCACCGGGGTGTTCGCTCCCGGGGAGCGGTTCCTCGGCCGTGCGGCACTCGGCGTCGACGCCCAGCAGCTCACAGACGTGGTCGGTGATGGACTCGGCCATCATCCGGTAGGTGGTGAGCTTCCCGCCGACGATGCTCGTCATGCCGGGGAGGTCGTCGCGTTCCGCGTGGTCGAGCAGGAAGAAGTCCCGCGTGATGTCCGTGGGGTCCTCGCTGCCGGTCTCCGGGGGTTCATAGAGGGGGCGGACGCCCCAGAACGAGCGCACCGTCCGGGCGTCTTCGAGCATCGGTACGAGCTCCGAGAGGGTGTCGATCATCAGGTCGACCTCCCACTCCTCCTCGGGGTAGTCCTCCGGGTCCGAGACCTCCTCGTCGGTGGTGCCGAGGATGCAGGCCGTCTCGTGGGGGACGATGATGTCCGCATCCCCTTTCGGACGGCAGCGGTTCACGACCGTGTCGACCTGCCGGGTGTTCATCACGGTCATCACACCCTTCGAGGGCCGGACCGCGATGTCGACGCCGGCCATCTCCCCGATTCGGCCGGCCCACGCGCCGGTCGCGTTGACGACGTAGTCGGCCTCGATGCGCTCCGTCTCGCCCGGGGTTCGGTGGGTGCGCTTCCCCGGCCCGGAGTCGTGTTCCACCTCGACGCCGACGACTTCGCCGTCCTGAACGAGAATATCGGTGACCTCCGCGTGGGTCTCGATGCGCGCGCCGTGTCGCTCCGCGTCGACGGCGTTCGCGACACACAGCCGGAACGGGTCGATGGCCGCGTCCGGGACTCGGATGGCCTTCTCGATGTCGTCGGCGAGATGTGGCTCCATCGCGCGGGCCTCCGCTGCCGTGAGCACTTCGGCGGGGATGTCGCAGTCGCGACAGCCCTGCAGCTTCTGTTGGAAGTACGCCTCGGAGTCCTCGGGGCGTTTGACGAACAGGCCTCCGGTCTCCTCGACGCAGTGGCTCGCGATCTCCCGGAGGACGCGGTTCTCCTCGATACACTCTCTCGCCGACTTCTGGTCGGAGACGGCGTAGCGCCCCCCGGAGTGGAGCAGGCCGTGCATCCGTCCCGTGGTCCCGTGGGTGAGGTTCCCCTTCTCGACGAGGACCGCGTCGAGCCCGCGCATCGCCAGATCGCGGACGATGCCCGTGCCCGTCGAGCCCCCACCGATGACCACGACGGTTGGTGTCGATGCCATTCGGTTGGGGGAGTGTGTGCGCCCCACCCACTTGGATGTTTCCGACCGGCAGTAACGATTTCTTGCTGGACGCTCCTCGCCCTCCTCGGTTGATACGCTCGAAACGGCGAATATCGAGGGGGGTCACGGGTAAGATTTAATTGGGCGTCGTGGGATGTGCCACGCAGACGTGAACCACCAGTAAAGAATTGGTGGCCACGAGGTGACACACATGGAAGACAGCTACGTCGGCGCGATCGACCAGGGGACGACCGGAACGCGGTTCATGGTGTTCGACCACGCGGGGGAGGTCGTGGCGAACGCCTACGAGACGCACGAACAGTACTACCCGGAGCCGGGGTGGGTCGAACACGACCCCCACGAGATCTGGGAGAACACCAAGACGGTGGTGACGCGCGCGCTCGCCGAGGCGGGCATCGAGGCCCAGCAGCTCGCGGCGCTCGGGATCACGAACCAGCGCGAGACGACCCTGCTGTGGGATGCGGCCACCGACGAACCCGTCCACAACGCGCTCGTCTGGCAGGACCGGCGCACCACGGAGCGCATCGAACAGCTGGAGGCGGCGGGGAAGACGGACTGGGTCCGCGAGCGCACCGGCCTCGAACCGGACGCCTACTTCTCCGCGACGAAGGCGGAGTGGCTGCTCGACAACGCCGACCCCATCAAGCTCCAGCGCACCCGGCCCGAGGACATCCGCGACCGCGCGGAGGAGGGGGAGCTCATGTTCGGCACCATCGACGCCTGGCTCATCTACAAGCTCACCGGCGAGCACGTCACGGACGTCACGAACGCCTCGCGGACGATGCTGTTCGACATCCACGAGCTGGAGTGGGACCCCGAGCTCCTCGAGGAGTTCCGGGTCCCCGAGGCCATCCTCCCCGAGGTGCGCCCCTCCAGCGACGACGCGTTCTACGGGACGACGGACCCCGAGGGGTTCCTCGGTGCGGAGGTCCCCGTCGCGGGCGCGCTCGGCGATCAGCAGGCCGCGCTGTTCGGCCAGACCTGCTTCGACGAGGGGGACGCGAAGAACACCTACGGCACCGGCTCGTTCTTCCTCATGAACACCGGCGACGAGGCGGTGACGAGCGACCACGGCCTGCTCACGACGGTGGGGTTCCAGCGCTCGGGCGAGCCAGCCCAGTACGCGCTCGAGGGGTCCATCTTCGTCACCGGCGCCGCCATCGAATGGCTCGAAGACATCTCGCTCATCGAGAACCCAGCGGAGACCGAGGAGCTCGCCCGCGCCGTCGACTCCACGGACGGCGTCTATCTGGTCCCCGCGTTCACCGGGCTGGGAGCCCCCCACTGGGATGGGCGCGCGCGCGGGACCATCGTCGGGATGACCCGCGGCACCCGCCGGGAGCACATCGTTCGCGCCACTCTCGAATCCATCGCCTACCAGACCCGCGATGTGGCCGAGGCGATGGAGGCCGACTCCGGCATCGAGATGGCCTCCCTGCGCGTGGACGGTGGCGCGGTGAAGAACAACTTCCTCTGTCAGCTCCAGGCGGACATCATCGGCACCGAGATCACCCGCCCTGAGGTCGACGAGACGACGGCGCTCGGCGCCGCCTACGCCGCCGGCCTCGCCGTGGGCTACTGGGCCGACCTCGACGAACTCCGCGCGAACTGGCAGGAAGACCGGCAGTTCGCCCCCGAGATGTCGCCCGAGCAGGCCGACCGGCAGCACGAGCGCTGGCACGACGCGGTCGACCGCTCGCTCGACTGGGCGCGCGAGTAGATGGACCTCGCGGCGCGCATCCGGCGACGCCAGCGCTCGTCGAGCGGGGCTCCCCTCGTCGTGAACGAGGACGCACTCTCCCCGGTCGCACACCTCGACGAGCCGGTGGGACGGGGACCGCTCGTGGAGCGCCTGCTCGACCACCTCGCGCCCGCGCTGGACGGGCGGCTCCCCGAGAACGCCGTGCTCTCCGGCCCCCCCGGCTCGGGGAAGTCGGCGGTCGTCACCGCACTCGTCGCCGAACTCGACCGGCTCGTCACGGGGTCGGCGTCGGCCATCTACACGACGACCCGCGCGCAGGCGCCGTCCGCCCCCGCGTTCGTCTACGTGGACGCCCGCCACGCGCGAAGCGAGTTCGGGCTGGTCCACGCCGTGCTCGACTCGCTCCTTGCAGACTCAGTGCCGGCCGACGGCGTGGGAACGGCGACGCTCCGCGACCGGCTTCGGGAGCGCGTCGCCACGGACCAGGCCGTCGTCGCGGTCGACCACGTGGGTGAGCCGGGGGGGCCCGACCTCGACGCGGTCGCCGCGGCGCTCGACGTCCCGGGTGTTGCCTGGCTCGCCGTCGGCCGCGAGGGGGACGAGACGCTCGCAGAGATCGAGGTCCAGCCGTACGACCGCGCGGGGCTCCTCGATCTCCTGACGGAGCGCGTCTCCCAGGGGGTGGGGGACGGCGCGACCCACGACCAGCTCGCACGGGTCGCCGACTGGGCGGACGGGGACGCCCACGACGCGCTCGCCGCGTGGTTCGCGGCGGCCGACCGCGCCCGGGCTGCGGGCGCGAGCCGCATCACCGACGCGACGCTGGACCAGGGGATGGCCGACGTGCCGCGCCCCGGCGTGCCGCTCGGTCGCGTGCTGACACTCCCGCCGCGCAGGCTGGCGGTGCTGCGCGGGCTCGTCGCCCTCGACGAGGCGAACCGTGAATCCGTCTCCATCGCGAGCGTGGCCATCGCCGACCGGGTGGCGCTCTCGGCGTCGACGGTCGAGCGGTTCCTCTACGAGCTCGCGGAGGACGGTATCATCGAACGGGTTCCGGGGACCCGGACGGAGGGGGCGGGTCGCCCGCCGAGCCGGCTGACGCCGCGCTTTTCGACGCGGGTATTCCGGGCGTTCGCGGGGCAGGAGGATTAACGCAGGTGGCGCCGGTCGCCGGTGCCCTGCGTCATGGCGCTGGCGAGCGCCCCACGCACCACGACGTCGTCGCCGAGTGTGGTGAGCTGCACGTCCGGGATGTTCGACATCACCATCTCGGGGAGCTTCTCGCGGATGGGCGCTAACACGCGGTCGGTGTTGTGGAGGGCGACGGCGCCACCGACGTAGACGACGATGGGGGCGTAGGCGTGGACGATGTTGGCGACGCCCATCGCGTTCCAGTGGGCGAGCTGGTCGACGACGTGGGAGGCGAACGGGTCGCTCCCGGCGTGTTCGAACACGTCCGCGGCGGAGAAGTCGGGGTCGTCGAGCGGGACGGCGGTCTCGACGGGGTCCTCGCCGTGGAGGTGTTCGGCGTAGCGCGGGATGTTGTTCCCGGAGCAGTACGCCTCCCAGTGACCGTCGTGGCCACAGCCACAGCGGAGCTCGCCCTGCGGGTCGAGGGTCATATGCCCCACCTCGCCGGCGTTGCCGTCCCAGCCGGAGAGCACGGAGCCGTCGACACAGACCCCCGCACCGATCCCCGAGGAGATGGTGAGATACACCATGTCGTCCGGGTTGCGGTCGCTGTGAAAGCGCTCGCCGATGACCCCGGCGTTGGTGTCGTTGTGGAGGTAGACCCGTTCGGAGCCGATGAGGTTCTCGACCGGCCCCACGAGCGGGATGGTGTCGATGGTGTCCGGGAGGTTCGCGGGGTCCTCCACGGTGCCGGCGCGGAGGTCCAGCGGGCCGATGGCCCCGATGCCGGCCGCCCTCACGTGGTCGGGGTCGACACCCGCGTCCGCGCAGGCGGCCCGGAGGGCACCGAGGACGGCCTCGGTGACTGCGATACCCGTCGGCCCCGCCGGGGTGCTCCGGCGGTCGCTCCCGACGATGGTCCCCTCGTCGTCACCGACGACCGCACGGATGTTCGTCGCCCCGAGGTCCACACCGGCGTACATGTCTCATCCAGCGGACGGCCCCCACTTAACGTCATAGATTCACTCGCGTCCGAGTACCTCGCCCGAACGTTGACGGTGGGGGGCATCGGAGTGAGAGCATGCGCATCGCACTCATCGCACACGACGCGAAGAAGGACGACCTCGTCGCCTTCGCCGACCGCCATCGGGAGACGCTCGCGCGGTTCGACCTCATCGCGACGGGGACCACTGGCAAACGGCTCCGGGAGGCGACCGGGCTCACGGTCGAACGGAAGGCGTCGGGACCGCTCGGGGGTGACCTCCAGATCGGCGCGGAGGTCGCAGAGGGCAGCTGTGAGGCCGTCGTCTTCCTGCGGGACCCGCACACCGCACAGCCGCACGAGCCGGACATCTCCGCGCTGCTCCGCATCTGTGACGTCCACGATGTCCCGCTGGCGACGAACCTCGCCAGCGCCGAACACCTGCTGGCGGGCGAACGGTAGCTACTCCTCGAAGACGTACACCCAGCGCTGGCACTCGGGACACGAGAGCACGTCCTCCGGCACCTCGCTCGTCCGCGTGTAGCCGCCACAGCAGGAGGCCGTCGTCGCCTCCACGAGTTCCGTGCCGCAGTCGGGACAGTCGACGAGGAACATCCGGAGGGGGCCGGCCGCGGCCCGCCGGAGCGCGGGGTCGTCGAGCCACTCCGAGAGCGCGTCGACCGCGGCGGCCTCGGCGATGGCGACGGGCCGGGTGAGCCACGTCTCCCCCTCGAAGGTGTCGCTCCCGTCGGCGCAGATGACCCACGCCCCCTCCTCGTTCGAGAAGGCGGTGACCTTGGCGGCGTGCGCGACCTCCCGGACCGCGTCGGCCAGCGCCTCGATATCCTGGGCCGCGAGCTCGTCCATTCGCGCCTCCCACGCCTCGGCGAACGCGGGGGCCAACTCGAGTGCCTCCCCCTCGACGGTGACGACGCCCGCCTCGACGAGCACGCCCAGGAGCTCCTCGCCGTCGGGGGCGTCCTCGTCGGCGAGCCCACCGGCCTGCTCGGGGTCGGGCGTCTCCCGGTCCTCGGAGGCGTCGTCCGGGGTCTCCTCGGTCGCCGGCGTCTCGTCGGGCTCTCCCCCCCGGTCGACCGCCGGCCCCTGCGTGATCCCTGCTGCGGGCGGCTCGTCGTGGAACCACGCGTCGGGGAGCGGCGAGGCGGCCACGAGCTTCGGGGCGATGGTGGGGGTGCCGGGGACGACGTACCCCCGGAGGGCGACCAGCGCGAGGCCGACGACCCCGACGAGGAGGCCGAGTCCCTTCCGCTTGCGGCCAGTGACGATGGCGGCGAGGGCGACGAGGGCGACGTTCACGACGGTACACGGCCAACAGCGCCGGTCCCCGGTGTGTTCCGGCCGGCGCAGGTCGTCGAGCAGTGACATTGTCCGCGGTTCCCACCGCGCGGGCAAGAGGGTTCCGCCGTCAGCCGGCAGGCCTTTTTGCTCCCCGTCCATCGCGGCGGTATGGACATGGAGTACACACGACTCGGTTCGACCGGGCTGGAGGTCTCACGGCTCTGTCTCGGCTGTATGAACTTCGGAAGCGGCGAACCGTGGATGGTGAACGACGAGGTGGCGAGCCACGAGATTCTCGACGACGCGCTCGATGCCGGCATCAACTTCCTCGACACTGCGAACGTCTACTCACAGGGAGAGAGCGAGCGCATCGTCGGCGACGCCATCGCGGGGCGCGACCGCTCGGAGCTCGTCGTCGCGACGAAGGTGTACTTCGGGATGGGCGACGGCCCGAACCAGTCCGGGCTCTCCCGGAAGCACATCATCGACCAGTGTCACGCCTCGCTCGACCGGCTGGGGACGGACTACATCGACCTCTATCAGATCCACCGGTTCGACGACGAGGTCCCCCTCTCGGAGACGCTCGCGGCGCTCGACCACCTCGTCGAGGAGGGGCTCGTCCGCTACGTCGGCGCGAGCACGATGCCCGCCTGGAAGTTCACGAAGGCGCTGTATCAGGCCGACGCGGAGAACCACGCGCGGTTCGTCTCGATGCAGCCGGAGTACAACGCCGTGGACCGCCACGAGGAGGCGAACGTCCTCCCGGCCTGCGAGGCGGAGGGCGTGGGCGTCGTCCCGTGGTCGCCGCTCGCGGGCGGGTTCCTCGCCGGGAAGTACGACCGCGACGCGGAGCCGGAGTCGGGACGCGCCGCGGAGGACGAGTACACCGCCGCGCGGTTCACCGACGAGAACTGGAAGGTGCTGGACGCCATCGAGGCCATCGCCGAGACGAAGGACGCCACGCCCGCGCAGGTGAGCCTCGCGTGGCTGCTCCACCAGGACGTGGTCGACGCACCCATCATCGGCCCGCGGACGCGCGACCAGCTCGACGACAGCCTCGGCGCGCTCGATATTTCGCTGTCGGAGACGGAACTGGAGCGCATCGAGGCACCCGTCACGCCGCGGTGGCCCGCCCCGGGGAAGGACACCTGAACCGGCGCGGGATTTAGATACTCGGACTGCCTCGGAGAGCTATGGAGAAAGCGGAGTTGGCTGCCACGCTGGAGACTGCGGGCCTGCCGCCGTACCAGGCCGCAGCGTACGTCGCCCTGTTGGACCTCGGTGCCGCCTCCGCGACGGCCATCGCCGAGGCGAGTGAGGTCCCGAAACCCCGCATCTACGACGTGCTCGAGGGACTGGAGAGTCACGGCTACATCGAGACGTACGAGACGGACAGTCTCCACGCGCGGGCGCACAGCCCCGCGGCCGTCCTGGAGGACCTCCGCGACCGAGCGAACCAGTTCGAGACGGCCGCCGAGGAGGTCGAAGACCGGTGGGAACAGCCGAAACTCGAGAGCAACCGGACGAGCATCGTCACGCGGTTCCAGACGGTTCTCGAGCGCGCGCGGACGTTCATCGAGGACGCGGAGTACCAGATCCAGCTGTCGGTGACGCCGGAGGACTTCGAGGCGCTCCGTCCCCAGCTCGTCGACGCCCACCAGCGGGGCGTCTCGACGCGCGTCTCGGTGCACACGGACGGCGACACCGAACCCCTCGCGCCCGAGGCCTTCGAAGGCGCCACACTGGAGGTCCGCCACCGGGCGCTGCCCGCGCCGTTCGTCGCGCTCGTCGACCGGGAGAAGACCTGTTTCTCACACCACCCGGACTCCCACGAGCAGTACGGCGTGCTCGTCAACGACCGGACGCACACCTTCGTCTTCCACTGGTACTTCCTCACCTGCCTGTGGGAGAACTGGCCGACCGTCTACAGCGACTACGGGGACTCGTTCCCCGTCACCTACGTCGACGTACGCCAGTGCGTGCGCGACCTGAAATCGCTCGTGGACGAGGGAGCCACCCCACGGGTCCACATCGAGGGGTTCGAGGTCAACTCCGGCGACGACGTCTCCGTGCGGGGGACGCTCGACCGCGCGCAGTTCTCCGGGGTCCCCGAGTCACAGGACCCGGTCGAACGGCTCTCCGGGCAGGTCACGCTCACCGTCACCACCGACGAGGGGGAGACGATCACCGTCGGGGGATGGGGAGCCATGCTGGAGGACGTGGAGGCGACTCGGGTCACCGTCCTCTCCGTTCCCACGACGGACGCGACGGCCGAGAGCGACCTGTTCAAGCGACCGTAGCCGGTTTCGTGGGATGTGTTGGCAGTCTACAAAATTATTTACAACAGCTGTTGTAAATCCACTAGATATTTTAGAGTCGGGCCGTTAGACTCCGCCGGATATGTCAGAGCGTGGCAAGCGTAACGGCGGCTCCGGGCGCATCTCGCGTCGCCGGTTCGTGAAAGCAGCAAGTACGTCGGGTATCGCAGTCGGCCTCGCCGGCTGTACCGGCGGCGGCGGGAACAACGGCGGCGGCAACAACGGTGGCGGTGGGAGCGAGGATACGCCCATCAGCACCGAGGCTCCGGAAGAGGAGGTCACGATTCAGATCGCGGCCGACTCCAACTTCAAGGGCGCTTCGGACGCCATCATCAAGACGCTCCGTGAGGACGGGGGGCTCCCGGACAACATCAACATCGAGTTCCTCGCGGGGTCGTTCACGACGGGCGACCGCCGCGCGAAGTACCAGCAGATCCTCTCCGCAGGGCAGGAGAAGCCGACCGTCCTGATGATGGACAACGGGTGGACGATCCCGTTCATCGCCCGCGGGCAGCTCGCGAACCTCTCGCAGGTGCTCCCGAACTCCATCACGGAGACGGTGAAGAACGACTACCTCTCCAACATGGTCTCGACCGCACAGGGGTCGAACGGTGACCTCTACGGCATCCCCCTGTTCGCGGACTTCCCGACCATCCAGTACCGCAAGGACCTGCTCCGGCAGGCCGGCTACTCCGACTCCGACTTCGACACGTGGGCGACGGAGCCGATGACCTGGTCCGAGTTCTCGCAGGTCGTCAAACAGGGGATGGAGGAGACCGGCAAGACCGGCTTCACCTGGCAGGGTGCGGCCTACGAGGGGCTCTCCTGCTGTGACTTCGTCGAGTTCATGGGCTCGCACGGCGGCTCCTACTTCGGCGCGTTCGACAACTACTTCGGTCCCATCGGCGACCGCCCCATCACCGTCGACAGCGAGAACACTATCAACGCCGTGCGGATGATGCGGTCGTTCATCTACGGCGAGGGGAACGACCCCGAGGCACTCAACGGGATCAAGAACATCTCGCCGGAGGCCGTCGTCCAGTACAAAGAGGAGTCCTCGCGCAAGCCGTTCACCAACGGCAACGTCATCGCCCACCGCAACTGGCCCTACTCCATCAACATCAACGGGGCGGAGGACGTCTTCGGCGAGGACCTCGGCGTGATGCCCATCCCGTATGCGGTCTCCCAGAGCGAGTCCCAGTACGAGACCATCGGCGGGTCCACCTCCGCGCTCGGTGGCTGGCATCTCACGCTCAACCCCAACGCGACCGACGCGCGCAAGCAGGCCGCCGTCCAGCTGTTCAAGGCGCTCCAGAACGACGCCGTCCGGCTCCGCATGTTCGAGATCGGTGGCTGGATCCCGCCGATCCCGGACCTCATCGCGACCGAGCGCACGCGCAAACTCAATGTCATCGGCCGCTACGTCGACAGCCTGCAGGTCGCCGGTGAGAACGCACTCCCGCGTCCCGTCACGGTCGTCTGGCCGCAGGAGTCCACCCAGATCGCCAAGGAGGTCAACGCCAGCATCCGTCAGGAGAAAACGCCCACCAAGGCGATGTCGGACCTGAAGAAGTCGCTTCAGGCGATCGAGGACTCGGCGTAACACCGGGCGGCAACACACTTATTATTCATATAGACATGCGTTACCAAGTATCATGAGCACAGAACAGCAAACGGGGAGGTTTGGCTCCGGCGGCGACGGGGGTATCTACACGAACACCGTCCGCTGGATGGAGAACCTCTCCGAGACACAGTACGCGTACTTGCTTTTGACTCCGGTCGTTCTCCTGTTGGGAGCGATCGCGTTCTGGCCGCTCATCTCGACGTTCCGGCTGTCGCTGTTCGCCGACAGCCTCGGGCGGGCCGGGGTCGGCGAGTTCGTCGCGATCGAGAACTACGTGGCGATCCTCACCGGACAACGGACGGCGCTGCTCCCATCGCCGTTCCTGCCACAGAGCCTGACCGTCAACGCACTGTTCAACAGCGCGCTCGCGGTCACGCTCATCTTCACCGTCATCAGCGTCTTCTTCGAGACGATACTCGGATTCGTCCAGGCGCTCGTCTTAGACCAGGAGTTCCGGGGGCGCCGGTGGGTCCGGGTCGCGATCATCCTGCCGTGGGCGATCCCCATCGTCGTGCAGGGGATGATCTTCTTCCTGATGTTCCAGCCGAACATCGGGTTCCTGGTGGGGACGGCCGACAATCCGGCGATCCTCAACCAGCTCGGGCTCATCTCGACGACGCCGCTCGCGAACGCCCAGGACGCGACGATGATCGTCATCGTCGCCGACGTCTGGAAGACGACGGCGTTCATGGCACTGCTCATCCTCGCGGGGATGCAGTCCATCGACCGGAACCTCTACGACGTGGCGAAGGTCGCGGGCGCCTCTCCGTGGCAGCGGTTCAAGCTCATCACGCTGCCCATCATCCTGCCGACGGTGATGGTCGCGATGCTGTTCCGCACCATCCAGGCGATGCGCATCTACGGGCTCATCGAGACCGTGGCGGGCTGTACGACCGTGCCATCGTTGTCGTGTCTCGTCGTGACGACGTTCAACAACCGGATGCTCGGCTCCTCGGCGACCATCGCGTTCATCACGGCCGCCATCATCGGAGTCGTCGTCTCCGTCTACATCGTGGGTTACGCCCGTGGTGACGTATGAGCGGCGAGGGCGAGCTGAAACGCGGCCCGCTCCAGCGGTGGGTTTCGAAGACCATCGAGGACCCACAGCGGGCCTACCGGGCGATGTTCTACGTCGCTACGGTGTTCTTCCTGTTCACCACGCTGTTCCCGTTCTACTGGCTTCTGGTGCTCGCCATCACGCCGGAGAACGCGGGGCAGATCGGCCTCGTCCCGAAGGGGGCGAACTTCGAGGTGTTCCGGGAGGTGTTCGTGAAGATCGACTTCCTCAGATACATGTTCAACAGCATCTTCCTCGCGTTGACCACGACGGTCATCGTGTTGCTGTTGGCGAGCCTCGCCGGCTACGTCTTCGGCCGCCTCGAGTTCCCGGGGCGCACGCCGATGATGCTCATCGTGCTGGCGATCAGCTACTTCCCCCCGGCGGCGTTCTTCGTGCCGCTGTACCGGCTGTTCACCGGGAACGTCTTCCCGTGGCTCAGTCTCTACAACACGCCCGGCGCGATGATCCTGCCGTTCAGCGCGCTGTTCTTGCCGCTGTCCATCTTCATCCTGACGACGTTCTACGGCCAGATTCCCGACGGCCTGGAGGACGCGGCACGGGTAGAAGGGACCACGCGGCTCGGCGCGCTGTTCCGCGTCATCGTCCCGCTGTCGGCCCCCGGGGTCGCCACCGCGGGCGTCCTGACGTTCATCGCGGTGTACAACGAGTTCTTCTTCAGCCAGTTGATGAACAACGGGCAACCGGAGAACTGGGCACCCATCGTGGGTGGGCTCTTGAACCTGCAGCGGGCGGGGCAGTTCGAGATCACCTACGGTATCATGGCGGCCGGCAGCATCATCGCGGTGCTCCCCGTCGCCATCCTCGTGGTAGTGGCACAGGAAAAGATCGTGAGCGGCCTCACCTCGGGCGCACTCAAGGAGTAGAACAATGGCATCAGTCACACTCAAAGACGTAGTCAAACAGTACGATGACGTAACGGCGGTCGACAACATGAACCTCGATATCAGGGACGGCGAGTTCGTCTGTCTCGTCGGTCCATCGGGGTGCGGGAAGTCCACGACGATGGAGACCATCGCGGGGCTGACGATGCCCACCTCGGGCACCGTCCACATCGGTGAGCGGGACGTGACGAACCTCCCGCCGAAGGACCGGGGGATCGCGATGGTGTTCCAGAACATCGCGCTGTTCCCCCACATGGACGTGTACGACAACATCTCCTTCGGGCTCCGGCTTCGGAACTACGAGAAGGAGGAGATCGACCGGCGCGTCGAACGCGCGGCGGACACCGTCCAGCTCCACGGGATGTTGGACCGGATGCCCGACGAGATGTCCGGCGGGCAGCGACAGCGCGTCGCCATCGCCCGCGCCATCGTCCGCGAGCCGGACGTGTTCCTGATGGACGAGCCGCTGGCCAACCTCGACGCCAAGCTCCGCGTCCACATGCGGACGGAGCTCCAGCGGCTCCACAAGGAGCTGGACACGACCATCATCTACGTCACGCACGACCAGGCGGAGGCGATGACGATGAGTGACAGAATCGCGGTCATCGACTCCGGCGAACTCCAGCAGATCGACCCGCCGCTCGTCTGTTACAACGAGCCCGCGAACCTGTTCGTCGCGGGGTTCATCGGCTCACCGTCGATGAACTTCGTCCCCGGTGCGGCCACGGCGACCGGCTTCCACTCCAACGACGGCCAGATCGAGATCGACTTCGAGCCGAGCGACGTGGGCGTCACCCCCGATCAGAACGTGACGGTCGGCATCCGCCCGGAGGACGTCTACCCGGCCGAGCAGGCCGACTCGCTCGCGAACCCGACGAAGCCCATCTCCGTCACGACGGACGTGCTGGAGCCGATGGGTGACGAGATCTTCGTCTACCTGCTCACCGAGGAGGACGCGGAGGTCGACATCGACGACCCGAACGCGTCCGGCCAGCTCCTGATGAGCGTCGAGCCGGACTCCACCATCGCGGAGGACGAGGAGATGGAGGTCGTCCTCGACCGCTCGAAGGTCCACCTGTTCGACAGCGAGACGGAACAGGCGCTCGAACACGGCATCGTCGAGACGACGGGCGGGGCGGCGGACAGCGCCCGCGCGCACACGGACGACTGACCATGGTCGATCCGCTCACGTACTTCGCCGCGGGTTCGCTGCTGTTCGGGTTCTGGGCGTACGGGCTCGTCTCGTTCGCCCTGGACGTGAAGAACAAGTTCATCCCGCTGGTGCGGGAGTACCGCCGTGAGCGTCAGGAGAAACAGACACAGGAACGCCGCGAACAGGAGCGCGAAGAGCGCGAGCGGCAGCTGCTTTAATCTCGCGTTCCGACCGTCTCCTCGTAGACGACGCCCCGCTGGGCGTCGACGGTCACCGCATCGCCGTTCTCGATCTCCCGTGGGAGCACCGCGTCACCGACCATCGGAACCCCGAGCTCGCGGGCCATCATCGCCACGTAGCTCGTCATGCCGGCGCGCGCGTCGATGATGCCCGCCACCTTCTCCACCTCGCCGGTGAACTCGTCGTCGAACGCTGGCGGGATGACGAGGATGGCTCCCTCGGGAACGCCCGTGATGTCGCCGCTCTCGATTCTGTACACTGGGCCGGAGGCGTAGCCGTCGACGACGGTGCGTCCGGAGGCGAGGATCTCGGCGGCGACGTGGACCTTCAGCATGTTCGTCGTGTCGACGCCCTCGAGTTCGGTCATCATCCCGGCGAGCGCGACCACGGTGTCGCCGCTCTCCGCGACGCCCGCGTCGAGGGCGGCCTGCACGGCGCTGTTGATGACTCTATCGGCGGTGTTCTCGCGCATCGGGACGTACTTCGGGACGACGCCACCGGAGAGCGCGAGTTTCCGGCGCACGCGGTCGCTCGTCGTGGAGCCGAGGATGGGGACCCGTGGGAGGTACTTCGCCGCCTTCAGGACGGTGTAGCCCGACTCGGAGGCGGCGACGATGGCCGTCGCGTCCACGTCGCGTGCGAGGAAGCGCGCCGAGCGCGCGAGCGCGTCGGTCTTCGAGCCGTCGGTGGTGGGGACGCGCTGTTCGCGCTGTTCGTCGTACTCCTCGCTCTCCTCGATGTCGCGGACGATGCGGTCCATCGTCTCGACGACGCGCACGGGGTGGTCGCCGACCGCGGTCTCGGCGGAGAGCATGACGGCGTCCGTCCCGTCGAGGACGGCGTTGGCCACGTCCGTCGCCTCCGCGCGGGTGGGCCGCCGCTCGTGGACCATCGAGTCCAGCATCTCCGTGGCGGTGATGACGGGGACGCCCGCGTTCCGGCACTTTCGGATGATGCGCTTCTGGATGAGCGGTACTTCTTCGAGGGGGCACTCCACGCCCAGGTCGCCGCGGGCGACCATCACGCCGTAGGCGGCGTCGATGATGCCGTCGAGGTTCTCCACGGCGTCGGCCCGCTCGATCTTCGCGATGACGGGGATGTCGGCACCCCGTTCCTCCAGGGCTTCGCTGATGGTGTAGACGTCGGCCGCGTCGCGGACGAAGGAGGCGGCGACGAAATCCACCCCGGCCTCGGCGGCGAGGTCGAGCTCCGCCTCGTCGCTCTCGGTGATGACGTCGAGGCCCAAATCGACGCCCGGGACGTTCACGCCCTTCCGGCCGGAGAGGGGGCCCCCGTCGAGGATGGTCGCGCGGACCCCGTCGTCGACCGAGACGACCTCGGTCTCGATGCGGCCGTCGTCCAGGAGGACCCGGTCGCCCGGCTCCACGCCGTCGAGCGACAGCGAGAGCCCGACCTCCTCGGGGGTCGCGGTCTCGCCTTTCACGAAGCGGACCTCCTCGCCCGTGTGGAGCTCGATGGGCTCCGCTAAGGGTGCGGTGCGTATCTCCGGTCCCGGCAGGTCGTGCAGGACGGCGACGGTGCTGTCGGAGGCGGCGTCGGCCTCCCTGACGTGTCGGATGGTCGCCTCACGGTCGGCGGTGGTGCCGTGGCTCGCGTTCAGGCGAGCGACGGACATCCCGGCGTCGACGAGCTCGCGGATGGTGTCGGGGTCGTTAGAGGCCGGGCCGAGCGTACAGACGATTTTTGCGTTGCGCATGAATGAAAGAGAGTTCTGGGTCCGACCCCTTGAGTGTGGTCGGAGGGTGGAACGGCGGGTCAGAGGACGATGCTCTTCGTGGTCGTGAACGCCTCGATGCTGTAGCCGATGCCCTCACGGCCGATACCGGAGTCTTTCACCCCGCCGAACGGGATGTCCCCCAGCCCGTGTGAGGGGGCACCGTTGATGCGGACCGCACCGGCTTCGATGCGGTCGGCGAGGCGCATGGCCCGGTCGTGGTCCGCGGTGAAGACCGCGGCGTCGAGCCCGAGGTCGCCACCGTTGGCGAGCGAGAGGGCCTCCTCCTCGGAGGCGAACGTCGTGACGACTGCGACGGGCCCGAACTGCTCCTCGTGGACGATGCGGGCGTCGTGGGGCACGTCGGCGAGCAGCGCGGGCTGGATGGTCCGGCCGTCGCGCTCCCCACCGCGGACGAGGGTGGCGCCCTTCTCGACGGCGTCCTCGATGAGCTCCTCGACCCAGTCGGCCTGCTCGGTGCTGATGAGCGGGCCGATGGCCGTGTCGGGGTCGAACAGGTCCCCGGGCTGCCAGTCGTCCATCTGCGCCTCGATCTTCTCGACGACGGCGTCGTGGACCTCCTCGTGTGCGAGGACGCGGGAGACGGCCGAGCAACGCTGCCCGGCGTACTTGAACGAGCCCTTCGCGGCGGCCGCAGCGGCCGCGTCGAGGTCGGCGTCGGGGAACACCATCGCCGGGGCGTTCCCGCCGAGCTCCATGTGGAGGTTCACCATCTCGGACTGGCGGGCGACGTGTTTGCCCGCGCCCGAGGAGCCGGTCATGGCGATGGCGTCGATCCGGGAATCGCCGGCGAGGGTGTCGCCGATGTCGCTCGCGTTCCCGGTGACGAAGTTGAACGCGCCCTCGGGGAGGCCGACCTCGTCGATGACCTCGGCGAGGATGGCGGCGCTCACGGGCGTCTTCGTCGCGGGCTTCAGCACGACGCTGTTGCCGGCGGCGATGGCGGGGGCGACCTGCAGCGCCGTCGTCGCCAGCGGGTAGTTGTACGGCGTGATACACAGCACGGTGCCGATGGGCTGGGGTTTCACGATGGCCTGCCAGCCCTCGTGGCCCGTCGTCGTCCCTTCGAGGAACTCCCCCTGCTGACCGCGTGCTTCCTCGGCCGCGCGCCGGAACCGCTCGGCGGCGGAGTCGACCTCGCCGCGCGCAGAGGAGATCGGTTTCCCGGCCTCGCGGACGATGACGTCGGCGAGCTCCTCTTTGCGGGCTTCGAGCCCCTCCGCGATGGCGACGAGCCACTCTGCGCGCTGGACGATGGTCGTCTCGCGCATGGCTCGCTTGGCGTTGTGAGCAGCCGTAACTGCGGCCTCTGCCTGCTCGGGCGTCGCCGCGGCGACCTCCGCGAAGACCCCGCCGTCCGCGAGATCAGTCACCTCGATGATCCCCTCCGACGGGTCCCACGTCCCGTCGATGAGGTTCTGCTTGGCGTGTTTCACCTGTTCCACTTCCATGCCTCTATCATCGACCGCCATCGTTAAGAAGTTTACTCACAATAAAGTAAATAATGACTAGTGCTGCGTTCGTATCGCTCCCGGACGACCGGGCGGTTCGGCTCGACTCCCTCCTCGCCGAACGAGGCCTCGACGCCGTCTGGTTCGCCCGGCCCGACAACTTCGCGTGGCTCACCGGTGGGAGCAACGTCGTGGACCGTACGGGGGATATCGGGGTCGCGGCGGCCCGCTACGATGGCCAGCTCACCGTCGTCACGAACGACATCGAGGGGGAACGCCTCGCCGTCGAGGAGCTCCCCGAAGGCGTCTCCGTCGAGACGGTGCCGTGGCACGAGGGCTCGCTCGCCGAGGCCGTCCGCGCCCGTACCGATGGCACCGCGGCCGCCGATTTCCCCGTGGAAGGGCTCGAACCGCTCGATGCGAGCCCGCTTCGCCAGCCGCTCTCGGACCGTGACGTGGAGCGCTACCGCGCACTCGGTCGGGAGACCGCGGCGGCCCTCGAAGCGGCTTGCCGTGCTGCCACGCCCGAAGACACCGAGCAGGCGGTCGCCGGCGATCTGCGCGGTCGGCTCGCTCGCCGGGGAATCGACGCCCCCGTCGCTCTCGTCGGCGGGGAACGCCGCGCGCCCCGGTTCCGCCACTACACACCGATCGACGTACCGCTCGGCGACTACGCGCTCGTCTCCGTCACCGCGCGCCGCGACGGCCTCTACGCGAGCTGCACCCGGACTGTCGCGTTCGACACGCCGGACTGGCTCCCGGAGCGCCATCGCGCCGCCACCCGTGTCGAGACGACCGCGATAGAGGCCACTCAGCGCGTCGGGCGCGAGGGCGGGACTGCCGGTGACGTGTTCGGGGCCATCCAGAACGCCTACGCCGCCCTCGGCTACCACGGCGAGTGGGAACACCACCACCAGGGCGGGGCCGCGGGGTTCGCCGGGCGCGAGTGGATCGCCACGCCGACGAGCGACGCCCCGGTCCACCTGCCGATGGCCTACGCGTGGAACCCCACGGTGCAGGGGTCGAAAAGCGAGGACACCGTCCTCGTTCGCGAGAACGAGATCGAGGTGCTGACCCGGACGGGCGACTGGCCCGAAACCGACGTGACGAGCGTCGGCGAAGGGCTCACCATCGCCCGCCCCGGAATCCTTTCGCTGTAGCCGTCGTCGCTTACAGAGTTTCGAGGCGAAAGCCCAGGCTTTAGTCGTGGGATGAAGCCGACAACCGGCGAACCGTTGATTGTGTCGCCGTTCGTCGGTTGCGGTGCCGAGTCCGAGGTACGGATACGCACGCCACCGTGGCGGTAGATGAAGCCCGCTATCTCGGTCGGGGGCCGTACTGGCACGGCCCACAACCCCACCATCGGTGAGTGGGGAACCTCTCCGTCGTGGGTACGGTCTGTGACCGTGGAACCCCACGACTTCAGTCGTGGGAGGATGTCAGTCCTCCGCCTCCTGTATCCACACCGTCTTCTCGTTGACGAACGCCTTGATCCCCTGCGCCGCGAGCTCGCGGCCGTACCCCGAGTCCTTGATGCCACCGAAGGGAAGCCGCGGGTCCGATTTCGTCAGTTGGTTCACGAACACCGCGCCGGACTCGATCTCTTTCGTCAGGCGCTCGCCACGGTCGAGGTCGTCGGTGAATATGGCCGCGCCGAGCCCCAGTTCGGCGTCGTTCGCCAACTCGATGGCCTCCGCCTCGCTTTCCACCTCGAACACCGCGGCTGCGGGGCCGAACACCTCCTCACAGCCGAGCGGGGAGTCCAGCGGCACGTCGGTGAGCACCGTCGGCGGGTAGAAGTACCCCTCGCGGTCGAGCGGCTCGCCGCCCGTCTCGACCGTCGCGCCCGCCGCCACCGAGGCCGTGACCTGCTCGTGGAGGTCCTCCAGCAGGTCCTCGCGGGCCTGCGGCCCCACGTCGGTCTCTTCGGCCATCGGGTCGCCGACGGTGAGCGACTCCACCGCGGCGACGAACGCCTCGACGAACGCCTCGTAGACGTCGGTGTGGACGATGAAGCGCTTCGCGGCGATACACGACTGCCCGGAGTTCTGGGTGCGCGCCGTGGCCCCGACGCGTGCCGCAGCCTCGACGTTCGCGTCGTCGAGGACGATGAAGGGGTCGGAGCCGCCGAGTTCGAGGACGCTGGGTTTGAGCGCCTTCCCCGCGGTCTGGCCGACCGCACGGCCCGCGGGCTCGCTCCCGGTGAGGGTGGCCGCCCGGACCCGGTCGTCCGCGATGATGTCGCCCACCTTCTCGGAGCCGACCAGGAGCGTCTGGAAGGCGTCCTCCGGGTAGCCCGCCTCTCGGAACACCTCTTCGATGGCGAGCGCGCACTCGGGAACGTTCGAGGCGTGCTTGAGGAGGCCGACGTTCCCCGCCGTGAGCGCGGGCGCCGCGAAGCGGAACACCTGCCAGAACGGGTAGTTCCACGGCATCACGGCCAGCACGGGGCCGAGCGGCTCGTGCGTGACGTACGTCTTCGCGTGCGGCTCCGTGCCGATCACCTCGTCTTGCAGGTACTCGGGGGCCTTCTCGGCGTAGTGTTCACACCCCCACGCGCACTTCTCCACCTCGGCGCGGGCGCCCGAGATGGGTTTGCCCATCTCGCGGGTCATGAGCCCTGCGTACTCCTCCTTGTTCGCGCGGAGCACGTCGGCCGCGGTCGCGAGCAGCTCGCGGCGCTCGTGCATCGGTCGCGCCGACCACGAGTCGAACCGCGCGGTCGCCCGGTCGAGCGCCGCGTCGACCTGCTCGTCCGTGTGTGGCTCCACCTCGGGGAGTGGCTCCCCAGTCGCTGGGTTCCGTCGCATGGGTGAGACTCACGCACGAATCGTGATAGCGTTTCGCCCGCGGTTCCACAAGAGGTGACATTAAGTCACAGAGGGCGCAGTATGAGATATGCTCGAGACGCTCGCGAAGATGAACCGCGAACTCACCCAACAGCAGAAGGTACAGGCCGGTGTGGCCGGCATCGTCATCGGCTCGCTGCTCATCGCGATGCTCGCGTTCGCCAGCCTGGAGTCCTCGACGCTGCAGTTCATCCTGGCGCTCATGGGCGTGGTGATGATGGTCGCCGGCACGCTCTCGCTCGGAACGAGCGGCGTCCGCGACGGGCCCGTCGTCTGACTGCGAAGGCGACCGGAGTCAGTTAACCTAAAACAATCGGGGCCGAATGGATAGCCAATGGAACCGCTGGGTGACGAGCTGTCGGACGGGGTGATAACGCGTGCGGTGCCGATTCCGGCACCGGACCCCCGGGCCGTCCTCGGGGCGGCTGCCCGCCCCCGGACGGTCTGGAGTGCCCCCGACGAACCCACCGTCGTCGCCGGCGGGGCCGCCGCCCGGCTCACCGCGACGGGGGCTGACCGTTTCTCCGCGATTCGAGACGGCGCCGACGCGCTGTTCGACCACGGTGACGTCCACGCGGGAACCGAAGCCGCCCGCCCCCGCCTGTTCGGGGGGTTCGCCTTCCACGACGACCACGCCGGTGCGCCCCCGTGGGAGGGGTTCCCCGGTGCGGGGTTCGTCCTCCCCCGAACACAGGTCACCTACACCGACGACGGTGCGTGGCTCACGGTGAACGCCATAGGCCCCGACGCGACCCCCGCAGCGGTCGAGGAGCGTATCGAGACGGCCAGCGAGGAGCTGGCTGCGCTCCCCGACGCCGGCCCCGTGCTCGGCCCGCCGGGCGTGGTGGCCCGCGAGCGCACCACGCCGAAGGAGACGTGGCGCGAGTCCGTCGAGGCCGTCGTCTCGCGCATCCACGCCGGCGAGCTCCGGAAGGTCGTCCTCGCGCAGGCGCTGCGCACGGAGCTCGCGCGCACGCTTTCGGTCCCCGACATCCTCACCCGACTGGGCGAGACGTACACCGACTGTTATCGCTTCCTCGTCGAGCCCCACGAGGGCCCCTCGTTCTTCGGGGCGACCCCCGAACGGCTCGTCGCGCTGCGCGGGCGCACCGTCCGCACGGAGGCGCTCGCGGGAACGACCGGCCGAGGGGAGACCCCGGCCGAGGACGAGTGGCTCGCCGAGGAACTGCTCGAGGACGCGAAGAACGCCCACGAACACGACCTCGTCGCGGAGACCATCCGCGAACAGCTCGCCCCCTACGCCGCCAGCATCTCGACCGGTGAGCGCCGGGTCCGTCGGCTGGAGACGGTCCAGCACCTCGAGACCCCCATCACCGCCGAGCTCGCGGACGACGAGCACGTCCTCTCGCTCGTCGAGGCGCTCCACCCGACGCCCGCGGTCGGCGGGCTCCCGCCCGAGCGGGCGCTGGCGGCCATCCGCGAGACCGAACCGTTCGAGCGCGGCTGGTACGCCTCCCCGGTCGGCTGGTTCGACGCCGCGGGCTACGGCTCCTTCGCCGTCGCGCTCCGCTCGGCCGTCGCCACCGAGGACACCGCGACGCTCTTCGCCGGTGTCGGCGTCGTCGGCGACTCCGACCCCGACGCGGAGTGGGACGAGGTCCAGCTCAAGTACCGCCCCATCCTCGACGAGTTGGAATGACGGTTCCCACGCCACCCAACGTCAACACCCTCTGGGGGTCGGTCATCGCCGACGAACTCGCCAGTGCCGGCGTCGAGGCCGCCTGTCTCGCACCCGGTTCGCGGTCCACTCCGCTCACCGTCGCCATCGCCGAGCACCCGGAGCTCAAGGCCTTCTCCCACCTCGACGAGCGCTCCGCGGCGTTCTTCGCGCTCGGCCGGGCGAAACGCACGGGGACCCCGACGGCGCTCGTCTGCACCTCCGGGACGGCGCTCGCGAACTTCCATCCGGCCGTCATCGAGGCGAGTCAGGCGCGCGTCCCCCTCCTGCTTCTGACCGCCGACCGACCCCCCGAACTGCAGGACTCCGGCGCGAACCAGACCATCGACCAGGAGGATCTCTACGGGGACGCAGTTCGCTCCTATCGCACCCTCCCGGAGCCGGAGGCCGCGGACCGGAAGCTCCGGTCGCTTCGGACCACGGTCTGCCGAGCGGTCGCGGACACCGGAGGAAACGAACCGGGACCGGTCCACCTGAACGTCCCCTTCAGAAAACCGCTGGAGCCGACCGTGGAGACAGACGAGGTGCCCGAGGGGTTCACCGAGGAGTATCCGCTCGCGACCCGGGGACGTGACGGCCCGTTCGTCTCCGTGCGACAGGGGCGCGTCGAGGCCCTCGAAACCGAGCTGGACGCGCTCGCGACCGACATCGAGGCGAGCGACCGCGGCCTCATCGTCTGTGGCCCCGCGGACGCACCCACGCCCTCACGCGACGCGCTCGCGGCGCTCGCCGACGCGACCGGCTACCCCGTCCTCGCGGACCCGATGTCGGGTCACCGGTTCGGTCCCGTGGAGACGCTCGGGGGCTACGACGCGTGGGTCCAGACGCTCGACGACGCCCCCGAGGTCGTCCTCCGGTTCGGCGCCTCGCCTACCTCCAAACCCCTGCGGAGGTATCTGGCCGAGAGCGGTGCCAGACAGGTCGTCGTGGACCCGGCAGGGAAGTGGCGGGAAGCGGAGTTCACGGCCACCGACCTCCTCGCAGCCGATGCCGATTCGGTCGCGGAGGGGCTCGCCGCGCGCGTGGAACGCGACCCCGGCGCGTGGGCCGAGCGCCTCCGGGCGATCGAAGAGGCGTACTGGGCGTTCGTCCCCGACGACGAGCTGTGGGAGGGCCGGATACTCGGCGACGTGGCCCGTCTCGCCCCAGACCCCGCGACCCTGTTCGTCTCGAACTCCATGCCGGTGCGGGACCTCGACCGGTTCGGCGCGCCCTCGGAGAAATCGCTCACCGTGCTCGCGAACCGCGGCGCCTCGGGCATCGACGGCATCACCTCCACGGCGCTCGGGGCGGGCAGCGCCACCGACGACCCGCTCGTGCTCGTCACCGGCGACCTGGCGTTCTACCACGACATGAACGGCCTCCTCGCGGTCGGGCGGTGTGGCGTCGACGCCACCATCGTCGTCGTCAACAACGACGGCGGCGGCATCTTCCACATCCTCCCCATCGAGGAGCACGCCACCTTCGAGCGGTTCTTCAAGACGCCACACGGCCTCGACTTCGCGCCGGTGGGCGACCTCTACGGGCTGGCGTTCACCCGGACGGACTCACTCGCTGAGTTCCGTGAGCTGTATCAGGCCTCCCTCGAGAGCGAGGGGACCCAGGTCATCGAGGTGCAGGTCGACGGGCAGGCCAGCCACGACTTCCGGCGGGAGCTGCAGTCCCAGGTGGCCGACGCTATCCGCTCATGAACAGGAGGTTCACACAGGCCAGCGCGAAGGGGATCCAGATGGCGGTGAGCGCGACGAGACCGACGGCGGAGAGCACGCCCACGCCCAGCGCCGCCAGCCCGAACGGCGCGAGGAACGCCCACCCGCCGAAGACGAACACCGCGACCTCCGGGACCGTGAGCAGGTAGACGACGAGCAGGAGGGTACACACCCCGACGACGACGTTCACGGCCGGCGGGAACGCGGGGAGCACGCTGCTCGCGAGCAGCACGGGGTAGAGGAGGAAGGCGGTGACCCCCAGCCCGATATCCCCGGCGGAGAGCCCCCGGTTCGCACGGCCCCGCGGCTGTCGCCGGGCTCGGCGCGTGTTCCCGCCCTGCCGTCGTCCCATCGTGGAGTCGCGCCCGCTCGCCGACTCCGGCCCGACCGTCCGCTGCGTTCGTCGGTACGCCTCCTCGTCGCCGTCCCACCAGCGGTGCTCCGCGGCCATCCGCTTCGCGCGCTGCTGGCGCCGGTACTCGCGTGCCCGGCGCTCCCGCTCCTTCTCGCGGCTCGTCCGCTCCCGGTCGTACGCCTCCCAGCGGGCGTCTTCATCGGTGCCGCGGCGTTTCCGCTCCTCGCGGCGCCAGCGGGCCTCCCGGCGGTCGCCCGGCTGGTTCCCCTGCTGGTGGTCGGTGCGCTCGGTCGTGGGTCCCGCCACGTCCTCGCCGGTGTACCGTTCGTGGCCGAGCCGGTCGTAGCGTGCACGCTCCGTCTCGTCGGTGAGCACGTCCCGCGCCCGGGTGAGCCGCTTGAACCGCTCGCTCGCGTCGGGGGCGTCGCTCCGGTCCGGGTGGGCCTCCTTCGCCTTCGCGCGGTAGGCCGCCCGGATCTCCGTCTCGGACGCGTCCGGGGGAACGCCGAGCAGGTCGTAGTAGCTCCCCCCGTCCATACCCGTGGGTGGGCCCCGGCGGCCTAAACTCTCGCCCCTGTGTTATCCATCGCTCGCGCGAACCGCCCCCCATGGCCCCCGATACGAGCCTCCGACGCCTCGCCTCCGAACCCGCGTTCGCGCTGGCCGTCGTCCTGGCGCTGCTCGTCGTCGTCTTCACCGGCGTCGTCGGTGACGCGCTGACCGCGCTGTACAACCTCCTGTATCTCGCGGTCGTCGCCGTCGTGCTGTGGCTGTTCTACCGGCTGGTCGTCGCGGTGGAGGAGCTCGCGGAGGTGCAGGCCATTCTGGCCGAACACGAGACGGACGACGACTGAAGACCGACTGCCCACCTTTTTCTCGGCTCCCCACCCACGAGCGGTATGGTTTCGGATCTGTTCAACCCCGACCGATGGACCCCCATCGACGAGTTCGATTTCCGCGATATCACCTACCACCGCGCCACCGACACCGGCGCGGTCCGGATCGCCTTCGACCGCCCCGAGGTACGCAACGCCTTCCGCCCCGGCACCGTCGACGAGCTCTCCCGCGCGCTCGACCACGCCAAACGCCAGACGGACGTGGGCTGTGTCCTCATCACCGGCAACGGCCCCTCCCCGAAGGACGGCGGCTGGGCGTTCTGCTCCGGCGGCGACCAGCGCATCCGCGGCCCCGACGGCTACCAGTACGACGGGAGCGAGGAGTCCGCCTCCGAGACGGGCCGGCTCCACATCCTCGAAGTCCAGCGGCAGATCCGCCACATGCCCAAACCCGTCATCGCCGTGGTGCCGGGGTGGGCCGTCGGCGGCGGCCACTCGCTGCACGTCATCTGCGATATGACCCTCGCCTCGGAGGAACACGCGAAGTTCCTCCAGACCGACCCCGACGTGGCCTCCTACGACGCCGGCTTCGGCAGCGCGTATCTCGCCCACCAGATCGGCCAGAAGAAGGCGCGTGAGGTGTTCTTCCTCGGCAAGACCTACTCGGGCGAGGAGGCCGCGGAGATGGGGATGGTGAACGAGGTCGTCCCCCACGAGGAACTGGAGGAGACTGCCCTGGAGTGGGCCGAGACCATCATGAGCAAGTCGCCCACCGCGATTCGGATGCTGAAGTACGCGTTCAACATGGACACCGATGGCCTCGTGGGCCAGCAGGTCTTTGCAGGAGAGGCGACGCGACTCGGCTACATGACCGACGAAGCCGAGGAGGGGAGAAGTGCATTCGTCGAGAAGCGCGAGCCGGAGTTTCAGGACTACCCCTGGCACTACTAACGCACCTTTTTCCGGTTCGGGTTCGCGCGCTGCGCGAACCGCTCACCGCAAAAATCTGCACCAAAAAGGCCGACTCAGCCCGACGGGCTGAGTCGGTGATGCTCGTGAACGCAGTCCTCGTGAGCGCACGGCGTGCGCTCACTCGGACATCCCGCCAACGGCAAATCCGGCCGAGCGACGACGGCTGTGGGGTTCGTTAGCGAACTACTATAAAAACGCTGTGCCACCATGCATCTCTGCCGCCATTCCCCCGAATGGAAGTCGTGCTGGCGGTGCCAGACGGGGGTGAATGGCAACCACAACGCAATCGAACGTCGAGATATCGGACGGGAACTGGCAGGCGGGCGTGGTCGGTGGCATCATCGGGGCCATCGTCATGGGCGCGCTCGTGCTGGCGATGAACCCCCCGACGCTGGCCGTCGCGATCCCCTCCCTGTACACGCTGGCCCCGCCGCCGTCGCCGGGGATGGGGCTGTTCGTCCACGTCAGCCACGGCGCGGTGCTGGGCGTCGTCTTCGCGGCTCTCGCGGGTGTCGTGGGCGAGGGGTCGACCGGGAAGCTCGCCGCCCTCGGTATCGGCTGGGGTGTCGTGACGTGGGCCGTCCTCGCTGCACTGTTGATGCCCGTGTGGCTCTCCGCGGTCGGCTCGCCCGCGAACCCGCCGTTCCCGAACTTCGCTATCCCGTCGCTGCTCTGGCACGTCGTCTACGGGCTCGTTCTCGGCGTCGTCTACGCGCAGGTCGAGGACAACCTGTAACCGCCCGCCAACCGAACCACAGCGGCTTTTTCGGCGACGCCCCAAGAAGGGGTAATGAGCGACACTGCGGAGATCTCGAAGACGAAGGCGTGGGTGATGGCCGCGCGCCCCCAGACGCTTCCGGCGGGTGCCGCACCGGTGGTCGTCGGGACGGGGCTGGCCGCGGCGTTCGACGTGGTGGCCCCCCTGCCGGCTCTCGCCGCGCTGCTCGGTGCCCTGCTCCTCCAGATCGGGACGAACTTCGCGAACGACTACTACGACGCCGTGAAGGGGGCCGATACCGACGAGCGCGAGGGGTTCACCCGCGTGACCGCGGGCGGGCTCATCGCTCCGGAGCAGGTCAAACGGGCGATGTGGGCCACCTTCGCCATCGCCGTCCTCTCGGGGACGTATCTCGTCTGGGTCGGCGGGCCCGTCATCGTCCTCGTGGGGCTCTCCTCCGTCGCCGCGGGCATCGCCTACACTGGGGGACCGCTCCCCTACGGCTATCGGGGGCTCGGTGACCTCTTCGTCTTCCTCTACTTCGGGCTCGTCGCCGTGACGGGGACGTTCTACGTGCAGGCCGCCGCGGGCGTGTCGGGGATTCCCGCGCTCACCGCCCCACTCGAACTGGTGCCCATCGACGCCGTCGTCGCCGCGCTCCCCGTCGCGGGGCTCTCCACCGCCATCCTCATCGTGAACAACATCAGGGACAGAGAGACGGACATGAACGCCGGAAAGCGCACGCTCGCGGTCGCGCTCGGCTACACCGGTTCGCGCGTCGAGTTCCTGTGCATGGTCGGAATGGCCTACGTCGTCCCCCTCATCTTCGCGCTCGACTACGGGCTCCTCACCCTGCTTCCGCTCCTGACGCTCCCGGTCGCCGTCTCGCTCTCGAAGACCGTCCTCACGCATACGGAGGGCACGAAGCTCAACCCCGCGCTCGAGACCACCGGGAAACTGCTGTTCGCCCACTCGGTGCTGTTCGCCGTGGGGCTGGGGCTCGCATGAAGGTCGACTACTTCTCGCTCCCGCTTTCCGAGCCGCTGCAGACGGCGAAGGGGCCCATCGAGGACCGGGAGGGGTATCTCGTCACGGTGGAGGAGCCCGACATCGGTCTCGGGGAAGCAACACCCCTCCCGGGCTGGACCGAGTCGCTGGCAGCGTGCAAGGAGGCGCTCGAGTCGGGCGACCCACTCGACGAACTCCCGCCGGCCGCCCGCCACGGGGTCTCGCTCGCGGCGCTGGACGCACAGGCCAAATCGGAGGGAGAGCCCCTGTATCGCTTTCTCGGCGGGCAATCGGCCGTGGAGTCGGTCCCCGTCAACGCCACCGTTGGGGATGCGGACCCCGAAACGACGGCCAAGCAGGTCACGGCGGCCGTGGACGCCGGCTTCCCGGCTGTGAAGCTCAAAGTCGGCGCGCGATCCATCGAGGAGGATATCGAGCGCGTCGCGGCCGTCCGAGACGCGGCGCCCGACGCGGAGCTCCGCCTGGATGCGAACGGCGCGTGGACCCGTGCCGAGGCACAGGAGGCGTTCGACGCGCTCACGTCGTACGGTATCGCGTACGTGGAACAGCCGCTCCCGGCCGACGACCTCGACGGGCACGCGGCGCTCCGGGAGACGGTCCCCGTCGCGCTCGACGAGGGGCTGTACGAACACGGCTTCGACGCCGTCCTCGACGCGAACGCCGCCGACGTGTGGATACTCAAGCCGATGGCGATGGGCGGGCCGGACGTGGCCATCGAGGCCGCGGGGCTGGCGCGCGGCGCGGGTATCGCGCCCGTCGTCACCACGACCATCGACGGCTGTGTCGCCCGGGCAGCGGCGGTCCACGTCGCCGCGGCCATCCCCGACGTGCGGGCGTGTGGGCTCGCCACCGGGAGCCTGCTTTCGGTGGATTTCGGGCCCGACCCGGTGCCTGTTAGCAATGGGCGTATCGCCGTGCCACAGAAAGAGGGAAATATCCCCACCACATCATCGGCGGACTATGCGTGATTGGCTGGCCCACCGAGCCCGTGCGACGCCGACGGCGACCGCCGTCATCGCGGCCGAGACGGGCGAGCGCTGTTCGTACGGCGACCTCGACGAGCGCGTCGAGGAGCTCGCGGGCCGGCTCGCGGCGCGGGGACTGGGCGTCGACGACCACCTCGGCGTCTGCATGGACACGTCGCTCGATTTCGTCGAGCTCGTCCACGCCGCGATGCGGCTGGGCGCGGTGCTCGTCCCCCTCTCGCCGCGGCTGACCTCGCGAGAGCTCCGTGACCGGCTCGATGCCGCGGACGTGACCGTCGTGGTCGGGGACAGCGAGACCGAGGAGCTCCTGCTGGAGGCCGTCGTCGGGACGCAGGTCCCCGTCGCCTCCATCGACAGCCCGGAGGCAGGTGCTGCGGACCTCCGGGCGACCCGGCCCGAGACGTTCGACCTGCCCGCGTGGAACGACGACACCCCACAGGTGCTCATGTTCACCTCGGGCACCACGGGCGAGCCGAAGGCCGTCGTCGTCACCACCGGGAACCTCCTCTCCTCGGCGATGGCCTCCTCCTGGCGGCTCGGTGTCCTCCCATCGGACCGCTGGCACTGCGCGCTCCCGATGTACCACATGGGCGGGCTCGCACCCGTCTACCGCTCGGTCTGCTACGGGACCGCCATCGTCGTCGAGGAGGAGGACTTCGACCCCGCGGCGACCCTCGAACAGATGGCCGAACACGATGCGACCTGCGTCTCGCTCGTCCCGACGATGCTTCGACGACTGCTCGATGCGGGCGACCTCCCCGACCTCAGGTTCGTCCTCCTCGGGGGGGCGCCCGCGGGCGAGGACCTGCTCGCCGCGTGCCACGAGCGGGGCGTCCCGGTCGCTCCGACCTACGGGATGACCGAGACGGCCTCGCAGATCGCGACGGCCCACCCGGAGGACGCGGCCGCGGAACTCGGAACCGTGGGCCATCCCCTGATGTTCACCGAGGTGACCGTCGTCGGGGAGAACGGCGCGATCTGCGAGGCCGGTGAGCGCGGCGAACTCGTGGTGTCGGGGCCGACGGTGACACCGGGGTACTACGGCGACCGCTCGGCGACCGCGGCCTCGTTCGGCCCCCACGGGTTCCACACCGGTGACGTTGGCTACCGCGACGAGGAGGGGCGCTTCTGGGTGACCGGCCGCGTCGACGACCTCATCCTCTCTGGCGGGGAGAACATCGACCCCGCGGAGGTCGCGGGCGTGATTCGCGAGCATGCTGACGTAGAAGACGTTGCGGTCGTCGGCCTCCCGGACGAGGAGTGGGGCGAGCGCGTCGGCGCGCTCGTCGTCGGCGACCTCTCCGTGGACGCGCTCGAATCCCACTGTCGCGACCGGCTCGCGGGGTTCAAACGCCCCCGGACCGTCGGCTTCGCGGACGCCCTCCCCCGGACCGCGTCGGGGACCGTCGACCGCGAGGCCGTCCGCGCGCGCCTGTCGAGCGGGGAGTAGGCTTTTCGCCGGCGGGGGGCTATCTCCCTCCGTGTGTACGCTGACGTTCGCGTGGCAGGTGCTCGATACGCCCCTAGCCGTCGCCGCCAACCGTGACGAGGCGCTGGCTCGTCCCTCCGCACCCCCCGAGGTGTTCGGTGACTCACCCCGCATCATCGCCCCCCGCGACGAGGAGGCCGGCGGGACGTGGCAGGGGTACAACGACTCGAACCTCTTCGTCGCGCTGACGAACCGCTGGACGGAGCGGGAGGGGTCGCGCTCGCGCGGCCTGCTCGTGCGCGACGCGCTCTCGTACGGAAGCGCACGCGAGGTGCTCGCCTACGTGCGCGAGGAGCTCCGGGAACGCGCGTACGAGCCGTTCCACCTGCTCGCCGTGGACACCGAGGACGCGCTCCTCGTCGAGTGGGACGGCGACCTCACCGTCCACGAGCTCGCGCCGGGGACCTACGTCGTCGTCAACGTCGGCTGGGTCGGGGAGACCGTCGGGCCGGCCGACGCGGCGGCCCCACAGCGGATCGAGAGCGTGTTCGTCCCGGGGCGACGACCCGAGGTGGGCGAGGGGCAGGCCGCGAACGCCCGCAAGGTGCTCGACGCCCTCGTCGCGGAGCCGGGCGAGGGCTGGCAGTCGTGGACCGACCGGGCCGGCACGGTGCTCGGCGACCACGACTACGGCGTCTGCCTCCACGGCGACGGCTTCGGGACGAAATCCTCCTCGCTCATCGTCCCCGGCGAGTGGTATGGATTCGCCGACGGCCCCCCGTGTGAGACGCCCTACGAAAGCGTCGAGGGTGAGGTTTAAACGGTCGGCTCTCGGATAGATGCACAATGGCTGAAGAGGACCTTTCCGAGGACGAGATGCGGGGGCTCGAACTCGTGCGGCAGAGCGGTGGTATCCACCAGAGCGACTTCTGGAAGGAGATGGACGTGGACTCCCGGAAGGGGAGCCGCATCATCGAATCGCTCGCGGAGAAGGGGTACGTCTCCCGCGAGGAGACCGTCTACAACGGGCACAACACCTACTACATCGAGGCCGAGGTGAAAGCCGAGGAACTCGATTTCTCGCTTCTGATGGCCGGTGACATGCTCTCGCCGTTCATCGGGGACGAGGAGGTCGACCCCAACTCCGATAAGTTCTCGCAGTGGGTGATGAACCTCGCCTACCAGCGGTAACTATTCGACTTCGGAGACGACCAGTTCGACGATCGTGCCCAGGGCGGTTTCCGGATCGGTATCGTCGTCCTGTTGAGGGCGCGTGATTTCCACGTAGGAGAACTTCCGGGATTCGACCCTGTGCGGTCCCTCGGTGTCCTCGTCGAACGAGGCACCGTCCGCATCTCTGCTGATTGCGCCCAGCTCCAGCTCGTCGCCAGTAGCGGGCACCATCAGCGCAGAGCTGGAGAAGATTCGTCCGAGCTGTTCCCCGGATTCAGCATCGGTGACGTAGATCATCTCCACTCTGGTATCTGCCTCGACTTCGAAGGTCATGCTGTGTTCATGGCTGCCCGAATCGTCTCCCGTGCTTCATCTTGTTGGGAGTCTCGTTCGCTGGAGGATCGTTCGTCGTCGAGATGTTCGAGCAACTCCATGTACGGCGACCGCGCCGTATTGTCGAGTATTGCACCGGAGCGGAGCAGCAGTTCACCGTGTGCCCGGCCGAGGTGTTTCACGGCCTCGTCATCCCGATTGATTCTGTACAGCGTCTTCCGGCCCTCCGATTTCGTTTCGACGAGTCCGCCCTCGACGAGTAGGTCCTTGTTGCGACTGAACGTCGCCTTGTCGAAGCCCGCCTGATTCGAGATCTGTTTCGCGGTGAGCCACGACGAGTGGCGACGCAACAGGACATCGAGTATCTTCACCCGGCTCGGTGTCGCGAGCAGGCGCACGAACGGGGAGTTCTCGACGTATTTTGCTCCACCATGTTCCACCATCATACCCCCCTATACGCCCTGGCAGTATTAAAGTTGCATCCATGCAACCTCGTGTTGCAGTAGAACAACAAAACAGTGATACGAGCACCAGCAGATGTCCGAACCACGACCGATGGAAGCGGACGAGATGAGCGAGCTACAGGCGTGTATTCTCCAGTTGACGGCGACGAACGGGATGTACTCACCGCGGTCGATGTACGTCGAACAACTCGACCGGCAGATCGTCGGGTACAGCGAGAGGGAGATCAGCGCCGCAGCGGCGTCTCTGGCGGACGAACACGACTGGGCGACGTTCTCCAACTCGAAATTCACGATAACGGACCGGGAGGAGGCCCTGCGAACCGCAACTGAACTGAGAACAGACGTATATGGCTAACTACTCCAACAACGACAGCATCTCACACGAGATGACCGTCTCCTCACCGACCTTCACGTCGAGCGCGTAGCGGACGGTCCCCGTCCCGGGGCTGTCCGGCTTCTCCTCCTTCTCGATGACCTCCGACTCGATGTGGATGGTGTCGCCGAAGAACACCGGCGCGCGGAAGCGCAGGTGGTCGATGCCGTAGAACGCGACGACGGCGTTCCGCTCTTTCACCGTTCGCGTCTGCCACACCAGCCCCGTCGCGGCCGAGAGGACGAGCATCCCGTGGGCGATGCGCTCGCCGTAGTGGGACTCCGCCATCGTGTCCGCGTCGAGGTGGACGTGGTTGTGGTCGCCGGAAACACCAGCAAAATTCACCACGTCGGCCTCGGTGATGGTCCGGCCGTGGGACTCGTGGGTGTCACCGACTTCGAGTTCGTGGAACACGCTCATGGTGTGTCACCTCGGAAGAGCCGGTAGGTAGTTCCACCGGTGGCGACGACTTTCTCCTCCCCTTCATACTCGGTCGTCACCGTCGACTCCGTGACGCCCATCGTCTTGCCGGCGCGGACGACCTCGGCCTCGACGCGCACGGCCTGTTTCGCGGGCCGGACGTACCGGACGTTGAGATCCGTCGTCGTCAGCATGGCGCCGTCGGGCTCGTCGAACGTGGTGCGCAGCGCGAACCCCGAGGCCGTGTCGATGACCGTCGCGGTGATACCGCCGTGGACGGTGCCGGAGGCGACGTTGGCGAACTTCTCGTCGAACGGGAGCGTGAACACGACCCGGCCCTCCTCGACCGTCTCGATGTCGAGGTCCAGCCACGCGAACAGACCGTGCTCGCGCAGGTCCCGCTCCAGCGCGGCGTACCGCTGGGTGCTCATTTCCCCTCGAACTCGGGGTCGCGCTTCTCCATGAACGCCGCGGCACCCTCCTCCATGTCCTCGGTGCCGAGGAGCAGACCGAACGCCTGCGCCTCCATGCGGAGGCCGGCCTGGATGTTCTCGTCTTTCCCGTCGTTCATCACCTGCTTCGCCTTCCGGAGCGCGATGGGTGCCCCGTTCACGAGGTCGTCGAGGAACGCCTCGACCGTCTCGTCGAACTCGTCGTCGTCGACGGCGCGGTTGATGAGCCCCCACTCCTCCGCGGTCTCGGCGTCGATGCGGTTCCCGCGGAAGACGAGCTCTTTCGCCCGCGCCTCAGTGAGCATCCGCATCGCGCGCTGGGTGCCACCGCCACCGGGGATGAGCCCGAGGTTGATCTCGGGGAAGCCGAACTCCGAGTCCTCCGTGGCGATACGCAGGTCACAGGCTAATGCGAGTTCGTGGCCACCGCCGAGACAGTAGCCGTCGATCTTCGCGAGCGTCGGCACGGCGACGTTCGCGACCGCCTCGAACACAGGGGTGATATCCTTCTCGTGGGGGTCGACGCCCGCGAAGCCGGTGATGTCCGCGCCGGCACAGAACGCCTTCTCGCCCGCCCCCTCGAAGGTGATACACCGCACCTCGTCGGTGTCGATGGAGTCGAGAAGATGGACGATCTCGTCCATCATGTCCTGGTTGAGCGCGTTCAGGCGCTCGGGGCGGTCGAGGGTAACTTCGAGGAGGCCACCGTCCTGTTCGACGGAGATGGCGGTGTACGAACGGTCGCTGCCGGAGCCGTACTCGTAGAAGCCCGCGCCGGCGTCCTCACCGGTGTTGCCCTTCTCGACCAGCTGGACGAGATACTCCGAGGGCTCGTAGCGGTCCTCACCGTACTCCTCGTGGAGCGACCGGAGTTTGTCGAGGACCGTATCCAGCCCGAGCTTGTCCCCGCGACGGCAGGGGCCCTCCGGGAACCCCGTGCCGAGACGCATCCCGGTGTCGATTGCTTCGGCCGTGGCCACGTCGTTGCCGATGTGCTCGGCCGCCTGATTGATGATGCAGGCCTCGACGCGGAGCCAGTCGAACCCCTCGGCGTCGTCCGGTTCGTAGTCGGCACCGTCGCCGTCCTCGTAGTCGTAGTAGCCCTTTCCTGTCTTCTTCCCGTACTCCTCGGCCTCGATCTTCTCCTCCATGACGGGCGGGATGGGCATCCCCGCCTCGTTGCGGACGTGATAGGAGATGTCGATGCCCGTCATGTCCGAGAGCTCGAAGGGGCCCATCGGGTAGCCCCGCTCGTAGACCATGCAGGCGTCGGCCTGCCGGATGTCGGCTTCACCCTCCGAGACCATCCACGCGGGCTCGGTGATGAAGGGGCCGAGCACGGCGTTGACGACGAAGCCGTGGACGTCCTTCTGGACGTAGATCGGCGTCTTGCCGATGGACTCGACGAACTCGTAGCCCGTCTCCGCGGTCTCATCGGACGTCTTCTTCCCGTAGATGACCTCGACGAGGTCCATCTTCACCGGCGGGTTGAAGAAGTGGAGGCCGACGACCTGGTCGGGGCGGTCGGTGGCCGTCGCGATCTCCGTGATGGAGAGCGAGGAGGTGTTCGACGCGAGGATGGCGTCCGGCGGCGTGAACGCGTCGAGATCCGAGAAGATGTCCTTCTTCAGGTCCATCTTCTCCGGGGCGGCCTCGATGACCAGGTCCGCGTCCTCGACGGCGGTTTCGAGGTCCGTCTCGGTGGAGATGCGGTCGAGCACCTCGGCGGGCGCCTCGTCGATGATGCCCTTCTCCGCGAGCTTCTCGAGTGACCACTCGATGGACTCGTAGCCGTCGTCGACGAACTCCCGTTCGATGTCGCGCATCGTGACCTCGTAGCCGGCGAGCGCGATGACCTCCGTGATGCCGTGGCCCATGCTGCCGGCCCCGAGCACCGCGACCCTGTCGATGGTATCGACTGTCATGCGCCACACTCGCCCCGGCACGCTCTTAATTCCACCGCCGTTCGCTTACCGCTGTTAACTCACGGTCGTGAAACGCTACCAAACGTAAGCTCTTCGTGGGAATCGGTGAACTTCTGGATTCGCCGGGAGCCCGCTTCGTAAGCTTGATGCGCGCGAGATAGGTAACGAAGGTATGGACCTGCGCGTCATCAAGAACGAGGAAACGGAGCTCTCCATCGAGATCGCGGGCGAGGATCACACGTTCATGAACGTGCTGAAGGGGGCGCTTCTGGAGACCGAGGGCGTCGTCGCCGCGACCTACGACATGAACCCCGAGCAGTCCGGTGGCCAGACCGACCCCATCCTCACCATCAAGACCGAGGAGGGTGTCGCCCCGCTCGACACGCTCGAAGCCGCAGCCGGCAACGTGAAAGACAAGACGAACGCCCTGCGTGACGCGTTCCTCGCCGCGTAATCGGTTCGTTCTCTCTCGTTTCACCGGACCGTGAGTGACGACGCCTGATTACAGCCGAACCGGGACGCCCCGCTCGTCTAAGTACTCCTTGACATCCCCGACGGTGTACTCCTCGAAGTGGAAGATGCTCGCCGCGAGCGCCGCGTCCGCGTTCGCCTCCGTAAAGACCTCGTAGGCGTCCTCCGGGCCGCCACAGCCCGAGGAGGCGATGACCGGGGTCGAGACGGTGTCACAGACGGCCTTCGTGAGCGGGATGTCGTAGCCGTCCTTCGTCCCGTCGGCGTCGATGCTGTTGACGAAGAGTTCGCCCGCGCCCCGCTCCTCGGCCTCCTGTGCCCACGAGACCACGTCGATGCCGGTGCCCTCGCGGCCGCCCTTCTTCGTACACTCGAACCACGCGCTTTCGCCGTCGATTTCGACGTAGTGCTCGCCCTGCTCGTCGAACCTTCTTCGAGAGTCCACGGAGATGACGATACACTGGTTGCCGAAGGCGCGCGCGCCCTCGGTGATGAGTTCGGGGCGTTCGAGCGCACCGGTCGTGATGGAGACCTTGTCGGCCCCCGCGCGAAGCGTCTCCTTGATGTCCTCGCGCGTGCGGATGCCACCACCCACGGTGAGGGGGATGAACACCTCGTCAGCGACGCGGGAGACGGTGTTCAACATCGTCTCCCGGCCGTCGGCGCTCGCCGTGATGTCGAGGAAGACGAACTCGTCGGCCCCGGCCTCGTTGTACTTCTTCGCGAGTTCGACGGGGTCGCCGGTGTACTGGAGGTTCTCGAAGTTCACACCGGTGTAGACGGCGGCGTTCCCGTCCTCATCGAGGTCCACGTCGATACAGGGGATGATGCGCTTGGTGAGCGTCATTCGTTATCGGGAGTTGGCGAGGGGGCGGTTTCACCGTTTCGACCACGCGAACGATATCCGATAGCTATTGGTAGTCGCGTTCGTTATCCTCGTCCATGACCGACCACGCTGATGACGGTGGGCACACGGCCCACGACAGCGAGTACGCGACCGAGCGCACGACCGCCCCGCAGAGCGCCTACACCATGAAGGACGTGACCGTCGGCACCCTCGTCGCCCTCATCGGCGTCCTCGTCGTCTTCGGCATTCCGCTCGCACTCACGCTATAAACTAAGGTCTCTACCCGCGTTTTCCGGCCATGCGCGTCCTCACCGACGCAGACGTGGCCACCTGCATCGACCTCGATAGCTTGCTCCCCGTCGTGGCCGAGGCGTTCTCGAAACAGGGGAAGGGCCAGGTCGAACGCCCCGACCGGCCGCACTTCCCGATTCCGGGCGGGACGGGGCTCACGATGCCCGCGTATATCCACGGCGCGGCGTACGTCGCCACGAAGCTCGTCACGGTCCACGAGGCGAACCCCGAACGCGGCCTGCCCACCGTTCAGGCGCAACTCGTCCTCCAGGACGCCGAGACGGGGACCCCCGCGGCGTTCCTCGACGGCCGCCGCGTCACCAACGCTCGAACGGGCTGTATCGGCGGCCTCGCGGCGAAACACCTCACCTCAGGTCGCATCACGCTCGGGGTCATCGGCTCCGGCACGCAGGCGCGGTGGCAGACCCGCGCCATCGCCGCGGCGACGGAGCTCGGGAAGGTCCGCATCTACTCCCGGAGCGAGGCGCGGGAGGCGTGTGCCGCCGAGTTGGGTGAGGAACTCGACTGCCCCGTCGAGGCCGTCTCCTCGCCCGAGGCCGCCATCGCGGACGCCTCCGTCGTCGTCACGGCCACCACGGCGACGAGCCCCGTCTTTCCACCGGAGGCGCTGGCCCCCGACGCGCTCGTCATCGCCGTCGGTGCCTACACGAGCGAGATGCAGGAGCTCCCACCCGAGATTTTCGAGGGGGCGACCTGCTTCGCCGACGTGCCGGCGGAGGCGGCGGAGACCGGAGACGCCCGCGCCGCACGGGTCCGCGAGGGGGCGCTCGTTCCCCTCTCGGAGGCCATCGAGGGGTGGGCCGAACGCGAGGCGAAGAAGCGGGCAATCGTTCTCAGCGTGGGAACGGCGGTGCTGGACGCGGCGACGGCTGAGTACGTGCTGGAGCGGGCAGAGAAACGGGGTCTCGGGACGGAGCTGCCGTTTTAGGTCCGAACGACGATCCCGTCCCCGCGCTCGACGGTCGCGTTCGTCACGAATCGTGGCGTGCCGAACAGCAGGACCGTCGTCTCGCCATCGACGCGAACCAGCCGATAGCTCGCGTCGCTCGGACGCTCCCACTCGGCGAAGGCCTGCTCGAATTCCGTCGCGTTCGCCCGGTCGTCCCAGCGGTGGGCCCAGACGTACGCGCTATCTCCTTCGTCCGCGAGGCCAACGATGGTATCGTTCCCCCACCCGGCAGCGGCACGGCCGGCCGTCTCGTCGGGGAGCCCCGTCGAGAGAGCACCGCGGAGGAACAGCTCACCCTGTCGCGATCGACTGGCTTCGGTCCAGTCGCTCTCGATGGAGACGGTGGGGGCTGCGACCACCTCCGTCGGGCCGTGAATCAGCGCCTCGGAACTCTCGGGTGGGGCCTCGTACACCGAATCGAGTTCACTCGGGTCGTCGACGCGCTGGTCGATGTAGCGCACGCCGAAGTAGTACCGAGCGAGCAAGTATTTCCGAGCCCCGGTGGCGTTCGCGTAGGCCCGTTCGATGGCCGCTCGGGGGGATTCCCCAGTCTTGATGTGCCGGTCCCAGTACGCCTGTGCGGTGTAGGTCGCCGCGCCTTCTGTGACTCCGGAGGCCGCGATAGCGGTGTCCGTGGAGCCGTCAACGACGCGTCGCCCGAGCCGGTCGTGCACCCCGCTCCGGCGCTGGACGATGTGGACGTACTCGTGAGCGAGGATGGTTTCGAGTTCTGTGGCGGTCTGGTTCCCCGTCGCGATGTACACGGCGTTCGGGTGGGCTACGTACGCCGAGGCCCGGAAGCTCCCGCCCCCGGTGAGCCCGAGCCAACGGAACAGGTCGCTCTCGGCGTAGCTCCCGCGCTCGAAGTACGACTGCTCGCTGACGTAGACGTTTCTGGGCGGGGCCACGTCACTCCCGAGCAGCGCCTGCGTCCGGGCGAAAACCGCGGTGGCATCGAACGGCAACTCACCGTTCCGGACCCGGACCTCTCGCTCGGGAGTGGTGGTCGCTGGCGGGGTCGCTGCCGGGGTCGGTGTGGCTGTGTCGGTGACCGCCACGTCTGTCTCGGTCGGCTGCGGCGTCGTGGAGGGTGTGGCCGTCGGCCCGGCCCCACACCCGGCAAGGACGAGGAGGGCGACGACGGCAAGGAGGCGGAGTCGCATGGCTCACCGTCCACGACTCGAACCAAAAGCGTTCGGCTTGTTGACCTATTCCAGTTCCCGCTCGATGACGGACCGAAGCTCCCGAATCTCCTCAGCAGTCACGGCGAGACTCTCGTTCCCCACGGAGAGATTCAGCCCACCGGTGTCGTCGGCGACACCGATCTCGGCGACGGGGAGCGCGTCACCGACCGCCTCGCGCACGGCGGGTACGTCGGTCGTCTCCACGACGACTCTCCCCGGAAGCTCGGAGAACAGCAGCTCCGCGTGGCCGCCCTCGCCCGCGAGGGTGACGCTCGCGCCCGCGTCGCCGACCATCTCGGCGAGCGTGACCGCGAGGCCACCGTGGCTCACGTCGTGGGCGGCGAGCGTGGAGTCGAGGTTCGCCACGCGGGCGATGGCCTCGACGACGGCCTTGGGCTCCCCCGGGAGCGTCGGGAAGGCGTCCGTGCCGCCCATGGAGGCGAGATACTGCGACCCGCCGAGGCTCCCGGCGGGCGCGCCGACGAGGAGGACGGTACCCTCGCCCTCGAACGCGGAGGAGGGGGCGTCGTAGCCCCGCTTGGTCCCGGTCATCGCGAGGGTGGGGGTCGGGGGGATAGGTCCCGAGGGAGAGTCGTTGTAGAGGGAAACGTTCCCGCCGACGACGGGCACGTCCAGCGTCGAGCACATGTCCGCGAGACCGTCCACGATGGCGCGGAAGCCGCCGTACACGTCGGGCTTCTCGGGGTTTCCGCCATTGAGACAGTCCACGGCGGCGAGCGGGGAGGCGCCGAGGACGGCGACGTTCGTGGCGTTCTCCAGCGCGACGGCGCGGGCCCCCTCGTAGGGTGCGGCGTTCGTCCAGTTCGGGTCCGCGCCGGCGGTGAAGGCGAGGCCCGTCTCGGCCTCCCGGATGGCGATGAGTGCACCGTCGCCACCCGGTCCCACGGCGGTCCGGGCGCCGACCTCGTGGTCGTACTGCCGGTAGACCCAGCGCTTGGAGGCCGTGTTGGGGCTGCCGACGACGGCCTCGAACGCCGCCTCGAGGTCGAATTCGGGGAGATCCCGCTCCTGCTCGGGCGGCTCCTCGTGGTCGAGGTCGTTCATCGGCGCGCCCTCCGCGAGATACTCGGCCGGCACGTCGACGACCGTCTCCCCCTCGAAGGTGCAGACGTAGTTCCCCTCCGTGACCTCGCCGATGACCGAACAGCCGAGGTCGAACTTCTCCGCGATCTCCTTCACAGCATCGACGTTCTCCGGTCTCACCTCGTAGCACATCCGCTCTTGCGACTCGGCGAGGAGGATCTCGAGCGCGTTCATGTTGGGTTCGCGCTGGTGGACCCGTTCGAGGGCGATCTCGGCGCCGAGGTCGCCTTTCGCGATCATCTCGGAGGAGGCACCGCCGAGGCCGGCCGCCCCGAGGTCGCGGGCCGCCTCCACGACGCCTGCGTCGATGAGCGCCTCGTTCGCCTCGATGAGCAGCTTCTCCGTGTAGGGGTCGCCCACCTGCACCGCGGGGCGGTCCTCGGTTTCCGCGTCCTCGGCGAGGTCCTCGCTGGCGAAGGAGGCGCCACCGAGGCCATCTCTCCCGGTGCCGTTGCCGACGAGGACGAGTTTGTTCCCCACCTCCTGCACCGCGGCGGTGAGCAGGCGCTCCTTCGGGAGGAGGCCTACACAGGCGACGTTCACGAGGGGGTTGCCGACGTACTTCTCGTGGAACGCCACCGACCCGGCGACGGTGGGGACGCCGATGCAGTTCCCGTAATGGGAGATCCCCTCGACGACCCCCTCGAAGAGATAGCGGGAGTGTTCGCGGTCGAAGTCGCCGAAATACAGGGAGTCGGCGAGCGCGATGGGGTAGGCACCCATCGAGAGCGTGTCGCGGACGATGCCACCCACGCCGGTGGCCGCGCCGTCGAACGGGTCGACGTAGGAGGGGTGGTTGTGCGACTCGATGCCCATCGTGATGTAGGTGTCCGAATCAGCGCGGTCTTGACCGCGAGTGGAGTCGGCGTCAGCCGACGGAAGGGCGACCACCGCGGCGTCGTCACCGGGGCCGACGACGACCTGGTCACCCTCGCTGTCGAACGCCGACAGCAGGGGGCGCGAGGAGCGGTAGGCGCAGTGTTCACTCCAGAGGTTCTCGAACAGCGCTTCCTCCGCAGGGGTCGGGTCCCGGCCCAGCTCCGCGACGACGAGTTCGCGGTCCGACGGCGAGAGAGTCATTCACCTGTCTGTCCATATCCGGGAGACAAAAGGATTCTGTTGTACACGTTCGTGACCAGTTCCGTGACCGCCCGACCGCGGGGGCGGCGCGGCGACCCGGACGCGTGTGAGCGCATCACACGAGCTATCGTGGTCTTTTTCTCCCCGTATCCGCTACGGAGTGGTGTGTTACAAGCAGAGCTCCACTGCCACTCCGCGCTCTCGTACGACGGCCGTGACCCCGTCGACATGCTGTTGACACAGGCGCAGGCAGTGGGTCTCGACGTGCTCGCCGTGACCGACCACGACGAGATCGACGCCAGTCTGGAGGCCGCAGAGAAGGCCCCCGACTACGGCCTCGTCGGGATTCCGGGGATGGAGGTGACGAGCGCCGCGGGTCACGTCCTCGCGCTGGGCGTCCAGGAGCTCGTCCCGCCCGGGCTGGAGTTCATGGAGACGCTCGACCGCATCTGGGAGCAGGGCGGCATCGCCGTCATCCCCCACCCGTATCAGAAGGCGCGCCACGGCGTCGCCCCGCATATCACCGGCGAGGAGCTGGCGAGCGCCGACGGCATCGAGATCTACAACTCCCGGCTGTTTACGGGCCGGTCGAACCGACAGGCCGAGGGGTTCGCCGAACGACGTGACCTCCCGATGACCGCTGGCTCCGACGCCCACATCGCGGAGATGGTCGGGCAGGCCGTCACGGAGCTGAAGACGACGGACCGGAGTCTCGACGGCGTGCTCGACGCCATCACGGACGGGCGAACCTCCGTCGTCGGCAAGCGAACCCCGTGGCGGATCAGCTTCAAGCAGTTCGGCGGCGGGATGAAACGCCGGGCGAAACAGACGCTCTTTAGCCCCTTCTGATGCGCGGCGCACCGGCCGAGATCGTCCGTGCCGCACGCGAGGCAGCTGACCCGCTCCCCGGCAGCTACGGCTTCGCCGGGGAGCTCGACGGCGCGCTCGTCCGGGACGTGCTCGGCCGCGAACTGGTCTACTCCGACGGCGACGCGTGGAGCCACGACCCCTCGGAGCTCGAGACCCCCTCGCTCGTGCCCGCGGGCCACGCCCGCACCGCGGGGCGCGACGAGCGCGTCTGGCAGCTTCCCGCGTTCGACCCCACCGAGAGCCACGCGGACGCGGTCACGGCCGTGCGTGAGGCCGTCATCGACGCGGTCGACGGGGTCGAACCATCCGAGATGGCCGTCGCCTTCTCCGGCGGGGTCGACTCCGCCGCCGTCGCCGGGCGACTGGACGCCCCCCTCTACGTCGTCGGCTTCGAGGGGAGCCACGACATCGCCGCCGCCCGCGCGTCGGCCGAGGCGATGGGCCGCGAGCTCCGCGTCGTCGAGCTGGACCACGAAACACTGGAGCGCGCGGTCCCCGAGGTCGCCCGCGCCATCGGCCGGAGCAACCCGATGGACGTCCAGATCGCCCTGCCGCTCTATCTCGTCGCCGAACGGGTGGCCGCCGACGGCTACGACGCCCTCGCGGTGGGACAGGGCGCGGACGAGCTGTTCGGTGGGTACGCGAAGGTGGCGAAAGCGCCCGACGACCCCCGCGTCGAGGCCGACTCGGTCAGGGGTGCGGTTCGGGAGGTCGTCGGCTCACTCCCCAAGCAGCTCGAACGCGACCTGCGCGCGCTGCGTGCAGCCGGCGTGGAGCCGGTCGCCCCGCTGCTCCACGACGCCGTGGTCGAGGCCGCGCTCCGACTCCCGGAGGAGCTCCTCGTGGCTGACGGCGAGCGCAAACGCGCCCTGCGGCTCGCCGCGGACTGGCTCCCCGACGAGGTCCGCTTCCGCGAGAAGAAGGCCGTCCAGTACGGCACCTACGTCTCCCGCGAGCTCGATAGATTAGCCCGACAGGCCGGCTACAAACGCCGGATGGACGACCACGTCGGGCAGTACATCGACTCGTTACTCTGACGCTGAGACCGTCCGAATCGCTCGCTTCCCGGCCTCGACCACGTCTTCCGGGAGCTCATCCGCGCGCGCCTCCAGCTCCTCGACGGTGAACCACTCCCAGCGCTCGGGGTGGGCCTCGTCGTGGCCGTCGGGGGCGATCTCCTGGGTCTCCGACGCTCCATAAAAGACGAAGTCGATGTGCTGGTGGCCCACCGCGCCGTCGTGGACGTTGATGTCCTCGAGGAGGAAGTGCTGCGGTTCGGGGAGCGACCGGGCGGTCTCGGAGTCCATCTCCCCCTGCTCGGCGTAGAGCTCGACGTCGAGTCCCGTCTCCTCTTTCGCCTCGCGGAGCGCGGCCTCGTGGGGGAGTTCGTCGCGGTCGATGTGGCCGCCCGGTGGGAGCCACATCCCCAGCCGCTCGTGTTCGTGGAGTGCGGTCGCGCCGTCACAGACGACGTACACGGTGGCGACGAAGTGCCGGGTCGTTTCCATGCCCTCGTTCGGGAGCGGGGTGGCTTTCCGCTTGCGGTTGGCGAAGGTCAGCGAACGTCGCCCATCGAGAGAAAGCCCTCGCGGAAGGCGACGAGTAGGCGCTCTGTCGAGGTGAGGTCGTCCCAGTCGTCGGGACGGGACTCCTCGGGGACCTCGGCGATGGCGTCGGCGAGCTCGGCACGGACGTAGTGGTCGAACCCACAGCCGGACTCGCAGGTACGGATGATGGAGGGGACGCGGTACTCGCGTTCGACGGTGTTCCCGCACTCCGGGCAGACGTAGGTGTAGCTCGCCACAGCCGCGCTAGGTAGAGGAAGAAGTTAGGTGTTGATGGACTCCTCGGCCTCGAGGAGTTCGTGATACCGGTTGCGGATGGTGACCTCCGAGATGTTGGCGACCTCCGAGACCTCCGACTGGGTCACCTTCTCGTTGGTGAGCAACGAGGCGGCGTAGATGGCCGCGGCGGCGAGCCCGACCGGGGATTTCCCGGAGTGGATGCCCTGCTGTTTCGCGCTCTTGAGCAGCTGGCGGGCGCGGCGCTCCGCCTCGTCGGAGAGCTCGAGGTCGCTCGCGAACCGGGGGACGTACTGCTCGGGGTCCGCGGGTTCGATCTCGAGGCCGAGTTCGCGGGCCACGTAGCGGTACGTCCGGGCGATCTCGTCCTTCTCGACGCGGGAGACGGCCGTGATCTCGTCGAGGCTCCGGGGGGTGCCGGCCTGCCGCGCGGCGGCGTAGAGGCTCGCCGTCGAGACACCTTCGATGGAACGGCCGGGAAGGAGGTTCTCCTCTAAAGCGCGGCGGTAGATGACCGACGACATCTCGCGGACGTTGTCCGGGAGACCGAGCGCCGAGGCCATCCGGTCGATCTCGCCGAGCGCCTGCTTCAGGTTGCGTTCCTTCGAATCGCGCGTGCGGAACCGCTCGTTCCACGTGCGGAGCCGCGACATCTTCTGGCGCTGACGGTTGGAGAGCTGATTGCCGTAGGCGTCTTTGTCCTGCCAGCCGATGTTCGTCGAGAGCCCCTTGTCGTGCATCATGTTCGTCGTCGGGGCCCCGACTCTCGACTTCTCGTCCTTCTCGTTGGCGTCGAACGCGCGCCACTCCGGGCCACGGTCGATCTCGTTCTCGCCGACGACGAGACCGCAGTCCTCACAGACGGTCTCGCCGTGGGCTTCGTCGCTCGCGAGACGACCGCCACACTCGGGGCAGACGAGTTCGTCCTCGTGCTCCTCTGTGGTCTCCTCCTCGTCTCGCTCGCGCTGGAATCGTCTGACGGATGAATCGCTCATTGATGGGGTGGGTGGGGAACCGCGGGGGTAGAACGTCTATACAGTTTATCTGTTGGGGCGAAAGCGACTTAAGGTCTGGGGCCAGCGGGAGCCCTGCCGGGAGGGGCCGCATCGAAACCCTTAGTGCCGGCGCGCGGAACCCTCGCGTATGGTCGACCACGAGGAGGTCAGACACGTCGCGTCGCTCGCGCGCGTGGCGCTCGACGACGACGAGGTCGAGCGATTCGCCGCGCAGTTCGACGACATCCTCGCCTACTTCGACACCCTCGACGAGGTGCCCGAAGTCGAGCGCGAGGAGGACCTCGCGAACGTCATGCGCCCGGACGAGGTCCGGGAGGGGCTCTCCCAGGAGGAAGCGCTCGCGAACGCGCCTGAGTCCGAAGCGGGCTTCTTCAAGGGGCCGAAGGTCTCATGAGCGATATCTTCATCACCGAGACCGACCTCGACCCCACGGCCTCGGGGGCACTCGACGGCCGGACCGTCGCGGTCAAGGACAACATCTCGACCGAGGGCGTCGCCACCACCTGCGGCTCGAAGATGCTCGAAGCGTACGTCCCGCCGTACGACGCCACCGTCGTCACCCGGCTGAAGGAGGCCGGCGCCACCATCGTCGGCAAGACGAACATGGACGAGTTCGGGATGGGAACGACGACGGAGACCTCGGCGTTCGGCCCCACCGACAACCCGGCCGCACCCGGCCACGTCCCCGGCGGCTCCTCCGGGGGGTCCGCGGCCGCCGTCGCCGCGGGGGAGGCCGACCTCGCACTCGGCTCCGACACCGGCGGCTCCATCCGCTGTCCCGCCGCGTTCTGCGGCGTCGTCGGTATCAAACCCACCTACGGACTCGTCTCCCGCTACGGCCTCGTCGCGTACGCGAACTCGCTCGAACAGATCGGTCCCATCGCCAACTCCGTAGAGGACGCCGCTGCCCTCCTCGACGTGATCTCGGGCCCGGACGAGCACGACGCCACCACGCGTGATGCCGGTGACGAGAGCGACTACGCGAGCGCCGCCACGGGCGAGGTGGACGGACTCACGGTCGGCGTCCCCCGCGAACTCGTCGAGGGGGCCGACGACGGCGTCGTCGAGACGTTCGAGGCCGCGCTGGACGATCTGCGCGCACAGGGCGCCGAGGTCGTCGACGTGGAGCTCCCGTCCGTCGAGCACGCCGTCGAGGCCTACTACGTCATCGCGATGTCCGAGGCCTCCTCGAACCTCGCGCGGTTCGACGGCGTCCGCTACGGCGTCGGGGCCGAAACCGACGGGAACTGGAACGAGGCGTTCGCCGAGAGCCGCGAGAAGGGGTTCGGCGAGGAGGTCAAACGGCGCGTGCTCCTCGGCACCTACGCCCTCTCCGCCGGGTATCAGGAGAAGTACTACAAGAAGGCCCAGGACGCCCGTGCGTGGGTGAAACAGGACTTCGACGAGGCGTTCGAGTCCGCGGACGTGCTCGCCTCACCCACGATGCCCGTTCCGCCGTTCGAACTCGGCGAGAGCCTCGACGACCCGCTCCAGATGTACCTCGCCGACGCGAACACCGTCCCGGTGAACCTCGCCAACCTCCCCGCCATCTCCGTGCCCGCGGGCGAGTCGGACGGCCTCCCCGTGGGCCTGCAGCTCATCGGGAAGGCGTTCGACGAGGAGACGATCATTCGAGCAGGCAGCGCGCTGGCGTAATCGGTGACCCTTTTGGTCCACTGTGAGACGCTCGGCGTCTCACAAGCCCGCACTCGCGTTCGCTCGTGCGAACAGCTTTTGCCCGAGTGAGCGACAGCGAGCGAGGGGAAAAGGTGGGAGCGAGACGATCATTCGAGCAGGCAGCGCGCTGGCGTAAGCGCCGAACGCAGCCCGTTCATGGGCTGGTAAAGCCGTTCTTCGGCATCCTCGACGTAACCCTTTTTTCGTGGTATTGCCTAGCATCTAGCATGCCCAGCACGTTCCCGGCACGGAGTCGCGATAGCCCCGTCGGGCCAGCTGGGCATGCCCTCTGTGCGCTGTCAGCACTCGCGTTGACCGCGCTCGCGTTGTTCCTCGGGTTCACCACAGTCGCAGCAGCCACGGCACAGTTGGGTCTTTTAGCCTCCACCGCGCTCGTGCTCGTCTTCGCGTTCGCGCTCGTGATCTGGTGGCTCCTGTTCGAGATCGCGGCCGCGGAGGTCGCCGGCCGCGCGTGATCAGCGATCAGTGCTCGCTCAGCGTGTCGAGCACTGCGGGGTCAGTGCGGAATTTGAGGACGTTGTGGACCACGCTGTTGCGGATGTTGGCGATGACCTCGCCGTGTTTCTTGTAACACTCGTGGATCCACTTCGACTCCGCCGAGCGGGTGGGGAACATCATCACCGCCTTCCACTGGTACTCCCCGTCCGAGAGGAAGTAGAACAGCGTGTTCGGGGAGTCGCGGATGTACGCCATGGCGTCGCGCCACCCCTCCTCGAAGTTCTCGGTGTTGAACTTGAACTCGAACAGCCCGAACACGAAGTACTCCTCGTTCGGGATGACGGCCTCGCGGAACACCCCCTCCTCGCGCATACCCCGAATCGATTCGCTGACGGTGACGTGCGAGACGCCGATGTCGTACTTCTCTTCTAAGATGCTCGCGAGGTCCCGCGAGGAGAGCTGTGGGTCGCGAGAGAGCTCCCGGAGAATGTAGATATCCCGCTCTTTGAACTTCCAGTCCGGGGCGTCCTCCGGGTCCTCCTGAGGGACCATCAGGTATCACCCGCGAGGAACTCGCGGACCCGGTCGGCGTAGACGTCCTTGCGGTCCTCGGGCACCCAGTGGTAGGCGTCGTCGAGTCGCTGCAGGTCGCCATCCAGCTCCTCCGCGAGCCGCTCCCCGTAGGCGATGGGCTGCATCTGGTCGGCCGCCGCCCAGAGACACAGCAACTCAGCAGAGATGGCGCCGTAGTCGATCTCAGTGGTGTGGTTGGTGTTCGTCGAGACAGCCGCGCGAGCGAGCGCACGCTGGCCGCCCTCGCGGAGCCACGGCGCTTTCATCCCGGCGACGAACTCGGGGTCGGCCTCGCCGAACGCCCCGTCGTCGAACGCGAAGTCGAGTTTGGCCTCGAACTCCGCGGGGTCCATCGCCTCGGTCTTCGGCAGGCCCATGTTGACGATGAACTCGACGGGCCACGAGTCGTAGCAGACGACGTTCGAGCAGACCAGTTTCTCGACGCGCTCGGGCTGGTGGGCCGCGAAGCGGAGTGCGACCCCGCCACCGATGTCGTGGGCGACGAGGGTACACGTCTCGACGTCGAGGGCATCCAGCAGGTCGGAGAGTGCCTGCTCCTGGGCACGGATCGAGCGGTCGAACCCCTCGTGGGCGGCGGAGTTCCCGTAGCCCACGAGGTCGGGCGCGACGACGTGGTAGTCGTCTTCGAGGTCGGTCGCCGCGTCCCGCCAGAGGAAGCTCCACGTCGGGATGCCGTGGAGGAAGACGACCGTCTCGCCCGCACCCGCCTCGTAGTACGCCATCTCCACGTCGTGGCCGTCCACCTCGACTGTCTGGGAGGACTGCGCCTCGCTCCACGCCTCGTGGTTCATCGCTGCCACCCGGTCTCGGCGACCGGTCCAGTGTTGTGCTCCGACATGGCAGGCTGTGCGCGTTACGTTGGTAAAAAGATACCCCCGGCGGCCGTACAGCGTTAATCGTCTGATTCCAGTTTCGTGAGTTCGTTCACGTCCGGGACGGCCTCGCTGGCGGTCGTGATCTGTTTCATGCGGGTGGTGTGTTTCCCCGCGGCGTAGGCGACGAGGTCGTTCGGGCCGGGGCCTGCCGGCTCCACCCCCTCGTCGAACCCCGCGGTGGTGATGCCGTTGACGAGCGGGACGAGTTCGTTGACGGTGTCGTGGAGGAGCTGGGGGTCGACCCCCTCGGCCACGAGCTCCTTGAGCTTCAGCATCCCGAAGCCGACGTGACGCCCCTCGTCGCGCCGGATGAGGTCCAGCCCCGCACAGAGCCCCGGCAGGTGGGGTGCGCCCTCGACATCGGGGCCGTAGGTCGTCTGCAGGCCGTAGTAGGCCGTCTGCGCGAGGATTCCCTCGATCGTGAGGTGATAGTGGGCGTAGGCCACGGCGCGCGTCTCGGGCGTGTCCTCCGCTAAGAGCCGATGCATCGCGGTCTCCATCCGGTCGAACAGCTCGACGTAGTCGTCGTCGTACCACCGGTCCTCGTGGGGGGAGGACTCCTCGAGGCCACGCGCGCGTTCCGCCTCGTGGACCACCTCCCGCCAGTAGCGGTCGAAGAAGTCCGTGTGTTTCGCCTCCTCGTAGAGCTGGGTGGTGAGGAACAGCTGGTCCTCTACGTCGTCGAGCACCACCGCGAGGGGAGCGAGGTCGGTCGTCACCGACTCCTCGCCCGCCCCGAACTTCGCGAGCGCCGCCCGGAGCGCGTCGAACTCCGCTGTGGTCAGGACATCGAGCCGCGCGGCATCGCTCGTGAGGTCCACGTCCTGCGGGTCCCAGTGGCGTTCGACCGCGTTGCGATAGTAGCGAAACGACCGCGCGTCCCGGGAGAGCCGTGCGTCCTGTGTCATGCTCGAAGAAGAGCGACACAGCCGCAAGAACGTTCCGGCGATTGTGAGTTTATTTCCCCTCGAACTCCGGGTCACGGCGCTCCATGAACGCCTCCGCCCCCTCCGCGTGGTCCTCGCTCGCGAGAACGGCCGCCTGGGCCGCGGCCTCGTTGTCGATGGCCGCCTTCAGCGTCGTGTCCATCCCGTCGCGGATGAGGCGAACGGAGTTCTCGAGGCCGATGGTCGGCCCCTCGGCGATGGTCTCGATGAACTCGCCTGCGCGTTCCTCGAACTCGCTGGCGTCGTACGCGTGGTTGAACAGCCCGATGTCCTCCGCGCGCTCGGCGTCGAGCAGCTCGCCCGTCAGGACGAGCTCCTTCGCGGTGTTCTCGCCGACGAGCCGCGGGAGCAGATAGGAGGTGCCCGTATCGACGCCGAGCCCGACCTGCCGGAAGCCGAAGCTGATTTTGGCGTCCGTGCTCGCGACGGTGCAGTCCGCGGCGATGGCGAGGTTCGCACCCGCGCCGAACGCCACGCCGTCGACCTTCGCGACGGTCGGCAGGTGGAACTCGTAGAGCCGCTGGATGGCCCGCGAGGTGACGAGCTGGATGCTCCGGACGGCCTCCGCGAGCGGCGTGTCCTCCTCGAACCGCGCCAGCATCGCGTTGATGTCGCCACCGGCGCAGAACGTCCCTTCCTGCCCGGTGATGACGAGACACCGCGCCTCGGGGTGCTGTTCGACGGAGTCGATGGCCTCGATGATGGCCCGCGACATGTCACGGGACATCGCGTTGCGGTTCTCCGGGCGGTTCAGCGTGAGGGTCGCGACCCCGTCGTCGACCTCGACGAGGACGGCTTCGTCACTCATACAACCCCCCTCGGAGGCTTCCGTTGTAAGCTTTTGCCACGGTATACGCTTCCAAGGGTAACAGTTCTCCGGAAAAACGAATCCGCTGAAAGGCCGGACCGGGATGGAGGGCTACTCGGCCTCGCTCCCGAGATACGCCTCCTGCACGCGGGGGTCGTTCCGGATCTCCTCCGGGGTCCCCTCCGCGATCTTCGAGCCGAAGTTGATGACGACGGCCCGGTCGATGAGCGACAGCAGGCCGCGCATGTTGTGGTCGACGACGATGAGCGTCATCCCGTTCGCGCGGAGGTCCTCCAGCACGGCCGAGAGCGCCTTCACCTCGTTGCCGGAGAGGCCGGCGAACGGCTCGTCGACGAGCATCACGTCCGGCTCGGTGGCGAGCGCCCGCGCCAGCTCCAGTCGGAGCATCCCCGCGTGGGGGAGTTCGTCGGGCGTCCGGTGGAGGTCGTCGTCGAGCCCGACGCGCTCGCAGATGGCGATGGCCTTCTGTCTGGACTCGCCGCCGAGCCCCTTCGTGGAGAAGAGCTTGTTCGGCACGAGCGCGGTCCGGACGTTGTCAACGACGCTGCGGTCGCGTAGCGGCTTGAACGACTGGAACGTGCGTGCGAGCCCCCGCTGGACCATCTCGTAGGCGGGGTCGCCGGTGACCTCCTCACCGTCGTACCAGACCGTCCCCTCGGTTGGGGGGTAGGTGCCGGTGACGCAGTTGAACGTCGTCGACTTCCCGGCACCGTTCGGGCCGATGAAGCCGAGGATCTCCTGTTCTTCCACGGCGAACGAGAGGTCGTCGACGGCGGTGAGCCCACCGAAGCGCTTCGTGAGCCCCGAGGCGACGAGGACGCCGTCGTTCGGGCCGTAGTCGGTTCGAAGCTCGGGCGTCTCTTCGATAGGTGTGTCGGTGCTCATTTCTCCCTCCGGAAGAACTCGCGGTAGTTCTCGATGACCGACTCGACGGGCGAGCGGGTCTCGGACGGTGCGGTTCCGCGGAGCGCCTCGTCGGTGTCGCGGCCGCCGTCTGCGGCGACCCCGTCACCGAACCGCGCTCGCAGCCGCGCGTGGGCGCGACGGCCCATCACGATGGCCCAGCGGACGATGCCGCCGGGGAGGACGAAGAGGAGAACGAGCGTCACGACGGCGAAGATGAGGAAGCTCATGTCCCCGATTCGGGCGTTGAGCACCGGCACCATCACCTCCGAGACGTTGAAGCTCCCCACCCGGAACGCGAAGTTCCCGGGGTCGAACTGGAGGATGGGGACCGAGAGCTCGCTCGTCAGCGCGTCCCGGAAGAGGACGATGAACAGGCCACCGATGGCGGCCCCGACGATGGTCCCCATCCCGCCGAGGATGGCGGCGATGATGACCTCGATGTTCACCGTGACCGAGAGCAGCTGTGAGGGCTGGGGGTTCCCGACGGGCGTGTGGACGAGCATCGCGCCCGCGAGCCCGCCCACGGCGGCCGAGAGCACGAACGCGAACGTCTTGAACTTCGCCGGGTTGATCCCCGAGGCCGCGATGGCGTCCTCGTCCTCACGGATGCCGGTGAGCACCATCCCCGCGTCGGAGCGCGTCACCGCGAGCAGGACGGCGAGGATGGCGACGAACAGGCCGAACGCGACGTAGTAGACCGCCACGGCGTCCTGCAGGCCGAACCCGAAGATGTTGTCCGGGCTCGACAGCCCGAGCTCCCCGCCGAAGATCTCCGATTTGTAGATGAAGATCTGCAGCAGGATGAGCGGCGCGACGAGCGTCACCAGCGAGAGGTACGGCCCCTGCAGGCGCAGCGCCGGGACGCCGACGATGATGCCGGCAGCCGCAGCGAAGACGACGCCGACGGGGACGGCGAGTATCGGGTCGACGCCGTGTCCGAGGTTCAGCAGGGCCGAGGTGTAGCCGCCGATGGCGAAGAACAGCCCGTGGCCGAAGCTGATCTGACCGGTGTAGCCGGAGACGGTGTCCCACGACATCGCGAACATCGCGAAGTAGAGCGCCCCGGAGAGCTTCAGCAGGGTCAGCGCGTCCACCGTGAGCGGGACCGTGAGGCCACCGACCAGGGTGACGGAGCTGATGCCGACCAGGTTACCGACCGGGAGGAGCGCGAGCAACAGCAGGCCCAGCAGGCCGAGCTTGTGGCGCAGGGGGAGCGACCCCAGCATCCCGAAGCGCGGGCTTGCCGTGCCCGTGGCGGTTTCGTCGCTCAATGTGCCAGCTCCCTCCCGAACAGGCCTTCAGGCTTCACGAGCAACACCAGCACCAGCACGATGAGGGGTGTGAGCCCCTGCAGGCTGGAGTCGATGTACGACGTGGTCAGGACTTCGAGGGTCCCGATGAGGTACGCACCGACGACGGACCCCCGAATCGAGCCGATACCACCGATGACGACGATGCTGAACGAGAGGACGAGCGGTGCCCGACCCATCGCCCAGTAGGCCGACTGGAACGAGCCGAGGAAGACCCCGGCGAGTCCCGCGAGCGCGCCCGCGAGAACCCACGTGGTGAGCGTGATGCGGTCGGCGTCGATGCCGACGAGCGCCGCGCCCTTGTGGGTCATCGACGTGGCGAGCAGGGCCTTCCCGGGTTTCGTCCGGTTGACGAAGGCGAACAGCGCGCCGATGATGAGCCACGAGAGGGCGAACACGACGAGCAGGTTCGTCTGGACACGCGCGCCGAGGACCGAGACGTTCCCGCTCACGAGCGAGGGGAGTACCACCGGCTGGGACCCCTCGACGGAGAGGACGACCTGTTCCAAGGCGACCGCGGTCACCAGGGTCAGGATCATGACCATGATTGGTTCCTCCTGGACGCGGCGGATCATCAGCACGTAGAGCAGCCCGCCGAACGCCGCGCCCGTGAGGACGCCGGCGAGGAGGGCTCCGACGACGCCCAGGCCGAGCGTGGTGCTGGCGTGGTACGCGCCGAACGCGCCGATGGTGATGGCCGCCCCGTGTGCGAGGTTCAACACCCCGCCCACCCCGAAGATGAGGGTGAACCCGATGGCGACGACGGCGTACAGAGCCGAGATCATCACCGCGTTCAGGAGGACGCCGACTGCGTTTACCATCTCAGACCCACGGAGGCTTCTGGTACTCGGCGGTCTGGAGGGACTCGGGGAAGATGACCTCCTGGACCCCCTCGCCGTTCGACTCCTGCCACTGCTGGAAGACCGGCCACACCTTGTCCTTGGCGTAGATCACGTCGTGGGTGAACTCCGAGTCCTTCCCGTAGTACTCGACGGTGCCGACGGTCCCCTTGTACGAGGACTCCTCGAGCCCGGAGACGATGGCGTCGGCCTCGACCGACCCCTGCGCCTCCGCGACCGCGGCGTACTGCTTCACCGCGTCGAACGTGATGTAGCCCGTGTACACCGGATAGCCGTCGAACTCCTCGTTGAACGCCTCGGCGAACGGAATGGTCTTCTCCGTCACCGCGGACTGCGGCGTCGCGGAGTTCTGCGTCACGCCGTAGCGGCAGGCGCCCTTCGTCAGCCCGTAGTACGCCGGCAGCTGCATCGGGACGTGGATGCCACCGAACTCGAACGGGCGCTGCTGTTTCGCCCACTGGACCACGGCCGCAGTCCCGGTGTGGGCCATCGCGATGAACGCGGCGTCCGCGCCGGAGGACTCCACCTGGTCGTACAGGGGACCGAAGTTCTCCGTGCCCGAGGCGTAGCGCTCCGACATGACGATCTCGACGCCGGTGTCGGCGAGCTGGGCGTCCAGCGCGGCGGAGACCGGCTCCGTCCACTTGTAGTCCTCGACGAGGACCGCGACGGACTCCCAGCCCAGCTCGTCGAGCTTCGCGTCCGCGAAGTCCACCATGTTCACACCGAGGTGGTGCGCGTTGATCGGGCCCGTCCGGAAGTGATACTTGTACTTGTCGTACTGTTCGTGGACGAGCTTCGAGGCCTCCGGCGTCGCCGCACCCGTCGTCAGGTGCGGTGTCTGCTGGTTGGCGATGTCGCCCATGATGTTGAGCAGGACCTCACTGGTGAAGATGCCGAACGTGGCGTCGACGCCCTCACCGACCGTGAGCTCCTGATACTTCCGGCGCCCCTCGGCGGGGTCCTCACGGGTGTCCTTGACGACGAGCTCGATCTCGGCACCGGCGATCCCACCCTCGGCGTTCAGCTGCTGGACCGCCAACCGCGCGCCGTTGGCGATTGACGCGCCGATCGGGTTGTTCGTCGGCTCGGGCGCGAGGACGCCGAGCTTGATCGGCCCCTCGATACCGGACGGCTGTTCTGTGGTCTCCGTGTCCGAGGACTCGCCGCCGTCGTTGTTGCTCCCGCCGCCACCACCGCCGGACGGCTCCTCCGTCGCTTCGCTGTTGAACGTACAACCCGCGAGCGAGACGGCGACCCCGCTCGCCCCAGTTGCCCGGAGGAAGGATCGTCGTCCGACGCTACCAATGTTCGCTCCGGCACTGTCTTCGTTACCAGAGTTTCGACCGTCTTCGCTGTCCTTTCCACTGTTAAACATGCTACCGTCAAACACGTTACCACACGTGTCTCATAAAGTTATGGGGGATTTTGCAGGGTTCTGCCCGGTGTACGGCAATTTTTACCACACTCGGTTGACGAGAATCGGGTGGGGTCAGCGGGCGGTCCACCCTCCGTCCGCGGCGAGCGTCGTCCCGGTGACGTACGCGGCCGCGTCGCTCGCGAGGAAGACCGCAGGCCCGGCGATCTCCTCGGGTTCCGCGAACCGCGACAGCGGGGTCCGGTTCTCGATGGACTTCCGGAGCTTCTCGTTCTCCGTGAGCTCCTCCGTGAGGTCGGTCGCGACGTACCCCGGGGCGAGCCCGTTGACCCGCACCTCGGGCGCCCAGTCGAGCGCCATCGACTTCGTCATCCCCACCATCCCGTGCTTGGAGGCGACGTACGGGTGCTGGCGCGGCAGCCCGACCAGCCCACCGACGGAGGCGACGTTGATGACGCTCCCGCCGCGCTCCGCGAGTGAGTCCGCGGCCGCGCGCGCGATCCGGAACGCCCCTTTCAGATTCACGTCGAGGACGAACTCCATCGAGTCGTCGTCGACGTGTTCGGGGGTGCCGAGCGCCCCCTCCGGGTTCACGCCCGCGTTGTTGACGACGCAGTCGACCCCGCCGAACTCCTCGACGGCCGCGTCGATGCCCTCGCGGACGGCGTCGACATCCGTCACGTCCACGCTGACGGGCAGTGCCTCGACACCGTGGTCTTCACAGGAGTCGGCGACGGCCTCCACGTCCGCGGTGGTGCGGGCCATCGGGACCACGTCGGCCCCGGCTTCGGCCATCCCCAGCGCGATTGCCTTCCCGATTCCACGCGATGCTCCGGTGACGACGACGACGCGGTCAGTCAGTGCGAACTGCTCCATACGTGCGACGCGTCGTCATGGCACAAGGAGCTGTCGGGTTCCCCAACGGGTGGCTATACGGTCCCGGCGGGCGAACCCGGAGCCATGTTGCTCCACTGGCACCGGTCGGATCTCCGGGCGACGGACAACACCGCCCTGTCCGCAGCGGCGACGGAGGACACGGTCCTCCCGGTGTTCGTCTTCGACGACGCGGTGCTCGAACACGGCTCCCCCAACCGCGTCTCGTTCATGCTCGATTCCCTGCAGGAACTCCGCGCGTGGTATCGCGAGCGTGGCGGCGACCTCTACGTGACGCACGGCGACCCCTCGTCCGTCCTTCCCGACCTCTGCGCGGAGCTGGAGGCGGACGGTGTCGTCTGGAACGCGGACTACTCCGGGCTCGCACGCGAGCGCGACCGGGCCGTCACCGCCGCGCTCGAGGACGAGGGACTGCGCGCCACCGAGTACGAGGACGCGCTCCACCACGAGCCCGGCTCCATCACGACGAACGCAGGGGACCCCTACTCCGTGTACACCTACTTCTGGAAGAAGTGGCGCGACCGGGAGAAGGACGAGCCGCGCGACGCGCCCGACACGGACCGGCTCGAAGCCGAGGCCGGCGAGGCCCTCTCCTCCCTCTCGGAGCTGGGGTTCGAAGAGCCCACGGCCGATATCGAACCCGCAGGGATGGACGCGGCGCGAAATCGGCTGGAAGCGTTCTGTGACGGGCCCGTCTTCGAGTACGACGAGAAGCGGGACTACCCCGCAGGTGACCACACGTCCCGGCTCTCCGCGCACCTCCGATGGGGCACCATCGGCCCGCGCGAGGTGTACGCCGCGACCGAGGACGCGATGGAGGCAGCCGAGAGCGAGGAGGAACGCGAGAACGTGGAGGCGTTCCAGTCCCAACTCGCGTGGCGGGAGTTCTACCACCACGTCCTCTATTTCCATCCCCACGTCGTCACGGAGAACTACAACGAGTACCAGGAGGGTATCGACTGGCGAGACGACGCCGAGGAGATTCAGGCGTGGAAAGAAGGGAAGACGGGCTACCCCATCGTCGACGCCGGGATGCGCGAGCTCCGCGAGACGGGACACATGCACAACCGCGTGCGGATGATCGTCGCCTCCTTCCTCACGAAGGACCTGCTCGCCGACTGGCGACACGGCTACGACCACTTTCGGACCCATCTCGTCGACCACAACACCGCGAACGACAACGGCGGCTGGCAGTGGGCCGCCTCGACGGGGACGGACGCCCAGCCCTACTTCCGGATTTTCAATCCCATGACACAGGGCGAGCGCTACGACCCCGACGCGGAGTACATCAAGGAGTGGGTCCCCGAGTTGGCAGCGGCCTCGCCCGACGAGATTCACGGGTGGCACGAACTCGGCCTCCGCGACCGCAAGGACGCCGCGCCGGAGTACCCGAAACCCATCGTCGACCACGGAGAGCGGCGGGAGCAGGCGCTGGCGATGTACAAGCGCGCTCGCGGCGAGGACCCGGACGAGTAAGAATTCTTACTGGAATCGAATACCGGGGATTCCACGCCGTTGCCTCAATCTTTTTCAGGTCGCCGGTCGAGTGTCCGAGTGGAGGTATCTCACAATGGCTGAACACTCTAATCCCGAACTGCCGCCGCTTCCGTACGACTACGACGCGCTCGAGCCGTCCATCTCCGAGCAGGTGCTCGAATGGCACCACGACACCCACCACCAGGGGTACGTGAACGGCCTCGACAGCGCCGAGAAGACGCTCGCGGAGAACCGCGAGGCGGGCGAGTTCGGCTCGTCCGCGTCGGCCATCCGCAACGTCACGCACAACGGCTCCGGTCACTATCTCCACACGCTCTTCTGGGAGAACATGTCTCCCGAGGGCGGTGACGAGCCGGACGGCGAGCTCCTCGAGCGCATCGAGGCGGACTTCGGCTCCTACGAGGGCTGGAAGGGCGAGTTCGAGGCCGCAGCCAGCGGTGCCGGTGGCTGGGCGCTGCTCGTCTACGACCCGGTCGCCGACCAGCTGCGTAACCTCGTCGTCGACAAGCACGACCAGGGTGCGCTCTGGGGCGCCCATCCCATCCTCGCGCTCGACGTCTGGGAGCACTCCTACTACTACGACTACGGCCCGGCCCGTGGCGACTTCATCGAGGGCTTCTTCGAGGTCGTCGACTGGGACAACGTCGCTGCGAACTACGAGAAGGTCGTCGGTCACTTCGAATAAGTAGTCGAGCTGTAGGACCGATCTTCGATTTTTTTTTTAGTCGTCCGCCGTGGCCCGAGAGGGATTGCCGTCCGAGTCCGCGAGCGCCGCGTACTCGTAGCCCGTCTCACCGAGGAGCCGGCGGTAGAGCGCCCCGTAGTCGTGGTTGTGGTCCGGGTCGACGCTGGCGAGGACGCCGAAGTACCCATCCACTCCCGGGAGGAACGTCCGGAACTGCTCGAACTCGCCGAACCCGCGGACGGTGTACTGGTACTCCGTGTAGGTCAGCGCCTCGTACGTCTGGCGGGTGATGAACCCGTACCGTTCGTTGTCGATGTACGTCGTGGGGTCGTGTCCTTCGAGCTGGTCGGCCACGTCCTCCCGCAGGTAGACGCACGCCTCCCCCTCCTTGTCGAACACCCAGACGTCGCGCAGCGCATCCCCGGCGAACCCCCGGAACAGGTCGAGAAACGACGTGCGTGACATACTCATTCCTTGGCATGCTGGAACAAGCCACAGGGTAAAAGGGCTTCGTCGTGTTTCGGCGCGTGATTCGTCGGACTTTACGGGAGGGGTCGCCAATCGGAGGGTATGCCACGACCGCGCGACACGTTCGACGATATCCGCGAGTTCGAGTTCCGCGACCCCGAGGAGGTGCTCGACCCCGACACCATGTACACGGTCTACGAGATCGCCCGCGTCCTGCAAGGGCTCGACCCCGAGCGCGACCTCGACCCCGGGACGGAGGACATCCTCCTGAACTGGACCATCCCGTGGATGCTCGACCACGAGGACTCGTTCGTCTTCGCCGAACCCGAGAGCGACGAGGAGCCGGGGTACTACGGCCTGCGAGAATGAGGCTCCTCGTGGCCGGGAGCGCCGCCGTCGACGCCGGCAAGACAACCTTCTCCGCCGGCCTCTGTGCGGCGACGGACGCCGTCGGCTACAAACCCCGCGCCGGGAACGACTACTGGTACGACCACGACGACGTGCTCGCCGCCCTCGATGAGCGCCGGCTCTACGGGAAGGACGCGAAGCGTCTCGCGAGTGCCAGCGCCCGCGACGTGGCGCCCGAGGCCATCAACCCCGTCCACCGGCTCTGGCTCCCCACCCCCGGCGCGGGCCAGGGGATGCTCGGCCGCGAGGGACGGGCGTTCGCCGTCGACCGGGTCGGCCTCGCGGAGGAGACCCAGTTCGTCGTCAACGACACCGTCGACCTCCCGAGCGAGGTCACCGACGGCCTCCCGCTCGGCGGAGCCGAGCGCGTCGACTCGCTGCCCGCGTTCAACGACGCGATGGCCCGGCTCCACAGGCCCGCGCTGGACGCCGTGGCCGAGCGAATCGCCGACGAGGAGCGGGCCGTCGTCGAGTCCTACGCCGACATCGCGCGACCCCTCTCCGGGTTCGTCCCCGACGCCGTCGCGGTCGTGGAGCCGCGACGCGCCCGCATCTACCGGGGCGAACGGTACGCGAAAGCCTGCGAGGTCGCGAGCGGGAGCGCCCGCGAGGGGCAACTGGAGGAGCGCGTCTCGCGCGTCGTCGACCTCATCGACCCCGTCGCCCGCGTCGAGCTGCCGGCTCTCGATGCCCGGACCCGGGGGGAGCCAGCGCGCATCGCCGCCGCGTACGCCCCCGCGTACGAGGCGCTGCTCGACGCGACGTAACACGGACACGAACGCATATTTCGGAGGAGGCCGTACGGAAGGAGCAATGAGTGACGAGTCGGTGTCTCTGTCGGGGCAGTCGGGGACGATCCGCGTCCTCGCCGTGAACGCGAGCCACGCAACCCCACCGCTCGCCGCGGACGACCGGTTCGTCCTGACGACCGGAGCCCAGGTCGGCTCGGCGACCCCACTCGCCGACGTGGACTGTCTCGTCCTCGGCGGCGACGGGGGAGCGACCATCGCGGAGCTCGCGGCGACCCATCCCTCCCTCCCCGTCGTCGCCGTCCCGGAGAACGGGTCGGAAGCCGCCGCCGTCGCCGCGTTCCGCGCGGGCGCGGCCGACTACGTCTCCCCGGAGGAGACGGCGACGCTCCCCGACCGGGTCGTCGCCGCCGTCGAGACCAGTCCGATGGACCACGAGCGCGTCCTCCACGAGCTCCACCGGACGGCGAACCGGCTCACCGTCGCCGACTCCCCCGCCGAGGTGGCCGCCATCGCGCTCGAGGCCGCCACGGACATCCTGGACCACACCTTCACCGGGATCTGGACCTACGACGAAGCGGCTGACGCGCTCGTCCCCCTCGATGCGACGGAGGGGTCGAACCGCCTCGTCGGTACGATTCCCCGGTTCGACCGCGGAACGGGGCTCGCCTGGCAGGTGTTCGAAGCCGGGGAGCCGCGCGTCATCGACGACGTCCACGACGAACCCGACCGTCTGAACCCCGACTCACCCATCAAGTCCGAGATCATCGTCCCCCTCGGGGAGTACGGCGTCATCATGACCGGCACGACGGACCGCCGGGCGTTCTCCACGACCGAAGTCGAACTGTTCAGCGTGCTCGCGGCGGCCACCGCGGCCGCCCTCCTTCGGGCCGACCGCGAGGCGGAGCTCGAACGCCAGAACGAGCGACTCGACGCCTTCACCCGCGTCGTCAGCCACGACCTCCGGTCCCCGCTTTCGGTCATCCTCGGGAACGTCGAACTCGCGAAGGAGACGGGGGACCTCGACCAGCTCGATGTCGTCGAACGCGCAGCGAATCGGATGAACACCCGCATCGACGAGCTGCTCTCGCTCGCCCGGGAGGGGAACGGTGGAGCTCCCACGGAGCCAGTGTCACTCGCCGAAATCGTCCGCCAGGCGTGGGACGTCATCGACACGGCAGATGCCACCCTCGAGATCGAGACGGACCGGACCGTGGAGGCCGTCCCCGACCGGCTGGCACAGCTGTTCGAGAACCTGTTTCGTAATGCGGTGGAGCACGGCTCTACGGGCTCCCGCTCGCTGACCGTCACCGTCGGCGACCTCGAGGACGGGTTCTACGTCGAGGACACCGGGCCGGGGGTCCCCGAGTCGGTTCGCGACACCGTCTTCGAGGAGGGTGTCACCACCGGGACCGGGACGGGGCTCGGGCTCGCCATCGTCCGGCGGGTAGCGTCGGACCACGGCTGGGAGGTCTCGCTCGGGGACGGCCCCGGCGCGCGCTTCGAGTTCCGGACGGCGTAGCGAGCGTCGAGTGACCGCTACTCGACCGGTTCGACCGACGCCTCCCCGCAGTTCGGACAGTGGTCGTGGTCCTCCGAGAGCCGCTCCCCACAGGCGGTACAGACGTACGCGTCCTTTCCGTCGAAAAACGCCTGTTTCGTCTTCTCGAAGGTTCGGCCGACATCGGTGAACAGGCTCATGGACGAAGTCGGTCGGCGGCGCGGATAAGGATTGGCCCGCGACGGTCGGAGCCGAGGCCCGCGGAACCCAGCGAGCGGTCAGTACATCCGTGCGGCCTTCGCGGCGTGCGCGACGTGGTCGTAGGGGTCGCGCGTGACGCTCGGGCCGTGGCCGGTGTGGAGCTCGGCCAGCTCCTCGTCGATGGCGTCGAGGACGTACTCGATGCTCTCGACGAGCCACTCGCGGTTCCCCTCTTCGAGGTCGGTGCGGCCGAACGAGCCGTTGGCGAACACGAGGTCACCCGCGATGAGGATGCGGGGCTCGGCCGCGTAGAAACAGAGATGGTCGTTCTTGTGGCCGGGCGTGTGGAGCGCGCGGAAGGCGTGGTCGCCGAGCTGAACGGTCTCCCCGTCGGCGATGGCGTGGTCGACGAGCTCGTGGCCGGGGTCGTACCCCCAGACGTCGACGTCGAACGCCTCCACGACGGCGGCCGTGTTGCCGATGTGGTCCGGGTGGGTGTGCGTGAGGACGACGGCGTCGAGTTCGTCGACGTGCTCGCGGATCTCCGGGACGACATCGAACTCGTTGCCCGGGTCGACGAGAACGGTACGGTCACCCGTGATGAGAAAGACGTTCGAGGTGAACACCTGCTGGCCCGCAGCGAGGTTGTGGATCATGTCTCTCCCTTCGAATCAGGGGCCCTAATCGGTGTCGCTCGGAGGTCCGCGCGGCGGACGGAGAGGGGCCGACTCGCTCACGGAGCGCCGGCGATGACCACCATGACGGAGTCGTCACCGCGGTTGTGGAGCTGTCGGGTCGTCTCCGCGTCCACGCGCACGGCCTCGAGCGGGCCGAGGGTGACCGTCTCCCCGTCGAGGTCGACCTCGAGGGTCCCCTCCACGACGAGATACACCTCCTCGTGGTCGCTCCCGGCGTGGTCGTGGCGCTTCCCTGTTCCACCGGGTTCGAGTTCCAGCACCGTCACGCCGAGGTGGTCCGCCCCGAGCGCGTCCCGGAGCATCCACATCCCGCCCCACTCCTCGTCGATGAGCGACGCCACGTCGTCGGTGCTGGTCGTCTGGTAACGCATAGCAGTCCCTCGCATCCCCGGGGGATAACGCCAGCGGAGAGAATAGTATTATCAGGGCGCGCGTCCGCCACCCGCGTATGGACGTTCGCCTCATCGAAGCCACTGACGACCCCGAACGGGTCATCTGTCTCGGCGCGCGGAACGACTACTCCCCCGGGTTCGTGGGGGACCAGACGTTCGAGGAGACGATGGCAACTGTCGAGGGTGAGAGCCTCGAAGAGAAGAAACGGACCCTCATCGGCCATCTCCTCTCACACGGCCACTACGGGCCCTTCGAGCACCCCCACGCCACGTTCGCCATCGAGGGCGTCTCCCGGTCGTGTATGGCCCAGCTCACCCGACACCGCCACGTCAGCTTCGACGTGCAGTCGATGCGCTACGTGAGCTTCGACGACGTGGACCCCGAGTCGGTGCGCGAGGGGGAGATGGTCGTCACGCCCCCCTCGGCGAGCGACCCGAACTGGGTCGGCCGCAACCAGAAGACCGGTGCCGTCGACGAGGAGACGGTCGAGAAACGCAAGGCGGTGTTCCGCGAGTCCGTCACCCGCGCCGTCGAGGACTACCAGGAACTGCTCGAGTTGGGGATGCCCCCGGAGGACGCGCGGTTCGTCCTCCCCATCGGCACCGAGGTGAACATCGTGATGACCCTGAATGCGAGAATGCTGATGCACGTCGCCGACATGCGAGCGGCCGCCGACGCCCAGTGGGAGATCCGCGAGCTGACGGAGCAGGTACTGGAGCTCGCGGAGGAGTGGTGTCCCATCACCTTCGAGTACTACAACGAGAAGATGCGCAACCGGAAGAACCGGCTCGCACCGTAGCGCTGTCTACAGGGTCGCGAACCGACTCACAGCTCGTTTCTGAGGTAGACGCCGAGGACGCCGCCGAGCGCCCCCGCGCCGACGAAGTAGCCGAGGCCGATGACGCCGATGACGAGGATGGCGAGGAGGCCGAGCCCCGCGACTTCGATGGGGACGAACGGGAGGAACGCCCCGACGAGGGCGGCGAGCCCGACGAACGGGAGGAACGCGATGAGTCCGGAGAGCGCGCCGACTTTCGCGCCCGTCGCGTAGTCGCCGTCCTGGAGGTAGCCCGCGATTCCGCCGCCGAGGACGGTGGCGAACGGGAGAAACGAGAGGACGACGGAGACGACCGCGCCGATCAGCGCGTTGAGAAGGGTATCACCAGCGGCCATACGTCGACTGGGCGGGGAGAGGACATAAACGTCCCGCGAGAAGGTTTTTGCAGGCGGGCGGCGACCCCCCTGCCATGGGAGCGACGTTCGAACTCTACGAGGACAAACAGGGGAAGTACCGCTGGCGGCTCCGCCACGACAACGGGAACATCATCGCGGACTCCGGTGAGGGGTACGCCTCGAAGCAGAAGGCCAAACAGGGGATCGAGAGCGTGCAGGCGAACGCGCCGTCGGCAGAAATCGCAGAGCAGGACTGACTTTTAGAGACCCCCCTTCCAATGGAGGGTATGGCTATCGACGACCCGGCGACGGACCCGCGCGCCGACTACGACTACGCGGGCGACGAGGTGCGCCGCCCGGGACTGGTCGCCGACCTGCGGTCGCTGGTCGAGGGGGAGGTCCGGTTCGACGAGTTCACGCGCCAGCAGTACGCGACGGACGCCAGCGCCTACGAGGTCACGCCCGTGGGCGTCGTCTTCCCCACGGACACCGACGACGTGGCCGCGACCGTCGAGTACTGTGCGGAACGCGAGATCCCCGTCCTCCCGCGCGGGGGCGGGACCTCGCTAGCCGGGCAGACGGTGAACGAGGCCGTCGTCCTCGACTTCTCGAAGCACCTGACGAGCCTCCGCGACGTGGACCCCGAGGCCCGCCGCGCCACCGCGCAACCCGGCGTCCGGCTCGGCGATCTGAACCGCGCGCTCGCGGAACACGGCCTGAAGTTCGCGCCCGACCCGGCATGGGGTGACAAATCCGTCCTCGGTGGGGCCATCGGTAACAACTCCACGGGGAGCCACTCGCTCGTCTACGGGAAGACCGACGCCTACATCGAGGAGCTCGAGGTCGTCCTCGCCGACGGGAGCGTCACCCGGTTCGGGGAGGTGTCGGTCGAGGAGGTCCGCGAGCGCGCGGGCGAGGACTCCATCGAGGCACGGGTGTACGCGATGGTCGCCCGCATCATCGACGAGGAGTTGGAGGCGATCGAGGGGGCGTTCCCGCGCCTCAAACGCAACGTCTCGGGGTACAACCTCGACCGGCTGGCGGAGGAGGCCGAGACGGGGACCGTGAACCTGGCCCGGCTGCTCGCGGGCTCGGAGGGAACGCTCGCCGTCGTCACCGAGGCGACCGTCTCCTTAGAACCCATCCCGGAGACGAAATCCGTCGCGCTGCTCGGCTATCCCGATCTGGTGACCGCAATGCGGGACGTGACGCCCATCCTCGAACACGACCCCGCCGCGGTGGAGGTGCTCGACGACGTGCTGCTCGACCTCGCGGGCGAGACGAGCGAGTTCGGCCCGCTCGTCGAGGAGATGGTGCCCGACGGCGCGGGGGCGATGCTCCTCGTGGAGTTCTACGCCGACTCGGACGACCACGGGCGACAGCAGGTCGCCGACATGCTCGCGGACCGCTACCCCGACGCGATAACCGAGTTCGAACCGGGCGATGACCCAAAGAGGACCGACGCCCCCGTCCACGCGCTCTCGGGGGTCGGCGCGCACGACGACGAGGAGCGCGCGCGGTTCTGGAAGCTCCGGAAGTCGGGGCTCCCCATCCTCCTGGGCCGGACGAGCGACGCGAAACACATCTCGTTCATCGAGGACACCGCCGTTCCGCCGGAGAACCTCCCGGAGTACGTCGCCGACTTCCAGGAGGTCCTCGAGGAGAACGGCACGTTCGCGAGCTTCTACGCACACGCCGGCCCCGGCTGTCTCCACATCCGGCCGCTCATCAACACCAAGACGGCGGAGGGGGTCGCCTCGATGGAGGCCATCGCGGACGCCGCGACCGATCTCGTCGTCGAATACGGTGGCTCCGTCTCGGGCGAACACGGCGACGGCCGCGCCCGGACCCAGTGGAACCGGAAGCTGTACGGCGAGGACGTCTTCGGGCTGTTCCAGGAGCTCAAGACGGCGTTCGACCCCCAGTGGCTCCTCAATCCGGGGCAGGTCTGCGGGGACGTGTCGATGACCGAGAATCTCCGGTTCGACCCGGAGTACGACCTCGAGCTCGGCTTCGAGCCCGCGCTGAACTGGGAGAACGACAACGGCATGCAGGGGATGGTCGAGCTCTGTCACGGCTGTGGCGGCTGTCGCGGGCCACAGGAGACGACGGGCGGGGTGATGTGCCCGACCTACCGCGCCGCCGAGGAGGAGAGCCTCGCCACCCGCGGCCGGGCGAACATGCTCCGGCAGGCGATGAGCGGGGGGCTCGACACGGAGACGACGGACCCGGAGTTCATGGCCGAAGTGATGGACCTCTGTATCGGCTGTAAGGGGTGTGCGAACGACTGCCCGAGCGAGGTGGACATGGCGAAGCTCAAAGCCGAGGTGGAACACGCCTACCACCAGGAGCACAGCCCCTCCGTGCGGGAGGTGCTCTTCTCGAACGTCGAGAGCGCCTCGCGGTGGGGGAGTCGGCTCGCCCCGCTGTCGAACCTCGCGACGAAGGTACCCGGCGTGCGCTGGCTCATGGAGAAGGGGCTCGGCATCGCCCGGGAGGCCAAACTCCCCACCTTCGAACGCCAGAGTTTCACGGACTGGTACGCCGAGCGCGGCCCCGCCGTGCCCGAAGCCGAGGCCGGTAGACGGGTGCTGCTGTTCCCCGACACGTACTCGAACTACAGCGCCCCCGACGTGGCGAAAGCCGCCGTGCGCGTGCTCGAGGCCGCAGGCGTCCACGTCCGCGTCCCCGAGACGGGGCCGAGCGCGCGCGCCGCCCACTCGAAGGGCTTTCTCGACCTGGCGAAGGCCCGCGCGGCGCGGAACGTCGACACCCTCGCCCCGGACGTGGCCGCGGGCTGGGACGTGGTCGTCGTCGAACCCTCCGACGCGGTGATGTTCCAGCGGGACTACCTGGACCTGCTCTCCGGACCGGACGTGGCCCGCGTCGCCGAGAACAGCTACGGGCTGTGTGAGTACCTCGACACGTTCCGGCTCGACGACACTATCGCGTGGGACGCCCCGACCGAGCATCTCACCTACCACGGCCACTGCCACCAGAAGTCGACGAAGAAGGACCACCACGCCGTCGGGGTGCTCCGGCGCGCGGGGTACGCGGTCGACCCGCTCGACTCCGGCTGCTGTGGCATGGCCGGGAGCTTCGGCTACGAGGCCGAACACTACTCGATGAGCCAGTCCATCGCCGGCGTGCTGTTCGAGCAGGTCAAGGCCAGCGAGGGTGACACCGTCGTCGCCCCGGGGGCATCCTGCCGGAGCCAGCTGGAAAGCCACGAGGGTGAACAGCCGCCACACCCCGTCGAGAAGCTGGCTGACGCGCTCGCGGCCGGCGACGGGAGTAACTGAACACCTCGGAGACACGGGGAGACGGCAGTTTCAGGTGCTTTTTTATTCGAGGCTCGCGGGAGATACGGTAGATGTCCCGACCGTTGGCTGTCGGTTTCGCCCTCGCCCTCGTTCTCCTCTCGGCGCTCGCGCCGGTCGGGACGGCCGCGAGCTCCACCTCGGGGGAGGTCAAGCTCTCCGCCCAGGAGTTCGACCGCACGGAGTTCACCATCACCGTCCACGCGAACGGGAGCGCGGAGTGGACCTTCACCTACAAGCAGACGCTCGCCAACGCGTCCGAACGCCAGCAGTTCCGGGAGTTCGCAGCGCGGTTCAACAGCCAGGAGACGCAGCTGTATACGGATTTCAAGAACCGCGCACGGGCGCTCGTCGCCGACGGCCAGCGGACGACGGGGCGGGAGATGAACGCGACCGGCTTCTCGAAGGAGGCGTATGTGAACCAGCTCGGCAATCAGGGTATCGTGGAGATGTCCTTCCACTGGAGCGGGTTCGCCGTGGTCACGGGTGACCGGGTCGTCGTGGGCGACGTGTTCGAGGGCGGACTCTACATCGGCCCGAGCCAGCGGCTCGTCATCGGCCACGGCGACGACCTCGTCTTCAGCGAGGTCAGCTCCGGCCCCGACGCCACCTCCGGAGGAACCCTCGCCGAGAGCGACACCGTCACCTGGGACGGGGAACGCTCCTTCTCCGACAACCGCCCACGCGTGGTGCTCTCCACCGAGACGGCCACCCCGACCCCGACGACGGGTGACGGGGAACCAACCCCCACTCCGACCCCCACTCCGACCACGACCGACGGGAGCACTGGCGGCGGACCCGGCATCCTCCCCATCGTCGCGCTCCTCGTTGTCCTCCTCCTCGGCGCGGTCGCCGCCGCCTACCGCACCGGCGTCTTCGGGGACGATGACGACGGGAGTGCCGCGGCCGCCGCGTCGGGCGACGGCGGCGACGACCCGGACGGCGACACCGCCCCCACGATCAGCGACGAGGAGCTGATGACCGACGAGGACCGCGTCGTCTCGATGCTCGAAGAGCGTGGCGGTCGGATGAAACAGGTCAACATCGTCGAGGAGACCGGCTGGTCGAAGTCCAAGGTGTCGATGCTCCTCTCCGAGATGGAAGAGGAGGGCGACATCTCCAAACTCCGCGTCGGCCGCGAGAACATCATCTCACTGTCCGGCCACGAACCCGACGCCGCCAGATCACCGTTCGACGACGAGGAGTGAGAAACCACTACACGGCGCGGTCGAAACGGAACCGTTATGTGTCCAACCGCGATACCTGTGATTGCAGACGCACGCCGCGTCGACCACACCGCTCCGTTGGTGTAGTCCGGCCAATCATCTTGCCCTCTCACGGCAAGGACCAGGGTTCGAATCCCTGACGGAGCACTTCTCACGAAGCAAGTCACCGAGCGACAGCGAGGTGCTTGCGAGACAGAAGCGCGCACGGCAGGGATTCGAAGCACGCGAGAGGAACGTAGTGAGTCTCGCAATCGGGTTCGAATCCCTGACGGAGCATTCTTCCAGAAGCAAACCGGCGAGCACTGCGAGCGATGTCACACCTCCGTCCAGGCGAGATAGCTGCGGGCTTCCGCGTCGGAGACCTGACTGAAGTCACGGTAGTGGGCGCCGACGGCGCTGAACCCCGCGGGCTCCTCGACGGCGACGACCTCGTCGGCCTCATCTTCCAGATCGCGGAGCGACCGGGGGGAGCCGACCGGAACCGCGAGAACGATGTGCTCTGCGCCGGCGTTGTGGACCTGCCGGAGACAGGCGCGGGCTGTCGCTCCCGTCGCGACGCCGTCGTCGACCACGACGACGGGCTCCCCCTCCAGATCGGGGGCCGGGCGGTCGCCGCGGTAGCGGGCGAGTTTCTCCTGGGCGGTGGCCGCGGCGCGCTGGCGCTCCGATTCGACGTACTCCTCGTCGATGCCGTGGCGTGTCACGACCGCGTCGTTCACCCAGGCGCTCCCGTCGGCGGCGGCCGCGCCGATGGCGAACTCGGGGTTGCCGGGTAATCCCATCTTCTTCACGGCGATGATATCGAGAGAGACGACCAGCCGGTCCGCGACGGCCCGGCCGACCGGGAGGCCGCCACGGGGGATGGCGAGGACGACGTCCGCGTCGATATCACGGTCCGCGACCGCGTCGGCGAGCTGTTCACCGGCGTCGAGTCGGTCCTCGAACATAGTGTGAACATCGGTAGCAAAGGCCAAAAGTACCGCCCCCACTGATGGACATAATTATTTAGTACCGTCTCTGGTAGGGCGGAGTATGCACAAGCCACTGCTTGTGACCGAGTTCCTCGACAGGGCTCGGCGACACTACGGCGACCAGGAGGGCATCGTCGCGACCACGGGCGAGCGGTACACCTACGAGGAGTTCGGGGACCGCGTCGACCGGTTCTCGACCGTGCTGCAGGCACGGGGCATCGAGAAGGGCGACCGCGTGGCCGTACTGGACCCGAACACGCACTACCATCTCGAAGCCGCCTACGGCTCGATGCAGATCGGGGCGGTCCACACCCCACTCAACTACCGGCTCACCCCCGACGACTTCGAGTACATCCTCTCGAACGCGCGGGTGAGCGCCATCTACGCCGACGCGGAGTACGCGGACCGCATCGAGACGGTGCGCGACGACGTGCCGACGGAGGTGTTCATCACGAACGACGCCGAGAACGTAGAGGGCGACTGGGAGGACTTCGACACGCTGCTCGACGAGACGGAGCCGGACGTGACGCGCCCGGAGATGAGTGAGGACGAGGTCATCACCATCAACTACACCTCGGGGACGACGGGTGACCCGAAGGGCGTGATGCGAACGCACAGAACGGAGACGCTCCACGCGTATCTCGTCGCCATCCACCAGGAGATCCAGGACGACGACGTGTATCTGTGGACGCTCCCGATGTTCCACGTCAACGGCTGGGGGCACATCTTCGCCGCGGTGGGGATGGGGACGACCCAGATCTGTACTCGTGGCGTGGACGCCGAGTGGATCTTCGATACCGTCATCGAGGAGGACGTCTCGTACATGTGCGCCGCGCCGACGGTGCTGAACATGCTCATCAACTACTACGACGGGGAGATGCCCACGAAGGGGGACAACGAGGTGCGCGCGGCGACGGCCGGCGCGGCCCCGCCGGAGGCGACCATCCGGGCGGTCGAGGAGGACTTCGGCTGGGACCTCATCCACGTCTACGGCGCGACGGAGACGGGCCCGCTCATCACCACCTCGAACACGCCGAAGCTCCTCGCCTCGACGGACGAGCCCTACGCGATGAAGAAGAAACAGGGGCTCGGCTACCTCGGGACGGAGGTCCGCGTCGTCGACGAGGACGGCAACGACGTGGCGCCCGACGGGAACACCATCGGCGAGATCGTCGTCCGCGGCAATCAGGTGATGGAGGGGTACTGGGAGAAGCCCGACGCCACCGAGGAGGCGTTCAACGACCGCATCGAGGGCTACTACCACATGGGCGATCTGGCCACCATCGACGAACACGGGATGATCTCCATCCAGGACCGGAAGAAGGACATCATCATCTCGGGCGGGGAGAACATCTCCAGCATCGAGCTGGAGGACACGCTGTTCGACCACCCCGAGGTCGCCGACGTGGCGGTCATCCCCTCCCCCTCCGAGGAGTGGGGTGAGACGCCGAAGGCGTTCGTCGTCCCCGAGTCCGGCGACCCCGACGACCCCGGCGTCACCAAAGAGGAGCTGACCGAGTTCACCCGTGAACGGCTCGCCTCCTACAAGACGGTCCGCCGGTTCGAGTTCGTCACGGACCTGCCGACGACGGCGACCGGGAAGATCCAGAAGTACGAACTCCGCGAGAAGGAGTGGGCGGACGAGGACTCGATGGTCGGCCAGGGGTAACAAGAGGGAAATCCCCCCATCCCCGAGAGGAGGTATGTACCTCTCGCCCACCGTTCGGACGATCCGCACCGACCCGACCCCCGACGAGTCCGTCTCGCTCATGCTGCGGGTGGCCGACGACGCCGACCCCGAGGAGGCAGTCGACCCCATCGCCGAGGCCGTCGAGGTCGGCGAGCCGACCCAGTTCGGTGACGTGCCGGTCGCGCTCCCCGAAAGCGAGGTCGACGCCCTCCTCGATGCCCTCCCCGACGTCGTGGAGGCCGTCGAGACCGCCGATGTCGTCGGGATGGGCGTCTCGCACGGCGAGGACATGTGAGCGGCGGGGTTCGTTTCGCGGCTTCTACGTGAGCGGCCCGGTGAGCGACTCACCCGCGCGGACGCGGGTTCCCACGTCGACGACGAGGTCCTCGCGCGTGACGCCCGGGGGCATGAGCACGTCCGCGCGCGAACCGAAGGAGATGTGGCCGATGCGCTGGCCCCGGTCGAGGTCGTCGCCGGCCTCGACGTACGGGTGGATGCGCCGGGCGAACCAGCCCGCGATGAGGACGGTCTCGTACTCCTCACAGACGACGCGGACCCGTTCGTTGCGATCGGAGTCCTTCGAGAACGCGGGTTTGTACGCGCCGGGGACGTGCTCCACCTCCCGAACGGTACCGGCGAGGGGCGCGCGGTTCACGTGCACGGAGAAGGGGCTCATGAACACGCCCACACGGAGGCGGCCGTCCTCCTCGCGGACGACGGAGACGGTCCCCTCCGCTGGTGCGACGATTCCATCCCCGACCGGCCGATGCGGGTCGCGGTGGAACCAGAGGACGAACGCGCCCAGGAGGACGAGAAGCGGGCCGAGCGGGGCGAACAGGAGGGTGGCGGGGACGGCGAGGAGGAAGACGGGGGTCGCCAGCCGCCACGCACCGGGAGCGAGGTCCATACCCCCACTCGAAACCCGACCCGTAGGAAGCTATCGGTACGGGGAGACAGCGTTAAGTATTACCCCAGTAATACCCGAATATGTCCCGAAGTGCCCTGCAAGAATCTACACTCGCCGAAGCGGGCGAGCGCGTCCTCCAGATCGGCCGCGACCGGCCCATCCGGATCAGCGCCGGTCACCGACTGCTGCACCACGACGGGAAGTGCTCGCGTCCCCACGGCCACAACTACGAGCTCACCGTCGAGATCCGCGGGACCCTCACGGACGAGGGGTGGGTCGTCGACAAGGGTGCGGTCACGTCCATCATCGACGAATGGGACCACCGCTTCCTCGTAGAGGAGGGAGACCCCCTCATCGAGGCGTTCGAGGCCGCGGGTGACGCCGACGGGCTGGTCATCCTCCCCCAGCCCCCGACGGCCGAGGTGATGGCCGTCGTCCTCGAACGGAAACTGCTCGACGCGCTCCCCGGCAACGTCACCGAGGTCTCCGTCTCCATCGCCGAGACGAGCGAGCTCTGTGCCGGCTACTGATGCCCGTCACGAGCCACGTCGAGGAGGGTGAACGCCCCGAGGGCCCCGCGCTCCCCGTGAACGAGCTGTTCTGCTCGCTGCAGGGTGAGGGTATCCTCAACGGCGTCCCCTCCGTCTTCATCCGGACCGCCGGCTGTAACCTGCGGTGCTGGTTCTGTGACTCCTATCACACCTCCTGGGAGCCGACGGGCGCGTGGGACGCCGTCGACGCCATCGTCGAGCGCGTGGCCGAGTACGACGCGGAGCACGTCGTCCTCACCGGCGGGGAGCCGCTCATCCACGAGTCGGCCGTGCACCTGCTGGACGAACTCGCCGCGCGGGGGTACCACACCACCGTGGAGACGAACGGCACCATCCACCGGGAGGCGAGCATCGACCTCGCGTCCGTGAGCCCGAAGCTCTCCTCGAGCACGCCCACCCCCGAGCGCCCGCCCGCGGGCGGTGACGAGCCCGTCGGCGACTGGCCGGAGCGCCACGAGCGCGACCGCATCGATATCGACGCGCTCCGGGCGCTCTGTCGCGACTACGACACCCAGCTGAAGTTCGTCGTCACTGGCCGCGAGGATATGGCGGAAATCGAATCGCTCCTCGCGCGGGTCCGCGAGGCAGTCGCCGTGCCGGACGACCGCGTCCTCCTGATGCCCGAGGGGACGACCCGCGAGCGGCTCGCGGAGACCCGCGGCGTCGTGGCCGAGTTGGCGCTCGAACACGGCTACCGCTACACACCGAGACTCCACGTCGACCTGTGGAACGACGCTCCAGAGACATGAGTTCTCACCAGACGCGACGAGCCGTCGTGCTCGTCTCCGGCGGGATGGACAGTGCAACGGCCGTCTACGAGGCGATGGAGCAGGGGTACGAGCCGCTGTTTCTCCACACCTCCTACGGCCAGCGAACCGAGACGACGGAGTTCGAGTGCGCGAAACGCCTCGCCGAGGAGGTGGACGCTCCGTTCCTCCACATCGAGACGGACCACCTCCAGCAGATCGGCGGGTCCTCACTCACGGATACGGAGATGGCCGTGGCCGACGCGGACGTAGAGAGCGACGAGGTGCCGGACACCTACGTCCCGTTCCGGAACGCGAACCTGCTCGCGATGGCGGTCTCCTACGCCGAGGCGAACGACGCCGAGGCCGTCTTCATCGGCGCCCACTCGGAGGATTTCTCCGGGTACCCGGACTGTCGGCCCGCATTCTTCGAGGCGTTCGAGCGGGTGGTGGAGGTAGGGACGAGACCCGAGACCGAGATCAGCATCGAGGCTCCCTTCGCCGAGTGGTCGAAGACGGACATCGCCGAGCGCGGCCTCGAACTCGGCGTCCCCTTCGAGCACACCTGGTCCTGCTATCGCGAGGGGACGCCCGCCTGCGGGACGTGCGACTCCTGTGCGTTCAGACTGCAGGCGTTCAGGAAGGCGGGGGCGCGCGACCCCATCGATTACAAGGAGCGGCCCGCGTTCTGACTGCGGGCGGGTGCTTCAGCCGAGGACGGGGGCCGCCGCGACGCGGTCACAACTCGGGCAGACGTACCGCGAGGGGAACTCGCTCTCGCGGGGCTCACGCGGGGTCCACGCCTCGGAGAGGGGTTCGACCCGCGTCTCCGACAGCGCGATGAGCGTCGCGACCGGCCCCGTCTCGCGGATGGCATCGCGCACGGGGTCGGCGAAGTTCGCGGAGAGACAGCCCACGTGCATCCGCTCGTCGCAGTCCGTGCAGACGAAAAGCGACTTCGGACGGGGGCGAACCGGGTCACAGACGAGCGCGTCGACGACCGCGTAGCGCTCGCCCGTCCGGAGCCACGGGTAGCTGTCGTCGCCGGCGAGCACCAGCGGGTGGGTGTCGCCGGCACAGCCCACCGTCAGCGTTCTGACCGGGCGGTCGCCGCCCCGCGACACGCGTCGCGAGAGGAACTCGACCTCGAGGTCGACGAATGCGCCATCGGAGAGTGTGGCTTCGGGGAGCATGATGGAAGTGGCCGGCGGCGATTAGACGCCACTGGCCGTCGTTACTCTAACGTCCGATTTCGAGTATAAATACTCGAGGCTTGACCACCCAAACTCGTGCCAAAGTATAACACGATTCGCGGTGGAGTCGGGCCATGGACGACAGCCGTGGCCGACAGCGCCTGCTGGAAGTGTACATGGAGGGGCTCGCGGACATCACGCCCTCGATACCCCCGCGGTTCGAGGAACTCGAACGCGCGGCCCTCGATGCGATGACCGAGGAGGCCCACGCCTACGTGGCAGGGAGCGCGGGCTCTGAGAACACCGCCCGCCGGAACACCACGGCGTTCGAGCGGTGGCATCTCGTCCCCCGGATGCTGCGGGACGTGGCCGAACGTGACCTCTCGACCGACCTCTTAGAGAGCGAACTCGACGCCCCCGCGCTGCTCGCCCCCATCGGCGTCCAGAGCATCATCCACGAGGAGGCCGAACTCGCGGTGGCCCGCGCCGCGAACGACGTGGGGATGCCGTTCGTCCTCTCGACCGTCTCCTCTTACACGATGGAGGAGGTCGCGGCGGAGGCCCCGGACGTCCCGAAGTGGTTCCAGCTCTACTGGAGCCCCGTCCGCGAGCTGGCACAGTCGTTCGTCTCCCGCGCGGAGGACGCGGGGTTCGAGGCGCTCGTCGTCACCGTCGACACCCCGCTCGTCGGCTGGCGGGAACGCGACATCGAACACGCCTACCTCCCCTTCTTGGATGGAGAGGGGATCGCGAACTACGTCTCCGACGACGTGTTCCTCGACCGGCTGGACGCGCCGCCCGAGGAGAACCAGCTCGCGACGGTGAAGGAGTTCCTCGACGTGTTCGGCGACGCCTCGCTCACCTGGGACGACCTGGAGTGGCTCACCGACCAGACGGAGCTCCCGGTGGTCGTGAAAGGGATCCTCCACCCCGACGACGCACGAGCCGCGTTCGAGCACGGCGCGGAGGCCGTCGTCGTCTCGAACCACGGAGGACGACAGGTGGACGGCTCCATCGCGGCCATCGACGCGCTCCCCCGCGTCCGGGACGCGGTGGGGGATGACGCCACCCTGCTGTTCGACTCGGGGATCAGGCGCGGGGCCCAGGCCATCAAGGCGCTCGCGCTCGGCGCGGATTCCGTGCTCCTGGGCCGACCGTACGCCTACGGTCTCGCGCTCGAAGGACAGGAAGGTGTCGCGGAGGTGTGTAAGAACTTCCTCGCCGATTTCGACATCACCCTCGGCCTGACCGGCCACAAGTCGCCCGACGAACTCTCCCGCGAGGCCCTCGTGGAGGACAGCGAGCTCTGAGATTCGACGCCACTCGCCCACCGTGTAACGGCCTGACAAACGTGCAAAATAATTAATACGAATCCGCTTACAGGGAGAGATACGAACTGAGTGATTCACGATGTACGACACCACTTCCCCCGAGACCGCCCGTCGCGAGACGGGGGTCTCTGCCGTCGGGAAGTGGGGCATCGTGAACGCCACGCTCCAGTTCCCGACTCACACCGCATAAGGCGGGGTCATCCCGTCGTGGCGACGGGTCGGGAACTCTTCTTCGGGCCGTCACCACGCCGGTAGCCCCCGCCCTGTGCCACCCCCGCCCGGTGGCAACGCGGCGCGTTCGACTCGCGCCGGGGGCCTGCAATGGCAATCCAGATGCAACACACCGAGGTCCGCGTGGCCTGTGAGCTGCGCGTCCCGCGCGGCCGCATGGGCGATCTCGGTGCCGGAGCCCGCACCGTCCTCGAGAAGGTCGACGGCGTCGACCGCGTCACGGTTCGCGAGATCGACGACGTCCGCCCGACGGCCGCCGACATCTACGTCGACGTCGTCGCGGAACTCGACCTCGCCGACACGGCCGCCCTCGACTCGCTGGAGGACGGCTTCGGCGTCATGCGCGCCGACCGACTCGACCGCTAGCCACCCATGACCGCACACAACCCATGTCACGCGACACCCACCGCACGCGCACCGCCTACGAACAGCACCGACCCGCCCCCGCAGTCCACCGCTCGCTGACGGCCACGCTGGTGGTCGTCAGCTGCGTGGTCCTGCTGACGAGTTCGACCCTCCAGTTCGCCGCTGCGGCGACGCTCGTCGCCGTCGCACGGCGATGACCACGCTGGCCTCGTGCCAGCGTGCGCCTGTCGCCGTGTAGCGGGGAGCTACCTCTCTTACTCCTGCCACCGCGCGTCCGCCAGCGTCCGCTGAACCGCCTCCTTCCCCACCGCCCGTGCGAGCACCTCGAACCCAGCGCGTTCCGCACGGTCGGTCGACTGCGCCACGAGCCTGGAGACGATGAACTCCGGGGTGGAGCGCCCGAGCGTGCCGAACCGGGGCTGGTAGTCGACTTCGAGTTCCAGGTCGGGGGTCAGCCCCTCCGCGAAGATGCCGTCCACGCGGGCCGTCTCGGGGAGCGGTTCGAGGTCCTCCGCGAGGTGGGTGACGAACACCCCGACGGCCTCCTGCTCGACGGTGAGCGTCACGAGCCCGTGCAGGAGGTCCGCCGCGCTCCCCGGCTCCGTGATGGCCTCGAACTCGTCGACGAGCATTAGCGTCCGGCCGCTCGCGGTGAGCGGCGGGACGACCGACCGGAGGGTGGACTCCAGCACGCCCGCGTTGAACGAGGCGTGCCGCCGGTGGAACACCACCGAATCGACGAGCCCCAGCTCGGCTTCCCCGGCGGGAACGGGGAGCCCCATCTGGCCGAGCAGCTGGACCTGACAGAGCGTTTCGAGCAGGGTGGTCTTCCCGCCGGAGTTCGCGCCGGTGAGGACGGAGACTCTCCCGGGGGGGACATCCAGCGAGTGGTCGCCCACCGCGTAGGTGATCGACTGCACGTCCTCCCCGCGGTCGAGCAGGTCGATGTTCCGGGCCGCACGCACGGCGAGGACGTCCTCCTCCGAAATCGTGGGGCGCGTGAGGTCGTACGCGTCGGCGAAGCGCGCGAGCGAGACGGCGAAGGCGAGCGATTCGACCGTGTCGACGGCCTCGTCGACGGCCTCGCGGGTCGCCTCGACGGTGGCCCGCAGGGACTCCGCGACCGCGGTTTCGCGCTCGTCCACGCGGGTCCGGAGCTCGCCCGCCAGCGCCCGCAGCGACTCGGTGATGAACCCCTCCGCGTCCACCGCGTCGCCGGCCATGGCCTCCCGCACGTCGCTTCGCGGGAGCCCCGTCTCGTCGACGACGTAGCGGAGGAAGGCGTCCCGGAACTCCGAGGCGTCCCTGGCTTCGTTCTTCACCGCTTCGAGCACCGCCCCCGAGGCGAGCAGGTCCTCCACGCGGCCGAGCCCCTGCCGGAGGGTGTCCAGTTCGTCGTCCGCCCCCTCCCCGAGCCGGTCACCCTCTAGCGCGCGCAGGGCGACGGCGGCCTCCGCGAGCTCGTCCGTGTCGAGCCCCGCGAGCGGGGCGAAGATGCCGTCGTCGATACCGAGGTCAGCGAGCGCGATGGCCGTCTCGACCGCGGCGCGCTCGCCCCCATCGAGGGAGTCGTGGTCCGCGAACGCCGCGAGCACGGCCGCACGTTTACCTTCGGTAAGGGCGCGCCAGCTGTCGGTGGCGTCGGCCACGCGGTCCAGCCGTTCCGTAATCTCCCCGCGCGTGCGCAGGGGCGTGAGCACCCGGATACGGTCGCCCGCGCGGGCCGTCACCGCGTACGTCTCCGCCTGCGAGAGCAGGTCACGGTACACCGACCGGGCGTCCCGGGTGGCGAGCGTGTCCAGCCCCTCGCCGCCGTTCGCCCGCCGGAGGATGCGCGTGGCTCGGCCGGCGGGAACCCCCGCGCTCACCAGCGCACGGGAGTCCGCGGACTCGATGGCCTCGATGGCGGCGGGGACGCCCAGTTCGCGTTCGAGCAGCTCGGCCGTCTTCGGGCCGACGCCCCAGAACTCCGCGAGTTGCATACCTGAGAGGCCCGCACGCGGAGGGTATCAACCCCACGACACTCCCCGGGGAGTGCTATCGATTGGCCTAGTTGGTTCCGGTAGCAAAGGATTTATATCCTGATTATCTCCACTATAAAAGTATAATGCCAGGCCCGACCCGTGAGCGAGAGCGCGCAGTGGAGAGCGAAGAGGAGAAAGAGGAGCATGGCTGTCCCGAGTGTGAGAGCGACACACTGGTGAAGACGGGCGACGGGGAACTGATGTGTGACGACTGCGGACTCATTTTGGAGGAGGAGAACATCGACCGCGGGCCGGAGTGGCGGGCGTTCAACCACTCCGAGCGGCAGTCGAAATCGCGGGTGGGCGCCCCCACCACGCAGACGATGCACGACAAGGGCCTGACCACCCAGATCGACTGGAAGGACAAGGACGCCTACGGGCGCTCCATCTCCTCGGAGAAGCGCTCCCAGATGCACCGCCTCCGCAAGTGGCAGGAGCGCATCCGCACGAAGGATGCCGGTGAGCGCAATCTCCAGTTCGCCCTCTCGGAGATCGACCGCATGAGTTCGGCACTGGGTGTCCCGCGCTCCGTGCGCGAGGTCGCCTCCGTCATCTATCGCCGCGCGCTGAAGGAAGACCTGATTCGCGGGCGCTCCATCGAGGGCGTCGCGACGAGCGCACTGTACGCCGCCTGCCGGCAGGAAGGCATCCCCCGCTCGCTCGACGAGGTCGCCGAGGTGGCCCGCGTCGAGCAGAAGGAGATCGGCCGCACCTACCGCTACATCGCCCAGGAGCTCTCGCTGGGGCTCGAACCCGTGGACCCCGTCCAGTACGTCCCGCGGTTCTGCTCCGAACTCGGGCTCTCGGAGGAGGTCGAACAGAAGACCCGCGAGATCATCGAGGTCACCGCGGAGAAGGGGATGCTCTCTGGCAAGTCGCCGACGGGCTACGCCGCTGCCGCCATCTACGCCGCCTCCCTGCTCTGTAACGAGAAGAAGACCCAGCGCGAGGTCGCCGACGTGGCGCAGGTCACGGAAGTCACCATCCGCAACCGGTACCAGGAGCAGATCGAAGCGCTCGACATCCACTAGTCGCGGTCGAGTCTTTCACGTTTCGCGAGTCGCGTGGCTTTAGGCCTCTCCTGAGGAGCTACAGCCATGCCCAGCGGCACCTACACCCTCCTCCTCGAACTCCCTGTAGAGACGAGTATCGCGGTCGGCGCGCTCGGGGACCACGATCTCTCGGCCGGCTACTACGCCTACACCGGAAGCGCGTTCGGAGCGGGCGGCTTCTCGCGCGTGGACAGACACTACGAACTCGCGGCGGGCGAGCGCGACACCCGCCACTGGCACGTCGACTACTTGGTCGGGCATCCCGAGGCACGGCTGGTCGGTGACGTGCGTACCATCGATGCGGACATCGAGTGCGCGGTGGCGCGGGCGCTCCCCGACGGCCCAGTCGCGGGCTTCGGCGCGTCCGACTGCGACTGCGAGAGTCACCTCGCGTACGCGCCCGAGCGGGCGACGCTGGAGCGCGCCGCGCGCGAGGCGCACGACTCAGCGTAGGGCATCGGAGAGGGCATCCGACGCGCGGGATTCACGCTCCGGCGTCACCTCGACATCGCCGTACCGCACGCGGACGAAGAGCGCCGTGAGCCGGTCGACCGGGGACTCGGGATAGCCCTCGGCGACGATGTCGGCCGCGATCTCCGTCGGCGTCCGGCTGTTCCCGGTCGCGTTCGCCGCGAGACAGAGCGTCTCCCAGGCGTCGTAGACACCGTTGTCGCCGGCATCGACCGGGATGTGGGGACCCCTCGGGTCGGCGTTCGAGTGGCCCCCTTCCGCTGGGTTCGCCTCGACCGGTCGTAGGAACTGAGGACGACGCAGTACCCCTGCACGGTGGAGTCCAGTGAGAAGTGCGCCCAGCGCGATCACCGCTGCACCGACGAGGAGCGCGACGAGGAGGGAATCGGGGACGTCCAGTTTCTCGATAAGTTCGTCGACCGGGTTCTCCGCGCCGCTGCTCGGTTCACCCGAGCCGCTGTCCGCCCCGGTCCCGCCGCCGGAGCCGGAACCGGAGCCACCACCACTACCGGGACCGCTGCCTGCCGCCGCGGCCTGTCCGCCACCGCCGTTCTGACCGCGGTCCCCCGGCTCACCGCCGTCACCTCCGGCCGGGGGGCCACCCGAGGAGTCGCTCACCTCGCTCGTGCCTCCAGCAGGCCCACCACTCACCGCTGACTGCTGGTTCGGCTCCCGTTGTTGCGGCGAGCCGGGACGGCCCGACACGGATTTCGATGGGCTCGAATCGGAACCCTCGCCGCCGAGAACCGGGACCCCATCGAACGAACCCCCGAAGACCTGTCGATCAGTGGCCAGGGTCGGTGAGTCCCCCTCACCCCCACCTGGGAAGAGACCCGACTGGGCTTCGGCGACCAGCCCGCTGGCCGGCGCTGTCCGATCACCGCCGCCGCCACCGGGCCGAGCCGCGTCACCGACGGGGGAGTGGGCTTTCACGTCGGTCGTCGGGACGCTGTCCAGCACGGCCGCCGCTCCCCCAATCGCGGCCACCCCGAGGAGTGCGATGACGACGAACCGAGCGCGCAACATAGGATTTTTGCACACGCCTTCGAACAAAAACCTTCGGCTGTGAATGGCTCAGGAACGACCCGTCGTCGTGACGTAGATCCCGGTGAGGACGACGGCCCCGCCGGCGAGGGTGATGGCGTCCGGCACCTCCGAGAGCAACAGCAGCGCGAGGATCGTCGAACCGACCGGCTCGCCCACCAGCGAGACGCTCACCACCGAGGACTCGACGTGCGCCAGCGCCCAGTTGATGACGGTGTGTCCGAAGACACCCGGGCCGATGGCCATCCCCAGAAAGAGGAGCCACTCGCGGGGCGGGTAGTCGACCAGCGGGTCGCCGATGGCGAGCGTGTACCCGAGGAGGACGACCGTGCAGACGGCGTAGACGACGGTGACGTACGGAAGCAGGTCGACGCGCTGGCGCACCGACCGCCCCGCGAGCACGTAGATGCCGGCGAGGATCGCCCCCGCCAGCGCCAGCGCGTTCCCGAGCAGGGGTTCCGGCGCGGACGACCCGCCGAGCAGTCCCGAGAGGGACATCACCACCGACCCGAGCAGGGCGACGGCGATTCCGAGGCCGATGCGGCGGTTGAGTCGCTCGTCGAGCAGGAGCCAGCCCCCGACCGCGACGAAGGCTGGCTGGGTCGTCACGAGCGTGACGCTCGCCGCGACGGTGGTTCGGTCCACCGACTCGAACCACGTGACGAAGTGCGCGGCGAGCGCGACCCCCGCGAGCATCGCCGAGAGCAAGTCGCGTTTCGAGAGGCTCTCGAGGTTCGTGCCGCCCCGGAGTGCAAGGGGGGTGAGCAACAGGCAGGTGAACAGCACGCGGTAGAACGCCATCGGCCCCTTCGGCGCGTCGGAAAAGCGGATGAGGATGGCGCTCGTGGAGACGGCGACCACCGCGACGGCCAGCGCGACCATCGGCGGCGTGCGGGCTTCGAGTCGGGCGAGGACGCTCACGGCTCCCCATTTTCGCCGTCCGGCTTACCGATTGCGGTGCGGGCGAATCCGAACCGGTTTTCCCCTCTCATCGTGGCTCCCGAGTATGGACGAGGACACGGTCGGCGCGCTGTTCGTCTTCTGCTCCGCGGCGGGGTTCGCCACCCTCGGTATCTTCGGCAAACTCGCCGCCGCGGCCGGCCTCTCGATTCCGACCGTCCTCTTCTTCCGCTTTCTCCTCGCTTCGCTCCTCTTCTGGGGCGTCCTCGCCGCCCGCGGCGAGGCGACCATCCTGCGGGGGCGGGCGCTGGCCGTGGGGGTGCTCCTCGGCGGCGGTGGCTACGCGGCCATGTCGTCGCTCTACTTTCTCGGGCTCGAGTACATGACCGCGGGGCTCGTCGGTATCTTGTTATACACCTATCCGGCGTTCGTCATCCTCATCGCCGTACTCGCGCTCGACGAACCCGTCACGGGCCGGACGGTCGCGGCACTCGCCCTCTCGCTCGCGGGCGTGGCGCTCATCACCGGCGCGGACCCCGCCGCCGCGTCCGGGGTCGGCGTCGCCATCATGCTCGCCGCGGCGCTCGTCTACGCCGGCTACATCACCGCCTCGCGGCAGGTCCTCGGCAGCGTCGACGCCCCGACGCTCACCGCGCACGTCCTCCCCGCGGCGGCGGTGACGTTCCTCCTCATCGGGACGGGGACGGGGAGCCTTCAGGTGCCGGTCGGAGTCGAGTCGTGGAGCAGCATCGCCGGCATCGCCGTCGTCGCCACCGCAGTCCCCATCTTCACCTTCTTCGCCGGCATCGCCCGCGTCGGCGCGAGCCGCGCGAGCATCCTTTCGACCGTGGAGCCCGCGATCACCGTCGCGCTCGGAGCGCTCGTCCTGCAGGAGCAGGTCACCGTCTGGACCGTCGTCGGCGGGGCGCTCGTGCTCGGCGGCGTCCTGCTCGTCCAGCAGCGCCGCTAATCCTCGAGGAGCTTCTTCGTCGTCCGGTGGCGGTGGACGAACATCGGTTCGAAGCCGAGTTTCGAGAAGGGGCCGGTGCGGTTCAACGGTGGGGGGAGCTCGTACTCCACGGTGTCGGAGACCACCGTCGCGTCCCCCTCGCGGTAGAAGGCGTGGGTGTGGACCCACTTCGGGAACGGCCCGCCCTCCATCGTATCGCGGAAGTAGGGGGCGTCGGCGTCCTCGACGCGCTCGTCGATGACGGAGGTCCAGCGCTGGGTGGGACCGACCCCGAAGGGGCGCATCGCCATCTCGATGCGCGCACCGGTTTCGAGCACCTCGGGGTTCTCCTCGCCGTCGGGCCCGACCACGCGCTCGACGGAGAGGTTCATGAAGCCGGGCGTCAGCGCTTCGAGCCCCGAGACGTGCGAGTGGAACGCCCAGACGTCTTCGAGCGGGGCCTCGACGCGCGTCTCGCGGTGGTACGTGGGCATACCCCCACTACGGGGAGAACGGGAAAAACGTCGGGGGAAGCGGGTATCTGTGCTATTTCAGCCGCTCGTTCAGGAACGAGGGGTGCGCGGCCTCAACGCCCTCGATGGTGAGGATGTCGTCGGCGATGACCTCGCCCACGGCGTCACCATCGGGAGCGCGGACCTCCGCCATCAGCATGTGGTCGCCGGAGGAGGAGTAGAGGGCTTCCACGGCGTCGAGATGCTTCAGCTCCCGCGTGGCCTCGACGTACCGCTCGCTCGCCACGTCGATACCCACGAGGGCGATGGTGCGGCCCGAGAGCTTCTTCGGGTCCACGTCGGCCGAGTAGCCCACGATGACCCCGTCCGATTCGAGCTTGGAGATGTACTTGCGGACGGTGGGCTTCGACACCCCGGCCCGCTCCGCGATCTCCGCGTAGGAGGCCTGTGCGTCCTCCTCGAGGACGGAGAGAATGCGATCTTCCGTCGATTCGGCGCTCATACCCCCTAATTTTCCGTCGGCGAAAAAATATCTTCCGCATCGGAAAACCGCGTGTGGGTGTAGAGCCGACCAGTCGTGTGAACGCACCGACACGACCGCGCGGTGACGCTGGTGCTCGTCTGGGAGGGAGTCTCGAAAGAACGCCCGGTGTAGGGCGTTAGCGGTGGGCGTCGAGGAAGTCGTACGAGCGGGCCCACTCCGTGGAGTCGTCGAAGTAGCTCTCGGCGACCGGCTGTTCCGGCATGGAGCCACGCTCGATCTTCTCACGGTGGTAGGACTTGCGGTTCTCCTCGACGTAGTAGCGGCCCGTGAGGACCTTCCCGTCGTGGAGCGCGTTCTCCGTCTCGTACATCGCCTCGGAGGCCTCACGCCGGTCGTGGATGTCGAAGTCGTAGTCCTCCGACTGCTGGATGTCCACGTAGGGGACGTACTGCTTTGCGTCCTTGTTCCACGTCGGACACTGGGTGAGGAAGTCCACGTGCGAGAACCCCTCGTGCTGGATGGCCTCGACGATGATCTCCTTCGCCTGGTTCGGGTTCACGGCCGCGGTGCGGGCGACGTAACTCGCACCGGCGTTGAGCGACAGCGAGAGCGGCCGGAGGGGGTCCTTCGCGGAGCCCTCGGGCTGGGTCTTCGACTTGTGACCCTTCGGGCTGGTGGGCGAGGTCTGCCCCTTCGTCAGCCCGAAGATCTCGTTGTTGAACACGATGTAGGTCATGTCGTGGTTCTCCCGGGCGGTGTGCATGAAGTGGTTGCCACCGATGCCGTAGCCGTCACCGTCACCGCCGGCGGCGATGACGGTCAACTCGGGGTTAGCGAGCTTCGCGGCGCGGGCGACCGGGAGCGACCGGCCGTGGATGGAGTGGTAGCCGTACGACTCGAAGTACGAGGAGAGCTTGCCCGAGCAGCCGATGCCCGTGACGAGCATGATCTCCTCGGGGTCCTTGCCGAGTTCGGCCATCGCGCCCTTCAGCGCCTTCAGGACGCCGAAGTCACCACAGCCGGGACACCACGTCGCCTGGGGCTCGATGCCCGGCGTGTACTCGTTCTGGTCGACCTCCCGTTCCTGTCCGATTGCTGAGAATGCACTCATGATTTAGTCACCTGCGGCGGGCTGGAAGCGAGCGGTCGGGCGCTCGTACTCCGCCCCGTTGTTCGTTGCCTCGACGGCCTCTACGATCTCGGCGGGCTCGAAGGGGTTGCCGTTGTACTTCAACAGCGAACCCATCTTCGGGCCGAACCGGCCGAGCTCCTTCTGGATGAGGCCGCGGAACTGTGCCGACGCGGTCATCTCGACGACGATGGCGTTGTCCACGCTCTCGAGGAACTCGGTGAGCTCCGCCTCCGGGAACGGCATCATGTCGGAGACGCCGACGGCCTTCACGCTGTGGCCGGCGTCGTTGAGCCGCCCGGTGGCCTCCTCGACGGCCCCCTGCGAGGAGCCGAACGTGATGAGCCCGAAGTCGGCGTCGTCGTCGCCGAAGTAGGTCTGGTGGGACTCGTCGGCCTCGTCGAGCTCCGCGCGGATGTTCGTGAGCTTCGACATCCGACGCTCCATCTGGGCGACGCGGTTCTCGGGGTCCTCCGAGATGTGGCCCTCCGGGGTGTGCTCGTTCCCGGACGCCAGGAAGCGCCCCCCCTTCTGTCCGGGGATGGAGCGCGGCGAGGCGCCCTTCTCGGTGTCGTGCTGGTAGCGCTTGAACTTGCCCGAAGAGTGGTGGGCGGCCTCCGCGATCTCCTCCTCCGTGAGCGTCGTCCCCAGATCCGGGTTCGGCTCGCGGTCGAAGAAGCTCGCGGGAACGTTCGTGAGCTCGCCCGAGAGCTTCTGGTCGTAGAGGACGATGGCCGGCAGCTGGTACTCGTAGGCGATCTTGAACGCCTGCCGGGTCTGCTCGTACGCCTCCATCGGCGTGCCGGGCGCGAAGACGACGCGGCAGGAGTCACCCTGCGAGGTGTACAGAACGTGTTCGAGGTCCCCCTGCTCCGGCTTCGTCGGCATCCCCGTGGAGGGACCGGCGCGCATCGCCTCGACGAGGACGATGGGCGTCTCGTTGATCTCGGCGAGCCCGAGCGGCTCGGACATCAGCGCGAAGCCACCACCGGACGACCCGGACATGGCCTTGACCCCCGCGTGCGACGCGCCCATCGCGAGCGCGGCCGCGGCGATCTCGTCTTCCACCTGTTCCGCGATACCGCCCACCTGCGGGAGGTACTGCGTCATGAGCGTGAACACTTCCGTCCACGGCGTCATGGGGTACCCCGAGATGAACCGGCAGCCCTCGTCGAGCGCGCCGAACGCGATGCCGTTCGACCCGGAGATGAGCACCTGCTCCTCGTCGTGGCTTCCCTCCGGAATCCGGAGGTCGTGGGTCTGGTCGAGCTCCTTCGCCAGCTCCGCGGCCTCCTCCATGATGGAGAGGTTCGCCTCCAGCACGTCGCCGGACATCCGCTCTTCCATCAGGTTCTCGATGTGGGTCGTGTCGATGTCGAGCAGTTCGGCCGTGACGCCGACACCGGCGGTGTTCCGCATGACCTCACGCCCGTGCTCGCGGGCGAGCGAGCGCAGGTCGATGGGGTAGACGTGCCAGTCGTTCTCCTCGGCCATCTCCTCGAAGCCGTCGATCTCGGCGGCGTCGATGAGCCCGGAGTCGTAGACGATGATCCCGCCCTCCCGGAGGTCGTCGAGGTTCTCCGAGAGCGGCTTGATCTCCTCGTTGCCGTAGACGGCTTCCTCCTGCGGGTTCCGGGCGAACGAGTCACCCAGCGCGAGCAGGAAGTTGTAGCCGTCGCCGCGCGATTCGACGGGTTCGTTGTCGGCGCGTACCTCGACGTACGTGTGTCCACCGCGGATCCGCGACGGATAGTGGCGGTGCGTGAAAACGTGGAGGCCCGCGCGCATCAGTGCCTTCGTGAAGTTCTGGCTCGTCGAGTCGATTCCGTCCCCGGAACCGCCTGCGATTCGCCAGACGAGTTCTCCCTGAGTCATATGAACCAGCGTCTGGGCGACGCTTACGTGAACCTCAGCCCGGACCGACTAAAGCGTTTGTGAGACAATAACATGGATTAATCATGTAGGTACAGCATATATAATTTAGAATCCGGGCGCGTTCCCCCGTCATGTGGACACCTGTCCAAAAACGGTGAAGACCGGCTGACGGACGGGGAGCATTCCCCCAAAGAGTATTTAACTGATGATGGTGTCAAGAGCGACAAGACCGGCAATGTCCCTCACCGAACTCATCGCCGGTGTCGAAAGCCACGAGAAGACGCTGACGGTCTTCAACACGGACGCAGACACCGTCGAAACGATACGCGAGCAATTCGCGGACCGGAACCTCTCCGTTTCGGGCGAGACGACCCCGAGCGGGAAGCCTCGTGGGTTCGTCGTCCTCGCGCAGGACGACGAGTTCGTCACCGCCGCCAGCGTCCCCGACGTGCTCTCCGCCGACCCCGAGATGACCCCCGGCTTCGAGACCGACGCCTACCGGCCCATCCTCGACCATCTCGACGAGACGATGTTCACCTCCTACGACACGGGCCAGATGGTCGCCGCCTCCCGCGAGATCGAAGACCGCGCGTGGCGCCTCGGGAAGGGCCAGCTCCACGCCGGCTTCCAGCGGCTCTCCATCCTCTCCGACCAGATGGACGTGTACAAACGCCTCGCCGAGAAGGAGGGGCTCGACGTCCACGCCTACGCCGCCCCCGACGCTGACGTTCCCCGGCACGATACGGACCTGACCATCCACGTCGAACGCAGCGAGGAAATCGAACGTTCGTGGTTCGTCGTCTACGACGGGGCGGGCGTCGATGTGAACAAGTGTGCACTTCTCGCCGAGGAACGGGAGCCCCGCGCCTTCTACGGCTTCTGGACGTACGACCCCGACACCGTCGACTGGATCATCGACTACCTCGATACGGCCTACGGCCTCATCGAGTCCCAGTAGGTTTCTCCCGCCGCCACCGTCGAACGCGCGTCTCGGTCGTCCGATTAACACTGACTGCGTTGTCAGCAGTTTACCCGTTCTTATACGTCAGGAGTTCGTGGAGGGTGGTATGATTCAACGGACTGAACACCTGGTCAGTGAGGGAGTATGAGACGGGGCGTCGCGCTCACGCTCGTCCTGTTGCTCGTCGGGTCGCTTCTCGCACCGATGACCGTCGGTGCCATCGTCGAGGGGGACCCCGTCATCTCGCTTTCAGCCTCCGACAACCGCGTCGTCGCCGGGGAGACCACCACCGTCGGTGTCACGGTGATGAACACCGGTGACGTGGAGAACGGTGGGTCCGTCCCCGGCAGCGAGCGGCAGGTGACCACCGCCCGCGGGCTCACGCTCTCGATGTCGTCGGGCAACGCGCCCGTCTCCGTTCGCACGGGGACCGTCGCCGTCGGCTCCGTCCCCGAGGGCGCGGTCGGCCCGCTTCAGTTCCAACTCGTCGTCGACGAGGACGCCGACCCCGGGAAGTATCGGGTTCCCGTCGAGGTGTCGTACACGCACACGCGGACCATCTCCGAACAGGGCTCGCGCGCGTTCACCGACCGGGAAGTGACGGAGACGAAGTACGTCACCGTCATCGTCGAGGAGGCCCCACGCTTCGAGGTCGTCTCCGCGGAGACCGACGCCGCCGCGGGCGGCTCCGGTGCCGTCGACCTCACCCTGCGGAACGTCGGGAGCGCCACCGCCCACGACGCGCAGGTGAGCCTCGCCTCCCGGACCGGCTCGCTCACCTTCGGGCAGTCCGGCAGCGCCGAGACCTTCGTCGGCGAGTGGGCTCCCGGCGAGACCCGGACGGTGAGCGCCACGGCGAGCGTCGCCGCCCAGACCGCGACCCGGTCGCTCCCGCTCACGGCGACCGTCTCCTTCGACCGCCCGGACGGCATCGCCGGCACCGACTCGGTGCAGTTCGGCGTCACCCCCGAAGCCGAGAACCGCGTCACGGTCACCGATGTCAGCTCGGCCGTCGCCGTCGGTGACTCCGGCACCGTCACCGTCACCCTCGAGAACGCCGCCGGACAGGACCTCGAGGACGCCACGGTGACGCTCGCCTCCCAGAACGGCGCGCTCACCTTCGGTGGGTCGCCCACCGCCACCGTCTTCGTCGGCGAGTGGGCCGCCGGCGAGTCGCGTGACCTCACCGTCGAGGCCGCCTTCGCCCGCGGTGCCGAACCCCGGAGTTACGCGGTCGAGGCCACCACGTCGTACGACTACGAGGGGAGCACCGTCGAGACCAGCCCCTCGCGGTTCGGGGTGACCCCCGCCGGCGAGCAGGCGTTCTCGCTGTCGAACACCGCGAGCACGCTCCGCGTCGGCGCGGAGGGCACCCTCTCCGGCACCGTGACGAACGACGGTCCCGGTCCCGCGGAGAACGCCGTCGTCGTACTCCAGCCCACGGCCGCGAACGTCAACGCCGTCGAGACGGAGTACGCCCTCGGCGACCTCCAGTCCGGGGAGTCCGCCGAGTTCACGTTCGACGTGGAGATCTCCGACAACGCCCGGGACGGCCCGCGGCAGTTCAGCTACGTCGTCCGCTACGCGAACGACGACACCACGAAGACCTCGGACCAGCTGTACGACCGCCAGACCGTCGCCCCCGAACGCCCCGTCTTCGCCGTCGAGACGCGGAACGCCACCCTCTCGCCCGGCGGGAGCGCCCGGTTCGTCGTCAGCGTGACGAACCAGGGCGACGAACCCGTCTCGGACATCTCGGCGAAGCTGTTCGCCGACGCCCCCGTCTCCACGAGCGACGACGAGGCGTTCATCGACGCGCTCGAACCCGGCGAGACGAGGGAGGTGGTGTTCCAGCTCTCCGTCGCTGGGAGCGCCATCGAGAAGACCTACCCCGTCTCCGTCGACTTCCAGTACGAGGAGGCCGACGGCGACACCAAGCTCTCCGACACCTACCGGCTCCCCGTCACGGTCCAGGCGTCCGGTGGCGGCGGTGGGCTCCTCTCGTTCGCCCCCGCCGGCCTGGCCGCGCTCGGCCTCGCACTCGGCGGCGTCGTGATCCGGTTCCGGTAGATGTACGACCGACTGCTCGGCGCCGCGAACGAGGTCATCGTCGACCACCCTCGGCGCGTGATCATCGCGTTCCTCGTCGTCACCGCGCTGTTCGCGGTCGGGCTGGGGAACATCTCCACGTCCGCCGGCACGCAAGCGTTCTCGGAGGACGTCCCCGCGGAACGGGCGTTCCAGAACGTTCAGGACGACTTCGGCCCCTCCTTCTCGGCCGACACGGGCAGCACACAGCTCATCCAGTCGGGGTCGAACGTGCTCGGGAAGACGGAGCTGTTGCGGATGTTGGAGGCGCAACAGCGGTTGCAGGAACACGAAGGGCTCCGGGTGAGCTCCACGGCGAGCGCCGCCAGTATCGTCGCGACGACGCTCGACCCGGGGGCGACGACCCTCGCGGCCCAGAAGCGGGCGATCGAATCGGCGACCCCGAGTGAGATCGACGCCGCAGTCCGGGCCGCAAACGACCGGAGCCCACAGTTCGCGGGGCTGCTCTCGAAGGACTTCAACCCCGAGTCGGCGAGCGCCTCGGCGACCATCGGGGTCGTCACCCACCGGCTTCCGGCGGGGATCTCCTCTGGGTCCGGGCAGGGTGGCTCCTCCCCGCTGACGGCGATTCAACTGCGCGCGCAGTGGATCGTCGACGGCGTGGGCGGCGACATCCGGGTCTTCGGGTCGGGCATCATCTCCGCGGAGTTCTCGAACGTCATCGTCGACTCGATGATCATCGTCGTCCCCGCCGCCGTCCTGTTCATCATCCTCTTTCTCGTCGTCGCGTACCGTGACCTCGCGGACCTCCTCCTGGGAATGCTCGCGCTCGTCATGGCCATCGTCTGGACGTTCGGGTTCATGGGGCTCGCCGGCATCCCGTTCTCGCAGATGCTCATCGCGGTGCCACCGCTCCTGTTGGCGGTGGGCATCGACTTCGGAATCCACGCCGTGAACCGCTACCGCGAGGAGACCGCGGAGGGGGCGGGCGTCGACGAGGCGATGACCATCACCGCCAGACAGCTCCTCGTCGCGTTCTTCATCGTCACGGGGACCACCGTCATCGGCTTCGCCTCCAACCTCACCTCCTCGCTGCCGCCCATCCAGGACTTCGGTATCGTCGCGTCCATCGGTATCGTGTTCACCTTCCTCATCTTCGGGGTGTTCCTCCCCGCGGCGAAGGTGGAACTCGACCACCTTCGAGCGCGATACCCCATCCCGACCTTTTCAAGGACGCCACTCGGCTCCGAGGGCGGCGTACTCGCGCGCGTGCTCACGGGCGGGGTGTTCATCGCGAAGCGCACGCCGAAAGCGTTCCTCGTCGTGATGCTGCTCTCCAGCGTGCTGATGGCGGGCTACGCGACGGGCGTGGACACCTCCTTCTCGAACGAGGACTTCCTTCCCCCGGAAGAGGTCCCCCAGTACCTCCAGGACCTCCCCGAGCCGTTCGCTCCCTCCGAGTACACCGTCACGCGCGATCTGAACTTCCTCGAGGCGAAGTTCGCCTCCACGCAGGACGGCACCGTCACCATCTACGTCAGGGGACCGATGCGGCAGGACCACGCCCTCGAGGCCATCTATCGCGCCGGCGACGATGTCCCCGACTCGTTCATCACCGAGGACGGCCGGGGTGACGCGACGAGCATCGTCACCGTCATCCAGGACCGCGCGGCGCGTGACCCCGAGTTCGCCGCGCTCGTCGCCGAGAACGATCTGAACGACAACGGCGTCCCCGACGACAACCTGGAGGAGATCTACGCGTACCTGCTCAACTCCTCCTCACGGTCGCAGACGCTGTCGTACCTCACCGAGGACTACAGCGCCACCCGGGTCGTCTACGCCGTGGAGGCGAGCGCCTCCCAGTCCGAGATCACGTCCGACGCGCAGGCCCACGCGGAGGAGTACCGCTACCCCGCGACGGCGACGGGGTCGACCGTGGTGTTCCAGGCCATCTCCGATCTCATCTTCAACTCCGCCATCGTCTCGCTGGCGGTGGCGCTCGCGGGCACCTCGGTCTTCCTCGTGGTCATCTACCGCGTGCTGGAGGGGAAGGGGACGCTCGGGGTCGCGAACCTCGTCCCCATCGTCATCACCGTGGCGTTCGTCGCGGGGACGATGCGCGTCGCCGACATCGCCTTCAACGCCTTCACGGCGACGGTGCTCGCCATCACCATCGGGCTCGGCATCGACTACTCCGTCCACGTCGTCCACCGGTTCGCCGACGAGTACCGCGAGCGCAAGTGGGAGTTCGGCACCGAGGGCGTCGTCACCGAGCAGGGCCTGTTCGACGCGCTCGACCGGACCGTCCGGGGAACGGGCGGGGCGCTCGCCGGCTCGATGCTCACCACCGTCTTCGGCATCGGCGTGCTCGTGCTCTCCGTGTTCCCCGCCATCGGGAGCTTCGGGTCGCTGACGGCGCTCTCGGTCGTCTACTCCTTCGTCGCCTCGCTGCTCGTCCTCCCCTCGGCACTCGTGGTCTGGGCGCGGTTCGTCGATACGGTGCGGGGCACGCCCGTCAGCCAGCAGTAGTCACCCCCAGCGCGTCTTCTCCTCCAACTGCCGCAGGTCGTGTCCACAGAGCACGTCCGCCCCCGACTCGCGTTCCAGCTCTTTCACCCGCTGGAGGCTCTCGAACCACGCCCGGTTGTCGTAGAGCAAGGAGGCGGCCATCGACTGTTCGTTCTCGTAGTTCTCACGCCAGTAGGCCTCGTCGCCCGCGACGAGCAGCGTATCGTCGCCGGCCTCGATGCGCGCGCCGAGCAGCCCCGGGGTGTGGCCGGGGAGATGCAGCAGATCGACGCCGGGGAGCAGTTGGCGGTCCCCGTGGACGATCTCCCAGTGCAGCCCGTGGTCGAAGTCGGGCGCGAAGTAGGCGACCGAGCCCTCCTCCGTCTTCGCGGAGTAGTAGGCGAACTTGAGTTCCTCCTCGTGGACGTAGACGGGGACATCCGTCCCGGCGAAGTGGTGGAGCCCGCCCGCGTGGTCGAGATGGAGGTGAGAGGTGACGACGGCGTCGATGTCGCCGAGAGAGTAGCCCGCACGCTCCAGGTCGTCGTCCAGCCGGTGCTCGTCGGCGTCGACGTGCGCGAACGCCTCGAAGAGGGGTGCCGGCCAGTAGCCGTCGCCAGCTGCGTGATGCGACCCGGTGTCCCACAGCACCGTCGCCTCCGGGTGATCGATGACCAGGTTCCAGACCAGGAACTCCGCGTACTCCAACTCGGGGTTCTGCGCCGAGGCGACGGCCACCGTCGAGCCGTCGAGGACGAAGTTCGCGTCGGCGTGGATGCGGCCCCGGTCGATGAGGTGGACGGTCGTGTCCATGAGTAGCGTTGGCGTGGAACGCGGATAACGGTTGGTCAGGCGGAAGATGCGGTCCGGTTCCGCGCCTCGGGGAGCCAGGCCGGCGCCGGGACGGCGAGCCGGTCACGGGGGGTAAAGCGTAGCCGGAGCTCCGCGGTGACCGGCTGGCGCTCGTGCTCCCCGCGATACCAGATCACGAAGTGCTCGACGTGCGTCCCGTTCGAGTCCGAGACGACGGACGCCGCGACCGTCACCGCCGTGACGTTCCGGATACCCTCCGGCGTGAACACCACCTGCTCGTCCACGTCCCGCGCGACCAGTTCGTACCGGCGGGTGGCACCCGCGCGCTCGCGGTCGACGACCCGCGCGTCGGTCCGGGCGAGCAGCGTGGTGATATCGAACGCCGACCCGTCGAACCACGGCTCGAGAGTGGTCCGGTCGTACGTCACGGTCCCGTTCTCGACGGAGCGACGCCACGCCGTCCCGTTCGTGTGGTAGTATTCGAGGCGCGGGCCGCCGAACAGCGGGGTGTACTGATAACGCTCGTGAGTCCCGTTATCACGGATCACGGAGCGACTCCGGGCCACGACGTTGATGTTCGTGTTCCGGACGGTGACGTTGCGCCGGAGGACGTAGGTGCCGTTCAGCCGGGTCGCGTGGGCCGCGGCGAGCGCGGTGGCGTTGTCCACCCCCGCGGTCGTCAGCCCCGGTGCGAGCCGTTCCGGCGGCGCCCGCGTCGGACTGGGGGTATCCTCGGGGACCGGTGCGGGGGTGAGCGTCGGCTCTGGCGTGGTGTCGCCACCTGGAGCGAGCGCGGAACAGCCCGCGAGGACGAGGAGGAGGGCGAGAAGGGCAGGGCGGACGCGCATGCGTCACCGTTCGTGTGGTCCCTTGTGAAGCTACCGCGGCGTCTGCGAGTAGATGAGGTTCCGCTGGATCTCGTTTGCCCCCTCGTAGATGACGGGGATGCGCACGTCCCGATACACGCGAGAGATGCGGTTCTCGACGAGGACGGAGCGGCCGCCGTGGAGCTGCATCCCGCGTTCCGCGCAGGTGTTCGCCGTCTCCGTCGATTTCGTCTTCGCCATCGCGGCCCAGAAGCCGGCGTTGTCGTTGTTCGCCACCTTCTCCGCGGCGCGCCAGTTCAGCGCGCGGGCGCTCTCGAACTCCAGGCGCATGTTCGCGAGGATGTGCTGGACGGTCTGGAACTCCGAGATGTCGCGGCCGAACGCCTCGCGGCCGTGGACGAACTCGTTCGCCTCCTCGATGGCCGCGGCGGCGAGCCCCAGCCCGTGGCCCCCGACGACGACCCGACCGTGATTGAAGAACTCCGCGAGCATGTAGAACCCCGCGCCCTCGTGGCCGATGAGGTTCTCCTCCGGGATGCGAGCATCGTTGAACTCGATGTGCGCCTGCTTGGAGGCGCGGAAGCCCATCTTCTCGGGGATGTGTTCGGCGTCGTAGCCGTCGGTGTCCGTGGGGACGATAAACAGCGAGTAGTTCCCGTAGCGGTTGTTCGGGTCGTCGCCGGTCTTCGCGTAGAGGGTGACCCAGTCGGCTTCGACTCCATTACCGATCCAGAACTTCTCGCCGTTGATGACGTACTCATCCCCCGCTTTTTCGGCGGTGGTCTGCATCCCCGCGAGGTCGGAGCCGCGTTCGGGCTCGGAGACGGCGAGCCCCGTGATCTGGTCGTTCTCCGCGACGGGCCGGAGATACTCCTCCTTCTGTTCGTCGTTGCCGTACTCCTGGAGCATCTCCGCGCCGAAACTCGCGAGCTGGAGGGTGAGCGCGATGCCGGCGTCCGCGCGATAGAACTCCTCCGTGATAGCGAGTATCTGGGCCATGTCGAGCCCGCGGCCGCCGTACTCCTCCGAGATATCCTGCGCGACGAGGTTCGCGTCCATCCCCGCCTGCAGGACTTCCCACGGGTACTCGCCGGACTGGTAGTACTCCGCGGCGACGGGGTCGATGTACTCCGCGGCGAACTCGCGAGCCTCCTGCTTCACGGGTCGGGCGTGTTCGGGGACGATGGACTCCTCTAACAGTTCCATGGCGCACCTTGGCGTGACAGCACAATATAAGGTCGGGTCACCCCCCGCGTTTGGGGGGTTCACGTGGCGAGCCGCTCAGTCGTTCTGGTCGGGCGCGGCGTCCTCGGGCACGGAGCCCTCGTGCAACTCGACGCTTCCGGTGTACTGCTCGCGGAGGTCCTTCTTCGAGAACTTCCCCGTCGCCGTCTTCGGGACGGCGTCGATGAACTCCACGGCATCCGGAATCCACCACTTCGGGTACTCCTCGTGGAGCATCTCTAAGACCTCCTCGCGGATGGTGTCCTCGTCGGCACCCTCCATCGGGACGATGAAGGCGACGGGCCGCTCCTGCCACTTCTCGTGGGGGACGCCGATGACGGTGGCCTCCGACACGTCGTCGTGGGCCATGATGGCGTTCTCCAGCTCGACGCTCGAGATCCACTCCCCACCCGATTTGATGACGTCCTTCGCGCGGTCGACGATCTTGAGGTAGCCGTCCTCGTCGACGGTGACCACGTCACCCGTCTTGAGCCACCGGCCGGAAGACGTCCCGTCTCCCGACTTCCCGGTCGCTTCGCTCCCGGGAACGTCCACGAAGTCCTCCTCGTTCGCGTCGGGGCGCTTGAAGTACTCCTTCGTCACCCACGGGCCGCGGACGTGGAGTTCGCCGAACTCCTCGCCGTCCCAGGCGATCTGCTCGCCGTCCTCGTTGATGACCTTGAACTCGAGGCCGGGGACCATGATGCCCTGCTTCGCGCGCTTCTGGACCTGCGTCTCGTAGTCGGCGTCCGCGAGGTCGCTCTTGAGATGCGAGACGGAGCCGATGGGCGACATCTCGGACATCCCCCACGCGTGGAGCAGCTCGACGCCGCGGTCGTCGAACCAGCGGATCATCGACTCGGGGGCGGCGGAGCCACCGACGATGACGGTATCCAGCGCGGAGAGGTCGAGGTCGTTCTCCTTCGCGTACTCCATCAGGCCGAGCCACACCGTGGGCACGCCGGCCGTGATGGTGACCCCCTCCTCCTCGATGAGCTTCGCGAGGTCCTCGGGGTCCGGCGAGGGGCCGGGGTAGACGTGCTTCGCACCCGCGGCGGTCGCCGTAAACGGCATCCCCCACGCGTTGACGTGGAACATCGGGACGACGGGCATCACCACGTCGTCGTCGTTCATCGGGATGCCGTGGGGGGTGAGCGTCGCCATCGTGTGCGCCCACAGCATCTTGTTCGTGTACTCCACACCCTTCGGCTTCCCCGTCGTCCCCGAGGTGTAACACATCCCGGCGGGCTGGTCCTCGTCGACCTGGGGCCAGTCGAACTCCGTCGGGTGGCCGCTGATGAACTCCTCGTAGGGGGTCGCATCGAGCGCGTCCGTCTCCGTCTCGGACATCACGACGAAGTCGACGCCGTCGAACTCCTCTGCTCCCTCCGCGGCCTGCGCCAGTTTCGGGGCGAGCGAGTCGTCGACGAAGATGAGCTGGTCGTCCGCGTTGTCGACGATGTACTGGATGTGCTCGTCGGGGAGCAGCGGGTTGATGGTGTGGAGCTGTGCGCCGATGGTCGGGATGCCGAAGTAGGTCTCGAAGTGGCGGTGGTGGTTCCAGCAGAAGGTGGCTACCCGGTCCCCCTCCTCGATGCCGTACTCCGTCATCGCGTGCGCGAGCTGGGCCGTGCGCTTCGCGTAGTCGGCGTAGGTGTACCGCTCGATGCCCTCGTGGGTGCGTGAGACGATCTCCGTGTCCGGATAGAGGTTCTCTGCACGCCACGCGAAGGGCCGAAGGGTCATGTCTGTGCCTCCTGGCATACCCAACCATGCGGGGTGGTCTCCCTTTGCTTTTGCTATGGATTTCCATGACAATCGCGAGAAAGGAACGCGGGCTGGCGATTTTTGCGACGCGCTCAGTCGGTCTTCACGCTCACGGCGAGCCCCTCCCCGAGCGGGAGCAGCCCCGTCTCGAAGTCGGGCGCCTCGCGCACGGCCGTGAGGTAGTCGTGAACACCCCGGGTCGCGGCCGTCGTCTCCATGTCCTCGCCCTCCTGTAACGCGAGCAGGTCCTCGAACGCCATCGGCCCCGCGGTCATGGCGTTGTCGGCGACGATGACCCCACCGTCGCGGAGTTTTCCGCGAACCGCCTCGAACGCCTCGCGGTAGCGCTCCTTCTGACAGTCGACGAGCACCAGGTCGAACGGGCCGTCGTAGCTCCCGACGGCCTCGATGGCGTCACCGAGTTCGAACCGCGCGCGGTCGGCGTACCCCCCGCGTTCGAGGTACGCGCGGGCGTCGTCGAGTTCGTCCTCGTCGATCTCGGTGAGGACGAGTTCGCCATCCTCGGGAAGCGCGGGCGCCATCCAGTAGGCGGAGTAGCCGAATCCGGAGCCGAACTCGAACACCCGTTTCGCGCCCGCCAGCCGACAGCAGAGGCGGAGCCAGCCACCGACTTCGGGGCCGACCGTCGGGAACCCCGACTGGTCGGCGCGGGCGTCCATCTCCTCGATGATATCGTCGGGCTCCGGGCCGATGGTCCGGGCGAATCGAGCGACCGTCTCGGGGTCGACATCGTACATGAGGTGGACGACGAACGCGAGCGAAAAGAAACTACACTACCGACTCAGGGCCACGTCCCGCCCTCCAGATACGCGTCGACGACGCGCTCGATGGCGACGACGTAGGCGGCCGTCCGGAAGTTCGGGAGCTCCTTCGCCTCGTAGGCGTCGACGAGCGCCTCGAACGCCTCCACGATGCGCCGTTCCAGCTCCTCGTTGACGCGCTCCTCGGTCCAGTAGAACCGCTGGCGGTTCTGGACCCACTCGAAGTAGGAGACGGTGACCCCACCAGCATTGGCGAGGATGTCGGGAAAGACGTGGACGTCCTTCTCCGTCAGGACCTCGTCCGCGTCCGGCGTCAGTGGGCCATTCGCGGCCTCGACGATCACGTCCGCGCGCACGTCGTGGGCGAGCTGGCCGTCGATGGCGTTCTCCAGCGCGGCCGGGATGAGCAGGTCCACGTCGAGCGTCAGCAGGTCCTCGTTCGTCATCTCCCGGGTCGCGCCATCGTAGCCCGTGAGCGAGCCGGTCTCGTTCTTGTACTCCTTCAACGCCGCCACGTCGAACCCCTCGGGACAGAACACCGCACCCGAGGAGTCGGAGACGGCGACGATGGTGGCGTCGTGGTCCTCCTGGAGGAGCCGCGCGGCGACGGAGCCCGCGTTGCCGAACCCCTGGACCGCGACGGACGCCCCCGGCAGGTCACGACCCAGATAATCGAACGCCTCGCGGGCGGTGAGCATCGTGGAGCGACCGGTCGCCTCCACGCGACCCTGCGACCCGCCGGAGTCGATGGCCTTCCCCGTGATGACGCCCGGTGCGGTCGTGTTTTCGAGGGTCTCGTAGGTGTCCTTGATCCAGTTCATCTCCCGCTGGCCGGTGTTCACGTCCGGCGCGGGGATGTCGCGGTTCTCCCCGATGATGGGCCGGAGTTCCTTCGCGAACGAGCGGGTGAGCCGCTCCAGCTCCCCGTCGGAGAGCGCCTTGGGGTCGACGACGATTCCCCCCTTCCCCCCGCCGTAGGGGATGTCTACGACGGCGCACTTGTAGACCATCCACCCCGAGAGCGCCTTCACCTCGTCGCGGGTGACGCCTGGGTGGTAGCGAATCCCGCCCTTGTACGGCCCCCGGTCGCCGTTGAACTGCGACCGGAAGGCCCGGAACACCTCCAGCGACCCGTCGTCCATCTCCACGGTGAGGTTCGTCTCGAGGACCCGCTCCGGATGTTTCAGGCGGTTCAGGACGTCGGGAGCCACGTCGAGATACGCGGAGGCGTCGTCGATCTGCTCCTGCAGACTCTCGAACGGGTTCGCATCGTCAGCCATAGCTAGACGGATGGGTGGTCACCGCTTAAACGTGGTGGCAAATATCACCCGAACCGCACGCCCGCTGCGACTCAGTCCGGGGAGTCAGTCACTCCTCCGCGGCTCGCGCCCGCTCCATCACGCGCTCGGCCTGCGCGATGAGCGGCGCGTCGATCATCTCCCCGTCCACGCGGAAGACGCCGACACCTTCCTGTTCCGCCTCCGTCGCGGCCTCGAGCACGCGTTTCGCCCACTCGACGCGCTGCTCGCTCGGGGTGAAGGCGTCGTTGATGACCGGGACCTGCGCCGGGTGGATGGCCATCTTCCCCGCGTAGCCCAACTCGAGGGCGAACGCGGTCTCTTCCCTCAAACGATCGGTGTCCTCGATGTCGACGAAGACGGTGTCGATGGCGTCGACGTTCCCGGCCGCGGCCGCGAGGACGACGTGCTCGCGGGCGTAGAGCACCTCCGTCCCCGCCTCGGTGCGGGTCGCCCCGATGTCGGCCGAGAGGTCCTCCGCGCCGAACGCGAGCGCCGTCGTCCGGGAGTGGGCGGCGATTCCTTCCGCGTGGAGTACCCCCGCCGCGGACTCACACAGCGCGATGACGGGGATGTCAGCCTCCCGTTCGTCGAGGAGCGTCGAGAGCGTCTCCACGTCCCCTTCGGACTCGGCTTTCGGGAGCATCACGCTGTCCGGCATGGCGTCCCCCTCGAGCACACCGTCGAGGTCGCGCGCGGCGACCACGGGGTCGGCGTTCACCCGGACGCACACCTCACAGTCGGGGTCGGTGTCGAGGAGCACCTCGTTGACGGCCGCGCGGGCCTCGCCCTTGCGCTCGGGGGCGACCGCGTCCTCCAGGTCGTAGACGACCACGTCGGGGTTCGAACCGGGGGCCTTTCGCATCAACTCGGGCTTGTCACCGGGGGAAAAGAGGAGACTTCGTCGTGCCATACCCCCCGTTCACGGCGAGGGGTGTTGAAGCTACGCGGTGGGGGGTCGCTCACGCCGAGCGGTACGCTTTTGCGCCGCGTGGGCGCACTCGCGTGCATGACCGGACTCTACTACGAGGAGTTCGAGGTCGGCGAGACCATCGAGCACGACAAGCGCCGGACCATCTCGGAGTCGGACAACCAGACGTTCTGCGACATGACGATGAACCAGCAGCCGTTGCACCTCGACGAGGCCTTCGCGAGCGAGACGCAGTTCGGCGAGCGACTCGTCAACGGCCTCTACACCATGTCGCTCGCGGTGGGCATCACCATCCCCGAAACCACGGATGGCACCATCGTCGCGAACCTCTCGTACGACAACGTCGAGCACCCGAACCCCGTCTTCCACGGTGACACCATCCGCGTCCAGACCACCGTCACGGACAAACGCGAGACCTCGGACGGGGAACGCGGCGTCGTCACGATGCACGTCGAGGTGTTCACACTGGAGGAGGATGGGGACGACACCCTCGTCTGTGCGTTCGACCGGACCGCCCTCTCGCTGAAGAAACCCGAGTAGTCACGACCTCCGGCGCGCGAAGCTTTTTCTCCGGGGACGATACATCCATCCCATGACCGAACCCGAGTTCGACTGGCTCACCCTCGATCAGGGGGAGGAGATCGTCTGGTCGGGGAACCCCCACCCCGTCTCGCTCGTCCCCGCACTCGCCATCGGAATCCCGCTCTCCATCGTCCTCATCGGCCTGTTCATCATCCTCAGCGCGTATCTCTACCGCGAGAACACCGACTACGTGGTGACGACCGAGGCGCTCTACATGAAGACCGGTATCCTCTCGCGGGACGTGAAACGCGTCTCCTACGACAAAGTCCAGAACACCTCCTACTCGCAGGGCTTTCTCGGGACCAGATACGGCTACGGGACCATCGACATCTCCACCGCGGGTGGTGCGGGCATCGAACTCCAGTTCACGAACGTCCCGGACCCGAAGGAGGTCCAGGAGCGCATCAACAAGCGCGTGAAGACCGAGCGGCCCGAAACCGAGGGGAAGGCCGCCGTCTTAGACGAGGTCCTCGAGGAGCTGCGCGCGATCCGTGCGGCCGTCGAGGGGGAGCGCCCAGACGCGGGCGAGGAGCCCGGTGCGACCCCGAACAGCCCCGCGAGCGCCCCGGAAGACGATGGCTGACGCGGTCACCCTCGACCCCGGTGAGGAGGTCCGCTGGGAGGGCCACCCGCGGCTGGCGACCGTCCTGCCGAGCGCGCTCGTCGGGCTCGTCCTGCTCGCGGTCGGTGTCGCCGTCGCCCTCCGCGTCTCGCCCGCCGGGCTCCTGCTCGTCCCCGTCGGCCTCGCCATCCCGGCGGTCGCCTACCTGCAGGTCGTCAACACCCGCTATCTCGTGACGAACCGGGCCGTCTACGCCAAATCGGGCGTCCTCGGCCGGCGCGTCACGAGCGCCGAGCTCTCACGCGTCCAGGACTCCTCCTTTCACCAGTCGATCCGCGGGAGCCTGCTGGGCTACGGCTCCGTCGGCCTCGAAATCGCCGGGGGGAACGACATCGACTTCCGGAACATCCACGCGCCACAGGAGGTCCGCGCGCTCGTCGACCGGATCTCCGGCCGGGAGGAGCTACCGGGGACCATCGAGCAGTGGACCGCGGTCCGCGAGGAACTCCGGGCCCTCCGGGCAGCCATCGAGGAGCACGGACTGCCGGGGCGATGAGTATGACTCCCGAGTCCGTGCGGGCGCGACTGCGCGACCGCGGGCAGGCGTACGCCCGGCACGCGCCCGCTCCCGACACGCTCGCTCGCGTGAGCCTCGGGCTGATGCTCCTCCTCGCCGGTTTCCACAAACTCCTCGCCCCCGCAGCGTGGGCGCTCTACGTGACGGACTGGCTCGCGCCGTTCCTGGTGGTGACGCCGACCCAGTTCATGCTCATCAACGGATATCTGGAGATCGCGTTCGGCCTCGCGCTCGTCGTGAATCGGTACACTGCGTTCGCGGCGTTCGTCGCGGCGGTATCGCTCACGGCCACAGTCGGCTATCTCGCGCTCGTCGTGCTGCTGGAAAACGGACGCTACGGCGACGTGCTGGTCCGGGACGTGGGGCTCGCGGGGCTCGCGTGGGCCGTCCTCCTCGACGCGCTTCGCCCAGTCAGTCGGTGACCTCGCGCGCCTCGCCCACCTGCACGTCCAGCCCATCGGGTCGGTTCGAGAGCGTCCGCTGCGGGAACGGGATGCCAATCCCCTCCTCGGCGAACGCGGCTTTCACTTCGGTGATGACGCCCTGCACCGCGAGCCACTTGCGCGGCGGGGAGGGGTTGTGGATCCAGAACCGGACCTCGAGGACGACCGCGCTGTCCCCGAACGCCTTCGGGATGACGGAGGGGGCGGGGTTGTCGTTCACGGCGTCGACCTCCTTCACGGCCGCCAGCGCGACCGACGCCGCGTGTTCCGGGTCCGCCTCGTAGTCGATCCCCACGTCCAGATCGAGTCGGAGCTTCCCCTCCTCCGAGCGGTTGTAGATGACGCTGTCGCCGACCTTGTCGTTCGGCAGCGAGACGTACTCGCCGTTGAAACTCCTGAGACGGGTGTTGACGATGGTGATCTCGGTGACGATCCCCTCCGCGTCGCCGATCTGGACCCAGTCGCCGATCTCGAAGGGCCGGGAGAACATCAGGACGAACCCCGCGACGAGCGAGCCGAGCGTCTGCCGGGCGGCCAGCCCGAAGACGATACCGAGGAACCCCGCCCCGACGAACAGCCCGGCGGGGTTGATATCCCAGACGACGAGCGCGCCGAAGCCGACGCCGACGAGCAGCGCCACCTGCGCGAACCGGTAGACGACCTGCTGTTCGTGTTCGCCCACGCGGTCGTTCGTCTCGGTGAGCTCCTCGATGACGTCCGAGAGGACGGTCGAGCCCAGATACCCACCCGCGAGCAGCGCCACGGTGAGGAGGACACGGGAGAGCGTCGGCACGGACGTCTGGGCCGCGACGAGGAGCGCGAGCGCGAGGTCACCGCGCCCCCAGACGACGAGGAGCGCGAGCCCCCCCGTCACGAGCACGGCGAGCTGGAGCGCGCGGAGCAGCCCGACGGCGAGGGTGCCGACCGGGAGTTCCTCGAGGACGAGCGCGCCAACGCCGTCGCGTTCCTCCACCCGTGCGCCCACCTCTCGTCTGAGGAGGCGCGCGAGGGTACGGCGCAGATACGGTGCCCCCAGCCCGACGACGGCCGCGACGAGGATGGCGACGAAGGCAGTCACCAGCAGCCTGGCCTCGGTCGTCGAGACCGTTCCGAAGTACCGCTCGAACGCGGCGATCGCCCCTAGCACGTGTGAAGACGGTGCGACCCGACGGCAAAAAAGGACCGCTCCCGTCGGCTCAGATGACCGTGCCGTGTTTCTTCGAGGGGAGCTGTTTCTCCGTCGTCTCGTAGAACGCAAAGCGGTTGGCGAGCTCCTCACGCAGCTGCGAGGGCGGGACGATCTCGTCGACGACGACCTCGCTCGCCATCCGGTGGATGTCGATGTCTTCTCGATACTCCTCGCGGAGTTGTTGCTCCATTTCGGCGCGCTCCTCGGGGTCGTCGATGTCGTTGAGCTTGTTCGCGTAGACCGCGTTGATGGCCGCCTCGGGGCCCATGATGCCGATCTCCCCGGAGGGGAGACCGATGGTGCTCTCGGGGTCGTAGGCGGGTCCGGACATGGCGTAGATGCCCGCACCGTACGCCTTCCGCACGATGACGCACTGTTTGGGCACCGTCGCGTGGGAGGTGGCGTAGATCATCTTCTTCCCCTTCTCTAAGATGGCGTCCTTCTCCACCTGCGAGCCGGCCATGAAGCCGGGGGTGTCACAGAGGTAGAGGAGAGGGACGTTGAACGCGTCGCACTTCCAGGCGAACTGTGCGGCTTTCTCCGCGGCGTCGGGGAAGATGGCTCCCGCGCGCTCGGCCGGCTGATTGGCGATGATCCCGACGGGGCGACCGTCGATGCGGGCGTACGCGGTGATGATCTCCTTCCCGTAGTCGGGCTGGAGCGGGAAATAGGAGCCGTGGTCGACCACGCGCTCGATGACGTCGGCCATGTCGTACCCCCTGTTCGGCTCCTGCGGGATGACCGAGTCGATGCCCTTCGGGTCGCGTAGCGGGGGCTTGGGCTTCGCGCGCGGCGGCTTCTCGTCGGCGTTGTTCGGGAGATAGGCGACGAGCTTCGACACCAGTTTCCGGGCGTGCTCCTCGTCGCGCGCGACGAGGTCCGCGCTCCCCGACTCCTCGGAGTGGATCTTCGCGCCGCCCAACTCCTGCATGTCGATCTCCTCACCAGTGACCATCTCGACCATCCGCGGGCTCGCGATCGCCATCGCGGACATCCCCTCGACCATGATGGTGAAGTCGGCGAAGACGGGGGTGTAGGCGGCTCCCGCGATACACGGGCCGTAGAGCACACAGATCTGCGGGACGCGCCCCGAGAGCATCGAGTGGTTGTAGTAGTACTTCCCGATCCCCTCCCGGTTGGCGAAGAAGCCCGTCTGCTGGTCGATTCTCCCTCCCGAGGAGTCCATCAGGTAGAGCACCGGTTTCCCGGTCTTCAGGGCACGCTGTTGCATCCGGAGGAACTTCTCGACGCCGTGGCGGGCCATCGACCCGGCCTTGACGGTGAAGTCGTTCGCCATGAAGTGGACGTCCCGCTCCTCGAACTCCGCGGCGCCGGTGATCATCCCGTCCGCGGGGAGCTCGTCGTCGGCGTCGAACTGCGCGAACTTCCCGTCCTCGAACTTCAATCCATCTTCGCCGAACCAGAGGTCCAGCCGGTCGCGGACGAACAGCTTCCCCTGCTCGGAGAGCCGCTCTTTGTACTTCTCGGGGCCGCCGAGGTCGATCTCCTCTATCTCCGCTAAGAGGTTCAACTCCCGCTCGGTCGGGCCCAGATCGTCCTCGATGGGCGCGGTGAGTTCGATGTCGTGGATCAGGATCGGCTCGTCGCTCTCGCCCACGTACACCTCGATGTCCTCGTGGACGTGCTGGGCGAGCGCGCTCGCGATGGCGGACGCCTCCTCGCGGGTCGCATCGGCACCGATACGCACTTTCATACCCCCAATGCAGGGGACACCCTCAAATCGGTTTCCTTCCAAAAATTGCCAGGAATACTCAGTCGAGTGCCAGCTCGAGCCGCTCGATGAGCGACTCGTTGCCGACGTGGACCGGGACGCGCTGGTGGAGTTCGGTGGGGTCGACGTCGAGCAGTGACTGATTCCCATCGGAGGAGGCCCCGCCCGCCGTCTCGACGATGTGCGCGATGGGGTTCCCCTCGAACTGGAGGCGGAGTTTCCCCTGGGGACGCGACTGCAGTGCCGGGTAGGCGAAGACCCCGCCGTAGGTCAGCACCTGATTCACGTCGGCGATCATCGCCCCGCCGTAGCGCAGTTTCAGCTCCTGTTCGACGACGTTCGCGTAGTCGATGAAGTCGGCCGGCCAGTCCGGGACCCGGCCGCCGAACCCGTAGACGACGGGGTCGTCGGGGAGGGTGAGCTCCTCGGTGACGACCCGTAGCTCGCCGTCCTCGACGACGTACTCCGTCACCGTCCCCTCGTGTGCCACGACCATCGTCGTGATGGGCCCAAAGAGAACGTAGGCGCTGGCGACGAGCGCGTTTCCAGAGGCGGGGAGGGGTTCCTCGTAGACCCCCAGAATCGTCCCCATCGCGTTGTTCGATTTGAGGTTCGAGGAGCCGTCCAGCGGGTCACAGGCGACGTGGAGATGGCCCGCGTCGGCCTCGACGATCTCCTCGCGTTCCTCGCTGGCGTAGCTCTTCACGTCCGGAAGCGCGAGCAGGCGCTGTTCGTACAGCTCGTCCGCGTAGCAGTCCGCGGCGAGCTGTTTCTCTCCCGAGGGGTTCTCCGCGTCGTCGTAGACGCGGCGGCCGGGAAGCCCCTCGCGGACCTCGCTCGCGGTGGCGGCCACCGTCTCGACGATATCCTCGATCACTGCTGGGCGTCGGCGTACTCCAGCGCATCCGCCACGGAGGACTCCTCGAAGATGACCTGTTCGAGGGCGTCGAGGATGTGGGTGGGGTCCTCACGCTGCCAGACGTTGCGGCCGACGGCGAGCCCCTTCCCGCCCGCGTCGATGACGTCCTTCACGGAGGAGAGGAAATCGCGGTCGCTCGTCTTCGAACCGCCGGACATGACGACCTTCGTCTTACCAGCCGAGCGGACGGCGTGTTCCATCGCGGCCTTCGAGCCGGGGTACTTCACCTTCGCCACGTCCGCACCGAGTTCGAGCGCGAGGCGGGCGGCGTAGGAGATGGTGGAGGGGGCGGTGTCGTTCTTCAGTCCCTGGCCGCGGGGGTACGACCACATGACGACGGGGAGGTCGTTGGCGCGGGCGGCTTCCTGGGCGTCGCGGAACTCCTCGACCATCTCGATCTCGTGGTTGGAGCCGCCGTAGACGGTGAAGCCCACGGACGACGCCCCGATCTCCGCGGCGTAGTCGACGGTGCAGTTGACGGCCGTGTCGGGCTCGCCCATCCAGAGGTTCGACGTGCCGTTGAGCTTCAAAAGGAGGTTCACGTCGTCCTCGTAGGAGGGATAGTAGGCCTCCGCGAGCCCCTTCTGGACCGCGATGGAGGTGACGGCGGGGTGCGTGGCCGCCTCGAACGTCCGCGCGGGGTCCTCGCTGCCGTCGAGGCCCTCGAAGTCCACGGGGCCGTGTTCCAGCCCGTGGTCGTACGCGAGGATGAGCACCTTGCCGTCCCGGCACAGCGGGGTGTCGTCGATGGGAATCATCTACGCGCGAGGGTGGAACGAGGACGGTTATGAAGCTACTGGATTTTCGGGGAAACAGCCCGTACAGGCGCTCTTTCGAGCATATTCACTCACATCTGAAAAAGGAATCACGAGACAGGGCTAAGGGGGTCGCGCGTGAGCAGCGAGCATGGAACCGACGGCCAGCGACGTTCGGGCGGAGGACGGGTCGCGCGTCCGGCTGTGGACGTGCACACCCGAAACCGGAAGCGACGAGGCCGTCCTGTTCGTCCACGGGGCCACCTTCGGGGCGCGGGCCGCCTTCGAGTTGCCCGGCATCGACGGCTGGCTCACGGCGACAGCTCTGAATGGAAGAACCGCGACGGCCGTGGACATTCGCGGATACGGCGACAGCGAGCGACCCGACACCCTCGATGCCGACCCGGGGCCGGAACCCCCCGTGCGCGCCCGGACGGCCGCGCTGGACGCGCTCGCGGCGTACGAATCACTCCAGAAGGACCACGACCGCGTCCACCTCGTCGGCTACTCCTGGGGCTCGATCATCTGCGGGACGCTGGTGACCGAGCACCCGGTCGAGCCCGCCTCGCTCACGCAGTTCGCGCCGGTGTACGCCCCGGCCCCCGAGTTCGCCGACGACTTCGGCCTCGGCACCCCACCGGAACCCGCCCGGGCGGCCACGCGCGGGGAACTCCGGGGGCGATGGGACGACCAGCTGCCGACCGAGTCGCCCGCGCGCTGGCGCGGGGGGAGCGAGGACGACGACCCCGTCTTCGACGCGTTCTGGCGGACGCTGTTCGACTCGGGGCAGGGGGACGTGCGCGACGGCGAACGGGTCGTCGTCGCGCCGAACGGGACGCTCGTCGATTTGAGCGCGGCCGCCGAGGGCGTCGAGCCGTATCCCGCAGGCGAGATTCGCGTGCCGACGCTCGTCGTCCGGGGGTCGCTCGATCCCACCTCCACGCGGTCGGACGCGCTGGCCCTCTACGACGCGCTCGGGAGCGAGACGACGGCGTACGCGGAGCTATCGGGCGGCACGCACTTCCTCGCCCACGAATCCCGGAAGGGTGCCCTCTACGACACCGTCCGGGCCTTCCAGTCGCGCGCCTGAGCCGCCATCGGTCGGCAAGGTTTACCTTTCCGAAGGAGACGTGTGGGTATGCGCGAATTCGACGACATCCACACCGTCGGCGTGGTCGGCGCCGGCACGATGGGCAACGGTATCGCACAGGTCGCCGCACAGGCGGGCTACGACGTGATCATGCGCGACCTGAAAGAGGAGTACGTCGAGCGAGGGCTGGAGTCCATCGAGGACAGCCTCGGCCGGCTCGTCGACAGCGAGAAGCTCACCCAGGAGGAGGCCGACGCGGCCCGCGGCCGGGTCCACGGGACTACCGCCCTCCGTGACCTGGGTGACGCGGACGTCGTCATCGAGGCCGCCGTGGAGAACATGGACGTGAAACAGGACATCTTCGCGGACCTCGACGAGGTGTGCCCGGAGGACGTGGTGCTCGCCACGAACACCTCCACGCTCTCCGTGACGACCATCGCCGCGGCCACGGAGCGCCCCGAGCAGGTGGTCGGCATCCACTTCATGAACCCCGTGCCCGTGATGAAGGGCGTCGAGATCGTCGTCGGGGAGAAGACCGCTCCCGAGACCGTCTCCGTGGCCCACGACCTGAGCGAGGCGATGGGCAAGGAGACCTGGGAGTCCGACGACAAACCCGGCTTCGTCTCGAACCGCATCCTGATGCCGTGGATCAACGAAGGGATCCGGGCGTTCGACGAGGGCGTCGCGACGAAGGCGGACATCGACCGCGGGATGAAACTCGGGACGAACGTCCCCATGGGCCCCCTCGAACTCGCTGACCACATCGGGCTGGACATCTGTCTCGACGCCACCCGGACGCTGTTCGAGGAACTCGGCGACCGCTACAAGCCCGCCTACCTGCTCAAGCGGAAGGTGGACGCCGGCGACCTCGGCAAGAAGACGGGGAAGGGCTTTTACGAGTACGAATAGGGGGCAGCGCGGCTCGCGGTGTGAAATCCAAGCGGGCAGAGTACCCCTACCCGTGCCCGCTTTCTGCCTCCTACCGAGGACGCGTCCGATAAATAGCTTCTGGCCTGTCATCTTCGAGTGACCCTCACGATTGTTGGGATGGGAAACCTAAAGGCCGCGGTCTCCCACATCGGAGTAGAGATGGACTTCAGCCTCACGCCCGAGCAGAAACAGATTCGGGACATGGTCGCCGACTTCGTCGACGAGGAGGTCGTGCCCGTCGCCGCGGAGATCGACGAGACCGACGAGTTCCCGTGGGAGATCGTCGACGAGCTCGCCGACCTCGGCCTGATGGGGATGCCCTTCCCCGAGGAGTACGGCGGTGCCGGCCTCGACTACCACGCCTACCCGATGGCGCTCGCGGAGATCGCCCGGGGGTCCGGCGGCCTCGGTACCATCGTCGCCGCCCACATCTCGCTGGCGGGCAACATGGTCTACGAGTTCGGCGACGAGGCCCAGAAGGAGGAGTACCTGACCCCCCTCGCGGAGGGCACCGACATCGGCGCGTTCGCGCTCTCGGAACCCGGTGCGGGCTCCGACGTGCCCGCGATGGAGACGACCGCCGAGAAGGACGGCGACGAGTACGTCATCGACGGCGGCAAGCTCTGGATCTCCAACGGCTCCGTCGCCGACACGGTGACCGTGTTCGCCAAGACCGACCCCGACGCGGGCAACAAGGGCATCTCCTCCTTTATCGTCCGCCCGGAGGAGGACGACGGCTTCATCGTCGAAGGGACGGAGCACAAGCTCGGCGACAAGGGCTGTCCCACCGCCGAGTTGCGGTTCGACGACCTCCGGATTCCCGAGGACCGACTGCTCGGCGAGGAGGGCCGCGGCTTCGTCCAGGCGTTGAAGACCTTAAACGGCGGGCGTATCACCATCGCTGCCCGCTCGGTCGGTATCGCACAGGCCGCGCTCGACGAGGCCGTCAAGTACGCGAACCAGCGCGAGCAGTTCGACCAGCCCATCGCGCAGTTCCAGACCATCCAGCACAAGATCGCCGACATGGACACGAAGATCTCCGCGGCGCGCCTGCTCATGCACGACGCCGCCGACAAGAAGATGCGCGGCGAGGACTTCATCAAGGAGGCCGCGCAGGCGAAGCTCTACGCCTCCGAGATCTCGCGTGAGGTCGCCAACGAGGGCATCCAGATCCACGGCGGCTACGGCTACACGAAGGACTTCCCCGCCGAGCGGTTCTACCGCGACGCGAAGCTCAACGAGATCTACGAGGGTACGAGCGAGATTCTGCGGAACACCATCGGGCAGAAGGTCCTCGAGTAGACCGCTATTCTTTCTCGACCTGCTCGTTCAGCCACGCGACGTGCTCGCGGAGCGCCCGTTCACCGCCCGACGTGAGCGCGTACACGTCGTGAATCCCCTCCGTTCTCGATTCGACGTGGCCCAGCTCCTCCAGCTCTTCTAACGCGCGATAGAACGTGTCGTGTTTCACTCGCTGGTCGTAGTGGCCCTCCAGTGTGCGTTTCAGCTGTTGGCCGCGGAGTTCCCTCTCGGAAAGAAGCGCACAGATGTCCCGGCGCAGGGCGCTCGCGTGGTACATACCTGGGGTCGGGCGCCCACCGAAAAGAAGGGTGTGCTATTCGGCGTAGGGGTTCTCGCGGTTCTCCGGGGGGTCCTGCACCCGGAGATACGGCTTGTCGGTGGTGTACTCCACGAGGGAGGTAGTGCCGACGAAGCCGCACGGCGACTTCTTCAGCGTGACGTACTGGAGCCCGGCGTCGGTGATCCACGTGCGTAACACCTGCTCCGCGGCGTTGGTGTAGAAGCCGTTTATCCCCTCCAGCGTGACCGCGGGGTTGTGGACGTGGATGAGCAGGTCGTCCGGGCGGAGCCACCGGGCCTCCTGTGCGTAGCGCACCGATCGGGCGCCGTCGGGACCCAGGGTGTTCACCATCGCGTCGGCGTTGATGAGCGAGAGGCGGGGTTCCGGGCCGGCCCGCTCGCGGATGGCCTGGAACACCGACTGGACGCCCGCCACGGACTCGCGCGCGCCGAAGACGTTCTCCTCGGTCTCGTCCCACGCGCCGATCATGTCGAGGACGAACAGCCGGTTGTCGTCGAGCAGCTCCTGGAGGGAGGCGTCGTGGCCCTCGAGCAGCGTCTCGACGCTGGACGGCCGCATCCGGATGGTGGGGACGAGGACGATGCTGAACCCGCTCTCGACGGCCTTCGACATGACGGCGGCGAACAGCGCCGTGAGGTTCGCGTGGCCGTCGTGTTCGAGCAGGACGCCGACGCCCGTCGCGAGCCCGCCGCCGCACAGCGCGTCCAACCCCGGAATACCGATGCTCGTGTGTTTGTGCGTCTTCAGCTCCGGGGGTTGCGAACGGCGGGCCGGCCCCACGTCGATGCCCGACTCGTCGAAGGTGAACTCCACCTGCCGGTGGTCGTGGTCCACGCCACGCATCTTCGAGATCTCGAGGAAGCGGTGGGGGTCGTCGTTCACCCGCTCGCGGATGAGGTCGATGACGCCGTGTGTGGCGTAGCGGATCACGTTCGTCGCCTCGCTGTCGGTCGCCTCTGCCGTGAACAGCGTCGTCGCGCCGATGTCGTCCGTGAACAGCCGGATGAGATCGAGCAGTTCGCGCCGGAACAGCTCCCGGTCGGACGCGAGCACGCGGAGCGCGGAGACGGAGTCGAAGACGACGCGTTCGCAGTTCTCCACCGAGCCGAAATGCTCCGCGAGTGAGTCACCCGAGAAGGAGACGGGCCGTTCGTGGACATCCCCGCCGTCGAGCGTTCTGAGGACGAGCCCGCCGTCGTCGACGACGGACGCGTGAAGCGTCGTCACCGCCAGCTCGGGGTGTGAGAGGTCGAACTCGAAGTTCCGGAACGCGTCCGCGAGCTCCGCGCGGGTCTGCTCCGTCGAGACGAACAGACAGCGTTCGCCGGCGTCGAGCCCGGTCTGCAGGAACTGCATCCCGAGCGTGGTCTTTCCGGTTCCCGGCGTCCCGGAGACGAGGACCGCACGCTTGCGGGGGAGCCCCCCTCGCAACATCCGGTCGAGCACGTCGTCCCCGATGGGCACCGGGTCGGGGTGGTCGTCAGTCATGGACTGCAGACAGCTTCTCCCGGTCGAAGTATAAAGCTACGTTCGGATTCGTTGACCCGAGTCGGTCACATCCCCATGTCGGTGGCCGGCTCCGGGATGGGGAGCGCGTGGGGTGAGACGCCGAGCAACTCGGCCGCGTGGTCGAGTGCCATGTCGAAGCCGTAGTAGCGTTCGAGTTCGTCCCCGTCCGGCGTGGGTCGGACCTTCAGCATGGCGTACCCCTCGATGTTCTGGGCGATGGCTGCGGTCTTCCCCTCGCGGGAGAACGTCAACACGCGCTCGGCGTCGGTGGTGTAGTACCGTGCTTCGATGCCGTCGTCGGTGACGGTCGTCTCGCTCATGGGTCGACTTCGGGCGGGAGCACTTGGTAGCTGTCGGTTCCGGACAGGGGGGAGTCAGGCCGTCACGCGCGTCTCCGTGAGCAGCGTGACGAACTGTCCGGGGAACTCCGCGTGCGGGAGGAGGTCTGCGTCCTCGATGACGACGAACCCCCCACCACACGAATCGGCGAGTTCGCGCCCGGTCTCGACGGGTGGGAGGTGTGCCGCGCCGCCCCAGACGATGCGGATGGGGATATCCAGGTCGGCGAGCACCCCGCGGAGGTCCGTATCGGGGAGGTCCAGATACCCGGAGACGAACGAGGCGGGGGCGTAGCGCGCGCCCTCCTGGTGGCTCGTCGCGTAGTCGTACGCGACCCACTCCTCGGTGATGCGACGGGCGTCGGCGAACCCGTGGTCTTTGAGGAAGTAGCGGATGGCCCGCTTCGAGGTGAGCGCGTTGTAGAGCCCCTCACCCACGAGCGGGGTCCGGAGCAGGGCACGGAGCCACGTCCGCTGGCCGGGGATGGTCGTCGCGGTGGGACAGACCAGGACGAGTTCGCGCACGTCGAGGGCCGCTTCCGAGACGGCGACGCTGGCGTAGGCCCCGGTCAGCGAGGAGGCGACGACGGTCGGGTCGTCGTACTGCGCGAGGAAATCGCGGACGAAGGTGACGTAGAGCCTCGCGGAGTACATGAGCGGCGGTCGGTCGGAGTGGCCGAACCCCGGCAGGTCCGGGGCGACGACGTGGTACGAGTCGGCCAGCGAGTCCGCGACGTAGCGGAACTCGTGGGACGACCCCGCGGCGTTGATGCCGTGGAAGAGGAGCAGCGTGGGGTCGTTCGGGTCACCTAACTCGGTGTACGCGATGTCGAACCCACGCCATTTCCAGGTGGCCATCTCGTGGTCGAGCGGCGTCGGGAACGGCTGATCGCTGACGCGGTCGTTGTACGCCGCGAGGGCACCGGCGCCGAGGACGGCACCGCTCAGGAAGGTCCGGAGCTTCATAGGGGAAAGAGGAGTGGCGGACGCTTGACTCTATTCGTCGCGGTCGGTTTCGACGCAATCCGCGATGGGGCCGACGATGTCGTCGGCGACGGCGTAGGGGTCCGTCTCGCGGTCGACGACGGCCTCGACGAAGGGTTCGAGCCCGCCGCGGGCCTCGACCTCCTCCTCGATGAGCGCCGCGGTGTCCTCCCGCAGGAGCGCGCGGATCTCTTCCGCGTAGCGGGAGCGTTCCTTGGCTTCGAGCCGCCCCGATTCGGCGAGCCAGTCGCGATGCTCCTGAATCGTGTCGAGATACGCCTCCACGCCCTCGCCCGACCGGGCGACGGTCTGGACGATGGGGGGTTCCCACTCCTCGTCGCCGCCCTCGCGGGCGCGGAGGCCGTGGCCCGACCCCCCGAGCAGGGAGCGGTCGCGCATGTGGACCATCTCGCGGAGCTCCTTGACCGTCCGGTCCGCACCGTCGAGGTCGGCCTTGTTGACGACGAACAGGTCCGCGATCTCGAGGATGCCGGCTTTCAGCATCTGCACGTCGTCGCCGGTGGAGGGCGGGACGAGCACGCAGACGGTGTCGGCGGTGCCGACGATGTCCACCTCGTTCTGCCCCGCGCCCACGGTTTCGATGATGATCTTGTCCTTCCCGAAGGCGTCGAGCGCCTTCACCGCGTCCGTCGTCGCGGTGGAGAGCCCGCCCAGGGTGCCGCGGGCGGACATCGACCGGAAGAACACGTCCATGTCGCCGACGTTGGAGGCCATCCGAATGCGGTCGCCGAGGACGGCCCCGCCGGTGAAGGGTGAGGAGGGATCGATGGCGATGATGCCGACCGTCTGGCCCCGGTCTCGGTAGATCTTCGCCATCTTGTCGACGAGCGTCGACTTGCCCGCGCCGGGGGAGCCGGTGATGCCGATGATGTCCGCGTGGCCCGTGTGCTGGTGGAGTTCGCTCACCAGGTCGCGGTAGCCGGGGCTGCGGTTCTCGATCTTCGTGATGACGCGGGCGAGCGCCCGGTGCTTGCCGGAGAGGAGGTCGTCGATGAGGTCGCTCATTCGCGGTCGGGGACGTTCTCGCGGACGAACTCGACCGTCTCCTCCATCGACGCGCCGGGGCCGAAGATGCCGGCGACGCCCATCTCCTTGAGCCCGGGGCGGTCCTCCTCCGGGATGATACCGCCGACGATGAGCAGGGTGTCGTCGAACGCGTCGTACTCCTTCAGCCCGTTGACGATCTTGGGGACGAGGGTGTTGTGTGCGCCCGAGAGGATGGAGACGCCGATGACGTCGACGTCCTCCTGGACGGCTGCCTGCACGATCTCGTCGGGGGCCTTGTGGAGCCCCGAGTAGATGACCTCGAAGCCCGCGTCGCGGAAGGCCCGCGCGATGACGTGCGCGCCGCGGTCGTGGCCGTCCAGGCCGACCTTGGCGACGAGACAGCGAATGGTCCGCTGGTCCGTACTCATGGTATGTGATTTCGAGGCAGACGGTTTGACTCTAACGGAGCCGTCGGGCGAAAATGCAGGTATAGTTGTGTTTCGGCAAGCCGAATTGGACATACTCCGGGAAACAGTGCCGGGGCGTATCAATCCCTCTACTCACCCCGCCGGAGCCGGGCCCCGGTGTCGTGGGGGAGCCCCGCGTCCGCGATGGCCTGGACCACGCGGTCGACGTCGTAGGGGACCCGCCGGAGGTCCACGTCGAGGGTGTCGGTGTCGAGGACGGCGTAGGCCGCCTCGGGGTCGCCGTCGCGTGGCTGGCCCACGCTCCCCGGATTGAGGACGAGCCGCCCCTCGACCCGTTCCGCGAACTGCACGTGCGAGTGGCCGAGCACACACCCCCGGTACGAGTCGATGTGGGTCCGCAGCCCCGGCACGGAGTGGGGGTAGACGTACCGGTCCTGCTGGGTCGGGTGGTCGTGGACCAGCAGCACGTTCCCCGAGAGCGTCTGCGTGCGCGGGAGGCCGTCCAGCCACTCGCGCTGGGCGGGGGTGAGCTGTTCGCGGGCGTGTCGAAGCCCGGCGTACGCCATCTCGTTGTGGCGGTACCGCTCGGGCGAGGAGACGGTCCGGTCGTGGTTCCCCTGCACGACGGCCGAACACCGCTCGCGAACGATGTCGACACACGCCCCGGGCCAGGGGTTGTACCCGACCACGTCCCCCGCACAGACGAGCTCGTCGACGGTCGGCATATCCGCGAGGACGGCCTCCAGCGCGGGGAGGTTCGCGTGGATATCGGAGATGAGCCCCAGTTTCATGACAGTAATCCGTCCGGTACCGGCGTAAATCCTGTGCCCCGGACTCCCCGGCACGCCCTCCCGAAAGCGACACGGCCTTTGTGGGCCGGTTCCAAGCCAGTCCATGGCCACGGCCACCGCGCCCCGGTTCGTCAGAGACCATCCCAGAGTCCTCACCGCCCTCCTCACCGTCGTCGGCTACACGCTCGTCATCGGCACCCTCTACGTCGGGTTCGACTTCTACCCGACCATCGGCGAGTCGACCGTGAACGCCCTCTCCCACGCCATCGCCGTCGTGAACAGCGTCACCGTCTGCTGTCTCGTCGCCGGCTGGTACTACATCCGGCAGGGCGACATCAGAAAACACCGCGCGCTGATGCTCACGGCGTTCACCCTGATTCTGGTCTTCCTCGTGCTGTACCTCCTGAAGACGGGAGGAGGCGGCCGCAAGGAGTTCGTCGGCCCGGACACGGCCGCGCTGTTCTACTTCGCGATGCTCGCGATCCACATCGTGCTCTCCGCGGTGTCCGTCCCCCTCGTCCTCTACAACGTCATCGTCGGGCTCACCTACGCGACCGACGAGGTGAAACAGACCGCCCACGCGAAGATCGGGCGCGTGACCGTGGTCGTCTGGTCCGTCTCGCTGACGCTCGGTGTCTTCGCGTATATCCTGCTGAACCACGTCTACAGCTACGAGTTCGTTCGCGTGACCGGGTTCTAATCCCGGTCACGTCGGAAGGCCTCGAGCAGGACGCCCGTCCCGTCCGGGTCCGCCCACTGTTGTTTCGTCTTCTGGGCCCAGTCGCGCAGGACGGTGTTGAGCCCGCGAGCGGCCGATTCCAGCTCCTCCTGCGTCTCGGGCGTGTCGTTCGTCGCCACCTTCGTCCACCCCTCCTCCGTATCGTAGCCGATGGCGACGGCCTTCTTCTCCGTCACCGCGACGAACGCGGCGACGAGCTTGTAGTCGGCCTCGTGGAGCGTGAACACCGCGACGGGGAGGACGGTCGTGAACTGTCCCGTCCCCTCCAGCTCACGGAGCTCCGAGAGTTCGAGCGGGCGGGCCGGGAGCGAGTCGAGTTTCATACCCCCGACTGGGAGTGGGGGGCAAAAACCGCTGGCGTTTTCGGCAGCGCGACGTGGAGGTCGGGGTCCCCGAGCGCGAAGTGATCGCGGACGCGCTGGAATCCCGGAATCCGGGGCAGGCTCGCGAGAACGGCCCGAAGGAGCACCCGTTCGAGCGGGGCTGGAATCCGGTCACGGCCGAGCAGGAAGGCGGTGATTGCGCGCTCGCCGGCCCGCTGTGCCCCGAGGACGGCCTTGATCTCCGGACGGCGGACGGCCTCGTACCGCGAGAGTAGCTCCCCCGAGAGCGGGCCCCGGAGCCCGAGCGCGTCGACGATCACCGGATGGGCGGCCACCGCGTCCCCGACGGCGAGGCCGTTCCCCTGTCCGCCCACGGGGGAGGCGACGTGCGCCGCGTCACCGAGCAGGAGAAGCCCGTCACGGGTCCACTCGGGGGTGAGTCCGGGTTCGATGTGGAGCAGCGAGCAGGCGCCGAAGTCGGGAAGCGCGTCCGCGAGATACGGCTCCAGCGCCGGGTCCACGGCCGCGAGCCGGTCGCGGAAGGCCGCGATCCCCCCCGCACGGAGCGCGGGGTAGCCACCCTTCTCGATGAACCACCCGGCTTGCGCTTCCTCCGCACCGAGACCGAAGTAGATGAGCGTCCCGGCGCGGTTCACGCGGAAGATGGCGCTCTCGCCCACCGCCGCGGCGGGGAGTTTGAACCACACGAGTTCGAGCTTCGAGGGCAGGAGGCCAGCGTCGATACCGGCACGCTCGCGGACGGTGGAGTACCGGCCGTCGGCCCCGACGACGAGCCGGGCGCGCCACTCGTCTATCTCCCCGCGGACGCGGTCGAGTGCGCGGAGGCCCACCACCGCGTTCCCCTCGTAGACGAGGTCCTGGACCGTCGTCCCGGGGAAGAACCGTGCGCCGTGGTCGGTCGCATCCTCGATAAGTAATCGAAGAAGGGCGGGCTGTTCCATCAGCAGGGCGTAGTCGTACGGGTCCGGGAGCGTCCCGAGGTCGAAAATCGGGTAGCGACGGCCGTAGACGATGGCTGCCGGCTCCGTCACCGTCGCGTGCGGAAGCGCCCGAATCGAGTCGAGCAGCCCCAGTTCGTCGAACAGCCGGCAGGCGAACGGCTGGAACAGATACCCTCGGAACTCCCGTGAGAGGTCACGGTGGCGTTCCAGCAGGGCTACATCCACCCCGCTACGGGCGAGGAGGGCGGCGAGGGTGCACCCGCCGGGACCGGCCCCCACGATGACGACATCGGCTCGGCGTTCCATAGCGAGAGAAAGGCGCCGCGAGGAGATGGCTCAGTCGGTGCGCGGGAGCGCGAGCGCGCCGACGAGGAAGAACGCCGCGGCGAGCGCCGTGAGGACGAGAAGCGACGTGAGGGGGTCCGCGACGCTCGCCGTGTCGAGCCCCGCCGGCATGACGATCTGGCGGACGCCGCGGGCGAAGTAGGTGAGCGGCGAGAGCCAGAACGGGAACCACTCGGGGAGCAGCGCGGGCGGAACGAACGTATCGGAGAGGAACAACAGAGGGAGCGCGATGCCGTTCGAGGCGGCGACGACGCCGTCCTGTGAGTCCGCGACCCGGCCGAGGATGGCGCCGACGCCACAGAACAGCGTCACGCCGACCGCGATGTAGGGGACGAGCAGTAGCGTCTCGACCGTGAGCGGGAGCCCCGCACCCGTGACGAGGACGGTCAACAGGAGGATGAGCAGCCCCGCCGAGCCGATGATGCCGACGTTCACGAGCGTCTGGCCGAGCAGCCACTCCCAGCGGCGCAGCGGGGTCGTCGCGAGCTTCTCGAAGCGGTTGCCAGCGCGGTGGCGCGCGACCTCGCTGCCAACCCGCGACAGCGGGGTGAACAGGACGACGACGGCGAGGTAGCCGGGGATGTAGTACGCCGGCGGTTCGGTGAACAGCCCCCCGCCCGTCGGCTGGGTCTGGACCAGCGCGCCGAAGATGAGGATGAGGATGGCCGGGAAGAAGAACGTGAAGAACACCGCCGTCCGCCGGCGGAGGAACGCCTTCGCCGCGGCCCGGGTCTCCGTGGCGACGCGGGTGGGGAAGCTCACGTCGGCACCTCCACGGCCTCGCCACGCTCGTCCACGTCCAGCCCGGTGAGGTTCAGGTAGACCGTTTCGAGGTCGGGGCCGCGCCACGAGAGCGCGCCGTACTCCACCTCGGCGTCCGCGAGCACCTCGGTGACGCCACCGATGGCCTCGGGGGCGATGTCGTGGACCACAACCGTCCGGGTGTCGGGCACCAGCTCGTAGCCCGCGGAGAGCAGGGCGTTCGCCACGGGGTCCGGGTCGCGGGCCTCGATCTCCAGCCGTGGGGTGCCCCCGTGGTCGGCGACGAGTCGCTCGGGGGCGTCGACGGCGACGAGCTCCCCGTCGGCGAGCAGGCCCACGCGGTCGGCGAGCCGCTCGGCCTCCTGCATATAATGAGTAGTGAGCACGACGGTCGTCCCCGCGGCGGCGAGCTCCTCGACGAGCTGCCAGACGTCACGGCGGCCGACGGGGTCGATACCCGTCGTGGGCTCGTCCAGGAACAGCAGGTCGGGGTCGTTCACGAGCGCGGTGCCGACACAGACCCGGCGCTTCTGGCCCCCCGAGAGATGCTCGTAGTAGGTGTCGGCGCGCTCGGAGAGCCCCACGTCTGCGAGCACCGTCTCGGTGTCCCGGGCGTGGTCGTAGAGCCCGCCGTAGTAGTCGATGAGCTCGCGGGCGGTGAGCCGTTCCGCGGGGTCGAACTCCTGCGGGAGCAGCCCGATCCGCTGCGGGTCGACGGCGTCGGGAGCCGTCCCGAAGACCTCGATGTCGCCCTCCGCGCGCGTCGTCCCGGTGAGCGCGCGGATGAGCGTCGTCTTGCCCGCGCCGTTCGGGCCGATGAGCGCGACCACCTCCCCCGCGTCGATCTCGAGGGAGACGCCGTCGAGGGCGACCGTCTCGCCGTACGATCGGCGGACGTTCGCGGCACGAATGACCATACCTCGACTCCAAGCGGGGCGGGCGAAAAGGCTTCTCGATTCCGACGCGCCTACAGCGCGCGTTTCACGCGCCGGACGATCTCGTCGACGTCGTACTCGTCCTCCGCGATGTCGAACAGCACCTCACCGTCCCCCCGGACCTCGAAGACGCCGTGGTCGCCCGTGACGATCGCCACCTCGTCGAGTTTCTGCCCGAAGCTTCGGAGGAGCTTCTCGCTCAGCGTCATCGTTCGGGGAAGGAAACCACACGGCACGCAGTACTCGATCTCGATCTTCATACCCACTGTTCGTGCCGCTGGCGAATCAACCCTGCGCGAGCGCTCGGAGTCGCGCGAGGTCGGACCAGTCGGGCTGCCAGACGAGCACCGCGACCGTGAACAGGAAGACGACGGTCGAGAGGCCGTACGACTGGCCCGTCGCCGCGGTCGCGATGGCCGTCCCACTCCCGGCGATACCCGAGACGATGGCGGCGATGATCGGGAGCGAGCAGGAGACACACGAGAAGAGACCGACGACGCCCGCAACGGCGCTCCCCGACACGTCGAGGACGGTGCCATAAATGAGATACGCGAGGGTGAGATACCCCACGAGCTTGAACGGGATGAGGTTGAGAACGACCGCTTGCCCGGAGTAGAGCAGCGCGGGTGCGAACCCCGGCGGGAGGGTCAGCCCGACGAGTCGCAGCCCCGTCGCGCGGTCGCCGATGCCGGGGAGGAGGACGCCCCCGACGTAACAGAGCAGGAGGAAGTAGCCGCCGGCGAGCGTACCCGCGAGGACGCGTCGATGGGTGGGGGCGTCGGGCGCGCGGACGCGAACGTACACCCACAGCGAGGCGTTGAGCCAGACCCACGGGTAGAGCGTCAGGAGTGCGTATCGGAGCGTGCCGGGGACGCTCGTCACGGCGTAGTACGCGAGCGTGATCAGGAGTTCGGCGTTGACGATGAGCGCACCCCAGAGCAGGGTGCGTTTCGAGGGGCGAATCATACCGCGAGCGAGTCGACTCATACCGCGAGCGAGTCGACGACGATGGCGAGCAGCAGCAGGCCCAGGTAGGCGTTCGAGGCGTGGAACGCCCGGAACGCGGCCCCCTCGTCGCGCTCGTGGTGGAGGCGGATGACCGTCCAGAGGAACACCGCGCCGAGGGAGACGGTCGTCGCGCCGTAGAGCCAGCCGAGATCCGTCACCGCGGCGAGCGCGCTCGCCCCGAGCAGCGTCGCCCCGAGGTGGAGCAGGACGTGTTTCCGGGTCTCCGTCTCCCCGCGGACGACGGGCATCATCGGGAACCCACCTTTCGCGTAGTCCTCTTTGTACGCCAGCGCGAGGTTGTAGAAGTGCGCGGGCGTCCACAGGAAGATGACGCCGGCGAGCGCGAGGCCCGGAACGCCGATCTCACCCGTCACCGCGGCCCAGCCGATGAGGGCGGGCAGCGCGCCCGCGGCCCCACCGATGACGGTGTTCTGGACGGTGTTCGGCTTCAGGACGAGGGTGTAGATGACGGAGTAGAAGACGATGGCGACGAGCCCTAACACGGCGGCGAGGGTGTTCACCTGCAGGAACGCGACGAGCGAGAGTGCCGCGAGCGAGAGCCCGAAGACGACAGCGTTCTTCACGGGAACCTGATACGTCGCGAGCGGGCGGTCGCTCGTGCGCTCCATCCGCTGGTCCACGTCGCGTTCGAGCACGTGGTTGAACGTCCCCGACGCGCCGATGGCGAGGACCCCGCCACCGAGCGTGGCAACGACGGTGTCGATGGGCAGGCCGGGGCCGGCGGCGAGCGCCATCCCCGCGGAGGCGACGAGCGCGAGCAGCCACATGAGCCGCGGTTTCATCAGCTGGAAGTAGGCCCACGCGGTCGCCTTCGCGCGGGCGAGGCCGGTCGGCATCGGGGCTTTCGGCCCCTCCTCGATCGGCGGGAGGTCCCGGTCGGGGACCTCACCCGTGTCGTCCGTGCCGGTCTCGGCTTCGAGATGCCAGGCGAGCGCGAGCGTGAGGCTCGCGAAGATGCCCGTCGCGACGAGCAGGTGGAGCCCCGGCACGCTCGCCCCGGTGGCGACGAGGCCGCCGACGGCGACCTGCACCGGATAGAGCGCGATGGCGACGGCGAGTGCGCCTCGGACCCGACGAGTGGTGTCGCGCCAGCCGACGACGGCCGTGGCGACGACGAGTAGGCCGACGACGGCGGCCAACGCGCGGTGACCCAGCGCGATAGCCGTCGACGCCGTCAGCGACCCGTCACACAGCGGCCAGCCCCCACACGCGGCGGCGGCGTCCGCGATGGTCGCGGTCGCGCCCGCCACGACGAGGAGGTAGACGCCGACGACGGCGCCCGCAAGCAGCGTGGTGAAGGTGGGCCGAGACACGATAATCCCTAGTCGAATCCTCGGAGCGGGTGTACTTAGGCCCCGCGCTTTCGCACCCGCGTGCAGGATTCAGTAGGTATTTGTGGCCCAACTCCTAAGCGCGAACAATGACAGGAAAGCGTATCGCCGTGTGGGTGGCTCCCCTGCTCGCGCTGCTCGCGCTGGCCGTGGAGCCCGTCGCCGCGCAGACCTCCCTCAACGAGGAGCTCATCCGGGGGCTCAACATCAAGCTGCTGTACGTTGCCATCCCCATCACCATCCTCGTCGAGCTGATTCTGGTCTACACGGTCTACCGGTTCGCCAAGAGCGACGAGGCGAAACCCACGCAGGAGAACCGCCGGCTGGAGATCACGTGGACCGTCGCCACCGCCATCATCCTGCTGTTCGTCGGGTTCGCCTCCTACCAGGTGCTCGGCGTCTCCGCCATCGGTGGCGTCACCGCCGCGACCAACCCCGACGCCGGCCCGGCCGCCACGACGCTCGAATACGAGGGCGCAATCGGTCCGAACCCCGGTGAGAACGCCGTCCAGGTCGAAGTCGTCGCCCAGAAGTACTTCTGGGTGTTCAACTACCCGAACGAGGTCGTCAACGGCAACGAGTCGCGGTACGTCTCCACGCAAGAGACGATGGTGATACCCGCGAACCGGACCGTATATCTCCACGTCACCTCGAAAGACTGGCTCCACGCGGTCCACGTTCCCGACCTGGGCCTGAAGCAGGACGCCTTCCCCGGGAAGTACAACACCATCAAGACCGTGGTCTACAAGCAGGGCACCTACCAGCTCTACTGCGCCGAGTACTGTGGTGTCGGTCACTCCGGCATGCTCGGCAAGGTGAAAGTCGTCTCCCAGGAGGAGTACCAGACCTGGCTCGACGAGCAGAAGCAGTCGATGCAGGAAGAGTAACGTCCGTTCGTTTCCGATTTTTCTCTGCTACCCCGCCTGTCCGTGAGCCGTGCGGCTCGCGTGGTCGTCGTGGTGGGTCGTAGCGTCGCGACCGACCGCGCCGCGTGGGTCACTCCTGACGGACACGCGTTCGTATCCCGAGTGCTCGCGTGGAGTCGGATGCCGCCCGAGTCAGGCGACGACCGAGGACGAGCGAGGGCTGGCAGGAGACGCGTTACACCCCTCGCCGGGCCGGGAGGTGAGAGCCGACGAGACCACCGACGGCCCCCACGACGAGGCCGTATCCGAGCACCAGCAGGAGGAACGTCGTCGTGAGGTCGGTGGGGAGAATCGGTCGGGCGACCCCGGGCTGGATGAGCGCGACGACGACGGTCGCGTAGAGGAGTGCGACGACGACGGCGGAGGCGGCCCCGACCAGTGCGCCGAGAGCCACGCCTCGTTCGAGCGTCCGACCGTCGAGATAGCTCGCGAGGCCACCGCCCAGCGCCGGGCCACCGGGCACCCCGAAGAGGACTGCCGAGACGAGGGTGCCGACGAGAACGTATGCTGCGGGGTGGCGGGACATGCACGCCGTGTTCCGTCGGAGCGTAATGGGTCTTGCCCCGACACGCCCCTCTCAGCCGTGGAGGGACCGATGTCGACGACGCTGCAGCTCGCGAGGGAGGAGAAACAAAAACGAGTACCCGCTCAGACGTTGATGACCGCACCGCCGTACAGCACGACGACGAGGAACACCCAGACGACGTCGACGAAGTGCCAGTACATCGAGACGGTCGTGACGGAGGTGTGGTTCTCCGCGCTGTACTGCCCGTAGAGCGCGCGGACGAACACGATGAGAAGCAGCACGGCACCGAGGGTGACGTGGAGGCCGTGGAGGCCCGTCAGACCGTAGAAGGCGCTGTTGTACGCGCCGCCGATGAGCGTGAAGTTCTCGTGGACGATGAACTCGTAGTACTCCAGCACCTGCCCGCCGAGGAAGACGACACCCAGCAGGAGCGTGACGGCGAGCAGCCCGAGGAAGCGACCGCGGTCGTTCTCCCGGAGCGCGACGTGCGCGTAGTGGAGAGTGAACGAGGAGAGGATCAGGATGACGGTGTTGACGATGACGAGACTGGAGAGGACGTTCCCGCTCTCGACGAGATGCGGGAGATTCTCCCACGCCCCTGAACGGATGAAGAAGTAGTAGACGAAGCCGGCCCCGAAGGTGGCGACCTCCGATCCGAGGAAGGCCAACATCCCGAGTTTCAGGCCGACGCCACCGTGACTGTCGGCGGACCAGTAGGCCTTGACGAAGGCGTGGTACAGCCAGCCGTAGAGGCCGGTCAGGAAGACGAACGTACTCGCGATGAACACCGCCGGGCCGTAGACGGCCGAGACGACGGGGTTCTCTCCGGTCGACAGGACGTACAGGGCGGCTCCGATGTAGAAGCCCGCACCACCGAGCGCCGTGATGAAGGGCCACCAGGAGGCCTCACCGAACCCCTTGGGCCAGTCCTCCACGGCCGGGAGGTGGTGTCCGTGGTCCTCGCTTTCTTCAGCGTGGCTCATACCCCGCGGTTACCACTCGGCTATCAAAAACCCACCTATCCACGCGCCCCTTGCCCCCGATTCGACAGGTACACCTTTCCGGACTCCCAAGCCGTGGCGATGACGTTCCGCCGACGCGCGCTCCTCGCGCTCGTCTCGCTCCCGCTTTGCGCCTCCACGGCCCTCGCCCACGGCGGCTCCATCGCCGGCGCGGCCGGTCGGGGGCTCGCCGTCCCGACGTGGCTCTTCCTCGCCACTGGCGGCGGGGTCGTGGGGGCCTCCTTCCTCCTCGCGTCGTTCGCCACCGACCGGGCCTTCCTCGAGTACATCCACGAGGTCACGGTCGAACTCCGGGTACCCGCCCGCGACGCGCTCGGGCTCGGGGTGCGGGCGCTCGGCGTCGTCGGCCTGTTCGCGACCGTCACCATCGGTGCGGTCGGCCCCGCCGACCCCCTGCGGAACCTCGCCGTCCTGCTCGTCTGGGGCGGCTGGTGGGCCGGCTTCGCGATGACGACCTACCTGTTCGGCAACGCGTGGCCCCTCCTGAACCCCTGGCGGACGCTCGCGCGAGGGCTGCCGACGCTCGACCGGGCGTACACCTACGGCGCGTGGCCCTCCGTCGTGGGACTGCTCGCGCTCATCTGGCTGGAGGTCGTGAGCCCGCTGGCCGACGACCCGCGGCTGCTCGCGCTCGTGGTCGCGGTGTACACCCTCGGCACGCTCCTCGGATTCGTCGTCTTCGGGGACGCGTGGTTCGAGCGCGCGGACCCCGTCTCCCGCGTCTTCCGGCTGTACGGGATGGTCGCCCCGCTCACGTGGGACGACGGCCTCCGACTCAGGCTGCCGGGCGCAGGGCTCACCGACGACACGCTCGCCGACGAGAGCGAGGTCGCGTTCGTCGTCGCGCTGCTGTGGGTGACGACCTACGACGGACTCGTGGCGACCCCGCCGTGGGCCGACTTCGCGCGCGCCGCGGTGGGGGGCGTTGGGATTCCCGCGCCCGTGCTCTACCCGGCCGCCCTGCTCGCGGGCTACGGGCTCTTTCTCGGCGCCTACCGGCTCTCGGCACGCTACGGGAAGCGGCACGCGCGGACGTACCTCGACGAGGCCACCCTCTCGCGACGCTTTGCCCCCTCCCTGCTCGCTATCGCCGCGGGCTACCACCTCGCGCACTACCTGGGCTACTTCCTCACGCTCTCGCCCGCGCTCGCGGGGGCGCTCGCGGACCCGCTCTCGCCCGCACCCGCGATGGTACTCGTCCTCCCCGGCTGGCTCCCCGGTCTCGCGCTCGCGTTCGTCCTGCTGGGACACCTGCTCGCGGTCTGGGTCGCCCACGCCGTCGCCTACGAGCTGTTTCCATCCAGACTGCAGGCCGTGCGGAGCCAGTACGCGCTCACGCTCGTGATGGTGCTGTACACGATGACCTCGCTGTGGATCGTCTCCCGACCGTACGCGGCACCCCCCTACATCTGACCATGCTCGAGCACCACCCTGCCGACCCCGAGGACACAGACGGCCCCCACGATTGCCCGTACTGCGACCGACGCTTCGCCGAACGCGACTGGCGCGACCTCCATCTCGGCATCGACCACGAGCATCGGCTCACCCCCGGCGAGGCGGACGCCTACGCCGACGCGCTCGAAGGGGAGGAGGCCGACCTCCGTCTCTTCCGGTACAAGGCCATCGGCGCGCTCGTGGTGCTCTACTTCGGCTTCCTGCTTTTGTACGCCTTCCAGCTCTGAGCTGACCGCGACCGACGGGTCTTTGTCCGACGACTCCTACGCCCGCACATGAGCGAAGCCGAACCGAAACGGGCCAGTGCGTGGCCCATCTTCGTCGCGCTGGGACTCGCCATCAGCGAGGTCGGCGTGTTCATGGGCCTCTATCCGGTCGCCGTACTGGGACTGCTCCTGTTCGCGGGCAGCGTCGCCGGCATCGTCCACGAGGCGGGCTACGTCGAGACTCCCTGGAAGCTCCTCACGGGGATGGGCGGGCTGTTCGTCCTCATCGGCCTCGGCGTGGTGGCCAGCCAGCTCGACGCCCAGACCGTCGCCGCGTGGGTCGGCACCGTGTCGAGCGAGAACACCGTCGTCCTGCGGGGTATCTCCATCGTGCTCGCGGGCGTGTTCACCGCCGCCGTGAGCGTCGTCGGCCTGACCTCGCTCGCGGACCCCCCCGTCGGTGCGAACCAGTAGCCGGCTGGAACCAATACTCTCTTAGTTCCGGTATCCAAACGGACACGCAATGTCATCGAGTACGTTCGACCGGGAGACCCTGCTGGACCTGGTGGTCAACGCCATCCCGCTGGGCATCATCCTGTTTTTCATGCTGGTGTTCGTGGTCCTGAACCCGTTCGGGTCGGCGCCCGTCCAGACCGCCCTGCAGTTCACCATCATGCTCGTGATGTTCGTCGCGCTGGGTATCCTCTCGTACTACTCTGCGCGAGCCATCTCGAACGCCGAGAAGGAGCTCGAGGAGGAGCCCGCGGAGTTCGCGGAGCCGCAGGCGGCCTTCGCGGACGCCGAGATCGAATCGGAGTACGACGAGGAGGACTTCGCCGACGCGACCGAGGAGATCGACGAGTCCGACTCCGGCGTCGCCATCGCCGCGGACGCCGAGGAGAGCGCCGAGGAGAGCGAGGCTGCCGACGAACCCCCGGCCGACGCTGACGACGAGGACGAGAAAGCGTAGTCCACCCGCGTCGACCGCCCGCATAGCGCCCCGTAGAGCCCGCCCTCCGACCCGGATTTTCCGCTCCCGACCGACCGGGAACACAACCTTTCTTATCCCCCAGTCCTCACTGTGATTCATGGCAGGAGAACAGCTGGCGCTGACGGTTCTCATGGGGGTCCTCCTCGTCGCGGTGTTTACCCTGGTGGCCCGCATGGAGAACTGGCGCTCTTACACTCCACTCACCAGTGGTTCGGGCTATGGGACAGCACCGGGGCAGCACAAGCCCGCTGGACTCTCTCGATGGCTCACCACTGTCGACCACAAGGACATCGGCATCATGTACGGCCTGTACGCGATCATCGCCTTCATCTGGGGCGGGCTGGCCGTCATGCTCATGCGCGTCGAGTTGGCCGCACCGGGCACGGACATCATGGGACAGCCGTTCTACAACTCGCTGCTGACGAGTCACGGCATCACCATGCTGTTCCTGTTCGGGACGCCCATCATCGCCGCGTTCTCGAACTACTTCGTTCCGCTCCTCATCGGCGCGGACGACATGGCGTTCCCGCGTATCAACGCCATCGCGTTCTGGCTGCTGCCGCCAGCCGCACTCCTCATCTGGGCCGGCTTCTTCACGGCACCGCTCAACATCGGTGTCGACCCCGCCCAGACCTCGTGGACGATGTACACCCCGCTCTCCGTCGAGCAGGCCAACCCCGGCGTCGACCTGATGCTTCTGGGGCTGCACCTCTCCGGGGTCTCCGCGACGATGGGGGCCATCAACTTCATCGTCACCATCTTCACGGAGCGCGGTGACGGCGTCAACTGGGCCAACCTCGACATCTTCTCGTGGACCATCCTGACCCAGTCGGCGCTCATCCTGTTCGCCTTCCCGCTTCTGGGGTCGGCGCTCATCATGCTGCTGCTCGACCGGAACTTCGCGACGACGTTCTTCGCCGTCGAGGGCGGCTCACCCATCCTCTGGCAGCACCTGTTCTGGTTCTTCGGCCACCCCGAGGTGTACATCCTCGTCTTACCCCCGATGGGGCTCGTCTCGTGGATCCTGCCGAAGTTCGCCGGACGCAAGCTGTTCGGCTACAAGTTCGTCATCTACTCCACGCTCGCCATCGGTGTGCTCTCGTTCGGCGTCTGGGCCCACCACATGTTCTCCACGGGGATCGACCCCCGCGTCCGCGCGAGCTTCATGGCGGTCTCGTTGGCGATTGCGATCCCCTCCGCAGTGAAGACGTTCAACTGGATCACGACGCTGTGGAACGGTCGGCTGAAGCTGACCGCGCCGATGCTGTTCTGTATCGGCTTCGTCTCGAACTTCGTGCTCGGCGGCATCACGGGCGTCTTCCTCGCCTCGATCCCCGTCGACCTCATCCTCCACGACACCTACTACGTGGTGGGACACTTCCACTACATCGTCATGGGGATGATCGCCTTCGCCGGCTTCGGGGCCATCTACTTCTGGTTCCCCATCGTCACCGGGAAGATGTACCAGAAGACGCTCGCGAAAGCCCACTTCTGGCTCTCGATGGTCGGCGTGAACATCACGTTCTTCGCCTTCCTCGTGCTGGGCTACCTCGGCATGCCGCGCCGCTACGCCACCTACGAGTTCGGGCCGAACATCGCCCCGCTCGCCCAGATCACGAACTTCCACGTCATCGCGACGGCCGGCGCGTTCATCATCATGTTCGGGCAGGTCATCTGGGTCTGGAACATGGTCCAGTCGTACATCGAGGGCCCCGACGTCGAAGACGGCGACCCGTGGGGGCTCAAGGAGACCGGCCAGCACTCCCGTGAGTGGACCTGGTTCGAGAACCAGTTCCCCGTCGCCGACGGCGGCGAGGACGAGGACGCCCTCGTCGCGGACGGCGGTGAAGTGGACGACGCGGACCGCGCCGCGGAGTAACGCTCCCTGCGATCTTCTGTTCTGCTCTCAGATCGCCCAGCTACCGCTACCAGCGCTGGCGAACACGGAAAACAGGTTCAGTTCAGCGACGTGAGCACGAGGACGATCCCGGTGACGAACATGAGCCCCGCGATCCCCGCGAGCACACCGAACAGCGCATCCTTCTCTTGCATACCTCGTCTTGGGGGCACGCGTTCAAAAGGCTAATCCTCCGCCCCGCCCGAGTGACACTGTGAGCGAGAACGGACTCGGCGGGCGGAAGCTCGTCCTCACGCTGTACGTCATCGTCGTGGGTGTCGCCACCGGTACGGGCTTCCTGCTCGGTGCCATCGGCCCGCGGGAACTCGACCCCGAGCTGTTCGGCGTCATCCAGCTCCCCCCGACCCCGCTCGGGATGGCCGTCTACGGCGGGGTGACCATCGGCCTGCTGCTGGGCGTGCTCCTGCTCGGCGTGGTCTACGTCTCGGACCGCTACGTCGAGGAGGCGTGATTCAGGTTTAGGTTCCTCCGGGCCGAAGCCGTGGTATGCGCACCACGCTCGCCGTCGTTCTGCTCCTCCTGCTCGCGGGCTGTGGCTCCCCCTTCGCCGAGCCGACGCCGACCGAATCCGTCACCCCGGCACCGGTCCCCGACGACAGCACGGTCGCACCGGGGGTCACCGACGCCGGGCTCGCGGATCTCGACGCGCTGGCTGGTGCCCACACCACCACGCTCGATGCCCGAAGCTACACCGTCGAGTCGACCTACCGGTCCGTGTATCCGAACGGCACCGAGCGGGCGTCCTACGCCGTCGTCGTGCGGCTGAGCGCCGACCGGGACTACCGGACGAACGTGAGCGTCACCGGTGAGACGGGGCCACGCCTGCTCGGCGAACCGCCCGCGACCGGCGAGTTCTGGTCGAACGGCTCCACCTACGTCGCCGCCATCACCCGCGGGAACGACACCACCTACTCCTCGTACGTCCCGCCGGACGGCTACGCTGGGAAGTGGTACTACTGGACGCGGAGCGTCGCACTCGTCGGCGGGCCACGCGAGGACCTCGTCCGGACCCTCGAGCCGTTCGACGAGCTGACGCGGACCGGGGCGAACGCGACGGGCCACCGCCTCGTCGGCGAGGCTGAGGCCCTCCCCAGCGCGCTCGGGAGCGGTGACCTCACGGACGCCCACGGCGCACGCGTCGAGGCCATCGTCACCGACCGGGGAGTCGTCCGCCGGTACACGCTGCGCTACTGGGGGGTGACACCGGCCGGTGAGCACGTCCGGGTCGAACGCACCGTCGTCTATCGGGGGATCGGACGGACGACGGTCGAGAAGCCCGCGTGGGCCGACCGCGCTCAGTAGTGCTCGGCGAACCGCGCTTCGAAGGTGTCGGCACCGTAGAACCCCTCCAGCCGATCGACGACCTCGCCGTCGGAGAAGAAGAGCGCCGTCGGCGCGCCCGTCACCTCGTGGGCGCGCAGGAAGTCGTGGCGCTCGGGGCCGTCGATACCGAACAGTCGGACGTCCGAGGGCGCGGCGGACTCGATAGCGGGAAGCTCGGCTTTCAGCGCGTCACACGGCTCACAGCCGTGGGTGAACACCAGCACGACCGCCTGGCCATCGACGAGCACGTCCGCGAAGTCGGCACCGAGTTCGGGCAGTCCCTCCGGGACCGGGGAGGCAGGTGAGACGGCGTCGACCATCCCGACCATCTGCAGGAGCGCCTCGGGCGTCGCCTCCACCTCCGAGCGGAGCGAGAGCAGGATACACAGCTGTTCGCGGCTGATCCCCAGCTCGTCGATCTTCGTCTCGGCCGCCTCCGGCGAGAGGTCGAACAGCTCCGCGACGACCTCCCGGAAGCGCTCGTCGCTCGCGTCGCCGTACGTCGAGCGGTAGATGTCGAGCGTGGACTCGAAGTCGGCCGTCTTGACGACCTCGTCCTCGCGCTCGGTCAACACGCCGGCGTCGACGAGTCGGTCGAACAGCCGGTCTGCATCCATGGCACTCATACCCCGAGATACCGCTGTCGCGTCTCCTCGTCGGCGATGAGCTCCTCGCCCGTACCGGAGAAGACGACCTCTCCCTGGTCGATGACGTACGCACGGTCGGCGATCTTCGACGCGGCGATGGCGTTCTGCTCGACGAGCAGGATGGTCTTCCCGTCGTCGCGGATGCGCTCGACCGCGGCCTCCACCGTCTGGATGATCTGCGGTGCGAGCCCCTCGTAGGGCTCGTCCAGCAGCAGGAGGTCCGTCGGCTGGCGCAGCGCGCGCCCGATGGCGAGCATCTGCTGTTCACCACCGGAGAGCGTCCCGGCCATCTGGTTCTGGCGTTCGTTCAGCCGCGGGAAGTAGTCGTAGACGTCGTCCATCGACATCCCCTCCCGCTCCGTGGCCACCTCACGCCCCCAGCGGTTGGAGGCGTTGCGCGCGACTTCGGGCAGTTTGAGGTTCTCCTCGACCGTCAGGTCGGGGAACACCCGGCGCTCTTCGGGGACGAGCGAGATGCCGCGGGCCGCCACGTCCTCCGCGGGGTCGCCGGTGATGTCCGTCGCCTTGAACGACACCGTTCCGTTTCGCACGTCCGGTGGAGTCGCCCCCGCGATGGACCGCAACGTCGTCGTCTTCCCCGCGCCGTTGCGCCCGAGCAGGGCACAGATCTCGCCCTCCTCCACGGAGAGCGAGAGGTCCCGCAGGATGTGACTCTCGCCGTAGTAGGCGTCGACGGCATCGAGGGTGAGGAGGCTCATTCGTCCACCCCGCCCAGGTAGGCGTCCTGTACGGCCTCGTTTTCCCTCACTTCGTCGGGCGTACCGGTCGCGATGACCTCGCCCCGATTGAGGACGATGATGCGGTCGGAGACCTCGAAGACGATCTCCATGTCGTGTTCGACGAGGAGGAAGGTGAGCCCGCGCTCGCGTTTCACCTCCTCGATGAGGTCGACCGTCGCCTTGGTCTCCTCGGGGGACATCCCCGCCGTCGGCTCGTCCATGAGCAGGAGATCCGGCTCCGCGGCGAGCGCGATTCCGATCTCCAGCCGACGTTTGTCACCGTACGGGAGGTCCTCCGCGGGCTGGTCCCGCTGGCTCCACAGCCCCACGTCGGTGAGGGTCTGGCGGGCCACGTCGTCAACCTCCGCGTGGCTGTCGAGCCGCTTCAGGAAGTTGAAGCGGAACGAGCCGTGTTCCGCGCCGAGCGCGGCGATCCGCGCGTTGTCCATCACCGACAGCGTCGGGAAGATGGAGGCGCTCTGGAACGACTTGGAGACACCGCGCTGGACCACCTCGTGGGGGGTGAGCTTCACGATGGACTCGCCCTGGAAGCGGATATCGCCGCTCGTGGGGTCGAGCCGTCGCGTGATGAGGTTGATGAGCGTGGATTTGCCCGCCCCGTTGGGGCCGATGAGGCTCACCCGCTCGTCCTCGTGGATGGAGAAGCTCACGTCGTCCGTCGCCGTCACACCGCCGAACTGTTTCACTAAGTTCTCTGTCTCGAGAAGTGCCATCAGTCGTCACCTCCGTCCGTGCTAACCTTCTCACGGATGGCGTTGATACCGCCCCAGATACCGCCGGGGAAGCTCCACACGACCACGACGAACAGGACACCCAGAAGCAGGTGCCAGAGGTCACCGACGAACGTGATGAGGATGTTCGACATGTAGAGGTAGACCCCGGCACCGAGGAAGCCGCCGAACAGCGTCCCGACGCCGCCCAGGATCGACATGATGACCACGTCGCCGCTCACGATCCAGTAGAACCCCGACGCCGAGGCGGACCCGGCGTAGATGGTGTGGAGCGCGCCCGCGAGCCCGGCGAAGCCGCCGGAGAGGATGAACGCCATCAGCTTGTAGCGCCAGACGTTCAGCCCGACGAACTCCGCGCGCTCTTCGTTCTCCCGGATGGCCTTGAACACCAGTCCGTACGGGGACTGGAGGATGCGGTACGCGACGAACACCGAGAGGACGGTGATGAGCGCGACCAGCAGGTAGAGCCACGACGGGATGATCCCGAGGGGGGTGAGCACCGGCAGGCCGGCATCGAGCGGAATCGCCCCGAACAGTCCACCGATCTCGAGGAGCAAGCCGTCCTCACCACCCGTGATGGGCCCGAGCGGGCCGAAGATGGTGAAGTAGAGCATCTGCCCGAACGCCAGCGTCAGGATGGCGAAGTAGATCCCCCCGCGCCGGAGCGAGAGGAAGCCGATGAGCCACGCGACGAGCAGGCTCACGACCACGCCCGCGACGATGAGGACGATGGGGAAGTCGATCCCGGCGTACTCGATGAGCAGGCCGGCGACGATGCCACCGGTTCCCCAGAACGCGGCGTGCCCGAACGAGAGCAGGCCGGTGTAGCCGTGAAGGAGGTCGTACCCCATGACGAAGATGCCCCAGATGAGAATCAGCGTCGTCAGTCCGGCGTACCCCTGCAGGAGGTCGCTGATGACCGGCGCCTCCGCGAACAGGTACGGGAACAGGAGCACGGCGAGGAACGTCACGCCGACGATCTTCAGTTCGTCGCCCGGCAGCGACGGGAGCCGGGAGTTCGTCCCCTCCACGGTCGCGGTCTCGCCGCCGTCGGTTCGCTCGCTCATGCGCTTTTCACCTCGTCACCGAGCAGTCCCTGTGGGCGGTACAGCAGGATGATCGCCGCGATGGCGTAGATGCCGACCTGTGACCACTGCGCGAGGTTGTACGTCCCGATCGACGTCTGGATGAGGATGGCCTGCGTCATCCCGAGCGTCAGGCCGCCGGCGACGGCCCCGCGGATGGAGCCGACGCCGCCGATGACGACCGTGACGAACGCGGGGACGAGGATGTCCGTCCCCGCGGTGGGGTTGATGGGCGACAGTGGCCCACCGACGACGCCCGCGACCCCCGCGAGCGCGGAGCCGATACCGAACACCAGCAGGTACGGTCGCGTCAGTTTGATGCCGAGCAGGCGGACCATCTCGGAGTCCATCGTCCCGGCGCGGACGACCAGCCCGAAGTCCGTGTACTCGACGAGCAGGAACACCAGCCCGACGAGCGCCGCCGTGATGACGACGATCCAGATGCGCCACTCGGAGATGGCCACACCCGGAATCGGGACGGTGCCGCTGGCCCACGCGGGCTGGTTGAACGGCTGGCTGTTCGAGCCGAACGTCACCCGGATGGCCTCCTGCACGATGATCGCCAGCCCGAACGTGACCAGGATCTGGTCGGTGTCCGGCCGGTCGTAGAAGGCCCGTGCCACGAACCGCTCGAACAGCAGCCCGATGACGAACACCACGATCGAGGCGATGATGAGCGCGGCGATGAACCCCCAGCCCAGCCCGAGCGAGCTGATACCGAGGTCCGCCGCGTACCCCTCGGAGATGGTGATTCCCTGGGCGACGTAGACGCCGGTGTACGCACCGATGATGTACAGCGCACCGTGCGCGAAGTTCACGAACTCGAGCGTCCCGAGGATGAGCGAGAGCCCGACCGCGAGCAGTACGTAGATGGCCCCCTGCTGGAAGCCGTTCAACAGAATCGAAATGACGTCGGCGAGCAGGCTCATCGGCCCTCCGTCGTCGTTGCGACTACGACTCTCATGATATATAGCTGGTGGGAGTGGGGATTATTTGTACGGACCGAGCTCACACTTCGCGGCCGGGCCTGTATCACAGGCGTAGGTGACCTTCTCCGACGGGGTCAGATTCACGATCTCGTAGTAGTTCCCCGTCTCGATCTCGTCGGCGGGCAACCCGCGCACGACGGGCACCGCGCGCTGCGCCTGGTGGTCACAGCCGCGCATCGTCTCCGGGCCCATCCCGATGTTGCTGTACTGGAAGCCCTCCAGTTCCTTGATGACGTCCGGCGGGTAGAAGCTCCCCGCGCGCTCGACTGCGGCCGCGTACTGGAGCGTCTGGGCGTACGCGAGCTGTGCCGGCCCGGAGGGGACACGCGAGTACGCCTGTTGGAACTGCTTCGTGAACTCCTTCGACGGCTCGTTGTCGATAGCGGAGTCCCAGGCGACGGTGCCGAACACGCCCGAGATCGCGCTTCCGGCGGCCTCGGCCATCGGGCGGTTGTACAGCGGGACGACGATCGCCATCTCCTCTTTCAGGCCGGCGTCGGCCGCCTGCTGGACGGAGTTCGCGCCGTCGAGCCCGTAGTGGTCGAGCAGCAGGACGTCCGCGCCGGAGTTCGCCGCCTCCGAGAGATACGAGGAGTAGTCCTTCGTCCCGAGCGGCGTGGCGACCGAGTCGATCTGCTCCCAGCCGGCGTCCTCCGTCAGGAACCGCTTCATCGACTCCTGGACGGACTGCCCCCAGGTGTAGTCGGCGTACAGCTGGTAGAACTTCTGGCCCTCGCCGTACTCCTCTTTGAGCACGGGGGCGAGCGCCTTCGCCGTGTGATAGGCGTTGAACATCTCACGGAAACCGTACCGCACGCAGTCAGTCCCCGTGGTGTCGTTCGAGTGGGTCAGACAGGCCATGAACAGCACCTTCTGTTTCTGGCACTCGTCCTGCACGTTGATGGCGACGGACGAGGAGGACCCACCGGAGATCATGATGGCGTTGTCCCGCTCGATGAGCTTCCGGGCGTTCTCACGCGCCTTCGCCTTGTCCGTCTGCGTGTCGGTGGTCTTGAAATCGATCTGATAGCCCGCGACCCCGTCACCGGAGAGGTCGTCGAACTGGCTGTCGACCCAGCCGCCACCGTTGTTCAGGTGCTTCACCGCGAGCTTGTACGCACGCAGCTCGTCCTGGCCCTCCGAGCCGTACGGCCCCGACAGCGGAACGTTGAACCCGAACGTTGCAGTGTCTCCCTCGATGGGGTAGTTCCCGAGCGACTCCGCCCCGCCACTCGTCAGCGACGACGTGCAGCCTGCGAGCCCGGCGATTCCGGTTGCTCCGGCGGCCTTCACGACATCACGACGAGTGAGTTTGGTACTCTGAGTCACGACATTACGTACCAAGAAGATGGGTACTAAAAACGTGATGTATAATAGTTTTAAATCGGGGCGTGAGCGCCCGAGAAGCCGGCGTTCGCGGGAGGGTTCACTCGGCGAAGAAGACGTCGAGGAGCTTCCGCTGTGCGCGCCGCAGATGGTTGTGGAGCGTCGGGGAGGAGACCCCCACCGAATCGGCCAGCTCCTCGCCCGTCGAGCCGCGCGGCCAGTCGAAGTAGCCCGCGTGGTAGGCGGCCTGTAACACCGAGTGCTGCCGGGGCGTGAGCCGTTCGCCGAGCTCCTGCTGGAACTCCATCGGGGTGCGCGTCGAGCGCCCACCCTCACGTTTCGCGAGGAGCTGGACGCCCGGGAACTGTGCGGAGACGTCCTCCACGAACTCCCGGACATCGGTGTTCGAGGCGACCTCACAGACGACCGTCGTCCGCCCGGTGGTGCTGGTGAGCGAGCTGACGTGGGCCCCCAGATCGATGAGCGCGTCGGGGAGGGCGTCACCGCCGGAGGTGACCTCGAGCAGCGACTCGCCGCTGTGTTCCGTGATGAGCCGGGCGTCCGTCGCCACCTCCGAGAGCCGTTCGATGGCCGCCTGCGGCGAGGCGTCCGCGACGGTGACGTAGTAGAGCAGCGATCCGTCCTCCAGCGGGACGGTTCCCTCGACGGTGAGCGTACACGAGAGCGCCGAAGAGACCGTCGCGAACAGCGAATTCCCCCCGTCGTGGCCCAGCTCCAGCTCGAGGAGGCTATCGGAGAGCAGCAGGCGCTTCCACTCCACGGCGGCGAGGACGCTCGCGACCCGCCGGGCGAAGCCGTCGAGCGCCCGTCGTTCCCGGTCGTCGAACGGGGCGTCACCCGGGGGCGCGACGACGAGCACCCCGTGTGTCGTCTCCGCGAACCCGAGCGGGACGGCGACCAGCAGACGCGTCTCGTCGTCGCCGTCGGACTGCTGGAGCCGTGCGCCCCCCGCCTCGACCGCGCTCTGGACGAGCGGGGCCTCGCTCACCGACTCGACGAACTCGGCCGTGTCGGGGCTCGTCGCCTCGGTCGTGGGAGCGCTCTCCGTCACTCCGTCGACGACCCACGCGTGGCGGTAGAGCTCCCGGTCGGTGAGCCCGGTGACGGCGGTCTCCAGGACCCCCTCGCGGGTAGTCCGTTCGGTGACGGCGTCGCCGACCTCCCGGAGGTGCGACTGCACGCGGTCGAAGCGGTCGAGCGCACGGCGCGTGCTCGGGGGGATGGCTCCCTCGCTCCCCACGGAGTAGAAGGTGGCGACGAACCCCGACCCGTCGTCCAGTTTCGTCACGCTGAGCCGGCCGCGGATCGGCTCGCCACCGGGGACCGTACAGGCGACGGGGCCGTGCCAGGTCCGCCCCGCGGCGACCGTCTCCCACAGCTGGGCGTACTCCGTCTCGTCGATCTCGTCGGCCAGCTCGCGGAGCTCGCGACCGGCCGCGAGCTCGTCGCTGAGCCCCGTCACCGCCTCGAACTGCGCGTTCACGTCGGTGACGCGGCCGTTCGAGTCGAGCAGGAACGCCGGAAAATCCAGGTCGTCGAACGCCGCGCGGAACCGCCGGTCCGTGGAAGCAGGGCGGGTACCGAAGGCGCTCGCGATGGCCGACCGGGAGACGCGGTCGGGGGTGGGGACGAACTGGTCGAGGCGGCTCCAGCCGCCGGTCGCCATGACGGCCGCGGGGGGGACCCCATCGGCGAGCCGTGCGCGCGCGAAGTAGCGTCGGAGCGTCGTCGAGGACACCGCCGAAAGCGAGCTGTCGCCGGTCTCGGCCGCGGCGTCCTCCCCGGTCTCCGCGATGAGCATCTGGAGCCGGCGGGCGCTCACCTCGAAGACGGGCGCTTCGGGGCCGATACCGTTGCTCTCAGCGTAGCGGTCGAGGTCGCGTTTGACCTCTCGTGGGAGGTAGGCCTGTCGCTCGTCGGAGCCGCCGACGGCGACGAAGTAGTGGACGGCACCGTCGTGGACGTGCGCGCGGATGTCACCGCGTGTGAGCGCCGCCACCTCCACCGGCCGCAACCCGGCCTCCCCGACGAGTCGGACGAGCAGTCGTCGGCGGTACGTCGTCGCCGTCCGGACGAGTCGGTCGTACCCCTCCCTGGAGAGGCCGTCGCCCGAGGTTGTGAGTTCCTGCGCACCCATCGTTTCGCTCTATATCTGCCACACGAAATAAGTATGCGGGTTGATACCGCGGGGTGCGATAGTAGTAAGACCAGCCTCGGGGCTCGTCACGGGGGTACACGGCAGAAACACCCCCGAACAGAGTTCGAGGGACCAGTTCTTTTCACAGCAGAGAACCGAAACGTCAGTTCCCGTCGGTGACGGTTTCGAGCTCGCCGACGGCTTCCGGGTTCCGGAGGGCGCTGGTGTCGCCGTACTCTTCCCCGTCGGAAATCGCCGACAGGAGCCGCCGCATGATCTTCCCCGAGTGCGTCTTCGGGAGTTCTGCGGTGAAGACGACCGCACCGAAACGCGCGGTCGGGCCGAGCACCTCCGCGACGTGCGCGGTGATGCGCTCGTGAAGCGCGTCCGTCCCCTCGTACCCGCGCTCGGTACAGACGTAGGCGATAGCCGTCCCGCCCTGCTCGCGCGACTCGACGACAGCAGCCTCGGCGACCCCTTCGACCTCGATGATGGCCCGTTCGAGCGTCGCCGGCCCGAACGCGGTGTTCCCCACCGAGATGATATCGTCGTCCCGGCCGAGGAACGTGACGTAGCCGTCGTCGTCGATGACCGCGCGGTCGGTGGTGACGTACATCCAGTCGTCCGCGCCCGCGGCCTCGCGGGCGAGCGCGCGCGACATCCCCGGCCACGGCTTCGTCACGGCGAAGTGCCCCGGCTCACCACCGGGGGCCGGCTCTCCCTCCCGGTCGACGATGGTGACGTCGAGCCCCGGCAGCGGTGGCCCCACGGAGCCGGGTTTCATCTCGTCGATGCCGGGGATGGTGGAGGCGACGACCCCACCCGTCTCCGTCTGCCACCACGTGTCCACGATGGGGGCCTCACCGTGGCCGATATGGGTCCGGTACCACCCCCACGTCTCGGGGTCGATGGGTTCCCCGACGGTGCCGAGTAGCCGCACCGACGAGAGGTCGTACTCGGCGGGCGCGTCCGGCCCCCACTTCATGAACGCCCGAACGGCGGTGGAGGCGGTGTAGAACACGTCCACCCGGTTGCGCTCGATGACCTCCCAGAGCCGACCCTTCTCGGGCTGGTCCGGCGCGTTCTCGTAGAGCACCGTCGTCGCTCCGAGCGCGAGCGGAGCGTACACCATGTACGAGTGGCCAGTGATCCACGCGATGTCCGCGGCACACCAGTAGGTGTCCGCCGGCGAGATGTCGAGTACGGAGTGGCCGGTCCACGCCACGTAGGCGAGATACCCACCCGTCGCGTGGGTGACGCGTCTCGGTTCGCCGGTCGTCCCGGAGGTGTAGATGACGAAAAGCGGGTCCGTCGCGTCGCGGGCAACCGGCTCCACCGTCTCCCCCCGGTGGGTCGCCCGGAGGTCCTCGTACCGATGGTGGTCACCGCCCAGATACACGTCGTCGTCGAGGTGGACCGTGACGATCGAGGTCACGTCGTGGTCGACCGCGATACAGGCGTTGTCCGCCTTCGTCTTCTGGTTCACCGCACTCCCTCTTCGATAGTAGCCGTCGCAGGTGACGAGATACCCGGACTCCGTGCGTTCGAGCCGGGTCGCGAGTTCGTCGGCCGAGAAGCCCGCGAACACGACGTTGTGGAGCGCCCCCAGCCGCGCACACGCCAGCATCACGATGGGGAGCTCCGGGATGACGGGCATATAGCAGGTGACCACGTCACCCTCCTCGACCCCCAGCTCGCGGAGCCCCGCCGCGACCTCGTTCACCTCGTTGTAGAGATCGAGATACGTGTACGTCCGTGACTCGCCGGTCGACCCTTCCCAGCGGATCGCCACGTGGTTCTTCCGGTCGCGAAGGTGGCGGTCCAGACAGTTCGCCGCCGCGTTCAGCTCTCCACCGTCGAACCACGAGAGCGCAGTGCCGTCGTCGACCAACACGTCGTCGTAGGGCGTCTCCCAGTCGAGGAGGGCGGCCGCCCGCGACCAGGCCTCCACCCCCTCCTCCGCGAAGCTGTCGCGGAGCCCCTCCTCCTGGACGTTCGCCCGCTCGGTGAACGCGTCGGGCGGTGCGACCGGGGCAGGACCCCCCTGCGAGTCATTCCTTACCATACACTACACCCGGCGGTATGTCGAATCATGGTAAAAAGCTTCGGTGAAACTATCCCAACCCCGCCGCTCGACGGGCGGGCCATCGACCGGTCCACGGTCAGGCCAGCCCGATCTTCTCCTGATAGGTGCCGTGGTGGTCCGCGAAGACCTCCATGATCTCACCCATCGAGGCGTACACCTTCACGGCGTCCACGATGTACGGCATCACGTTCTCCCCGTTGTCGATGGCATCGGAGAGCGAATCGAGCGTCTCCTCGACGGCCTCGTCGTCGCGCTCCTCCTTGACGCGCTTCAGCCGTTTCAGCTGGTGTTCCTGCGAGGCGTCGTCGACGTGGAGCAGGTCGATGCTGGTGTCCTCCTCGATGGCGTACTTGTTCACGCCGACCATGATCTCGTCACCGGCGTCGACCCGCTTCTGGTACTCGTAGGAGGCCTCCTGGATCTCGCGGTGGAAGTACCCCTGCTCGATCCCTTCGAGGACGCCGTCGCGCACGGAGCCCTCCCCGAGCTCCCGAATCTCCTCGATGTAGGCCATGATCTCGGCTTCCATCTCGTTGGTGAGCTTCTCGATGGCGAAGCTCCCACCGAGCGGGTCGACGATGTCCGCGGCCCCGGACTCCTCGGCGATGATCTGCTGGGTCCGGAGCGCGACGCGGACGGCCTCCTCCGAGGGGAGCGCGAGCGCCTCGTCGTAGCTGTTCGTGTGCAGCGACTGCGTCCCGCCGAGCACGCCCGCGAGCGCCTGGATCGTCGTGCGGACGATGTTGTTCAGCGGCTGCTGCGCCGTGAGCGACTGGCCCGCCGTCTGGGTGTGGAACTTCATCCGCTTCGACTCCGGGCACTCCGCGCCGTACCAGTCGCGCATGATACGGGCGTAGATGCGTCGCGACGCGCGGAACTTGGCGATCTCCTCGAAGATGGAGTTGTGCGAGTTGAAGAAGAAACTCAGCTGTGGCGCGAACTGGTCGGTCTCGAGCCCCCGGTCAAGCGCGTCCTCCACGTAGGCGAAGCCGTCCGCGAGGGTGAACGCGGCCTCCTGAGCCGCGGTGGAGCCGGCCTCGCGGATGTGGTACCCCGAGATGGAGATCGGGTGGACCTTCGGCGTCTCCTCGACCGCGAACTCGACGGTGTCGGTGACGATATCCAGCGAGGGCTCGGGTGGGATGACCCACTCCTTCTGCGCGATGAACTCCTTCAGCATGTCGTTCTGGAAGGTCGCGCGGATCTGGTCGCGGGGCACCCCCTGCTGGTCCGCGAGCGCGACGTACATCGCGTAGATGACCGCGGCGCTCGGATTGATGGTGAAGCTCGTGGAGACCTCGCCGACGTCGATGCCGTCGAACAGCACCTCCATGTCGGCGAGCGTGTCGACCGCGACCCCCTCCTTCCCGACCTCGCCGTCGGACATCGGGTGGTCGGAGTCCAGCCCCATCAGGCTCGGCATGTCGAACGCCGTCGAGAGCCCCGTCTGTCCCTCGTCGATGAGATAGTGGAACCGTTCGTTCGTCTCCTCGGCCGTCCCGAAGCCGGCGAACTGCCGCATCGTCCACGTCCGTCCGCGGTACATCGTCGGGTACGCGCCGCGCGTGTACGGCTCCTCACCCGGGAAGCCGAGATCCTCCCCGTAATCGATATCCGCCACGTCCTCGGGGGTGTACAGCCGGTCCACCTCCATGTTCGACACCGTCGCGAACCGGTCTTTGCGCTCCCCGTAGGAGTCGAGTACCGGCTCGAGCGTCTCTGCTTCCCACGACTCGCGGGACTCACGAATCGCGTCGAGCTCGTCCTCGTCGTACATATCCTGATGTTTGCGGGAACCGCAAAGAAGATTCCCCATCGTTTTTCCTGTGAGACGCCCGACCCCGCGCCGTCAGTCCCGTTCCTGCAGCCGTTTCGTCGTCTCCACCAGCGGGTGGTGGGCGTAGTCCACCTCCTGGATGTCCTCGATGCCGGTGAGGTTCTCCTTGCGAGCCGTCTCGGCCATCCCGAGGCTCACCCGCTCGTCGAGGACGATGACGTAGGCGTCCATCTCCTCGATACCCAGCCGCTGGGCCGCCTTCACGCGGTGGTGGCCGTCCGCGAGCAGCAGCTCACCCATGTTGTCGATGACGACGAGCGGTTCGGCGAGCCCGTTCTGGAGTTCGTAGCTCCGCCCCTCCAGCTCGTCCGTGTACACCTTGCTCTGGGTGGGGGTGAGCTCCGCGAGCGGGACGCGCCGGCGCTCCTCGCTCGCCGTCACGTCGTGGATGTTCTGGAGCGTCTGGATGAGTTTCTCCACCTTGTCGGGGGTGGCCCGCTCGATCTGCGAGCGGATCACGTCGGCGTTGGAGATGATACCCACCAGGTTGCCGGCGTCGTCGACGACCGGGAGCCGCTGGATGCCCGACCGGAGGATGACCCGGGCCGCGTCCGTCACCTTCATCTCCGGGTGCGCGACGATGAGGTCGCGCGTCATCACCTTGAAAAGCGGGTCGTTGTCGTCGGCGAGCAGCAGGTCACGGGCGGAGATGAACCCCTCCACCCGGCGGCCGCTGGCGACGGGGAACCCGGAGTGGGCCTCCTCGCTCTCCGCGATCCGGCGGGCGACCGCCGCGACGGTGTCGTCGGGTGACACGGTGTCCACGTCACGCGTCATGTAATCGCGGACGCGCGGTTTCCCCTCCAGCGTGTCTCGTTCCATCGCCCGGAGATGCGTGGCCGCCGCGGAAAAACCCCGCGCCTACTCCGGGGACGCCTCGGTGTCCGGTTCACTCCCCTCCTCCGGCACCTCGTCTCCCGCCGACACGTCCTCCTCGGGCTGGGCCTCCCGCCGCGGTCCCTCCGGCAGCCGGAGGTACTCCCGGCCGGCGTAGACGGGGGAAGCCCTGTGGGGGCCGATACCGAGCGTCTCGAAGAACCGCTCGCGGACGAACTCCTCGATGGCCGCCCCCTCGTCTTCCCCCTCCTCGACGAGCGCCCCGACCGGAATCTGTGCCCCGGCCATGTCCGCGTGCCCCCCGGCCGACCCGATCTGCCCGAACGCCTCGCGGAGCGCCTCACCCAGGTCGAGGTCGGTCCCGCGTGCGCGCGCGGACGCGTAGACGGTGTCGTCTTTGTGGCCGTAGACGAGCGTCGTCGTCACGTCCTCCATGTCGAGCAGCTGGTCGGCAGCCTGCGCGAGCGCGTCACGGTCACCGATGTCGCGGACGCAGGTGAGGAGCACGCCGTCGTTCACGACACGATTGCGGATCGCCCGCCCGACGATGTCCAGCGTCTCGGGCGAGACGCTCGGCGACTCCACGCGGTTCAGCGTCTCCGTATCCGCGAACGGGAGGAGATACGTCGCCGCCTCGAAGTCCTCCAGCGACACCTCACGCGAGAAGTCCTTCGTGTCCACTCGGATCCCGAACAGCAGGCCCGTCGCGAGTGAGGTGCTCGGCTCGATGCCGAGCGCCCGCAGGTAGTCCGTGATGAGCGTGCTCGTCGCTCCCACGTCCGACCGGAGGTCGACGAACTGCGCGTCGATGGGCGCCCGCGGCGGGTGGTGGTCGATGACGACGTCCACGGGGGTATCCTCCGGGAGCTGGTCGTTCACCCCCGGCCGGGAGTGGTCGACGAGCGCGAACCCGCCGAACTCGTCTAAGTCCTCCCCGTCGATGTTGCGCAACGAGAGGTCGAGCAGATTGACGAGCGCGCGGTTCTCCTGATGGTTGATGTCGCCGAAGTAGACCGCCTGTGCGGGCGTGCCGAACCGCTCTGCCACCGCCGCGAGCGCGAGCGCGCTGGCGATGGCGTCCGGGTCGGGGTTGTCGTGGGCGACGACCGCCAGGGTCCCGTCGATGCTCCGCAGTACCCGTCGCAGCTGTCGCACGTGGACCCCCTCGTCACCGACCCGACCGAGCACGTCGTCCGCGACGGCAGCGACCGGGTCGACGACGTGGTCCGCGAGCCCCCGGAGCGCCGCCACGTCGTCCTGCGTCGCCCCCTTGCCGGCGTAGGCCAGCCGGAACGCGTCGGGGAAGTACTCCGCCGCGAGGGTGGCGGCCTGCCGGTTCTGTCCGGGGTCGTCGCTCCCGACGATCACCGTGTTCGGGTCGTACTCGGCGAGGACGCTCGGGTCCGCCGGGTCCGCCCGCTCCGCCGGGACGTTCTCCGCGCGGAGCGTTTCGACACGGTGCTCGTCGGGTGTGAGCACGAGGACGACGCCCGGCCCCTCGTTGACCGCGCGGGCGAGCGAGCGCCCGACGGACCCACACCCCAGCACCAGCCGGGATACCATATCCTGGAGTTCGGGGCCAGCGGCTAAAAGCCTCCGTCTGCGAGAAACCGGCGACTGCGCGGCTGTTCGGGGGTGAAAACGGGAGGAGAGCGGTGGTTAGAACAGCGCCGCGGCGGCGTCGAACGCGGTGTCCGAGAACAGCCCAAGCGCGGGGAGCAGGGCGACCGTCGCGACGGCCGCGATGAGGACGGCGGCGTAGAGCCCCGTCGGGTACCCCTCGATCTCGAACGAGGAGGCCGGCTCTTCGATCCACATCGCCTTCACGACGCGGCTGTAGTAGAACAGCGACAGCGCGCTGTTCACGGCACCGACGAGCGCGAGCCACCAGACGCCGGCACCGACCGCGCCGGCGAACAGGTAGTACTTCGAGAGGAAGCCCCCGCCGATGGGGAGGCCAGCCAGCGAGAACATGAAGACGGTCATCGCGACGCAGGCGACCGGCGCCTGTGTCGCGAGGCCGTTGTAGTCCTCGAAGGTGCGGCCGACGCCCCAGTACTCGACGAGCGCGATGAACAGGAACGCACCCGTGTTCATGAAGCCGTAGACGAGCAGGTGGATCATCCCCGCGCCGAGGACGAGCCCCTCGTTACCCGCGCCCGTGAGGGCGGCAAGCGCGATGAGCACGTAGCCCGCGTGGCCGACCGAGGAGTACGCCAGCATGCGCTTGACGTTCTCCTGAGTCGCCGCGGCGAAGTTCCCGAGCGTCATCGTGACGACGGCGAGCACCTGGAACAGGAGCACCCAGTCGATGGCCGTGACGACCGACGAGATGGGGAAGGCGACGACCATCACGCGGAACGCGATGGCGAAGCCGGCCGCCTTCGACGCCGACGAGAGGAACGCCGAAATCGGTGCGGGCGCCCCCTCGTACGCCTCCGGCGCCCAGAAGTGGAACGGGACGGAGGCCGTCTTGAACGCGAACCCACCGACGAGCATCACCAGCCCGACACCGAGCACGCCGGGGAGGTCAGTGCCGCCGACGTTCGCGGCGACGGTCTCCAGCGCGAGCCCGCCCGTAACACCGTAGATGAGCGAGATGCCGTAGGCCATGATCGCGGAGGAGAGCGCGCCGATGAGGAAGTACTTCAGCCCCGACTCCACGGAGCCGCGGTTCCGTTTGAGGAACGCGACGAGCCCGTAGGAGGGAAGCGACGCGAGCTCCAGCGCGACGAAGATGGTCGCAAGGGAGTTCGCCGCGGCCATCAGGGTCATCCCCATCGCCGCGAGCATGACGAGGATGTAGTACTCGGCCTGGTGGCGCTGGCCCTTCAGATAGTCGAAGCTCGCCAGCGTGACGAGCAGCGCGACGCTCGTGAAGATGAACTGGAAGAACAGCGCCATCTCGTCGACGACGAGCTGATCGCCGTACAGCGTGGTCGCGGGGTCACCGACGCCGGAGAGCAGGTACGCCCCGGAGACGGCCATCGCGGCGAGGGAGCCGACCGTCGCCGTGCCCGCGAGCAGCGCGTTGTTGCTCGAATCGGGGTCGATACTGTCCAGTACGAAGAGGACGAGCGCCGTGAGGCCGACGACGAGCGTCGGGGCGAGCGCCGCCCAGTCAGGGGTTATCGCCATTAGATGTCACCTCCGAGTTCGAGAGCCGCGGAAACCGGCTCGATCACCGGGTTCACCGCGTCCTGGATCATCCCGAAGAAGATGTCGTTCGGGAAGGTCCCCAGCGCGATGATAAAGAGGATGAGGACGATGAGCGGGACCACGTCGTGCGTGGCCGCGCGCGTGACCTCGTAGTCCGTCTCCGAACGGAACCCGCCGAAGAGGGTCCGCTGCATCGCCCACAGCAGGTAGCCGGCGACGATGACGATCCCGAACATCGCGATGGCCGTGAACAGCGGGGCCATCGGGAGCACGGTCGACTGGAACGAGCCGAGGAAGACGAACAGCTCGGCCGCGAACCCGGCCATCAGCGGGAGGCCCATGTAGGCGAACGAGCCCGCGAGGAACGCGCCCACCGTGACGGGCATCCGGTCCGCGAGGCCGGCCATATCACCGACCATGCGCGTGTGCGTGACGTTGTAGATGACGCCGACGCACATGAACAGCAGCCCCGAAATGAGGCCGTGTGAGATCATCTGGAACGTCGCGCCACCGACCCCGTAGGTCGTGTACGCGATGAGCCCCAGGATGACGTACCCCATCGACGAGACGGACGAGTAAGCGACGATGCGCTTGAGGTCCTGCTGCGCGAGCGCGAGTAACGCGCCGTAGATGATGGAGACGACGGCGAACAGCGCGATCGGCACCGCGTAGGCCGCCGCGACCTCCGGGAGCATCGTGAAGTTGAACCGCAGCAGGGCGTACGTCCCCATCTTCAGGAGGACGCCGGCCAGCATCACCGACGCGGGCGTGGGGGCCTCGACGTGGGCGTCCGGCAGCCACGTGTGGAACGGCACCACGGGCACCTTCACCGCGAACCCGACGAACATGGCGAGGAACGCCAGGCTCGCGACCTGATTCGCGGAGAGCAGGCCGAGCCCACCGAGTTCACCGGCGCGCAGCGCCTGCGCGATGGTCGGCATGTCGAGCGTCGACACCGAGTCACCGAGCCCGAAGACGAGCCCGAAGAACCCGATGAACATCACGATGGAGGCGATGTTCGTGTAGACGAAGAACTTGATCGCGGCGTACTTCCGGCGCGGGCCGCCCCAGACGCCGATGAGGAAGTACATCGGGATGAGGACGGCCTCCCAGAAGACGAACCAGACGAAGAAGTCCAGCGCACCGAAGACGCCGATGAGCGACGCCTCCATGAACAGCATCAGGCCGTAGAACTGGCTCTTGCGGTCGTCGATGGGCGTCCACGCGCTCAGGATGGCGAGCGACGTGAGCACCGTCGACAGGACGACGAGCGGGAGCGAGATCCCGTCGAGGCCCATGTGCCAGCTGATGTCGTACGGGCCGAGCGTGATCCACTGGTAGGTGGTCTCGTAGGCGATGTCGCCGCCGAGGAACGCGTTGCCCGAGCCGTCGAAGTTCGCGTACATCACGAGCGAGACGGCGACGGGCAGTAGGCTCCAGAGGAACGCCCCCTTGGGCGCGTACTCGTCGGGCAGCAGCATCACGCCGACTGCACCGGCGAGACACAGCGCGATTAAGAACTCTAACATCATGCGGACCACCCCCGGTGGTCCGCAGCGGTATGAGAGCCGCAGCGCGCGACGCGCGACCGTCTCTCAACCATCATGCGAACCACCCCGAGGTGACCCCGAAGCCGACAAGCAACAGGACCAGCCCCAGCGTCAGGAGTGCGGCGTAGTTCGACACGATACCCGTCTGGATGCGGCGCAGGCGGTCACCCGAGAACAGGCTCAGGCTGGAGACGAAGTTGACGGCGCCGTCGATGACGCCCTGGTCGAACTTGTCCGCCGCGCGCGCGACGTTCAGCGTGAGGCCCTCAGCGAGCCACACCTGATACTCGTCCTGGTAGTAGTTGTTGAACAGCAACGTTTTGAGCGAACCCAGTTTGTCCGTGTGCTCCACAGGGTCGGGGCCCCGGTAGAGCGCGAGCGCGAGGCCCGCACCACCGAGCGCCAGCCCGAGCGAGAGCGCCGCGGAGGCTAAAAGCGAGACGACCTCGCCGCCGAGGAACGTCGTGTTGGCCGTGTAGCCCGCGAAGTCGTGGAGCAGCGTGCCGTAGTACTCGCCGTTGAGCGTCTCCGGCCCGTGGAACAGCCAGTCGTGGAGGTACTCCGGGACGGCCGGCACCACCTTGTGGACCGGGACGAGGTTGATGACACCCGCGACCGCGGCGAGGACGCCGAGGATGACGAGCGGCACCTTCACGTTCCAGCGAACGGGGTGGGGGTCCTTCGCGGTGTCCGAACGGGCCTCACCGTGGAAGGTCAACAGCACCATCCGGAAGGTGTAGAAGCCCGTGAAGAACACGGCGATGAGGCCCATCGCGTAGGCTCCGAGCAGCAGCGGCGAGCCACCGAGGCCGTGGACGAGCGTTTCATACAGGACCTCGTCCTTCGACCAGAAGCCGGAGAACGGGACGATGCCCGCGAGCGCGAGCGACCCCGAGAGGAACGCGTAGTAGGTGATGGGCATCTTGTCTTTGAGCCCACCCATATCCCACATGTTCTCGTTGTGGTGCATCGCGATGATGACCGAGCCAGCACCGAGGAACAGAAGCGCCTTGAAGAAGGCGTGGGTCGTCAGGTGGAAGACCCCGGCCACGTAGCCTCCTCCTCCGAGGGCGAGCATGATGTAGCCGTACTGGGAGATGGTGGAGTACGCGAGCACCTGCTTGATCTCACGCTTCACGACGCCCATCGTCGCCGCGAACAGCGCGGTGAAGCCACCGACGAACGCGATGACCGCGAGCGCGGTGGGCGAGAGCGCGTAGAAGCCGTACATCCGGGCGACCAGGTAGACACCGGCCGCGACCATCGTCGCCGCGTGAATCAGCGCGGAGACGGGCGTCGGACCCTCCATGGCATCCGGGAGCCACGTGTGGAACGGGAACTGGGCGGACTTGCCCATCACGCCACCGAGGACGAGCATTCCCAGGATCGTGACCCAGGTCTGTGCACCCATGCCGAACAGCGTCTCGCCGTTCTCGATGGCCGCCTTCGCGAGCTCCGGGAAGCTCTCGGAGCCCATGAACGCGCCCGTGCCGAAGGTGGCGAAGATGCCGACGACGCCGATGAGGAAGAAATAGTCACCGAAGCGAGTGACGAGGAACGCCTTCTTCGCCGCGGACGGCGGGCCGTCGTCGCGGAACCAGAAGCCGATGAGCAGGTACGAGCAGAGCCCGACCAGCTCGAAGAACATGAACGCCATGAGGATGTTGTCCGCCATGACGAACCCGAGCATCGACGCGGTGAACAGGCCCAGCTCGGCGTAGTACCGGGGGAGGCCCGTCTCGCCCTCGTCGTTCATGTAGCCCATGGAGAAGACGTGGACGAGCAGCGCGATGGTCGAGACGATGACCAGCATCAGCGTCGACAGCTGGTCGAGCAGGATGCCGAAGGTCAGATCGAAGGTACCCTGCCCGGCGACGAACGTGTAGAGCGTCGCCTGATGGGCGTGGCCGTTCGCCACCGAGACCAGCGCCCACAGCGAGAGCAGGAGCGAGCCAGCGGTGGCGGCGATGCCGGCGACTGCGCCCTTCTTCGGGAGGTGCTTGCCGACCAGCAGGGCGATCAGGAACGATACGAACGGGAGGAACGCGATAGCCGGTGCGAATGCGAATGCGCCTTCTGCCATTGTTACCACCTCAGAGTCGTCGCCTTCGTCACGTCCACGTCCGCGAAGTTACGGTAGAGGACGAGGATGATCCCGATTCCCACGGCGACCTCGGCGGCAGCGAGTGCCATCGTGAACAGGCTGAACACCTGTCCCGTGAGGTTACCCCAGTAGAACGAGAACGCGACGAAGTTGATGTTCGCGGCGTTCAACATCAGCTCCACGCTCATCAGGAACATCAGCGCGTTCCGACGCGTGAGGATGCCGAACAGGCCGATACAGAACACGGCGGCCGAGAGGACGAGATAGTACTCGACGGGGACCGCCATCTAGCGGTCACCCCCGTTCCGGTCCTCATCGTTGCTCGCGGGGCGTGACGTGCCCCGCTCGCCACTCCGAGACGCGTCTCGCGTCTCGCGTCCACCGTCAGTGAGCGGGAGGATGCCACCGTCGGCCTCCCGACGTGCGAGCATCACCGCCACGGCGAGCGCGGCGATGAGCACGAGGTCGATGATCTCGAACGCGACGAGGAACCCCTCCGACGGGAGCGTCCCCGCGTCGAGGTCGAACATCGCGTAACCGATGGTGGCAGTAATCTCTGACGCGCCGTTGAACGTCTCGTGCTCACCGAAGTTCGCGGTGAGGAAGACGGCCGACAGCACGCCGAACAGCGCGAAAGCCAGAAGCCCCACGGCCTGACTCTTGCTCGTGTGGAGACGCGGGCGCGTCGTCATGCCCCCACCTCCTCCGAGCCCTGTTCACGGGTCAGCATCACGGCGAAGGTGATCAAGATGAGCACCCCGCCGACGTACACGAGGATCTGCATTGCTGCGAGGAACTCGGCACGTAACATGACGTAGTGGATCGCGACGCTGGTCAGCGACACCCCAAGCAGGAGCGCGGCGTGCCAGACGTCACGAACCAGTACGACGCCAAGGCTGCTCCCCACGGTTAAGAGGGCGAACAGTAGGAACGTCGCTAGTTCGACCGGTGCTACAGCCATTATGTGAGCCTACGCCGGATGCGGTTTGAAGCTTACCTTTCTACGCGCGCGAGCGGGCGCTCGCGGACGGGGTCGCCCCCCACTTCGCGTAAATATCACCGTCGACCACGCCGGTTACCCGGAAAATACCCCCCGTTTGCCCGCTTCGAGCCCTCGCGCGCGCACCCGCACTCACTCGCACGCGGCCACGAGCGACGCCAGTCGATCGGCCGCCGCCCGCGCATCGGCGAGCGCGTCCCCCTCGCCCGCCCGGTCCAACGCCTCGTGGAGCGCGCCGAGTGCGTCTTCGACCGCCGGGTCCGGGGCGGGGCGGTGGTCGACCGCCAGCAGCACGCCCGCTACCGCGGGGCCACCGTCGTACTCGATTCGCCCGCCGTGGACCTCGACAGTAATCACGGTGCCATCGGGGCGCACACACCGGAACGCGTACCGGATGCTCTCGATTTCACCCTCGGCCCGGCGGCGGAGGTTCTCCGCGACGAGCTCTCGGTCGTCCGGGTGGACCACCTCGAGCGGGGACATGCCGACGAGCGACTCCTGGCTCCGCCCGAGGATACTCGCCAGCCCGGGGTTGGCGTAGACGAACACGTCCTCCTTGACGATGTAGATGCCGACGAGGCTCTGCTCGACGAGCCGATGATACCGCCCCTCGGCCTGCCGGAGCGCCTGCTCGGCCCGGTGTTTCTCCACGTGTGTCCGGATGCGCTGTGACAGTACCTCGTACTGGTCCGGCGTCGTCTTCTTCTGGAGGTAGTCGTCGACGCCGGCCGAGATCGCCCCACTCGCGATCTCCTCTGACCCTTTCCCCGTGAAGAGGATGAACGGCAGCTCCCCGCAGCGGTCCCGAACCGCCTCCAGGAGGTCCAGACCGGTCCGCCCCGGCATGTCGTAATCCGAGACGAGACAGTCGATCGGCTCGTCCTCGAGCACCGCCAGCGCGTCGGCCGCACTCGAGACGCCGACCGTCACCATCCCCGCCTGTTCGAGGAACACCCCGACCATCTCGACCATCGCCGGGTCGTCATCGACGTGGAGGACTCGAACCGGGGCATCGAACTCGCTCACGATACGTCACGTACGCGAGCAGACCGTAAGAGGGTTGCTTAAAAGAGGGTTACTGGTAGTCGACTTCCCCGTCGCTCTCGCCGATCCACGCACTGCGGTCCGGCTCGCGCGACGCCAGCGGGTCGATGTCCTCGCGACCCCACGGTTTTCCCGTTCGGGATATCGCGCTCGCTGTCGCTCGCGTCGAAACCACTCACGGCAAAACCGTGGGCGAAAAAGGCCGCCCTCGTTCCACTCGGGCGGGCGGCTACTGGTAGTCGACTTCCCCGTCGCCCTCACCGATCCACGCACCACGGTCCGGCTCACGCGACGCCAGCGGGTCGATGTCCTTGTACCACGGCACGTTCTTCAGCTGCTCTTTGTTGAACGCCAGGTCGTCCTTCGTGTCACCCGTGAACTCGAAGTTCTGGGTGAGCAGGATGGCGTCGACCGGGCAGACCTCCTCACAGAGCCGGCAGTAGATACACTGGCCGATGTGGAGGTTGTACTGTTCGCCGTTGCGCTGGTCGTCCGTGACGATCTGAATCGTGTCGTTCGGACAGACGTTCTCACACTGGCGACACCAGATGCACCGCTCCTGTGAGAACTTGTGCACGCCACGGAACCGGGGGCTCACTTCGGGCGTGGCCTCCGGGTACTCGACGGTGAAGGTGGTCCCGTCGAGGGCGTGTTTCATCGTCGTCGCCATGGATTTGAGTAGTCCGATCATGTTACGCGATCACTCCCACGATAACGGCCGTGAGCACGAGGTTCGCGAAGGAGAGCACGAGCATCCCCTTCCAGCCGATCTCGATGAGCTGGTCGATACGAACACGCGGGATGGCAGAGCGCATCCACTGCGTGAACAGGAACACCGCCCAGATCTTGATGGTGAACCAGACGATACCCGGCAGGACCGGGCCCGCGGGTCCGCCGAGGAACAGCGTCGTGATGATGGCACCGCCGAGGAAGATGTGCAGGAACTCCCCGAGGTACATCAACACGAAGTAGACCGAGGAGTACTCGGTCTGGTACCCGGCGACGATCTCGGTGGGCGCCTCCGGGATGTCGAAGGGGTTCCGGCCCACCTCTGCGAGGTTCGCGGCCATGAACAGGATGAACGCAAAGGGGTTCACGAAGGCGAACCACGCCGGGATCGTGACGCCGCCGAGCGTGAACAGCGGCTCGGCCTGCGCCGCGACGATCTCGCTCATCTGGAGCGAGCCGGCGAAGACGACGACCGAGGCCGCGGTGATGACGAGCGGGATCTCGTACGCGAGGTTCTGTGCCACCGCGCGCAGCCCGCCAAGGAGGGAGAACTTGTTGTTCGACGCGTAGCCCGCCATCACGATACCGACCGAGGCGATGGAGGCGACGGCGAACACGTACGCGAGCCCCGCTTCGGGGTCCGCGAGGTGGATACCGCTCCCCATCGGGATGACGGCGAAGCCCAGGAGCGCGGAGGAGGCCATCACGATGGGCGCGATGTCCCACGCGGGCCGGTCGACGCCCTCGGGCACGATGAGCTCCTTCGAGAGCAGCCGCACCGCGTCAGCGACGATGATGAGCAGGCCGAACGGCCCGACGCGGTTGACGGCGATGCGGTCCGTGAACGCGGCGGTGATCTTCCGCTTCGCCCACGGGCCGGCGACCGCCGTCATCGTCAGCATCAGCGTGCCGACGAGCGCCGCGCCGAGGAACGCCGCGAGGAAGTCGTTGATGGGGCCGCCACCGAGACCGAGCAGCCCGCCGATGGTCTCCGGCAGGGTGGTCGTCCCGGTCGTCGCGTTCGTGGCGTTGGTGGCGTTCTCCTGTAGCATCAGCGGTCCACCTCCCCGAGCACGATGTCGAGGCTGCCGAGCGACGCGATCATGTCCGGGATGTACTCACCGTTGGACATCACCGGCAGCGTCTGGAGGTTCGAGAAGCACGGCGAGCGGATCTTGAAGCGGGCGGGCTTGTCCGTCCCGTCCGCGCGGATGTAGATGCCGAGTTCGCCCTTCGCACCCTCGACCGAACGGTAGATCTCCGTGTCCGCGTCGGGCTTGAGCGTGCGGGGGACGTTCGCCTGAATCTCGCGGTCCTCCTCCGGCCAGTCCTCGAGCAGGTCGACACACTGCTCGATGATCTTGGCCGACTCCTCGACCTCCTGCATGCGCACGAGCACGCGGGAGTAGTTGTCACAGCCGTCCTCCGTGACGACGTCCCAGTCCAGCTTGTCGTAGTAGCCGTACGGGTCGTCACGCCGGAGGTCGTAGTCGATGCCGGAGCCGCGGGCGACCGGCCCGGTCGCGCCGTAGCTCTTGGCCTCCTCCGGGGGGAGGACGCCAGTGTTGATACACCGCATCTGGAAGATCTCGTTCGAGGAGACCATGTCGTGGTACTCCTCGAGCTTCTCCGGGAGCCCGTCGAGGAAGTCGCGGGTCTTCTCGAAGAACTCCTCGCGCGGCTCGGGGAGGTCCCAGGCCACGCCACCGAGACGGAGGTAGTTGAACATGAGCCGCTGACCCGTGAGGTCCTCCAGGATGTCCTGGACGATCTCGCGGTCGCGGGTCGCGTACATGAAGATGGCCGTGAAGTCGCCGTAGACATCGAGCGCGAACGTCCCGAGCGCGAGCATGTGGCTCGCGATACGGCAGAGCTCCGCACTCATCGTCCGGATGACCTGCGCGTACTCCGGCACCTCGATGTCGGCGAGGTCCTCGGCCGCGCGGGCGTAGGCCCACTCGTTGAGGATGCCCGCGGAGATGTAGTCCCAGCGGTCCGGGTACGGCATGATCTGGTGCCGGTAGGTGCCCTGCTGGCAGAGCTGCTCCTCACAGCGGTGGAGGTAGCCGATGTCGGGTTCCACGTCCGCGACCTGCTCGCCGTCGAGCGTCGTCTTCAGGTGGAGCACGCCGTGGGTCGCCGGGTGGTGCGGGCCGATGTTGACGAACATCGTGTCCGACTCCGAGTCACGATAGTCCTCCTGCAGCGGGTTCGCGTGCTCGCGCAGAGTCACGACCTGCGGCTGCTCCTGGTTGTAGTCCATCCCGAGCGGGTGGCCCTGCCACGTCTCCGGGAGGAGGATGCGGCGGAGGTCCGGGTGGTCCTCGTACTCGATGCCGACGAGGTCGTACGCCTCGCGCTCGTGCCAGTCGGCCGTCCGGTAGACGGCGTCCGCGGACTGGCTCACGGGGTGCTCCTTGTCGGCGGGGACGACGACGCCGACCTCCTGGGTCGGGTCGTCGTACTTCTTCAGGTGGTAGATGGACTCGTAGCGGTCCTCGTACTCCTGGGCCGTGACACACGAGAGGTGGTCGAAGCCGGCCTCGTCACGGAGTTTGAACAGCGCCTCTTGCACCTCGTCGGGGCGGACCACGAACGCCTCGGCGTTGATGTGGGACTCACGCCCGATGACGTGGTCGCCGAGGAGTGCCTCGAGGGCCTCGTAGTCGACGCCGTCTTCGGTCTCGCCGACGTCGAGGGCGCCCTCGTCCGGGGTGGGCTCCTCCAGGCTCATGGTGAATCAGCCCAGTTGTAGCGCATGACGAGGTCCTCCTCGTCGATCTGGTCGGCCAGGTGCTCGACGAGTTCGTCCTTCTCGAGGTCGCCGAACTGCTCGAGTTCGTACGGCTTCACGGTGACCGGGGAGGTCTCGCCGTTGGCGACGCGCTCCTGGAGCTTCGCGATACCGTAGACGAGGGCTTCGGGCCGGGGCGGGCAGCCGGGGACGTGGATGTCCACCGGGATGACCTCCTCCGCGCCCTTGATGACGTTGTAGCCCTCCTGGAACGGGCCGCCCGAAATCGTACAGGAGCCCATCGAGACGACGAACTTGGGCTCCGGCATCTGGTCGTAGACGCGCTTCATCCGCGGGGCGAACTTCGAGACGATGGTACCGGGGACGATGATGACGTCCGCCTGCCGCGGGGAGGCACGGGGGACACCCGCACCGAAGCGGTCGAGGTCGTGTTTGACGGCGTAGGTGTGCATCATCTCGATGCTGCAGCAGGCGATGCCGAACTGCAGCATGAACATGGAGGACCCACGCACCCAGTTCATGAACTTGTCGAACTTCGTGAGGATGAACGGCGAGGAGCCGAACGCCTCGCGAAGCTTCGAGTTAAATCGATTGTCGACGCCTTCGCCCATCCGGGCTTCCTGCGTCGACATGGGGGTGTTGTCGCTGCTCATATTAGCTCTCCGTCTTCTTCAGTTCTGCGCGGGGGCTCGACACCCACCGCACTGCGCCGTTCCGCCACGCCCACCCGAGCCCGATAAGGAGCACACCGATGAACACCAGCATCGGCACGAGCGCTGCGCCGAGGCCGAACTGCGTGACGGCGTCTCGATAGATGACCGTCCACGGGAAGATGAGGACGGTCTCGATGTCGAAGACGACGAACAGCAGCGCGACCATGTAGTACTGAATGTTAAAGCGGATACGCGTGTTGCCCGTCGGAATCTCACCGGACTCGTAGATGGCGCGTTTACCCTGCTCCGGGACGCTCGGACGCAAGAGGCTCGAAATCACCACCATCGACATGGGGATGACTAAGGCCACGAGCGCGAGCGCACCGATAGCGATCCATGGATTGCTCATCTCGTCTGTATCATCCGGCGGTTAGGAAGCCGGGTACATAAGGGTTGATTCTTGTGCGTGCGCCCGCGTGCGGGCGGATTCGCCGCCGCACGGGGGAGTGAGACGAGTGGTCGATGGCCGAAGTGAGGAATACGGTCGCCCGACGGGTCCTACCGCCGATTTCGGAACGCGTCCGTCCCGGCCTCGTGGAGCTCGCGGGAGACCTCGCCCACCCCCTGCTGCAGGTCGTGGTGGTACTCCAGCAGGCGTTCTTCCAGTTCCGGGTGCTCGCGCGCGAGCATCTGGACCGCCGACAGCGCGGCGTTGAACGACTTGCCCGCGTCCACCGCGACGATGGGCGCGCCCGTCGGCATCCCGATCACCGAGTCGACGGACTTCTCCTGGACGGGCACCCCGATGACGGGGAGCGGGTACGCGATGCTCGCGGTCATGTTCGGCAGATCGGCCGACTTCCCACCCGCGCCTGCGATGATGACATCGAGTCCCCGGTCGCGCGCGGTCTTCCCGTACGCGTACATCAGGTCGGGGGTGCGGTGGGCCGAGACGACGTACGTCTCGAAGGTGAACCGCGCTTCAGGGGGAGCATCGTAGTCCGTCACCTCCGCGAACCCGAGTTCGGTCAGGGCCTCGTAGGCCCCGTACATGGTGTCGAGGTCGGAGTCGGACCCCATCACGATCCCCACCTCGGGGGTGTCCTTCGGGGCACGGTCCCGCTCGGCTTCTCGTTCGAGATCGTCGATGAGCGTCTGGACGGATTCGGCCATGGTCAGTGTGCGTAGGTGTGCCCTATCGGTGTTTCGCTTCCGCGAGAATATGCGCGTTCGTGGGTGTTCGGGGGGCGACTACCGGAACGTCAGCCCCTTCCGGAGCGCGCGGGCCTCCGCGAGGAGGTCGACCGCGTCGTCGCCCGTGAGCGTGACGTGGCCCATCTTCCGGAGCGGGCGCACCTCGCGCTTGCCGTACCAGTGGAGGTGTGCACGCGGCGTCTCCAGGATCGTTTCCGCGTTCTTGAGCCGCGCGATCTCGGGCTCGTCCACGTCCCCGAGGATGTTCGACGTGACCGAGGGGTCACGCTGCTCGACGGAGCCGAGCGGGAATCCCATCGTCGCTCTCACGTGCTGTTCGAACTGCGAGGTGACCGCCCCCTCGATGGTCCAGTGTCCGGAGTTGTGCGGGCGCGGGGCGACCTCGTTCACGAGGATCTCGTCTTCGGCTCGCGGGTCGGTACCCTCCCCGCTCGCATCCGAGGCTAAAGCCTCGCTCACTTCGAAGAGCTCGATACCGTAGACCCCCCGCCCATCGAGTTCGTCGAGCACGTCGAGCGCGACCTCGTGGGCGCGCTCGCGAACGGCATCGCTCGTGCGGGCGGGACAGACCAGCTCTCTGAGGATCTCCTCCTCGTGGACGGTCTCGGTGACGGGGAACGCCTCCGTCCCGTCCGCTCCTCTGACCCCGATAACGGCCAACTCACGCTCGAACGGCACCATCTCCTCGACCAGCGCGGGGCCCGCGATCTCCGACAGCGCGCGCTCCACGTCGTCGGGCCCCGAACAGGGCGTGTTCCCTCTCCCGTCGTAGCCGCCCGAGCGCGCCTTCACCATCACGGGCCAGCCGAGTTCTTCGCCCGCGGCGTGGAGGTCCTTCGCCGAATCGACCTGCCGGAACTCGGGCAGGGGAATCCCCGCCTCGGCGAACGCCTGGTTCTGGTGGAGCTTGTCCTGAATCGTTCTGAGGGTCCCCGGGTCCGGGTGGACCGGCGTCCCCGTCTCCTCGCTCACGCGTTCGAGCGTGTCCGGGTCGGCGAGCTCGATCTCGTAGGTGAGCACGTCCGCGCGCTCCGCGAGCGCGAGCAGCGTGTCGTAATCGTCGAACTCGCCCTCGATGGTGTCGGCGACGACGGTCGCGGCGGGCGGGTCGGGCGTCGGGTCCGAGCAGATGACGGAGACGCCGAGCGGACCGGCCGCCTCCCCGAGCATCCGTCCGAGCTGTCCGCCACCGACGACCCCGAGCGTCGGGCCGGGCGTGGTGAGTTCCATTATCGGCCACTCCCCGCGCGTGAAAAGAGAAGCTTCCGGTCCACGCGGGAGTCGTCCTTCCGGTCCACGCGGGAGTCGTCCTTCCGGTCCACGCGGGAGTCGTCCTTCCGGTCCACGCGGGAGTCGTCCACGAGGAACAACACGGGCGTGTTGCGCTGCCGGAACAGGACGAGCCGGCGGTCGTACCCCTCGGTCCGGGCCGCCAGCGCGTCGGGAACGCGCACCGCATCGAGCGTCCGGTTCTCCACCTTCACCGCGACGACGGGGGGAAGCTCGTCGGGGAGGTCGCTCGCGTTCGCGGCACACGTCGTCCCCACGCCGTCGCGTTCGAGATACCACGGGAGCGGCAGGGCGTTGAACCACCCGCCGACGCGCATGCAGTGCGGCCGGTAGTCCAGCCGCCCGACCTCGCGCCCGGTGACGAAGTACGAGCCGTACACGAGGAGTGCGGGGTCGTCGCTCGCCGCCATCGTCTCCAGCGTGGGGCGGAAGTCGCCGACCGGCTGGGCGTACTGGGCCAGTTCGTTCTCGGGGGCCGTCGGCGCGACGTAGGAGGTGGCGACCGCGCCACCGACGAGCTGCACCGAGACCAGGAGGAGGACGACACCGACGACCGTCGCCCTCCGGCGGTCGTCCGTCGCGAGTGCCTCGCGGCCCACGTCGAGGAGCCACACGGCCCCGACCGCGGCTGGAATCGACAGCGGGAGGACGAGATGGACGACGAGCCACGGCGCGACGATGTCCGTGATCGCGGGGTAGGCCGCGACCGAGACGAGTCCCCAGAAGAAGGCGTGTTGGACCAGGCTCCGGGGGGCGCCGCCGTACCGGTCGACCGCGGTGCCGAGGAGCCCGAGGACCGCGACCCCGGCCGAGCCGAGCGCGAAGTCCTTGAGCACACCCCCGAGGAAGACGAAGTAGCTGTGTTCCCCCTCGCCGGCGACCCACCCCTCGACGAGCCGGTCGGCCGACCCGAGCGTGGCCTCCTCGACGACGAGCGACCAGGCCGTCGCGTTCGTCCCGGCGTTCTGGAGACTCACCGCGCCCGGCGCGGGGTCGCGCGGCGCGTAGAAGGCGACGGTGATTCCGAGGAACACGGGGAGCGAGACGAGGAGCCACGGGAGGCCCGCACGGACGCCGGCGCGCACCCGTCCGAGCGCCCGAGCGAGCGCGTCGGGCACGCTCCCGTCCGCGTCACTCGCACTCGCGAGGAGCAGCCGGTGGTCCAAGAGGAGGCCGAGCGCGGCGACCCACGCCGCGAGGTAGGCGAGCGCGTTCTCCTTCACCGTGAACGCGAGCGCGACCATCGCCATCGCGGGGACGAGATATCGGGGCGTGCGGTCGACGGCCCGGACGAACAGGCCGAAGGCGACGAACGCGAACGCGCCGACGAGGACGTCCCCGCGCATGAACCGCGAGAAGTAGAGCAGCGTCGGGTCGGCGGCGAGGAGGAGCGAAAGCGCCAGCGTCTCCCGGTCGGAGAGCCGGTCCCGAAAGAGCAGTGCGCTCGCGGGGAGCAGCCCACCGACGAGCGCGGGGACCAGCCGCATCGAGAAATCGGAGGCTCCGAGCAGGGTGAAGACGGCGGGCGTCACCTGCTGGAGGAACGGGCCGTGGACGATGGGTCGGTAGGCGTAGACCCCGGTCTCCATGTAGCGGAGTATCCAGTAGCCGACGCGGGCCTCGTCCCAGTGGGCGATGCGCGACCCGAGGAGGGTGAGTCTGGCGAGGAGCGCGACGGCGACCACGCCGGCGACGAGCCACCGGAGCTCTGCGAAGCGAAGCCGGCTGCGGACGCTCATTCCGTGGATTCAGCGTCGAGGTAGACGACCATCGGCTTGGCCGTCGTGCGGAGCATGAACGTGCGTTTTTCGTAGCCTTCGGCCTCGGCCCGCTCGCGGAGCTCCGCGGGGGCGACGTACTCCCCGTTCCGGACCTCGGCCTCGGCGAAGACGATGGGGGGAAGCTCGTCGGGGAGCCCCGTCGTCTCCGTCGCGCAGGTCACGTCCATCCCGTCGGCCTCGAAGTACCAGGCGAGAGGGAGCGACTCGAACCACTTCAGGCACGCGGGGGTGCGTTCGGCCGTCTCGTCACCGTCGACGTACTTCTCCCCGTAGACGAGCACGTCGGGACCCTGGGTCGCGTCGGCGACCCCCCGGGTGTCGTCGAGGATGGCCCGGAGCTCCTGGGAGGGCTGGGCGTACTGGACGAGTTCGTTGTCGGCGCTCGTCGGCGCGGCGTACACACCCGAGTAGGCGGCGAACCCTCCCTGTGCCGCGAGGACGAGACAGATGACGCCGACGGCGCCCACGGAGACCGCATCCTCGCTCTCGTAGGCGTCGATGCCGGCGTCGACCACGAGGGTGAGCCCCACCGCCGCGGGGATGGTGAGCGGGACGAGCGCGTTGACGATGATCCACGCCCCCCAGATGTCCGTCCCGAGCGGGTAGCCGAGCACGGAGACGAACCCCCAGTAGGAGGCGAACATCACGAGCGAGCGGGGCTCGTCGGCGACCCAGCGCTCGGCGAGGAAGCCGACGACGGCCATCGAGAACAGCGGTGCGGCGTAGAGGACGGTGGCCTCCATGAACTGTCCCAGCCGGGTGATGAACTCACCCGCGAGGTCCTCCGAGCTCGCGGGGCCGCCGAGCCAGTAGCCGTAGCCGACCGCGATGTCGTCAGCCGTCGCGGCGACGAGCTCCGGGAGCGCACCCGGCGAGAACAGCGCGCTCCACAGCCCCAGCCCGTTCGGGTTCCGCGGCGCGTAGAAGTAGAGGCTCACGAGCGCGAACAGAGCGAGACCGAGCAGGCCGTGGATGACGACGGCGCGGGCGTCGTCAGTATCGTAGCCGGCGAGCGCGCGCTTCGCGCGGGCCAGCCCACCCTCACCCGCGCCCGGCCGAAACAGGAAGTGGTCGAGCAGCAGCCCCGAGGCGCCGAGCCAGCAGAGCACGTAGACGATGGCGTTCTCCTTCGACGCGAACGCGACGGCGAGGAACAGCACGCCGAGATGGAACGACCGGGGACCGTGGCCGTCGTACGTCCGGAGGAAGAAGCCGAATGCGACGAACGCGAACGCGGCGACGAGCAGCGTCGACCGGGAGAACCGCGAGTAGTAGAGGATGACGGGGTTAAAGGCGAGGAAGCCCGCGAGGATGGCGACTTCGAGGTCCCGCAGCCGCTCCCGGAAGAGGAGGGCGCTCGCGGGGAGCAGCCCACCGACGAGCGCGACGACGACGCGGGTGGCGAAGTCCGTCGCGCCGAGAAGCGAGAAGACGCGGACGTTCAGGTGCTGGATAAATGGTCCATGAATGATGTAGCGGTAGTGGAACTCCCCGGTGCGGAGGTATTCGAGCGTCCAGTAGGCGACGCGCCCCTCGTCGAAGTGGGCGACGCGAGCGCCGAGCAGGACGAACCGGGCCAGCAGGGCGAGCGCCACGAGCGCGAGGACCGCCTGGAGGGTGCGGTCCCCACGCAGGCGGGCGCGAGCGACCGCGAGCGGTGAACGAGCCATTGGGTCGTGGTGTTCACCCGTGGCTAAGAAGCCTTCCGGTCGTCTGCCCGAAACGGCACTTCTTTTATTGGGACACTCCGAGCGGGGATATGGTCAACCTCGGCCTGGTGGTGGCGCAGTTCAACAAGGAGCGCCCCATCACCCACGAGATGGCGGACGCCGCACGCGAGGCCGCAGCCGCCCACGGCGCGGAGATCGTCGACGAGCTCGCGGTTCCGGGGGCGTACGACACGCCGCTGGCGGCCGACCGGCTGGCACGCCGCGACGACGTCGACGCCGTCGTCGTCCTCGGTGCCATCATCTCGGGGGACACCGACCACGACACCGTCATCGCCGACGCCGCCGCCCAGGGGCTCACGGACGTGTCCTTGAAGCGGGATACGCCGGTCCTCTTCGGCGTCAACGGGCCGGGGATGAGCGCGGCGGAAGCCGAAGAGCGCATTCCCAAGGGCGGTGAGGTGGTCGAGGCCGCGATCGACCTCGTGGAGGAACTACGATAATGGATTTCGCCAACAGAGTCGAACGGGTCGAACCGAGCGCGACGCTCGCCATCAGCAACCTCGCTTCCCAGCTGGAAGCCGAGGGCGAGGACGTCGTGGACCTCTCCGTCGGGGAGCCTGACTTCCCGACGCCGGAGAACATCATCGCCGCGGGCAAGCGGGCCATCGACGACGGCCACACCGGGTACGCCCCCTCCAACGGCGTCCCCGCGCTGAAGGAGGCCATCGTCGAGAAGCTCGAGGGTGACGGGCTCTCCTACGCGTCGGACGAGATCATCGTCACGCCGGGCGCGAAGATGGCGCTGTACGAGGCCATCCACGCCGTCATCGAGGCCGGCGACGAGGTCGTCCTCTTGGACCCCGCGTGGGTCTCCTACGAGGCGATGGTGAAGATGGCCGGCGGGAGCCTCTCACGCGTGGACCTCTCCGCGCACGACTTCCAGCTCGCGCCCGCGCTCGACGAGCTCGCGGAGACCGTCTCCGACGACACCGAACTGCTCGTCATCAACAGCCCGTCGAACCCCTCGGGCGCCGTCTTCACCGACGAGGCGCTGGCGGGCGTCCGCGACCTCGCCGTCGAGCACGACATCACCGTCATCTCCGACGAGATCTACGACGCCATCACCTACGGCGTCGAGCAGACCTCGCTCGGCTCGCTCTCGGGGATGGAAGACAGGACGATCACGGTCAACGGCTTCTCGAAGGCCTACTCGATGACCGGCTGGCGGCTCGGCTATCTCGCCGCGCCGAAGGCGCTCATCGACCAGGCCGCGAAGCTCCACTCCCACTCCGTCTCGTCGGCGGTCCACTTCGTCCAGTACGCGGGTATCGAGGCGCTGCAGAACACCGACGAGGCCGTCACCGAGATGCGCGACGCCTTCGAGGAGCGCCGTGACATGCTCATCGAGCTGTTCGCCGAGCACGGGAAAGAGGTTCCCGAACCGGACGGCGCGTTCTACATGATGCTCCCCGTCGACGACGACGACCAGACGTGGTGTGAGGAGGCCATCGAAGAGGCGCACGTCGCCACCGTCCCCGGCAGCGCGTTCGGGACGCCCGGCTACGCGCGGCTCTCGTATGCGGCATCCGAAGAACGACTGACGGAGGGCGTCGAGCGCCTCGCGGCGAACGACCTACTCTGAGCGTCGCGGGCACATCCCCGATCACGACCCCATGTGGCCCCTGACCTGTTTCCCCCGGGGAGGGGTAGCCGGGGATGGGCGAAGAACATCCCGTCTAACTGTCTAGAGACCCGCCGTCGAACAGCCGCTCGAACACCCCTTTCTGCGCCCGGCGGAGGTGGTAGTGGAACGTCGCCGACGAGACGCCGAGTTCCGCCGCGACCTCCTCCGCGTTCCGCTCGCGCGGCCACTCGAAGTAGCCCGAGCGGTAGGCCGTCTCGAGTGCGTTTCCCTGTTTCTCCGTCAGGCCGTCGTCGAACCGCCACCGGTCGCCCGTGGTCTCCCGCTCGACCACGCGCTTGGCGACGAACGTCGCCTCGTCGTACACCGAGAGGAAGCCGTCGACCACCTCGCGGACCGACGCGTCGCGGGGGACCTCAGCACGGAGCGTCCCGACCCCGTCGGTGATGACCGCCTCCGTCATGTTGGCCCCCGCGTCCAGGAGCGCCCGGACGACGGACCTCGCGAACGTCACCGCGATGACCGGCTGTGCGTCCGTCGAGACGACCGAGAAGTCCGTGACGTGCGGGTCGGCCTCGGCCGCCTCGCGGATCGTCTCGATGGAGAGCCCCTCGACGGAGGCGAACTCCCTGACCCGGCCGCCGCCGACGGGCGTCGCCCACTCGATCCGGAGCGTCCCCCCCTCCCGTGCGGTGAGCCCGGTGAAGAACGCCTCCTCGTCGGTCACCTCGAACTCCAGCTCGACGACGGGTTCGGACAGGAGGAGCTGTTCCGTCCGAACCGCGTGGATGGCGAAGCCGATGACCTCGCTCAGCCGCTCGAACGCCGCCAGCTCGCGGTCGCTGAACGCGTCACCCCGAGTCGTGTAGACACAGAGGACGCCGTAGACCGTCCCCCGGTGGGACAGCGGGATGGCCGCCCCCGTCAGGATACCCGCCTCGCGGGCGAGCGCGCGGATCGGCTCGGGGACCGAGCTCCGCTCCCGGTGGACGGAGACGAGTTCGTTCTCCGCGACCGCCCGGCTGGCCGGCCGGTCCCACGACACCTCGTCGTGCGCTTTCAACGCGTCGAGGAGCTCTCCGAGCGTCGAGAGCCCGACGCCGACGCTGGGTTCCACGTCGCCGTTGCGACCGATCCAGACGGTTCGATACAGCTCCGAATCGGCAAGCCGCTCACAGACGGTGCGTTCCAGCTCCTCGCGTGTCCCCGCCGTCGTGAGCGACCGGATGGCGTCCTGCATCGCCTCGTTCACCCGCACGAGCGTGTCGAGTTCGTCCCGCTGGTTCCGGAGCGTCCGGGCGCGTGCTTCCCGTTCGGTCACGTCGCGGGCGACCCCGACGTAGCCGATGAACTCCTCCCCCTCGAACAGCGGGGCGCCGCTGAACTCGTGGGTGAGCGCCTCGCCGTCGGCGGTGACGAGGTCGAACGTCCGCGTCTGCGGCTGGGTCTCCGCGGCAGCCATCGCCTCGTGGAGCGCCTCGTGGTCCGCCTCCGCGATGAGCGAGAACGCGGACATCCCCGACAGCTCCGCGTCGTCGTAGTCCGAGACCCGTGTGAACTGCTCGTTCCACCACTGGAGGCGGCCCTCGTCGTCGAGCACGTACGCGAGGTCCGGGATCGAATCGAGCAAACGCAGGAGCTGCTCGGAGGAGAGTCCCGTGGCTCCCGCGTTGATAGTCATGCTCTAGCCATCTAGCGGCCACGCTGAAAAAGCCCCGGCCGACCGGTCTCAGTCGTCGTCGCGGACGAGCGTCGAGCGGAGCGCCTCGTCCAACTCGGCATCAGCCATCTTCTCGACGAGCGCGTCGAGGACGGCCTCGCGCTTGCCGGAGACGAACTTGATGGAGCCGACGACGAGGTGGCCACCGCCGGAGACGCCCGCACCGGGCATCTCCTCCTGCAGCTCGGTGACCATCCGCGGGATGTCGAGGCGGACGCCGTCCGAGCGGAGGACGGCGAAGTCCGGGCCGTAGCCGATGGTGATGACGGGGTCGCCCGTCTCCGTCACCTTCTCGTCGTGGATCTGGCCCGTCGTCTTCCCCGGCGCGGGGTAGGTGAAGCGGTGGGCGTGGTTGTCCACGTCCAGTTTGAACAGGCGCGCGCCGTTGTCGAGCTCCGACTCGGTCAGATGTGGCATCGCGTCGGTGAGCTGGCGGTCCACGTCGCGCTCCGCGCGCGTCGAGAGGAACTCGACGAGCTCGCGGTGGCGCGCGTCGTCGTCACAGCCGACGTTCAGTACGTCGTTGATGAGGTTGCGCCCGGAGTTGTAGCGCAGCCAGTGGGCGGCGTAGTCGAGCGCCTCGCCGATGTCGCGCAGGTCGGCCTCGCCGTAGCCCGCCTCGTCGGCGAGTGCGAGGTAATCGTCCATCGCGTCCGCCTTCGAGCGGTCCGAGAGGCCAGCGACGGCGGGGATGTGGCGGACCTCCTCGGAGATGTCGGGGGAGATCATCCGCGCCAACTCGACGCACATCATCCCCGTCGTGATGCGGTAGTCCTCGTCGTGGAGGTACGGGTTGACGTGCTCCTCGACGTAGGGCTCGACGGCCTCGGGGTCGGGGTGGTGGTGGTCGACGACGACCACGGGGATGTCGTACTGGTCGAGCGCGCGGTAGGCGGGCACGTCCTCCTCCGTGGAGCCGTTGTCGAGCATCAACAGGAGCGGGAGCCGCTGGCCGTGGCGCTCCTCGTCCTCCAGCGCGAAGTTCAGATCGCGGGTGACGTCCTCCATCTCGTAGAACGGCGCCTTCGAGGGGAGGCGCTTGAACAGGTGGCGGGTGGCCTCGCTGTCCTCGTGGACCTCGGCGATGAACCGTTCGAGCGCGACCTGCACGGGCAGGGAGGCGCACATCCCGTCGCCGTCGGCGTGGTGGCGCATCCGGATGGGCTCGGCCTCGAGGACGGCACGGCGCAGGCGCTCGGCGACGGCCTGGAGGTCCTCACGGAGCGTCTCGAAGGCGGGCCAGTCGATGAGCGGCTCGACCGACTCGGGCGTGGCGGCCGTGGCGAGCCGGTCGTCGACCGCCGCACGCGCCTCGCGTTCGGCCTCGCCGCGGAGGCGAGCGAGGTTGTCGACCTCGATCTGGAGCGCGCCGTCGCGCGACTCGACCTCGCCGGTGACGCGGACCACGTCGTCGAGTTCGACGCTCGGGTAGGCGCGGACGCCGGCCTCCTCGAAGGCGGCCGCGGGGACGACGCCCGTCCCGTCCGAGATCTGGAACAGCGTCGGGCCGCCCGTCTGTTTGATCTGGACGACCGTCCCCTCGAGGTGGACGGTCTCGCCGAGCGAGTCGCCGAGGTCGGCGACGGTGACCTCGCGGCCGTGCTGGACCGCCGTCGTCCGGTAATCGTCGGGCTGGCGCTCGATAAAGGCCAGATCACCGTTCTCGCGGACGGCCTCGAGTTCGACGATCAGTTCGTCACCGACGTCGTAGTCGCCGATGAGGTTCGAGTCGTGGACGAGACCGGACGCGTGCTCGGAGACGTCGACGAACACACCGTACTCGACGACACCGTTGACGGTCGCGTGATAGAGGCTCCCCTCCTCGAGGTCCTCGGACGTACAGCCGGCCGCGAGCTCGTAGACAATCGTGTCCCGCTGGGACACGGCGCCGGAATCCCCGGCATCAGGGCGTGGAGACATTACAGAAGGGTCGGGAGCGTCGAGTTTTAACGTTTGTTACTCGCCGGCGCGCGTGCGGGAGCCTGTCGGCCGCGCGCGGGCCACCGGGGCCGGCGCCCACGGCGACCCCCCGAGACCGCGGGGCACCCCGGCCGCCGACGGGGGAACGGAAGCCTTAGTTGGCCGCCGGACCGAGATTCGGATATGCGACTGTTCCGGTCGGGGACGCTCCTCGGCATCGCGTCGGAGGCGCTCGACTTCGCCCTCGAAGCGAGCGAGGACGCCCACCCGAACGAGTACATGGGCTTTCTCCGCGGGGAGGACGCCCGCAAGCTCGGCCTCGACCGGGACGGCACCGTCATCACCGACGTGCTCGTCATCCCCGGCACCGAGTCGAACCCCGTGAGCGCCACCGTCCAGACGAGCATGGTCCCCAACGACGTTCGGGCCGCCGGCTCCGTCCACTCCCACCCGAACGGCGTCCTCAGACCGTCGGACGCCGACTTAGCCACCTTCGGCAAGGGGAAAGTCCACATCATCATCGGCTATCCCTACGGGCGAAACGACTGGCGGGCGTTCGACCGTCAGGGCGAACCCACCGAGCTGGAGGTGCTCGATATCGACCTCCCGGAGGAGCAGTTCTTCGATTTCACGCAGGAAGACATCGACGAGGAGCTCCGATGACCCGCGTCGTCGCGCAGGGCACCTTCGACCTGCTACACCCCGGGCACGTCCACTACCTGCGGGAGGCGAAGGCGCTCGGGGACGAGCTCCACGTCATCATCGCCCGCAAGGCGAACGTCTCGCACAAACAGCCCCCCATCCTCTCGGACGAGCAGCGCCGCGAGATGGTCGCCGCGCTGGAGCCCGTCGATTTCGCCCGGATCGGCCACGACACGGACATCTTCGTCCCCATCGAGGAGATAAATCCGGATATCATCGTGCTCGGCCACGACCAGCACCACGACGAGGCCGAGTTGGAGGGGGCACTCGCCGCCCGCGGCATCGACTGTTCGGTCGCCCGCGCCGGCCCCCGCGAGAGCCAGTACGACGACGAGCTGCTCTCGACCGGGAAGATCATCGACCGCGTCTGTCGCGAGCGCTGTTAGCGCTCCCATCGAAGTCGTCTCCCGACCGCGAGCGCCGCGAGTGCCCCGACAGCGACCGACGCGACCAGCACCACCGGAATCCGGGTGCCCGACGCACGCCAGTCCGCCGCGAACACCTCGCGGTAGTAGCCCGCCACTCGCTCCCCTTCGAGCGCCAGCACCACCTCGCGGTTCTCGCGCACCGAATTGCGATTCCAGTTCACCGAGCCCACGAGCACGGAGTCGTCGACGATGACCCCCTTCGCGTGGACCTTCTCGAAGCGGTTTCGGGGGGCGGCGAGCCGCGCTTCCAGGGGAAGGCCCTCCGACTCCGCACGCCGGTTCAGCCACCCGACCATCGCCCGGTTCTCCTCGCGGACGTACCACGCGCTCGACAGCAGGACCCGCACCTCGACACCGCGCTCTGCGGCGGCGAGGGTGGCGTTCAGGAGGGGGAGTCGCCGGGAGCCGATGGACACCTGCACCACGTCGATGGAGTCGTTCGCGGTTCGGAGACGGCGGACCATCGCCCCCTCGGCGTTGTCCGGGGCGACGAGCACGGACGCGCGCTCGACGGGGACCGTCTCGGGGGCGAATCTCGTGGGAAAGCTCCCGTTCGCGGGCGGGTCGTGCTGGAACGTCCTGCCCGTGCGGTACTCTGTCCACGGAACCGCGTTCCGCCAGCCCGCGTCGGCGCGGAACACGTCGGCGAGCGTCTCGGCCGTCTCCCCGTCCCGGAGCGCGACCCCCCACCCACGCGAGGAGCGACCGCCCGTCCCCGCTGGCTTCCAGTTCTCCGTCATGACGAGCGCGGTGTCGTCAGCCACGGCGTACTTCGCGTGGTGGAACCGGTAGCGGGCGTGGGGGCCGCCCGACACCCGAACCTCGATACCCGCACGGGCGAGGCGGGTGAGCGCCCGCGCGCCGGCACGGGTGCGCCCGCCCACGGGGGAGGCGTCGACGAAGACCCGGACCGCGACTCCTCGCTCGTGCGCGGCGATGAGGGCGTCCGCCACGCGCTCGTCGGAGAACGTGTAGCCCGCGAGCAGGACACGCGAGGAGGCGTTCTCGATGACCGAGACGGGAACCTCGGGGGAGTCGGGGAGGACGAACGTTCGCGCGGGGCCGCCGTCGGAGTGCACGACCTCGAAGGCCGTCGCCCCGAGCGGCGTCCACGACCCGTCGTAGGTCTCCGACTCGGGGGCATCGGTGTACGAGAGGGTATCGACCGTCTCGTTCTCGGTCGAGAGCCGGAGGGTCTCCCCGCCGTTGGCGAGGGCGAGTGGCATACGAACGACGGGACCGGAGACCAGTTCGCGCGTGCGGTTCGGTGCGGAGGAGAGGACGAGTCGTCCCGAGGCAGTGCCGGAGAACGTGATGCGGTCCTCCCCATCCGTGAGGGTATACTGTGAGTCGGGACCCGCGACGTGCACCACGACGAACTCTCCGGCATCCTCGTCGGCGACGGGGTTCGGATACACCGTCTCGATGTGTGCGTCCCCCAAATGGCCGGCGACCGGGAGTGTCGCGACTGGGGAGAGCAGCAGACACGCGACGAGCAGGGTGACCGGACGCACGGGGGATGTGGTCCCCTCCTCGGATAAAAGGCTACGGCTCGCGGGGGAGGAACGCGAAAACCGAGAACAGAGAGATTAGGCTTCGACGGCGAGCGCGTCGTCCGCCTTCTCGGCCTCGGTCTGGACGATAAAGGCGCGGTCGTCGGTGTACTGGGCGGCCTGTTCGAGCGCTTCCTTCGTGCCGATCTGGCGGAGCGCCCACGCGGCGGAGGCGCGCACGGCGTCCTCGTCGTCGTCCGCGAGTACGTCCGCGAGGGGGTCGACGGCCCGGGTGTCGCCGATGAGGCCGAGCGCACGGGCCGCGATGGAGCGGACCTCGTAGTCCTCGGCGACGAGACGGTCGGCGACGTGCTGGGTCGAGTCGGGGGAGCCGATCTCGCCGATGGCGCGGAGCGTCGTCTTCTGGAGCGGCGGGTTCGACTCGCCCTCGATATACCCGTGCAGCATCTCCAGCGCCTCGGGGTTGCCGATCTTGCCGAGCACCTCGATGGCCGGGCGGTCACGCCGCTGGGCCTTCGTGGACATGGCGTCGAACGCCTCCTCGGCGCCCATCCGGCGGAGCGCATCGATACAGTTCTCCTGCATGAACTCCGAGTCGAGATTCTCGAGCGCCAGCAGGATGCGCTCGGGGTCGTTCTCCTTCTCGGCGATGCGGACGACCCCCAGCTCGGGCGGGAAGTCCTTGCGGTTCTCCGACTCCAGGCGGTCGTAGAACCCCTGTGCAGTCAGCTGTTCGACGACGGTGAGATCCGACCAGACCTCGGCGTCGTCCAGCGCGGCCTCGAAGTCGTCCGTCGCTTCGAGCAGCGCGCCGATGGTGTCGGCGTCCGCGTCGGCGTCCAGGCCAGCGTCCTCGACGGCCTCGGCAGCCGTGGCGAGCGCGGCCGCGTAGTCGTCGCGGTCAGACCCGGAGACGCGCACGTCGGCGTCGAGTGCCTCGTTGAGGTCGGCGAGGAAGGCGTCGACGGCCGCGAGTGCTTCGGGCTCGCCGTCCTCGGTCCACTCGCTGGACTCGAGGGTCTCCTTCGCCTCGCTGATGGCGTCGGCGACGTCCTCGGCGTACGGACCGCGGGCGTCCTCGAGCTCCTCACGGAGCGCGTCGATACGGCCTTCGAGGGCCTCGACCGGGTCCTCCTCGTCCTCGTCGACCGCCACGTCGAACTCGGCGTCTTCGAAGGCGGTGGCGACGGCGTCGAGGTCGGCCTCCACGTCGTCGAGGTCCGACTCGGTGTCGGCCGATTCGAGGGCCTCGGCGACGGCGTCGAGTCGTTCGTCGAGCGACTCCACCGTCACCTCGACGTCGACCTCGCCGGCGTCGGCCTCCTCGGCCTCGGGCTGGGCGTCCGCGTCCTGGGGTTCGTCCTCCCCGTTGCTCATGTCTCCACCTGCGTAAGTGCAAGCCAAGAGCGTTTCCCTTCACGTCGCTCGCCAGTAGAACCGGGGCGAGAGAACGAGATACGCGAGCGCGGCCACGAGCAGCGCCCGCGGGAACGCGCCCGCGAACGCGTCGGGCGCGAGGACGGCGAGCGCTTGCAATCCTCCGAGCACGAGCGCGTCCCGGACCAGTAAATCGGGGTAGGTGATGGGCGCGACCATCAGATAACAGAACAGCGCGGTCGCGGCGAGCAGGAGGGCCGGGGAACTGAACCCGGCGAGATACCCCGCGGCGAGCAGGGTCGCGGCGAGCGTCGTCTGGACTCCCTCCGTGTGGTCGTTACCGGCGTCCTCCGCGGTGTAGAGGCCGAGGCGGGTGACGGCGACGGCGACGAACAGCGCGGGGAGCCCCACGGCCGCGGCGGTCGCGGGGGTCACGCCGACGACGGTCGGGCGGGCCGCGGCGAAGACGAGCGCCGCGGGCGCGACCCCGAAGGAGGCCACGTCCGCGAGCGAGTCGAGATGTTTGCCGGCCTCGGTTCCCCCGTAGCGGCGGGCGAGCACGCCGTCGAGCCCGTCCGCGATGGCCGCGAGCAGGATGAGACGGGCGGCGATTCCCGGGTCGACCGTCGCGGCCGCCACGGCACAGAAGCCGAGGGCGGCGTTGGCGACGGTGACGACGTCGGCGATGCCGAGCCGTCCGACGAACCGGGGTTGCATGGTTCGACCGTGGCCGGTCGCGTTCTTAGTACGTTCGTTTCGAGGCTCGAACCACGCCGCCTATTGCCATCCGGTCCGCAAAGCCGCTATGGACCGGCGAACGTTCCTCGCAGCGTCCGGCACCGCCGCGCTGACCGCGCTCGCAGGCTGTGGCAGCGCCAGCGGCGGCCTCTCCGATTCCGACTACGACATCGCGATGTACTCCAATCGGTTCGAGCCCCGCGAACTCACGGTCTCCGTCGGCGACACCGTCGTCTGGGGGAACACCGGCTCGCGAAGTCACAGCGTGACCGCCTACGAGGGTGAGATCCCCGACGACGCGAGCTACTTCGCCTCCGGTGGCTTCGACAGCGAGGACGCGGCGCTCGAGGGCTGGCCGTCCAAGGGAGGCGTCGACCCCGGCGAGACCTACGAGCACACCTTCTCGGTCGCGGGTACCTACGGGTACTACTGTATCCCCCACGAGGCGGCGAACATGGTCGGCACCATCGTCGTCGAGTAGCGACGCTCAAAAGAGAGCGTCGCCACTCTTCGCTCGATAAACGGGAGAATCGAGTGGGGTTACTCCTCGTCTTCTTCGTCGGCGTCGACCTCGACGTCCTCCTCTTCGACGTCGACGGCGGTCGCCTCCTCCTCCGCGAGCTCCTCGGGGGACGCCTCGACGGTCGTCTTGAGGACCTCGACGCGGCGGAGCGGGTAGATGGTCTTCGCCTCGTTGTAGATGTTCGAGGAGAGCCGGCCCTGCACGACGGCCTCGATGAAGTCCGCGAACGTGTGCTCACGCGCGGCCTCCTTCGTGAGGTCGATCATCGTGCGGCGGATGGCGCGCTCCTGGCTGTGGTCGGCCTTCTTCGTGGTCAGCGCGACGGGCTGGACCTGCACGCGGTAGTCGTCCTTCGTGACGACGGTGACGTAGGCGGCCACCTTCGAGGAGCCGCGGCGCACGAGACTACGGACGTAGTCTCGGGTCAGCTCCTGGCTCACGAACTCGGTGTACGCGGCGTCGGAGCCGACGTCGGTCACCTTGAAGGTGAGTTTGATGTTGTTCTCGCTGGCGTCGCCGGTGAGCTCGCCAAGCGTCGTGTCGATGGTACGGTCGTAGACCTGTTCGGGTTCGTCCGCGGGGGTCTCGCCGAGCTCCGCCCGGTCGAACTGCTCGGGGGCGAGCACGGTGTACCACCGCTTCTCCTGCTTTCGTCGGGAAACGGATCGTTCGCTCATGATTGTGTGTTGGTGTGGTCGGATACGATTCGCTGTGCCACCGTGAGGTTCGTGACGTAGTCGTCCATCGTCGCGCGGAAGCCACCGGTCGTCTCGCGTTCGATAGTCGTCTCGATGACGCCATCGACCACGCGAGTCTCGATGTCGGACGTGTTGTCCGGCGTGAGCGCGGCCGCCACCGTCTCGGCGTCGGCGTGCTCGGTCCGGATGGTCGCCCGTCTCATAGTGCCTCCCGGTATGCGGCGATGAGGTCCTGCTCGTCGATGTCCCGTGCGTAGCCGGTCCGTCCGTGTGCCGTCTGCTCGCCACCGATCGCGTCGACGGCCTGCCGGAAGGCGTAGGCCACGTCGCGGGTGCCGGCGGTCGCCGCCTCCCCCTCGGAGAGGGCGAGAACGACCGGTTCCGGCGCGCGGTAGTCGCGGGCGAGCCGGGCCACCGTCGAAACGGGGCCGTCCGTGCGGACCACGAACAACCCGTCGTAGCGACCGGTGTCGGCCTCTCGTAACCCTCGATGGGCCGCGAGTGCGTGCTCGCGCCACGCGTCGAGCGCCTCGGTGCGTGCGTCCCCGCCCAGTGCGAGGGCGACACCCACGCCGGGGCGTTCGCGCGCGACGGCGTCGAGCACGTCCGCGTAGCCACCGAGCGTCTCGAACGGCCCGCCCACGAAGGGACGGAGGAACCGTTCGACGGCCTCGGCGGCCTGCGGGGTCGCGTCCTCGACGGCCGCCAGCGCGGCGAAGGAGGCGAGCCGCCGGTGGGCGGTCTCGTCCATCTCCGCGGGCAACTCGAGGTCCGCGAGCGCGGCCATCGCCGTCTCCGGCGAGCCGGAGAAGCGGGCGTGGGCGAGCGTCGAGTGGGCCAACCCATCCGAAACGTCCGCCACGGGAATCGCGATTCCGGGGCGGCGCTCCATCGGTGCGGACTCAAGGAGGTGTCCGGCCTCCTCGGGTTCGCCGGAGGCCACGGCACCCGCGAGGGCGAGCGTGGGGTCCGGCGAGGCACCGAGTTCGCGGGCCGCCTCGTAGGCGACGAGCGAACACGGCGTATCGAGGATAGCGAGGTCACCACCGGGCGCACCGACCGTGACGGTCACGTCGGCCTCGGTCATCGAGGGCCGGGGGAGTTGGCGCACGCGTGCTTGGAACGGCACGTCGGCCGTCCGCAGCGCTCTCGCGACCACGCCCAGCGCGGCGAGCGCGTCACCCGACGCCGTGGCGACGAGACTGACGAAGTCAGCCTCGCGACAGGCGGTGGCGACATCGCTGGCGCTGGCGGCGGGGGCGGGCGCATCCGGACGACCGGCTGTGGACATCAGTTATTCGAGGAGACGGACCGCGACGTCGTACGAGTACGTGAAGTCCTCGTCGAGGACGTCACCACGGTAGTAGTTCACCAGCCGGCGGATCTTCGACTCCGTGTTCTGGAGCGCCCGCTTGTTCTGGTAGTCGGTCTGGTTCTCCTCCATGTGTTCACGGAGTCGGATGGCCCGCTCCATGAGGTTGCGGAGGTCCTCCGGGAGCTCCGGGGAGGCGTCGTGCTCCTCCAGGATCTCGGTGACCTTCTTCCCGGTCGCGAGCTTCACGTCGGGGACGGGCGTGCCCTGCACGCCTTCGTCGCGGAGCTTCATGCCGATCTGACTGGGGTCGTGCCCCTGCTCGGCCAGCTCGACGACTCGCTCCTCGATCGCGTCTGCCTCGACGTCACTCCACTCCGGGGGTTCGTCTGCCGCGGGGCGGTCCGAACCGGACGACCCTCGACGGCGCGTATGCATTCGTGCCATTGTTCGAATTGGAACTGCACGGACCGCTGATAGCTGCGTCGCGGAACGACGCATGTGTCTCTCGACACTGCACTACCGCAATCCCAAGCCGGACAACCGCCCGGCGATGTCAGATTTGCGGTCGCGCTGTTCCCACCCATAGTTCCCTACTCGGCCACTTGACGGTTGTGATGCCGAGCGCCCCGTGTGACGACCCCGCGTACGCCCGCGCCCGTCCCCACGCTACCCCGACGCCGTGACCCGGTTTCGCACAGGGGAACCGCTTCGATGGGTTTAAGAAAACCCTCGGACTACGAAGGAGTGCAGACAGGGCTCGTAGATCAGGGGTAGATCACTCCCTTGGCATGGGAGAGGCCCCGGGTTCAAATCCCGGCGAGTCCATTTCCTTCGGTCGTTTCACTCTCAGTCAACGGACTCGCCGTACCTCGCGGAGCCGGAGGCTCCGCTCAGTCCCGGCGAGTCCATAATTCTGCGGCGCGAGCAAGTCCGCGAGCACCGCAGATTTTCGACGGAGCCGGGATTTGAAGCCCTGTGAGTCGCAGCGCCGAGTGGAACGAGGCGACCGTCTCACTCTGGGTTCAAATCCCGCGAGAGCAAAGCTCTCGCGTACCTCGCGGAGCCGGAGGCTCCGCTCGCGTGACTCCCGGCGAGTCCACGATCATTTTCCCGACACCACACGACGAGCGAAGTCCTCGTGATCGAAGCGAACGAGGGTATGCCGACGAGTCCACTGGCGTTGGCAGAACGAAGTATGTCGAGAGCTACCCCGTGGATTTTAATGTGTATGAGGGAGAATTTAGACCATGTCGATACAGGCTTCCGAGTCGCTCGCCCGGTTCTTCAAAGAGGAAGCCGGTGAGGACCTCCGATTGGTCGCACACTACACCGACCGGTCGGTGGAGTTCGTCTACCTGCGTGAGGACCTCGAGTCTACGTACGACGAGCGGGATTTCCAGCGGACGTTCGACGTCCACCGGCAGGACCGGATCGCCGCACGCAAGCAGTCTGAGGTGATAGACGCCGGCGAACACCACTGCACGCTCCGGGTGTACGACGACGCCATCGTGTTCAACGTCGCACAGACCGACGACATCGGGACCATCGTCTCCGTCAACCCCGACGTGGGGAAGACCCTGTTGACGTTCATCACGCGGACGCTCGAACAGCTTCACCACAACTCACCGCAGGAGGTGACGCCACCGACGTGGCTGACCGACTGACGGACGCTGGCGACGACGCGAGCGCGTTCGAAGCCAGATACGGCGGAGGAACTATACTCACCCGTGCTAACACGGAGGTATGGACGATGCGGCCTTCGACGAACTGACGGCATCGCTGACGCCGAACTCCTCGGCTGGGGGAGTGACCACCTACCGGAACACGGTCTCCGTGGCGTGTCCCGCCTGTGACGAGCCGTTCGACGACCTCGTCGTGTGTGCGGACACGCCGACGAGCCTCGAGCTCGACCAGCTGATGGACCTCTGTACGACGACCCACGGCGACGAGGTACTGCTGTTCACCCACAAGCAGTAGCCCGCGACACCGCGGTCACTCCTCGGCCGGGTAGACCATCGAGAGCACGGAGACCACCTCACCGGTCTCGTCGACGATGGCGCGGTTGTGCCACTCGCAGGTGACGAGGCTCCCGTCCTTGCGGACGTTCTCGTTGTGGCTGCGCTCGCCGCCGACGTTCTCCACGAGGTCTTCCCACAGCGCGTCGACGTGCGGGGCGGCTTCCTCGGGGACGATGAAGGAGGCGTGGCGACCCTTCGCCTCCTCGGCGGTGTAGCCGAACAGCTCCGCGGCGGCGTGGTTCCAGCGGACCACCTCGAACGCGAGGTTCCACTCGATGACGCCGACGGGGGACTGCTCGAACAGCAGTGCGAGCTCCTGCTCACGCCGGGCCAGCTCCTCGCTGGCGCGGGCCTGCTCGACGACGTTCCGGATGCGGTTCACCAGCAGTTCGAACTGGCTCCCGTCGCGGCTCTTCTGGAGGTAGTCGGTGACGCCCGCGGTGATGGCGTCGCTCGCGATCTCCTCGCTTCCCTTCCCCGTAAAGAGGATGAACGGCAGGTCGGGGTCGCGCTCGCGGACGGCGCGGAGGAAGTCGAGGCCGTCCCGCTCGGGCATCTCGTAATCGGAGACGACACAGTCGACCTCCTCGAGCGTCTCGAGTGCCGTCTCCACGTCGGTGTGCGAGCGCACGTCCATCCCGTTTCGTTCGAGAAACGCCGCCGTCACCCGGAGCTGTGCCGGGTCGTCGTCGACGTGGAGCACCCGAATGGCGGACTCCCGGTCGCTCGCACCGCTCATGGGGGATGCAACGCTCGCCGGAGGGATAGCCGTTCTGGCAGAATCAGTCGTCCGCGGGGGTCTCCGCTCGGTTCGTGTCCTCCGCCTCGTTTCCTCGTGCCCAGACGTCAGAGACCGGCTCGCCTGTCGGCGGTGTGTGGCTGACGTCTTTCATCGTGTTTCGGTCTGAGTTGGTCATCGTGTCATTGAGTACCACGCGAGCCCTACTTAACCGTTATCAATAACCTGTAATAAGACTTATTAGCATATATATTTTCGAAGAGCAGAGAAAACAGCCGTTCGAATTTGAAAATACACAGATATCACGGCGAGTAGTCGAGCACTATGTGGATAACGTCGGACCGAACCGAACACTCGCGAGCACTCGAACGGCGACGAACGTCGGGGGGTCCCGGGTTCGTTTCGCCGGTTCTGCCACGCGGTTTATGTGTGTCGGGGTCGTTGACTGGATGAACATGGTCGCCGACACCGGACCGGGCATCTCGGGCGACACGCGTGGGCAGTCCGAGACGCTCGGCACCGCCCTCATCATCGTCCTCGTCGTTCTCGGCACCTCCGCGGTCGTCGCGCTCGGTGCCGCGGCGATCAACGACACCGAGTCCGAATCACGGCTCACGCGCGCGGAACACTCGATGACGCTGTTCGACTCGCGCGTCTCGATGGTCGCGCTCGGTGATTCCTCGGTGCAGACGGTCTCCTTCGGCGACACGGCTGGCGACTTCACCGTCGACCCGACCGTCGGGACGATGACCATCACCCACGTCGACCACGACGGGACCGAATCCCCCGGCGACCCCAGCAACGACGAAGTGCTCTACACCGGGAGCCTCGGCGCCGTCGCGTACGACATCGGCGATTCCACCATCGCCTACCAGGGCGGTGGCGTCTGGAAGCAGAGCCCCGACGGGAGCACCCGGATGGTCTCCCCGCCGGAGTTCCACTACCGCGACGAGACGCTCACCCTTCCAATCATCGACGTGGTGAGCAGCGACAGCGGGGCCGGCGGGGTCCGCGCGAAGATCACGCCCGCCACGAACGCGTTCACCCGCGTCTACCCCGACGCGAGCGAGACGTACGCCGCGAACGCCTCGCGCACCTACGCGAACCCCGTCCAGAACGGGTACATCCGTATCGACGTGCAGAGCCCCTACTACCAGGGATGGGCCCAGTACTTCGAGTCACGCACCGACGGGGCGGTGGAGGCGTTCGACGGCAACCAGACCGCCCGTGTGAACCTCCTCACCCTCGGTGACCAGGGGCCAGTGACGTTCACCAGCGTCGGCGACTCCATCCGCATCCGGGGGATGGACGGCGGCCACGCCCTCACGGACTTCTCCATCACCCTCCACCCCGAGGAGGAGCAGAACTCCCAGTTCTCGAACCTCCAGTGGTCGATGTACGCCGAGGACGGCAACACGCAGTTCGAGATCGGCGTGCGCAACGGTGGCGGCGGGAACCTCAACTGCGGTGACGCCGCGGACGTCGTCTTCTACTACAGCGACGACGGCGGGGCGACCTACCACGGCTGGAAGACGAACGCCTTCACCGCGGAGTGTTACGACTCCAACGGCGACGGCACCGACGACGCCGTCCGGCTCTCCATCGACTTCATGGACACCACCGTGGACATGGAGTACACCACCCTCAAGAACCGCGAGCTGGTCCACTTCAAGCCCGACGGAACGCTCGCGAGCGACGTCCAGTTCACCGAACACGGCGTCGACACCGCGGCGACTTACAACGCGGGCTCCACCGAGGACATCGACTACCTCACCGCCCACTACCTCGCGCTGCTCGCCCCGAACGCCGATCTCACCGTCGCCGAGGGAAACAACGCCGGGCAGTGTTACAGCAGTGACGAGGACTGTACGGCCTCCGGCGGCTTCATCGACTACAGCGGGACGAACAACGTCGTCACCTACCTCCACATCACCGAAAACAGGGTGGAAGTCGAGCTCGACTAGGCTCAGTCGAACTGGAGCGTGATCGTCGTCGTCCGGACGAACAGCTCCGTCACCTGCGCCTCCGGGAACGTACAGGAGACGAGCCCACCGTTCGCGGTGCAGACCGTCGACCCCCACTCCTCGTTGAGCGCGTCGGCCCAGACGGGGGCACGCGCCGCACTCGTCGAGATGGTGAGCGTCACGGCCGAGCCCGGGTCCGCGGACGGGCCGTCCGGGAACGGCACCGTCGTCTGCTGGTGGGTCGCCCGGACGAGGACGGTCGTCTCCCCGCTGATGCTGCCCGCCTCGAGCGCCCGGGTCTCGACGAGCGTGAACAGCGACTGGCCGCCCGACGTGAGCCGGAACGGCGGCCGACCGAGCATCACCGCGTTCCCGTCGTCCACCCGGAACACCGCACCCCCCTCGTAGACGATCTTCGTCTCGCCCGTCTCGTACACCAGTGGCTTCAACTCCGCGCGATACGGCGCATCGCCGTCGTCGTGTGAGATCTCTATCGTGGTCGTGTTCCCGTAGGCGAGCGTCGCTCCCGCGAGTTTGATCTCCGTCGACCGGGAGGGGGCACCGTCGCTGTGGATATCCTGGACGTTGTCCGCGAACACCTCGAACGCGCGTTCGGCGTTGTTCGCCTGCTCCGCGTTGCGGGTGTCCTCCAGCCCACCGATACCGACGACGGAGACGACCGCGGCGGTGGTGGCGATGAGCGCGAACACCAGCGCGAAGCTGATGACGTCGCTCACCGCGCGCTCGTCGGTCATGCGGACCACCACGCGCTCGGCACCGGGTCGGTGTTCGGGTCGTACGTGCTGTTGTCGACGAGGATGATCGTGTCCACCTGCGTCCCGTCCTCGCGCATCCAGAGGTCGAGCCGGGAGACGCCCGGTGAGGCCGGCGAGACGGTGACGTGGTCACCCGTGGTACCGTCGTTGGCAACGCCCTTCACCCACGTCCAGGAGGTCCCGGCCCCCTCGGAGAGCCCCTCCCCGCCGTAGGTGGCGGGCGAACCGTCCAGCCCGAGGTGGACCGAGTCGCTGTTCCCGGGGTTCGTCGCCGGGGCCCGCAGCCGCACCCAGACGTAGTAGGTCCCCGCCTGCTCGAAGCGCACCGGGTAGCTCAGGCGGGGGCCGGCGGTCGTGTTGTCGGTCCCGCCGCTGTCGCTCACGTTCGGTCGCGTCACGATGGCCTCGTCGCCGGACGCCACCGCGTCGTCGAACGGCTCCCACGAGTGGTTCGCCCACGCGCCCGTCCCGGCCGCGCGCTCGAACGGCAACTCGGCTTCGATGACGACGAGCCCGTCCACCTCCCGGTACGCGAACGACTCGCCGTGGCGCGTGATGGTGAGCTTCTGTCGGAGGACATCGTTCGAGGCGACCGTCACCCGCCCACCGGGGACCGGGCCACCGAGCACCGGTGACTCGGCGTAGAGCCGCACCGTCGAGCTGACCTCGGGGCTCTGGCTCACCGTCGTCAGCTCGTAGGTGTTCGACTCCCCGACGCGCTCGACGTCGATGCGGTAGCCACTGCCGACGACGGTGTCGGTGAGCGTCCGGTTCATCGTGACCGCTCCGCCGGTCGCGAGCGCGAGCCGGTCTGCGGCCCCCACGTCCGCCGCGAGCCGCTGGCCGATGACGTTCAGCTCCGTCGCCGACGCGCGCTCGCGCTGGTCGTCGACGAAGCCCGCACCCGCGACGAGCAGCCCCGAGATGAGGATGCCCGTGATGGCGAGCGTGAGCGCGTAGCTGACCGTCGTGGAGACGGCCCGGTCGTCACGGCGGATCATCCGGCACCCCCATTCGCCGTCTCGGTGACGCTGCTCGTGTCGGTGTTCCCGGCGGCGTCCTCCACCCGAAGCTCGATGCGGAAGTCGTCGCCGTAGACGCCGCGTTCCTTCCACGACACCGTGTTCATCCCCGACTGCGGGCTCCCGCCGCCGGAGAGCCCGACCGTCACCGTGTCGACCTGCGAGCCGGACGGGACGTGGACCAGCGTGATCCGGAGCGTCGAGAGATCCGGGTCGGGGTCCGAGACGTCCCACGACACGTCGAACTCGATTTCGTCGGGGGAGTTGCCGGGGCCGTCGCTGCTCTGGTCCGTGACCCCGATGCTGTCGACGCTGGGCGCCCCGCTGGCCGCCGTGACGGTGACGGTCCGCGTCCGCGAGTCGGTCGCGCCGTCGTCGTCCGTGACGGTGAGCGTCACGTCGTGGTCGCCCGCGGTGGTGAACGTCGTGCTCGCGGTGACGCCCGTCGCGTCGTCCGTCGCGCCGTCACCATCCAGGTCCCACTCGTAGCTCGCGATACCGCTGTCGTCGCCGCTGGCGCTCGCATCGAAGGAGACGCTCTCGCCGGTCGCGGGGGAGGAGGGGCTATAGGAGAACGACGCGCTCGGCGGGCTGTTCGAGTCGCTGCCGCAGTCGTTCTGCTTCCCGTCCGCGTCCTGCTGTTTCGTCACCGATCGGGCGTACCGCCCGTCGCTCGTCGTCAGCTCGAACGTGTAGGTGTCCCCTGCGGAGCCGGACACGCCGAGGAACGTGACGGTGCCGCTTGCCGCCCGGTTGGCGAACGTCTGGGTGGCCCCCGTGACCGTGTTCGTCACCGTCAGGGTGGCGTTCACCGTGCCAGCGTTCGGGTCCGCCGCGGTCCACGACACCTCGAACTTCGCCTGGTCGGTCGTGTCGTTGCGCTGGTCCGTCACCGAGAGCGTCCGGACCTGCGGGACCTGTGGCTGTGCGCCCGGTTCGCCCGGCGCGACCCACGTCTCCGTCTCGTAGGTGGCCCCGGGGCCGGTGTAGTCCGTCGTCACGATCGTCCCGTAGATGGCGGGGAGCGCGTACGGGGGGTTCGCCGGGTCCGTGGAGTAGGTCGCCGGGTCCGTGCAGGTGACGCCGTTCTCGCGGTTCACCTCGGCGCGCAGCCCACCCGCGGCCCGGTCGACAACCAGCGAGTAGGTGCCCGAGATCTTGTCGCTGTTCCCGTACGTCACGGTGACCGGTCCCGTCGCCTCCCCGAGGAAGTCCAGCCCGGGACAGCCCGTCCGGGTGTCCCCCGACTGGAGCTCACCCGCCGTGAGGTCGACGATGACCCGCGACCCGGCGAGCGAACACGTGGTGTAAGTGCCCGTCTGGACGTCGCGGACCGTCACCGCGAGGTCGCTCGCTGCGGTATCCGAGTTCTCGTAGACGGCTGCCTGCCACAGCCGACCCTCGCGGTCCTCCACGGTCACCACGAACACGTCGTCCGTCACCCCACCGAGCAGTGTCTGGACCGTCCCGGGGTCGACCGAGGCCAAGCCGCTGACGGAGACGTTCATCTCGAACCCCCGGACCCGGCTGTCAGCCGCGACGGTCCAGTTGGCCCCGAGCGCGACGAGGTACTGCGGCTCGAACGCCCCGTCGGTGTCGTCGACGATCTGTGTCCCCTCGTACCCCCGAGAATCCGTCGCCTGGAGTACCGTCCCGCGGGCGATCCCCTCGGTCCGGAGCCCCGACTGCAAGCCGACGAACGCGTCGTCGTAGTGGGCGCCGTAGAGGGTCGCGTAGGGGGTCCCGACGTACTGGCCGTTGACGTGGTCGACGATACCGCCCGCGCCGTCGACGATAGCCGCGTGCCCCCGAAGCGCGTCGGCCGCGGGGTCGTCCTCCCGCGTCGCGACGTTCTCCGTGTAGATGACGGCGTTCACGACGAGCGCGAGGCCGACGAGCACGACGGCGAGTGCGAGCCCCCCGGCGAGCAACAGCTGGGCGCGGTCACGGCGCCCGATCACATCCGCCACACGACCACCTCCACGCGGACGACGTTGTACACGTCACCCGGTGCGTTGTACGTCGTGAAGTACCGCCCGTTCGCGGCGGCGGTCTCCACGGTCGTCCCCGACCGGGTCCCGTCCGCGTTAAGCAGGACGTCGTCGTCGTAGATCGTCACCAGCCGCGAGGCCGTCACGGCGTTGTCGGAGGGGGCCCCCCGGTAGACCAGGGGACGCGGCGAGGAGAGCTCCCCGGGCCCCGTCTCGTGATAGAGGAAGACGTTGATGGCGACCCCCCGCTGGGTGAACGTCTCGGCGAGCGCGGTGCCGAAGCGGAACCCCGCGGGGAAGTCGGCGTCGTTGACGTACGCGGTCCGTCGGCCCGTCCCGTGGAACCCCTCGTCACCGACGGAGTCGTAGTAGAGCAGCGCCTCGCGGAGCGCACCGCTCTCCTCGGTCGCGGCGAGGAACCCGCGAGCCGTCTCCTGCTGCTGGTTCTCGATATGCTGGCTCGCGGTCGACGCCGACAGCGGCGTCACGGCCGTCACCTGCAGCGCGTAGACGAGACTGGAGAGGAGCACGATGGTGGCGATGATCCCCTCCAGCGTGTGCGCCTGCCCGCGGTCGCGCTCGAACAGCGTCACGCTGCGGCGGCCGGCTACCATGCCCGGACCACCACCGTCGCTCGCTCGCCGTCGATAGTGACCGCCCGTCGTGCGACGACGACGGAGGTGCTGGACTCGGGCGTCGGGCCGCCGACGGCGAGCGTCGTTCCCCCGCAGCTCGCGGCGTCGGCGGTCACCGTGACCGTCCCGTCGTCACTACAGAGGAAGTCCGCGTCCCCGTCGCCGTCAACGTCGTCACCGACGACGGTGACGTTCACCCGCTGGCGGTCGGTGAGCCCCAGCCGCCCCTCGAGGGTGCCGCTCCCCGCCAGGTCGACGCTCTGGTCGAACCGGCAGTCGAGGCTCGTGTCGGGGGTCTGCTTGAAGAACTCCGTCGTGCACGGCACCTCGAGGAGATACGGCTCCGCCGGGTCCGCGAGCGTCAGCCCGACCAGCTGGCTCGCCACCCGGTCCGCGACCAGCGTCTCCTCCTGTGGCCCCTCCTCGAACGGCTCGAGGATGCCGGGGACGAACGTGAAGACGAACGCCACGGCGATGAGGAAGACGCTGATGCCGATGGCGAAATCCAGCGTCGTCTGGGCTCTCCCCTGCATGGTCAGATGAGCATGAAGACGAGGAGCGCGAACGTCGGGAGCACCACGACGAACTTGATGCCGGCGAGCAGGCTCACGTCACGGATGTACCCCGCGATGAACCCCGAGATGACGGCCTGCAGCGAGACGGCGTGGAAGAACAGCATCGTCAGCAACGCCGTGTCGACGTTCCCGCCGAAGCCGGAGTCCGACCCGGCCTGATTGGCGAGGCCGGCCATCACGTCGATGAACTTGATCTTCAGGAGGGCCATCACGCCGAGTAAGGTGACGTAGGTCATGATGATGATGACCACCTGCATGCGCGTGCGGGACTTCCGGTCGCGCTCGATGTCGTCCTGGTTCTCCGAGGCCTGCGCCGCGGTCGAGAGCACCTGCGTGATCTGGGAGGAGGCCTCCTGGGCCTTCGCGATGAGCTTCATCGTCCGCGCCAGCCGAGGGATGTGGTACTTGTTGTTGAACTCTCGAAGCGCCGTTTTCAGCGAGGTGCCGTAGTTCACCTTCGCGTGCATCGTCTCGAACTCGTCGGCGAGCTTCCCGGAGGAGGTGTCGGCGACGACCTTGATGGATTCGAGCAGCGTCATCCCGGTGTCGTTCGCGGAGGAGAGCTTCCGGAGGTTATCGGAGAGGTTCTTCGTGATGCCCATCCGCGAGCGGATGTTCCACTCGTAGAAGATCATGAGCGGGATGCAGTTGACGTACAGCGGGAGGTAGAACCACGTGAACGTCCCCAGAATCGGGTTCTCGACCATCCCGTCGAAGGTGGTAGGGGCGTACCCACCGGCCGCGGCGAACGCGAGCAGCACGGCCGAGGCGGGGAGGGTCACCGCGAGGACCGTCAGCGGGTACTCACGGAAGAAGTGCTGCGGCTGCTTGAGCAGCTGGACCGTCTCGTAGGTCCCCTCCCGGGATTTGATGCGGTCGAACACCTTCCAGCGTCCCTCGTAGCTCTCGACGAGCCCCAGGTCGAACATCCGACCCGTCTCCGTCGGCAGGTCGGAGTCCGTGTCGGGTTCGAGATAGCCGTCACCCACCTCGTCGGTGACGACGGTGGAGACGAGCACGAGGAACCCCCCACCGATGAGCGGGATGAGGCCGTAGACCGTCCCGTACAACAGCGATGTCTGGGCCTCCCCGAGCATCGACATGATGACGAGGATGATGATGAGAAGCAGGGGGAAAAGCGAGAGCGTCATGAACATCTCGCCGAACAGCTCCAGGGTCTCCAAGACCATCTCCTGTTCCTGCTTGGAGGTCCGCATGTGCTTCTCCTTCTGGTCCTCCAGGAACTGTGACATATCCCCCCCGGAGTTGATGATGGAGAGCATGTCGGTGAGGAACTGGCTCAGCTCGTCGGAGGGGGTCTGGAGCGCCTGATTCCGGATGGCCGTCCGGTAGTCCGTATCGAAGTACTCCGTCTCGAGGACGATGGACTGGAACTCCTGGGCGACCTCCCCGTACGTGTCGTCCGCCTTCGCCATCGCCTGCAGAATTTCGAGTTGGTTCAGCCCGCCCACCGACAGCGCGTACATGAACGACACCGAATCCGACAGCAGGACGTTGATCTCCCGTTTGCGGGCGTCCGACCGGAAGTAGGGGACGGCGACCATCGACCCGAACCCGAGCGCGAAGCCGATGGAGCCGAAGAACAGCCCCGTGACGAGCACGATGAAGGGGAGTTTGAGCGTGTTCATCAGCGCGGCCGTCGACTCCGAGACGGGCAGCCCGAGGAAGATGGGCGGTTCCGTGATGAACAGCTCGACGATGAGATACCCCATCGCGGTGCCCAGAAGCCAGAGCACGGTGCCCGTGATGACGCCGATGGCGAGCGCTCGTGAGAGGTAGATCTCGACCGTCTGTGGCATCCGTGACTCCGCGAGCTTCCGCTCCATCGTGAGGACGAAATCCCCCTCGTCGTCGAACAGCTTGCGGTAGACGGGGTAGAAGGCGTCCGACAGGCCGTCGGCGTCCCCCATGCCCCCGCCGGACCGGGTCTGGAGGCTCATGTGTCGAAGGCGAAGCCGCCGAACTCGTCTTCGTCCTCACCTCCGTCGGCGTCGGCGGTGACCTCGGTCGCCCCGTCGGCAGTGGCGGGGGTGTCGGTGCCCGGCTCCCCCGATGGGTCGACCGGTTCTGCGTCCGCGGCCGGCGCGGCCTCGATGTCCTCGGCCTCGGGGAGTTCGAGCACCTCCATCAGGCCGGGGAGGGTGTTCCCCTCGTACTCGGCGAGCAGCGACTCCCCCTCCGTGAGGATGCTCCGGCAGGTCTCTCGACCCTCCTCGGTCGGGTCGGGACGCGGGACCATCTCCTCCTTGTCGGGGTCGATGTCGATGGAGACGGACTCCATCTCGCGGAGGTCCTCCAGCGAGCGTTCGAGTTCGTCGTTCGCCATCAGCGTGAGGACGGTCTCGGGGTCGTTGATGAACGCCTGCAGGGTCGCGGCGACCTGCGTGTAGGTGTTGAGCCCGTGTTCGATGAGATAGGCCAAGACGAGTTCGCGGATGAATATCTCGCGGTCGACCTCCGCGGGGGTCCACCCGCGGTCGAACATGATCTCCTCGATGGTGTTCGACTGCCCCATCTTCAGATACTCGTCCGTCTCCGCCTGCCACTGGTAGACGTCCTGGACGTTGATCTCGTCGTTCTCCGGGTCGTAGTGGTTGATCTCGGTGAGGGACTTGTTCCGTCTGACCTTGTTCCCCTGCACGCGCGTGGAGGTCTGGATCGACACCAGGTCGAGCGCCGTGAACATCGTCTTCGAGACGTTGATCGGCTCGGTGGTGAACCGCTTGATGACCTCCCCCACGCTGTCCGCGTGGAAGGTCGTGAGCGTGGTGTGCCCCGTACTCATGACCTGGAACAGCGTCCGGCCCTCCTCACCACGGATCTCACCCATCACGATGTACTCGGGGCGCTGGCGGAGCGCGGCTTCCAGCAGGTCGAACTCGTCCACGTCACCCTGGTCCCCCTCGGAGAAGGAGGGCCGAGTCACGGAAGCGATCCAGTTGCGCTGGGGCAACTCGACCTCGCGGGTGTCCTCGATGGAGACGATCTTGGATTTCGAGGGGATGAACAGGGAAACGGCGTTCAGCGACGTGGTCTTCCCCGACGCGGTGCCGCCCGCGAAGATGAGGCTCTTGTTGTTCTCGATGCAGAGCCAGAGGAACGCCATCTCCTCCAGCGAGAAGGTGTTCCAGTTGATGAGATCGACGGGGGTGAACGGCACTTCCTTGAACTGCCGGATGGTGTAGTTCGTCCCGTGGTCCGACACCTCGCGCCCGAGCGTGAGCTGGGCGCGCGAGCCGTCGGGGAGCGTGGCGTCCACCTGCGGCTGGCGCTTCGAGATCCCCTTCCCCGACCGTTGGGCGAGTTTGACGACGAAATCGTCCAACTCGGACTCGCCGTGGTAGACGTTCGAGATGATCTGTTCGTACTCGGAGTGATAGACGAAGACGGGGGAGTTGTAGCCGTCACAGGAGACGTCCTCCACGTTGATGTCGTGTTTGATGCCGTCGATGCGCTCGAAGCCGATGAAATCCCGCTTGAGGAGATACAGCAGCTTCTCGATCTGGTACTCCGTGAGCGTCTGGGAGTTCTCCTCGAGGACGGCCGGTTCGGGGCGGGCCTCGACGCCGGAGAGCCCCCGTTCGTCGACTTCGAGTTCGACCTCGCCCATGCCGAGACGGTGTTTCAGCTGGTCGACCAGCCCCGGCTCCGGGGCCCCGTCGTCCGCGTAGAGGTCGTACCGGTCCAGCAGATTGCGCGTCTCGCGTTCGATGACGGTCGCGCGGTCCTCGTCGGTCCCCTCGACGACGACCTCGTCGTCGGAGTACTTGATGGCCGTCTTGAGCTTCCCCGCGAGGAACTCCCGGAGGTCGCTCTCGATCTCCGTGAGATACGGCTCGATGAGGTAGTACTTCTTCTCGTTCTCCTTCTCGGAGTGGAAGATGATGATGAACGCGTAGGGTTTGTTCACCCAGTAGCGTTCCACCTCCCGGAAGTGGGACTTCTTCGCCTGGGGGACGGCCTTCTCTAAGTCGTAGCGGTTGACGATGGTGGTGTGGCCCTCCGTCGTCGAAAAGAAGGCGTCCTCGTCCAACTCGGGGTCGACGCGGACCGTGCGCGCGTCGACGATCTCGTCGAGCGTCTTCGCCGCGGACCCGCGGTTCTCGAACACCGCGCCGGTGTCCGCCGGGTCGAACCCGAGATACGATTCGGGCTCGAACGGGTCCTCGGGCGCGTTCCCGTCCTCGTCGTAGTAGAACTCCGTTTTGAACTCCTCCCACGTGTACTCCCCGACCGCCACGGGTGTCTCCTCCGGGTCGTCTGAAACGTCGGGAGTCTCCGACGCGACGTCGGAAACGAGCGAGCCGTCTCCGCCGTCGACGTCTTCGGTAGCCATTACCGCGTTACTTCTCCGCTACCGGGAAAAAGGGTTGTGTTCGAATTCTTAGAGATGAGAACGGGCCGATAGCCGTTTCGCCCCTACGCGAGGAACCGTTCGAGCCGGTCCATCGCCTCCCGTAACTCCTCGAGGCCGGTGGCGTAGGACATCCGGAGGTGGTCCTCCCCACCTTCGCCGAAGGCGTCGCCGGGGACGACGGCGACGTGCTCCTCCTCGAGCAGGGCCTCCGCGAACGCGTTCGCGTCGTCCCACGGCGACTCGGGGAAGACGTAGAACGCCCCCGTCGCGGTGAAGCAGTCGATGCCCATCTCCTCCAGCCGCGAGAGGACGAACCGGCGACGGCGGTCGTACTGTTTCGTCATCTCGACGACGTCCTCGCCACACGACTCCAGCGCCTCCAGCGCGGCGTACTGGGCCGTCGTGGGCGCCGACAGCATCGTGTACTGGTGGATGCGGTTCATCGCCGCGGTGATCTCCGGTGGGGCGAGCGAGTAACCCAGCCGAAGCCCGGTCATCGCGTACGCCTTCGAGAAGCCGTTGAAGACGACGGTGCGCTCGCGCATCCCCTCCAGCGTGGCGATGGAGACGTGCTCGCCCTCGTAAGAGAGCGCGGCGTAGATCTCGTCGGCGAGCACGCCGATGTCGTGCTCCCGGCAGAACGCCGCGAGCGCCTCCATGTCCTCGCGGGACATGGTCGCCCCCGTGGGGTTGTTCGGGTAGCAGTAGACGAGGAGGTCGGCCTCCTCGGCGCCCGCGGCTTCGAGGACCTCCGGGGTCAGTCTGAAATCGTCCTCCGCGTGCGTGGGCACGGAGAGCGGCTCGCCGCCCGCGAACACCACGCCGGGTTCGTACGAGACGTACGAGGGCTGGGCGATCGCCACCGTATCGCCAGGGTTGACGAGCGCGCGGAACGCCACGTCGATGGCCTCGCTTGCGCCCGCGGTGACGAGGATCTCCTCGTCGGGGTCGTACGAGAGGTCGTACTGCGTGACGTGGTCCGCGATGGCCTCCCGGAGCTCCTTCATGCCTCGATTGGCGGTGTATGAGGTCTGGCCGCGCTCTAAGGAGGCGATGGCGGCGTCCCGGGCCGCGTAGGGCGCGGAGAAGTCCGGTTCCCCCACACCCAGCGAGATGACGTCGTCCATCTCCGCCGCGAGTTCGAAGAACTTCCGGATCCCCGAGGGGGGGACGGAGGCGACTCTGTCGGCCGGTCTCATGGCGTCACGGAGAGGCGGTCGTCGTCGTAGCCGTCGTCGAAGCGGTGGCCGGCCTCCTTGTACGTCTCCATCACGTAGTGGGTCACCGTCTGCGTGATCTCGGGGACGGGCGCCACCTTCTCGGAGACGAACCGGGAGACTTCGCTCATCGAGGTCCCTTCCACCTCGATGGCGAAGTCGTAGTCACCGCTCATCAAGCGTAGGGACTGCACGTCGGGGAAGCCCGCGAGCCGGTCGGCGATGTCGTCGTAGCCGGTCTCGCGGTCGAGCGTGACGTTACACTCGACGACGGCGTGGACGCGGTCACCGGATGCCGCCGAGGCGCGCTCGGCCCGGTCCCAGTCTACCACGGCCTGATAGCCGCGGATGACGCCCGCATCCTCCAGCTCCGCGATCGCTGCCTCGACTGCCTCCTCGGTCGTGCCCGTCATCCGGGCGAGGTCGGCGGTCGAATAGCGAGCGTTCTCGCGAAGCAGGTCGAGTATCTCTGCACGCTCCTCCATACCCCAACGCCAGCGACGGCGGGCAAAAGACTTGCGACCGGCGCAACGTTCGGCGATTTCTCGGGTAGTGTATAACGATTCTGCAGCACCCTTCCTTGTCACACCGTATCATACTATGATATATTATCTCACGATATTCTTATTATCCCACAGTATGTGCAGACGGGTATGCACCAGCACGCGCTCGAGACCGCGCTGACGCTGTACGAGAGTGGGACATACACACTGGAAACCGCTGCCCGGCAGGCTGGCGTCGAGCCGACCCGCCTCCGTGACTGTCTCGCCCGCCGCGGTCTCGGCGTCGACGAGGAGACCCAGCTCGTCACCAAACCCAAGGTCGCCGCCGACTGACCTCGCCGCTATCGACGGAGTCTAAGTCCTCCCCCGTGGACTCCGGGTAGTGCCACGGGAGTCATCCACCGTCGTGGGCGTGGTCGCCGGTTCGCACGTCCTCAACCACTCTTATCTCATCCTCGTCCCGCCAGCGTTCAGCTTCATCGGCCCGGATCTCGGGGTCTCGACCGCCGCCCTCGGCTTCGCCGTCGGGCTGCTTGGTGCCGTCGTCACCCTCCTGCAGCTCCCGTTCGGCTACCTCTCCGACGCCTACTCCCGCTCGCTCGTCCTCGGCATCTCGCTTTCCTTCGGCGCGCTCGGCGCCGGGATGGCCGCGCTCGCGCCGACCTACGAGTGGCTCCTCCTCGCGCACGTCGTCATGGGCATCGGCGTCGCCGGCCACCACCCCGCCCACTACCCCTTGCTCGCCGCGGCCACCGACGAGTCCGCCAGAGGGAGAGCCTACTCGGTCCACGGCTTCGCCGGCGCGGTGGGGCTCGCCGCCCCGTTCGCCGTCGTCCCGCTCGTCATACGGCTCGGAGGCACCTGGCGTGTCGCCTTCGGCCTCGTCGCCCTCGTCGGCGCGCTCTACGGCGTCGTGAGCCTCCTCGCGATGCGCCGGACCTCCCGGGAGATCACCCACCCCGAGGACCCCGCGGAGCGCCCCGCGCTCACCCCCGGCTGGCTGGCCACGTGGGCGCGCTCGCTCCCCCGCCGCGCGGTCGGGGGCGTCCGCACCCTCCTCGGCTCAACGACCATCCTGCTTCTGACGCTGCTGTGGTTCGCCGACAGCGTCGCCGCCTGGGGCGTTCGTGCCTACGCGCCCACGCTGCTCGAAGGGGCCTACGGCGTGGCCCCCGAGACGGCGACCCTCTACGGTGCCGCGATGCTCGGCGTCGGCGCGGTGCTCCTGCTCGCCGGTGGCTGGCTCTCCGATGTGGTCGGGGCCCCACCTGTCCTCTATCTGGGCTACGGCTCGCTCGTCGTGCTCGCCGCCGCGCTCGCCGCGGGGCTCCCCACCGTCGCCGCGCTCGCCGTCGTGCTGCTCTTGGCCGCGACCATCGACATCTCCCGGCCGGCCCGGTCGATGCTCACCGACCGCGCCTCCGCGCGGGCCGACGTGGGGAAGAACTTCGCGCTCATGACCATCGGCATCTCACTCGGCGGCGCAGTGGCCCCGCCGCTGTTCGGGGTCGTCATCGAACAGCAGAGCGTGGAGCTCGCCTTCTTCGCCGTGGCCGCGGTGGCCGCGGCCGCGTTCGGCCTCTCCGTCGCCGTCGCCTACTCCTCCTCTTGACCGAGCAAGTCCGTCTCGATCGTGCTGTTCTGCGCGAACGAGTCGAGGGCCACGCGACGGGTGCCGAAGGAGGTGGAGACGTCCGCGTCGACCTCGGTGGTCAGCGTCGAGGTCTCCCCGTTACGAACGTGCGTGGGCCACCAGTCGGCCATCTTCGTGTTGTCGAGCCGCATCGTCAGCTCCACCGTTCTGGTCGAATACGGCGCGATGGTGAACGTCTGGTCCGAGGTGCGGTTCGCCAGCGTCACGCTGTTGAGCCCCACCCGGTAGTGGATGTCGTCGATGGTCACCGTCCGCGCCTGCCGGTTCTCGATGACCGCCGTCACGGTGATGGGCGCCTCCTGTCGAGTGGCCTCACCCCACGTCGCGCTGGTCTCCGTGATGACGAGGACCGTGCGGCCCTGCTGGCGGATGCGCTCGTCCTCGCTCTGGGTGAACCCCGCGAGCGCGTGGGTCTCCACGACCCGCTCCTCGTCGGGCGCGGCGATGTCCACCGTCGTCACGCCGAGGTCGGCCGTCCCGTTGGTGGTCGTCCGGAGCACGGAGCGCTCACCGTTGTTGACGTGGGCCGCCCACCACCGCGGCACCCGGTCGTGCGGCATCGTGCTCTCCAGCGTGAACGTGCTGGTGCCGGCGGGGAGCCCCTCCACGGTGGTCGCCCCGCTCGCGGCCTCGACGCCACCGACGGTGGTTCGCTGCGAGAAGTCGAGCGTGAGAAACTCGAAGGCGGCGGCGTTGGGGTTCCGCACCGCGACCTGCGTGTCGATGGTCGTGGTCGTCTCGGTGACCTCCCCCCACGTGCTCTGGGTGCCCGCGAGCTCCGGCGGCGCGAACGCGGTGTCGTTCGTCGGGAGCGGTTCGACCGTCGTCTCGCCGTCGCCGAGCAGGTCCGTCGTGAACGCCGCGCGCTGTTCGTAGATGGTGACCGGCACGCGCTGGCGCTCGCCGTCCCGTTCGACGACGCCGTACACCTCGACGGTGAGCTCCGTCTGCTGGCCGTTCCGGAGGTGGCTCACCCACCACTGCTCCATCCGCGGCGTGTCGATGGCCGGCGTGACGGTGTACGTCGTCGACTCGCCCGGGTCGAGCGAGAGCGTCTCCGCGGTGGTGCCGTTGCCGACGACGATGCCGTTCATCCGGATGGTGTACGCCGTCCCGTCGAGCTGGACGGTGTCGTCGTGGACGTTCGTGAGCTCGGTCTCGACGACGATGGGGGTCGTCTCGGCCGTCGCCTCACCCCACGACGCCCGCTGGCCCCCCACCTCGAGGATGGACTCGTTCGCCACCGTCACCGTCCGCGACTCGTTCGACTGGAACGAGCCGAGCAGGTCAGTCTCGAACGTCTGCGTCTGGTTCGGCAAGTCCGTGGAGATGCCGGCGACGGAGATGCTGGGCGCCGTCGTCAGCGTCGTCCGCTCCCCGTTGTTCACGTGGGTCACCCACCACGCCGGGATCTTCCCGTTGTCGAGCTGGGTGTCGAGGGAGATCTCGTTGCGCCCCGGCTGGAGGCCGATGCCCGACTTCGACCCGTCTCCGACCGCCACGTCGTTCAGATACACCTCGTAGCTGATGGTTGCAGCCCCGGGAAGCGCCTCGTCGTTGGGGTTCCGGACGACCACCTGCGTCTGAATCGTCGTCGTCTCCTGTGAGACGGCGCCGAACTCGTTCTCGATCGACTCCACCCGCGGTTGCTGGAAGTCCGACCCGACGGAGTACAGCGCCGCCCCACCCCCGACCACCGCAAGGACGAGGATGCCGGCGGCGACCTTCAGGAGGGCGCCTCGTGCGACCATTGCCGGGAGATAGTCGGTCAGCGCGTGTAAAGCCGACGGCCGTGGGATCCGCTGGCGCACCGACGGAGAATACGTACGGTTTTCACCGTCCGACCACAGCAATCGACATGAACTACATCGCCTACGCGGTGCTGGGGCTGGTCTCCTACACGCTCGTGGCCCCCCTCACCAAGCTCGCGACACAGGACCTCTCCAGCGACGTGGTCGCCGCCGTGACGAACGGGATGCTCGTCGTCGCCGCCATCGCCGTCGTCGTCCTCTCCGCGGACAAGTCGCTTACCGAGGCGTTCACCCACCCCGACGCGAAGTACATGGTCGCCGCCGGGGTCTGTCTCGCCGTCGGCATCCTCGCCTACTACCGGGCGCTCGCCGCGGGACCGGTCTCCGTCGTGGTCCCCATCTTCGGGATGTTCCTCGTCACCTCCTCCGCGGTGGGTATCCTCGCGCTGGACGAACCGCTGACGGCGAAGAAGGCCGTCGGCATCCTGCTCGCCGGCGTCGCCGTCTACCTCACGGCGTCCTGAACCCTCCGAACCTCACCGCTGCCACACGACTTTTTCCGTTCCCCCGTGAAGGAGAGGTATGGTCATGAAGGAATCCGACGACGCGGAGCTCGCAGTCGGCGACGCCGCACCCGAGTTCGAGTTGCCGGGCAGCGACGGCGAGAGCTACACGCTGGACTCGTTCGACACCGAGGCCGTCCTCCTCGTGTTCACCTGCAACCACTGTCCGTACGCGCAGGCGAAGGTCGACACGCTGAACGCGCTCGCCGAGCGCTACGACGACTGCGCCGTCGTCGGGGTCAACCCCAACGACGAGACGGAGTACCCGGACGACTCCTTCGAGCGGATGGTCGAACTCGTCGCGGACGGCACCATCGCGTACGACGCCTACCTCCGCGACGACTCCCAAGAAGTCGCCCGCGCGTACGGGGCCGCCTGCACGCCCGACCCGTTCCTGCTCGCGAAGGAGGGCGACGAGTGGCGCGTGGTGTACCACGGCCGGCTGGACGACGCACAGTCGCCCGACGCGGCGCCCTCGGGAGAACCGGGGTTCGAGGTCGCCCAGCGCATCGACGCGCTGCTCGCCGGTGAGGACGTCGAGCCCGCGGAAGCGCCCGCGCGGGGCTGTTCCATCAAGTGGAAGAACTGAGCTGATTAGAGGGACTTCTTTCTGATGCGCTCGGGCGTGGCAGTCCACGTCCGGGTCCCTTCGACGAGCATCGCGCCCCACACCGCGAAGGCGGCGGCGAGCGCGAGCCCGAAGACGCCGATACCGAGGGTCATCGTGAGCGTGCTATCGAGCAGGTCGCCCAGCACGGCGAACAGCAGGCCGAGCGCCTGCAGGCCGGTCAGGAGATCGAGTCGTGTCATGGTGAACAACTCGGGCGACGTGGACGGATAAGGCTCGCGCGAGACGGGCTGGCGTGTGCCGCGCCGACGTGGGTGACGGGGTCAGTCGTCCGCCGGCGCGCGCCCACGAACGCGCTCGGGGAACGACCGGAAGTCGGCCTCCCCCTCCGCGATGTCGGCCCAGGCGGAGAGTCCACGTGCCTCCGGCGTCCCCGCCACCGTGTTGTCGAGGAACAGCGCGATGACGCCCCCGACCGCCATGTGCGTCTTGAGGATGATGTAGAGCGTCCCTGCAACGGCGGAGGAGCCGAGGACGCTCCCGAGGACGGGTACCCCGGCGAGCCCCTGGGTGAACAGCTCCTGGCCGGAGGCCACCGAGTCCATCCCCTGTGCGGCCGCGTCGACGTTCCCCATGTAGGCCGGGACGGCCATCCCGGCGAAGACGGCGACGCCGATGATGAAGAGGTTCCGCGAGGAGTCCAGGTCGACGTACTTCAGGTTCGAGAGGCCGACGGCGACGATCTGGCCGAACATGGCGATGTAGAGCCCGCCGACGATGGGCGCGGGCATCGTCGCGATGATCTTGCCGAACAGCGGGATGACCCCGACGAGGATCATCGCGGCCGCACCGATCTGGATGACGAACCGCGAGGCGACGCCCGTGAGACCGATGGCGCCGATGTTCTCGGAGTAGGAGGTCGACCCACCGGTGCCCATCAGCCCGGAGAAGACGTTCGCCAGCCCCTCCATCCCGATGCCGTGGTTGATGCGCTTCTTCGAGGGGGCGCCGACGCCGGACATCCGCGCGACGGCGTGGTAGTCGGCGAAGGACTCGACGATGGAGGCGAGCACGCCCGCGAACATCCCGATGATAAAGGCAGTTTCGAACCGCGGCGTCCCCCACATCAGGGGATAGGGGACGAATATCAGTTGGTCCGTGGCGAGCGACGAGAGGTCGATGTAGCCCGCGGTGCCGGGGGCGATGACCCCGGCGAGCGAGCCGACGAGCGCGATGACCCACGCCGCGGCGATGCCCAGCAGCACGGGAAAGAGGTCGAAGACGCGGTGGGCGTCACCCAGGTACTGCGAGAAGAGGACGATGAGCCCCAGCGTCAGGAGGACGAGATACCAGTTCGCCGTCGCGCTGGAGAACTGCGGGGCCTGGAACAGCGACAGGCCGATGAGCGCGACGACCGGGGCGACGACGACCGGCGAGATGTACTGCCGGAGTTTGCCGACGATCCCGAAGTAGCCGATGGCGACCTCCGCGAGCGAGGCCACGATGATGGCCCCCTGTAAGAAGAGGAGTTTGGCGTTCCAGTCGGGCATCCCCGCGATGGCGGGCGCGGCGAGCACGATGGTGATCCCCGGCGCGAGCATGGAGAACGGCGCGCCCTGCACGATGGGGTAGCGGTTCCCGATCGTCGTCTGCGCGAGCGTCGCCAGCCCGGAGACGACGAAGAACGTGCCGACGAACTTCGCCGTCACGTCGCCGGGCATCCCCATCAGGTTCGCGAGGATGAGCGGGACGGCGATGTTCGCGCCGACCATGGTGAGATAGTGTTGGACGCCGAGCAGAAGCGAGGTGGAGAGGGGTGGTCTGTCGTCGATGCCGAATTCTACGAGGGTCGAACCCCCGTCGCCCGAGTCGGTCCCCATTTCAGCCGTACCGGTCATTCCCACCGATAAATCCGTGTCGGTTCGCGGCCCCGCCCGCGCGCCGCACGGAGCGTTTTTGTCACCGGCCGCTGACGTACCGCCCGTGAAACGCCCCCTCGGCTACGTCTCGTTCGCCCTCGCCGTCGTCTTCGCGTTCGTCGGCGGGGTCGCCCGCCGCTCCACGCTCATCCCCGGACAGGTGGACGGGCTCGCCGTCTCCTACATCGTGGGAACGGTGTTCGTCGCCCTCGCCGTCGGGTTCACCGCGTACGCCGCGTACCTGCTCGTCCTCCGGCTCGTCGTCGACCGCGCGGTGGACAAACGCCGGAAACACGACGCCCGGAACGTCCTCCGGTTCCTCTTCATCACCGCCGGCCTCGTCGGCGTCTTCGGCGTCGTCACCGAGCAGTGGGTCGGGGTGCTGTTCTCGCTGGGCGTGGTCGGGTTCGCCATCACCTTCGCGCTGCAACAGCCCCTGTTCTCGCTCATCGGCTGGTTCTACATCATGGTCAAACGGCCGTACCAGGTGGGCGACCGGGTCGCCATCGAGGGGTCGAAGGGTGACGTGGTGGAGATCGACTTCTTCGTCACGACGCTGTGGGAAATAAACGGGGAGCTCGTCACCTCCAACCAGCCCTCCGGGCGCATCATCACCCTCCCCAACAGCGTGGTGCTCTCCTCGCACGTCTACAACTTCTCGTGGGAGGGGTTCCCCTACGTCTGGAACGAACTCGGCATCCAGGTCGCCTACGAGACGGACCTCGCCTTTGCCCGCGAACTCATCGTCGAAGAGGCCGACGACTACCTCGGCGACGAGATGGCGAGCCACATCGCGGAGTACCGAAAGCGGCTGGCGGAGACGCCCGTCGAACTCGAGGTGCGGGACCGCCCGCAGGTGAACCTGGTGCAGAAGGAGTCGTGGGTAGAGTTCCGGCTCCGGTATCTCGTCAACCCCCGGCAGGGCCAGCGGGTGCGCAACGACCTCTACGAGCGCATCCTCGCGCGGCTGAACGAGCACCCCGACCGCGTGGCGTTCCCCGTCGGGCGCAACAGGTAGAGAGAAGGGAACCGTTATGCGGGCCCGCACCGGTCCCCAAACCATGAAAGCGACCGCGAAGGCCCACCCGATTCAGGGGCTCGTCAAGTACCACGGGATGCGCGACCCGGAGCTGCGACTGCCGTATCACGACTCCATCAGCGTCTGTACCGCGCCGTCGAACTCCACCACCACCGCGGCGTTCGACGAGTCGCTGGACGAGGACCGCTACGTCATCGACGGCGAGCGCGTCGACGGCCGTGCAGCCGAGCGGGTTCGCCACGTCGTGAACCACGTCCGCGAGCTCGCGGGCATCGACACCCGCGTCCGCCTCGAAAGCGAGAACGACTTCCCGACGAACATCGGGTTCGGCTCCTCCTCCTCGGGGTTCGCCGCCGCGGCGATGGCGCTGTGTGAAGCTGCCGAACTCGACCTGACTCGCCCCGAGGTCTCGACCGTCGCCCGTCGTGGCTCCTCCTCCGCGGCCCGTGCCGTGACAGGGGCGTTCTCGGTCCTCTACTCGGGCTACAACGACGAGGACTGCCGGGCCGAGCGCATCCGCACCGGGCTGGAGGACGACCTGCGCATCGTCGCCGCGGAGGTTCCGGCATATAAAGAGACCGAGGAGGCCCACAAGGAGGCCGCCGACTCCCACATGTTCGAGGCGCGGCTCGCGCACATGCACGAGCAGCTGGACGCGATGACCGACGCGCTCCACGCGGACGAGTTCGACGCGGCCTTCGAGCTCGCGGAGAAGGACTCGCTGTCGCTCGCGGCGACGACGATGACCGGCCCAGCGGCGTGGGTCTACTGGCAGCCGGACACGCTCCGCGTGTTCGAGACGGTTCGCTCGCTCCGCGAGGAGGGCGTTCCGGCGTACTACTCCACGGACACCGGCGCGTCCGTGTACGTCAACACCACCGAGGAACACGTCGAGGAGGTCGAGGCCGCGATCGCCGAGCTCGGTATCGGCACGCGCGTCTGGGAGGTCGGCGGCCCCGCGCGCGTGCTCGACGAGTCGGAAGCGCTCTTCTAACCTCTGACGCGCGGAATCCCCGTCGCCGAGAGGTCCGCGACCCCGAGGATGCCGAGGACGCTCAGGACGACGACGGCGGCGACCCAGCCGATGAGGGCGATACCGCCCGCCGTGAGCCAGCCGACGCCGTAGCGCCACCGGATGACCGTCAGGTACGCGAGCAGCGTGATGAGCGGGCCGAGCAGCGGGATGCCACCGAAGAGCGTGCCCGCGATGGCCCAGACGAGCGCGCCGAACGCCGCCGTGACCACGGCGTGTGAGTAGTCGTCACCGCGGGCGAGGATGGAGGCGCCGACGTGGATGCCCAGCCCACCGATGAGCAGGCTCACGATGAAGACGACGAGGGAGTCGAGGAGTGCCATATCGGGGGGACTCCCGGCACCGAAAAAGCCGTTGTGGCCCTACCGGCGGGCGACGACCATGTCGATCTCGTCGCCGTCGGCGATGAGCGTCCCCGCCGAGGCGGCCCGCCCGTTGACCGTCACGCGGACGACGGCGTTCGGGTCGTCGTAGCGGTACTCGACGCCGTCGACCGTCACGCCCGCATCCGAGATGCCGATTCCGAGGGTCCCCATCGCGTAACCGAGGGTCACGCCCTGACAGTGGATATGCCAGACGTTCCCCTCGCCGGTGTGGTAGTGGAAACAGGTGTCGAGGTCACCGTACCGCGGGTCGGCGAAATCGAGCTGGGCGCCGTCGATGGTGACCGTCGCCGTCCCGTGCTCGTGGACGGTGCCGAGTCCCGCGGGGGCGTTCCGCTGTTCGAACGCCGGGCTGGTGAAGACGAAGACGTACAGCGCGGCGATGAGGAGAACGGCCCCGCCGACGAGGAGCGCCCCGGTCGGGAGCGAGCGGCTCGGAGCGCTGGCCTCGACGCGACGGCGGTCGACGGCACGCAGTTCACCTTCGTGGTGCTTTCTGTAGTGGGCGAGAAGCCGTGACTCGTCGTCGAACGTCTCCTCACAGTACCGGCAGTGCTGCATTGCTAGGTGAATGTCGCAATCGAATAAAAGGAGGCAGCGACGGATGGGGAAGGTCCGACTACAGACGGCGCACGAACAGCAACATCCCCCCGAACAGCGCGACGACGCCGACGAGGACGGCACCGCCGACGAGGAGCTCCGTGGGGATGCTTGGAGCAGGGTCCTCCGCGGGCGCGTCCGGGTTCGCGACGACCGTCACGGTCGCCGGTGTGGCCGCCACCTGCTGGAACTCCCCGTCGGTGAGGAGGATGCGCGCGCCGAGATACCGGAGGTCGAACGTCGCGTCCGGCGCGGTCTCCCGGGCGCGGAAGGTGACCGTCGCGAGCGTACCGAGCCCCGCGACGCCGCCGTCCTCGAAGTCGCGTTCGAGGTCGTAGACGAGGAACCCCTGACGGTTGTCGATCTCGCTTCTGTTCACGAACGTCTCGACGCCCCCACGCGAGAGGAAATCCCCCTCCTCGATGGCGACCGCCTCGACCAGCGTGGCGTTGTAGGCGACGACGACCCCCACCTTGTACGCACCCGAGGCGATCTGGGGGGTGCTCTGCAGGAGGAGGTCGACAGTGAACGTCTCGCCCGCCTCGACCGTCTGGACCGCGGGCGTAAACGAGAGCTGTGCGAGGCCGTCCGCCGACGCCGTGGGGACCGCCGCCAGAACGACGGCGAGGGCGAGGGCAACGGCCAGCGCTCGCGTAGTGCTCATAGCTCCACGGAAGGCGCACCGTGGGTATGAACCCGAGCGGGCGAACCGGGAAGGATGGGGAAGCCCCCGCCCGACTGGCGAAGCCCCGTTCCCGCCGGCTTATCCTCGTCCGAGGGGTTCTCGGACATATGACTCCGACACGTTCCGAGCGGCAGGGCCGGGTCGGCCGTGGCACCGCCACGCTCGCCGCCCTCACCGCTGCCCTCATCGCGACGACCGGCACCGCCGCGGCTCACGGCGTCCCCGGCGGGGACGCCGTCCTCGAAGGGATCCCGCCGTGGCTCTATCTCACCTCCGGCGGAGCCGTGGTGTTCGCCTCCTTCGCGCTCGCCGGCGCGTTCATCGGCCGCCGGGCGCGGGCGTTCAGCTACCGCCACCGCTTCCTCCGTGCGGAGGACTTCCGGCCCGCGCGCCTCCTCGCCCGTGTCGCGAGCGTGACGCTCCTCGCGTTCGTCGTCGCACTCGGCCTGTTCGGCCCGAACGACGTACTCACCAATCCGGCCCCCGTCTTCCTCGTCGAGGTGTTCTGGTGGGTGAGCTACAGCATCCTCGCGCTGCTCGTCGTCGACGTCTGGCGCGTCATCGCCCCGTGGACCGTCGTCTTCGAGTGGCTCGGCGAGCCCTCCCTCGACCGGGAGTACCCCGACTGGCTCGGCGCGCTCCCCGCGCTCGTCGCCTTCCTCGTCTTCGTCTGGCTGAACATGGTCGTCCTCGCGTTCGCCCAGCCGATTCTGGCCGCCGCGCTCGCCGCGAGCTACTTCCTCGTCATGCTCGCCGGGATGGCCGTCTTCGGGAAGGACGCGTGGTTGGAGAACGCCGACGCGTTCACCCTCGTCTTCGGTTTCTTCGGCCGCTTTGCCCCCCTCGCGCTCACCGATGAGGGAATCGAAGTGCGCGCCCCCGCCGTCGGCCTCGTCCGCGAGGCCGTCACCAGCGTCGAGGGCGTTCTCCTCGTCGTCGCCATGCTCTACGCGCTCACCTTCGACGGCTTCAAAGAGACCGAGACGTTCCTCCACCTCTTCATCGCGCTGCCCAACCCCGGGCTCCACCCGACGCTGTGGGGCGTTCTCTGGGGCGGCGCAATCCTCCTCACGGGCTACGTCGCCTTCGTCGCGGCCTACGCCGTCGTCTCGCTCGCGATGGCCCGCGCCTCCGGTGAGTCCCGCCCGCTCGGGGACGTGATGCGCCGGTTCGTCCTCTCGCTCGTCCCCATCGCCGCCGCCTACCACCTCGCCCACTACAGCCTCTATTATCTCCTCCAGCACGAACTCCTCGTCGCGGTGCTCGCCCGACCCCTCCCGGGTGCAGCCATCGTCCCCGAGCCGGACCTCGTCGCCGGCGTCACCCCCGCGCTCGTCTGGTACTGGATGGTCGGGCTCATCGTCGTCGGCCACGTCGTCGCCGTCTGGGTCGCCCACCACGCCGCGCTCGACTACTTCGACTCGCGACGAGCCGCGGTCCGCTCGCAGGTGCCCATGCTCGCGCTGATGGTGTTCTACACCGTCGTCTCGCTGTGGATCGTCTCCCAGCCGTTCGGGGCATGAGCACACGGAGAAGGTTCCTCGGCGGCATCGGTCTCGGCACCGCGAGCGCGCTCGCCGGCTGTCTCGGCTACCGGGGCACCCGCGGGGACCGGGCACCGGCCACCGACCCCCTCGGCCCCGCCCCGGGTGCCGACACCATCGCCCGCTGGACCTACGACCCCGCCATTCATGGGACGGACACGGGTGCCGTCTTCTTCCTCGACCGCGAGCGGGCGCTCTCGGTCGCCGACGCGATGCCCCCCGCCACCGCGCGGAAGTACGCCGGCTACCTCGATAGCGTACCCCTCCCCGGGGAGGTCGCCCACGGGGACGTGCGGGCCCACCTGCTCGTCCACGCCCGCGAGGGCCCGCGCCGCGCGGCCGTGCTGTTCGGGGAGTTCGGGGACGGCTCGGGCACCCTCGCCGCGGACCACTCACTCAACAACGACGGCCCCATCGGGTGGGAATCCTCCGACGGCGCGCTCGTCGTCGCGCCCGACGACGCCCTCGCAGCCACACTCGCCGCAGGGCAGGAGGGGAGGGACCGCTGGAGCGGGGACCCGCTGGTGGCCGAGGCGCTCGCCGCGCTCGGCCCGGGCGACGACGTGAGCCTCGTCGTCCACCCCGTCCACGACGCCGACCCCGCGAACGCCCGGTTCGACGGGGGGCGCGTGCGCGGCCACCGCTACGTCTTCGGCCCCGAATCATCGCGCTCGCGGTACGTCTTCGGCTTCGAGTCGGCCGAACAGGCCGCGCGCGCCGACGTTGACGCGTGGCTGGCGACGGCACGGTTCGCGGACTACGGGGATATCGTGGTGCGCCGGGCAGGCCGGATCGTCGTCGTCGACGGCACGCTCCCCACGCACGCGGTCTGAGTTCGCTAGAGCAGGGCCGCGAGCACCGAAAGCCCGAGAACGCCGACGAACGCGGCGATCGCCCCCAGTAGGAGATAGCGCACGACGCGGGGGAGCCCCGCGTGAGAACTGCGTCCGTGACTCTGTTGCCATCCCAAATCGGAGATAGGTTTCACCGACCGTGCTGAATACAGAGAGTACATCGGTCACGCCGATCGTATTTTATTCACGATGTATTTGGTGAATTCGATATATAGACCGTTGGTGCATGTAGGTACTACATGCATCCGATCGGGCTTCGTTTCGATGCTCGCTCTCTCATTCGCAGTGATCGTGCTCGGAGTGCCCGGAGTGATCGGTGTCGTGACTCCAGAGCCGATACTCGTCGCGGTCCTTCTCGACATCACCGTCATATTGTCGTACGACGCTGTCGAACAACCAACTGTAACCGACGCGAAATACCCTAGTCCGTTCCCCACGAATCCGATTCATCCAACTCTGTTTTCAATGGATCGGTAGGTTCGAACTCGGCACGAGCGCGGTCATAAGCATCCTCTGCCATCTTAATCGGCGTTCGATAGTCGATGTATTTCGGTTTGACATGCTCCGGAACCTGCGTAGGCATCCCAGTCGGATAGCGCAGCCGGAAATCCCGATTCGTATTGATATTGCTATTCGACCCCGAGTATACCATCTCCGCATCATCAGCCACAGCCAGCAGAGTACTTGCCCGTGAACGAATCACGTCAACCTTTTGCTCGGGAGGATCAGCAACCTGTGTTTGCCTCGTTAGTTCGTCTATAAAATCGTCTCGGTTGAATTCACGAGGCTGTTCCTTGTCCGCAGCATGCTGTTTGAGCATCAGCCCCATGAACGTCTCACGGAGCGCAATGAAGTCGTGACTGTTGAGCGTACAATTGATTTCCGTGTTCTCTCCTTTCCCGTAATCGAATCCCGAATCAAGCACAGCCCGTAGCTGCCGATGAGCAACCGTACCGTACTCCTTCCGCAACTCAACCTGCCGTTCCCCGTTCCCCTCGTAGTCGTCATCAACAACCCACAACGAGTAGTTATTTGGAGAGACACTGCCTTTCATATACTTGAAATCGATATCCGGTAGATCCTCTTTGGGAGCCGCAGTGACGAACTGGACATGGCCGGGGTCAAGACCCTCAATCGGTATTTGCTCTAGAAGTTCCTCTTCGTGACCAGTGTATAGGTCGCTGACCTCATTGATGTTCCTTGCCCACTCAATGTAGTTCTCACCGCCTGCCTCACAAACCACGAAGCAGAGATGGACTTCTCGATAGTCCTGTGCCGTTAACAGCACATCGGCGGGAGTCTCTCGCATCTCGCACAATGGGTTCGTTAGCGCAACCTCATACCCCGTATTCATGCCTTCATCGTTGTACGGATGGAACCCGTCAGCGATCGCTTCGAACACCTCATGCTGAGGCTCGTGCTTGTTCCGGAGTAATGCCTTTACAGCAGTCTCTGAGGCGTCGTACGACAGCTCTCCATGCTTCTCTTCGTACTTCTCCCGGAAGTTAGACTCATCTCGATCAGAAAGCCGGGGAAGGTAGTTATCCGAGTCTACATGTTCCGGCGAGATCATGTTAGACTTCTACTGCTCGGCAGGCAGGATCGAAGTGGTCCTGAACGAAGTTGTAGATACGGAAGTGCTGGTCAATTCCTGAACCCTGGTGTGGGTATACTCGAATCGTCTTTCTACGCCCGCGGAGTTTGGTGCTACCGTAGCTGTTCGTATCGACCAGCTGCGCGTCGAATCCAGGAGTGTTTGGCTTTGCTTTGTAGCCTGCAACACTGAACTCCATTTCCTCCTCGCTGATATGAGGGACGAAGCTTTCGAGCGGGTCGGTGCTCATTGCTTCATCCATCTCTACAGCCCATGGTCTGCTCCCCGAAATGGTACGACCTTCGAACTGCTCACTCCGTGCATCGGTATCGTACCCACCACTGTTAATCGCGTTCTTTACGCGGCTTTTTCGGGTTCGCTCACTTCGATATAGCTCCCACGTCTCTGTAATCGAGCCACCTTGGTGCTTGAAGACACCTTCCTGTTTAATTCCGAACTTGAAATGGTTCGGGCGTTCGAACACGAGGTTTGTCGGGAGAATTCCGTATTTGGTGCGCATCTCCTTATACGCCTGACGACCATCCTCACCCCAATACGAAACGGTACGGTCGATTTCGTCGCGTTTCTCTGCTGGGATTTCTGTATACTCGGACCGATGGCCGGTAAAGAACGGGATGATCAAATCGTCGTATTCGCGTGAAATCTCTGCGCGTAGCAACTCCATTTGTTCCATAGAGAGCCAGAATCGACCCAGGTTCGGGTCGGATTTAAGGAAGTTTTCGATGGTTCCCGGCATCTCGTCCGTTATGTTGGCGGTGGTTAGGAACACGGGGAAGTCCTCATCGAGATACACGTAGTATGGAATTGAGGATGACCCGGTGTGGGCTGCCAAAAGATAGAGATCGTCGGTGGACCAGATGGTTTCGAAGCCATTGTCGAGAGCTTGGACGAACTCCTCTTTAGTGAGGTAGTCGCTCACGGACCCAATCAGATTGACATTCCCATCGACATCGTCTAAATCAACGTCGTTGGTGATGTACTGGAAGAAATCGGACTCGGAGGAGAACGAGAGGTCTTTCGCTTCAAGGAAGTCTAGTTCACTCATGATGGGAGTCCGATGGATGATGCTCTCGGCTGTGTGGGTGTAATAACAGAATCAACGGCCCAACATAAGTGTTCACTATATCACCTTCTTTTCAATCATCAGCGGTTCCGTCGTCCTCGGTGTCTGGCATCCAGTCTCCCCCGAAAAGGGACCGACGGCGATGCTCTAAGGAACTAATCGAGTCGTAGAGGTCTTTCTGATCTGGTTCTGGAATGTCCTCACCGGATCTGACAGCAGTGATGATTGCCTTGTATCGGAGAACGTCAGAGTAGAACTCGACAACATCTGTGAGGTCCTGCCGACAAAGCAGCCCCAGCTGACCGACGTTCGACTCGTATATCGTGGTCGGGATTGACCCGGCTGGTGGAACGTCAGAAGGGGAGAGGGGCTTGTCTGAGGGGGGAGATTTCCGGGAATTCATCGAGTTCTTGCAGTTCTCAAGGCCCTTCATCGATTGTATCTCGGCCTTGAGCGCCTTCTTCAGTTTGTGACCGCTCCAGACTTGGCGAACGCCATATGCTAAGATGCCACCTCCAAGAAGTGTGGCCGCTATTGATACCCAAGCTGGAGCGGTCGTTGCCACACACCAGTTGTTCTCCGTGATTCACATATCTCTTTTCAAGACGATTTAGTTGGACCCGAGTAAACCAAGTATTGGGGAAAAAGCATCGAGCGTTACTAAGCTGGAAGAAACAGGGATTCTTTGTGTGGAAACCTTAGTCGGCGTGATTGGATGGCCTCGCCCCTGACCGACTCGCGCTGTGTATGCAGCACGGAACCCCCGTCAGTGTCTGATGAGTTCAAAAGAGTCGCATCCGTGGGTGACACACCCGGGAATCAGCGGGTCAGGCTCAGTTCGAGCTGCCGGAGCCGCTGTTGTCGGAGTCGCCGGAGCCCGAGCCGCTGGCGCCCGAACCGCTGCTGTCCGAGTCATCGTCGTCGGGTGCGTCCGGGGCGTCCGGTTCGTCGGGCGCATCCGGGGCATCCGGTTCGTCCGGCGCGTCCGGCGCGTCGTGTTCGAACTGTCCCTCGAGTTCGCCCTTGCGGACCTTCACGTCGAGGTCGCCGGCCTTCTCGCCGGTGGCGGGGACGGTCACGTCGAGCCGGCCGTTCGCGTCGGTCGTCCCGACGGTCTGGCGCTCGCCGTTGCCGTCTTTCACCTGGACGGTCGCGCCCGCGACGGGCGAGCCGTCGTGGGTCGCGACGACGGTGACGGTCGCACCGGGCGCGATGGTCCCCTCGATGGCGATGGCGATGGTACCCATCGCGGCCCCGTCGTCGATGCCGTCGCCGTCGTCGTCATCGTCGCCGAAGTCGAACTCGCCTTCGAGCTCGCCGTGCCGGACCTGGATGGAGAGCCGGCCGGCCTTGTCGCCCTCGGCGGGGACGGTCACGTCGATCCGGCCGTCGGCGTCGGTCTGGCCGACGAGCTGGCGGTCGCCGTTGCCGTCCTTCACGTACACGTCGGCACCCGCGAGCGCGGAGCCGTTGTGGGTGGCGACGACGGTGACGGTCGCGCCGGGCGCGATGTCGCCGAGCACCTCGATGTGGATGGCGCCCTCGGTGTCGGGGGCGTCGTCGTCGTCCATTCCGTCGTCGTCCATCTCGTCGTCGTCCATTCCGTCGTCATCGACACCCGGGAACTCCACGTCGAGTTCGCCGCGGGCGTCGCCGCTCTCGACCCGGAGGTCGAAGCCGGTGGCGGGAACGCTCACCGTGAGCATCCCGTCGGCGTCGGTCGCGCCGACCGTCACGCGCTGGCCGGCCTCGTTCTTCACCGTGACCTCGGCACCGGCGACGGGGGAGCCCATCTTCGTGGCCGTCACGGTGACGTTCTCACCGGGGGCGATGGTGCCGTCGATGGTGAGCCGGAGGGGTGCGTCGCTCGCCTCGTGGCGGACGCGGAGTTCACCCTCCGCCTCGTCGGTCTCCACCTCCACGCGGAGCTCGTCGCCCGCGGGGACGGTGACGGTCGCCATCCCGTCGGCGTCGGTGGTGCCGACGTCCTCGCCGTTCACCTCGACGGTGGCGTTCGCGACTGGCTCGCCGTCGAGCGTCGCGGTCACGGTGACCGTCTCGCCCGCCGTGAGCTCGCCGTCGAACGCGAGGTCGATCTCGCCTTTCGTCTCGATCTCGGTGCCGCCGTCGGCGTCACCGGTCCGTTCGCGGACCTCGATGACCTCGCCCGTGGAGGCGTCGAGTTCGACGCGGGCCTCGCCACCGGACTCGGTCGCGAGCCGGACCTTCCACGTGCCGTGGTACTCGTTGGCCTGCACGCGGGTGACGAACCAGTCGTCACCGACGCGCTCCGTGGCGATGGCCATCGCCTCGTTCACGCTGACGGTGAAGTTCCGGTCGTCGTCGGCCTCGCCGCCCTCCCACTCGGTGCGGGTCTCGCCGTCGGTGCGGACCTCCGCGCGGAAGCCGTCACCGCGGATCTCGAGACGGGCCTCCATCTCGGCGTCGCCACCGCGCAGCGCGGCGACGAGCGGATCGAACGTGCCCTCACCGTCGAGGTCGGCGAGCAGGTCGGCCAACGCCTCGTTGTCGGGGTCGGCCGCGAGCAGCGTCTCGACCTCCTCGGCGGTCAGCTCGGCGCGCAGGTCCGTGAGGACGAGCCCGGCGAGCAGCCGCTCTTTGGAGAGCTCACCCGCGCGGAACGCCTGGATGAGCGCGCTCCGGTCGGCGCTGATGTCGTCGGCGCGGAGCCGCAGTTCGGTGATGCGTTCCTCGGTGGTGGCGTTTTCCGTCTCGACGCGGAGTTCGTACCGCTCGGCGTCGAGTCGGTCCTCGACGACGGCGCGCTGGCCGTCGACGAGCAGCGAGAGCTGGCTCCCGACGGGGAGCGAGACCGGGTCGGGGTCGTCCGCCTGTCCCGCGACGGGGGCGATGGCGAACAGGCTGGTGACCATGACGGTCGCCAGCAGGATACTGAGTAGCTGTCTGGTGTGTCTCATTGCTGGGCCTCTGGAGAGGGGTATGTCGTATGGCTATTTGAAGGGGAAACGCGCTCAACGGTGAATCCGCCGGGATTCGGGCTGAGACTCCTGAACTGGGACACTCCCGAACCGTTCCGAAGGGTCGAAAACGACCGGGGAGCGTTTTGTTCTCCGCGTTCGGGAGGGGATAAATCCGTTCCGAGACGGCCGCTGAGCGTGCGGTCGAAAGCGGTCATTACCGCCCGTCCTCCATCGGGGTCCCGTCCCCGTCCGAACTAGTGAGGATGTCGACCACGTTCTCGCGGCCGATGCGGAGTTTGGCGATCCGGCCCTGGCTCTCCAGTTCCGTCGTCACCTTGCTCACCTTCGTCTCGCTCCAGCCGGTCTCCTTGACGATGCGCTGTTGTTTCACGCGCCCGCCCGCAGCCTCGAGGATCTGGAGGACCCGCTCGCCGTCGGAGAGCATCTCCGAGGCAGGGGCGGGAGCCGAGCGGCGCCGGTAGTAGACCCCGGCCGCGACCCCCGCGAGCGCGAGCGCGAGGAGGCCGACCCCGATCCCCGCGAAGGGGATGGTCGTGCCCGTGTCCGGCCCGTCACCGGGGTCGTCGACGGGGCCGTTGTCGCTGCGGACGAACGTGAGCGCGGGCGCGCCCGCGTCGAACTCCTGCGGGCCGACCCAGACGACGCGACCGGACTCCCGCTCGTCAGGGGCCGGCGACACCACGTCGACGACGTAGCCGGTGGGCGCGAGGACGACGAGCGCGTCGTCGTCGGTGAGGATGTAGCCGGTCAGCACGTCCTCGACGCGCAGGGCGGCGTCCTCGGGGACGGCGAACGCGGCCCAGTCGAACCGGTAGGTGACGACGCCCCACTCGCGGGGGAGCGTCACGGTGCCGGTCTCGACGGAGACGTTCGAGACGGCCATCTCACGGCCGGTCGCCCGTTCCGCGCGCGAGACGAGCGCCCGCGCGGAGTCCTCGAAGGCGGCGACGGCCGCGGTGTGGTTCCCCTCCACGTCCGCGCGGTAGCGGTCGAAGGCCGCGCGCTCCTCCTCGGTCGCCAGCGGGAAGCGGAGTTCGATGCTCACCGTGGCGTCGCCGTCCTCGGCGAGCGTGACGGTCGTGATGGTCTCGACGCCCTGTACCTGCAGTTCGCTGCCGCTTGTGGGGGCGACGAGCAGGAGAAGGACGACGAGCAGGACGGAAAGGCGCATCACTCCTCCCCCGTCGAGACGGAGAGCTGTATCGCGACGACGCGCGCGTAGACGACGTTCGTGGCCGTATCGGTCTCGATGACGCGTACGTGCAGGGAGAGCTCAGAGGACGGGAGCGGGCCGATGACGAGCTCGTCACCCGCCTCGTACTCCTCGGCCGACTCCCGCAGATGGATGACGACGCGTGTCCGTGCCGGCTCGTGGAAATCGAGGATGTCGACCTTGACCGCCGACCCCTCGGGCGCCGACAGCTCCTCGGCTGCCGGGCGGATCTCCGTCTCGATCGGTGCTTCGACCGCGAACAGCTCGACGGCGAGCGGTGTGGGGCGATAGCCGCCGTTGGGGCCGTACGTGCTCTCGACCAGCCCGAGCTCCTTCAGCGAGCGCATCAGGTTCCGGACCGTACTGGCCTTCTTGCCGACGGCCGCGGCCAGGTCGTCGCCCGTGATGGGAGTTGCCACCCCCCGTGACAGCTCGACGAGCGCGCGCGTCAACGCACGCTGCGTCGTGGTTAGTTGTAGTGACGTGTGACTCATCGTAACTCCGTGGGTCGAACACACGGGGAGGGGCCGTGACCCGATAGCCCGCGGGCGCGATTCCGAGCGCCCGCCCCGTGAGGGGGCGTGACGGAAACGTCGACGTTACCGCCTCGTTGCGGATACTCTGCCGCAGGAGGGTAAAAGTCGGATGTGAACGATGGGGAAGTATCGCCCCCGTTCGACGGCAGACGGGGCCGCCTGACGGCGGGGTTCCCCGTGGCGAATCGGGGGTAACCGCCGCGAATCGCGTCGACCCCTCCCGGCTCAGTTAGGCCCTCATCGACCGAACGACCAGTCGGTGATACGACCAATGTACCAGACACGACACGACTTCGGGCTCCTCGCGATGCGGCTCGCCATCGGGACGGTGTTCTTCCTGCACGGGATCGGCAAGCTCGCGGCGATCGGCCCCTTCGCCTCCGGAATCGGAGGGTTCGCGGGGTTCCTCGCGACCCTCGGCGTCCCCGCACCCATGCTGTTCGCGTGGGTCGTCGCCATCGTCGAGACGTTCGGTGGGCTCGCCATCCTGCTCGGCGTCCTCACCCGCTATGCCGCGGTGTTCACGACCATCGACATGGCCGCCGCGACGGTGCTCGTCCACCTGCCGAACGGCTACCCCGTCTCGCAGGGGGGATTCGAACTCACCCTCCTGCTGGGGGTGGCCTCCATCGGGTTCGTCCTGCTCGGCGCGGGTGGGCTCTCGCTCGAGCACGCACTCACCGGCTCCGAGCGGGACTTCCCCCGCTTCGGCCGTGCGGAGCGCCCCCGCGTCTGAGCCGCGACACCGACGCACGACCTTCCCGATTTTTCACCCGGCGGTTATACCCCATCGGGATGATGACCGGATGGAGGCGGGTGCCTCCGGTGAATCACACATGTTCCACAGAATCGGTGACCGCTGATGGCGTCGTGTATCCGGTGTAACAGCTACGTGTCGTCGGGGTTCGCGCGCGTGTTCGGTGACAACGACGGGGTCGTCCACGAGTGTCCGTCGTGTGCGAACGACGTGTAGCCGCCCCGATTCGGGCAGATACACCCCGGTCGAGTTAGGTCGGCCCGGGGCGATTTTCCGTTCATGGCGACCGAGGGGCGAGCCGCCCGCACCGACGACCCGGCCGCAGGGTCGACGTCGAGCGGGCCCACGCCGTGGCACGAGACGGAACGCGAGGAGCGCCGAGTCGACACGCGAACCGGGGCCGGAACGTGGCTGCGACGGCGTGTCGCGGGGGTGGGGAGACGGCTGAGCTTCTGGCTCGCCATCGCACTCCCGCTCGTCTACGTCCCCCTGCTCCTGCTCGGCATCCCGCCGGAACTCGGGGTGACGGGGGTCGGCGCGCTCATCCTGCTCAATGCCGTCGCCGTCCTCGTCGGGCATGGCACCGAGTGAGCACGAGCGACGCGACGCCCCCGAGCCTTTATCCCCGCATGGAGCGTCTGGGAGAACAGCAAACAGCACGGATCGCTGGGGGGAGACGGATGCAAGAAACACGGATCGCTGGGGGGAGACGGATGCAAGAAACACGGATCGCTGGGGGGAGACGGATGCAAGAAACACGGATCGCTGGGGGGAGACGGATGCAAGAAACACGGATCGCTGGGGGGAGACGGATGCAAGAAACACGGATCGCTGGGGGGAGACGGATGCAAGAAAGGGAGATACCACGCGCCCGAACCGGCGTAACGCTGATGGACGATATCGCGGCCGCGTTCGACGATATCGGGTACCTCTCGGGCTCGCCGACCCGCGTAGAGGTCTTACAGCACCTCATCCACGAGTCGCTGAGCCGGTCGCAACTCGAATCCCGCTGTGACGCCTCCCGGGTGACCCTGGGTCGGGTGCTCTCGAGCCTCGAAGAGCGTGGCTGGATCGTCCAGACGGAACGGGAGTACCGTGCGACCCCCCTCGGGAAGCTGATCTGCACGGAGTTCCTCTCGCTGTGTCGGACCGTCGAGTCGGTGCGGAAGCTCCAGCAGATCGCCGACGTGCTCCCCCCCGCCTTCGACCTCGATCCGCGGCTGCTCGCGGACGCGGAACTCACGGTCAGCACGCGCGCGGACCCGCTCGCTCCCGTCACGGCGTTCCTCGAGGACCCCGGCTCGGAGCGCTGCGACCGGGTGCTCACACCTATCGCCGGACCGGAAGCGATGGAGCAGAGCCTCCAGGCCGTCCTCGAGCACGGCCTGGAGTTCCAGCTCGCGGTCTCGAGTGACCTCCTCGAGGCCATTCGCGGGAGCACGAAACTCGACGACCGGTTCCAGAAGCTCCTCGCACAGGAGAGCGTGGAGGCCCGCGTGCTCGAGGAGGACCTTCCCTACATGATCGCGATCGGTGAGGACCGGGTCTATCTCGGATTCACCGACGAGGACCGCATCCCACGGGCACTGCTCACGTGCTCGAACGAGGCGGCCACCGACTGGTGTCTCGCGGAGTTCGAACGTCGCTGGTCGGCCGCCAAACCGGTGGCTGAGTACCTCACGACCTGACCTCACGCCCTCGTGAGGACGGCGAAACTGACGCCGGATCAACCAATCGAATCTGACAGCTGTTCACATGGTGAACGGTGTTCAGTACGTGCGATTATGTAGGTCGCAGTCGAATAGAAGGGCGTAGCTGTTCGACCGACATCTTCCCCGAACGGGAGCGTGCCGTCGCCGGACAGCAGCAAAAGGGGGATGCCAATGACCTCACACGTTAAGCTATACGGTTCGAAAAGTGAACGGTTCGAAGAGATCAAAGCGGAACTAACCGACCAGCTCGGGTACGAGCCCAGCAACCCGGAAGTCGTCGGGCTGCTCATGGCCGCCTACAACCCGTCCATGGCGCGCTCGTCGGTCGACCTGCGCCGTGTCAGCTAACACGGACGGCGCGGTTTTTACGACCACTAATTCGTGAGGTACTCCATTCGGCGACTGACCGTCGACGGCACACCCCACGATTCCGCGTTCTCGATCGGAGCTGTCACCGCCTCGAGCGACCGCCCCACCCGTCCGGTCCCGCGACCCCCGGCCGGACGGCCCTCGCGCGCGCGAGTGACGCACTGCACAGCCGGTCCCCGCGGTCGGCTGCCGGCTGGGGTCGCAGTCGGGGAGAGGGAGCCGTAGTCGGTGCGGAAACCGGTGAATCGCCCCGGACGAACCGATTTGTGTCCGGGTAGGGGAGGTTCTTCGCCGCCTGTTCATAGCCGCCCTCACCGAACGTAGCGCCAATCGCTGGTGTAGCGTCCCGGCTGGTCATGCATCGTGCTACCGCGACCGACGCGTCCCGTGTCGGCAGGGGGCTGTGCCAGAGAGAAACTTACCATGAGTCCAGTACGTAACGCACAGAAACGCGGAATCGGTGCCATCCTGATGGTGCTGCTCCTCGTCACCTCGTCGACGGTGGTCTTTGCACTGCCGGCGACGGAGTGGGATATCGACATGACCTCCCCTGTCGAGGGAGCGTCCGTTCAGGGAGGGGCGACATACACCCTCGCGGTCAACGTGACCGATAGCGGGACGGCCGTCACCGACGCAACAGCCGGTGCGACCGTCGAGGCGCAGGTCGGCCTGTTCGCCGACGCCGCGGCCGCGGAGGCCGCGACCCCCGACCCCGCCGCCTATCAGACCATGACCTACAACGCCGCGAGCGGCCAGTGGGAGCTCACGTATGCCGCACCCATGGTGGACGCGAACACCACCGCCATGCTGTTCGTGCGCGTGAGCGATGGGACGGCCGTCCAAGAGAAGGACTTCACGTTCTTCCTGCTCCCGATCGCTCCCTCCGAGGGCTCGGGAACCCACTTCCTCCGCTACGACTCCGCGACGGGGACGTACAAACTGGAGTGGCAGTCCCCCTCGCCGGTCGACCCCGAGGGCCTCCTCGGGTCCGTCAGCATCGTCGCGCTCGACTCGGCCGGCACCGAGCTGGCCGCCTTCGAGGGTGGCTTCGGGATGCACCCCGCCGAGCGCACCTATCTGTTCCAGGACGTGACGACATCCGCGCGCCTCCGCGGTGGCGTGGTCGTCGAGCCCGTCGACCCAGCCGACCCCACCGCGGGCAACGAGGTCGGCATCTCGTTCAGCGGGAGCGATCTCACGCCCGGTGCGGTCTACACGCTCACCGTGAGCGACGGGGTGAACAGCGAGTCCGTCAACTTCACCGCCGCCGGTGACCAGCCACAGTCCGGCACCGGTAGCACGCTGTACGGCCCCGCCGCGACGGCGCTCGAAGCCAACGAGACCAACTTCACCATCTCGGTCACCGGCCCCGAGTTCGACGCCTCGAACGGCGTCTCCGGTCCCGGCGACGTCGAGCCCGTCGAGCAGGAGCCCATCGTTCCCCACGAGGTGACCGGTGACGGCGCGACCATGACCATCCTCTCGCCCGGCGTGGCGCTGGAGGGTGGCGAACCGACCATCGAGGTCTTAGCGAAGAACCTCGAGACGTTCGAGGTCTCCGTGACCGACGCCGGTGGCAACCCCATCACGGACGCGACCGTCATCCTCGGTATCACCTACGAGACCGCTCCCGGTGGCCCGCCGGCCCCCGGCACCACCTGGACGACCGTCCCGTACAACCCGGCCGACAACACCTACACCGTGGTCTGGTCCATCCCGCCCACGACGAACGCGGAGGGGATGCTCGGGTCGATGCACGTCCGCGTCATCGACGTGACCACCGGCGAAGAGCTCCTGTTGTTCAACGCCGGTGCGGAGTTCCACACCGCGGGTCGGGAGTTCGGCTTCCGAGACGCATTCACCGACGAACGCCTCCGCGGTGAGGCCGTCGTCGAGCCCGTCGACCCCGCCGACCCCAACTCCTCGAAGGAACTCGGCGTCGCCTTCGGCGGCGACAAGCTCGTCGCCGGCGAGACCTACACGCTCACCATCACCGACGGGACCGTCACCGAGGAGGTCAACTTCACGTCCGACGGGACCGGGCGGGGTGGCACGGTGCTCGCCCCCACGGTGACCGACCTCAACGCGGACGAGAACACCTGGACCCTCACCGTCAACGGTGGCGGGTTCAGCGACGTGAGCGAGGGCCCGAACCCACCCGAGGAGGTGGAAGCCGTGACCGCACCCCCGTGGGTCGAGGTCTCCAACAACGGCCTGTTCAACCTCGTGTTCGACTCGCCCGTGATGGTTCCGGAAGGCGGCGTTGCGATGGTCGACGGCGCTGCGAAGCAGGACGTCGTCGTCCAGATGCGACTCGTCGACCGCAACACCGGTGGGACCGTCATCGACGCCCGCCACGGCTACGAGGTCCAGTGGCAGGCGACCCTCGAAGGCGTCCAGCAGACCGGTGACGTGGTCGCACCCCCCACGCCGGCGTTCGTCGGCATGACGTTCAACGAGACGACCGGGATGTGGGAGGCGACCGAGCCGATCGCCGCGGTCCACGCCGCGGCCGCCGAGCACATCAGATACGAGCTGGCGCTCCAGTACGAGGACGATGACGCCGGCGTCGTCGGTTCCCTGGTCTACCCGGGTGGCAACGCGACCGGCGACGCCAGCATCGCGCTGACGGAGCCGGCGCCCGCGAACGGAACGGTCACCATCACGCCCGGCCAGGCGCTCGGGCTCGTCGCCAGCGCCACCACCACGGTGACCGTTACGGAGGCCAACAGCACCAACACGACGACCGAGACCGTCGTGCTCAACGACTCCGTCGGAGAGATGCAGTACCGCGTCACTCCCTACTTCGAGTTCGTCGGTCCCCTGACGGCACCCGAACCACCCGCGGACACCGGTGACACCTCCGGTGGCCCCGCCGCCCCGCCCGCCGACACCGGTGACTCCGGTGGCCCCGCCGCCCCGCCCGCCAACAACGGTGGCGGCTCCGGCGATGGCTCCGGTGGCTCCGGCGGTGGCTCCGGCGGCTCCGGTGGTGCGGCCCCCACGCCCACACCCGAGCCCGCGCCCGACGTGGTCGAACCCGAACCCGACGCGGTCGAGCCCGAGCAGGACGAGTTCGTCCCCTCCGGCACGACTGCGGTCGACCCCGTCCCGGACGCGACGGCCGAGTTCGACCTCGAGAACGACGAACCCGCCGACCAGGAGCCGGCTCCCGAGCCCGCTGAGGACGTCGACGACGACGAACCCGCAGAGGACATCGAGGAACCCGCGCCCGAATCCGGCAGCAGCGTCGTCGTCCTGCTCATCATCGCAGCGCTCATCATCGCGCTCGTCGCTGGTGTGGCAGTCCTGGCGCGCCCGTAACCACCCCCCAACGCGGGGTACAGCGGTTTTTTCTGACCCACGCTCCCGAGCGGTCGCGCCGTCTCACCGGTGGGGTTACTCCCGTCGCCGGTAGCCGAACAGCAGCGGCCCGGCGGCGAGCCCCGCGAGGGCGAGCACGCCGGGGAGTACACCCCTGCCCGCGTAGATGGCGTCCGAGAGGGCCCGCGCGGGGGAGTCGACCGGGCCGTCGAACGGGAACGGCGTGTTCGAGCCGTCGCCGGCCTGCACGCGCTCGTCGAGCCAGGCGCTGTGGTCCTCGCCCGCGGCGCGCGCGACGAACGTCGTGAACTCTTCGTAGGAGACCTCCCCCTCGTGTTCGTTCATCATCCGGAAGACGTCGTCGAGCGAGCGCTCACCCCCCGAGGAGTCACGGATGCGCTCGTCCAGCTCGGCGAGGGTCCGCACCCCCGCGACGTAGGGGACCCGCTGGCTGGCCCAGGTGTCCCGGTCACCGAGCGCCGCGCCCTCGAACCCCGGTCGGGAGACGTACGCCTCGTACTCGGCCTGCGAGATGTGCCCCTCCTCGTACGCGAGGCGGGCCGCGTAGTACTCCGCCGAGGCCTCGGTGAACCACGCCATCTCGCCGGTGAGCCGGAACTCCTGGCGCGTGTGGACGTACTCGTGAATCCAGACGTTGTTCGCGCTGTCCATCGGGGAGCCGGCGTTGACCCACGCCTCGTCGCTCCGGATGAACGCCTCGCCACCCCCGCGGGCCGGCGGCGGGAGGGCGAACACCCGGACCGCCGTATCGCGGTCACCGACGGCGAGCCGGGCCGAGACCGACGCGTAGGTGTCGAGCACCGCGGGCGCGTCCAGCCCCGTCCCGGCGGGGGCGACGAGGTGGAACGTCTGCCCGTTCGCGGTGCGGGAGTAGATCTCGTGGTCGCCGTAGAGGAGGAACTTCTCGCCGACTGCGGCCGGGTCCTCGGTGGTGATCCGACCGTCCTCGAAGGGTGCGGTCGTCTCGGTGTGGCCGTCCGTCTGCCACGTCACGCGGAGGTAGGGGACGGGACCGAGCGCCCAGTCGTCCGTGGCGAGGTACTCCGCCCCCGTCGTCGTCCGGGGCGCGCGCGGAAGCTCCCGCTCGACGACGATTCGGGTCGTCTCGCCGGTCGCGCGGTAGGTGGGGACGCGGTGTCCATCGAGTGCCTGAACGCCGTCGGTCTCGACGACCGTCACGTCGGGGTCGACGTAGAGCCACAGCGCGTCCGCACCGGCCGTCTCGACCGTCACCGTGTAGCGGAGGGTGTCCCCCTCACGGGCGACGTGGACGGCCGTCTGCGGGGTCTCGGCGGGGGACCCAAGCGAGCTGGAGAGCGAGGCCGTGGTCGACGGGGTAGTCGACGTGTCGAGAACGGGAGTGTCGGGAGCCGTCGCCGCGGCCACCGCCGGCGTGAGGGCGACCGTGACGACCGTGGCGACGAGCCAAACGAGGAGAACCGTCTCCGTCCGACCACGTATCATCTACAATGGGGAAGGATGTCGAAACATATAGTCGATTCGGCGTGCGGTGTGCTAGCCCCCGAATACAGCCGTTTTCAGCGTTTCTGGCTGGAAAAGAGTGTGCCAGCGCCGCACTCACCCGACGTGAATCCACCCCTGCTTGCGCGCTGAAATCGGTGTCGAATGTGTCCGGACAGCCGGGCGACACGAACCGGGACGAAGAGGCGACACGAACCGAGGTGGGACAGGGCGAACGCGCGGCTCACCGTGGGGAGTCGGAGAAACAGCGGGGGAAGAGTCGACCGGAAGGAGACGACGGAGAAGAGACCGACCGCTCAGTGGGACTCGTGGGAGTCCTCGTGGTCCGATTCGAACTCGCCTTCCAGCTCGCCCGACCGGACCTTCACGTTCAGCTTGCCGGAGTCGGGGACGGTGATCTGAAGGCGGCCGCGGGCGTTCGTGGTGCCGACGACCTCGCGGGAGCCGCCGGACTCCCCGACCGCGACGGTCGCGCCCTCGACGGGCTCGTCGTCGTGCGTGGCGACCACGGTGACGGTCGCGCCGGAGGCGATCTCCCCCTCGATGGCGACCTCGATGGTGCCGCCGTCGGTGTGGGTGTGGTCGGCAGCCCCGGCACCGGGGCCGAGGGCGCTCGTACACCCCGCGAGGGCGAGGGCGATGCCGACGCCGGAGTGCGTCAGGACGGCCCGTCGTGTCGTGTCCATGGGTCGGGAGATGTCTCGGGAGGATAAGAATCGGCGACGAAGAAACGGGTCGGGTCGGGGGCGATGCGGGGGTGAGTCGGCGCTACTGGACGACGACGGCCCCCTTCATGCCCAGCCCGCGGTGGGGCTCACAGAAGTAGGTGTAGACCCCCGGCTCGTCGAAGGTGTACGTGTACGTCCCGCCCTCGACGGGGTCGCCGGAGCGGAAGCTCCCGTCGACGGCGACCACGTTGTGGGTGCCGGCCACCCACTCCCAGGTGATCTTGGTGCCGGCGTCGACGAGGATGGCGGTGGGGTCGAAGGCGAACGGGCCACCGTTCCCCTGCGCGCCGACCATGATCGTCTTGGTCTCGTCGCCGGTCTCATCCTCGGTGCCGTCGAAGGCGTCGACGCCCCGGAACCACGAGCCGTAGGTGAACCCCTCGATGGCGCTCCACTCGGCGAACGAGACCGCGCCGGCCTCCTGCACGTCGAACCCCGCGGGGAGCATCCCCTCCGGGGGCGAGCCCTCGTTGCCGGGGCCGCCGGCGACGCCGACGACGATCCGGCCGACCATCTGCAGGCCGCGGTGGGGCTCACAGTAGTAGTCGTAGGTCCCTTCGGTCTCGAAGGTGACCGAGGCGGTCGTCCCCGCCTCGGTGAGGAGGCCGGTGTCGAACGGCTCCGCACCCTCGGGGATGCGGGCCGGGAACGCCGTCGCGGTGTGCTGGCCGCTCACGAGCTCCCACTCGACGGTGTCGCCGGGCTGGATGGCGACGGCGACCGGGTCGAAGTAGAAGGCCATCCCGCCGTTCGAGGGCTCCATGTGCATCGTCACCGTGTGCGTCTGGCCTTCGGGGGCCGGCGTGGGGGTGCTCGTGGGCGTCTGGGCGGGTGTCGGGGTCGGTTCCTCGGTCGGGGTCGGCTGTGCGCCGCCGCCCGGTCCACCGGAACAGCCGGCGAGGCCGACGGCCGCGCCGACACCGACGGCTCGTAACATATCGCGTCGTGTGGTGTGCATGGTATCGTACCTATCTCAAAATATCCGCCATCGAACATAGCGGGTCGTCGTCGCTTCGGGTCGGATGGGGAAGGACGGCGGTGGTCGGCCGCCGACTCCGACGAGACCCCGGAACTGTCCCGTTTCACTCCCCGCGAGCGCGCAAGGGGGCTTGGGTCGTGTTAGCGCTCGGGGGTGCTACCGTAGTCGAGGGGGTTCGAGCCCGCCTCGACCTCGTCGCGGTCGGTCCACCCGTCCCCGTCCGTATCCCGGATGAGGGGGTTGGTCCGATGCGTGTACACTTCCTCGCCATCGTCCAGCCCGTCACGGTCGGAGTCGGCCTTGAGGGGGTCGGTGCCCAGGTTTCCTTCCTGGGCATCCGTGAGGCCGTCCCCGTCCGCGTCGGCCGTGAGGTCGGTGGTGAGCGAGCTCGGTGCCGCGAGCCCGGTGGTGCTGCCAGCCGTCACACAGAGTGCGATCATCGCGACGGTGAGGATCTGTCGGAGCATCTCAACTTCCCACGTCACTGTACGGCGGATGAGATGATGAACACCGCAGACGCTCCCGGGTGAAATCCCGTGCCACGCGGAGCGAGGGTTACCCCGCGGTAACTTCCGAGACGCGAGCTAACGGTTGGAAACCCTTGCTCGTCGTTTCTCTCGGCGACGACTCGCGTGAACCGATATATCCGTGATATACGACGGGCCCGTCGACGGGGGCGGGCCGGGGCGGTCTGTGTGGGTCCACCCCGTTCCTTCCCCGTCCGGTGAAAAGCGCACCAGTTCTCCGGTCACGGCTTATACCACGACCGGGGGGTAGGTAGGTCGTGGAGCGTCCGCCTCCGAGCGGTCGTTTCGGTGTGCGCCCCGGCCAGCACGGGCCCCACCCAGAGGAACCCACAATGAGTATCCAAGTATCCACGGGACGGCGTGTGACCGCCGTTCTGTTCGCACTAATCCTGTTCGTTAGCTCGATTAGTGTCTTCTTAGCTCCGGTCGGTGCGACCCCCGTCGCCCCGACGGGTGGGCATGCAACCATCGACGCCGGGCCGGCCGTCACACCGGAGGGCGTCGCCGACGTTGAGACGAACGGGGCGACCCACCACGCGACGGGGATCGACCCGAGCCTCGAGTTCGACCCCGACGCGAAGGTCTCGCGTGGGGACTTCCCGGACCGAGTCGGTCCGGCCAACGACGCGCCCGTCCTCGACTGGGGGTCGTCCAGCGGCCACAGCCACTCCAGCGAGTCGCAACACGCGTTCGGGACGGGGACCTTCGAGGCCCTCCAGGAGTCGTCGGTCTGTCCCGCGGACGCGCGGAACGTCAACTTCGACGTGAGCGCCATCCGCGTCGACATCCCGCTCAACCGCTACGGCATCCACGACCCCGAGGGTCGCATGTACGTCCTCGACGAGAACCTCCCCGCGGTCCGCGCCCAGGAGGCCATCCCGCACACGGACCCCGAGAAGGTCCAGCTCGGGCTCCGTGACGACGCCATCCAGCCGCTCGTCATCCGCGCGAACCTGGGGGACTGTGTCACGATCGACCTGACGAACCGCCTCGGTGGCGAGCCGGCCTCTATCAACATCCACCGCGGTCCGGTCGCCGCGGAGGAGAGCGGTGGTGCTGTTGGTTTCAACACCGAGAGCCTCGTCGCCCCCGGTGAGACCCAAACGTACACGTTCTACATCCCCGAGGACGAGCGCTTCGAGGGCCCGTGGTACTTCCACAGCCACGGCGATGTCCGCGCGCAGACCGCCCACGGGCTGTTCGGCACCTTGATGGTCGAACACGAGGGCAGCGAGTACCTCCACCCGGAGACGCTCGAACCCCTCAACTCCGGCTGGGAGGCCGTCATCGTCGACGGGCAGGAGGGCTACGCCTACCGCGAGTACGTCATCATCTACCACGAGATCGGTGACGACCGGTACCGCCCGCTCGACGCGAACAACTTCGAGGTCGAGCTGGTCGACCCCCTGACGGACACCTACCGTCCCTGCACGAAGGCGATGAACTACCGCTCCGAGTGTTTCATGATGCGGCTTATCGACCTGCAGGCCAACGACGACATCCCGAAGGGCTCCGACTTCGACAAGTCGCTGCTCTACAGCTCGTACTCCTTCGGTGACCCCGCGACGCCGACGCCCCGCGCCTACCTCGCGGACCCCTCGAAGGTCGCCATCGTCCACGGCGGGAGCGAGCAGTTCCACAGCCACCACCTCCACGGCGGCGGTATCCGGTGGCGCTTCGAACCCCACGCGGACAGCCACGGCGCGCACAACCTCATCATGCGCAGCCTCGACGGGAAGGGGCTCACGAAGAACCCCCCGGCGGACGACGTGAACTCCGAGACCGAACGGCTCGACTCCCAGACGCTCGGCCCCGGTGAGACGTACATGAACGAGATCGCCTGCGGGGCCGGCGGCTGCCAGCGCTCGGTTGGTGACTTCCTGTTCCACTGCCACATCCCGGACCACTACGTCGCCGGCATGTGGGCGCTCTGGCGCGTGCACAACACGAAACAGCCCGACCTCGCGGAGCTGCCGGACCGGACCGGCGACACCCCCCAGGCGGTGTCCTCCATCGGCCTCATCGGCACGGAGCTCCCCTCGGGTGAACGACTCTCCGAGGAGAACGTCGAGTCGTGGGTGGAGTCGAACCTCCCGCCGCAGGGCGTGCCGGACGGCTACGACGCCACGGTCTACGACTGGCGGAAGGTCGACACCCGCGTCGTCGAGGGGGAGAACAACACCACGACGACCGTCTCCGGGCTCCCCAGCCCCGCCGACCTCGGCGTCAACGTGACCGAGCTGGGCGTGGAGGGGGAGGGGATCCTCTATCTCACCGAGCCCGAGGACACCCACGTCTGGCCGAACTTCGCGTCCGAGACACCCGGCGAGCGCCGCGTGCTCACCTTCGACCCCGAGAACGGCCGGCTCGCCTACCCGTGGCTGAGCCCGCACCTCGGGAAACGCCCACCGTTCGCGCCCGGCCACGGCCCCGCGCCGTACCTCTCGACCGGCGATCGGGGGAACGACGTACCCACGAACAGTGACCACGCGGTCGTCCCGCCCGATCCGAACCGCCCGGACGACGCCATCTGTCCCGCCGGTGCGCCCATCAAACGGTACGACATCGTCGCCACGGAGCTCCCCATCGCGTTCAACAACGACGGCGACGTCATCCCCAACGGGATGATCTTCACGCTGGCCGAACAGACGGAGGCGATCCGGACCGGCCAACGGCCCGCGGAGCCGCTCATCTACCGCGCCAACGTCGGCGACTGCGTCCAGGTGACGCTCGTCTCCGAGCTCATCGACTCGGCGGAGAACAACGGGTTCTCGAAGGTGAACATCCACCCGCACTTCGTCCAGTTCGACGTGCAGGCCTCCGACGGCGTCATCACCGGCTTCAACTTCGAGCAGTCGGTCCGCCCGTACCGCACGGAGAACCGGACCCTCACTGCGGCCGTCAGTGCCGGTGACACGGTCATCCCGGTCACCAGCCTCGATGGCCTCCACGAGGGCATCACGGTCGGCGTGGGGCTCGGCACGGACGCCATCGAGATCCACACCATCGAGCGGCTCGACGCCGCGAACGGGACCATCGTCCTCGCCGAACCCATCGTCCGCGACCACGCGGCCGGACAGCACGTCGGCGTGGAGTTCGTCCGCTACGCGTACTACGTCGACGCGAACTTCGGGACGGTGTACTTCCACGACCACGTCGACGCGCTCAACACGTGGCCACGGGGGCTGTTCGGCAGCCTCATCGTCGAGCCCCGCGGGTCGAGCTACCACGATCCGGTGACCGGCGAGACGCGCCGTGCCGGCTCCGTCGTGGACATCCACACGAACCGTCCCGCCGTCGCCAACGGCCCCCCGATGAGCTACCGCGAGATGGTGCTCATCTTCACGGACCACCGCTTCGACGCCCAGAACGCCGGGCCCGTCATGGGGTCGGTGAACCTCAGAGCGGAGCCGCTCGAACACCGGCTGAACCGCGCCGACCCCTCGTTGGCGTTCTCCTCGGCGGTCCACGGCGACCCCGCGACCCCGCTGTTGCGCGCCTACGAGGGCGACCCCATCATGGTCCGCGGGCTGAACGCCGGCACCATCGCTCGCTACCCGCTCCGCTTTAGCGGCCACGAGTTCCAGCTGGAGCACTACCCGGGGAGCCCGTCGAAAGACGCCGTCCTCATGGACATCTCCGAGCGCCACGACATGTGGTTCACCGGGGGGGCCGGCGCGGCCGGTGACTACCTCTGGTACGTCGGCAGCGCCGACAAGCTGGTGGAGGGGATGTGGGGCATCATCCGCGTCCACGACACGCGAGAAGAGGACCTCCGGCCGCTCCCCGACCGAGACCCCGTGCCCGCGGGCGACGGCTTCCCGTCCGTCGGTGGGAGCCTCCCGCCCGCCGCGGTCGACGACGGAAGCGTCTGTGACCCCGACGCGCCCGTCCACACCTACGACGTGACGGCCACCCAGGTCGACACCGTCTTCGACGAGGGCACCGGCGATGGCGGACGCGTGTTCGCCTTCGTCCCCACCGACGACCTGGCGGCCGTCCACTCCGGCGCGAAACAGCTGGAGCCGCTCGTCCTGCGGCCCACCGCGGGCGAGTGTCTCCAGGTGACGGTCCACAACGGCCTCGACGCCCCCGTCTCGATGCACATCGGGAAGGGGTCGTTCGACCCGCAGGCGAGTCAGGGCATCACGGTCGGCTACAACCCCGACCAGTCCGTCCGCCCCGGTGAGAGCCGGACGTACGTCCTCATGCTGGACGAACCCGGCACGGGCGTCATCGCCGACTTCGCCATGGCGGACGACCGCATGGAAGGCCAGCGCAGCGGCCTCTACGGTGCCATCGTCGTCGCACCGGAGGACGCGATCATCCTCGACCCCGACACGGGCAACGTGACCGACGCCGGTGTCGCCGCCATCGTCTCCACGGAGGAGAAGACGTACCGCGATTACGTCCTCGTCTTCCACGACCAGGAGCCGATCATCGGGACGCCAGTCATGCCCTACCGGGAGGACGTCAGGGAGCCGGTACTCGTCAACTACCGCGCGGCCTCGTTGAACGAGGGGCTGCGCGCGGCCGACCCCGCCACGTACTTCTCGTCGGCGGCCCACGGCGATCCCGCGACCACGTTGCTGGAGGCGTACGCCGGCGACGACGTGACGGTCCACGTCGTCCACGGCTACGGTCTCCAGGCCGGCGTGTTCTCGATTGACGGCCACGGCTGGCAGCGCAACCCCGCCCTCGAGGAGTCGACGGTCGTCGGAGCGGAACACTTCGGCGCGCACATGGTGGTCAACGCCGAGCTCTTCGGCGGGGCCAACACCCCCGGCGACTACCTGTGGATGAACCACCGGCTCCCGTACGCCGAGGCCGGCCAGTGGGGCCTGCTCCGCGTGTACGGCCCGCTCTCGACCCCCATCGTGACGCTCGACGACGCCGCGGCCATCGCGGATGAGCACCGACCGGCGCCCGAACCGGCACCCACGCCGACTCCGGCGCCCGAACCGGCACCCGCTCCCTCGTCAGGTGGCAGCTCCGGCGGCTCCTCGGGCGGATCGAGCGCACCGCCCGCGCCCGCGCCGACGCCGGAACCCACCCCCGAGCCGACGCCCGTCCCGACGCCCGCGCCGACCCCGGAACCGACCCCGGAACCGACGCCCGCGCCGACCCCGGAACCCACCCCCAGAGCCACCGGCCCGTCCGTCAGTGACCCGGCCGAGCAGGGGAGCGTCGACGACGTGACGCCCACCCCCGAGGTGCCCACGATGGCCCCCGAGGCCGAGACGCCCGCCGAGGACCGTCCCGGGACCGACAGCTCCGGCATCCCGGTCGCCGTGGCGTTCCTCGCCATCCTCGCCCTCGCGGGCGCGGTGGTCGTCATCGCCGGGAGAATCCTGCGGCGGTAACCCCACGGAAACCGTCCGTTTTTTCGACCGTTTCGACTGATTCTATCGCGAGTGTCTGGTCGCGTTATCATACCTGCTGACATAGTGTGAGTCATGGTGACGTTCCTCACTCGTCGGGCGGCGCTGAGAGCAGTTGGAGGGGCGACAGCCCTGCTGGTAGCCGGGCTCCCCGCGCGTGCGACGGCCGTCGAGGACCGCTTCATCGTCGACACCTGTAGCTGTTCCAGCGAGGAGCTCGCTGGACTGCGCGTCGTCCACGACCTCCCGGCGATCGGGCTGCAGGTCGTCCGCGGCCCCAGACCGGACGTGCGGTGTTCCCGCGACGTGGCCTTCGGGATCGACCTCCCGCTGCGAAGCCACGAGGCGACCCACGTCGAGGCGCCCCTCCTCGATTTCCAGTGGGACCGGCAGTACATCCCCGTCGCGGAGGCCCACGCCATCACGGACGGCAGCGGGGCCCGCGTGGCGGTCATCGACACCGGCATCGACGGGACGCACCCGGCGCTCACCCACGCGGTGAACACGGAGCTCTCGAAGAACTTCACGGAGGACGGCGGCGACTACACGGACATCGGCTTCCACGGCACCCACGTCTCGGGGATCATCGCCGCGGCCCCCGGAGACGCCGGGCTCGTCGGGATGGCCCCCGGCGTCGACCTGGTCGCCTGTCGGGTGTTCTCCGCCGCGTCGGCGCTGTTCGGTGACGTCATCGCCGCGATGGTCTACGCCGCCGAGATCGACGCCGACGCCGCGAACCTCTCGCTCGGAGCCTACCCCCTCCCGCTCGACGACCCCGAGGTCCAGCTGCTCCGCGAGGCCGTCGACCGCGCCGTCGCGTTCGGCGAGGAGCAGGGGACCGTCTACGTCGCCGCCGCGGGCAACGACGGCGCGAACCTCGACGCCGACGGCGAGGTCATCAGCCTCCCGAACGAGGCCGAGAACGTCCTCTCGGTGAGTGCGACGGGGCCGATCGGCTACCGCTGGGACGACGAACCGGACGAGGACGACCCCCTGAACCGCCTCGAACAGGAGCCCTCCGAGATCGCCTTCTACTCCAACTTCGGGGAGGACGCCATCGACGTGAGCGCGCCGGGCGGGAACGCCGACCGGAGCGCCATCGGGACGGACGCGGCGTGGTATCTCGACCTGGTGCTCAGTACGGTCCCCGGTGGCTACGGCTGGGCCGCGGGCACCTCGATGGCGGCCCCGCAGGTGGCAGGCACCGTCGCGCTGGTGCGCTCGCTGGCCCCCACGGCGAGCGCGAGGGCCGTCCGCGAGCACCTGCGCGAGACGGCCCGCGGGATGGGCCAGGCGGAGTTCCACGGCGCTGGCCATCTCGACCCGGTCCGCGCGGTGGAGGACGCCGCCGACATCTGACGGGCGCGGGTGGCCGGCGGGCGGCGTTTTTCGGTGAGGACGAGGGGAAAAGCGATCGACAGTGGCGCCTACGCGGGCGAGGAAGCCGCGACGAGGTGTTCCTCCCCCCAGTCGCGCATCGCGAGGAGGACGGGCGAGAGCGACTGGCCGTGGTCCGTGAGTTCGTACTCGACGCGCAGCGGGTGTTCCGAGACGACGCGCCGGGTCAACAGCTGGTTCGCCTCCAGGTCGGTGAGACAGTCCGTGAGCACCTTCGAGGAGATGCCGTTGACCGCGCGCTTGAGGTCGTTGAAGCCGAGGGGGGCTTCGAGGAGGCGGTGGACGACGACCGGGTGCCACTTCTTGCCGATGAGCGACGCCGTGGCCGTGATGGGGCACCACTCCTCGCCGGCGCACCACACCTCGATGGGGGGCGATTGGGCGTGAACCATACCATCAGCTACGGCGCGAGCCGGAATGAGCGTTCTCTCGGTATCGCCCGTCATCGCCATTCATACACCCGGATTTCGGGGAAACTCTCTGCGGGAGTCATCTCCGCTGCGAGCCTACGAGACCTACAGGTGCATCCGTATGACCACACGACGAGAGACACTGAAACTGGTCGGTGTGAGCGCCCTCCTGGCCCCCGCGGTGAGCGGGACGGCCGCGGCCGGTGAGGTCGAGAAGGAACTCGACGGCCACGTCTTCGCGACGAAGCTGATGAAGGGGGCCAACGAGGTCCCACCCGTGGAGAGCCCGGCGAGCGGGTTCGCCGCCCTCCACCTGACGGAGCACGGTGCGGGGCCGCACATCCACTTCGCGGTGGTCGTCGCCAAGCTCAAGAAGGCCGTGGCGGCCCACCTCCACGACGGCGCGAAGGGGGAGAACGGCCCCGTCCTGCTCACGCTGTTCGACCACGACCACCCCGTCACGACGAACGGGCTGCTCGCGCACGGCACCATCACCCCCGAGATGGCGGGCGAGGAGACGTTCGCGAAGGCCGTGAAGGCGATGAAAGCCGGGAAGGCGTACGTGAACATCCACACCACGACCTACCCCGCGGGGGAGATCCGGGGCCAGGTGAAAGAACGCGACGAGCTCGAAGTCGAGTTCGAGGAGTCGTTCGAGGTCTCGCTCGACGACGGCGAACTGGAAGCCGAGGCCGAGGTCACCCTCTCGGTGAACGGGATGAGCCTCGAGATGGCAGAGATGGACGACGCGGACGAAATGGACGACTGAGCGTCACCGAACCGACGCCTCAGCGCCCTCGAAACCGCGTTTTTCGCCGTCTCCGGCCCCGATGAACGGTCAGGCCGCTTATCACGGCGCGTCGCCTACGAAGAGTGATACTTCTTCACACACCCTGTGCGCCTCGTCGTGCCGCGACAGACCCGACTGTTCCCCCTCGGGGTCGTATCGGCTGCCACCGGCGAGTGCCACGCCACGGGTCGACGGGTGGAACACGCGAGCCGGGAGACGACCCCCGGCGACGGGAGGGGCGGGGAACCACCGGAACGTCCTCCGAACGCTCAAGGCCCACCGAACGCCGAACGCTCAAGGTTCACCGAACGCCGGGGGATCCGGCCGCTGGCCCGCCAGCCGCCCCCACCACCCGGACACCTGAGAGGTCACCAGTCGTACCTGAAAAAAAGGCTGAGCGGGCGTTTCCACGGGTCTCCTCCCCGAGCCAACAGTCAGCCAAGGCATCCCCCCGATAGAATCCATGCGATTCCCTGTCAAGGTAATCCGGGGTTCAAATCACCACCTGTCCTACAAGACGCATGCACGAGACGAAATCGCGCCGCCAGCCCTCGGAGCCCCGGGATATCGTCGTCGAGCTCGACACGGGGCTGCTCCTGCTCGACACGATGAACGTCCGGGCGTGGATCTGCTCCGACATCGCCGTCGACGTGGAGCCCTGAAACCGCATCCGGTCCCCCCTTCTTATCCGGTCGGCCGCGTCGCCCGCAGGAACGCCGGGAACGTCGCGCCGAGCACCGCGCCGAAGCCGACGTGACCCACGAGGCTCACGAGGTCGAAGCCGATGGGCGTCTGCAGCCCCATCGCCGTGAGCCACAGCGGCATGACGACGGTCGCGAGGACGAGCCACAGGGAGACGCCGTAGGCGATGCCGAGCCCCATCGCGGGGAGCACGCGGGCCGCGTACTGCCGGAACGGGGCCGCCGTGGAGAGGCCGGCGAACGCCAGCCCGAACAGCAGGCTGTGGAACAGGTGGGCGACCCAGCCGCCGACGAGGGTCTCCGCCCCGTAGAGCGCGCCGATGGTCGGGAGCCCGCCCGTCGCCTGCAGGAGCGCGCCGAAGGCGATCCCGCCGGCGAGCCCACCGCCGACACCGGCCGCCCAGCGACCCGCGAACTGGGCCTCCTCCTCGGGCCGAAGCCCGAACGTCTCCGTCATCCGGGTAGTGACGCCTTTCGATGCCATAGCTAGAGACACGCTGTCAGGGAAGAAAAGGGGTTCCAGGCAGAGCGTGGGGGACCGGCTCAGGTGGTCACCTCCGTGCGGCCGCGCGCGTCGCCGACGCGGATCTCGATGCGGAAGGAGTCCTCGTTCGGCACCGTGAACGTGAGTTCGCCACAGCCGTTCGTCGAGCCGGCGGGGTCGCCGTCCACGTCGACCGGGGCGTTGGCGAGCCGCTGGCCGTCGTACCGCGCGACCAGCCTCGCCGTGTCACCCGGCGCGACCTCCGTGGAGGTGACGACGATGTCGATGGTTCCCTGCGCGGACAGCGACGCGGCGTCGACGACGGGCTCCTCACAGCTCGAGCTCCCGCCGGAGCCGGTGTCGTCGCCGCCCGAACCGCCCGAGCCACCCTCGTTGCCGCCGCCGGAGCCACCGCCGGCGAGCATCTCCTCCGCGCGGGTCGTGAGCGCGTCGAGCGCGTTGCCCGCGTCGGCGTCGATGCTGGACTGTGCCGGCTGGAACCCGGGATCGGTGGCGGGGTCGGGGGAGCCGACGAGCACCGACGCGACCATCCCGCCGCCCTCGTGGGGGAGACAGAAGTAGTCGTACTTCCCGGCGGTCGTGAACGTGTGCTCGAACCCCGCGGCGGAGGCGAACCCGGAGTCGAAGCCCGAGGCCCCCGAGGGGATGCGGTCCGGTTTCCCGTTATCGGACGAGTAGCTCGTCACGGTGTGGCCCGCCTCGGCCCACTCCCACCGGACGGTGTCACCCACGTCCACGTGGATGAGCTCCGGCGAGAAGGACTTCCCGCCGTTCGCACCGACGGTGACCGTGTGAGTGGCGGGCTGGCCGGAACCTCCAGAACCGCCCGAACCGCCACCGGAACCGGCGTTCCCGCCGTTCTCGAGGAGCGAACGGGCCTGGTCGTTGAGGCTCGTGAGCGTCGTCTCCGCGCGATCCGGGAGCGACGACTGCGGGGGCGCGAGCCCGGGCTGGCCATCGGGAGAGGGGGTGCCGACGACGAGCGAGCCGACCATCCCGCTGCCCTCGTGCGGACGGCAGAAGTAGTCGTAGACGCCGGGGGCGTCGATGGTGAACGCGAAGGACTCGCCGGGACCCATCATGCCGGAGCGCCACGCGAGCCCCGCGTTGGGGATGCGCCGCGGCCGGTCGTTCGCCGGGGCGTACGCCTCGATGTCGTGCGTGCCGTCGACGACCTGCCACTCCACGGTCTGGCCGGGCTGGAGCTGCTGGACCGGCGGATCGAACGCGTAGCCGTCACCCGTGGCGACGAGCCGGACGGTCACGTCCCCCTCGGTGGGGAGCGCGGGCTCGCCGTTCGACGGCTGGTCGGGCTGCTGGTTCGGGGGGCTCCCACCAGTGCCGCCGGAGCCGCCCGAGCCGCCGGTGTTCGCGAGCAGGGTCTCCGCCTCGCCGTTGAGCGACGTGAGCGCGCTCTGTGCGGCCGCGGGGAGGTCGCTCTGCGGGGCCGCGAGGCCGGGCTGACCCTCCGGGGAGGGCCGGCCGACGACGACGGTGCCGACCATCCCCATCCCCTCGTGCGGGAGACAGAAGTAGTCGTAGACGCCCTCCGTCCCGAGCGTCTGCTCGAAGCTGTCGCCCGTCTGGAGGATGCCGGAGTCCCACGCGGTGCCGCCACCGGGGATGCGCTGGGGCTTCCCGTTCGCGGTGGCGTAGGCGGTCGTCGTGTGGACGCCATCGACCATCTTCCAGGTGATGGTGCCGCCGGCCGCGACGTGCGCGACCGCGGGCTCGAAGGCGTAGCCGTCGGCCGTCTGCACGGCCTCGATGGTGACTGACTGCGGGAGAGGTTCGGGGGCGGCGTTCCCGCCGGCGCCGCTGTCGGCCCCCCCGGCTGCCCCGCTCCCGAGCGTGAGCGTGGTGCCGCCCGTGGCGACCCCGGCGAACGCCTCGATTCTGACCGTGGCCGTGTCGGTGGGGAGCGTGACGACGAGCGCGCCGCGCTCGTCCGTCGTCCCCACGCGCTCGTCGTTGACGGTGACGGGGGCGTTCACGAGCCGGTGGTTGTCCACCCACGCGACGACGCGGGCCCGGCTGCCGGGGCCGACCTCGCCGTTGACCGCCGTGACGAACAGCGTGATCTCGCCCTCGACGACCTCCGCGCTGGCGTCGACGGTCTTCTCGCTCGGCGTGGCCCCGTAGAACAGCTCGGGCGCCTGCCGATTCAGCTTCGAGAGCGCCTCGGCCGCCGCGGACGGGAGCTCCGCCTGCGGCGGGGCGAGCCCCGGCTGGTCGCCGAGGTCACCGACGACGACGGTGCCGACGGCACCGCGCTCCTGGTGCATCGGGCAGAAGTAGTCGTAGATCCCGGGCTCCGCGAACGTCTGGGTGAACGACTCCCCTTCCTCGAGCCTGCCGGAGTCCCACGGTTCCGCGTCCTCGGGAATCCTGAGGGGAGCGTCGTTCTCGGGATGGTAGGCGGTCGCGCAGTGGGTCCCCTCCGTCGAGGTCCACGTCACCGAACCCCCGGTGGCGACCTGTACGACGGGCGGGTCGAAGGCGTGGTCCTCCGCTGCCGGGACGATGCTGACCTCGGCCTCCTCCGTGAGGGTCCGTGCGGGGTTCCCGGTCGACGCCGCGTCCTCGCCGTCGCCCCCGTGGGCCTCGTGGCCACCGTGGGCGTTCAGGTGCGCGTTCGCGGTCTTGTTCAGCTCGAGGATGGCCTCGCGCGCCGGCTGCGGGAGCGACTCCTGTGGCGGGGCCAGCCCCGGCTGGGTGTCGGGCGACGGCATCCCGACGACGACGGAGCCGACCATCCCCATCCCCTCGTGGGGGAGACAGTAGTAGTCGTAGACACCCTCGCTGTCGAAAGTGTGCTCGAAGGTGTCGCCCTCCGAGAGCATCCCGGAATCGAACGGCGTCGCCGTCGGGGGCATCCGGTTCGGCTTCCCGTTGTCCGCGTGGTACGCCGTCACCGTGTGGACGCTGTCGACCATCTCCCACGTCACCGTCGCGCCGGGTTTGACGTGGACCACGCTCGGCTCGAACGCGAACCCCGAGTCGGTGGCGACGGCCTCGACCGTGGCCGACGCGGCCAGCTCCGGCGGCGCCTCCTCCGCGGGCGCGGACATCCCACCGCCGGCAGCGGTGGGCGTGGGCGTCGCCGTCCGGTTCACCTCGATCTCGACGGGCGTCTGCTGAGTGCGGACGTCCGGGTTCGCCCCGAGCGAACAGCCCGCGAGCCCGACCGCCGACAGCACGCCGACGCCCTGGAGGAACGTCCGACGGCTCGGCTGACCTTCCTCGGTCATGGCGCTACCCCCGTGAGGGTCGTTCGTGTACTCGGTCCTCGACCTGCCTGGAAGTTCGGTCGTGTCGTCATCTATCGACTCGGACTAACCATTCAGTTACCGCTATATGAGCGGTCGAGAGAGTTGCACCGAATTTCGTGCCGAAACGGTCCGAAAGGGTCCGAAAGGGTCCGAAACTTCGCTATTCCACCCGAATCGGGAAGCAAATAACCTTCTTCCGGGGGAAAATACTCAGCAACGAAGAGAGTCGGGAAGCGTAACACCGCCCGAAACGCACTCGCGCGCGGACACTTAGTGGGTAGTTACCCCCTGCTCACGACGCCGTGAGCAGCCTCACAGCCCGCGGTTCGTGCTAGCACACGACACATATCGAGCCACCCGGTTCGCCGTCTCAGAGCACCCGGAACACGCGAATCGTATCTCGTTTGGTCGGCTTCTCGAACAGCTGTGCCGCGCCGAGGTCGGTGAAGACCGTCTTCCAGTCGCGGTGGTACAGCGGGAACTCGTCGTCGACGTAGCTCACGTCGAACTCGCCGCGGCCGCGCTGCGGGCTGTTCCCCTCGTTCTCCGCGGTGATGATGAGGTCGTCGCTCACCCGCGTGAGCTCCTCGAACACCCAGTCGTCCTCCGGGTGGATATGCTGGAGCGTCTCGACGGTGTAGATGACGTCGAACTGCCCGTCGCGGCACTCCGGGAGGAAATCCTCCGCGGCCCCCGCCGTGAACGTCCCCGTCTCCGCGAGCGCGGGGAACGCCTCCGCCATCACCGCGAAGGAGTCCTCGTTGATGTCGATCCCCGTCAGGTCCTCGTAGCCGTTGTCGTGGAGATGCGCGAGATGCCGCCCCGAGCCGCAGCCGATCTCGAGGATAGAGACGTCGCCCGTCGTGTAGTGGTCCAGCACCTCCACGAGCGTCTCGCTCACCCCGTTGGGGCCGAGATGCGCGTAGTACTCCGGCGAGAACCGCCCGGACCGCTCCGCCCAGTCCTGTCGAACTTCGTCCGGGTTCATACACGCGAATTCGGGGGCGAGACGTATATACCCGGTCAAATCGCTTCATCAGCGGTACATCGACACGAGAGCAGAGCGAGAGAAAATCGAGATTACTGAGCGGGTGGGTGAAGCGAGAACTCTGCTCTCGCGGAATTTGAACGAAGCTCCGGCCTGCTTCAAATCCCCGAGGCTCGCAAAAGCGAGCCCTGAGGGACTCACGCGAGCGGAGGGAACGAGATTCAATCATGCTAAATATATTAACTCATCGAAACTTATCAGTGCAAACATTTACCAAGGTGGAAGAAGTTCATTTTGTATCTCATGAAACCGAAAATATACTCTGTTGACGACGTTTATGGCATAACAAGAGATCTACCGCGTAACTACGTTGGAAGAGAAGCTGTGGACGAGAAACTGCGGAGCGATTTGAATAGGGGGAAGCATCTGGTTATCTACGGCAGTTCCAAGCAAGGAAAGACATGTTTAAGAAAACACTGCATAGAGGATGACGACCAATTGGTTGTTCAATGTAGCAATAAATGGGAATTAAAAGATATCCATACGGCGATTCTAAAGAGAGCAGGGTACGAGATAACAGTCTCAGAAAAAGAAGCCATATCAGGGACAAAGAAAATAAGGGCAAAAATCAGAGGCAAGATACCAGGACTAGGGGGGGGAAGTCGAGGGTGAAGAAACGAAGACGGAAACGCAAGAGAAGACGGTAAGAGAGTTAGAATTAGACCCATTAGATGTAAATGATGTAATTCGAGCCTTAGAAGAAATTGAAAATGACAAATATCTAGTCCTAGAAGACTACCACTATCTACCTGTTGAGACACAAAAAGACTTCGCTGTCGCACTGAAAGCGTTTCATGAAGCTTCTCAGTTTAGTTTTATTATCGTGGGCGTGTGGCTTGAGGAGAACAGACTCATAGTCCACAATGGAGATCTAACGGGCAGGGTAATTGCAGTAAACGCAGACAATTGGGAGCGAAATCAATTGAGAAGGGTAATCGAAAAGGGGGAAAGCATCTTGAATGTTCAATTTGAGCTCTCTTTTAAAGACGAACTAATCGAAAATTGTTATGACAGTGTATATATTGTCCAAGAAGCGTGCAGAAAAGTATGCTTAGACAACAACATTGAAGGAACACAGCAAAGTTTGTCAAAGCTGGCTAAAGAAATCGATGCTACGGATGTGGTTGACTCAGTAGTTAATGATCAGAGTGCAAGGTATCGATCATTTATCAGGGCGTTCAGGGATGGGTTTCAGGATACGGAACTCGAGATGTATAAGTGGCTGTTATTCCCAATATTATCAGCAGATACGGATGATCTTGAAGGCGGGCTAATATATGCCGATATTCGGAAGCAGATACAAAACCATCATCCGAGGGGAAAAGACCTAAATCCAGGTAACTTGACCCAAGCATTGCAATCAACAGCCTCACTCCAAGTTGACAAGGGAATAAAACCGATTATTTTAGATTACGACCAAACAAACAGAAGGCTCAGTATAGTGGATAGAGGATTCTTGATATGGTTAGACAATCAACAAGAAGAAGATCTCCTCGAATATGCGAGTCTAGATGCAGTAGTCAAATAAAATATAATCAGGTAGGGGACTCACATTCGCTGCGCTCACGTGAGTACGCGAAAGCTCTGCTCACATGGAGATCTCGTTGGCAAACGAGAATTCGTCACGCTAGCGGCCGAAATTAAACAACCAACGAAGCTCCGGCCTGCTTCAAATCTCCGAGGCTCGCAAAAGCGAGCCCTGAGGGACTCACGCGAGCGGAGCGAGCGTGAGTACGCAGGGCTCGTGAGGTGACGAACGCAGTGAGGAACCGAACGAGCCCTGAGGGATTTGAACCCCCGACAATCTGGTCCGAAGCCAGACACTCTGTCCAGGCTGAGCTAAGGGCCCTGTCGGATACACGTCGGGCGTTCCGCATAAGTCCCGCGATTCGAACCGGGGGGCTTCCGTCGGGTTTATGGCCGGCGCTCGGGCAGTGGGGGTATGTTTCGCGGGCTACTGGAGCTGACGCGACCGGGCAACGCGGTCGCGGCGGGGCTGCTCACCTTCATCGGGGCGTTCGTCGCCGGCATCCCGTCGAGCACCCCGGCGTACGTGGGCGTCACGGCGGCCGTACTCGCGACGGTGTTCGCGACGGGGGCGGGCAACGCCATCAACGACTACTTCGACCGGGAGATCGACCGCATCAATCAGCCGGGGCGGCCCATCCCGCGGGGGGCGGTCACGCCGCGGCAGGCGCTGTGGTTCTCGGTGGCGCTGTTCGTCGGGGCGGTGGCGCTGACGGCGGTGCTCCCGCCGCTGGCCATCGCCATCGCGGTGGTGAACCTCCTCGCGCTCGTCGCCTACACGAAGGTGTTCAAGGGACTGCCCGGGATGGGGAACCTCGTCGTCTCGTATCTCGGCGGGAGCACCTTCCTGTTCGGCTCGGCGGCCGTGCTGGGGCGGCTCTCGGCCGCGGTCGTCGTGTTGTTCGCGCTCGCCGCGCTCTCGACGTTCGCGCGTGAGGTCGTGAAAGACGTGGAGGACATCGAGGGGGACAGAGAGGAGGGGCTGAACACGCTCCCCATCGCGGCGGGCGAGCGGGTCGCGCTCGTGGTGGCGCTCGTCGCGCTCGTCGTGGCCGTGGGGGCCTCGCCACTGCCGTACCTGCGCGGGACGTTCTCGGTCGCGTACCTCGTGGCCGTGCTCCCCGCGGACGCGGTGATGCTGTTCGCGGGGTACCGGTCGTGGCGCGACCCAACCGCGGGCCAGTCGCTGTTGAAATACGGGATGTTCCTCGCGGCCGCCGCGTTCGTCGTCGGGCGGCTCGCGTGAGTGTCGATTCGTCGTCTCCCGGCGATACTCGCCGGTGGTCCATCGAACGCCACCCCGGTTACCGTGTTGATACCACGCAAGAACCCCGGAGCCAAGCAAAAACGCTAAATGTGCGCTGAGTGCCATACAGAGTAATGGAACGGTGTGACCGGACGGACCGCCAGTCGGTGGAACCCCGATGCGTGGGGCCTCCCGATGTATGAGTTGGGCGGGTCGCTCGCCGGCACGGAGGTCGCGCCGGGGAACAGCCTCCTCATCACAGGGCCGGCACTGAGCGGCAAGGACCGGCTCGGATTCGAGTTCCTCGAACACGGTCTCGCGAACGGCGAGGGTGCCATCATCGTCACCAACAGGGACAGTGCCGACCGTCTCCGTCGTGACCACGAGGTGCTGTTCGAGGCGGGCCCGCCGGTCGGCATCGTCGACTGTATCACCAAACACCAGGGGCAGGGCACCATCCGCGACAGCGACGACATCCGCTACGCCTCCTCCCCCGAGGACATGACGGGGATCGGGATCAAGTTCTCGAACCTGTTAGAGGGGTTCTACAAGGAGCGCGGCGTCACGAAGAACCGGGTGCTGTTCACGTCGCTGTCGACCCTGCTCATCTACTCTGATCTCCAGACCGTCTTCCGGTTTCTCCACGTGTTCACCTCGCGTATCGAGAACGCCGACGCGCTCGGCCTGTTCGTCCTCGAATCCGAGGCGCACGACTCCCAGGCGATGAACACCCTCTCACAGCTGTTCGACGGGCTCATCCGTATCGAGGAGGACGGCGGGATCGAGACGCGGCTTCCCTGAGCTGCGCCACTGTGCGTACACGGAACACGACGGAGGCAGGCTTTTCGCCTGACGCCCCGTCGGCTCTCGTATGCCAGTTACGAGCGACGATGAACTCCGTGAGATTCTCGACTACAAGCGTATCGCCGTCGTCGGCTGTTCGGCCACCCCCGGCAAGGCCGCCCACGGCGTCCCGAAGTTCCTGAAAGAGCAGGGGTACACCGTTTATCCGGTGAACCCCTACGCCGACGAGATCTTCGGCGAGGAGCCGTACGACTCGCTCGCGGAGATCGACGAGGAGATCGACATCGTCGACGTGTTCCGCCCGAGTGAGGAGGTCGCCGGCATCGTCGACGAGGCGCTCGAGCGCGACGACGTGAAGGTGATCTGGACACAGCTCGGCATCGAGGACCGCGAGGCGGCCGAGAAGGCGGAAGCGGCCGGAAAACGAGTCGTCCAGGACCGCTGTCTGAAAGTCGAGTACCAGCGGTTGCGGTGAGCCCCCTCCCGACCGAGAGTTATAGCTATATACCGATCTGTACGGATATGTGACGTACTGAGTGCTCAACGGCCGTATCCGGCGGACTGTACGCGTCATAGCAGCCTTCTTTTACGGCTCGGCGAATCGGACAGGTGATGGCGCAGGCAACTTCGAAGCGGGGGTCAGATCGCTTCACCACTGACGTAGACATCACGAGCCTCGTCGTTATCGCGGGGCTCACGGCCGTACTGTTCGCGGGGGCACTTGCCATCGGCGAGGGCCTCGGTGAGATTCCACCGGACATCGACTGGAAGGCCTTCTTCGTCGTCTACACGGTCATCGTGTTCGTACCGTGGGGGACGCCGACCATCGCCGCCGCAGTCGGGGCGACGATGGCCGAGGGTATCCTCGACTTCTTCGAAGGGCTCGAGCCCGACGAGCCGTTCGGCTGGGCCGGATACATCGTCGGCTTCACCATCGCGGGCTACTTCTTCAAGGACCCGAACGACACCGTGAAGCTGGCCATCGGGGCCGTCCTCGGGGCGTTCATCCAGTTCGCCATCGAGGGGCTCTCGCTGCTCGTGGTCTCGGGTGACGCGCTGAGCGTCTATCTCACGGCGCTCGCGGGCAACACCGTCACTCACGGTATCGTCCTCGGGGCGATCCCGCTCATCCCGGTCGTCTCCGCGCTGCGTGGCCGGATGGAGCGCGTGCTCGCACCCGCCGCACAGACCGCCAACTGAACGCGACGCGGTTTTTTATACACGAACACAGACATGACAGATACACCCGTCTCATCGACAGAGCCGATGGTCCACGCCTCTGAGTTCGGTTTTAGCTACCCCACGAGCGACGAGCCGGTGCTCTCCGGGCTCTCGTTCGAGCTCGACGCCGGATCGGTGCTCGGTGTCGTCGGCCCCGTCGAGGCGGGGAAGACGACGCTCGCGATGGCGCTGTCCGGCTTCGCACCGCAGAACACCGGGGGGACGACGAGCGGCGAGCTTTCGGTCGCGGGACGCGACCCGCGAGAAGCGGACGACACCGCGGTGGCGATGGTGTTCGAGGACTACTCCGCACAGCTCACGCAGGTCCGCGTCATCGACGAGGTCGTCGCACCGCTCGTGAACCGGGGGATACCCCGGGCGGACGCACTCGACCGGGCGCGCGAACTGCTCGAACAGGTCCGGATGGCCGACGTGGCAGACCAGTTCACCTGGGAGCTCTCGGGGGGGCAACAACAGCGGCTCGCCATCGCGGCGGCGCTCGCCACCGACCCGGACGTGCTGGTGTTCGACACCGCCACGGACATGCTCGACCCGGAGGGCCGTGACGATGTCTCCAACCTCATCAGCTCACTGCAAGGCGAGATGACGCTCGTCGTGACGGCGAACGACCCCGACGCGCTGGTGGGGGTCGCAGACGACCTGCTCGTGCTCGACGGCGGGGAACGCGTCGCGTACGGGCCGGCAGACGAGCTGTTGCGCGACGCCGAGCTCCTCGAATCGGTGGGGGTCGCACCGCCCGTCTGCGTTCGGATCGCGCGGGAGGTCGGGCTCCCGAGCTCCCCGCTGACGCCGGGGGAGTTCCTCGACGCGCTGGACCGACACACGGTCGGGTGGGATCCCACCACCGGAGAGTCGACCGTCGCGCAGGCCGACGGTGGGCCGGAGCGCGCCGACGGCGCTGGAGCCGACAACGCGGCCGCGGACGGCCGGACACTGCTGCGTGCGGACGGGGTCACCTACCGCTACTCGGAGGAGATCGTCGCCGTCGAGGACGTGGATCTCACGGTCGCCGAGGGGGAGGTCCACGCCATCATCGGAGGGAACGGCGCGGGGAAGACGACGCTGAGCAAGCTCCTCGTCGGGCTGTTCACCCCCGACGAGGGGGCGGTGACCGTCGACGGGGAGCCGACGGAGGGGCGGACCGCCCGCGACGTGGCGGAGTCAGTCGGCATCGCGCTGCAGAACCCCGACGAGCAGCTCTCCGAGCAGACCGTCGACGGGGAGCTTCGATTCCCGCTTGCCCGCCGGCGCTACGAGCGGACTGGGCTGCTCGGCCTCTCGAAACGCGAGCGGTACGACGACGCGTTCATCGACGAGCGGGTCCAGACGATCCGCGAGTGGGTCGGGCTTCCCGAGTCCGTACTGACGGCGGACCCGATGTTCCTTCCGCGGGGGCAACGACGGCTGGTGACCATCGCGAGTGCGCTCGCGCCCGACCCTGACGTGCTGGTGCTCGATGAGCCCGTGGCCGGCGTCGACGCGACCGCACGGGCGCACATCACCCGGACGATCGACCGGCTCCGCGAGCGAGGCAAGGGCGTCGTCCTCATCGACCACGACATGGAGTTCGTCTGTGAGGTGGCAGACACCGTCACCGTCCTCGAGGACGGACGGGTAGCGAAGCAGGGCCCCGTGGAGACGGTGTTCGATGTCGACAACTGGGAGTGGCTCGCCACCCGGCATCTCCGGCCGCCACGGGCCGCACGGCTCGCCAGACAGGTGGGCGTGGACGCGCTCACCGCCGACGCGTTCGTCGAGGCGTTCGCGCCGACGCTGGAGGTGCGCGGATGAAACGCCGCGTTCCCGTCATCTACAACGACCGCGACACGTGGGTCCATCGGCGTGACCCCCGGGCGAAGCTCGGGCTGTTCGTGCTGCTGCTGTCGTACCTGTATCTCGCCCCGACGTGGGAGTGGATGTTGGCGATGGTCGCCGTCGGCTTCGGCCTCGCCATCGTCGCGCGGGTCCCGCCGATCTGGATCGGTGCGCTCCTGTTGTTGCAGGTGCCGAACGTCCTCGGCATCCTCGCGTTCCCCGCCATCGAACGCATGGCGACGGGTGGGAGCGCCTTCGGCGGCGACTTCGACTTCGGGCTGAAACTCGCCTTCTCCTGGCAGGCCGCCCTGCTCGTGAGCGCTAGCCTGTTCACGACGATGGAGCTGACGGAGATCACCGACGGGCTCCGCGGGCTCGGCGTCCCCGAGCTGGTGTGTTTCACCCTGGAGTACGTGCTCCTCCTGTTTTACGTCACCATCAGCGACCTGTTCCGAATCATGGACGGGATGAAGGTCAAGGGGCTCGAACTCGAGACGCGCAACCCGATCCGGTTCGCCCGGAACGTCCCCAGTCTCGCCGTTCCGATGTTCATGTCCGTGCTCCGGCGGTCGAACACGATGATGTCCGTGCTGACGATGCGCGGCTACTCCTTCCGGAACGAGGACCGCGAGCTTCGACACACGCTCAAGTTCGACGCGGGCGACGCGCTGCTCGTCACCGGGGGCGTGGTCCTGCTCGCGGTGACTGCGCTCGCCAACCTCGGTTATCTGAACGTTCCCGTCCTCCCCTCACCGACGCCATGACGGCCGCGAGCATCGACGACACGACGGGAGCGACGCCGTGGGTCGACCCCGCGCTCGCGGAGGGGCGCAGCAAACTGCTGTTGTTCGGCGGGCTCGGCTGTCTCGGCGTCGCCACGCTGGTGAACGTCGCGCCCGTGTTCTGGCTCGGCCTCGTCGTCGTCACGCTGGCGTTCGGCCTCAACACGGTCGGGAAGCTCCTCCACTACCGGACGCTCCCGGTCGCCGCGCGCGACAGGCTGGTGCTGTCGCTCTCGTGGGTCCTGCTCGCGGGAACCGTCGTGACGCTCCTCGCGACGTTCGCGCTCGCCCGCTATGCCGGCCGCGAACCGCGATTTTTCTGGTCGCTCGCCGTCGCCGGAATCGGATTCGGCCTGCTACACATGGCCGCCCAGTCGACGCTCATCCCGGCATCCGTGGCGAAAGACGAAGACGAGTGAGCCGGCGGTAGTTACAGTTCGTCGAGCAGCGTCTCCACGGCGGCCCGCGAGGAGCCGGGGCCGCGCGCGGTGAGCAGCGCGCCGTCGACCGTCACGGACGTGTCGGACTCGAGCTCCGCGTCGAAGTTCCCGCCGGCAGCGACGACCTCGTCTTCGACCCAGTACGGGAGCTTCTCTCCATCGGGAAGCACGTCGTTCTCGTCGACGATTCCCTCCTCCCACTCGTTGGGGAAGCCGGTGACGTCCTTGCCGTCGACGAGGAACCCACCGTCGGAGTCGCGCGTGAACGCGAGGATGCCCACCGCGTGACAGACGACGAGGGCGGGGGTGTCCGCCTCGACGGCCTCGCGCAGGAGCGCGCGGGTGTGGCTGTCCTGGTTGATGTCCCAGACCGTGCCGTGACCGCCGGGGAGGACGAGCGCGTCGTACTCAGCCATCTCGGCTTCGGCCACCGGAATCGGATCGTTCAGCCGGTCGTCGGTCTCGTGGACCTCGCGGAGATGCTCGTGGTCCTCGACGGACTCGGGGTCGAGCGAGCGCTCGTCGATGACCGGCTCACCGCCGGAGGGCGTGGCGACGGTGATGTCGGCTCCCTCCTCGGTGAGCACCTCGAGCGGCGTGATGCATTCTTCGCTCCAGTAGCCCGCTTCGCTGACGACGAACAGTACCTGCATGGGACCGGACCTTCGGGCGTGGGAGGAAAAAGGCTGACTCTGGTGGCGAGTCGAGCCGGTGCCGTCCCGCGGAGCTGTCTCGCGGAGCCGGCTCAGTCGTCCGCTTCGACCGGCTCCGCCCGCGGAACCGTCACGTCCGGGAGGTTCGCCTCGATCTGCTCGCGCTGGGCCTCGAACTTCCCCGGGAGGACGAGCCGTTCGCCGAGCTCGTCGAGCGACTCGTCGCTGGTGTAGCCCGGGTCCTTCGTCGCGAGCTCGAACAGCACACCGCCGAACTCGCGGAAGTAGACCGACCGGAACCAGTGTCGGTCGATCTGCTGGGTCGGGCGCAGCCCCTGTGACTGCACCGCGGAGCGCATCGCGGCCTGGTCCTCGTCGGTAGGCGTCTGGAAGGCGACGTGGTGGACGGTCCCGTGGCCCTGCCGGCCTCCTTCGATCGTCGGGAGCACGTCCACGTACTTTCCGACGGGGCCGGCCGCGGCGAACCGGGTGCGCTGGTCGCCGGGCGTGTCACCCTGCGCCTGCTCGGCGCCCACCTCCTCGAGCCCCATCGTGCGAAGCAGGTCCTCGGTCGGTTCGGGGTCCGCGAGCCACAGCGTCACGGAGTGGAACCCCCGGATGGCGTGCTCCTCGGGGACGAAGGCCGTCCACGGGACGGTCGGGTCGTCCTCGGGAATCTCGACTTCGACCAGTTCGACCGGGAGCCCATCCGGGTCGCGGAACGGGAGGACGGTCTCGCCGAACCGCTCCACGCGGTCGTCGTACTCCACGTCGTACTCGTCGAACCGGTCCTCCCAGAAGTCGAGGCTCCCCTCGGGAACGCGGAATGCGGTGCGGGCGACCTGCCCCGACCCCACCTTCCCCTGCGAGAGGTTCTGCCACGGGAAGAACGTCATGCTCGTCCCCGGCGTCCCCGCCGCGTCCGCGAAGAAGAAGTGGTAGGTGCTCGGGTCGTCCTGGTTGATAGAGCGCTTCACGAGGCGGAGGCCGAGCGTCTCCACCCAGAAGTCGAGGTTCCGTTGCGGGTCACCCGCGACGCACGTCACGTGGTGGATACCGGGGGTTGGTGTCACGTCGGTCATGGCTCAATGTAGGGTACAGAGGTACTTCAGTTCGTGGCGACACGGGTGTTACCGGGTGGCTGGTGTGTCCCGTCTGACCAAAGAGCCAAGCCACCCTCTCGGTAACGTGACACCACGAATGGCCCTCCACACCGCGTTCGACGGTATCTGCTTCGACATGGACGGCGTGCTCATCCGCTCGGAGGAGCACTGGGTCGAACAGCAGCGCGAGCAGATCCTCCCGACGACCGCCCCGGACGACGACATCCCGCTTGCCGCCATCACCGGCCGGAACTTCCGAGAGGTCTACCCCGACCTCGTCGCCGAGTACGAGGTCGCGGTCTCCCGCGATGAGTTCGAGGCCATGTTCGAGACCACAGGAGAGCGCATCTACCGCGAACAGGCCCAGCTGTTCGACGGGGTGCCGGAGCTCCTGGCAGAGCTTCGGAACCGGGGAGTCCCCCTCGCGCTGGTGACCTCCTCGCCCCGCGACTGGATCGGCCTGCTCGACGAGCGGTTCGGGCTCACCGGTCACTTCGACGCCGTCGTCAGCGCGGAGGACCTGGACGGCCCGGGGAAGCCGGCACCGGCCATCTACGAGCGTGGGGCCGCCGAGCTGGGACTCACCCCCGACGCCTGTCTCGCCGTCGAGGACTCGACCGCGGGCGTACAGGCCGCGACGGCCGCCGGGCTCTGGACGGTCGGGTTCCGGGGCGACGGGGCGGAGACGGATCTCTCTGCGGCTGATGAGATCGTGGTCGGCGTACCGGAGCTGCGGTCGGTGCTTCTCGGAGAGGAGCGCTGAGCCGAGAGGAGTTCAGTCGTCGCCGTTCTCGTCGACGATGACGACCTCGCCGTCGACGACGTCGACGTTGATGAGCGTCTTCGCGGCGTAGGGGGTGTCGTCCAGCTTGTTCTCGCCGCCCACCTTCTTGATGACCGCGACCACGTCGACCAGCTCCGCGCCGATGTCCTCCAGCGCGGCGCAGATGGCCGAGAGGGTCCCGCCCGTCGAGAGCACGTCGTCGAGCACGAGCACCCGGTCGCCCTCGTCCACGTCGTTGATGAACATCTGGGACTCGGAGTAGCCGGTCTGCTGGAACAGCGGGGTCTCCCCGTCGAGGCCGTACTGGCGCTTGCGGATGACGACGAGCGGGATGTCCGTCATCAGCGACACCGCCGTCGAGATGTGGATCCCCATCGCCGCGGGCGTGACGATCTTGTCGACGTTCTCTAAGTTCGCCTTCCGGATGATGCGGATGACGATCTCACGGAGAAGGCCGGGTTCGAGCATCGGCACGCCGTCGCTGATCGGGTGGACGAAATAGTGATAACCGTCTTTCTCGATGATGGGTGCGTCCCGAAGCGACTGGGAAAGCTGGTCCATGTCGACCGTGCGCGAGAGAGGGGGTAAAGCCTGACGCTTCTTGCTTGAGGAGTATATTACAGAATTAGCCATTAATCAAATCGAATGGTGAAGAAATCTCTCAGAGAGGTGTTCAAAATAAAGAAGTGATATATTTTCTAGGGCAGTTCGTACTTACCGATTGTGGCTGTGCTATCTGAAGTGGGACTCTGGTAGATTACGCGGACCGTCTGTCCAGAGGTCAATTGAACTTGGTCAATTGTTCCACTGGTGGCACCATCGTTGTTGATGTCGATATCGAGATCACTCCCATCGACAGTAAACTTATCATTCCCGCCATCGGGGACATTGGCATCGCTTCCAGCTCCGACAATAGTTGTACTTGAGCCAGCACTAATTGTTCCAGTAAACGCTTTGACTGCGAAATCACTTCCATCTGCAGCGTACGCTTGCTCGCCATTAACTGAAACAAGTACATTCGCGCCATCTATGCTATCCCCACCATCGTGAGTAATCTGGACAGCGGTGAAGTCAGTACTACTTAACGTGTAGGTTTGAGTCTCGAAGGTCCACGAAGCAGTTGGGGCACTGTCTTGAACCTGATCGCCGAGCCCGAGGACGAATGTCCCAATGACGGCAGCCAGGATAACCGTAATCGCCACCATCAGGATTACGCCGATGACGGGCGATACGGCGTCATCGTCTTTGAATAATTTTTTGAAATTCATTTTAGAGTTGAATTAGCTATTTACGGAACTTCGAATTTCCCAAGTGTGGCAGTGCTGTCGGAACTTGAACTGGAGTACACAACCCTGATTTCATTCCCACTTGCTGCGTCTACACCGAAGGTTGTGCCAGCCGATACATCGGTTGAAGAGAAGTCACCCGCAGAGTCTAGAGCGACTGAGGAGCCATCTTCAACGAGGTTAATATTGGCTGAATTGATTGTACGCTCTTGTGAAGTACATTGTTGGTGAGTCAGAGAACTGCTCTGACAATCTCTTTGAGTGCCTCTCGACCCGGTTTG